>JAFXUJ010000016.1 GCA_017525025.1 Elusimicrobiaceae bacterium | reverse complement strand
GGCGTAATTGCCCCAAAGCATAAACACCACGTTTTCGGTTTTGTCGGAAATTTGTTTGATAACCTCGTCGGTGAAGGTTTCCCAGCCTTTGTTGGCGTGCGAGGCGGCTTGATGAGCCCTTACGGTGAGGATAGAGTTTAAGAGAAAAACTCCTTGACGTGCCCAGCGTTCGAGGTTTCCGCTCTGTGGTACGGGTGTGCCAAGGTCGGATTCTATCTCTTTGAAGATGTTTTGGAGCGAAGGGGGAAACTCCACGCCGTCTTGCACCGAAAAGCATAGTCCGTGCGCCTGACGTGGCTCGTGGTAGGGGTCTTGACCGATTATCACCACTTTGACATTTGGCAGCGGACAGAGGTTGAAGGCGTTGAATATGTTTTTGCCTTCGGGATATACAGTTGTGGTGGCGTATTCTGATTTAACAAACGCAGTAAGTTGCTCAAAATAAGGCTTGTTAAACTCATCTGCCAATGCTTTTTTCCAACTTTCTTCTATCTTTACGTCCATATCTTTATTTTTTTTAACAACGAATTACACTAAGGAAACGAATAAAATTAAATCATAATAAATTATGCTTTAATTAACTAATTAAACAAATACAAATTAGTATTCGTATCCCGCTTGCGGGTTTGTTTAGATTGTATTTTAATGTATTCTTTCGTTTTAATTTGTTAAATTCGTTGTTATATTAATATATTAACTTTCGTTGAGATTCTTAAATCCTTCGCCGAGGACTTCGGAGGCATCAAGCACAGCCATAAAAGCCCTTGGGTCGGTTTCGCGGATAAAATCTTTGAGTATTTCGGCCTCGCGACGCGAAAGGACGGTGAAAATTATCTGTTTTTCAGCGTTTTGAAACATTCCTTTGCCATTGAAATATGTGCCGCCGCGATCCATTTTTTTGATAATTTCTTGACGAATTTCGTCGTGCTTGTCGGATATTACAATGAGTGCTTTTTCTACCGTAAGTCCTTGAAGGATAATGTCTACCACTTTGCCAGTGATAAAAATCACAATCCACGAATATAGCGGAATATCCCATTGGTGGAATGCCAAGAGGCTGAACAGCACGATGGTAGAATCAACGTAAATTTGCAACATTCCAAGCGGTGCACGGGTGTATTTGGCAAGAATCATTGCAATAATGTCGCTTCCGCCGGTGGTGGCTTTGGCTTTGAAACACAATCCGCAACCCAAGCCTACAAGCACACCGCCAAATATCGACGAGAGCAAAGGTTCGCCCGGAACCAACGCCTCGTAGCCCCAAGCGTATTCTAAAAGCGATGTAAAAAGTGCCATTGCAGTAAAGCCCACAACGGTTTTGATGCCGAATTTTGGTCCTAAGATTTTTGTGCCAATGAGAGTTAGCGGAATATCAAGGCAAAATGCAAGCGTACCAATGGGTAAACCGTCGGGAAACATTTCAAACTTGCCTTGCGTAACGTGGTGAATCATAATGGATATACCGTAAACTCCACCCGGCGTTATCTTAAATGGCGAAATAAAAAATATGTATCCTGCGGCTATGGCAAACGTACCCGCAAGTATCATCAGATACGACAGGAATTCTTTTTTTGTTTTTGCACTTAACATATTAAACGATAGTAACTTCGGGTTCGAGTTTTACTCCGTATTTTTCTTTTACAGCCTTGGCAATTTTGTTGGCAAAAGTGTGAATTTCTTTGCCGGTGGCTTTGCCGAGGTTTACAATGATGAGTGCTTGTTTTTCGGCTGTGCCAACTTTGCCTTCGTTTGCACCTTTAAAACCGCATAAATCAATAAGTTGACCTGCTGCAAGTTTTACTTTTCCTTTGTCGGCGGGATAGGTTTTGAGTTCGGGACTCTCTGCCAAGATTTTTTTTGCAGTGGCTTCGGTGATAACAGGGTTTTTGAAAAAACTGCCCGCATTGCCGTATTCTTTTGTGTCGGGAATTATTGACGCACGATAAGTGGTTATTACTCTGCGCATTATCATAGGTGTGATAATGGGAGTATCTTTCAATAGTTCTTGCAGTTTGCCGTATTCGGTGCAAGGTGTAAAATTCTTTGATAAACAGAATGTTACCGCTGTAATAAATACTTTGCCTGCGAGGTCGGTTTTAAAAATGCTGCCACGGTATTCAAATTTGCAATCTTTGGCGGCGATGGTTTCTATTTTAGCCGTTTCAAAATTGTAGTATTCCACCTCTTGAATGGTCTGTGAGGCTTCTTGACCGTATGCGCCGATGTTTTGCACCGCAGCCGCTCCCACAGTTCCGGGAATTGCCGAAAGGTTTTCGATTCCGCAGAAACGTTTTTTTGCGCAAAACTGCACAAAAGTGTCGAAATCTTCGCCCGAGGCGGCTTTTACCACGGCTTTTTCGTTGTCTTCGCTTACCACTTCAATTCCCTTGATGCTGTTTTTTAGCACAGCCCCTTGGAAGTTTTTGGTAAACAATATATTACTGCCGTTGCCAAGAATCAGGCGGGGCAGGTCGAAATATTTTTTTCTGCGCTGATAGCCTTCGAGGTCGGC
>JAFXUJ010000015.1 GCA_017525025.1 Elusimicrobiaceae bacterium | reverse complement strand
TCATATAGTCCGACTAAACGGACAATTACACATTTACGATAACGGCGTATACGTTGGCGGTAAAAATGCAATCATGGCAAAAATGATTAAATATATACCGTCGTTAAAGGCGACGCAGCGGCGCGAGGTTTTGGACTATCTCGAATTGATAGTAGAAAGCAAGCACAATTACGATAATAGTAATTTTATAGCATTTAAGAACGGATTATACGACATTGTAAACGATGAATTAATAGACTTTACGCCCGAAATAATCGTAACCAACAAAATTAACTTTGATTACGTACCGGACGCAGAAAACGAACTATTAGAAACCACGTTAAATAAAATCGCGTGCGGGGATCCGGACATAAGGGCATTACTTGAAGAAATGGCCGGTTATTGTATGTTTCGGCGTAATGAGTTGCGAAAGTGCTTTATTTTAACCGGAGATAAAAAGAACGGTAAAAGTACGTACCTGGATTTAATAACGTATATGTTGGGTGAAGAAAATATAAGCGCGTTAGACCTTGCGGACATTGGCAGCCAATTTAAAACGGCCGAAATTGTCGGTAAACTTGCCAACATTGGCGACGACATCGGCGACGAATTTATAAAGAACCCGGCAATATTTAAAAAAGTTGTTTCGGGTGACCGCATAACAGTTGAGCGCAAGGGCGTTGACCCGTTCGCATTTAACAATTATGCAAAACTGTTATTTAGTGCAAACAACATACCGCGTATTAAGGATAAAAGCGGCGCGGTATTGGATCGTTTAATAATCGTTCCGTTTAATGCCACGTTTGACAAAAACGCACCGGATTATGACCCGTTTATTAAATACAAGTTGCGTAAAACAGATGTTATCGAGGCGTTAATACAATTGGCATTGGACGGGCTAAACAGGGTTTTAAGTAACCAGGCGTTTACAATCAATAACGCGGTACAAAAAGAGTTAGAGGAATACGAGGAAAACAACAACCCTATTGTATTGTTCTTTAAAGAAACCGGCGCGGAAAACATCATAAACGAGCGTACAAGTGAGGTTTACCGCACGTACAAAGAATTTTGCGTTGCTAACAGTTTTACGCCAATGTCACAAATTGAATTTAGCCGAACCGTTAAACGCACGTTTGATTGTGAGATTGTAGAACAAAAAATAGACGGTAAACGATACCGCGTATTTATAGCAAACGAATAAAAGGGGGTTCAAATGTATTGGGATAAAAAATGCCCTTTTTGTAACGAGTATGTTCATTATTGGCCCAATTGTACCGCAAGTACAAACCCCGATTACGATAATTACGGTTGGATATATCAAGGTAAAGGGCAATGGAAAATTAAACGCTTTTTTCATTTAAGTTGTTTACGTGAAAATTCACGAAAAAATAAGAAAAATAAAATAACTAAAGGGGGTTATGCATGAGTAAATGGGTTACGTTTTATGAAGATATTTTTAACGGTATATCAGATTTAAAAATACACGAAAATAAAGAAACGGCAACGGATTATTTTAAAAAGCATTATCGTATTTATTTTCAAATGTCAACAAAAATAAACGTTAAATTGCCAATGTCATACGGATATGCACATAGAAAATTTAAAGGAATGAGCAAACCAATGTTTGAAAAAATTTACGGCAAAATTTCAGAAGATTTATTTTTAAAAAAGGGGGTTAAACCATGAAACAACTAATTATTAATAATGTTGATGAAATAGGGCCACAGTTGCGCGGGATCCGTGAAGAAAAGCATATAACACGCCAACAAATAGCAGCAAAAGCCGGCATAAGTAAAAACACCATATTTTTAACTGAAAACGGACGCGGTACACCAGGTATTTTTATATTGAGTTGTTGGGTGCGGGCGTTGGGTTATGACGAATTGGTGATTAAATGTTAACCGGTGACGAACTAATAACAATCATAGTTTTAGTTGCGTTCGGTATTTACTGTATGTATTTATGGATCAAATAGAAAGAAAACAGGGGGCAAAAAGTATGTTAAAAGCGTGTCCGTTTTGTGGAGTAGTACCCGACCGGGTGGAGCGTTGGGAAAGTTTAACGACACCAAACATTTATTACATGGTTAGTTGTAATAATAAACGGTGCAAGATACAACCAACCACAATTGGTTATGCAAATTCGGTTAGCGCGGTTGGCGCATGGAACAAACGAGCGTAAAGGGGGTTATAAATGATAAAATTACTAATTGAGAAACTTTATTTTAAATGTTTTCCCGATAGAAAAAATTATATTTCACCGTTTAAACCCGTACCGATTGAAATTACGCATACAACCGTTACACCGGTTAAAGTTAACGCGATTTGCTATTTTCCTAAAAGATCGGTACAGCATGGTTGGATTGATGATAGAGAAATAAAAACGAAATTAGTTGAAACGATGAAAACAGAACTTGCAAAGAATATACAAATTGTTGAGGTTCAAGAACGGGAATTTGACGAGTTGCAATATTGGGGAATGATTGAAGTATTACCGAACGAAAAAAGAGAATATTTAAACAAGGTTTTGGGATCCGTAAACAACCAGGACAACAAAGGGGGTAACGTATGAACGATGTTAGTATGAACGATTTAAAAAAATTAAAACCGTGTCCGTATTGCGGCAATACAGGCCTGATGTTATATAAACAAAATAACGGTTTATTTTATGTACATTGTGGGCGGTATTTGTGCGATACAAAATTTGAGGTGTATTTCACAAGTAAAGAAGAATGTATAAAAGCGTGGAACGAAAACGCGGATTTAATAAACGGGGGGTAACGTATGAACATAGGCAAAGCAGCGGCAATATTTAAGAATATTAACAACCAGGAATACACCGACGCCGAAAAGATCGAGGCAATAAACGAGGTTGTGGCAATGGATACCCATAACGGTATTACAAAAGCGGACGTATTAGCGGCGTTAAATTGGGCCATGCGTTATTGTTTTTTCCTGGAATGTCAAAATATTTCCCTTAAACGTGTTCGAGATTTTTACGAGAAAAACGACGCCGTAACGGATCCCGAAACAGTAAAAACCCAGGACGACGAAACAACAAACGATAATTTTTATTTGGGCCGTTTTATGCAGCAAAATTAAACCGTAATTTTTTTAAACTTATGATATGCAATAGTATGTACACATATAACAGCAGTTGAGCGGGGGCGTTATATATTATATATACTACTTACGTAGTATATATAATATATAAGAACTTTTGGAGTATAAAACAGCGATTTGACAACTATTTTACAACTATTTGACAACTATTTTTTGCAAATAGTTGTAAGGCTCAAACGTAATAAATAAAGGCGTTTGCGGGTTCGGTACAACTATTACAACTATTTTGCCTTTATTTCTTAATAATTTTAAAAACAATAACGATATAGGGTACTAATCATAAGTACAAAAATATAAAGAATATAGTAGTAAATAGTTGTAATAGTTGTTTTTTGACCGATTGACCGCCCGCAAACGTAATAAATTAGGGCATTTGCGGGCATACAACTATTTTTGCAAATAGTTGTCAAATAGTTGTACGAAAACCCGCAAAGCCTTGTGGCAGTAAGTAAAAATAGTTGTTTAGGGGGTTAATATGACCGTTGACGATGTAATTAACGTAATTGAGCATGAGAAAGAATGTGTTAACCGAAATATACGCGGTTGTAACCGGGATTGCGCAAAATGCGATTTAGTTTTACCGGACGCCGATATAATAGCAGCATACAATTATGTGTTATCTGTTTTAAGGGGGTTAAAATATGACACGTGAAGAAATTAAACAGGTAGTTAACGAGTGCTTAAACGAATTAGAGCGGCGACGCATTATTAAGGATATGCGGGCCGTTGTGTATGAGGAAATGAACGGGCGGTTATTTTCTTATTACCAGGGCGGCGCAAAGGATCCCGAAATAACGGCAGCAATAGACAGTTTGGACGGCGATTTATATTTAGGCATATTGCCGTATTATTTCCGAGATCGTTACACGATTGAGCAAATAGCCGAATTAATGGCCGTTGATGTTTCCACGATAGTACGCAACAAAAAACGGTTATGTATTAGTTTGTATATTGAATTGTCGCGAGATTGAGTTATAATATATTCAGATTTTCGGGGGTAGCATTAACGAGGAAATGCGGGTTTTGCGTTCCGTTTCCGGTGCAAGTCCGGGCAAACCGAAAATTTAACGCAATCTTTAAACGGCGGTAGGCGCACCGCCGTTTTTTTATGGTATAATTTTATTGCCATAAAGTACTATCCGTAAAAAGCCCGTTTGCGTAGTTATTGCGTGACGGGTTTTTTATGTTATAATATATGCGTTTGAACGACATATATGATATGTTGTGGGCCCGTTTCCGTGTATCAAGATCCGGCACGAAAACGGGTTTTTTATATTTATAGGCGGGGCGCATTGTGCGCACCCGCTTTTTTATATATGCAACCATATGCAACATTGCGTACGCATACCAATACGGGTATTTTTAACATAGATAAATAGAGTTTAGGGGGTTTATCTTATGAGTGAATTTGTAGCATTGCCGGCAATAGTGGTTATTTGTTATTTAATCGGGGTTGCTTGTAAGACAATCGGCAACGGTAAAATTGATAAGTTTATCCCGATTATTTGCGGTTTTTCCGGTGCTATTTTGGGCGTTGTAATGTTTATGACAATTCCCGATTACATAGCCGCCGAAAATTGGGCCGTAGCAGTTGCAACAGGCATTGTTAGCGGATTTGCAGCAACCGGCGTTAATCAGATTTACAAACAACTTACAAAAGAGGCGTAAAAAATGAGTGACGGCGTTTTAGTTGCTATTATTTCGGGCGGTTTAACTTTAATTGGTACGATTTTTACAGTTTGGGCGGGAAACCGTAAGACAAACGAAAATATTAAAATTAACCAGGCCGTTACAGATACCAAAATTGAAGAACTAACCCGAGAAGTGCGAGAGCATAATAATTTTGCTCAACGTATGCCCGTTGTAGAAGAACAAATAAAAGTAATAAATCACCGTATAGGGGATTTAGAACACGCACACACAAAGGGGGCGTAATTTTATGTTAATTGATGTTTCGGAGCATAACGGTAATATTGATTGGGCTAAAGTTAAGGCCGCCGGAGTTACCGGCGTAATTGTCCGTTGTGGTTTTGGCCAAAATTATAAAAAACAGGACGACGCAAAATTTAAACAGAATATGGACGGAGCAATAAACGCCGGTTTAGATATTGGCGTTTATATGTATTCATACGCAAAGAACGCAGCAAGCGCAAAAAGTGAGGCCGAACATACTTTACGTTTGGTGGATCCGTATAAAGATAAAATCACATTACCCATTTATTACGACCTTGAAGAAAACAGCATTAGCAGCGTTGCAAAGTCAAACGCCGTTGTTTTTGGCGATATTATCGAAAAGGCCGGTTATTGGTGTGGCGTTTATGCGTCGTTATCATGGTTTAAAACCTATTTAAAGGGTTTAGACAAATATACAAAATGGGTTGCCGCATGGGGTAAGGATAACGGCAAACCAGGTACTAAACCGTCGATTGCTTGCGATTTATGGCAATATACGAGCAAGGGAAAAGTTAACGGCATTAACGGTTATGTTGATTGCGACGAACTGTTAACCGATTTACCCGCAAAAATTCGCGCAGAAAAGGCCCAAAATGGCGCGGGCGGTAAAAATAAGGATAATAACCCTCAAAACGGTTCGGACGCGTCACAGGGCAATACAGAGCCTAAAAAGACCATTGACCAATTGGCGAAAGAAGTTTTAGCCGGTAAATGGGGTAACGGCGTAGACAGAAAAGAGCGATTAACAAAAGCCGGGTACGATTATAACAAGGTGCAAGACCGTGTTAACGAAATGTTGTACGGCAAAAAGGTTTATTTAACTGTTAATACAATTTCCGCACCGTTGAACATGAGGGCAACACCAAACGGTAAGGTTATCGGATCCGTACCAAAAGGCAAGGAAGTTGAGTTAATCGAAAAGACAAACGCAAGTTGGTACAAAGTAAAGTACAACGGTAAAACGGGTTATTGTTACAGCAAGTATTTAAAGGCGTGATTTTATGGACGAACCGAAAATAAAGCCACAATTTAAAGAGTTTGCATTAGCATATTGCGGCGACGCAAAAGCCAATGCAGAGCAAGCGGCCATTATGGCCGGGTATTCTCCACGTTACGCAAGAGGTAACGCGCATAAATTGGTTGCAAGGCGTGACGTGCAAGAATATATACAGTATTTAAACGTTGTGGGGTTGCCGGAAATAGTTAATAAAATAGCGACAGTTAAAGAAATACAAGCGTTTTGGACGTCAATATTAAACGATCCGACTAACGAAATAAAAGACCGTTTGAGGGCGTCGGAACTATTGGCAAAGTCACGCGGAGCATTTAATAACGAATGGTAATTAGTTGCATTGGGGGTTATTTTAGTGGCATTAGCAGACTTTTATAAAACTAAAGCATGGGAGCAATTACGCCGCGTTGTTATTGAACAGCGCGTTAACCCGTCGGACGGTTTTATATATTGTGCTTATTGCGGTAAACCTATTGTGCGCGCTTATGATTGTATCGCACATCATATGACCGAACTAACCGAAACTAATTACAATGACGCAACAATAGCATTAAACCCGGACAATATAGAGTTAGTACATCATAAATGTCACAATAAAATACATGATAAATACGGCATGAGAACTCGCAAAGTATACATAGTATACGGTGCGCCATTATCCGGTAAAACGTCATATGTTGAAGATGTTAAGAACGACGGCGATTTAGTAATAGATATTGATAACATTTGGCAATGTGTAAGCAACGAACCCAGGTATATTAAACCCAAACGATTAAACGCCGTTGTGTTTGGGATCCGTGACGAACTGTTAAACATGGTTAAATATCGCGTTGGTAATTGGCGTTGTGCATATGTTATTGGCGGTTATCCATTATCAACGGAACGTAATCGTTTAGCCGGTGACATTGGAGCGGAAACAATATTAATTGAAAGTACAAAAGACGAATGTTTAACCAGGTTAGAGCAACAAACGGAACGTAACAAAGACGATTGGCGCGAATATATCAACAAATGGTTTGAGGTATACACCCCCCCTATTGATGTTTAGATAAGGCCCGTAGGGGACTGCACGGGGGAGCCCTTTTCTTATAGAAAAGACAAAAACGAGATTTTCAAAACTGAAAAAATCCAAAAGGTGTACAACAAATTTTAAAAAAACTGAAAAAATTTTAAAAAGTGAAATAAAAGGGGGTTAGGTGCATGGCACACGGGTTTACAGATGATAAGGAAAAAGTAGAAATAACAGAATTGTTAGAAACTACAATAAACGAAATGCAAAGGCAAATAGACAATTTGCAAAATAACTATTGGAAAACCATTTACCCGATTGGTGCTATTTATATGAGTACGTCACAAACTAACCCGGCATCACTTTTTGGCGGTACGTGGGTTGCGTGGGGATCCGGACGCGTACCCGTTGGTGTTAATGCAGCGGATAGCGATTTTAATACAGTTGAGAAAACCGGCGGCGAAAAGAAACACACGTTAACAATTGCCGAAATGCCGCGACACGCGGGCCACGTAACATATAACGGTAATTACACTATATTATCGCAATACGGTACGCAGTACAGCAGCAGACCTTATAGAAAAGAGGCGAGCAACGAAATTGTACCGAATGAAGAATATACAGGCAGCGGCCAACCGCATAACATTGTACAGCCGTATATTACTTGCTATATGTGGAAAAGGACGGCGTAAATAATGAACCGGCGCGACGAATTAATAAAAATAGTTGGTGACGATCCTATAAACGCTAAAATGATAGATTACGTTATTGGATTAGAAACCAGGTTAGACGAATTAGAAAAGAACGACCGCGAGGGCATAGCACCGTTTTACGAGGTTAACCCGGACAACCCGCGCCAACAACGTATAAACCCGACGTTTAAGGCGTACAAAGAGTTGTTACAACAATACACAAATTGTTATAAGGCGTTGGCAAGAATGAACGACAAAGACGACGGAAAAGACGAAAGCCCGTTAAGAAAGTGGGCGGCAAACCGAAATGTTAATACAGGTTAAAACGAATTGGACGGCGGACAATAGTTTTTTAATAGAATATAGGGAACGTATAGCGGCGGGCGAAATAATCGCCGGGTACGAACTTATAACGGAACTTGACAATTTAATAGATGATTTGCAGCATAACGACGCGTATTTTTACGATGTAAGCGACAGCCGTTTACGCATGGATTTTATGGAAAATTGCGTAAGGCTAACAAAAAGCCCGTTTTATAATCAACCAATGGTTTTAATGTTATGGCAAAAGGCATATATTGAGGCCCTTTATAGTTTTAAAATGGCCCGTGATTATGCCGAACGTAAGGCAATAATTGACCGATTTAAAAAAACATTATTACTAATTGCCCGTAAAAATACAAAGTCCGAAACGTGCAGCGCGTTGGGTTTATCGGAGTTTATAACAGGCAATCCGGGCGCGGATATTGTATGCAGTAGTAACGACGACAACCAGGCAAGTTTGACATACGACGCAATCGACACAATGCGTTTATTGGTGGATCCGGACGGCGTAGACACGCACCGCAACCAACGTTTTATATTGAACCGTGCGACAAATACGAAAGTATTTAAATTATCTGATAAGACAAAAAACAAAGAGGGCCGCAACATAGATTGGGCCGTTGTCGATGAAGTCCACGAAATGAAAACAAACGTAATTGTTAAAAGTATTGAGCAATCGCAGAGTTTGAAAGAAAACCCGAAATTAATACTAATAACAACAGAGGGATTTGTAGACGGTGGTTTTTTGGACGATGAATTAAAAAAGGCGCGGGCAATTATTAAGGGTGAGGACGACAGCATAAGCGCACAACGTTATTTGCCGTGGTTGTATACCCAGGATAGCGAAAACGAAATATTTACGGATCCTAACACGTGGTATAAATCCAACCCAACGTTAGGGATAGTTAAAAAGTGGGACTATTTAACGGAGCAAGTAGACGCAGCAAAGAAAAGTAAAAGCGATAGAATTTTTGTTTTAAGCAAAGATTTTAACATCAAACAAAACGTTGCGGTAAGTTGGTTAAATTATGAAGATTACACATATAACGCAACTTTTAACGTTGAGGATTTGCGCGGCGGTTTTGCCGTTGGCCACGTCGATTTAGCCGAAACAACTGATTTATGTTGTGCAAAGGCGTTAGTTGTTAAAGACGGTATTAAATACGTATTGACACAATATTTTATACCGCAAACAAAGTTAGACCCGGACAACGACGACCATAACGCGGGGGCAAAATACAAAGAGTGGGCCGACGCCGGTTATATAACCGTTTGCGAGGGTAACGACATAGATTTAAGTGTTGTTGCAGCATGGTTTTACGAAACGTTGTATTTACAATATGGCATTAAGTTATATAAATGCGGTTACGACCAACGTTTTGCAAAAGAGTGGTTAAAAGGCATGGAAACGTACGGGTGGTATAAAGGTGAAAACGGCGATTTGGAAATGATTTTACAAAATGCAGATACGTTAAACAATGCGTTGTTGTTATGCGAGGCAGATTTAAAAGCAAGATTAATAAATTATAACAACAACCCCGTTGATCGTTGGACGTTAGGCAACGCGTGTTTAAAAGTAAATGAGCGTCGCCAAGCGTTAATTGTTAAGACGAACGACCAAAAGAAAATTGACGGGGCGGTAACATTAGTAAGTTTATACGAAATGTACCGGAGATATAGAACAGATTTAAAAAGTAAATGGGGGTGATAACAATATGAAATGGTACGAAAAGTTGTTTAGACGCGGCCCAAAGTCACCAAAGTACGCGCCGACAATGAACGGTTTTTGGCCCGTGTATACTCAATTTGGTACGAATATATACGCGTCGGACGTTGTGCAGCAAGCAATTAAATGTATTGTTGACGAAATGAAGAAATTGAACCCGACGCACGTTAGATATATTAATAGTGACCCCGTACCGGTTAAAGGATCAATACAAGATGTATTGAGCAATCCGAACGAATTAATGACAACTAACGAGTTTTTGGAAAAAATAACGTGGTTGCTATTACTGAATTATAACGCGTTTGTGATACCGACGTATTATACATGGGTTGACGATAAGACCGGGGCGACAATAAGACGTTACGAAAGTTTGTACCCTATTAACCCGTCGCAAGTAGATTTTATTGAAGATGTAACGGGGCGTTTATTCGTTAAATTTACGTTTTGGAACGGGTACACAACAACGATACCGTACGACGACGTTATACATATTAAGTATAACTATTCGGTTAGCGAATATATGGGCGGTAATGAGTTAGGGCAACCCGACCATAAAGCGTTGTTAGGAACATTGGAACTAAACGATCAATTGTTAAAGGGCATTGCAAAGGCAATGAACGCGAGTTATGCAATCAACGGTATTGTTAAATATAATACGATGATTGACGACGGACGCACCGAGGCAGCGTTAAAAGAATTGGAGCGTAAATTACAGAATAGCGAAAGCGGTTTTTTACCATTGGATATTAAAGCCGATTTTACGCCATTAGAGCATAAAAGCGAATTGGTAGACGAACCAACTTTAAAATTTATTGATGAAAAGATTTTAAGGCATTGGGGTGTACCGCTTGCAATATTGACAGGCGACTATACAAAGGCTCAATACGAGGCGTTTTATCAAAAGGCGTTAGAACCGCTTATAACAGCGTTTACCCAGGCGTTTACAAAGAAAATGTTAACAAGCCGCGAACGGGCATTTGGCAATAAAATTGAGTTTTACACAAAAGATTTAATTTTTATGAGTATAAGCCAAAAAATCGAAATGATTAATATGTTAGCCCCGACCGGTTCGTTATTCGAGAACGAAAAACGTACAATTTTAGGTTTATCACCGTTACCCGAATTAGAGGGCAAACGATACATGAGTTTAAACTGGATTGACGCGAATAACGCGGATCAATACCAAGTTGGCAAGGTAAACGTTGACGTGGTAGACAAAACCGAAAATAACACAAACGAGGATATTTAAAGGGGGTTATATATGGCAGATTTTGAGCAACCACAAAGCCGTAACGAGGCAATATTACAAAACATATTGGGGGCAGATAATCAGTTAGCCGAACCACAAAGCCGTATTGAAACGCTATTACAACTATTGTTACAAGAGTTGGGCGGCGGGGGCGACGTAGCGGCCCCGGAAATTGGTTACAAGATATTGAACAAACAAAATATTAGTATTGTTCATGGATCCGAAAGCCGCGCAAAGTACAACAGTTATTTAATATTAACCCAAATGGGTATTGTTTACGTAAAAGTGGTTAACGGTGAAGTATCGGCCGAAAATTTGGCGGGTTACACATATACGGTTAGTGGATCCGTAAGCAACCAAACGGTAAATATTGATTTGGGTTACGCGTGGAACGTAGGCGTTATTATACCGATTTTAAACGATTATGTTACATCGGTAACGTTTAGTTAAAGGGGGTATAAAACATATGGCAGTTTTAGAAAAACGCGCATTTAATTTTGAAATTAGGGCGCAAGAAAACGACAGCGGCGAAAAGATCATAACCGGCCGCCCGATTGTATACAATTCGCGTACCGATTTGGGTTTGTTTGATGAAATTATAGACGCGGGCGCGTTGGACGGCGCAGACCTAACCGACATACGTTTTTTAGTTAACCATAATACAAGTATGATACCGTTGGCGCGTTCACGTCGTAATAACGGTAATAGTACCATGAAACTAACACCCGACGTACAGGGCCTTAACATGGATTTTGTAAAACTTGATGTTGAGAACAATGCCGACGCCCGCGCATTATATAGCGCGGTTGGACGCGGCGACATTACCGGTATGTCATTTATGTTTTATATTGACGCGGACGCGTGGGAAAATCTCGAAAGCGAACACCCGACACGTCACATTACAAAAATTGGTTCCGTTGTGGAAGTAAGCGCGGTAACATTCCCCGCTTATGAAAGCACCGAAATATACGCACGTAGCGAGGCGGCGGCGTTGGATAACGCCAAAACTGTTTTGGAGAAAGCAAGGGCCGAAATGCGCGCAACGTCATTGGATAATGACGAAACAACATTAGCCTTGTTAAAGGCAAAAACTCAAATTATTTCAAGGGGGTAACAATACCATGAAAAGAAAAGACATTCTTACAAAAAGACTTGCAAGACTTAATGCAAAAAAGGCAAGTTTGACACAACGCGCAATGGCAAGCCAGGACGTTAACGAGGTTCGTTCTATTAACGAGGAATTGGCCGACATTAACGCCGAAATTGAGGAAACCCAGGGCGAAATTGACGCAATCGACGCCGAGGAAAACGAGGCAGCGCAAAGGGCAGCAACACCGCCCGCAAACGCAACACTTGTTAACGGTTCAATCGTTGGTGCATTTTCCCAGGGCGCACAGCAACAGGGCGAAACAGGCGAAAACCGCGACGTTGACCCTACAAGCACAATGGAGTACCGCCAAGCGTTTATGAAGTACGTGCAGACCGGCGAACCTATTAAGCGTGCGGGCGAGGCTATTAACACAGGTGATACCGGCGCAGCAATCCCGTTTACAATTATGAACGATGTTATTAACACGGTTCGTAAGAGATACGGCAACCTTTACAGCAAGGTTAGAAAGATTGCGGTACAGGGCGGAGTTGAGTACCCCGTCGGTGCATTGTCCGCAACTTTTAAGTGGATCAATGAAAAGACAGTTTCACCCCGTCAAAACCTCGATAAGTTGGGTAAGGTAACATTTAATTACCATACGGCCGAAATTCGTATCGCTCAAACATTCTTGTCACAACTTCTTACACTTTCAAGTTTTGAGGCAAAAATTGTTGAGGTTATCGCAATTGCATACCTTGAGGCAATGGATTACGGCATTGTAAACGGATCCGGTAACGGTTCTATGTTGGGTATTCTTAACGATCCCAGGGTTACAAATACGATTACAATGACAGCCGCACAACTTACAGATTGGACAAAGTGGCGTAAAAACTTCTTTGCACAATTGCCGTTGGGTTATCGTTCCGGCGAATTTATTTTCCCGGTTGCAACAGTTGACGCATATTTGGAAACAATGGCCGACGCCAACAACAACCCGATTTTTAGACAGGCAACAGGCCTTGAAGTTAACGACGGCGACGCGAGAAACCCGAACGGTAGATTTTTCGGCCGTGATATTTCACTCGTAGAACCCGACATTATCGCGGATTTTGACAGCGCACAGGCCGGCGACGTTATCGGTATTTATTGGCAGCCCCAGGAATACGCAATTAACGAGAATTTCGGTTTTACAATGCGTCGTTATTTCGATGAAGAAACTAACGAATGGGTAGACAAGGCGTTAGTTGTTGTTGACGGTAAGATCCTTAACCCGACAGGTTATTACAAGATCATTAAGGGCTAATAAGGGGGTGCAATTATGAACGACGTAATTAATAATGTTGCGGCGTTGCAAGGTTTGTACGTCGCGTTGGGCGGCGATATTGCCGACGTTGCAAACGTAACAACAATTCCCGAAATGCTCGAAAAGATTTCGACAGTCGCTTCGGCAGCCGCAAGCGAATTGCCTGCCGTTACAACTTCGGACAACGGCAAGATTATGCAGGTTAAAAGTGGAAAGTGGGCGGCTGGCTTAAAATTGCCCGCTTCTATTACGTCAACCCAGAAATTCAGACCGATTTGCGTAAATAATCAGGGAAATGAAATTGTTGTAGGTTCTGCCGTGCAATATCTTCAGTCAGTAATAAAGAAAAGCGGTTCGTCTTATTCTTTTGAGCAGTTTAATGGTAATTATGCAGCAGTGAAAGATTTTGTTAATGGCAAAATTCGTGCGGGAATAAACTTCATAGCGGATAGCTTTGCATCAGGTTGTTCTGTTTATTATGCGGGTAATGACACCTTAAACAATCAGGACGCTGTTTTTTCTGGTGTGGTAGTTGATAACGGCGACGTTTATGCGCTTATCATAACGGTCAAAAGCGACGACACGAAGACGATTTCGGTCACAAAGTTGAGCGCATAATAATCTAAAGAAAGAGGTAAAACAAAATGATTAACAACGACAGAATTGTACCGGTAACAAAAACCGATTTACTTACACTTTACGCAAACATTCTTACAATTGCGGGTACAACAGTTTCAAAGGTTGACGCAAACGACGCAAGCGGCGTTTTTGAGATTTCCGAGGGATCCGGCAACCTTATTGCAAGCGAACCCGTTAACAGTTGCGATTTTGGCGAAGATGTAACCGCCGCAGTATTGTATTTTATTCCTGGTTACAATTACGCCGGATTTAGCGTTAACGGTGTTGCCGTTGAAACAAGCGGCGCAACAGTTGACGCGGACGGCGTAAGCCTTTACACCGCAACACTTGCAGACGGTGCCGTAACAATTGCGCAAGTTGGTTTTTAATTAATTCGTGATTACGTGCGCGGGTACGAATACCCGTACCCGCAACCGTAATTTTTAACAGGGGGCGACAATATGCAGTTAACAAGCGATGAACAAATAACGCAGATCAAACAGGCGTTAGGCATTGGCGACGGTATACCGAACGCAACAATAAACGTTTGGTTAACCGACGTTAAAGATTATATGTTAAATGCCGGTGTACCAAATAGCGTTATTAATGCGCAAACAACAATTGGTACGTTAACGCGTGGGGTTGCCGATTGTTGGAATTACGGAGCGGGTAACACGGGTTGGAGTACGTTATTTACGCAACGTGTCGCGCAATTGGCATTGGGTAATGGGGGTACAACATGAGCGAATATAAACCCGCAACGCCGTTTAACGTACCAGGACAGTATTTTAAATGTACCGAAACAATGGTTAAAGGTACTTTAAAACGAGTTTACGACGAAATAGGCACAACGTTTTATTGTTCATTTAGAACGTTTGGCGGTACGGAAATTAACAACAATGGCGTAACAGTTATTCAAGATACGGCCACAATAGAAACGTGGTTCGATCCTAACATAACGGCTAATTGCAAAATTGTTATAGGCGGGATTAATTACGAGATTTTGGGCGTACCCGAAAATATCGAAATGCGTAACAAGTGGTTAAAGTTTAAAGTTAAATCCGTTCGCGGGGGCGCGTAATATGGCAAAAAAAGTTGTATTTATGGTTACGCCTAATATGCAAAAATGGTTAACGGATCTTGACGGATTGAGTAAAACCGGTTTACAAGAGGCCGTAACAAAAGCATTAATCGAAAGCCATAATTACATTACGCCATTATTGCAAGCGGAAATAGAAAAACACCGTCGTACAGGACGTACGGAAAAGTCATTAGATACAAACCCGGTTGTTAATAAACAAGGTGATTTGTACTCAATTGACATTGGTTTTCACATTTCGCAAGGTGGTTTACCGTCAATATTCTTAATGCACGGTACACCCAGGCAAGCCCCGGACACCCAATTATACGAAACGGTATTTGGTAAAAAGACGGCCCGAGAACTTAAAAACTTACAACACACGTACGTTAAACAAGCATTGCAAAAGTATTTGGGGGATTTTACAGAATGATAGACGATATTTTAATAGAGTTATTGCAAACGTTCGGTTTTCCCGTTTACAGGCAAGGCAGTTTAGCGGAAACCGCGCCATACCCGGACACGTTTTTTACTTTTTGGGAAAATCCCGAAAACGAAACGGATTACGACAACCAAACAAAGTTTGTTATATACGATTTTAACGTATACGTATATAGCATTGACCCGCAATTGTTAGCGGACACGTTAGCAGCCGCACGCACGTTATTAAAGCAAAACAACTTTATAATTGTTTCCCGTGGGTTTGATGTTTCGAGCGATGAAATAACGCACACGGGTAAAGGTTTTGAGGTTGGTTACATCAATACAGAAAATTAATTAAGGGGGTAAAAAATCATGCCTACACAAAACGACACACAGTATTTTGAGTATCGCGGCGTAGATCAATTTCACATTGCACGCGTTACCCAGGACGACAAGACCGGTTATGTAACCGAAACGCCCGTTTATTTCCAACCCGTACAGGAAATAGGAAAAACAACGGACAGCGCAAGCGAGGCGCATTATTACGACAATAAGGCCCTTATTGTTGTAAATAGCGAAAGCGCGGACACAATCAGTATTACAATGACCGTACCAACATTGCAGCAATTGGCACAACTTACGGGTAAATCATTCGATCCGGAAACAGGTATGTATGTAGACGGTGAACGCCAAAATGATTATTATGCTATTTCTTATCGTACAAAGGGTACGGACGGTAAATACCGTTATGTGTCACGTCTAAAGGGTACGTTTAACATTCCCGAGGAAACCGTTAGTACAGAAAACGACGGAACAGACACAACCAACGTACAGGTTACATTTACCGGCGTTTATACAAACTATGAGTTTAACAAGGGTAAGTATGTAAACGGCGCATGGGTTAAGGGATCCGCAAAGGGTATTGTTGTCGATGAACGTTATAACCTGGTTGACTTTTCAACATTCTTTAATCAGGTTCAAACACCCGACAGCGTACAGGCAAGCGGCAGCAATACTTTTAGTATTACTAACACCCTTACACACGTAAACGACAGTAACCCCGACACAAGCGTTAATAGCGGTGCCGCATATTTGGCGGCCCTCACAGCCGAAACAGGTTACACAATGGACGATGTAACCGTAACAATGGGCGGTACTGATATTACAAGTACAGCATACACGGCGGCAAACGGTGTAATTTATATTGCCGATGTAACCGGCGATATTGTCGTAACCGCAACAGCAACCGAAAACGAGGGTTAATTTTTATGCCGGGCGGTTTAACCGCCGCCCGGTTCATTTAAAACAATAAGGGGGCGCGTAATATGGCCGAAATTAAGTTAAATATTTATAGCAAGGAAAATAAAAACGAGATAGAAAAGACATATGCAACCGACAGTATAGATTTAATGTTTGGAACGGTTGAGGATATTTTAAACGTTATTGACCTGGATAAATTAGACGATGAAAAGGCAATAGCCGTAATGATTGTTAAAGGTTGGCGACAACTAAAGCCGTTTTTAAAAGACATTTTCGAGGGATTAACCGACGATGAAATGACGCGCATTAAGATTAAAGAAATGATACCTTTATTTTCAAATATTTTTAGAGGAATTGCGGAAAATCTTAATATATTGAGTAACGGAAAAAACTAACCGAGGGCGCGGACGATAACGCGCCCATATACGAAAGTTTATTTAATATAACCGTTAATTTGTGTACGTGTTTCCCTGGTTTAACGCCGTTATCGTTAAGGCAATCCAGGGCGCGAGAGGTTTTTATATTAATACGTCGTTTTAGTGATTATAACGAACGTGAAAAAAAGAATAAACCACAAATAAAGAACGGTAAACGGATCATAAGACGCCCGGCGGGTGATAATTGGTTTTAATAAAATAAATACCCCGGTTGGTATTAAAAAGGGGGTTAGAATATGCCGAATAATGACGATACAACAACAAAATTAGGTATAGACGTAGGGGAATTTAAACGCGGTATACAGGACGCCCAACGCCAAATTAAATTAGCCAATGCCGAATTTAAAGCGGCAAGCGCGAGCATGGATAAATGGAGCGATAGCACCGAGGGCGTACAGGCTAAAATTAAACAACTTGAAAGCGTATTAGACGCTGAAAACAAAAAATTAACGGTGCAAAAGCAACGTTTAATTGAGGTGGAACGCGAACAGGGCAAAAACAGCGCGGCCGCCGATGAAATGCGTATAGCAATAGCGAACCAACAAGCCTCAATCGCTAAAACCGAAAAATCGTTAGGCTATTTTAATAATAAGTTGTCCGATTTGAATAAAGCCGAAAACGAGGCAAAAACAGCAACCGGACAATTAACAACCACAATTAACGCCCAACAAAAAGAGTTGGACGCGCTCAAACAAAAATACGCAAATGTAGTTGTAGAACAAGGTAAAAATAGCAAAGAGGCAAAGGCGTTAGGGGCGCAAATTTCCGCATTGTCCGGAGATTTGGCAAAGAATAAAAACACGTTAAAGGACGCCGAAACCGCGGCCGATGATTTTGATAATTCTTTAAAAGATGTAAAGAGCGATAGCAGCGAGTTAAGCGACGGCTTTACCGTAATGAAAGGCGCGTTATCTAATTTAGTAGCAAGCGGGATTAAATTATGTATACAAGGATTAAAAAATTTAGGATCCGCAGCAAAGGACGCGTTTAAAGAGTTTGACGAGGGCGCGGACAATGTTATTAAAGCAACCGGAGCAACGGGCGAGGCAGCAAAAGAATTAACAAAGTCATATGCAAATGTTGCAAAAAACGTTGTTGGTGATTTGGGCGATATGGGTAACGCATTAGGCGAAGTTAATACCCGTTTCGGATTTACCGGCGACGAGTTGGAAAAGGCAACAACAAAGTTTGTTAAATTTGCGGATATTACAGGAACGGACGCAACAAACGCCGTTAAACTTGTTTCGCGCGCTATGGGCGACGCCGGTATTAAATCCGAGGAATACGAAAGCGTATTAGACGATTTGGCAATAGCAGCACAAGCAAGCGGAATTAGCATAGATAAATTAACCGAAAATCTAACGAAATACGGCGCACCCATGAGGGCGTTGGGTTTTGATACAAAAGAGGCAATCGCGATTTTTTCACAATGGGAAAAGGCGGGCGTAAATACCGAAATTGCATTTTCGGGTATGAAACAGGCAATTGGCAAATGGAGTAAAGAGGGCAAAAACGCAAAAGAAGAATTTACAAAGGTATTAGACGAAATAGGAAAAGCCCCGGACATAGCAAGCGCGACAACAAAAGCAATTGAAGTTTTCGGACAAAAAGCCGGGCCGGATTTAGCCGACGCAATAAAAGGCGGCCGTTTTGAATTTACCGAATTTATGGATATTTTAGAGGGATCCAAAGGAACGGTAGAAAAAACGTTTAATGAAACCCAGGACGCGAGCGACAAAGTTAAATTAGCGTTTCAAAATATGAAAGTTGCCGCCGGTGAGGCAGTAGACGAATTATTACGAAAATATGGCCCAAAAATAGAAAAGGGCCTTAATGATTTTGTGCCTAAAATTAAAAAATTTGCTAAAACCTTTTCAACAAATGTTTTGCCCGTACTTGAAAAATTTTATAAAGTCGCAAAAACGGTTGTTACATTTATAACTAAAAATTTTAGCAAAATTGCACCCATTGTTATGACCGCCGTAACAGCATTTACGGCGTTTAATGCAGTAATGGCAGTTTCAAAAACAGTTACCGCAGTTACAACGGCATTATCCGGTCTTACGGCCGGGGTTGGGTTGGCCACAAAGGCCCAAGTAGTTTATAATGCCGCGTTATCGTCTAACCCTATTGGCGCGGTAATTATGGCAATCGCAGCATTAACCGCGGCTATTATTGCGCTTGCAAGCATAGAAACCGAGGCACAAAAAGCACATAAAGCAGAAATGGCAACACTTGAAGAAACGCGAAACGAAATTGACGCTAACGTAGCGTCGTGGAATAGTTTAAAAGACGCACAACAAAAGCAAATTGACGGCGGTATGACAGAAATGTCATATTTACAAAGTTTAAAAAAAGAACTTCAATCTATTACAGATGCTAACGGAAAAGTTAAAAAGGGATATGAAGAACGTGCAGATTTTATTATTTCCCAACTTTCAGAGGCATTAGATACTGAAATTACTAAGACCGATGATGTTATTGATAATTATGATGAAATGATAAAGGCCATTGATGATTTAATGGAGAAGAAAAAAGCACAAATTATACTTGATAGTCAAGAAAGTTTGTACGCCGAGGCTATTAATAATCAATCCCAAGCATTAAAAGATTTTAACGAAATTCAAGATGTTTATATTGAAAAGAAAAAAGAATTTGATGCGCTTAATGAGCAACATGATTATTGGCAAAAAATCTTAGATGAAGAAAAATTAAAAGGTGTAACAGATCTTTACGCAGAGGCAGCCAATAATCTATATGACATAGAAGAAGCGCAAAAACTTGTAAATGAGGAATTTTATACAGCCGAAGAAAACTATACAAAACAAAAAAATCTAATTTCAGAGTACGCATATAACATTGGCGTATATGAGGAAAACATGGCGTTAGCCCATGCGGGAAGATATGACGAAATGACAACCGTTAATTGGAATTATGTCAAAGATTATCAAAACGCAAGCGACGCACAAAAGAAAATGCTCGAGGATCAATTAGCAGCCGAGGAAACTAATTTAGCCTTATTGCAAGAATTGAAAGCAAAAAGCGGTAGTGATATTTATGACCAACAAATTAAACAATCTGAAGAAAGAATAGCCCAATTAAAAGGGGAAATGAAACAATATGTTGATACGACAAAAGACGGCTTAGATAAAACTAAAGTTGTTTGGAGCGAGGGCTTAGACGATCAACTTTCAGAATTAACGGGGCATGACATTCAATTTAAACACGTTGGCGGCGGTTTAATTCAAATGTATATTGACGGCGTTGCAGAGGGAAAACCGAAATCAAAAGAAACTATGGCCGAAATTGCAACCGAGGCAATTAATGAGATTTCAATGCAAGAAACCCATGCAAAAGAGGCCGGCGAGGATTTAATAGACGGTGTTAATAACGGTATTGCTAACGAAAAAAAGCAATCCGGTGTTTTTAGTACAATTGCTAATTTTGGTACTAAATTGTTAGGTAAATTGCGTTCGTCGTTAAAAGAACATTCGCCGTCAAAAGCAACCGACGAAATGGGCCAATTTTTGGTTGAGGGTTTACCAATAGGAATGAAGAAAAAAGAAAACGAGGCATTAAAAGAAGTATCGTTATTTGGTAATAACATTATTGATACCCTCAATTCAGAATTAAATCAAGGAACTATTTTTGATAGTTTAATAGATACAATTAAAGAAAAACTAATTGGCATTGGGGAAATTATACGAGATACAATAAACGACGCATTTAAAGATACTTTTAACGATGCCAATGTACAATGGGGTATTAATAGAAAGTTGATTAGTGCAACGGCAAAGGATATGACCCAGGCGGTAACAAGCCAGGGCGTTACAAATACAATGGGCAGTAATATTACATATTACTACACGCAGAATAATAACAGCCCGAAAGCATTAAGCCGTTTGGAAATTTACCGCCAAACAAAAAACCAATTGAATTTCGCAACGGGGGTTTAAACCATGTTACAAGTAATTGCGGAAAACAAATATAACGAACAAATTAATTTAACCCAAAACGGCAATTACGCGTTGTTGTCGGTTGGGGGTTTAACACCCCCGGCCGCAACAATCAACACGGCCGTTATTGCCACAAGTGACGGGGCCGTGTTTAATTCGTCGCGGTTGGGTACTCGTAATATTGTATTGACAATTGCCCCGCTAAATTCAATTGAAAAGAACCGTATAAATATTTATAAATACTTTAAAGCGAAACAGTATATAAAATTATATTTGGAAAATAATACGCGTTCGGTTTGGATTGAGGGCTATATTGATAATATTGACGGTGATTTATTTTCACAAAGCCAACGATTACAAATTAGTATTATTTGCCCGGATCCGTATTTTAAAGATACAACCACGGGTTTATATACATTCAGTAACGTAATAAATTTGTTTTCGTTTCCGTTTGCTATTGAAGAAACGCCCGGTATACCCGTGTCACAATTGGGCGAGTTTGTCGAAATAGCAATAACGAACAATAGCGACGATGAAACAGGCGTATTAATTACGATGTTAGCCAATGCAGCCGTTACGAACCCGACAATATACAATATGACAACCAACGAACATTTTACGTTAGATATTGATTTAGAGGCGGGGGACGTAATAACGATTGATACCCGGCGCGGACATAAGACCGTAACGTTAAACCATAACGGCGTAATAACCAATATATTAAACAATATGGTTCAAGGATCCGCATGGTTAAATTTAGTTGTTGGTGATAACATATTTTCGTATACGTGTGATACCGGTTCGGAATACCTTAATATATCGGTACAATTACAACCTATTTACGAGGGTGTATAACATGAACTTTTATTTGTTGGATAATAATTTAAACTATATCCAAATTATTGAGGTTTATACTTCAATGATTTGGACGACACGGTATTATACCCCCGGAGATTTTGAGTTATACGCACCCGCAAGCCCGGATTTATTAAACGTGTTACAACGTGATTATTATATTGTTCGCGACGATGATTTAACGCAATGTATGATTATTGCGGATTTTGAAGTTAAAACGGACGTAGAAAACGGCGATTATATAACGATTACGGGGCAAAGCCTTAAAAGCATATTGGGGCGTCGGATCATATGGACGCAAACAGTATTAAACGGCAATGTTGAAACAATGATACGTAAATTAGTAACCGATAACGCTATAAACCCCGCAATTGCGGCGCGTGCAATTTCCCGGTTAGTATTAGGCGATACAATAGGACTAACCGCAACTATTGAGGCGCAATACACCGGCGATAATTTAGCCGATACGTTAACCGCAATCGGGCAAACATACGGTATTGGTTACGATGTATTGTTAGACCTGGAAAACAAACAATTTAAGTTTGTTTTATTACAAGGGGTAAACCGTACTTACTCACAAAACACCGTACCACGTGTTATTTTCTCGAATGAATACGAAAACTTGTTAACGACCGATTACAAGTATAATAGCGACAATTATAAAAACGTTGCATTGGTTGCCGGTGAGGGCGAGGGAACGGCCCGTAAAACCGCGGCAATGGGTACGGCGTCGGGGTTAGACCGATACGAACTATATGTTGACGCCCGCGACGTTTCGAGCAACGACGGCGAAATAACGGCCGCGGAATATGATAATTTATTATTGGAGCGCGGGGCGCAAAAGTTAGCCGAAACAGTAATAACAGAAAGTATAGAGGGTGAAATAGAACCCAACTATACATACCAATTAAACCGCGATTACTTTTTAGGCGATTTGGTTGAGGTTATAAATGCGTATGGGGTTAGTATGTCACCCAGGATAACAGAGGTTATAGAATGTCACGACACAAACGGTTATACCTGTATACCAACGTTCGCAACGGACGTTTAAAAATAAATAACAAAGGGGGTTTTAATAATGGCAATAACATTTGGATTTTTTAATAGTGTTAACGATGATAGGTTATATAATGCCGAAACGTTTAACACGTATTTTGAGGGCCTAATAAGCCAAAACGGCGTTTATGAAAACGTCGGGGATTGTTTAGCCGTTGCCGCCGGTTCGGACGGGTTAACGGTAATTGTAGACGACGGTAAAGCGATTGTTAATTCGCATTGGGTAAGATTAACCGCACCCGAAACGTTGACGTTAGCAGCGGCGCACAATTTGTTTAGCCGTTATGACATGATTACTTTACGTTGGAACGCAACAACCAGGGATATAACATTACAAGCGGTAACAGGAACACCCGCAAGTACACCGGTACGCCCAACACCAACGGTTAACGATAGCATGGTAGAAATAGCGTTAGCATACGTTTTAGTACCCGCCAATGCAACGGTATTAACAACGGGTAATATATACGACCAACGCGCAAATACGGCCGTTTGCGGCTATATTACGGGCCTTATTGAGCAAGTGGATATAGCGGACTTATTCGAGCAATACGAAAGCCGTTTCGCAGCGTTAGAGGATCAATTAGAAAGTTGGCAAGAAACACAACAAAACACGTTTGACGCGTGGTATTATCAGTTAACCCAAAATTTGACCGTTGGGGCATATATTCAAAAGTTTAGTAAAGTTGTTGCCGGCGGTACGGGAGTTAGTAATATAATACCGTTGGATATGGCCGGTTATGTGTACGATGAAAACGACATTATTTTACCTAATTTAAACGGCCTTATGTTACAACCGGATTACGATTACTTGATTGATACGAGAACGACGCCGGTACAAATGCATATAAACGGACAATTAACGGCCGGCAATAGATTTGAGGTTATTATACTTAAATCCAATATGGCCCAAACGTCCGGCGGTTTGTTAACAAGCGCACGCGGCAATAAATTTATACACGTTGACGACGCTAAACCAGGGGCGGCACACGGGTTTACGGTTGGTGTATTGGGTACAACAAACCAAATTGCAGTTACAAACCGTAATTTGTTTAGATTAGACCAAATACAAACAATCAGTAAAGACGGACTAACATTTACAAAGAACGCGGACGGATCCATAACAACCGACGGCACAAGCACGGCGGGTTATGTTGGCGTTAGCGCGGCGATTGATAAAAACGCGTTTGTTGTAGGCCAAACATACACAATTAACAGCGGCAAAACGTCCGGTAATACTTATGTACAATTAACCTTAAATTATGCCGACGGTACGACAGATTATTTAGTAAGCAGCAACAGCCCGAACACGTTCACGTTAACGAAAGAAGTTACAAGCGCGTTAGCGTCCGTACAGGTAACGGCAAGCGGTACAACGGTAAACAACGAAACTATTTACCCGCAAATTGAAATTGGCGACACGGCAACCGATTTTGTGGCAAATACGTATAGCACGTTCACATATGACGGCGAAACCGTACCAACGCTAACGGATACAATTAATAATATTTGGAGTAACGACGACGCCGTAAGCGATTTATTGTTAGTTTACGTTGTATATTCGTCAGACGTAGACGGCGATAACATACAGTATTAAGGGTGTACAATATGATTAAATTTTTCGCAATAATCGGAATGATTACGACAATAGTAATAATTATATTGCTAATTGAAATTATTGGCGACTTTATAATAAGGAGATTTGAAAATGAGCAAAAGAATGTACACAGAGGAAAAAATACAAGACATTGCCATAGCAATACGAGAAAAAACCAAAAAGACAGATAAATATAATATTGAAGAAATGGCGGCGGCAATCCGTAACGATTTAAGTCGCGGCCTGGATAGCACAAAACTAATAATTAATTCAAGTGAATACACGACGAATAGTTAAGGGGGGCGCAACAAATGGCAACTTATAAAGCACAATATTTTGACAATTCAAATATTACAACCGCAGCATTAAACGCATTTTTAACGGCAGCGGGTTGGCAGTACACAGTTGACGGCGATGTAACAACGATTGAGTTAAGTAACAAAGTTTCTTTTAGAATTACAAAAGGGTTAGCGGGTTATAACAATTTTACATTTGCGGTTATTATTAACGGCACGGTAACAAGTATGCGTACAATATCGCGGTATATGACATTAGTTGCTTGCAAGGCGCAAAATATCGCATTTCTTGAAGCGTATGGGGGCTACGACGGAAACCGTGCGGCGATACTTTGGGAAAAGATAGGCGACCAAGAATTTTACGGTTATGTAACCGACAATCAAAGTTCATTTATACCGATAAATAGTATAAATCTATCAGACGTTGACAATAGCACGGTATATACACACGCCGCATTATTAAACTATGCAGCAGAGGCGGGCAAAATTGATTTTGTCGATAACGATTGTCTTTTCTTATCCGGCGTTAAGTCTATCAACGACCCAAATTTTAAAGCGTGTTCGACAATGACCGCCAATACCGTTATAACGGTTCAAGGTAAAAATTGTTTTGTAATTGGATCCCATTCGCTCGTAGAGATTGATGATTAAATAAAACCCCCGGTTAACCGCCGGGGGTTCTTTTTTTTATATAAGGGGGGCTCTCCCCTTATACTATTATTATACACCAAAAGGGGTATATATCAACAAAAAGATTGCACAAATAAAACCGTTGATATTATGCGTTTTGTCAATATGATATACACCAAAAGGGGTATATAATAAGGCCATAAAACAAAGAAAGGAACGGTACAAGGAAATGAAAAACAATAAATTTTATATTCATTTTAGCAACGGTTTAACACTTACAGGATTAACAGAACTTGAAATGTACAAAGCATTATACACAAATGATTTTGAAGAACTAGACAAATTTAACGTTTTAGACGGTTACAACGTCGCAAAATTGGAAGTCGAATATTACGGCAAATTATTATAACAGGGGGTACGGATCCATGACAGCAAAAGAAAATAGAATAATTGAAATGATAAAAGAGGCTTATATATCAGTATTAGGCGTTGAAAAGTGGAACGGGTTAAACGATCAAGAAAAACACGACGTAATAATGACAATTGCAAAAGATTTTAACGAGTTGTTAGAAAAATACGCATAACAGGGGGTACGGATCCGTGACAAACTATAAGACTTTTAAACAATTGGTTGTTGAGTTATCCAACATAAGAACAAAAGAGGATTTATACACATTTTGCGGTAACGTCGATATGAGTTATCAACACGGCAAAATTACATACCAGGACAACGAAACGTTATATAACATCGTACGTAACGTTGTTAAACGTGAGTTAGTAGGCTAATAGGGGGTGACAATATGAGATTGTGGCACAAAGATTTAATACCGGTTTTACCAAAACAACAGTTGTTGGGCCAATGGCGGGAATGTTGCGCGATTGCCCGTAACATCGCAGTAAAAGGCACACCGAACCATATATTAGTTAATAAAATTATGGATTATCCGACGGGGCATTTTTGGAAATATGGTTATTTAATATTTTGCGAAATGGAACGCCGGGGGTATAAATGCAATTTTAGTAACTTTGAAAAATGGATTAATAAGCCGTACGCCTTAATTACGCCCGAATATAACAATTTATTCAAAGGTTGGCACGATGAACGGTATTTAATGCAATGTTTCCTCAACCTACAAGAAAAATACGATTGTAAGGGCATAACACAAACTGAATACACAAAAATACTATTAAGAGTAACGGCGGCGGGATCCTAACCCGCCGTTTTTGTGTTTACAGTTTGTTAACATTTGAAGTATTGAACTATACCCCAAAAGGTGTATAATATAACTATCAAAGCAAAGGACGGTAACAAAAAATGATAAAGGTTAATGGATTAAACGAATTAGCACAAATGATTGAGTACGACGAAATAGTAAGAACTCACATTAAGAAAGCCGAAAAGGCAATTAAAAAGCAAAGAACCGCCGAACTTATAGCACAAGGAATTGACCCGGAATTATCAAAAGTAATGGCAAGTGTAGGACTTTAAAATAAGAGGTAACAAAAAATGACATACGCAATTATTAACAACAGAACAAACGAGGTTATGGAACACGTTGATACAATGGCCGAGGCAATCGAAGTAAAAGCACAGTACGACGAAATGGGAAAAGATAAAACAGATTACAACGGATTTAATGAGTATTACGGTACATACAGTATCGAGGCAGCATAACAGGGGGCGCAACATGAAACAGCATAAATACATCGTAAAGAATAGAAAACAGTTAAACCAACTAACAAAAGATTTTAGGGCAATAGGATATAACATAATAACTTATTGTAGCGATTTTAGGGAATTAGAAAAGGACGAACACATAATAGTAATTGAGGTAAAATAACATGAAGTACGAAACAATATTAGCAATGCCGGATAGCAAAGAAAAGTTTTTAAAATTAGAACGTAAGTTATTAGGGTTACAACATCACGGTGCAACATTCTTTAAAGCATTAGACGAATACAACAGATTACATAAAATATACCGCCCGCAATAAGGGCGGTTTTTTAACGCCCAAAATAGCCCCAGGAACGCCCGCAAGCGTTCGGGGGTGTAATTATACTAAAATAATGTTGGAACGCCTTAAAACGAAAAATAACACGGTTTAACGCCGTGTTATTTGTGGCTGCGGTTAATAGGATCGAACTATTATTTTACGGGTCAAAGCCGTACGCACTAACCATTGTACTAAACCGCATTATTTAATTTAAATCGTTTTTAACTCGTTTTAACTCGTTTTAACTTAATTAAAATTAAATACGTACATTTTTAACCGCGTCCGGATTTTCTAATATTTCAGATATACCGCAACCCAGGACGCGGGCCAACGCTGCCAACGTTTCAATTTTTGCGCCGTCGATGTTCTTAACGCCTTGCTCGTAGTTTTGCAGCATACGGAAATTAACGCCCGCTTGTTTGGCTAATTCAGATTGTGAAAGCCCCGCCCGGATCCTTGCGTTTTTCAGATTAGACATATAAAGCCCCCTGTTATGTTTTTGTCATATTATACCCCTTGCGGTGTATAAAAGCAATAATAAAACCGCCGGGTTGTGAGGAGCCCCGGCGGCCGTTCGTAATGAGAAAGGAGAAATAATATATAAAAACCCCAATAAAATTATACGCCTATAAGGGTATAAAATCATACACAAATACAACATAGCTAATTTGTGCAATCTGTTAATACTCATTATACACCAAAAGGCGTATAATTATGCTATAAGGGAAAAGCCCCCCCTTTATAAAAAAGCCGCCCAAACAGGGCGGTTTATTTTTTGTGTAATTATTTTACACGGTTCATATATTCGTTAAATACCTGGATATAATCGGCGTTTTCGATTATATCGGCATATGTACAGTTTAACGCGTTGCATACGTTCAAAATAACGCTAATATGGGCGTTGTCAAAGGGTTTTGCCCCTTGCTCGTAATGTTGCAGCGTTCGCAAGTTTAGCCCGGACGCGTCCGCCAACTGTTTTTGAGTTAATCCGGTTCGGATCCGTACGGCCTTTAATTTGGTTTGTGCAGCGTTCCGGGGCGGCCTTGTTTGTTTCGGTGGTTTTTCATGTGCTAATATACGTTCGATTGCCTCGGATCGTTTACAATCAGTTGGTATTTTGTACTCAATCATTAAATCAACTAATTGCATACCGGTTAATTGTTCAAGTTGTTTTTTACGGTTCAATAATAACAGCCCCTTAATATATACTAATAGTAGTATAACAAGTTTGTACGCCGTTGGGGGTATGTAAGTATTACCAATGCGTTTTGTTTGACCTATTTTGACCAACGTATTATTATGGATTTACGGGCGATATGCAACAAGGCCCAATATAAAAACACAATTGTTAAAAGTGACACGCAATATACAAACGCAATATTAAAACCGCATAAAATCAACGTTTTAGGGGGTATAAAATATGTTATGTGATATATTTTGCCACATATACAAACCCGTGATACATCGCGAAAACGTAGATTTGAAAGCAGTTTAAGACACCCTAAAACACCCGTTTATTTTGTGTGCAATAGACAATACAATATACAAAAATAGCACCCGTGAGGGTGCTTTTTTATTTGTATTCTAATTTGTTTATTTCCGTCAATAAATCGTTTATACCCTTATGGTTGTATACATCGTCGGTTATATCCCGTGTTTCATGCCCGACAATCTTTTTTAATATGATTTTATCTATTTCGCAGTTATCGGCGAATGTAACGAACGTATGGCGCGTACAATGCGGCGTTTGGTCTGTATTTAGATATTCTTTTAATCGCGCCCAAAATACCGTCATAAATGTACGATAAACAACCGGGCGGCCGTTATGCTCAATTAAATATTTATTACAGTTATTGTAATAACGTTCAACAATATCGTAAATTTCGTTATGGATCGGGATAATCCTATTTATACCGGCCCGTGTTTTCAGACCGCCAACCATAACCCGTTGTTGTAAATTAACGTTTTCTTTTTTCATACCCAACAATTCGTTTATACGCATACCGGAATATAACAGTATAATGACAATATCCGTATATTTATGGTTAAACCTTTTAATTTGTTCGATTTGCTCAACTGTAAACGGTACGCGCTTTTTACGTTCCGGTTGTTGTGGTTCGAGATATTCGGCCAAATTTTTTTCAACCATGTTATTTTTAATTGCGTATTTGTAAACGTGCAGCATGGCATTTTTAAAACTTGCTTGCATACTCGGTTTTAAATTGTACATGGCATTATCAAGATCGGACATATTAACATCACGTATTTTTAAATTGTGTATGTTATAGGATTGGTTAAACGCCGATTTGTACCCGGAGATTGTGACCGGTTTTAAATTAGTATTTTTTAACCAGGCGTTAAATATATCTTTTAATTTTGTATCGGTTACGGTTACGTCGTAAGGGTTAACCAGGTATGCCCGTAACGCCGCGTTTGCCTCGCGTTTACCGGAATAATACCCGATGTATTTATAAATCTGTTTCCCCGTATCAGACCAACCAACAGTAACCCGGACAGCATAGGGCCGCCGCCGTTTTCCTGATAGTTTAATAATGGATCCGTCACCGTTTCCACGTCGCATAATAAAAACCCCCAAAAATAGTTGTAAATAGTTGTTTATATGTAAAAATAGTTGTTCGCCCCGAAACGCCTTTATTTATTGGGTTTGCGCTTGTTAGTCGTTGCTAACTTACAACTATTACAACTATTTACAACTATTTTTATATATTTTTTATTATTTCGTTTTGAAAAGTACCCAGGTACTTTTTTTAAAATTTATCAAGAATAAAAGAAAATAGTTGTAATAGTTGTAAATAGTTGTTTGCAAGTCCGCAAACCCTTGTAAATAGGGTGTTTGAGGGGTGACAACTATTTTACGTAAATAGTTGTCAAATAGTTGTCAAATAGTTGTCAAATAGTTGTTTTTTACCGAAATAATGGGTAATTTATAAAAAAATGTAAAATGTAACCAGGATAATATAAAACCTGGTTAAACAATATTGATACGTTTACGTTACCATGCGCAATATACAAACATCAATGGAAATTTTAAACAAGTTGCAGTTTTTTTGCGTCCTTGCTACATTTAAGACAAGTTAAACAAATATATTGCATATGTGTTTATGCAATACACCTATTGAAGTACATAAAATTTGTTCGTAATATTTAAAAAATTCCAAAAAGAAAGGTTGATAGCATGAGCGTAAACGAATGTGCAAAATTATTGGGTAAATCCCCGCAATTTGTAAGGATCGGATTACAACGCGGTATATTACCATTTGGTTACGCAATAAAAATGAGTACAAAGTGGTGTTATCACATTAGCGACGCGAAAGTATACGAGTATTTAGGGGCGAGAAATGAATTTATATAAACATCAAGTAGAGGCATTGGAACGTACGAAACAGTTTAACCGGGTTGCGTATTATCACGATATGGGATTAGGTAAAACCTTTACAGGATCCGAAAAAATGCACGAATTAGGCGCACGGGTTAACCTGGTAGTTTGCCAAAAATCTAAAATACAAGATTGGTGCGAACACATATATAAATATTACGGAAATAATTTAATGGTTTTTGATTTAACCCGCAAAGATCAATTTATAGATTTTTTTAATGCTTATGAATATGATCGTGTTGGTGTTATAAATTACGATTTGATTTATCGCCGCCCGGAATTACTGAAATTAACCGGGTTTACGTTGATGTTAGACGAAAGCAGTTTAATACAAAACGAGAAAACGCAGCGCGCAAAATTCGTTATGAAACTACAATACGAGAATTTAATATTGTTGTCCGGTACACCAACAAGCGGCCGTTATGAACGGTTGTATAGTCAATTAACAATGTTGGGTTACAACATACGTAAAACCGCGTTTTTCGATATGTACGTACAAACTCATTTGGAAAAAACGGGCGGTTGGCATGGAGTACCCGAAAAGAAATACCGGGTTATTGACGGTTATAAAAACGTTGAGCATTTAAAACGTAAAATGCGCCGGTTGGGTTGCGATTTCCTTAAAACGTCCGAGGTTTTGGAATTACCGCAACAAGTATTTATACCGGTACGCGTTCCGGTAAATAAAGAATACAGAAAATTTTGTAAATCTAAAATTGTTGAGGTTGACGGCGTAAAACTTAAAGGCGATTACGTATTAAAAGAACTGTTATATTTACGGCAATTAGCCGGTGCGTATAGCAATGAGAAATTGCAAGCGTTTACGGATTTATTAGATAGTACCGACGACGGTTTAATAGTTTTCTATAATTTCGATTGTGAGTTAGAAAAGTTGAAACAGGCAGCAACCGACGCCGAACGGCCTATTAGTATTATTAACGGATCCGTTAAGGATTTGACGGCATACAACAAATACAATAACGCCGTTGTATTGGTGCAATACCAGGCGGGCGCAATGGGCCTTAACTTGCAGAAATATAACAAGATAGTTTACTATACGCCGCCCGTTTCATCGGAATTATACGAGCAAAGCAAAAAACGTATACACCGTATTAACCAGGTTAACACGTGTTTTTATTATCAATTTATTTGTACCGGTAGTATTGAACCGGATATATACGCAACGTTGGAAATGCGCCGGAATTATACCGACGACTTATTTAAACAAAATTTTTCACAATATTTTGTGTAAAATTCACAATATACAGTTATACACCCATAGGCGTACTATATAGACACGAACGGGGGACGACGTGAGGACGTAAACCGCGAGGACTGAAATAAATCAGGCGTAGGACAATACCGCACCCCGTTTGAATTTAAAGAAAGGAAATAAACCCCGATGTACAAAGCCGATTGTTTATTAGGCGCGTTTTTATGTTTTGTTCTATTTGTATTAATGTGTTTTAGGATCCGACAGACAACAAAGGAAATTGAAAAGGCCGAAACAGAATTAAGACAGATTGAAGAAAGGACAAAAAACCGGCATGGCACAAGAAAAATCATTTGAAAACAAAATAAAAAAGTGGTTAGCCGCAAACGGTTGTTATTACGTAAAGTTTTTTGCAAACGGATATACCAGGCGCGGCGTTCCCGACATTTTGGCAAGTGTAGGCGGTAAATTTGTTGCTATTGAGGTTAAGGCCCAAAACGGCCGCCCGTCGGATTTACAAATAGACAACATACGAGAAATACGAGCAAGCGGCGGTTATGCGTGGATCGTTTACCCGAGTGGTTGGCCCGTATTACAAATAATACTAACTTGTATTCGAGATAATACGCCGTTTTACCCAGGTGAAGAAAACATATTAGAAAGTGAGGTTTTAAAGTGAATTTATACGAGTTAACGGGCGATATGCTCAAATTGCAACAGTTGTTGGAAAACGGCGAGGTTGTAGACACGGAATTATTAAACGATGTTTTAGCAGATACAACCGCCGATTATGAGGAAAAAATCGAAAATTGCGCAAAGGTTTATAAAAACCTAACAAGCGACGTTGAGGGCATAGACGCGGAAATTAAACGTTTAACAGCCCGCAAAAAGGCGTTAAAAACCAATGCAGATAATTTAAAAGCCCGTATGTATGACAGCATGAAAGCAACTAATACGCCGAAAGTCAAAGGTAAGTTATTTACCATTGCAATACAGGCCAACGGCGGTAAATTACCGGTTATTGTTGACGTGTCAACGGACAAATTACCCGATGATTTAGTAAGGATTGAAGAAAAACCGGATTTGGACGCAATCGCGGTATACATAACCGAACACCCCGCGTGCGGTTATGCTCATTTTGGCGAACGCGACGAAAGTTTACGTATTAAGTGAGAAAGGGGGTTAACCGAATGACAACAGGTATTTGGATCACATTAATTATTTGCGGTACGTTGGTACTAATTTCAATAATTAGTGCAGTAGGCAAAGCCAACGAACGCAAACAGGCAGTTAGGCAATTGGACGATTTTAAAAAACGTTTTCCGGGATTTGATGAAAAGAACCAGGACAACGAAAACAACGATTATTTTAAGAAGTTTTAAGGGGGTTTTATATGATTGTATTAAAGATCGAAAACGAAACAGCCGAGGCCGAGGCAAAAGAGTTTGAACGCATTATTAACGGCGGTGCAATCCCGGCAAGTATTTACGACGATGTAGACGAATTACAAACAAAGGTTGCAGCACTTGAAGAATTAAATAACGATAGTGGTTGGTTTGAAATACCGTTAGCAACCGGAATTACGGCATATAGTGATGAGCAAGCCCCCCGATATAGAAAAATAGGCAAAGACGTATTTTTAAGTGGGGTTTTGCGTGGAGTTACGGCAAAGGATCAAACCGTAGCAACGTTACCGGTAGGGTTCAGACCGTCAAAAAAGGTTATGTTTGCCGTTTGTTCAGTTGGCCAAATGTTTACAAAAATGACCGTTAACACTAACGGTACAATTGTTTTAAATCGTTCATCAATCGAGCCGGTTGAGGCGATTAATTGGCATAGTATAGCGTGCAATTTTTCAACAAATTAAAGGGGGTTAACGTATGGGTACAGTAGTATTTATTTTGGGTAGATCCGGTACGGGTAAGTCGTACAGTATGCGAGATTTTGACCCGGAGAAAATCGGCGTTATTAACGTACAGGGTAAAATATTACCGTTCCGTAACGGGGCAAAGTTTTTAACAGCCGATACCGACGACCCGACGCAGATTTTACAGGCGTTAGAGGTTATGGCAAAGTCACGTAAAACAATTGTTATTGATGATTTTCAATACTTAATGGGTAATGAGTTTATGCGCCGTGCGTTTGAGCGTGGTTACGATAAGTTTACGGAAATTGCCCGCCATGCGTGGGACGTTGTAGACAAAGTACGCACATTGCCAAACGATGTTATTGTTTATATTTTGTGCCATACCGACACCGACACCGAGGGCATAGAGCGTTTAAAGACAATCGGCAAGTTGCTTGATGAAAAAATCTTTTTAGAGGGCATGAGTACAATTGTACTTAAAACAAACGTTAGTGACGGGCAATACACATTTTTAACGCAGAATAACGGCAAAGATACCGTTAAAAGCCCGGCGGGTATGTTTCCGTCGTATGCAATCGAAAACAATCTAAAGTACGTTGATGAAAAGATCCGTAATTATTACGGCATTGGTGAGTTTTTGAGCGACGACGAAATAAAGGAAATTGACGAAACAGCGGCCAAACTTGACGTAATAAAGGACGAACCCAAGAGGCGCGGCCGTAGACGTACCGCAGAAACGGCCACAAATGCCCCGGAAACCGCCGCAACGGTTGAGGACGATAAAACACCCGTAGAAACAACGGACGCACCCAGGCGTAGACGTAGAGGCGCAGAAACGGCGGACGTAACACCGGAAACGACAACAACCCAGGACGTACCAACCCAAGACGAACCGCCGCGCCGTAGACGTAGACCCGTAGCGGAAACACCCGAAAGCGTAACGGAAATTGCGGAAACCGTAGCAAACACCGTGGAAAACGGAGCAGCCGCACCCCGCAAACGTAGACGCAAGGCAGCCGAACCGGAAACAGAAAATTTTATAAACGATAACGACGATTTACCGTTTGAAATTAATTAAAAAAAGTGAGGTATAAAAACATGGCAGACAACAACAAAATTGATTTTTCACAGTTTGACGCAAAAATTAACGCGGAACAATTCCAAAAGGATTTGGAACAGGCAAAGGCCAATAGCACCGATGATTACCCGGAAGTACCAAAGGGCCAATACACGGTTAAGATTGAGCGCATGGAGATACGCCCGACAAAGAACGGCGAACCGATGTTTAGCGCAATGTGTCGTATTATCGAGGGTGAACACAAGAAACAATGTGTATTTTTTAACCGCAAGATTTACGGCAATAAAGAAAGTGACAAATGGAACGACGCAAAGGCCGTACAAACTGTTATTGGTTGGTTGGATAAGTTGGAAACGGAAACCGTACCGGAATTTATTAATTATTCGCAGTTTAACGAATGTGTATTAGATATTTTCGACGAGTGCGAGGAATACAAGTTAGAACTCAAAATTGATTACGATCCGGACGGATTTAACCCGATTAAAATACTTGAAGTTTACGAGGGGTAAAAAGGGGGTGCGCCCGGCGGGTTGTTATAACTGAAATAATACCCCGCCGGGTATTTTAAAATGATTGTTGGTTACGATTTCGAGGTTTTTAAATACAATTGGTTAGTTGTTTTTGTTAACCCGTTTACGCGTGAAGTAACGAAGATTTGGGACGATCCGGACGCGTTAAAAAAGTATTACGACGCCAACAACGATTTTATTAATGTTGGTTACAATTCCCGGTTTTACGATCAATGGGTATTTAAAGGGATTTTGTGCGGTTTTAACGCGTGGCAAATAAACGATTGGATTGTTAAAAAGCAATTACCGGGTTGGCAATTCTCGAAACTGTTAAACAAGATCCGTTTATATAATTACGATGTGCAGCCCGGCCCGGATAAATCGTTAAAACAATTAGAGGCATACCAGGGCCACAATATACACGAAACGGGCGTTGATTTTAACATAGACCGCCCGTTAACCGACGCAGAAAAGCGCGAAACCGAAGATTATTGTTTAAACGACGTAATGGAAACATTAAACGTTTTTGCAGAAAATAAAGCGGATTTTGACGCATTGTTAGGGTTAATAGAAATGTTTAAATTGCCGTTTTCGGCAATCAGTAAGACAAAAGCCCAGGTAAGCGCACAAATATTAGAATGTGAGTTTGTAGACCGCAAAGACGATTGGGAAATATATACGTTACCATGCTTGCAGTTGAACAACCCGAAATACCAAAATTGCGTTAAATGGTTTTTCGATCCTAAAAACCAATGGTACAAAAAGTACGAACGTAAAAAAGGTAAAACAGTTACAAAGAAAAACCCAGGGTTTACAGTAGATATTGCCGGCGTTGAACATAGTTTAGGTTTGGGCGGCATACATGGCGCACGCGATAAATTTATATACGAGTGCAGCAACGGTTATTTAATAATCCATGTTGACGTTGAAAGTTATTACCCGTCGTTAATGATTTATTGGAACTTGTTAACCAGGAACGCGAGAAAACCGGAGCGGTTCAAAGAAATATACGAACGTCGATTACAGTTAAAACATGAGGGCAAGAAAAAAGAGCAAGCCCCGTTAAAAATCGTTATTAACGGTACGTTCGGTATTAGTAAGGATCCGAACAACCCGGCATACGACCCGCGTAACGCCAACATGATTTGTATTAACGGGCAATTACTGTTAATTGATTTAATCGAAAAATTGGAGCGTGTACCGTCGTTTGAGTTGATACAAAGCAATACGGACGGATTAATTATTAAAATCCACAAACGCGATTTTGCAGCGGTTGACGATATTTGTTACGAGTGGGAAACGCGTACAAAAATGCGTTTGGAGTTTGAATATATAGATCGGATATATCAAGGCGACGTTAACAATTATTTGTTTAAATATGCAGATGTAGAAACGAACGGCAAAAAGGCGGGCAAGTGGGAACGCAAAGGGGCGTACGTTAAGGAATTAAGCCCCCTGGATAACGATTTACCGATAATAAACAAGGCGTTAAACGATTACTTTATGAACGGTACGACACCCGCCGAAACAATCAGTAATTGCAACGATTACGCGATGTTTCAAAAGGTTGTTAAGTTGTCGAGCAAATACGAGTACGTCGAAAAGGACGGCCAACAATTTACAAATAAGTGTTACCGGGTGTTTGCAAGTAAAAACCCGTGGGACGGTGCAATATACGCAGTAAAAGACGGGGGCCGCCGTGCGGATAAATTCGCGAACACGCCCGAAAACTGTTATATAGAAAACGGCGACGTACAGGGCGTAGGGATCCCGGACAAATTAAACATAGATTGGTATATAAGTTTAGCGAACGACCGGTTACTAAATAAATTTGGTATAGAGGTTTGACAGTATGAGGGTAAACGAAATAAAACAGGGGGATTGTTGCGGGTTATGCGATACCGCAATTTGTGAAAACAAAAATTGCCCGCGTTGGCAAAAACAATTTGACCGTGAACAATACCGGGCGTTTTGCGAATATGAGGGATTAAAACAGGCGTTAGAACATGAGAACGCGGGCGACAGAATTTAATAACGATTGAGGTTTGATAATATGGACGATGTTTTATTTAAGGGCTATACGCCCGTTAAAAATAAAAAATGTACCATGCCGTTTAAGAATAAGACGGCGGCCGAACTGTTAAGATTTGAGCAAGTCGAACACATGAGGGAATACGCCGGAATATTGGACGATGAAACAATATTAATTGACGTAGACGACAAAGAACAAAGCGACATTTTATTTAAAATCGTTGAGGCTAAAAACCTTTTATGCCGTGTTTACGAAACAACCAGGGGCAAGCATTTTTTATTTAAGCGCGGTGAAGTTGACCGGTGCGGAACTCATAAAAAAACCGCAATCGGTATTGAGTGCGATATAAAAGTAGGCAACAAAAACAGTTACGAGGTATTAAAGCATAACGGGAAAAACCGCCCGATTATATACGATATTTTGGACGGTGAAGAATACCAGGAAGTACCCAAATGGTTAACAGTAGTAAACGCCCGTGATATATCGTTTTTTGATATGGAAACGGGCGACGGCCGCAACCAGGCGTTATTTAATTACATATTAACTTTACAGGGTAACGGATTTACTGTTAATGAGGCCCGCGAAACAATACAGATTATAAACGAATACGTGTTAACGGATCCGTTGGACGAAAAGGAATTAGAAACAGTATTACGCGACGACGCATTTAAAAAACCCGCATTTTACAACAAAAACACGTTCTTATTTGATAAATTCGCGACGTTCTTAAAAAACGAATGTCATATAGTCCGACTAAACGGACAATTACACATTTACGATAACGGCGTATACGTTGGCGGTAAAAATGCAATCATGGCAAAAATGATTAAATATATACCGTCGTTAAAGGCGACGCAGCGGCGCGAGGTTTTGGACTATCT
>JAFXUJ010000001.1 GCA_017525025.1 Elusimicrobiaceae bacterium | reverse complement strand
GTAACTATCTGTGCTTGTATTGGGCACGATATCACTTAAAGCCGACAGGTTCGTTACGTAGGGTTTATCTAACGCACAGCGACGTTCTTGTTCCGTGCGTATCGCGCGCATGATTTCTTCGGCTTCCGTTGTACGGCGGGTTACTAATACTTTGTTGAATTTAGGCAATGCCACCGTAGCCAAAATGCCGATAATTACCACTACCACCAATAGCTCGGTGAGGGTAAAGGCTTTCTTTTTGTTTATTTTAAAAAACATAAAAGCTCCTCTTTAAGATTACGTCTTTTAAAGTGTATCATAAGAATAATAATAAAATCAAGATTCCCGAAAAGAGTATACAAGCAAAGAGGCCCCCAAACAACCGGGGGCCTCTTTAGATTTGAACTAAATACCTATTTTCCGGAAGCTACCTCTAAACGAATTTTATTAAATAAGTTGCCTTCCGTCGCACGCAACAAGAATGCTTCCCATTCTTGTTGTGTCATTTCAAAATCGTCCATAACTTTATAGGCGATTTCTTTCGCCGTATCTTTGCCTATTTTATTAAGCCGGGCATATTCCTGCTCCAGCTCCACATATCGGCGGGCAATAGCATAGTCAATATCTTCTTGAGAATAAGGAGAGGATTGTTCAGCCGCTTCCTGTGGCTGTTCCGACGGAGCCACTGACTCCGGCTGCGCAGTTGAAATGCCTTGTTCCGGCTCCGTGGCGGGAGTTTCCTGCGGGGCAAACCCTTCTTGTTCTTGGAAGAGCTCATCTTCTTCCTTGGTTTGTTCCGGTTCTTTTTGGGGCTCAGAAACATAACCATCCAACGGTTTATCTCCCTGCGGGGCAAACAATTCCCCGTGGGTGCCGGCGGCCTGCTCCACGGCCGGCTCTCTATCCGTAGTATTCGTTACCCGCCCTAACATCAAATTGGAGCAAGCAGACGGATGTACAATAAAATAAACACTCAATATAATAAAAACAAGTATAGCCGATTTAAGTAAAATTTTCAGCACAAGCAAATACCTCCTTTCTTTATTATAGAATACAATATTTTCTTATCTTATTTTCCATTCCCTCGCGTAGAGACGGGCGCTCCTTGCTGCTGCAAGTGACGCACACTCTCTACAAATTGCGGATTAGAAAAAATTTGTTGCACTTTTTGGGCAAATTCAGGATCCTGCATGTGCTTGGAAACCACTTGCCGAATCTGCGGATTATCCCTTAACACTTGGGCCAAATCCCCCCCACCCAGCGCACTTAGATCCACCGCCTGCCCTTGTGTGGCCTGTGCCAAGTCTTTATTAAAAGACCGGACGGACGGCTCATCTTTAAAATCATCTAAAATAGATACAATGGTGTCTTGTGCTTGTTTCGTCTGCAGTTCTGTTGGAAGGGGCTTATCTTCTAAAAAAATATCGGCGTTGGCACCTTCTTTATACACAACAGGACGGGCCGTCGGTTCAGCCTGGGGAGCCGCCAAAGAGATAGGCACTTGCTGAAACGAAAAGGGCCCTTGGGCTGCTTGGCGTTCTTCTTCCCATTGGGCCGTTTTACGCTCATACAGTTGGTAGCCGCGCAAAGCGCCCATATACGCCAGCGCGGCTAACATAATGATGATGAGTGTATAACTTGTTTTTGACATTAGTCTGCAATTTCAACCAGTTCAATATCAAATAGCAAAACCGAGTTGGGCGGAATCGGCCCGACGGGACGGCTGCCGTAAGCCGTAGCCGGCGGACAAACCACCTGAGCACGGGCCCCCGGTTTCATATGTTGAACCGCTTTTGTCCAACAAGGAACAACATCCGTTAAGCGCGTTTGGAAAGGCGTATTGCGATCGCGCGAGCTGTCAAACTTGGTACCGTCAATTAACGTACCGGTATAATGTACGGTTACCGTACTGTCAGCCTTGGGGTTTTTCCCTTTGCCGGGGCGCGAAAGCTTGATCATGGCCCCGTTATCTAACATTTTAACCCCTTTTTCCTTTTGGAAATTTTCCAAATATTCCTGTTGTGCGGCCTCGCGCTTGGCGGAAATAGTTTGGGCATCCTGTTGGTATTTTTGAATAATTTGCGGTTTATATTTTTCCAGATCCGTTTGCGATTTTTTATGAAGCAAACTGTCGCGCATCCCTTGTGAAAGGGCTTTATAATCGTCCTCATTATCCAGCACGAGTTGATTTTTTAAGTTATCCCCCAACAAAAACCCTAATGAATAGAGCATTTTATTGCGCTCAGCCGGATCTTGCGCGGCCGCTTGTTCCGGGATGGCCGCAGAAGATTCTTCTGCTGCCAAAGCATACAAAGGAGTTACTAAAAGTGCCAATAAAAATATCTTTTTCATGTTATTCCCCCTATCTGGTTTTCAAATATGCTTCCAAGCGCGAAGTAATTTGTATAGCGGCGGCCTCTCCGGCGGCTTCCATGCTGCGCCGCAAAGAATCGGCCGCGCGGGAAGTCCCAGCTCGTTCATACACGTTGAAGCGGGCAAAAGTGGTATCACGCGTAGCATCAATTAAACTAATGGCCGCGCTGCTGGAACACCACACCAATCCTTCCACCTTTTTGGAGTTATAACCATCCGTATCGGTTAAAATTTCAACAGCGAGTTCTTTTTCCGGCTCGGAAATATCTACTACCCCCAACCCCATTTTGTTTAACGAATCAACAATGTGCGTAACCATCGTCTTACTTTCGCGACCCTGCACATCTACTCCGACGCGTACCGCGGCTAATTTTTCTTTCAACGCGTTTTGATAGACGCTGAAATCTTCTTGCATATAACTTTGATGTTCAGACGACAAAAATTGGTATGCTTCATCCAACCGGGCACGGTGTTCTACCAACGGTTGCATCCGGTACGCAATCTTTAAATCCGCTAACGGATCGGCCGGAGAAGAAAAAAGCTCGGCTTGGCCAGCCAGCTTGTCATCCAATTGGTCCATTTCCGGAGCTAAGATTTTATGCGCATTCTTGCGAGAAAGCACCGCTAACGCGTAATAATGTTTTGTGGAAGAAGCTTTATCCCGCCAAACTTTATCGGTCTTGGCATTAGCTAATAAGTCCCCCAACAACGCATCATCCGCTAATCCCGGAGCGTTACGTAATAAATCGTTACGCATCATAGCCAAAGCATTTTTAGAAGCCGTTGTTTTGCTGTTACCCTCACCGGCTACTACATAATATTTCTCCGCATCATACTTGGATGCTTGGTACGAAACCGTATTTTTGTTTAGGCTGGTGCAGGCGCTTAAGCCTAAAACCGCCACAAATAGTACAATAATCTTTTTCATTTTCTCTCCTTTATTTGGCAGTACGGTAGTGCAAAAAGATTCGTTGTCCCCGTTCCACCTGTATGTTTTCAAAGACATGCTCACCTATTATATTACCATATCCGTCCCGAAATAGCAGTTGAATATTTTGAATTCCGGGCGGTACAAATAACCGCGTCATATAAATTTGCGCCGGCAAAGTAAACCATTGGCGAGTATCGGCCCGTTCCAAGGCGGTACCTAAAATATTAACAAAAAGCCCCACCAAGTCGCCGGTGGCTTCATCTTTGGCAGCGGCCTTCGCCGCGTGGCGGGCCTGTTCAACGGCCACCTGTTTAGCTACTGCCCGTACGGCGGCCCGAAACCAAATCCCCGGTAAACGTTCCTCCAGCTCAACCTTGGCCGCGGCCGACAAATCGGCCATTTTTTGCATACGATACAGTTGCCCGTTGGAACGCACGAAAGATGAAGCTATCCGGTACGGTTGCGGCTCCAACGCCGGAACAGCTAACGTAACCGCATGCCCCATCCAACCGGCGCGCAAGGCATTTTCCACCTCGGGCGGCATCTGACTGCGCGTTTCTTGCGCGGTAGCTAACACAGACCAAAGTCTATTCCAAGAAAATTGTATGGTTTCGGTCTTTTTAAGCGGTAAAAACCCGTTATAGTGCAGCACAATAACTTCGCCCCAGTTTTCAACATCTTCCGGAACGGAAAATTCCGGGGCAGATACCTGTAACAATCCGCCTAAGTTTTGATAGGCCCGCAAGGAATTTGTCCGGCAAATACGGGCATCGGAGCGTTGCCCCACGGATTCAAAAATTAAACTGGCAAAATACTGCACAAACGGATCATCATTATACCCGCTTTTTTTGCGGCCGCGCAGCTCATCTAAAAAGGCGGCTGCCCGGCGGGCTTCTACCGCAGCATCCGTCCAATTGTTTTGATCTAGAAAATTCATCGCGCGGTAGAAATACGTAAAAGCGCGCTCGTAGTTTGCCACGTCATAAGGGAGAGCCAAATCGTTGGTCAACAACCGCTCGGTTGATTTGGAGGCACTCACGGTATAAAGGTCCTCTATGCGGTCTTGCGCGCGGGCAAAGAGGCGGTCGCTTTGAATAGGATCTGAAGCATCGTGCAGCAGGGTGGCCTGATCCAAATACGCCAGGGCACTATCCTGCTTGGCGTAGACTTTAGTGCTTTTGGCCGCCACTAACTGGGCAGCTGATTTAAACTGTTCTTGCGCGATCAAGCGGTTTACATCACTTTTATAGCGCAAAGAAGGCGCCGTACACGCCGAGCAAAAGACAAGTAGCCCCAGCAACCATACGTGCGCCTTCATAAAAAACTCCTACCAAGAAACTTTACTGCGTTTGACGTATTTTTTAATTTGTTTTTGTCCGTTCCATACGATTTTGTTCGTTTCTATGTTGATAAGTTTCAGGTTCGCCTGGTAAAAGACCAACGCTTTGGAACCGGACTTATCTACCACGGAATTCAATACGCCCGAAAGCATAAAATCGGCCCCTACTTCGCGTCCGAAAGCTTTGCGGGTTTCTTCCGAAGCAAACTCATCTTGTTCTAAGCGTTCCGCACGCACTTCTCCGCGTTCTTCTTTAGAGGCCACAAATTCTACCTTTCCGGAATTAATGAGGGCCCGTTGCATTTCTTCTATAAACACACCTGTGTTGATATGTTCGGAAGAATTATTCACCACCGTCCCTACGATTACAACCGGCTCTTTACCTTTTTGGGTTAAGTATTTAGTGTACCAACCGCCTTGCAAACAATCGGTAATCATTTCTTGGGCGACCATTTGGGCATCCGTATCGTTCCACCCGCCGGAAACATCTTTCACCAGATTTGTTTCCACGCGTTTGACGCTGGGAGAGCAGGCAAATACAAACGGTACCAATAACAAGGCCATTATTGCTTTTTTCATATCATATATCTCCTTAGATTCGCTACTCATTTATCCTATCAAATTTTATTCCAAAGGGGAACAAATCGGTTCCTTCTGCAAAGCCGGCAAGGCGTGCGAACAATCTATTGCACCATCTGCCAACCCAAATGCCAAATAGACCTGTGGGTTATGCTGCCACCGTGCTATTAACAACCCATCCTGCACCCGGTATTGATAACCGGTGCAAGCCAATATGGTATTGGCTTGTTCTAACGGACAAGGCATTTCTTCCCCAAGCATAGCACCCAAACGGGAAAAATCCCGCGTGTACGCTCCAAATTTTTCTTTGTGCAAATTCTCGGCAAACGCCAGTTTGGCCCCCAACTCAGCGGCGCGCAAACCAGAATCCACCCGTTGCTGTTCCCGCTGCCCGACCCAGTGCCACAGATTTGCCGCTGTCATCGCTCCCAGCAAACAAAGGATCGTAAAAACCAAAACAAAACGCATATTTTCTATTTACGCGCCGGATTATTGATACCGGCACGAACCAATTGATCTATTTGCTTTTGTTGTTCGGCTTCCAATTTAGCCGCTTCTTTTTTAAAAGAAGCAAAAGACTTGCTTTTAGCAGCTAAATCTTTCATCTTTTGCTCGTACGTATTGGTAACGGACATTGCCTTATTAAGTGCCTTGGCACTTATCAGATTACTAAGAGAGGTCAGCATTTCCCCGTTGTCGTCCTGCATTTGTTCCAAGTAGGCCTGCATTTGTTGCAAATCTTTCTCCGGGGCAACGCCTTTGAGCGTTTCATCATCCATAGAAATACCGATCACTTCCGGCAACTTTTCTTCCTCTTTTTTAACGGGTTTCTTTTTGACTACCTTATACTTTTTATTACCGCGCTCTTTTTTCATGGCCTCATCGGCACGTGCAAGCATATTGGCAGAGTAGCCCGGCAGTACCGTGTTCCCGATAATTAATACAGGAACTCCACCCGAGAGATGGTGCTTTTTGGCCATGGCACGAAATTGTTGCAGCCCTTCTGCGCTATGGACTTCATACTCCTTAAAAACAACTTCCGAACCGTATTTTTGTTTAAATTTAGTTGGAAACCCTTCTTGTTTCAGTTTGCGACACCACGGGCAAGAATTGGACACAAACAAATACACCGGGATAGCCGCTTCCGACTCCGCTTCCGAATCTGCCGGCGCCACAAAAGATGATTTATTAAGCTGGGCATACGTGCAAACAGGTAAAAAAACACACAAAACAAATAAAAAAATGATTTTCTTCATATATATCTCCTTTTAAATATCTTTTTACACGATAACAAATTTCCTTACAAGTAAGCAACTATAAATAGAACCCAAAACTGCCCGTAGATATTGCATAATAAACGGCCCAAACAGAAATTGTTTAGGCCGTTTATTTATTTGTAAAGACTACTTTTACTTTTGTCCGGTGCGGTCTTTGCGGTCAAAGTAGTGCGTATGTAAGAGCTCATGCGCTTTGTGTCCGCCGATCTTATCAAAGATAGTGCCATACAACGCCATCACATCTTTATTGTCTTGAGACTTATAATCCAACTTTGCGTCATCGTCGTACAATCCTTTCGCACGGTTCTTGCGGGCTTGCCAGCCTTCAAATTGCGGCTGACCGGCTCCCGCCACACAACCGCCTTGGCAGGACATGACTTCAATAAAGTCGTATTTATTTTTACCGGCTTTAATGTCGTCTAATAATTTGCGCGCGTTTCTTAAACCGCTTACAACGGCTACGCGAACGGTTTTACCGGCCACTTTGAGCTCGGCTTCCTTTACAGTACTGTTAGCACGCAAGGCGCTTAAATCAAGTTTTCCCTTACCTTTGGGGTCCAATTCCGCCACGGCAAAGCGCAGGGCTGCTTCCATTACACCGCCGGAAGCTCCAAAAATTACCCCGGCACCGGTTTTGGTACCGAACGGATGGTCAAACTCTTCGTCTTTGAGGTTGGCGAAATCAATACCCGCTTCTTTAATCATGCGAGCCAACCCAACGGTCGTTACCACATGGTCCGTATCCGGGTTGCCATCTACATAAAATTCTTCGCGTTTGACTTCGCCTTTTTTGGCCGAGCACGGCATAATCGCTACGACCACGAGATCTTCGCGTTTGCCGCCTTTTTCCACGAAATCGGCTTTGATAACCGGGCCCATCATTTGCATCGGCGAACGGGCCGTGGACAAATTGGGGATAAATTCCGGTGTAAATTTTTCTACATAATTTACCCACGCCGGGCAGCAGCTGGTCAGCTGCGGCAAATTCTTACCTTGCGTGAAGCGCTGCAAAAATTCGGTAGCTTCTTCCACGATTGTTAAGTCAGCGGCGAAGGCCGTATCGTACACGTAATCAAACCCTAACAAGCGTAAAGCCGCGGCGATTTTTCCGTCAATGCTTTTGCCTTGCGGTAAGCCGAAGATTTCGCCCAAACCGACACGCACCGCCGGAGCAATATGGACGGCCACTTTTTTGGTGGGGTGGTTGATTGCTTTGAATACGTCCTCAATTTCCTGCGAATTGGGCGTCAAAGCGCCCGTCGGGCAAACGCGGGCACATTGGCCGCAAGAAACACATTCTTGGCTTAAGCCCATGTCTTTATTAAAAGCCGTCGCGATTTGGGCCCGATATCCGCGGAAGGCAAAATCAATGGCGCCGATACCTTGGATTTCGTTACAAATACGCACACAATTACCGCACAAGATACATTTACTGTTATCGCGCACCAACGCGGCAGAAGTCGTATCCCGGTGGGTTTCTTTTTGTTTGGCTTTGAAGCGGATTTCCGTAATACCCATTTCTTGGGCTAAACTTTGAAGTTTGCAGCGGCCCGATTTGGAGCAGAGCGTGCAGTTGTGATTGCCGGAAGCTAACAACAATTCCAAATTAACACGGCGTAAGCGGCGGATTTCATCCGTATTGATACGCACGTTCATCCCTGCCCGAGGGGCCACACAGCATGAAGCAACTACCCCCATGCCTTCCACTTCTACCAAGCACAACCGGCAAGCTCCGTAAATTTCCAGTTCCGGTTGGTAACAGAACGTGGTTATGTTAAAACCGGCCTTGCGGATGAGTTCCAACAGGTTCCGCTCGCCTTCAATTGCTACTTTTTTACCTTCAATTAAAACAAAGTTTTCTTTTTCCATAGTCTCATCCCTTATGCGCCGATTTTCACCGCGCCGAATTTACAAGTAGATTTGCAGCTGCCGCATTTAACGCATTTCTTGGGGTCAATTACGTGCGGTTTACCGACGGCTCCCGTAATAGCTTGTACCGGGCAAGCACGTTTACACATACCGCAACCCTTGCATTTAGCGGGGTCAATTTCGTACTTGGCAAGCGCTTTGCATACACCGGCCGGACAGCGTTTCTCTACTACGTGGGCCAAATATTCATCTTTAAAATATTTAAGCGTGGATAACACCGGGTTCGGGGCCGTTTTTCCAAGTGCGCACAAAGAAGATTTCTGCACGGCTTTAGCTAAATCTTCCAGCGTTTCCAACGTCTTCATGGTTCCGCGGCCTTCGCAAATATCCGTCAGCAAGGACAACATTTGATCGGTTCCTTCCCGGCACGGCACGCATTTTCCGCACGATTCACGTTTGGTAAATTCCAAGAAAAAACGTGCCACGTTGACCATACACGTTTTTTGGTTCATAACTACTAATCCGCCGGAACCAATCATCGCACCGGCTGATTTCAAGGAATCAAAATCAAGCGGCACATCAAAATGTTCTTTGGTTAAGCATCCGCCCGAAGGTCCGCCGATTTGCGCGGCTTTAAAAGCATCGGGGTTAACGGTGCCGTCGCTATTGGTAGTTCCGCCGGCCACTTCGTTAATAACTTGGCGCAAGGTAGTACCCATCGGCACTTCCACAAGGCCCGTATTAGCGATATGCCCCGTTACGGCAAACGTCTTAGTACCGGGGCTGGTAGGTGTACCGATTTTGGCAAATTCTTCAGCACCCATTTCAAATACTTTGGCTACCGTGGCCAATGTTTCCACGTTGTTGATAACGGTGGGTTTACCGAAAAGTCCGCTATGCGCCGGGAACGGCGGTTTTACCTTCGGCATACCGCGTTTACCTTCCACGGAAGCGATCAAAGCAGTTTCTTCCCCGCATACAAACGCTCCGGCACCTTCCATCACGTTAATTTTGAAGTTTTTGCCGGAACCGAAAATATTTTCGCCCAAAATACCCAGTTCTTCCGCCTCTTCAATGGCTTTGCGAATGCGTTTAATAGCAAGCGGGTATTCCATACGTACATAGATATAACCTTCATCTGCCCCGATAGCATGTGCGGCAATCATCATCCCTTCCAATACAGCGTTGGGGTTACCTTCCATAACGGAACGATCCATAAAAGCACCCGGATCGCCCTCATCGGCGTTGCAGATAACGTATTTTTTACCTTCGGGTTCAATGCGGGCAAATTCCCATTTCTTACCGGTAGGGAAGCCCCCGCCGCCGCGTCCGCGAAGACCGGATTTAATCATTTCTTTGCAGACTTGTTCGGGCGTCATTTCCAAATAGATCCGTTTGGCTTGGGCATAACCGCCGTGAGCAATATATTCGTTAATATCTTCCGGGTTAATGCGGCCGCAATCGGCTAACAAAATACGTTTTTGCTTGGCATAAAACGGGATATCGGCCACTGTTTTAGATTTTTGGTTATTGGCCGGGTTGTGGTACAAAAGGCGGTCAATGACTTCACCTTTGAGCAAGGTTTTTTCAATAATTTCCGGGACGTCCGCTACTTTTACTTTGGTGTAGAAAATATCTCCCACGCTCACCAGCGGCCCTTGCGCGCAGAAACCGCGGCAACCGCTGATACTTAAATAATTTTCACGGCAACCTTTGGTAACTTCCACACTGCAGGCAATATTGCGTTTTTTCATTTCGGCTTGGAACGCTTTATATACGTCCATAGAACCACCCGCAATACAACCGGTCCCGCCGCAAATTACGATACGGTTTTTAATATTTTTATATGCTTCATTAAAATCTTTGGCGATTTGTTCAATATTCTTCGTTGCCATACTTATTTGGCCTCCGCTTTGATAACTTCATCTAATAATTCCACCGCTTTGGCCGGGGTTACTTGGCCGTGAACTACGTCGTCCACTACCATCACCGGGGCGAGCCCGCACGCACCCAAGCAAGATACGCATTCCAACGTGAAAAGCAAATCTTCCGTAGTGTCTTGTCCTTCTTTTAATTTGAGTTTATCTTTGACCGCTTGAATAATAGAAGCAGATCCTTTTACATGGCAAGCGGTGCCGTTGCAAACCCGCACAATATGTTTGCCTTTGGGCGTAATAGCAAAGTGGGCAAAAAAAGTCGCCACGCCAAACACTTTGGCGGGCGAAATGCCCAATTCATTGGCGATGTAACGCATCACGTCTTCGGGAAGGAAGTGATAGGCATCCTGTACTTTTTGCAGGATGGGAATTAACTTGGCGCTATCATGGTTATACTCTTTCAAGATTTGCGCTGCGGGTTTGAATCTATCTGACATAAGTTCTCCTATAAAATGGTACTACGTACGGCCCAACTACAAGTTGCAAAATGATTCTTGCTGGAAAAAAGACGGGAATCCGCCTCTTATTTAATTATATCTTTTACGTGAAAAACCCGTCAAGCGTTCGCCAAGCGCCTTTAGAGGAGGATTGTTAAAAGAAGAAAATAAACGCTTATCAGCACAAATCCGGTCGGCACGGCAACGCCGGCCCACTCGCGGCTCTTAATGTCTAATTTTTCGGCGGCTACAATGTTGGGCAAATTCCCTTGTACCAGCATACTGCCAAAAGCTACCAAACCTATCACCATATAAACCAAATCCGTTTGGGAAATGGTCGGTACGATTTCTATGGCAGCCAAAGTAGCGTTATCAATAATTACGGAAAGAGCATTGGCTAAAAACAAAATTTTTCCGCCTAATTGGGTAACAATTTGTTGGGCAAGAGGACGCAGGCCCGTACTGATTAAAAACAACGCCCCCACAAATACATAAATATGCCACGTGCGGCGCAATACGGAACTATACGTTTCTTTATCTTCGCGGATATACATTTGCAGACCGGCCCCGGCCCGGCGGGCGCAGTATCCGGCAGCTATGCTAAGCAAAACAACAGCCGGCATAATCCAGGCCCAAAAATGACGCAGCAAAAAGAAAAAATCTGCCCGGTGTGGGGGCCCGGATAACGCATTCTTAATTACCAAGCCCATAGGTTCTGCCATCGGTGTTAGGATCGCCCCCAACGCAATCGCATAACAAGCAAATACCGTAATACGTACCATAGCCGAGTGTTCCAACTTAACGACTTTAAGTACTTCTGCCAAAAGCAACGCAGATACCGTTACGCTAACAACGGAGGATGTCATCCCGAGTAAAAATACCAAAGCAGCAAAACTGTACCGCGGCTCCAATTTGCGAAACAGCCCAAATAAAATACGGAAAATATAGCGGGAATAATTATTAAAAATCACGCTGACCACCAACACAATAAAGGCCACATTTACGGGGGCTTGCAGCGCATGGTGCAAAAGCGAAGAGCTCCATTCCCCGCTGACCGTTACCGCAGCCACCCCAACGGCTAATAAAAAAAGCTCCAAGCGGCTTTCCACCCATCTAATCGTTAGCGGACAAACAAGCAAACCAATTACCAATATCCCCAGCAGGATATTTTGCCACCAAGCTGTTTGTGCAATAATAATCGGTTCCATATATCTATTTTACTATAAATCTTCGTCCCAAGGGGATAACCTTGCATTTTTACTTTTGCATTAGACAACCGGCAAAATGTGGTAAAATAAAAAGGTAAGTTATTTGCAAAACAAAGGAGAAACTAGACACATGAAAAAAATTACTGCATTTATTTTCGTGCTCGGTTTAGCGGTTACTTTGCCGGTCGTGGCTCAAGCTGCCGATGATTGCGGCTGCGCCACCAACGATGTAACCTGCATCAACAACTGCACGTTGTCCAAGATTAGCTCTTGGAGAAAAAATATTGAAACCAAAAAACAAAATGCCAAAGCGCAAGCTAAAGCTTTGAAAAATAACCAAGCTCAAAAAAGCACCTTGGTAGAAGATACCAAAGCGCAAGCTAAAGCCCAAGCGCAAGCCAAAAGAGAAGAAGCTCAAGCCAAAGCGGCCCAAGCTAAAGCGGACGTAAAAGCTCGCAAAGAAGCTGCTAAAGCTAAAGCCGAACAAGCCAAAGCCGATGCCAAAGCTAAAGCCAAACAAGCCAAAGCCAATGCTAAAGCTCAAAAAGAAGAAGCTAAACTAAAAGCCAAACAAGCCAAAACGGACGCGCAAGCCAAAGCCAATGCTCAAAAGAAAGCGGCCGAAGCTAAAAAAGAACAAGCCAAAAAGAATGCCAAAAACGCCGAAAAAGCTTGGAAAGCCGAAAAAGAAGCTTGGAAAAATGTAGCTAAATAAGTAGCAGATTTTTCCATTTAAAAAGCCGCCCTTTCGGGCGGCTTTTATTTTCCCCCATTCACATTATTTGTCAATAATATAATAGTTGGCCGTATTACTTAATTTGCCTCCCAAAGCTTGACATAGTTTGCGCCCAAATTCTTGCCCTTGCCTGGCAACGCACGTTAGTCTCCCATAGGATGCACGCCTGGAAGGCTCAAAATAAGAAACCAATACAACGTTACTTCTCTCATCATAGGCCTCAACAGAAATCGGTTCCCCGCCAGGATTAGCACGAAACAATTCAAAACTCCACCCGTTTACGTCATAACAGGTTTGTGCAGGCCTACTACGACAAGGCGCAGTTTTGGTAGATGGGACGGCAACACCTAAGTCATCATAGGCATATGTATAGCTACCATTAGCCATAAAAAACAGCTCTTCCGCGTTAGCAAACGTCCGTATCAGCGGCAACAGAGTAGCGGCCCGAGCTTTCGCTACTGCTATTCTGTACTGCGGCAAGGCTATGCTGGCAAGGATACCAATAATTAATACCACTACAAGTAGTTCTATGAGGGTAAAACCTTGCATCCAGCTGATTTTATTTTTCATACGTACTCCTATACGAGAAAATTGATAAAGCTAGTTTATCAAAAAAAAAAAAATAACTCAAGCGGTACCCCGATTTTCCTCCAAACAAGCCTCAAACAAAAACGGCACGAACAAAATATCCGTACCGTTTCAACTTTTTAAAGAGACTAAAACTTTACACCAAAATCAACCGGATGGCCATCACAATCAATATCAACCCGGCCAACATTTCCACTTTTTTACTGGCAATCGTTTTGGAAGTGGGACTGCCCAAGTGAAACCCAAACAGCGTCATTCCAAAGGTAATGAGCAATAAAAATACCAGCTGCGGCAAGCAAGAAGTATCCATCGTTTCCACGGCGTACCCTACGAGGAAAGAATTTAAGCCGATCAGCGCAGACACCTTAACCAATTTGCCCGTATCTTTGGCATCTACATTGCTAAAACTGGGAGACTTTTCAATAGATTCCAACATAAATTTAATACCCAACAACAACAAGAAGGCAAAGGCTACCCAATTATGCGCCAGGTAAACCCAATCGCGGAAAAATAGAATACTAATCAAGTAGCCAAGCCCGAAGAAAAGTCCGTTAAAACCGGCGAAAAATAAGGCCATTTTAATGGAGAAAACACTGCGGTTTTCCGATTCCATTTTCATAGAAGACATATTGGCACTAACCATGTTGTCCACGCAAATGCACACAAATATAATCAGTACGGATATAATGCCCATAGTAACCTCTCTGTTTAAGATATCTGCATTCTACCAAATGCCCAGCCCTTCAAGCAACAACTTCACACCTAGTAATATTAGCACAAATCCACCAAGCATCTCCATACGATGACCGAATTTTTCCCCCAACCATGCGCCAAAATAAAACCCTATCCAACTGGTTATAAACACAAATAGCACCATGAGTGTGGCCATTAGCAAAAACGGCACCTGCGTCAATGCCAAGCTCATACCAACTAGCCACGCATCTATACTGGTTGCCACAGCCAAGTAGACGAGCGATTTGACATCCCAGGAACGAACCGTTTCTTCCGGCAAAGCCCCCGGGCGTCCGTGCCACATCATGTGTGCCCCAATCCACACCAGAATTCCACACGATACCCACACCGCATACGCGTGAATTAACTTCCCCACGCCGGCGCCCAAAAGCCAACCGCCGCTAAGCATGATTAGATGGGCCACGGAAAAAGCGGTACTGGCTTTTAATTCATCCCGCCACGGAACGTGCCCGCGCGCCGCGCATCCGGCCGCCACGGTCACGGCCAAATTATCCATACATAAACTGAGGGCGATTAAAAGAGCTGTCAGTAAAACCATAGAATTATGGTATCATTTTTTATAAGACAGTTTGGGGGATCTATGGAATCATTAAAAGAACTTTATAATATCGGCATGGGGCCTTCCAGCAGCCACACGATGGGACCGCACAAGGCTGCCGAAGAATTTAATAGTATATATCCGCAGGCGGTTTCTTTCCGGGTTACGCTTTACGGCTCACTGGCCGCCACCGGCAAAGGACACTTGACCGATTTCACCATTAAAGAAGCCCTGCAACCCAAGCCTGTTTCCGTTGTATGGCAACCTAATATTTTTTTACCGCGTCATCCCAATGCTTTGCTGCTGGAAGCACTGGACCAAGCCGGGCATGTATTAGGCGCGCAAACGGTATATAGTGTGGGCGGAGGGGCCATTCGCACCGATGAGAATTTTGATATGCCGCGCCAATCCGTTTACCCGCTTCATTCCATGGAAGAAATTTTAGAATATACTTCTCAGAAAAAAATGCTCTTATGGCAATATGTGGAAGAATGTGAAGGCCCGCAAATTTGGGACTATCTAAAAACGGTATGGGCCGCCATGCAAGACACCATGGCCCGCGGCCTGGCTAAACACGGGGTATTACCCGGATCTTTAAACTTAGAACGCAAAGCCGCCCGCTATTTGCAAAAAGCCGAAACTTCCCCCCGCTACGTGCGGCGGATCAACAATCTATTTGCTTACGCGCTGGCCTGCGCCGAAGAGAATGCATCCGGTGCGCAAGTAGTAACGGCCCCCACATGTGGCTCGTGCGGGATTGTCCCTTCCGTCTGCCGTTTGCTCAAAGAGGTATATGAATTTGAAGACCTGGCTATCATCCGCGCGTTGGCCACGGCCGGGCTTATGGGCAATTTAGCCAAAGCCAACGCTTCTATTTCCGGCGCCGAAGTGGGCTGCCAAGGTGAGGTGGGCGTAGCGTGTGCCATGGCCGCCGCCGCTTCTTGCCAATTAGAAGGCGGAGATAACCGCCGCATTGCTTACGCGGCCGAAATGGGGTTGGAACACCACCTGGGATTAACGTGTGATCCGGTGGATGGACTGGTGCAAATTCCTTGTATTGAACGCAATGCCTTAGCCGCTTCCCGCGCGCTGGATTGCGCCACTTATGCGTTAATGTCCGACGGTGAACACCGCGTATCCTATGACGATGTGCTGGCCACCATGATGCAAACCGGGCTGGATATGCACCACGATTACCGGGAAACATCCCGCGGCGGATTGGCGCGTTTCTTCAAGAAGCACTTGTTAAAACTAAAACGAAAAACCAAAAGTTTTGCGCATAAACGTAAAAACAAAAAATAATTACCCCGGCGTAATCGCGCTGGCGGTCGTTTGCGCAGACAAGCGCGAATTTGATAGAATATAGTACTGATTTATGGTGGATGTAGCTCAGCTGGTTAGAGCGCCGGTCTGTGGAACCGGAGGTCGCGGGTTCAAATCTCGTCATCCACCCCATATTAGATCCCTAGAACTTTTTAGTTCTGGGGATTTATTATGTAGTAGTTCCGTCGGAACTGCGCTTGTTTCCAAGCGCAATTCCTTTTCCTTTGCTTCGGCTATAAAGTTAAACGGCATCCGATACTGCGTTTGAATGTCGTTGTGCTCATCCAATACGAAGTTTTCCCCCAACATACGCACAATTTTGGCTTTGTCAAAATTATCCGCTTTCCGGAATAATGTACCTAAATTAGATACAATTTCCAGCGTTTCTTCGCTCTTCTGAACGATTGTGGCCGGATCTGTGCCCATAGCTTGAAGTGCTTGCTGAATACGGGCTATTTCTGCGTTTATTTCCTGTTCCTTGCGGTTCCACATCTCTTGGCTGCCAGTACCTTCCAAACGCAAATCATACAGCTTACTGAGCTTAGTTTCGGCGTGTTTCAGTTCTGTTTCCAATGTGGTTCTCTGGTGGTTTTTTACGGCTTCGGCTTGCTTTGCCATCTCTGCAATACCTTCTTTCAACCAAGTAACAGTTTCAGTAGGTAACACAATTTTATCCACGACACTTGCTAATTTAGCTGCGAGATCATCTTCCAACAAATAACCAGCGTGCTTATGCTGCCCTTTAGAGAAACTACATCGGTAGTAAGTGTATTTTCCTCTGGCCATTTGCCCTAGAATCGTACAATCACAATGCCCACACCGCAAAAGCCCCTTAAAAGCAAAGCTCTTCTTGGTTTTATACGGACGATGATTACCGGACAACTTAGCATTTGCCTGATCCCAAAGCGTTTTACTTACAAGTGGAGTATGGTTTCCTTGGTATCGTTTCTTTCCCCAAATAAATTCTCCGTAATAGAACGGATTTTTGAGGATGCGGTACAAGGTACTTTTCCGGACTTTGGTGTTTCGTGTTTTATGTCTAAGCCCCAATGCAAACATCTGATCTTCCAATGCAATTAAGGAATACGCTCCACTGGCTACCTTGTCAAACATCATTTTGACAAGAGGAGCATTGACTGGATCAATTTCCACAGTACCCTCTTTGTTCAAGTAACCCAGCGGCGTATTAGACGGATAAACACCTTCTTCTGCTTTTTCAGTCATGCCCATTTTTGTTTTACGAGATATATCATTTGACATCTTTTTAGCTACAGCAACGCCAATATCCATCATAAATTCATCGTCGGGATCGTATCCGCTATTATATGCTTTATTCGTACGACTAAAATGAATGGTTTTATGATAATCCTCGATTAGCTCAACAATTTTAAGTTTGTCAAAATCATTGCGTGTCATGCGGTCTAAAATGTCAAAGATAACATGTTTAATCTCAGCATGTTTTTTGACGTAGTCCAACATCTGTAAAAATCTACTTCGCTTCTTCTTTTTCCACGCCGATTCTGGACCTTTCCATATACGAACTATTTCCAAATTATTACGTTTCGCATACTCTTTACCGAGCTTTTCCTGGGCATCCAGCGAATAGCCATCTTCTTGGCCTTTGCTGGACACCCTTAAATACAATACGGCTTTCTCCATCTTAACTTACCTTTTCTTTAAGCAGCTTCTCTATATGGTACTGCTGCATCTTGTTTGGCACGGTCTTATCGTTAAACCAACGATTAACTGTAACAAATGACACGCCTAACATTTCGGCTAGCTTGGCTTGTGAAATCCTTCTCTCTAATCTAAACTTTTCCAACTCATCTATAAGTGGCATCATATATCATATTATATCATTTGTTATCTCCTTTTTTTAGTTGTTCTACAATAGAAGGAAGCAATTGCGTAAGCTGTTCAATCACACTGACTTCCTTTTGTCGTCCGTCTATATTCTTCAAAACGGATATCAGTTCCGCTGGTTGGTAGTTACCATAAACGTTCAATGTAGTGGCCACTTCTTCATGACCAAAATTTTGGCTCACGGCCTTGATTTCTTTTCCATTCTGTGCTTTGCTTATAGCTAACTGAATAGCAAGGTGTCGGTACAAATGGGGATGAAAGTATTTTAATCCGGCTTCTTCGGCACGTTGCTTCACTACACGCTGGATGTTAGTTCCATCCTTCCAAAACACGGGTTCCACTTCTAGGGCATCTTGGAAGCTCAGGTTGCCTTCTTCTTTGCGGTTCTTGGAGCGTGGAAACATCGGATCCGTACCTACAAAACCGCGCTTATACAAATAGGCCACCCAATCCAGCACATACTGCGCCATTTGTTCATCAAAGCGGAACATTTTGGAATAGATACGTTTGGTAAATTTGGTTTTTACACCGTCTTCCGGATTCTGATCCACCAGTAGGGTGTTTGCATCAAACGCTTTTAAGGATAAAGTGGCCACTGCTGAATCACGCATTCCTGTCAGGCACAGGAACGAAATCAGAGCACGATCCCGCTGATCCACTTCTGTAAGTGGCTGAATAGATTCCACCAGCTGCCTAACATCTTCCAAAGTCGGGATATGTTCTAGCTTTCCGGTTCTTAAAAGTTGCTTTTCTTTATGGGAAAGGTTTAAATAGTCCACCGCATCCCGCTGGATTTTGCTCTTATACCCAGGTTGCCATGAAAGCCACTCAAAGAACTGTTTCATCTGCTTGATGCAGTTTGCATGAGTTGTTTTGGCTAACTTTTGAGCTTGCAAATACACCTTGAAATCAATGGCCTTCTGGGCATTGAATGTTTTGTAATCAGCGTGTTTGGTAAAGGCGTCGTACCTGGCAAGTGCTCTGCGAGCTACTTTAATACTGTCATCACCCAAACCTTTGGAATGGGTTAGATAGGTTTCATATTTACGTTTCATTTGTTCGTTTATGCTATTGTAAGTCATGGTTTTTCTCCTGGTTTCTAATTTCATTATACTGACAGCATTTCACTAACGATCCATGCTGCACACTAATACTTAATGTCATATGATATTCTCCTGTATTGTTTTTTTGTTTCCGGACTGATACTGCTTCATGGCTTCCAACACTTCCGGTGTTTTGTTAGTAACCAAACGGCTGATTTTAGTGCCGCACGTTTCGCACTTTCCGGTAATCCGGTACTGCTGAAATTTACCCATTTGACGGCCGGGTACGATCTGGACGCAACCACGCACACTCCGTTTTGGAGCATGGCAATGCATACACAAGAACTCATCCGCTTGTAGCGGTTGTTTTTGCTTCTTGCGTTTCTGTAACAAATACGTTTTCACTTCTTCTCCCTTAAACAGCAAAGGAAATGTGCCCGGCAACGCGGGCAGCCCCAGTTTATGCCATCTTTGAACAGTACCCTTTTCTACTTTTAGGGTAGCTGCTAATTCTTTGTAAGTATAGGTTTTGTCCTTCTTGATTAAATGAATAGGATGTTTATGCATACTTTACCCTCAACTGACGTAACAACATTTCTAAACCGATCATATTTCTGGCAATCTGGGCACACTCTTCATCACTCAAATCTCGGCCAGCAAGCGGCTGGAACAGCTGTCTTGTCTTATCTAAAAACTCTTCGCTGAATGAAGTTAAATTTTCAGCGGAGTACGTCTGATCTTTACTCATCTTGTATAGTAGGCAAAGGTTATAATTCATGTTTTGAAGGCCACTGATAGCATTTCAATGGCACAACACGGAACCTTCTACCTTCCTATAATCAACCTAAGTGTTCAAAAAAATCCCCCACCGTCGGAGAAATGTCCTTTTTTCAAAAACACCAAAGACCTGTTTTTGCGCCTTTTAAGGAGGTTGTAAGCATTTAACTGGTGTCTTGAACTGATTTTTACCCCTCTATATCCAATCCATCTGTTCTAAATGATTTTTTGGCCTACAAAACACAACCAAACATGGGAATTTATACGCATCTGGGTACAGGTTTGCTAAAATGGAAGTATCACGTTAAATTTGCAAAGGAGATAAAACAGAACAGCCCGAACTGGGCATAAACTTTTTTACTGTTTTTGGGATCCTGCTGGAAGAGTAGGATAGCTATTGGGAAACCAATATCTAAGCTCACCAAAACAGCCAATTTAAGCATAGACACTGAGAGCTGATCCCTTTCGGTGCTTATGCCGAAAATGCTTCTTGCCGTCTGCAAAGACGGCAAGGGGTTACGGCTGTTTATATCTAGGGCTGAGCTTAGACCTGGACGTAATACAGCCGTTTTTATATCCCCAGCTGTCCGCTTTTCCTTCGGATCCGATCATCAATCGTATGACGGAACGGAAGGAACAACAAATCAAAAGTGAAAAACGCGTGGCTGACTTCGGCGAGGTGCTTACTGCACGCCGTGAAGTGGAAGCCATGCTGGATCTAGTCAAAAATGAATCGGAACGCATAGACAGCCGCTTCCTGGAGCCCGCTTGCGGTACAGGCAACTTCCTTACTGCCATATTGGAACGCAAGCTCAAAACCTTACGGGCACGCTACCGCACCAAACGGGCCGACTTTGAAGCCCAACTACTCTCCGCCTTAGGCAGCATCTACGGCATTGACTTACTGGAGGACAACGTCAAAGAATCCCGCCAACGCCTTTTTGAACTGGCTGTCCAATGCTACAAAGATTCTCTACATAAAAAGCCCGATGAAACTTTCCAAAACCTCATTCGCTTTGTACTAAGCAAAAACATCCTGCAAGGGGATTCCTTAAACGGAATAGATAAAATCACGTTCACCCAGTGGACACTAATCGGCTACCGATTTAATAGGGAAGAGTACGCTTTCCAAGCATTAAACAACAAGCCGGAAGACGGGCTGGATTTATTCGGTACTTCTTCCTTAAACGAAAAGCAACAACCTGTGTATATTCCACAAGCACGCAAACGCTTTTCACCCGTACATTACCGCAAATTATTGGAGGGAACCAAATGACGTTTCTAAAAGAACTGCACAAGCCGGACATCTTGGATTGTATTGCCCACTTGTCTTCGGACGAAGTATTCACACCGCCCAAACTGGTAAATGAAATGCTGGATATGCTTCCGGCTGAACTGTTCAAAAGTCCAGACACCAAGTTTTTAGATCCTGGTTGTAAGTCCGGCGTGTTCCTGCGAGAAATTGCCAAGCGGCTCATTGAAGGAGAAAAAGACGAAATCCCCGATTTAGAAAAGCGGATCCACCATATTTTTACATACCAGCTGTACGGGCTGGCCATTACGGAACTGACAGGGCTTCTGGCACGGCGTTCCACCTACTGTTCCAAGACAGCAAACGGGGAGTATTCCATTTGTGCGTTTGACACACCAAGCGGAAACATTGATTACACACGCACGGAGCACGTCTGGGAGAATGGGAAATGTGCCCTATGCGGAGCGAGCCAAAGCCAATATGACCGCGGCGATATTTTAGAAACGCACGCCTACAATTTTATTCACTGCAACGAAGAAAACAACAAAGCACTTTTTGAGAGGTTAAGAGATATGAAATTTGACGTAATCATCGGAAATCCCCCGTACCAACTGAGCGATGGTGGAAACGCTGCGAGCGCTAAACCGTTATATCATCTGTTTGTAGGGCAAGCAAAGCGGCTCAATCCTCGTTATATTACAATGATTATTCCTGCCCGCTGGTTTTCTGGGGGAAAAGGATTAGACAGCTTCCGTGATGAAATGCTTTGTGATACCCGAATCCGTATTCTGCACGATTTCTTAGATGCGGGTGAATGCTTCCCTGGTGTAGAAATTAAAGGCGGAATTTGTTATTTTCTGTGGGATAGAGATAATGTCGGTAAATGCCAAATCAATACGCATAAAAATCACAGCATTATATCGTCCATGGAACGCAATCTAAAAGAAGGAAATGCGGATGTGTTTATTAGATATAATCAAGCAATCCCCATTCTTCATAAGGTACAAAGTAAAAAAGAAAAAACAATGGATCAACAAGTCAGTTCCAGAAAACCCTTTGGCTTTGCCACTAATTTTGATAACTACGAGAAAAGGAACTTTCATGGTGGAATTAAAATATACGCCAGAGGTGAAGTGGGCTACGTTTCAAAAAAACTCATTACTACTAACACTGAACTATTAAACAAAATCAAAGTGTACGTTCCTGCTGTGTTTGGTGAAGGTAGTGGTGGATCAGTACCAGATAGAATTAAACCTATTATTGCACATGAACCATCTTGCTGTACGGAAACATATTTAATAGCGGGATCGTTTGACTCGGTGGAACAAGCTAATAACTTGAAAAAATACATGGAAACGAACTTCTTTCATTTCCTGATTGCCCTTAAAAAGAACACACAGCACGCTACCAGAAGCGTTTATTCTTTTGTTCCCGTCCAGGACTTCACGCAAGAGTGGACGGATGCCAAGCTGTATAAAAAATACGGACTGACCAAAGAAGAAATCAACTTCATTGAGTCCATGATCAAGCCGATGGAATAGGAGAAACCCATGCCCGAATTATTAAACAGCCACAAAATCCCCAAGATTTACGTCTATACAGAACCCCATTATAAAACCAGTGAATGGGAAGGGAAACGAAGCGGACACGGCTTCCTAAAAATCGGTTTTACTACGGGCGATGTAGTGGAACGTATCTGGCAGCAATTTCCCACCAATAAACCCGTGGACAACCCGTTTGAGGTATTGCTGGAAGACGTGGCGATCCGTGAAGACGGCACCTATTTTACCGACAAAGACGTCCACCGCATCCTGCGTAAAAACGGGGCGGAAGAACGCACCACGCAAGGCAAACATACGGAATGGTTTGAATGTACGTTGGAAGAGGTAGAACAGGCCATCTTTGCCGTTAAAAACCACAAAACCACCATCACCGAACGCCGGATGGATTTTGCCATGCGGCCCGAACAGGCCCAAGCGGTCAAAGTTACCAGTGAATACTTCAAAAACTTTTCCTACGAACGGGAACACAAAACACCACACTTCCTATGGAACGCCAAAATGCGGTTTGGCAAGACCTTCACCGCGTACCAATTAGCCAAAGAGATGGGCTGGAAAAAGGTGTTGGTGCTTACATTTAAGCCAGCGGTGCAAAACTCGTGGGAATCGGATCTGGTCAGCCATGTGGACTTTAAGGACTGGCAATTCGTTTCCCGTACCGGAACACAATATAATGAAATAGATCCCAAGAAGCCGTTTGTGTGGTTTGCCAGCTTCCAAGACGTATTGCAAAAAACAGATGCGGGTGGTATTAAACCGCGTAACGAAGAGATCCACTGTATAAACTGGGATTGTATTATATTGGACGAATATCACTTTGGGGCCTGGCGTGAAAACGCAAAGGATCTGTACGATGCCGAAGATAAAGCAGAGCAGAAAAAACAAGACGGCGACGGGCTGGAATACTACGATGAAGAGCAGATGCCACTAACCACCAGTGCTTATTTGTACCTGTCCGGCACGCCGTTCCGTGCGTTAAATAACGGCGAGTTTTTAGAAGACCAAATCTTCAACTGGACTTATACCGATGAACAACGCGAGAAGAACGGCTGGGATCCCAAACAAGGTGAAAACCCGTACTTAGAGCTTCCCCACATGGTGATGATGACCTATCAAATGCCGGAAGAAATACGCTCCATTGCCTTGTTGGGTGAATATAACGAGTTTGACCTGAACGAATTTTTCAAAGCAAAAGAAGAAGGTTCCGTGTGTAAATTTGTGCACGAAGCAGAAGTGGCCGACTGGCTGAACTTGATCCGCGGCCAATATAAACCCACCACCTTAGATGAACTGAAAATCGGTAAGAAACCGCCGATGCCATACTCCGATGTGCGTTTGCTCAGTGCCCTAAGCCATACATTTTGGTTTTTGCCGTCCGTGGCCAGCTGCAAAGCAATGGGTGCGTTACTAAGCAAGCATCCGTTTTATAAAGAATATAAGGTGATTGTCTGTGCCGGAAATGAAGCCGGAATGGGCGTAGATGCCCTGGAACCTGTCCGGCATGCCATCGGCAAAGGTTTTGACACAAAGACGATCACGCTATCCTGTGGGAAACTTACCACGGGCGTAACAGTGCCGGAATGGGGCGGAATCTTTATGCTTCGTAATACGTCCAGCCCAGAAACTTATTTTCAATCGGCCTTCCGCGTGCAATCTCCCTGGACGGTTAAAAATCCGGACGGAACGAACCCGAACGAAAAGGGTATTGTGAAAGATACCTGTTATGTGTTTGACTTCGCACCGGATCGGGCATTGAGCCAGATTGCTGAATACAGTGCCCGACTGAACGCCAACAGCAAGGAATCACCGGAAAAGCGGGTGGAAGAGTTTATAAACTTCTTGCCTGTGCTCTGTTATGACGGCAGCACTATGGAACTGATCAACGCCAGCGAGCTATTGGACCTTGTGATCTCCGGAACGGCATCTTCCATGCTGGCACGGCGTTGGCAAAGTGCTTTACTGGTCAATGTGGATAACCCCACGCTGCTAAAACTGATGGAAAACGACAAAGCCATGGATGCTTTATCCCGCATTGAGGGGTTCCGCAACTTAAATAAGGACATCACAACGCTGGTAAATAAGTCCGAAGCACTTAAAAAAGCAAAGCAAGAGAACAAAGACGAACTTTCAAAGAAAGAAAAGAAGGAACTAACACAAGAAGAAAAAGAAATTAAATCCAAACGAAAAGAGATACAAGAAAAGCTACTCAAATTCGCAACTAGGATCCCCGTGTTTATGTATTTGACGGACTACCGCGAACAAACCTTGCAAGACGTAATCACCCAGCTGGAACCGGAACTCTTCCAGAAGGTAACGGGCTTAACAATACCGGACTTTGAACTGCTGGTCAATATAGGCATCTTTAACGAGCAGATCATGAACTCGGCCGTGTTTGCGTTCCGGCGTTATGAGGAAGCCAGCTTGTCCTATACCGGGCTGACCAAGCACCAAGAACTGCTGATTGGTGGTTTTAACACAAAGATAGAGCGTACGGAATGGGAAAACATAGGGATGTAGAAAAGGAAAAGAAATAAGAAAACTTGACAACAACGTAATTTTATTATAAACTTTATAAGAAAGGAGGGAGCGATGGAGAACGAAAAGTGGAAAAGATATGATTTGAATGGATTGCCAGAATCAATGTTAGCCCAATTAAGAAAGAAACCTCGTGTGAATGATAGGGATTCCAAAATCCTGTCATTAGTAGCAGAACAATTTAATGGGGCGGCTTCCATTGATGAAATCTGGGTAGCATTGTACCGCGAAACAGGAAAAGAGGTTAAACGGAATGTGATTGGAGCTGCCATGCGCCGATTAGTGGAACACGGAAAGCTCAAAAATGTACAAAAGGGATGCTACGCTCTGCCTAATTGGGTAGATCCTCAGCAATAAATTTAAGGGCACCGCTGCGCCAACAGCGATACCCTTTAATACGGAAGCTACTAAAAGTGGCTTTTAGGTCAGCCGACACTATAAAGTAGCTATGTGATCTTACATAGATATTATATTAGTTTTGGCTCTCCTAATCAATCCCTACAGGGATTAAGGAGATAAAAAAACTAAATGGCAAAGAAGTTAAAATCAGAAATCATCCAAGAAATTGATGATCATATCAAGAAAGAAGGAAGCGGTTACCCTCGTTGGTATGTAGGTATTACCGCTGATCCGGAACAGCGTTTGTTTTCGGATCATAATGTGTCCAAGGAAAATGCGTGGTGGATTTATCGTGAAGCATTTACCGATAATGACGCGCGAGAAGTAGAGAAGTTTTTCTTGGAACAAAAAGGAACCCAAGGTGGCCCAGGTGGCGGCGACACAGATTCCCGTTTTGTGTACGCTTACCGCATAACAAGTACCACACGAGAATAAATTCCTAGCCTCCAAGCCCAAAACTTGGGGGCTTTCTGTTTTCACCTATACTGTTACAACTAGGAAAACACACCGGGGCACACATTACAATGGAAGCGTAAATAAACAGCTTCCGTCATAATCCCCTGGGATTCGGCAATTTTCAATAAATTGCCCGCACGCATAAGACACCTGGTTTGTGGCATTACAAATCCGCCAATTTACTGATTTTTGAAAGCAATTTGGCGGATTTTGTAGTAAAATATACTTATACAAGGTTTTTATAAAAGGGTACGCTGTACACCTCAAATGCAAGGTAGTTATACATTTTGTGTAATAAAGTACCCCATATAAAACCCTCAGAACTTTTTAGTTCTGAGGGTTTTTAAAATTTTGGCAGATAAAGTCCCTATTTGCTTTTAAAAATATTGTCTTTCAGCCCTTTATAAATCTTTTCATTAAAACGTACGGCCTCTTTTTCCTGGTCGGACAAAGAAGAAATATCATCTTGCAAATTGAAGCTATGCGTGGTATGATCCGCTTGCAAAATATGGATATCTTTATTTTCCGCATAGATATATTTAACGGGGTTGCGGTCCTTATCAAACAAGCTTTGCCCCGCGGAAGCAAACCGCTCATTACTGTTAAGCATATCCAGTAGCGTAGGTAAGAGATCTTCTTGCGTGGCATTAGTTTCCACCGTCTTAGGGGCAAAAAGCGCGGGCGCATACATTAACAGATAAGAGCCAAAATTTTGTTTTGTCTTATCCGCCATTTGCGGTCGGTTGGTTAACGCGGCCCGATGATCGGGCAAGATGAAAAATATCGTATTTTTAAACCACGGCTCTTTTTGGGCTTTCTCAAAAAAATTTCCCATAGAAGCATCTACATAAATATTCCGGTTTACAAAGTCTTGTTCTTCATTTTCACCCGGATATTTTTTATACTCTTCAGCCAAAACCAGGTTATAAGGGGCATGTGCGCTGGAAGTATATAACGTGGCAAAAAAGTTACCCTTTACTCCGTTTATTTTTTCCAACAGAAATTCAAAACCTTCCCAATCAAACCCTTTGTTGAAAGCGGGATACTTACGGGTAACGGGGATGTCTTCCTTAGCCCAAAACTGATCAAAACCCATATAACCCGCCATCTCGTTAGCTTTGTCTGCGGTGGCGCGGGCCGTCATCACATCTATTGTTGTATAGTCTTTGTGATTAAAATAATTGGCTAAGCGCGACATGTTTTTGCCACCAAGCCCTTGCGTAAAAGTAGGCAATCCCCATACATACGGGATAGAAAAATAAATGGAGGTGCGGCCCAGCAAAGACCGTTGGCCGGAAGAGTAAAAATTCTTAAAATACACGCTCCCTGCTTTAAGCTTTTGGAAATTCGGTATATCCTGCGGATAATTCTCTAAAAGCAGCGGATCAAAACTTTCCAACACGATCAAAACAAAATTGTATCCTTTATTTTCAAAATTAAATGAAGTTCTTTCACGCTCAAAAGGATATTGGGGATCAGGCACCCGCTCGGCCCGCGTTGCAATTTGGATAGGGGCTGTATCTCCTTCAAAAAATAAACGTCGGTGTTGTTGCGTACGGGCCGCATGGTAAAACGTAAATACACCGTTTAGAATGAGATCGGCCGACTGCTGCGAACCTAACGCTTGGCTTTCCATAATGCTTAATGCCTTGCCATGTAAAATAAACCGGCTGCGAATCCCTAAGAAAGCAACCGCAGCCAAAATTAACATCAGCACAATTGATTTTTGTACAAATTTAGTAGGCACGGTTATGGACACTTTACCGAAGAAGCGGCAAATACCCCATACAGCCAACCCCAAACCGATGAGAAGCGGATAGGTAACATACCAATACGTTTGAAAAGCCATTTGAGCAAACAAATCCGCATGCGTGAACGCAGTAAAAAACTCTACCCCGATATGGTTATTAAAAATACTGAAAAAGATGACATCGGCCGCCAAAAATAGCCCCATTACTACAAACAAGAGACAAAACCACACACCAAAACCTTTCATCCAATTTTTATTGGAAAAAGGGAGTAAAAACAGCACCATCCAGGGCATTACAAAGAGGCTCACAACATAGAAATCAAAGCGCAATCCAAACAAAAAAGACAGCCAAACATGCTTGGAGGGAACCGGTGCAAAGTAGTTAGATGCCGCCAACAACCCGCTTAGCCGAGCACCCGTTAGTAATAACAAAAACAAACCGACAAACAACAGTATAACAACCAACTTTAACACCAAAATATTGCGAGGGGTAGATTTCATAACAGAGGAGTCCTTAATTTAAATTATTTTCGGGATTGAGACTCGGTAAAACCAAGGCGTCAACGCCCTAATAGCATTTTTATCTATCTATGTATACTTTTATTTTACATTATATCGGCCCTCGGTTTCATTTTTACGAACAGAAAGACAAAACTCTTTTTATAATCTCCCTTTTATGCGGGCATTTTTCTATAATATAAATATGAAACAAGAACAAGATGTCATTGTCGCCAAGCGGGCAGGGTTTTGCCCCGGCGTAAAGCGCGCAATTGAAAAAGTATTGGAACTGGAAGCAGCCGGGAAAAGACCCGTCTATACCATCGGGCCGCTTATTCACAATAAACAAGTAACCGATATGCTTTGCGCCAAACAAATTACCGCCATTGATTCTCCCCGCCAAGCGGCTGATAAATCCGGCGTGTTAGTTATCCGCGCCCATGGCATCACTCCACAATTTCAACAAGAGATAGAATCTTGCGGCATGGCAGTAGTAGACGCCACTTGTCCACTGGTTAAACATGCCCAAAACATCATTGATAAATTCGCCCGGCAAGGGTATCATACCGTTATTGTAGGCGACGCAGACCATGCCGAAGTCGTCGGTCTAATGGGCTATACACAGGGGAACGGCACCGTCGTATCCGGCCCCGTAGAAGCCCGACAATTACCCCACTTTGACAAAGTCAACGTAGTATCCCAAACCACCCAAAAAGAAACCGTTTTTTACGAAACCGCCGAAGAAGTAAAAAAACATGCGGATCTCTGCCAAATTTCCAATACCATCTGCCAACCGACGAAAGAACGTCAAAAAGAAACCATTGAATTTGCCCAAAGCGCCGACCTCGTGATTGTGGTAGGCGGGCGCCACAGCGCCAACACCGCACGGTTGGCTTTACTGTGCAAAGAATTGGCAGCCGCCGTACAACATGTAGAAACGGAAGACGAATTGGATCCTACCCAAATTTTACAAGCAAAAAAAATTTTTATTACCGCCGGGGCTTCCACCCCGGATTGGGTAATTGACCGTGTGGCGGAACGGGTACGTCATTTACGTCACAAGCAAACCGCCTCCGAGGAGTAAACATGAACATTAAACGAATTGGAATTTTAACTGCCGGCGGAGATTGCCCCGGCTTAAATGCGGTGGTAAGAGCCGCTAGCAAAAATGCACTTAGACAAGGGATAGAAGTTTTGGGTTTTAAAAATGGGTTTGACGGACTTGTACGCAATGAATTTATCAAAATCACCGATCAAACCGCTTCCGGTATTTTAACCCTGGGCGGTACCATTTTGGGAACGAGCAACATAGCCAACCCTTTTAAATATACGCTATCGCCGTTCGGCACCCCGCAAGAGCCGCGTGATTTATCCGGTGTCGTATTACACAACTTTAAAGAAAATATGTTAGACGCGCTCATTGCTATCGGCGGAGATGGCACCTTGCACATGGCGCAACAATTTATAGATTTGGGCCTGCCGATTGTGGGAGTACCCAAGACCATTGATAACGATTTGGCCGCAACCGATCAGACCTTTGGCTTTGATTCGGCTTTGCATATCGCTACGGAAGCGATTGACCGGCTGCATACTACGGCCCAGTCGCACCACCGCGTCATGATTGTAGAAACCATGGGCCGCTACGCGGGTTGGATTGCGTTACGTTCGGCTATCGCGGGGGGCGGAGATATAGTATTGATACCGGAAATTCCGTATAATGATGATGTCATCGTGAATTACATTTTAAACCGTAAGAGCAAAGGCAAAACCTGCAGCATTGTCGTCGCGGCGGAAGGCGCCAAAAACGAAAAAGGCGAACAAACCGTCGCGCGTACCGTACCCGGTAGCACGGATGCTATCCGCTTAGGAGGTATCGCTAATAAACTAAGCGATATGATTGAAAGCAAAACAGGCATTGAATCCCGTGCTTGTATATTAGGACATACCCAACGCGGCGGAACTCCTACGGCCTTTGACCGTTGGCTTTCCACCCTTTACGGAGCCAAAGCGTTGGATATGGTATTAGAAAATAAATTCGGTTATATGGCGGCTTTCCACAATTTTGCAATGGATGAAGTAAAAATTACGGAAGCTATTTCCAACTTAAAACGCGTGGATCCCCACGGCGACGAAGTGAGCTGCGCCTTGAAGATAGGCATGAGCTTCGGTTCACGTGCAATCGGTTAAGAGGTAATATATGAACGAAAATAATTTAGATTTAATTTACGGGATTCATCCCGTACAAGAAGCCCTTCGCAGTAAAAAGCGCAGCGTAACCCAGCTATACGTGTCCGACTCCAAGGCCGGGCACCGTGCCATTGAAGACATTATCCGCCTAGCCAAACGCGCCAATGTAAAAATTGACCGCATTGATAATAAAACGTTGGACCGCTTAACCCACAACGCCAACCACCAAGGTATTATGGCTAAAATACAACCCGTTAAACTAATGAAACTCTCTAACGCAATCTACGAGGCGGACGGGAACAAAAAAGATTTATGGTTGGCCGTAGATGAAATGACGGATCCGCAAAATCTGGGGGCCATTATCCGCAGCGCGGCTTGTTTGGGTTTTTCCACTATTATTTTGCCCAACCGCCGAACAGTAGGGCTTACGCCGGCCGTGTATAAAGTAGCGTGCGGAGCAATTGAAAGCGTCAATATTGTGGAAGTGGCCAATTTGTCTGCCGCCTTGAACGATTTAAAGGAAGAAGGTTTTTGGATTTATGGGGCCGACATGGCCGGTAAACCCATTACAAAAATGGAATATGCTTCCCCGGCGGTGTTGGTAATCGGTTCGGAAGGATTTGGTATTCGCGAAAAGACAGCTGAAAATTGCGACGAGATCATTTCTATTCCGCAAAAAGGCGGTGTGGAGAGTTTAAACGCTTCCGCTGCGGCCAGTATTATTATGTATGATATGATGGCTAAAATACAAAAATAATATCGTAACTTAACCATAAAAAATCCTTTGGCTCATAAGGCCAAAGGATTTTTTTGATTGATACAACAAATTACATGCGAGCGGCTTGTGCTTTACACACCGTACGAGCATCGGGGCCCCAAAAACAACCCCATGTATATATATCTCCATGTGAGTTGCACAATCTTTTTCCCCGCTCGTTATCTTTAGACGATATGCAGTATGCCTCTAGGGTTTCTTTTTCATCATCCGCCAAGCGAATCGTTTGATTATATCCCACAAGATCATATCCCCCGCAAAAGATATCAGCATCCCACCAATTGTGTCTTGGCTCCATAATATAACAGTAACCCCAATCATATGTAGCGATTTCTCCTACGGAGGCCCCCGGAGCGGGGACTTTTGATATAGGGGTTCCCGGAATGCTTACATCCAATTCATCAAAATGGTGTTTCCATTCGCCCGTTGCTAAATAAAGTCTCCGGCGTGCATCTGCTATACCCCGTACAAGTGTTATATAGCGGGTTAGGCGCGCCCTATCAACAGCTGTTTGGTACTGCGGTATAGCTACCGCCGCCAAGATACCAATTATTAATACAACTACCAACATTTCAATTAAAGTAAAGCCATGCTTACAGTTTGACATAGTAGATTCCTCCTTTATCAATCTTACAAATACTGGTCAAATTCGTCTATCGTTTTGCCTTTTTCGTTGTAAATTTTGACTGACAATTTACGATCCACTATTTTTACTGCCGCGTAGTGCCGCGCAGAAACGAAACGCGCGGTGGAAGCATCCGGATTGGTCCGTTTCGTAGGCGTCTGTCCCGCCGTTCCCAAGGTAAGATACGTTACACCTCTGGGTTTAATTTCCCCGCGGAACATGGGGAACGTTCGTTCGTAATTCGCGTCTCCTCCCTGAATAACCAAATTGACGCGGTAATCCTCAAAAATTTTAACCAAATCGGCAAATACTTCGTTGTTAGGCCCGCGCGCACCCGAAGAATACGCCGGTGCGTTCATCACCACAATTCTCCACCGTTCTCCCGCTCCTGCTAACGTCGTTTTCAACCAAGCGATCTGGTTAGACTTTTCATCTAAATCCGGAGCCCAAGCCGCTCCCTCGGCAATGTTCGTATCTAAGAAAACAAAACGTGCATTCGCCGTATCAAACGAGTAATACTTGGGAGTCGCATTGCTCCAAGGCATACTATGAAAACGCGTATAATTGTTCGCTAAAAAGGGTTTGCTTTCTCTATCCGCCCGATTCGGCCCGTATTCATTGGGCCCCAAGGCCACAAACAGCGGTGTCTTGCGCAAAACTTCTTTAAACGGAGTGAAAAATTCCCGGTTGGCATCTATATTTAAACCGCTGGCGGTGATATTACCGGTATGAATGACAAAATCGCTTGTTTCCGTTTCCATTAAAGAGGCTAACGATTCCCGGGCTGCGTCGGCTTCACTGGGTAAAAGGTTTCCGGATTCGTCGTAAGACAACGGTTCTCCGGTAGCACCCATAACCAAGAAATTGACTATTTTGCGTTCAGCCGAAAACAACGTACGAAAAGTACCGGTAATGGGTTCTTGCGCTCCGTCTCGCTCCCGGTTATACACATACAACCGGTAGCAAAAATCTTGGTTGGGCACTAAACCATATAACACCACTTTATGATTGCGTCCCTCCGGGGAAATAGTCATAATTTGATTACAACGAGGCGCCGGCCCGTATTCCAACCATGCCGGAGTAGGCACATCCGTCTGCCAACGCAAAACCATGGTGCTTTGGGTGGGATCTTCTAAATACGGCCCTCGCGAAACTTGGGCCGCTTGTAATATAAACGGATACAACAAAAAACAGATTAAAAACAAAATTTTTCTCATCTCTTTTATTCTATCAAATATCTCACTTGTAAAAACAAAAAGTTTCTTTGGTAAAAGCGTATAAAATTTGGTTAAATAGTAATATATGAAAAAAATTATTTTCTTTTCTCTTTTGTTGTCGGTTGCTTTTGGGGCCTATGCCCGCACGGTAGAAGTGGAAACCTCTTATACGGGTGCTTCCCACTTTGACCAAGCTCAAGTAGATGCTACGGTAGCCCTTACGCTTAATACGCAGGCCGGTTTACAAGCCAAATTAGCCAGTGAGCGGATTTTTAAAGATCCGGTATATTCTGTCGCCGTACCGCTTTCGTTAGATTTGGATTTGGTACGTATCAGCGTACGGCCTTTTTACTATTTTAAAAACAAAAGCGATAACCCCTCCTATCAAGATGCTTCCGCTTACGGGGTCAGCTCCCAACTGCGCATGACTTTACGCGACGATCGGTTAAATGATATTTATTCTCACGCTTTTGTAAATGCCGCCTTTGCTCGTGAAAAGGGAACTGTATTCTTTAATAACGGCAGCGAAGAAAACCGTTATTATTCCCAAACGGCCTATTCGTTGGGGCTTTCCTCTACACTCTTCAATACGTTTGGGCTTGACTTAATCGGCACGGTTTTTGAATATCCGGACGGCATTTCTACCGTTAAAGGATTGCGCAGTGTTTTAAACCAGCAGGAATTAGCTTATTTACAAACGTTGGATATTGTACACGATTTAACTAAATATACCGTAGGGGCCCGGTTTACCCGTTTATGGGCGGACAACGGATCCTCTTTTTACGTTAGTTACCGCTACGGCGAATTCCACACGGCAGACCCGGAACATTCCGTCATGGTCGGAAATTCCTTCTACGTAGCCAACCGGGTATCCATAGATTTGGCTTATAACCACGTACGCACGGTGCACAACGTCAACCACCGGGATATTTGGTATATACAACTGGGAGCCGCTTTCTAATCATGGCACAGACTGAATTTAACCTCAACGCTCAGCTTCTTTCGCTGATTGCACATAAGTTGCGCACCCCGCTGTCTATTATTACGGGTTATTGCGAAGCCATCCAGACTCAGACGAAAAATTCGTTGTCCCCCTTCGCGGACAAAGCGTTGCAGGAAATCAATACACAGGGAACGCACCTTTCCCAATTAGTGGATAAATTGCTGGCTTTTAACCAAGTGTTTGACACCCAAGAAAAGGCGCTGGAAAAGAAAGAAATTTCTTTAAAATCCTTGTTAAAAGAGTGTGCTTCTCAATCCTTGGCCCAAGAAGAAATCCGCCCGCAAGTATCCATGCCCGACACGCAAGAAAGCGAACGCCGCGGAACGTTTATAGAAACCGATTGCCCGGCCGATTTAACGCTTCACGCCAACGAGGGCATGTTCCGGCTTTGCATACAAGAGTTGTTATCTAATGCTATTAAATTCAATAACCGGGCAGAAAAAATTATTAAAATACAATGCGTGAACCATGGAAATAGTATCTCCCTTTCCGTACGCGACTACGGCACGGGCATCCGGCCGCAGGATGTACAACGTATTTTTGAGCCTTTCTACCAGGTGGATGATGACTTCACCGGGCAGATTACCGGGTGGGGTTTAGGCCTCACAACGGTTAAACGCATCGTAGAATTACACCACGGCACGATCAGCGTCGTTTCGGACCGGGGCCTGGGTTCTATTTTCACGATCAATCTTCCTATTCTATGACAGCAGAAACCATTTTAGAACGCTTAACTCAATACTGCGACTTACTACGCAGTCTTCTTTTCCGCACCACACAAGAGTTGCAGGAATTGAACAAACGCTTAACCCAAATATCCCAGCAAATTCACAAAAATATAGACGTGCGGGATAATTCTTTCGCCGAAGATTTTAACGCTTATTGCCAAAACTTGCGTAAACAACTGGATAAAAATGAAAACGCTTGGCTTACCTTGCGCGCTCAGGCACGCGCACACAAACAAACCGATTGGGACGCCAGCCTGGCCTTGCCCGCTAAAGGCCTCAACAGCCATGCCAAAATGCTCTCTCGGGTGTGTGATGAATTTTCTACCACCTATGGCATTTTTATCCAATCTTACAAGGGATTTACCGCTTCCAAATTAAATGTTTGGTTGCTGACTTCTTGTGAGAATGATCTTACCAACCTGACGGGAAAAATCCTTTTCCTGGCCAGAGAAATCGCCAAAAACACCGAGAAAAGCCGGGGGAAAAATGCTAGCAGATAAGTCAACTTACTATTATCTAAAAACAACGGCTATTTGTTTAACAATTATTGCCGCCGGCGTCGTTATGGCGCTCTTAGTATACACAAAAGCCTTGCTTATTCCGCTTGTTATTTCTGTTTTTCTGTATACTATCTTGGCGCAAACTACTTTATACTTGCAGCAGAAATTCCACTTTCCTCATTGGCTGGCTTTGTCGGTTTCCGTCCTGTTGGGGATATCCTTTTTTACAGCCGTTATTTTATTTACTACCAGTTCCGTCGGGCAGTTTCTAAAAGGAGCGGAAGTCTACCGCCAAAACTTAATCGCCACCATTACCGATATTTCGGCCCGGCTTGAACCGCATGGAATTACGCTGGACAAAAACTTTATAGAAAATTATCTGCGGGAAATGCCGTTGTTTGATTGGCTCAAAAACTTTGGCGGGAAATTATTTTCCGTTTTGTCTAACATTATTTTAATTGTATTATTCATGACGTTCTTTTTATTCGGCAGCAAGAAGGCCAAACCCATTACCAACCCGGCCATTAAACAAATGTTAGCCAATGTATCTGTTTACCTATCTGTAAAATTGATAGCGTCTCTTATTACAGGGTTTGTGGTGGCCGGTATTCTGTTAGGATTTCAGGTTAAACTGGCCGTCTTATTTGCGTTGTTTGCTTTCTTATTGAATTTTATTCCCAGCCTCGGCTCCATTACTTCCGTTTTATTACCGGCACCGGTGCTGTTTTTACAATATGGGCTGGGCCCCAAATTCTTCATTATTATAGGCCTGCTTGCCGCCACAGAATTTGTTATCGGAAACCTGGTAGAACCCCGATTCTTAGGGGAAGGCATGGACTTACACCCGGTAACGGTAGTCGGTTCGTTAATTTTCTGGGCACTTGTTTGGGGTGTTCCGGGTGCTTTTTTATCTGTACCGATTACGGCTTCTCTTAAAATTGTTCTCGGCAATATCAAGCATACACGCCCGGTGGCGGAAATCTTAGCGGGCAGATTACCTCATTAACGGTGTGGGTTTTCTTTTGAATTGTGCGGCTTAGCCGGGGAAAGTAATTTTTCAAATTCATCTACCGCTAACGGCCGCGAGAAGTAATACCCTTGGGCCAAATCACACCCGATTTCACGTAAGAAATCTGCCTGTTCTTCCGTTTCAACGCCTTCCGCAATCACCTTAGCACCGACGGCTTTAATCATATCTACGGCTCCTTGAATGACTTTGCGGGTAGTTGTGTTTTGGTCGCAATCGTTCAAAAATTCTTTATCCAACTTAATCGCGTCAAACTGCAAACTCTTTAACACATTGAGAGATGAATAGCCCGAACCGAAATCATCCATCGCCACGGAAAAGCCCTTATTATGCAATCCGCGAATAACACTTTGGGCCAATTCCCAGTTGTTTAAAATGACATTTTCGGTTAATTCCACTTCTATCAAGTTCGTGGGAATATGGCAATCTTCCAAAATGTGTAGCATTTGGGCGATATAATGTGAATCATTTAAGTGCAACCGTGAAAAATTAACCGCTATGGGGACTTGCTCCTTTCCGCATTCGCGCCAATAAGAAAGCAGCTGCGTTACCCGTTGCAAAATAAACATGTCTAATTTCAAAATAAAACCATTCTTCTCAAAAAGCGGAATGAAATCATCCGGCCGCACAAGGCCGCGCTCCGCCTGATTCCACCGCACCAAGGCCTCGGCACTGTCCATACGGCCGGTTCTAAAATCAAACTTAGGTTGCAACACAACTTCAAAAGCACCCGTTTCCAAAGCCAGTTCCATGGTATTTTCCAACTGGCGTTCATTTAAAATACGATGGCGGTCCTTTTCATCATAAAATTGAATGGTATCGGTGGAAGAACGCTTGGCGTTATCCAACGCCAAATGGGCCCTATCTAACGCAATATAGAACGGTACCGGGTCTTTTTTCAGTTCATATACCCCAAAAGCACCGTCCACCATAATACACGAATCCGAAACCGTACAATTGCGCCGAATCAAGGTGGCGAGTCCTCCCAATCGGGTGCGTAATTCGCGGCGGTCTTTAAACCTTAACAACAAGACGAAATTATCCGCGGTACTACGGCAGAAGCATTCCCCGGGTAACAAATTCCCACGTAACAAATAGGCCACCCGTTTCAATACGACGTTTCCCCGTTCATAACCGAGCATATCGTTAATGGCCTTAAATTTTAAAATATCAAAAACAGCCAGCGCGGCGTTTTCTTCCAAATCTCTTAATCGCTGTGGGAAAATGCTGGCCATGCGGTTTAAATTATCCGCCCCGGTCAAAGAATCCACAAAAGCGGTTGTAAATAGTTGCTGGTTGCTGTAATCACGCAACCGGAATAGGTAGGCAAGCAATAATCCGAATAAAAAGAAAATGAAAGCAAACAACGCCAACGACATCCACGTTAAATGCTGAGCTTGGGAACGAATAAAATCCATCGGCAAGATAGAGAGCAAATACCAGTCATTAACCACCAACGACACGCCGTACAACAAGCGGTGTTTTCCATCTCTACGGTAACGGACAAAAATGGGTTCTCCTTCTTGAATTTGACGGCGGATTTCTTCAAAAGACTTCTTGCCGGAAAATTTAGCTTCCTGCAAAAAAGTAAACATATTGTTAATATTTTGTGTCTTTCCGGCGGCTTCCACCCGGCCTTCTTTAGAAATCACAAACACCCGCCCGGCTTCCCCGATAGAGGGCAAAGACAAGATAGATTGGTAGCGCTCGGTCGGCACCAGGGCAAAAATCACGCCGACTGCATTTTCGCCGTGATGCAAAGAGGCCGCCTGAACAAAAACATTATGTCCGCTTTCAAGGTCTATTTGATGCGGGGAAACATACGTATCTTCTTTTAACGTTTTTTCCAACACTTCGTGCGACCAGTTCGTCCCTAATGTTTGGGGCAAAGCCGTAATAATATCCCCTTGCAAAGGGATGATACCTAAATTTTCAAATTCGTTATACTTTACTTGTAAACGCAAGAAACGTTTCAGCCGGGCACGGTCTTGCCAGGGGTAAGAATTTTGAACGGTAATGGCAATGGTATCTACGATACGTTGGTCGGCCGCTATAGCGCGGTCAAAACTTTCGGCGGTTTCATCCCCGGCCACCATAATGTGTGAAGTAACGTCCGCTTCCAGCAAGTTGCCTACTTTATTCCAATAAAAAGCCACGCCCGCTACTAAAATTACCCCAACCGCGAGAAATAATAAAAAGAAAGCCAAGAAAGAAATACGTTTGATAAGCCGCTCCTTGTTGATATACTACGCCTGCCCGGCAGAAGATTGTGTCTGCTGAGCCCGGAAAAAGCCGACTGCTTGTTGAGAATATGCAAAAAACGGATAGAACGGGTGAGAGGGTTCACGCAGTTCCTCTTCGGTAAATTCCGTATGGAATAATTTTTCTTTGGACACCGCAAACAGCCGCACCTTCCCCGGCATGGAAGGAGCCGGAAGATCGGCCGGGACCGTCTGCGCTTGCATAGAAGAGGTCAACTTACTGGCGTGCGCCAACATGCGTGCGGCGGCCGTTTGTAAGGCCTCGTTTCCATGTCCGCCGATCATGCCGCCCAACCCGCTTTTGCTATTATTTTCAAAATACAAGCTACTGTCCCCCAACGAATTAGTGGCCAAAAACAAGTGTTTCGTTTCCGCCCCGTCAGCCAAGGCCATTTCTATCCCTGCCACGCAAATATGTTCCGGGCCGATTTCAATGATTCCTTTTCGGTTTTCCAAATTTTTAACATCCAACCAAAAATTGCGCATATTTGTGTAAGCCGGTTTCATAATATTTCCTCGTATAAATGATACCATTTTCATAATCTTTTTTGATATAAAACCAAGCTACACGAAGTCCTTTTTTTGGAGTATAATAGAAGAAAGCCCAGGAGGATATCGTATGACTAAAAAAGGCCGCGTAATTATTTTGATGATGGACTCGTTCGGCATTGGCGGAGCGGAAGACGCCGCCAAATTCCAGGATGAGGGGGCCGACACCCTGGGCCATATTGTTGCGGCGCGCGGCGGATTGCAAGTACCCAATTTAGCGGCGTTGGGGCTATTAAAAGCCGCCCAAGCCTCCACCGGCCGAGAAATTTCCGCCGGGCCGCAAACTTCCTCCGCCATTACGCTTCCTTCCAAATATGGCTTTATGCGGGAAATCAGTCATGGCAAGGACACGTCTTCGGGCCATTGGGAAATGGCCGGGTGCCCCGTCCAATTTGAATGGGGCTATTTCAAGCCGGACTATCCTTCTTTTCCACCCGAGTTGCTTGAAAAAATCTGCTTAGCGGGCGGATTACCCGGCATTTTGGGTAACCAAGCGGCCTCCGGCACCGTCATTATTGATGAGCTGGGCGAGGAACACATTAAAACCGGTAAACCCATTTGCTACACATCGGCAGATAGCGTTTTTCAAATTGCCGCGCATGAGACGCATTTTGGGTTAGAGAAGTTATACCAGATTTGTGAAATTGCTTTTAAATATGTAAAACCCTACAACATTGCCCGCGTGATTGCGCGTCCGTTTGTGGGCGAAAAAAAAGGCGAGTTTACCCGCACCAAAAATCGCCATGATTATTCCGTTCCGCCACCGAAACCAACTGTTTTAGACGCAGTAAAAAATGCGGGCGGACACGTAATATCCGTTGGCAAAATTAACGATATTTTTGCTAAACAGGGCATTACAAAAGCCGTTAAGGCCTCCGGCCTGGAAGAACTATGGAACACCACCCTGCACGAAGCCAAAGAGGCACCTGATTTTAGTTTGGTGTTTACCAACTTTGTGGATTTTGATATGACGTGGGGCCACCGCCGTGACGTAGAAGGTTATGCCAAGGGACTGGAATATTTTGATACGCGCCTGCCGGAACTGGCCGCCCAAATGCAGGATGGAGATGTCGCTTTTATCACGGCCGATCACGGTTGCGACCCAACCTACAAAGGCACCGACCATACCCGTGAACACGTACCGGTTATTATGTTTGGTAAGGATATTACACCCAAGTTTATCGGCGGGCGGGATACGTATGCCGACCTGGGACAAACGGTAGCAGATTACTTTAACTTGCCACCGCTACCGTTTGGGAAAAGTTTTTTGAAAGAGTAAGAAAAAAACCCCCGGTAAAAACCGGGGGTTTTTATTTACAACCATATAAATCAGTATCCTCTTTGCAACGTAATACCTTCACGCTGGCATGTGCTAAATGTATCCGCATTCCCGGCCGGGTATCCATTATCCCTTATCCATTGGCACAGTATCGGGAGATCCGTATCGTTTCCGGCATTTACCCCTTCTATCATCCATTGTCTCGCTCCGCTTCGCTTGATTAAAGCTAACTCCGCGTACACAGTAGAAGGAAAACCTTTAAACCAAAACAAACAATATCCGGTTGCCGAGCATTCTAGGCGTAGGTCCCCCAGGTTGTTTTGGCACTCAGCGCCATTCCACTGCCCGGGAATCTCTATGGAAAGGTCATCTCTTGTAAATGATATGGTTTCATATCCGTGCTCAAGGATGTATAAATCCATATTCTTTTTGGCCGCGTCTATAGTAACGTTTAATTGCGATAACCTGGATTTTGTCACCGCTTTTTGGTACTGAGGGAGTGCGATACTGGCTAGTATTCCGATAATTAACACCACTACAAGAAGTTCTATTAAGGTAAAACCTTTTTTATAGTTATTTTTGTGCAACATATGTGCCTCTTGTATGGGTGAGAAGATAAGATTAGTTTATTAAAAAAAGAAAACCGGCTCAAGCGGAGTACCCTAATTTTTTTCATACACCCGCCGCATAATTGCTATACTATTACAAGTGAAAAGGAGCCTCTTATGCAGTTATCCGTCGTTATACCGGTTTACAACGAACAAGAATCCTTGCCGCTACTGCGCACGAGGCTGTTGCCTGTTGTGCAAGCGTGTACCGACGATTATGAAATTATTTTTGTAAATGACGGCAGTTGCGACGGCTCTTTAAATTTACTTAAAAACTGGGCCGCGGAAAATAAACAAATAAAAGTTATTTCCCTCTCGCGCCGCTTCGGCAAGGAAAGTGCCACCTTGGCAGGGCTTTCGGCCAGCACGGGGCAAGCCGTTGTACTGTTGGACGCGGACTTACAAGATCCGCCGGAACTCATTACCACGCTTTGGGAAAAATTTAACCAAGGGTTTGACAATGTATACGGCATCCGCAAAGACCGCACGGCCGATTCCTTTTTGAAACGCATGACGGCCGGGGCTTTTTATAAATTATATAACCGCTTGGCCGATACGCCCATCCCTTACAACGCAGGCGATTTCCGTTTGCTCAGCCGCCGAGCGGTAGCGGCCTTATTAGCCTTGCCGGAGCGGGAACGATTTTCTAAGGGGTTATTTTCTTGGGTGGGATATAAAAACACCGCGGTGCCGTTCACGCGTGAAAAACGCGCCGCCGGAAAAACAAAATGGAGCTATTGGAAACTTTGGAATTTTGCCCTCGGCGGACTTACCGCCTCTACCACACTGCCGTTGAAGTTGTGTACCTACTTTGGCTTGTGTGTTTCGGTGGTCTCTTTCTTATTTGCTTTTTGGACGGCATACAAGAAAATTGTTTTTGGCAATCCGGTCAGCGGGTATGCTTCCATTATGGTAGCCATTTTATTTTTTAGCGGTGTGCAGCTGATTACTTTGGGCGTCATTGGGGAGTATTTAAGCCGTATTTTTACCGAAGTTAAACAACGCCCCGCCTATTTTATAGATGAGAAGATAAATTTATGATTACACTTTTAATTATTTTGCTTATGTTGGCCGCCAACGCGTTACTCGCCGCGTATGAAATGGGCTTGGCCTCTATTTCCCGCACGCGGTTGTCTTTGTTAGTGCAAAATAAATGTTCCGGGGCGGAAGCCGCACTCTATATGAAAGACCACATGGAGGGCAGTTTGGCAACTGTCCAAATCGGTATTACCGTAGCGGGATCTATTGCGGCTGCTTTTGGCGGCTCGGATGCCGGCGCGCGCTTTGCCCCCTGGCTACGGGAGCACTTATACCTCTCCCGCCATGCGGCCAATGCACTTGCCATGATTTGCGTGGTATTCCCGTTAAGTTTTTTAACCATTGTTTTTGCCGAACTTACGCCTAAAACATTTGCCATCAAAAACAAAGAATTTGTGGTATTAAAATTATCCCCGTGCATGCGGGTGATGTACGCTCTGTTGGCCCCAATCGTAAATATTATGGAAGCCATTGTACGCATTTTAACACGTAAATTTTCCCGCGTTCCCGATCCTAAAGAAATGCAAAAAACGGCGATGGAAGATTTGCGTACAGCCGCCGCCATTGCTTCCTCTTACCGGCTGTTCGGCAAAACGGAAGAAAAAATTGTGCTTTCCAGTGCCCAGTTTTGCGTGCGTAAAATACGTGAAATTCAAGTTCCGCTGGAACAAGTATATATGTTAAACGCCGACGACTCCATTGCAGATACTTTCGTCAAAGCGCACTTAGATATGCATACGCGCTTCCCCGTACGTGCTGATGCGCAAGATCCGCAAAGTATTATTGGGTATTTAAACTTTAAAGATATTTTCCTTTCCACCAAAATAGCGCAAGGCGGCCCCACCTCGGCACGCAGCATTGTGCGCCCGATATTGCGCTTGGAGGCGGACACCATCATATCGGCCGCCCTTGAAAAACTAATGAAAAACAAACAACACATTTGCCTGGTAACCGAAGACGCAAAAATTACCGGCATTGTTACTTTGGAAGATATTTTTGAAGAAATGGTGGGCGAAATTGAAGATGAGTATGACTTTTTCCCCGCCTACATCCGGCCCTTCGGTAAAGCTCTGGCAGCCAGCGCGCCGGCGAAAATAGCAGATATTTTTGAGCGATTGGATTTATCTGTCCCCGCAGATGTTACTCCCGCTACCACGGTAGAACAATGGGTTAGCCAAAAACTCGGGCATGAACCGACCAAAAATGAAAAAATCCGCCAAAACGGTATTTTATTGGAAACCCGCAAATTTCGCCGTCATAAAATGATGGAAGTATTGATTAGCAAAGCGGAATAAAAATTAGCAACATCCACAACGGTCAGGATCTTCTGGAATTCTTAATATTCTGGTATAGTCTGTTGTTGTCCCGTCTTTACACCAATTATACGCAAGTGCAAAGCCCTCTCCATCAAAACAAATACAAACATCATCGTCCTTATATTGCGCTCCAACTACCGGTCTGTCTGAACCACAAACACCTTGAACATAATCGCCTCCAAGATACGTAAAGTGTTCCGTCTCTCTCGCGGCGCATTCCCCATCCAGAGTAAATGGGCAGGGATTTGGAACTTTGCCAATATTAACACTTAAATCTTCCAGCGAACATCCCTCTGTATTTTCCATAAAACAAACCCGATTCGCTTGATAAATTGTCCGCAAATTACTCATAGCCTCCGAAAAACGTGATTTTGTTACCGCTTTTTGGTACTGAGGGAGTGCGATACTGGCTAAAATTCCAATAATAAGCACCACTACTAAAAGCTCTATAAGGGTAAAACCACGTCTATAACTGATTTTATTTTTCATACGTACTCCTATACGGGAAATCTGATAAAACCAGTGTATCAAAAAAAAAAAAAAATAAAACAAGAGGTATGTACTTTTCTGCAAACAGAAAAGTACCAAAAGATTTGCGGCCAAGGCCGCAATCAAATAAGGTAATTCCGCTTTGTTATGTAAGGCCGACTTATCCCGTTTATGAAGGGCCGCACAAAACGGATAAGATGTTTTTCATGTTTGAACGAAGTGAGTTTGAAAAACATCCCGTTTTGTTTGGCCCGCAATGGGATTGGAGGCGAGGTTTTTGGTACTTTTTGTCGGTACAAAAAGTACTTTACAAAATGCCGCGGCTGCTTAAAGTGCGGTGTAACGCCTCTGGGTCCGTGAACAAAATAGTTTCAAACCCCAAATCCGCCGCTTTGGAAATATTGGCCGAATTATCATCAATAAAAATACAATTAGAGGCACGCAAATTATATTTTTCCAGCAAACGTGCATAGATTTGCGGATCCGGCTTAACTAATTTTTCCTCACCGGAAATAATCATTCCGTCAAACGCGTTGAAAAAACCGTATTTTTTTTGGACTATCGGAAACGTCTCCGCCGACCAATTGCTCAGTGCATACACGCGATAGCCGCGCGTTTTTAAATTACGCAAAATTTCCACGCTGCCTTCTATCACGCCCCCCAGCATTTCTTCCCAACGGGAGCGGTAAAATTCAATGGCAAACGTATATTCCGGATATTTGGCTTTTAAGAGTTCAATTCCTTCTTCAAACGGGCGTCCGGCATCTTGTTGCGTGTTCCATTGCGCCGTACAAACATTGGTTAAAAACCATTCCATTTCGGCTTCGGTGGTAAACACTTTTTTATACAAATGCCGCGGATTCCAATCTACTAACACTCCGCCCAAATCAAAAACAATATCTTTCATAAAACTCCTTCGTCGGCTACTTACAGCACCAATGTATCTTCCATGTCCGGCCCGGTAGAGATTAGGGCAATTTTAGGATGCGGGTATACTTCGGCCGATAACGCGCGCAAATCAGCCAAAAATTGTTTGGCCTGCGGGGTAAAGTCCGCTTCTTTTTTCACACGGTCATTACCGGGGAACATATCTATATGCGTAATGGCGATTTTGGTACAGTTGTTAATCATAATGGCACGGGAGGCCGAGCGTTTTTCAAACTCGCCTACACGGCGCAAACGTTTGCTCACGCTGCCGATTTCGTGTCCTTTGGTATGATAAATTTCCAATTCTTTTTCATCGGTCATTTCTTTTTCTAACGGGCCGGGGCCTACACGCGTAATGTAAGGTTTAAAAACCACATACACATCCCGCACACTCTTGGGGCCGAGGCCGGCCTCTCCCAAAAAAGTGCTGGCCGTCGTATCGCGTGACGTTACAAACGGATATTCTCCGTGCAGAAGTGAAAGCTTAATCCCTTGCGTGCCTTCCAACAAAATATCGCCGCCCTTATCCAAACACGCGTTTAATAATTCCGGCACATCCTGGATGTAATCTTTTAGGAGAGGTTCGTCTTTGGCAAATTTAATATCACGCCGTTCAATACGTTCTTTAACGGCTTGGCCCAGCCCCGTCCCTACGCTGCCAATATGATTCATAAAGTGGCTGGCCCCGCGCTCTGCGGCTGTCTGATCGTCGGTAATTAACACGGCATATGGGTCAATAATTAAGCGGTCTTGCGTGTTTGTTTTCTTTACTTCGTCGAGTAACCATTCGGTTTTTGTATATGCGCCCGCGCCTAAAACAAGCTTGGTTTTGGGATTTAAAAATCCGGACGGGATATTTTTAAGCGTATAGGAAACGCCGTCTTGTACCACCGTATGTCCGGCGTTTGGGCCGCCTACGCGCACGCAATAATCGTAATTTCCTTTGTACGATAAATACGCCGCTATTTTGCCTTTCCCTTCATCTCCGGCTTGTCCGCCGCATACCAAATCAATCATAGTTTCCCCTTGCTAGTTTTTCGGCTAGCCCGATGTAATTTTCCGGCTTTAAGGCACGTAATTGTTTCTTGACCGTTGCCGATACTTTCAACTGATTTACAAATTGTTGTAATTTTTCATACGTGATCGCATGTCCGCGTGTAAAATCGCGCAGTTTTTCATATGGGCCTTCCATTCCCGCCGCACGCAGAATGGTCTGGTAGGCTTCTGCCAATACCTCCGGATGGTTTTTTACTTCATCCAAAGCGGCCGCACGGTCAAACGCAATCTTACCAAGTCCGCGTAGCAAAGAATCATACGCCACGCACGTATAGCCAAATGACAGGCCCATGTTACGCAAAACCGTAGAGTCCGACAAATCCCGTTGCAAGCGCGAAATAGGCAGTTTGGTAGAGAATAAACCAAAAAGAGCATTCGCCAGTTGCAAATTCCCTTCGGCATTTTCAAAATCAATCGGGTTTACTTTTTGCGGCATAGTAGATGACCCCACTTCGCCCTTTACGGCTTGTTGGCGCACGAGCCCGGCAGAAATATAAAGCCACATATCGCGGCTTAAATCCGTTAAAATAACGTTAATACGGCGCAAATTATCAAAAAGTTCGGCGTACGTATCACGCGGATCCACCTGCGTAGAAACAGATGTGCGGTAGATTTTAATTTTGCGGTTTTTATTAAGCAAACCGATCACTTGATCTGCCACGCGCGGCCAATTGATTTTTCCAAATGTGGCCGTGTGAGCATTAAAATTGCCTACCGCTCCCCCGAATTTACAGGAAACGGATTGCTTTTTAAGTTGTGCTATTTGGCGCGATAAGCGGTTTTCAAACACGCGAACTTCTTTGCCAAATGTCGTCGGCACAGCGGGCTGCCCGTGCGTACGGGCCAATAAAACAGACCGCGCCTCTTTAACGGCCAACTTGGCTAATGTTTGGCGGACTTTTTCAAGCGCGGGAAGTAAAACTTTTTCCACTCCGTCCGCTAACAAGAATGCATACGAAACACTATTTACATCTTCGCTGGTTAGTGCAAAGTGAAGGCCGTTTAGACGGTTTTTTAAGGATGTGTTTTTTAATTTTAATTGTAAGAAATATTCTACGGCTTTTACGTCGTGACGGGTAGCGGGAATGCCTTGGTAACCGTCAAATTCAAGCGCGCGTAAAACAGCCAAATCTTTTTCCGTTAATACGGGAAGCTCCGCCAGTATTTTTTTCTCACTTCGGGAAAGCGGTTTTAAGAAAGGTAATTTTAGGCCGCACAAAACTTCTAACCACGTAGTTTCCACACGTATGCGGGCGGCGGCGAAAGCGGCCTCGCCCATATATCCCCTGAGCGTGCCCAACTTGCCGCGGTAACGGCCATCTAACGGGCTAAGGACCGTATTTTCCATATTTATATTTTAGCAAATTTGCATTTGCACAACACCGCGGCAGAACAACTCTTTTATACTCTCTCCCAGCCCCCGCCGAGAGCTTTGCACAAATTGACCACCGCCGAAAGTTCGTTCTTGCGCGCAGTAGACAAATTCATCTCGGCCGACAGTAAATTTTCTTCCACATCTAACAAATCCGTCACACCGATCAGCCCCGCATCTTCCTGCTTTTTTGTCAGTTCATAACTACGTTGCATTTCTTGGGTTTGTGCTAAATATGAATCAAAAATATCCCGGTCTATGCGGTTAGCCGTAAGAGCGTCATACGCTTCTTTGAAAGCCGTTTCCACCGTTTTGGTATAGTCGGCCAGTTGCTCACGGTAAACCGCTTCTGCCTTTTTATTTTGCGCACGGATTTTACCCCCTTCAAAAATGGGAGCAAGTGCCTCCCCCGCTATATTCCACACGCCTGCACCGCCCGTAAACAAACTACTAAGTGCCCCGCTGGCAAATCCGGCGGCTCCGGTAAGCGAAATAGACGGAAAGTATGCGGCGCGCGCGGCGCCGATATCGGCATTGGCAGCAATCAGTTGTTCCTCGGCGGCTTGCACATCCGGGCGACGTTCCAATAGATTAGACGGTAAATCTGCGGGGACATCCGGCACTAAGTTAAGTTCTTTAAGCGTTTTTCCGCGCGGGATGCTATGCGTGATCATCTCCCTCGGGGACTGCCCTAAAAGCACGGAAAGGGCTGTCTCCGTTTGTTCCTGCTGCAAGGATAATTGCTGCATTTGCGCTTGCACGCTATCTTTGGCCGCTTGCACGCGGCGCAAATCTACTTCCGTACAATATCCGGCTTTATAACGGGCTTCATAAATACGGATATTCTCCTCCCGTGCTTGTAACGTGCGTTGTAAAATTTCCAATTGTCTATCCAACATACGCAAGGTAAAATATTGGTTTGCCACATCGGCCGTTAAAGTAAGGCGCACCGTATCACGGGCCGCTTGTGAGGCTAGCAACCGGGCGCGGGCGGCCTGCGACAAACGACGGTATTTCCCCCATAAATCCAATTCAAACGAAACCGACACCCCCGCCCGACTGGTGCTTTGTCCAGAACCGGTATTGTCTCCTTGTCGCCCGCTTTGAACATTGGCTGAAAGAGACGGCATTTGATCGGCTCGGGCTATATTTACATCTGCGCGGGCCTCATCTACGCGAGCCATGGCAGCACGCAAATCTTGGTTATAAGCAAGCGCCTGCTGTTCCAGTGTGTCCAACACCGGGTCGTCAAATACACGCCACCAATCATGGGCGGTAAACGCACTGATTTGTTTATCGCTTCCCCCAGCCGGCAGGGGAATATCCGGGCGCTTATAGTTGGGCCCCATCATACACCCGCACAAAGCAATCATTGTTAAGAATAAAGTTAGTTGTTTCATCTTGTTTCCTCTTTTTTCTTTCCGCTAAACCAACAGAAAAACAGCGGAATAAATAACGGAGCCACCCCCGTGGCTATTAACATACCGAACACAACGGCCGTGCCAATGGAATGACGGCTGGCCGCGCCGGCCCCGCTGCTAATCATAAGCGGCACACAACCTAAAATAAACGCCAGTGAAGTCATTACAATTGGGCGGAAGCGCAGTTGGGCAGCCGCTATTGCGGCTTTAATTTTATCTTCTCCTTGTTCTGTAAGTAATACGGCAAACTCCACAATCAAAATAGCATTCTTGGCCGCCAATCCCACCAAAGCCACGAGTGCAATTTGAAAATAAATATCGTTGGATAGCCCGCGCAGCCACGTACCCAACAGGGCCCCGAATACCGCAAACGGTACTGCCAGCAACACCGCTACCGGCAAACTCCATTTTTCATATTGGGCAGCCAAAATCAAAAACACTACCAAAATACCCAACACAAGTGCCTGTGCGGAAGAACTACCCGATAGCGTTTCTTGGTACGCCGTTCCTGTCCAAGACAAGGTGAAATTAGGATCTAGCGACTCTCGGGCCGTTTCCTCTACGGCTTTCATTGCATCACCTGAACTGAAACCTGCCGCCGGGTTTGCAATAAATTTAGCGGCCGGGAAAACATTAAACCGCTCTACGGTATCCGGCCCCAAGCTGGGCGTCAACGTAACTAAAGACGAGAGCGGCACCATGGCCCCGCTTTGCGAACGGACATAAATACCGTTGATTTGCTCCGGCTTGGCCCGGTAAGCCCCGGCTGCCTGTATCATTACCTTAAAACTGCGCCCCAAATAAGTAAAATCATTTACATACAGGGTGCCGAATGTTCCTTGCAAAGATGTGTATAAATCATTGAGAGACACTTGCATGGCCTGGGCTTTTGTTTTATCCACCGTTAATGTATATTGTGGTACGTCCGCCGTAAACGTGCTTGTAACACTGGCAATTTCCGGACGTTTGCGCACGGCTGCCAAGAAAGTATCCATTTGGGTTTCCAACACTCGGCTGTCGGACGTTCCCCGGTTTTGGATATATCCTTCCAACCCGCCGGTGGTGCTCATCCCCATGATAGGGGGCGGGTTAAAGGGCATGACATTGGCTGTTGGAATCTGCCCCAAAGATTGCTCATAAACATACCCCAAAACAGCCTGCACGGAAAGATCTTTTTTCTTTCGTTCGTCCCATGGTTTTAACATGACGAAAGAAGAAACGGCGCTTGTTTTCTGTGAGCCGCTTAATAAATCATACCCGGTAAAAGTCATATCTTGTTTAACGGCCGGATTGTGCAGAATAATTTTTTCCAATTGGTCGGAAACTTCTTCACTACCGGTAAGAGAAGAGGCCGGATCCAGTTGGGCGGCAACCATAATAAAACCTTGGTCTTCTTCCGGCAATAAACTCCCCGGTACTAATTTAAAAAGTCCTAACGTTCCCGCTATTAGCAGAGCCAGCACCACCGCAGATACCGGTACGCGCCGAATAAAAAATGAAACCCAAGAGCCGTATTTCCCGGTTAATTTTTCAAAATTATGATCAAACCAATAGAAAAAACCCTTAGCGGGAGTTTCCTGCTTTTTAAGAAGTAAGGCACATAAAGCCGGTGTCAACGTTAACGCTACCAACCCGGAAAGTACCACCGACACTGCAATCGTAATGGCAAATTGCTGATACATGACTCCCGTTAGCCCTCCCATAAAGGCTACCGGCACAAATACCGAGCACAAAACCAACACGATCGCCACTACCGGACCGGATACTTCCCCCATGGCTTTAATCGTAGCCTCTTTGGGAGATAAACGTTCCGTTTGCATGAGCCGTTCTACGTTTTCAATAACAACGATAGCGTCATCCACCACCATCCCAATCGCCAACACCAAACCGAATAGTGTAAGCGTATTCACCGAAAACCCAAATAAATGCATCCCGGCAAAAGCACCGATAATGGACACCGGAACTGCCAAACAAGGAATAAGGGTAGCCCGCCAATCTTTTAAAAACAAATACACGACCAAAAACACCAGGATCATGGCCTCTAGAAGCGTACGAATGACCTCTTTGATAGATTCGGTAACAAAAAGCGTGGTATCATACGCAACTTGGTACTCCATGTCCATACTGGGCGGAAAGTCTTTGGCCAATTCCTGCATGCGTTGGGCAACCGCCTTGGCAGTAGCCACCGCATTGGCCCCCGGAGCCAAGAAAATACCAATCGGCACCGCCGGTTTGCCGTTGTAGCTACCGTTAAATTCATACGTTTGGCTGCCCAAATCAACCTGCGCCACGTCTTTAAGCAGCAACGTGGTTCCGTCCGCATGGGCCCGTAAGATAATGTTTTCAAATTCTTCCGGAGTGGTTAAGCGCCCCGGTGCCACAATGGAGTAGGTGCGGTCCACGTCTTGCGGCAAAGGAGGTTGGCCGATTTTACCGGCCGCGCGTTGCGTGTTTTGAGCTTGTACGGCCGAAACAATATCCCCCACTGTCAAATTACGCTGCGATAAAATGTCCGGTTTAATCCAAATACGAATCGCGTAATCATTGGCGGACATCACTTGTGCATCTCCCACTCCATCCAAGCGTTTCAAATCATCTACGATATTAACAAGCGCATAATTCCCGATAGTGGTTGTATCCGTTTGACCTGACTTGGAATAAAGGGCAATAATTTGCAACATGGAAGAAGATTTCTTCTCTACCGTTACACCGTAACGACGCACATCATCCGGCAAAGAAGAGGTGGCTTGTTGGACGCGATTATTTACGTTGATAAGCGCTTGGTCGGGGTCCGTACCCACTTTAAAAGAAACAAGCAAATTCATATCTCCGTTTGCATTGGATACGGAATCCATATAGAGCATATCTTCCACCCCGTTAATTTGTTGCTCCAACGGGGCGGCGACGGTATTAGCAATTACCTCCGGGCTGGCTCCGGGGTAAGAAGCACTTACCTGAATCGTAGGCGGCGTTAAATTCGGGTATTGTTCTACCGGCAAGACCGTGATGGATACAATCCCCGCCAGTACAATCAGTAAGGAAATAACAGTAGCAAAAATCGGGCGGTTAATAAAAAATTTAGAGAACATATTTTCCCCTCTATTTACCCGACACCGGTGCGGAAGAGGTGGCGGAAATTCCCGGCAACGTTTGTTGATCCGCTATTTCCGCGGTTTGAAAAGCTTGTTCCAAACCGGCCACACTGGTCTTGGCGGAAAGGTCTGTTTGTACGGGTTCTTTGGGTAAAGAAACTTGAAATTTCTGCAAAGAAGGCACTACCTTTTCACCCGGCCGAATTTTGGCAAGCCCGCCATCTATTACCCGTTCGCCTGCTTTTAAACCGGAAGCCACCATATATAAATCATTCTGCAAACTGGCGTGAATGGGGCGCATTTCCACACTATTATCTTCCTTTACCACATAGGCCGTTAGCCCGTTTGCCGTTGCCAGTACGGCAGAAGAAGGAACCAATACGGCATCTTTAAACACAGCCCCTACCAACCGCACTCGTACGAACTGCCCGGGGATTAGCTCGCGCGAACGGGCCGGGTTAGGAATTTGTGCTTTGATAGCAATGCTGGACGTTTGAGTATTTTCGGAACTATCAAAAAAAACCAATTTACCCCGTTGGGGATATAGTTGACCATTTGCTAACAGCACCTCTATATAGATGGGAGCCTGTTGAGAAGAAGCTGCCCGATATTGCTCCGACTTTAACATATCCGGGTTGTCCGCGTCGCCCATGGTAATCGTACCGTCCCGGTACCCTTGGGCCAATTTTTCAAACTGACTACCCGGCATGGAAAAATTGATGTATAACGGATCAATTTGCACCATAGTGGTTAACAAGCCGGAATCCCCTTGATCGGCCACCAAACTTCCCACAGTTTGTACTTCTTCGCCGGCAATTCCGGAAATAGGGGCAAGTACTTTAGTATAGCCCAGGTTGATCCGGGCATCTTGCACGCCGGCTTGAGCCATCTGCACATTGGCTTTGGCCGTTTCGTAAGAAGAAAGGGCATTATCGTAATCTTGTTGGCTAACCGCATTTTCCGCCCGGAGCGTTTTCATGCGTTGGTAAGCACGTTGGGTACGTTTAGCTTCGGCCTGCGCTTGCGAAAGAGAACCCTGTGCTTTTTCCAAAGCTACTTTATATTCCGTGTCATCAATTTGGAATAGCTGTGTACCGGCCGCTACAAATTCACCTTCATTGTATAAACGCGCTTGTAAAATACCCCCCACCTGTGCGCGAATTTGCACATCTAAAGATCCGGCTACTTGGGCAGGATATTCCATAAACCACGGATAATCTTGCTGTATTGCTTCCACCACGTTCACGGTGGGTAAAGGCATTTGGGCCTCTTTATTGGCCCGGCATCCATAAACCAAACAACTTGCGGCCACTACACCCAGACATAAAATACGGTTCATACGGTTCCTCTCTTTGTGAAATTTATTACGATATTGTAATAAACCCGTTAAAACCGCTCTATCGTTTTTTTACATTATTTTTGTGCGAGGCAGGACAAGCCCTAAAAAAAATTTTATAATACAAGAAGTTGCTATTAAGGGAATAAAAATATGTCTTCCAGCTACAAAAAATACGCCGGGATTATATTATTATGCTGCCCCTTTCTTTTGCAAGCACAGGAGACGGAACCTGAAATTGTAATTGAATTAACCGGGGAACCCAGCCCCGTTTCGGCTAAAGATGAAATTTCCGTTTGGACCAACGACTGCGCCCAATTGGCCAAATTATTGCGCGGCCAAACGTGCGAAAAAGCCCTCTATTCAATTACAAGTGTATCTTCACAAGATCGAATCATCCCCTCTTCAGACGGCACTCGCTTTCGCTTTGTCCAATATGGGCAAGGGGACGATTCCCGCAGATTTCTTTTCCTGGCCAAAGATCCGCAACTTTTTGTGGCTTGTGCTTCCAACGCACAAGAAACCCTATCCCTCATTTCTCAATACCGGGTTCCGGTGGGACTGAGCGTAGAAGAGCTGCTGGCTTTTGAGCCGCAAGCAACGTCCGTTCCCTTACCGTTCCCTGAAGATAAACAACTACTCTATAAAGTAGACGTTAAAGATAAAGAACCTCTTTTCTTATTATTCAAAGCACAAATTTTACACCAAATATTAACACCAACCGAGGCTGACCGGCTCTTGCAACAACAAAAAGAAGCCCTGGCCGCCCAAACCCAAAAGCCGGAACCGCCCAAACCTGCCAAAAAGAAAGTTTTTAGAGCTCTGGTAGAGGGAGGAACCTTGCATGACCAAATGTTCATGCCACACGTTATAAAGCCTTCCCATTCGCCCGTTTCCGGTTCAGAAACGGCCCCAGCTTCCCCTTCTCCTGCGGGAGCCGTGAGAGAGTCATCCACGGAAAATTATGATAAAATATAGGGGATAAATATGAATACTTCGGACAATAAGGCTCTTTTTTTTAAAAGAGAAGCTTTAAAAAGAGTTGTAGAAGCTTTTGACCAAGGTAATTTGGAAACAAAAGCGTATCGTATCCCTTTTGATGTATTACCGCAGGATGCCACTTCGGGCGTGCGGTGTTGTATTTATAAAGAGCGGGCCGTTTTCCGGGCCCGGACGTTAGCCGCGCTGGGCGGTAGTTTAGAAGCCGACGATGAGGCCACTTCTCTTAATGACTATGCCAAAATGGCCTTAGCCCGCAAAGCCCCGGCCGAAAATACCCTTACCGTACTTGATATCGCCTGTAAAGGATGTGTAAAAGCCCGGCATATTGTAACCGAAGCTTGCCAAGGATGCTTGGCTCGTCATTGCCAAGCGGCCTGTAAGTTCGGGGCTATTTCCATTTCAACCGAAAACGGACGCTCTAAAATTGACCCGGAAAAATGCAAAAATTGCGGGCAGTGCAAGGCTTCTTGTCCGTACAATGCCATTACGTATGTGCCCGTTCCGTGTGAACAAGCCTGCCCGGTAGATGCCATCCACAAAGACAGCGACGGCTTCGCCCACATCAACTTTGATAAATGCATTTCTTGCGGACAATGCATGAACGCTTGTCCGTTCGGCGCCGTTATGGAACGCAGCCAGCTTATAGACGTATTGCGCGCCATGAAAGGAAAACAAAAAGTTTGCGCCATGATTGCGCCGTCTATTGTGGGACAATTGGAAGGGACGCTGGCGCAAGTGGTTACCGCGCTAAAAAAAGCAGGGTTTGATAAAGTAACCGAGGTCGCTCTGGGGGCAGATATTACCACCCAAAACGAAGCACGCGAATTGGTGGAGCGCCTTGAAAAAGGAGCCCGGTTTATGACCACCTCTTGCTGCGCCGCATGGGTGCAAGTTGTTAAAAAACATTTGCCCGCCCTCAAAGATTTTATTTCCGACGCCAAAACGCCCGCCGGTTATACGGCAGAGATTGAAAAGAAAAACGGATTTACAACCGTGTTTATCGGGCCGTGTGCTTCCAAACGGGTGGAAGGGCATGATGATCCCAACATTGATTTCGTACTTACTTACGAAGAAATTGATGCGCTCTTACGCGCGCGTAACATTAGCCCGTCCGCGTGCGAAGAAACCCCCTTGCAAAAGGATATTTCTGCCGAAGGCCGCTATTACGGTGTAACGGGCGGTGTGGCACAAGCGGTGGAAAATGCCCTGGCCGGCAAAATAACTTTTAAAAAAATGACGATTAACGGACTGGATAAAAAAGCCATGCTCATGCTCAATGCGTACGCACAAGGCAAAGCAGGCGACTTCCAACTGTTGGAAGTAATGAGTTGCAAAGGCGGCTGTATCGGCGGGCCGTGCACGGTTAAAAAGCAAGCGGAAGTGATTGAGGAAATCAAAAAGTTTGCCCAACAGAGTCCCCAGCTAAAACCTGTATTTAAAAAATCGGACAAAAAGAAATAGCTTTTACATACAAAAACCCCCGAGCGAATGCTCGGGGGTTTTCAAATAGAGCTATTTAATTATCTACCCGTTACAATGGTGCAAACTTCGGAATATATCGCATAGCTCTTAATATCCAAATCTACCGAGGAAACCTGGGTAATTTGTCCGTTACGTTTGGCAGCTTCTATAGACATATCCCCTTGGATCAATATACCCAATACATTCGTTGCGCAAGCACGGCCTATTCTGTTAGCGGGGGCATTGGTGGCCATAACAGGTTGTTGGGTTTGAGCAAACAAAGCGGTCCCCGCGTGGGTGGCAGGTGTCGCGCAAGCGCCCAGCAACATAGCGGCAGCTGGTAACAACATCAGTTTTTTCATAATAAACTCCTAACATAAAATATACAACCTTTACTAGTATACTAAATTTAACAGAAAACACCCCGCAAATTGCGGGGTGTTTGTAAAACTTGCCAACGTTTCCGTCCAACGATTAACGTTTGGAGAATTGGAAGCGTTTGCGGGCGCCGGGTTGACCGGGTTTCTTTCTTTCCACCATACGCGGATCGCGCGTAAGGTAGCCCGCTTTTTTAACAATCTTTTTGACGTCTTCGCTGATTTGGGCCAAAGAGCGCGCAATCGCGTGGCGAAGCGCACCGGCTTGAGCAGAAATACCGCCCCCGTTTACACGGGCGGTAACGTCATAAGATTTTTCCAAATTGGTTACAACAAGCGGAGATTTTACCATCGCTTTGCAGCGGGTATGATTACCAAAGTATTCATCTAACGATTTGGTATTTACGGTAATGTTGCCTTTACCTTTCAGTAACGCTACCTGCGCAACAGCCGTTTTTCTTCTTCCGGTTTTTAATTCTTTCGTATTGTTCATATGTTTCCCTCTTATTTACCCATGCGTGCGGTGAAAGTATGTTCTTCGCCGGCAAATAAACGCAAGCGTTTCATACGGGGCGCGCGGAGTTTGTTTTCATCCAACATCCGTTTAACGGCTAATTCAAGCACGCGGGTCGGGTTGGTTTCCAACATTCTTTTAACAGGCGTTTCTTTGGCGCCTTTGGCATACCCGGAGTGAGAGAAATATACTTTTTGTTCCATCTTGCTACCGGTCAGTTTGATTTTGCCTGCATTGGTTACTACGACGAAATCGCCGCAGTCCATATGAGGCGTATAGGTTCTTTTGTGTTTACCCATTAAAAGAACGGCAATTTTGGTTGCCAATCTTCCAAGGGTTTGGCCCGCGGCATCAATGTGGTGCCATTTGCGGGTGGTTTCTACTTCCTTGACGGAAGGTAAAAAAGTTTTTGTCATGTTTTGTTTCTACCTTTTGTAATTATTTCGCACGGAGTGGTGGCCGCGCGTAGTAATGACTCGTGGTTTCCTATATATTATAACAAAATAGAAGATTTTGCGCAAAACGCGGATTTAGGAAATAACTTGGCGTAAAAGCGCACGAACGTCCGGCAGCGTATCTAAGCGTACAAATTCCCCGCGTACAGCGGCCGCATTGGGGAAACCGCTTATCCAATAGCCGGCGATTTTGCGGCTGCGGTTAATGCCGATACGCTCGCCGTAGTAATCTACGTTTTCTTCAATGAGTTTCAAATAAATTTCTAACCGCTTTTGTGCCGTGTGGGCCTGCACCGGACGGCCTGCCAATTCGTCTATTATATCCTGAAAAATAAACGGATTGCCTACCGCGCCGCGGCCGATCATTACCCCCGCGCAACCCGCTTCTAGAAATTCTTTTACGCGCGCAGCATTTGTTACGCCGCCGTTACCAATGACCGGAATTTTTACTGCTTGGCACGCATTAGCTAACGCTTCTACATCCGGCTCGCCGCTGTGCATATCCACCGCCGCGCGGGCGTGAAGTGTAACCGCGGCTGCTCCGCAATCTTCGGCTAATTTAGCCAGGCGCGCCCCTAAAAATTCTTTGTGATTTAAGGCTATGCGCGTTTTAAGCGTAACCGGAATTTTAACGCTCTTTATGGCCGCTGTTAATAGACGTGCCAGTTTAGTTTCGTCTTTCATCAGCACACACCCGGCACCCGCTTTATTTATTTTTTTAACCGGGCACCCGGCATTTAAATCTACGATATCGGCCCCGGCCTTTTCGGCATTTTGCGCAGCTTGGGAAATAGTTTCTTCATCAGAGCCGAAAATCTGCATAGAGACCGGGTGTTCTTTGGGGCTGACCTGCAACATGCGCCCGCTTTTGGCATTGCCGTAATGCAACGCGTGCGCCGACACCATTTCCGCACAGACAAGCCCCGCACCGCCCTTTAAGCATAGAATACGGAAAGGCGAATCGGTAATGCCGGCCATAGGGGCCAGTACTAAATTATTTTTTAGGGAGAGTTTACCTATACAAAACGGACGGATGTGTGTCATTGCACTTGTTTCCAGCGGCCGGTTTTAGGTAGCGCAATCGTTTTTTGACGCACTAAACAGGCCCTCATAATTTGGCGAGCATCTACAAATGTGTTTTTAAATTCTAAGGAATCAATAAAATAATCATGCCCAAACCCACCGGCCAACACGTGATCCGTTACCGCAAAACGGTATGTTTCTTGCGGGCGGATAATGCGCCCGTTGTTAAGCACTACTTGGCTGATCTTTTTACCGGTTGGAGCTTGCGAACGATACGAAACCGTAAATCCGGCAATTTGCGGAAAATTATCTTTAACATCCATAGACGCTTCCAAGGCCTTTAAAAAAGAACTTCCGCGCATGGTCAAAAAGGTAATATTGTCCCCGTACGGATACATTTTATGCAAGTCATATTCCGTTACAACACCTTCCGGCAGAGAACTGCGGATAGAATCCGCATTCAAAATGGCACCATCCAACTTGGACCATTTATACAAACAATCGGTCAGCAAATCACCCAAGACCGATTCCGCAGACAAAGAGGTTTCCAACTCTTGCGGAGCGGTGGAAACACGGGAGCTGAGTTTGCGTTGGGTTTCTTGTTGTAAACGTTGCGATTCTGCCGCAATCGTTTCATCTTCGCCCCAGGAATTTTTCAATAATGGGACATCCGTGAAAGAAATATCTTTGATTTGTTTGTTTTTATCAAACCATACCCGGATATGAGCAATGCTATCTAATTTGGAACCGGGATAAACAATGTAAGTCTTGTTGATTTTATCCGTTTCAGGCGTTTCCCGTCCTTTATTAGAGCTGAGAATGAGGTTGATCTCCCCGGCTTCTTCCGCCAAACGCACCGCGGCCGGACTCGCTTTTTCTTCCCCGGCCCATGAATTCAGCAGAATGATTAAATCTACGCCCTTGCTTTGCATTAAGGCGGACATTTCAACTGCGCTCTCCACCGGATCTTGCAAGCTAAACCCTACCAAACGATTTTTGTGATTTTGAATTACTTCCGGGCCGATCACGCCGATAATGCCTATTCTAATACCCTTTTGGGTTACAATTTGGTAATCGTGCAACGGACGCGGAATTTGATTATTTGATTTTAAATTGGATACGATAAACGGATAAGGCATTTCACGCAACGTATTGCGTAGCGCGCCCCATCCAAAGGCGAAGTCTTTATCACTTACCGAAGCGGCCGTATACGGGATATCCCGCATCATGCGCGTAATATATCCTCCTTGCGTAATGGCGGCCTCCGGCCCTGAACCAAGCCAGTTTCCGCCATCCAAAAGCAAGTAGGGACCCTCTTGGCGGGCTAAAAAAGCTTTTAAAACGCCATAACCGCCCGCATCCTGATTGGCAAAATGAGGTTCCGGGCGGCTATGGTAAAATCCCTCGGCATCAGCCGTATAAAAAATATCCAACTGAGTGGTTTTCTCGTGCGAGCAAGCGCACAAGAAGAACAAAACCGCTACCATCCACCCAATACGGCTATGCCACATGATTTAACGCTCCGCCACGCGGCCTTCCGGCCCGGGTTTTACCGGCTCTTTGGCCGTACCTTGGCGCAAACCGTCTTCCAACAGCTGGCGCATATTTTTGGTACCCACTTGCGTTTTTTGTTCGTCCGGAATGGCCTTAAACGCAAATCCTTCGCTGCGCCCTTGCGCAATAAATGAATTGGTAGCAATGGTGTATTTTTTGCGGTTTTCCAACGGCTTATTATGCACCCAAATGTGCAAGTCTTTTACTTTGCCTTTTTTGTTATACACAAAATTAACTGCCAAGCCCGAATAGGCAAACCGCGTACGCCCTTTGGAAAGCCCGCTTTTAACAATGCGTTTGAGCATTCGGCCGTTCACCGTCATTTTGGTAACGGTATTTTCAAAAGGGTGAATATCAATCACGTCCCGCTTGGTTACGGCACCTTTGGGCATATCTACGCGGGTGCCGCCGGTGTTTGTAATAAACACATCTACATTTGCATACGCACGGCCCAAATCGGCTAACCAGTTATCTAGTGAATTATCTAAAAATTTCGGATTAGAAGCACGTTTGGGCATGGGTTCTTCCGTGTAGCCCAGCACTTCATCCACGCCCGGCTCGCGCAACGCTTCGCCTAATTTTAAAATCTCTTTGTCTTGGCCGGTTTTGTTAATATAAAGAGGGATCAACTCTGACTTGGCCGAAACAAACTTCCCGGTTTTGTCATCAGTTGTTACAGTTACTTTACTTACGTTCTTAATGTAATATCCGCTCTCTACAAATAAAACGTCATTGATTTTTTCATTTTGGAAAACTTTGTGTGCGTGACCGCCGAATACGATATTTACCCGTCCGGAAAATTTGCGCCCGATTTCTCCAACATAGGTGCCGGCCCCGCCGTGTTTGTCATCCGCTAATGAATCATGCACAATCACCGTTACTACATCGGGATGTTGTGCTTCCACTTCTTCCAAAGCGTTTTCCAAGGCGGTAAGGGGTTTTATATACGTATATTTCTTAGTTCCTTGCGTAGGATTGTTGTTGGCTAAACCGATAACGGCAATCTTTACGCCGTTGCGGGTAAAAATTTTATACGGCAAAACGTGTGCAGGACGTTTGAGCGTGCCCGCTTCAAAAAAGTTGGCCGCCAATATAGCAAACTGCGCTTTTTCCAACATGGGAGGCAAATTGTCTTCGTAAAAATCAAATTCGTGGTTGCCGATGGTGGAGGCATCGTATTTAAGCGCGTTCATCAATTCAACGGCTTTTAATCCCTTGGAATTTTTGGTTTCCACTGTCCCGTTAGCAAAATCTCCGCTGTCTAAAAGTAAATAATCTTTGGGTCCGTTTTTGATTACCGCCCCCAAGGCCGCAAAACCTCCCCGTCCGTCCTGCGGGTAGAAAAAACCATGCGTATCGCTGGTGTGATAAATAATCGTATCTTTGGCGTTGAGCGCAAAAGAAAACAAAAGCGCCAAGCTTAATAAAGCAATTTTTTTCATACTGAGATTTCTCCTTTGGGGAACTTTATTTACTGCGCCGACCTTTAGGCATTTACGCGGGAAAAAGGCGATATCTTACGTAAACGCTCTATAATCGGCGGAATTTCTTTTAATACTTTTTCAATATCTCCGTCCGTTGTTTCCTCTGACAGCGAAAAACGGATAGACCCGTGCGCAAATTGAAATGGTACTTTCATGGCCCGCAACACATGAGACGGCTCCAACGAACCCGATGTGCAGGCGGATCCGGAAGAAGCGCAGATATTGAAATCATTTAAATACATCAAAATAGATTCACCTTCAATATACCCGAAACTAATATTGGTAGTATTGGGCACGCGATGCTGCGTATCGCCGTTTACTTTCACGTCCGCAACGGCGGATAAGATACCTTCTTCCAGACGGTCACGCAAGGCCGCTATCCGCGCGGCGGAACCATCGGCCAAACGCTTTTGAGCCAACTCGGCCGCCTTGCCAATCCCTATGATATACGGCACGTTTTCCGTACCGGCCCGGCGGTGCTTTTCCTGATGCCCGCCGATTAAATACGGCACAAAACGAGCTCCGCGGCGCACATATAACGCCCCGATACCTTTGGGCCCGTGGAACTTATGTGCCGAAATAGAAAGGAAATCTACCCCCGCGGCCTGAACATCCAGCGGAATTTTACCGGCTGCTTGTACGGCATCGGTATGAAAAAGAGCTCCGTGAGCGTGGGCAATCTCGGCTACTTCTTTTATAGGAAAAATCGTACCCGTTTCGTTATTGGCCCACATGACGGATACGAGCGAGGTTTTATCATCTATTAAACTCTTTAATTCTTCTATATCCAAACGGCCGTTTTCATCCACCCGTATATAATCTACCCGCCAGCCGCGGCTTTCCAAAACGCGGCACGGTTCTAAAATAGCCGGATGTTCTACTGCCGTGGTAATGATATGTTTTTTATCCGGGAAGGCCTCCGCGGCTGAGAAAAGAACAGAATCGTTACTTTCCGTGGCGCAGGATGTAAAAATAATTTCATCGGCATAAGCCGCATTTAATAAAGCGGCCACTTGTGCGCGGGCGGCTTCAATTGCATGACGGTTTTCTCCGCCGAAATTATGCATACTGGAAGCATTCCCATACTTTTCGCTAAAATAGGGGAGCATCGCCTCTACCACCTGCGGGGCGCAACGGGTAGTGGCATTATTATCCAAATAAATTTCCTTCATCATTAGGCCTGCTCTACCGTAAGAGATGAATCCAATTTTTCCTGGAGAGTCTTTTCTATAAAATTTTTAATGGTGGCTTGCGCATTGACGCAACCGCTGCACATTCCCACCAAACGGATTTTAACCGTGTGTCCCGCCAAATCCACCAGTTCGGCAGAGCCGCCGTCCCGATTGAGTGTCGGGCGGATTTCCTCTTCCAAAACCTTTTCTACGGCTTTGATTTTTTCAACCAAAGTCATGTCATCAAATTTTTTCTGTATGGGGGCAGCCGATTCTTTGGCCCCGTTTACTTTATCTAGAATTTGTTGGATTTCACCTTTGCAACGGCCGCAGGCCCCACCCGCTTTGGTAAAGTGGGTAACATCCTCTACAGTCGTCAAATGATTTAACCGAATCGCCTTAATAATGGCCTCTTCGGACACGTTAAAGCAACGGCAAACCATTTTTTCTTCCTGTTGTTCAAACACAACGGGCTTACCGCCTTGGTGATAACTCTTAATAGCGGCTTCCAACGCTTCCATACCCATTACCGAGCAGTGCATTTTTTCCGCCGGCAAACTACCCAGCGCATCGGCAATATCTTGGTTGGTAATTTGGGCAGCTTGCTCCAACGTTTTTCCTTTTACCATTTCGGTAAGCATGGAAGACGAAGCTATCGCACTGGCACAACCGAACGTTTCAAATTTGGCATCTTCAATGACTTGGTTTTTTTTATTAACTTTGATAGTGAGGCGCAAAGCGTCCCCGCACACCAAACTGCCAACTTGGCCGGTGCCATCCGCGTTGGGGATCGTTCCCACGTTGCGCGGATTTTTAAAATGATCCATTACTTTATCTGTGTAGTCCCACATATACAAGCCCCCTGATACTTATATATATTGTATCATTTTCCTTCCCTTACAGGCACCTGGGGTACTTTTTTGCTACAATAAGATACAATGAATTTTTCACGGATAACTATTTTTTACAATACCCAAAAACCGCAAAACGAGCCCCTGGCCCAACAAGTGCACGCATGGCTGACGGCGCACCAAGTGGAGGCGCGCGTGATAACCTCGTTTGAAAATTTAGCTCCGACCGATCTACTTATTTGCATGGGAGGAGACGGAGCCATGTTGCGTTGTGCGCGCGAAGCCACCCCTTTAAATATACCCTTATTAGGCATCAATTGTGGTACGCTGGGTTTTTTGGCCGCCTGCGAAAAAAACGAATTTGAAAATACCTTATCCGATTTGCTCGCGGACAAACTGCAACTTCAAGAACGTACCATGTTAGCGGTGTGCGTGCGATTGCCCAATGGTAAAACCCAACATTTATTGGCTTTGAACGACTGCCTTTTGCGGGCAGATAAACCACGCGCGCTAACCATAGAAGCCTCTTTCAATAATCACCCGCTCCCCTCTTATTTTGGAGACGGGGTACTCGTATCTACCCCCACCGGTTCTACGGCTTATGCGTTGGCAGCGGGTGGGCCGATCGTGGCCCCGGGGGTAGACGGTCTGCTCGTTACACCCGTGTGTCCGCACACCCTTACGCAACGACCACTCCTCTTACCTTCGCAAGGCAAGCTGGAACTCTGCCCGCTGGGGAAAAATGCCCAAGACGGAATTTGTTTAAGTATAGACGGGCAGGAAAATTTAACTTTACCCCCCGATGCCCGCGTACAAATCACACGCAGCTCTTCTCAAGCTAAATTGCTCATGCATCCCAAACGCGATTTTTTTACCATGCTCAACCGAAAACTCAGTTGGGGGAGCCGCTAATATGCTAACGAAACTACATATCCAAAATTTTGCTATTATTTCGCAGCTAACCCTGGATTTTTCCCAAGGATTAACGGTGTTCTCCGGTGAAACCGGCGCCGGGAAATCTATCGTTATAGAAGCGTTGGGTTTCGTGTTGGGCGCGCGCGGGGATGTATCCGTCATCAAGGACGGGGCAGACCGTATGCAGGTAAGTGCGGAATTTATCAGCTCCGCGCTACCGGCGGATATACGCAAAACGCAACAGATTACCGCCGACCGCTTTACCTTACGCCGCGAACTGGACCGCAAAGGGAAGAGCAAAGCATACGTAGACGGGCGGTTAACAACCGTTTCCACGTTGGCCCAATTGGGCAGCTATTTGGTGGATTTTCACGGGCAACACGAACATCAAAGCTTATTACATGCCTCCGTCCATTTAACTTTATTAGATCATTTTGCTAAACATACCCATCTGGTGGAACAAACGCAAACTGCTTATTCCCATTTGCAAGCACTCCGGGCCAAACTGGAAGCATTGCGCCTAAGCGCACAAGAGAAAGAACGCTTGTTGGATTTGTATTCTTACCAGTTGAAAGAAATTGAAGAGGCCCACCCCGCCGCCGGGGAAGATTTACAATTGGAACAATCTTTGCCGAAATTAAAACATGCCGGTAAACTGTTGGAAATGGCTCAAGAAGCGTACGACGAATTATATAACGCCGAAAATGCTGCCGCCACCCGTGTCGCCCGGGCGGCTAAACTGCTAGCCCAAATGGCGGAACTGGATGAAAATCTAACCCAACCGGCACAAGAGGCTAATGCAGCCCTTGTAGCCTTGGAAGACGCGGCTTCCACTTTAAGCAGTTACAAGGAAGGGATGGAAGTAGACCCGGACGCTTTGGATAAAATGCTTACGCGTCATGAAAAATTAAAACGTTTAAAACTTAAATACGGCCCGGAATTAAGTGATGTGCTGACACGCGCCGAAGATTTGCGAACGAAAATTGCCAACTTGGAACACGCCGAAGAACACGAACAAGATTTGGAAAATGAACTAAACACGGCGCATGAGCAACTGCTCAAATTGGCCCGCACCTTACACGACAAACGCATGAACGCCGCCCAAAAACTAGCGGCCCAAATTACCGAGCAAATCCGTCCGTTGGGGTTTAATCAAATTAAATTCTCCGTAGCGGTTGAAATGGATGAAGAAAATTTGGGGCCTACCGGGGCCGATAAAGTGGAATTTTTATTCTCCGCTAACCCGGGGCAATCCTTGCGTCCGCTTAAAAATATAGCTTCCGGCGGGGAAATTTCCCGCGTCATGTTAGGGTTGAAAACAGTTTTGGCGCCTACCGTCCCGACTATGGTTTTTGATGAAATTGATGCCGGAATTGGCGGCGAAACCGGGCATTTGGTCGGTCAAAAATTACATCAGGCTGCCAAAGGGAAACAAATTTTATGCGTTACCCACTTAGCACAGGTAGCCGCCCAAGCCGATTTTAATTTCCATGTAGAAAAAACCGTTGTCAAAAATTCTACCCAGGTGAATATATCCCCGTTGCATGGGGAAAGCCTCGTGGTGGAAATTGCCCGTATGCTGGGCGCCGGAACGGATAAACGTTCCGCCGCATTTACTCATGCCAGAGAATTATTGCAGGAGGTTCACCATGCTTAACAAATATGCACCGCATCAATGGATATCCTGGCGCGGTTTACGCTTCATTGCGCTTGTTGTATTTTATATTGCGTTTGTAGTAGGAATATATGCCTTAGTAAGATGGATCGGGACATTCGTACATCCGTCCGCCACCGCCCTGTTGACCCGCCGCCTCTATTTGGCGGCATGGCTTCAAGCCACTTTTTTCTGCTTAGTGTCCGGCTCGTTCGCACACGCGTTGAAAGCCCTGCAGATTATAACCCAACAAAAATATCCAAAAAAATAATTTTTAGTGGAATTCTTTTGATACAATGTTAGTAGGGGGAAATTTCCCTAATTAAATTCAAGGAGTCAGTTATGTCTAAATGCTGCAAATGTATGAAATGGTTTCCGCACAACTGGTTGTGCTTGAAAGGGCTGTCTATTCTTTTCCTGGTCCTTTTTTATTTTTCCTTTGCATGTGGTTTTTACTACACTTGGGTCATCTGCAAACATCCGGCCTTTTCCGGCGCTCTTTTGTATAAAGCAATTGCTTATTACTTATTGAGTTGCTGGGGTGCAGCTGTAGGATTCTTGACCATCGCCAAGGTTTTGCAAGCCCTGCGCAAAATCAAACAAGCCGTCGCTCCGTGCTGCTGCCAAGAACATAACGAAGACAAAAAGAAAGAAGAATCCAAATAAATTATATAAGGGTGCGCTTCGGCGCGCCCTTATTGTTTGAAGGAAAACCGTATGAAAAAAATAATTTTACTGAGCCTGTTTGCTTACCTTTGTTCACTGGGCCATGCCGAAACTTTAAAAATGAAAGACGGCGCCTTAATCAGCGGCTCTATTTTATCGCAAACAGAATATACGCTTAACTTAGCCACTTCCTACGGTAACATCACGCTGAACCAACGTGAAATAGAACAAATTTTACCTGATAAACACCGTTTAATTTTAAAAGGCGGCTCGCAGTTGATCGGGGTTATTTTGGATATGGACGAATTTAACCTCAAGTTGCAAACGGATGACGGTGCTACCGTGAACGTAGATATGCCGCAAATTGTCAGCATTGAAGTTTACGATTATGACCGCGGCCAAAATGCTCAACAAGAATTTGTAGAAAAACAAATTGTCCGCGAACAACAAGCCGCCCAACAGGCGGCCCAAAACCAACAAGTCCAAGCCACCGGGCACGTGGAAGCCGCCGGCGGGCTTACCTTTGATTCCGACATTGACCAAGTGTTTGATGCCAAAAAAGCAACCGTTGTCAACGGACAGGTACAAACACCCACTGCCCAGCCCCAAGCCGTAACCCCACGGGTAATGACGGATGAAGAAGCCTTTTTAAAAGGTGTTAAAGCCGGAGCCGTCAGCCAACAGGAATATGCTTCCGCTGCCAAGCAAGAATTAAAAACAAAAAAAGAACCTGCCCCCAAAACAAGCGCAGCCGCTAATCGGGTGGAGCAAAATTTTTCCAAATATTTCGCGGTACAAGCAGGCGTTATGCCGCTTGATTTAAAACTCAGTGGGGACCTATCACTCGGTTCCTATACCTTAAGCCTGGGAGATGATACGCAAGACCTCGGCGGCACAAGTGCGGCTATTTCCAGTAAGTTTTTGTGGCGTATCAAAGAAAGCAATTTATGGCTGGGCCCGGTAGTAGGATTTGCCAATGTAGCCAGCAATTCGTTTCACATTGAAAATAGTTCCGGTGCCATGGACGCTAAATCCAGCGGGAGTATTTTACAATTGGGCGTATCCGGAAATTATTATTTAACCCCCAAAAACCGCTTTGCTTGCTATATAACGGGTTCGGCCTTGTACGAAATGTTATCTGTCAATTACCACGGAGAACACTCTTTTGGTGCTCCGGAAACACCCTTTAACAATTCCATTTCCAACAGCGGGTTGGCTGCTTCGGCCGGTTTTGGGGTGGAAACGTGGGTGGACGATTTAATGCTCGGGTTGGAAATTCGCCAAATTTTCTCTCCTCGCAAAGACGAACTAAAAAAATCTGCCGCATCCAGCACGGTAATACAAGCACAGCTTAGCTGGAAATTTTAATGAAAATTCTTGCCCTGCCCAATGCGTTTAAAGGATCCCTTTCCGCGCGTGCGGCCGGGCAAATTTTTGTGCGGGAACTATCCCCCCGCCACCGGGTGCGTGCGCTCCCTATTTCGGATGGCGGAGACGGCCTGCTGGATTTTTTTAAGACGTTAGATCCGCAAGCCAAAACCATTTTCCTATCCGCTAAAAATGCTTTTTTAAAAAATAAACGCACTTCTTTTTTACTCTTATCCGACAAAAAAACAGCCGTCATTGAAACTGCTAAAATCTGCGGATTGGGACGTGCCGAAAAGAGCGAACTGGATCCGCTGGGGGCTTCTTCATACGGAGTCGGACAAGCAATTTTAGCCGCTGCCAAACGCGGCGCTAAAACCATTTATGTAGGACTGGGCGGAGTAGCTTGTAATGACGGGGGCGCAGGCATGGCACAAGCTTGCGGGGCGCAACTGCTAAATAAGAAAAACCAACCTATTAAATTGGGAGCTCAATCGTTATTACAATTACACAGGGTAGATTTATCTCCGCTAAAAAAATTATTCAAGGGTATAAAAATAATCGGCATAGCAGATGTAACAAATCCGTTGTTGGGGCCCTTGGGATCGGCACGCGTATTCGGGCCGCAAAAAGGCGCCACACAAGCGCAAGTAAAAATTTTAGAGAAAGCGCTGACGATATGGGCAAATGCGCTCAAAAAAGAAACGGGAATAAAGATTTCCCATGTAAAAAGCACCGGTGCGGCCGGAGCCATTGCGGCCGGGCTTTACGGATGTTTCGGTGCAACGCTTTGTTTGGGCGCGGAAGAGCTTTTTAAAAAAGCGAAACTGGAATACCAAATAAAATGGGCCGATTTCATCATCACTACCGAAGGCAAATTAGATAACCAAACTTTTTATGGCAAAGCGCCGGGTACCGTTTTGCAATGGGCCAAAAAATACCGCAAGCCCGTATTATTTATTTGCGGGCAAACGGATGAAAACATTTTACGTCGGAAAAATGTATTACCCGATAAAATAGCTGTACTTATTGATTTTGCTAAAGACGAAAATGACGCAAAAAAACACACGGCCAAATACTTGCGCCGCGTGTTGAAAGGAATATAATTGGATCACGTTATTACCAACATTCCCCTGCGCCCTCTTCTGCTCGAAATCCACTCACGCTGCACAGTTTTTCACTTTCTTCATCTGTGTAACCACAAATCATATCGTGGGGGGCGTCATCATTGATAGTGAAACAAAGAGAAAAGTTTCCTTCCGAATTACCCGATATCTCTTCCGGCCCGCGGTAATACGCCACCGCACCACCACCGGGGCTGAAGATTGTATAGAGAAAATACCTGGTTTGTCGTGCGGAACGTCCTTGAAACGTGGTAAGATTTCCGGGTATTTCAATATCTAAATCTTCTACACCCTCATCCCCGAGCCGATTCCAACAATTTTGTGCTCCTTGATTTAAGGCTAGCACATTGCAAGCGTCGTGCATAGATTTTAATACACTTACGGCTTCGCGAGTTCTTGCTTTAAACACCGCTTTCTGGTATTGCGGTAAAGCAATACTGGCTAAAATACCAATAATAAGTACCACTACAAGAAGTTCTATAAGTGTAAAACCTTTTTTACAACTGATTTTATTTTTCATACGTACCCCTATACGAGAGAAATGATAAAGTCAGTGTATCAAAAAAAAACGATTCAAGGCCCTTCTAATTTTCCAACAAAAAACGGCCAAAAAGGGTAGGTAAATAATTACCTACCCACATATATCAACAAACAATACTTTTATTTCAAATACTTTCTATAAAAATCCGCCAACCGTTGTTTATATTCATATCCGCCGACTTCGGCGCACTTATTATGTTTAGCCCCGGGTACCAACCAAATCTCCTTTGGTTCGCCCGCGCTTTTATAGAGCAGTTTAGCCTGCGCGGCCGGCACCAAATTATCATACCGCCCGTGAATTAAAAACACCGGTCTGGGCGATATTTTGGGAATATTGTATTTGGGGCTGTAACGCTCCGGGTTGACCCCTAATTGTTTGCGAATGTAGTGCAAGACAAGCGGCATCAAGGGAAAGTACGGCACCCGGCGATGTACCCAAGCCCAGCGCGATACGACACGCCGGAAGGAATAATAAGATGCCTCTGCCACCACACAAGCGATTTCCGGGTTGCGGGCGGCTTCGCAAATGGCTACCATGCCTCCCATGGATAAACCGTACAAACCGATTTTAGCACAGAATTGCGGGCGTGTTTCTCTCAAAAATGCGATTGCCGCGGCTATATCTTTGAGTTCCAAATAGCCGATGGAACTCGTTTTACCCCCGCTTTCTCCTAATGCACGAAAATCAAAGTAAAACAAATTGAACCCCAAATCTCGTAAGAAACACGTATTTTTTAAAATATCGGAACGATTCATCCCCCACCCATGCATGAGAATAATTGTTTTGTCGGATTCCTCCGCCGCGTTGATAAACCAACCCCGCAATTGCACTTTATCTTCCGTTTTAAATACTACATTTTCATACGGTAAATTAAATTGATCCGGCCACGCGTACAAAGGTTTGCGCTTGGAAATAGGATGAAGAACTTTTTTGGCTACCTGCGTGCAAGCCCAAATCGTTCCCAGAACAATTATGCCTAATACGCAAACCGTTATTAATAAGACCCACCAAATAGAGTTCATATTATTTCTCCTTTAAAACATCTTTGAAAGCTGCGGAAAGATATGCAATAATATCCGTTGCCAAAACGCTGTATGTGCTATTTGCCTGTCCGGCCAAATCGCCGGCAAGACCATGAATATATACCGCACACACCGCCATTTGGAAAGCGGATGTTGTATCAAATCCGTCCCTTGTGCCCAACTGGCTCCATAACCCGGCAATTATACCGGATAATACATCCCCGCTACCGCCCTTCGCCAAGGCCGGGCCTCCGGTGGTGTTTTGCCGCAAGAAAACGCGGCGAAGCATTTCCACACCGACAATCGTATCGTACCCTTTCAATACACACACGCCCCCCTTTTTTGCAATCAGTTGACGCGTTTGACGCTCACGGGTAGCGGCATCTAAAGCAATTTTTTCTTGTAATAAACGCGCCATCTCTCCGGGGTGCGGTGTAAAAATGACCGGATTTTTAAACGAAATTTTTTTAAAAGACGCGCAAGCATTTAACGCATCTCCATCTAACACAAGCGGCAAATTGATTTTTTCTAATAACGGCGGCAACAACGGGCTCTTGCCCATCCCCGGACCTACTACCGCCAAAGAGGGAGAAAATTTTTTGATATATCGGGCCAAAACGGGCCACGCATTTCGGGCTAATTCGCCGCTTTTTGTTTCAGGTAGCGGTAGCGTGATTACTTCCGGCAAGGCCGCAGCAAAAGCCGGTTGCATACTTTTAGGAAGGGCCCAATACACAAGCCCCGCCCCGGCCTTGAGCGCACTTTTGGCGCAAAGGAGCCCGGCTCCACACATTTCACGCGATCCGGCAATTACTAACACCCGGCCAAACGTTCCTTTGTGTGCGTCTTGCGCTCGCTCCGGCAGTAAACGCGCGACGGTAGAACGGTCTATTTTTTTCATAAATTATTCTACGGTTACACTCTTGGCCAAATTGCGCGGTTGATCTATATCACACCCCAACCGTTTGGCAATCCAATAGGCCAAAAATTGCAACGGAACTACATTAAGCACCGGTTGTAAAAATTCACTTGCTTGCGGTACGGGAATAATCATATCCGCTACCCGCTTGGCTTGTGCTACTCCGTCCGGCGTAGTAATAGCTACCACAAAAGCTCCGCGTGCGCGGCATTCTTGACAAGCAGACAGCATTTTTTCAAACACGCTATCATGCGGCATTAACATAAACACCGGGGTTCCTTTATCAATAATTGAAATCGGCCCATGTTTAATTTCGCCGGCGGCAAAGCCTTCCGCGCTACGGTATGAAACTTCTTTTAATTTTAAAGCGCCTTCTAAAGCAATGGGGAAATTGACATGACGCCCCAAGAAAATGAAACGATCCGCCTTGTAAATCTTACGCGTTAAATGACGTACGGTGTATTCTAACTTAACGGTTTCACTCATGGCTTTAGATAAGCGCATGAGCTCCCGGTGCAACTTATCAAAAGCCGCCTTGCTCACATTTCCGTTGGCTAGCCCCAGGGTGATAGCCAACATATACATAGAAGTAATTTGGCTGGTAAAAGCTTTGGTGGATGCTACGCTAATCTCCGGGCCGCAATGCGTGAAAAAAGTACTGTCGCACAAACGCGTAAGCGTGGAACCGAGTACGTTACAAATCGCCAGGGTGCGGAACCCCAACGATTTGGCTTTTTTAATAGCACCGATGGTATCTGCCGTTTCGCCCGATTGACTAATGGCAATAGCTAACGTGCCTTTCATATGCGGCACTGTGCGGTATTTATACTCGCTAGCCAAATCTACACTGACCGGAATACCCGCAAACTGCTCAATATAATATTTGCCGACAAGCCCCGCATGATATGCTGTTCCGCAGGCAATAATATGAATATCTTTTAACCCGCGTAAGGTGGAGGTATCCAGCCCTAAAATCTTGCCAAAATCGGCCCGGGCCGTACGCAAGGTATCTTCAATGGCTTGGGGTTGTTCGTAAATTTCCTTGAGCATGAAATGGTCATAACCGCCTTTCTCGGCTGTTTTTTGATCCCAAGAAATTCTAACTGATTTTGCTTTTTTGACTTGCCCTGTTTTATCCAGCACCGTTACTTGTCCGCCACGTAAAAGGGCCACTTCCCCTTCATCCAAAAAGATAACCTTATTGGTATGCTGCAAAAATGCCGGAACATCGGAAGCCAGGAAACTTTCTTTCTTGCCTATGCCCACAACTAACGGACTTTGGTTTTTTACGCCCACTAACAACCCGGGCGCATGGGCCCACATAACCCCGTATGCAAAAGCGCCGGAAATTTCTTTGTTCGTTTTTTGAACGGCTTTAATAAGTTTTTCTTCTTCATTAGCCGCTCGCACATGTTTCAAATTTTCTTCAATTAAATGAGCGATTACTTCGGTATCGGTTTCGCTTTTGAATTTATGCCCCAAAGATTCCAATTGCGTACGCAAAGTAAGATAATTTTCAATGATACCGTTATGCACCACAACCAGTTCGCCACTGCAATCGGTATGCGGGTGAGAATTTTCTTCGCTGGGTTTACCGTGAGTGGCCCACCGAGTATGCCCCAATCCGGTAGTGCCGACCGGATTGACTTGCAAGGCGGCCCTTTCCAACTCGGCCACTTTACCGACCGCCCGGACCGTTACCAGCTTGCCCTCTTGCAAAATAGAAATTCCCGCCGAATCATATCCGCGGTACTCTAATTTTTTAAGTCCGTCTATAATGTAAGAAACACTATTATTTTTACCGACGTATCCGATAATCCCACACATAGGATCTCCTTACAGCAAATCTTTCATGGTGCGCACGGCACTTGCTAAACCCGTAAAGAGCGCACGGGCCAAAATAGAAAAACCAATATTCATGCAAGCCATGCCTTTTATCCGGGCTACCGCTTGCACATTTTGATAATCCAACCCATGACCGGCGTGCACTTCAAGCCCCAATTGGCGTGCCTGCTCGGTAGCGAGCACTAATTTTTTAAGCTCCCTGCGTTGAGCCGCAAGCGTGTGGGCCTCACTATAATCGCGGGTACAAAGTTCCACGATATCCGCGCCGACACGGGCAGCTGTTTGAATATCCGTTTTTGCCGGGCTAACAAATAAACTAACCAAAATATTTTTTTTGTGTAAACGCACAATCATTTCCTGCAGACGTTTTCGTACCGCCGCGGAAAAACGTAAACCGCCGGTGGTGGTAATTTCACCGGGTTTTTCCGGCACGAGGCAAACAGAAAAGGGTTTATAGGTTAGGGCCGCTTTTTCCATCGCAGGGGAGATGGAACATTCTAAATGAATTTTACCGGGGAATTTTTTGCACAGCCGCGCCACATCTTGCTTGTGGATATGGCGTTCATCACGGCGCAAATGCACCACGATATAATCAGCCCCGCTGTGCAGGCAAATGTCGGCCGCGTCTTCCGGCACGGGATAGTTCGCCCGACGAGCCTGGCGCAAAGTGGCCACATGATCTATATTAACACCCAATTTCAAATTCACAAAGCCACTCCTGTTTTTTGCTTGTAAAGAGTTTCTACTTCGTTTAATACACGATCTACCAAAGAGGCATTTTCCCCTTCTACCAAAATGCGCAGTTTAGGTTCCGTTCCGCTATAACGCACCACAATGCGTCCTTTGCCTGCCATGCTCTTTTCCAGCTGTTGCACGCCCGGCAAAAAACCCGGAATCGTTTCTAACGGCGGCTTTTGGCCAACCGCCAGGGCCTTTTGTTTACTGGGATAACGCTTCCACTGGTCGGCAAAATAACTGGCAGGTTTGCCGGAACGTTTTACAAATTGCAAAAATTGCAGAGCCGAGAGAAGCCCGTCCCCCGTATTGGAAAATTGCCGGAAAATAATATGGCCGGAAGTTTCCCCGCCGATAGACAGGTTTTCTTTTTCAAGCGCTTCGGACACATATTTATCGCCGACTGTGGTCAGGGCCACTTCTATCCCGTTCTCTTTAAGATAATTGATACAACCCAAATTAGCCATAATGGTTAGCACGGCCTTGTTGGAATTAAGCAGTCCGCATTCCTTCATACATAAAGCCGAAGAAGCGATGATATTATCTCCGTCTAACTGACGGCCCTTTTCATCAGCTGCTATTACCCGGTCGGCGTCTCCATCAAAGCTAAATCCCATAAAAGCTTTTTCTTTAACCGTTAAATCTTGCATGAATTGCGTGTGCAAAGCTCCCACGTTTTGGTTGATATTTGTGCCGTTCGGTTTGGCTGCTGTAATGGTAGCTTGCATGCCTAACCCGGCGAAAACACGGGCGGCCACTTTATAGCTGGCACCATTGGCACAATCCAGCACGACCTTGGTTCCCTTTAAGACGGCCGGTTCTACGGTAGACATTAAAAATTTTTCGTATTCGTGTATTAGGTCTTCGTTTTGGCTAAACGTCCCGCGGGGAGCCGGCACGGAAGATAAGGTGTCTATCTCCTGTTCAATAGAATTTTCCAATTCTTCCGGCAATTTGGTGCCTTGGTTGGTAAAAAACTTGATACCGTTAAATTCGGCAGGGTTGTGGCTGGCAGAAATAACTACCCCGCACAAACTATTTGTCTTTTTAACTAGATAAGCCACTGCCGGAGTAGGGGCAATGCCCACGCTAATTACATTGGCACCGCTGGCACGGATACCTTTTTCCAGCGCGGCCAAAATAGCCGGGCCGGAAGCGCGCGAATCTTGCGCCACGATCACTTGGGTTAATAACCCACTTTTGCCGCTACGCGCCTGTAGTTGGCGCAAAGCCGCGTAACCTAACTTTTGGATAAAATCATCTACCAACGGGAATTGCCCGGCAACCGCCCGGACCCCATCGGTTCCAAAATATTTTCCCATACAAACTCCCTGTTGCGCCGGTATAGCCACTCGGCCATACGCGCTTAGATCCCTGCCAACTTGCTTCGTTAATCAAAGAGTCCCGCTTGTTTAGCTTCGGGCCGCACGGCCGTCTGCGCCTTCGGTTTTTCTTCAATTGGGGTGGAAGCGTCGGGTTGTGCCTGGTCCTCTTGCACGGCAGGTTTTAAACCCAATATTTCATCAATTTCACTGGCCTCTACCACTTCTTTTTCAAGTAACGTAGATACCAGTTTATCAAAAGCCGCGCGGTTTTTGGAAATAATATCTTTCGCGCGAGCATAGGACGTATTTATCAAATGGAGAATTTCCTGATCAATCGTACGGGCGAGCTCATCCGAAAACGTAGTATGACGGGAAAGGTCGCGCCCCAAAAAGACTTCGCTATCCTGTCCGTTAGGCAGTGCCACCGGACCGAGTTTATCACTCATTCCAAGCTCCACCACCATTTTACGGGCATAAGACATGGTCTTATTTAAATCGTCGCTGGCACCGGACGTAATTTCACCGAATACGATTTCTTCAGCGGCACGCCCGGCCAAAAGAATACACAATTTATCCAATAATTCGGATTTACTGGTTAAAAATTTATCCTCTAACGGGAGTTGTAACGTATAGCCCAACGCCTGTCCCCGCGGAATAATAGTAACCTTGTGTACGGGATCCGAATGGTTAGTTAAACGCGCTACAATGGTATGACCGGACTCATGCGCCGCAATAACGTGTTGTTCATGTTTGGAAATAATACGGCTTTTCTTCTGCGGGCCGGCAATCACGCGCTCAATGGCTTCTTCCATATCGGGTTTTCCAACGGCTTCTTTATCTCCGCGCGCCGCTAAAATAGCCGCCTCGTTAATCACGTTTGCCAGATCCGCCCCCACAAAACCGGGTGTTCCTTTGGCTACTTGTTTCAAATCTACGTCCGCGCCCAGTTTGACTTTTTTGGCATGAACTTTCAAAATTTCTTCGCGCCCTTTCAAATCCGGTGCCGGAACGGAGATATGACGGTCGAAACGTCCGGGACGAATAAGAGCCGGATCCAACACGTCCGGGCGGTTGGTGGAAGCCATTAAAATAATACCCTGTTTGCTTTCAAAACCGTCCAACTCAATGAGCAACTGGTTGAGTGTTTGTTCGCGTTCGTCATGCCCGCCGCCAATACCGGCAAAACGCCGGCGGCCTACGGCATCCAATTCATCAATAAAAATAATGGCCGGAGAATTTTTCTTGGCTTGATCAAACAAATCACGTACACGCGCGGCGCCTACCCCTACAAACATTTCTACAAATTCGGAGGCCGAAGCGGAAAAAAAGGATACGCCGGCTTCCCCCGCCACCGCCTTGGCGAGCAACGTTTTCCCCGTGCCGGGAGCCCCGTAGAGAAGCACCCCTTTGGGAAGTTTACCGCCCAATTTTTGAAATTTTTTCGGATTTTTCAAAAATTTTATGACGTCTTCCAATTCTTCTTTGGCCTCGTCACATCCGGCAACATCTTTAAAAGTAACCGTTTGCTTGGACGGATCTTGCATTTTGGCTTTGGAGCGAGCAAAATTTAGGGCACTTTTCCCGTCGCTTCGTTGCGGACGGATGAAAATAAACCACCATAGCCCAATAAGTAGCACAATCCACAATACATTAAACAAAACGTTGCCGATCCAACTGCGGTCTTGTTCGGCTTTAAATTTCACCTTGGCCGCCGTCAATTCCTGCACAAGGGCGGGGTCTTCCATACGCACCGTTTTAAAAGGGGCGAACTTTCCTTCTTCGTTTTTATACAGCCCCGAAATCATAGCGGGAGCAATCGTTAAATCGGATACTTCCGCGGCGGCCACTTTATGTTTAAAATCCGAATAGTCTAGGGTGATTTCCTTCGCGCCCGGCTTATTAAAAAGCAAAACGGCGATAGCAAAAACAGCCAGCCAGCCTATAATTTGCCCAACGGAAATAATTTTACGGTTGTTTGGACGTTGTTTATTCTTCATTGTTTCTTAAAAACTCCGATGTAAGGTAGGTTGCGGTATAACTCGTTATAATCTAAGCCATAGCCGATAACAAATTCGTTCTCAATAGGGAAGCCGACATATTTGGGATGTATTTCCACCTTGCGGTTGGAAGGTTTATCCAACAGGCAGCATACTTCAATGCTGGCGGCACCGCGGTCTTTGAGGTGCTGCATGAGGTAGTCCAGGGTAAGCCCGGTATCCACAATATCCTCCACAATAACTACGTGGCGGCCTTTGATACTTTCGCGCAAATCTAACATCGTACGCACGTGACCCGTACTACCCGTGCCGGAATAGGAGGATAAACACATAAAATCCATGGTACAGTCCACACTGATATTTTTCATCAAATCGGAATAGAATAAAATGCACCCTCTTAAAATACCCACAAACAACGGTTGTTTCCCGCGGTAATCAGCTGAGATTTGGCGCCCCAATTCATGCACGCGTTGGGCGAGTTGTTCTTCCGAAATTAAGATCCGTTCCAAAAACTGTTGTTCAGGCATATGGCCTCCCATAGAAATATACCTATAGGATATCTTTTTTTAGGCCTAAAAGAAAGGGTTTTAAGGGGCCTAGTTTAAATTAGGCCTTTTGACCCTGGCGAACCCGGTTCATATGTGTATATACTATCTATATATGAAAAAGCTGCTCTTATTTGTTATCTTGGTTGTATTCTTCGCCCCGGTTCAGGCCCAGACTTTAACCCAGAAAGTATCCCGCCGGGCCGAACAGGCGGCACTTATCCAAACGCGCCAAACCCAAATCAGAAAGGCCTTGCAATTACCCGTATTTAGCCGGCTATCCCACATAGGGTGGGATGGATTTTTAATAGAAAATGCCGTTCTGCGAGTGCCGGAAGATACCCCCGATACAAACGATTTGCTTTCCCGTTTATTCAACTCGGACTGTGAATTATTTACCACCTTGTTTTTGGGAGATTTGCAAAGGGGCAATAAACGACCAGACTACGCCCAAGAAACTCAAAACGTCAAATATATTTACGTAACGGACGCGTCCGACCATGGCACCAAGAGCATCCCATACGAAGTGAGCGTGTTGTTACAACAAATCCGCAGAGCACGCCCGAAAGCCCGTATTTTATTGGCTTTGGAATTTGCCGTGCGGGAAGATCCGCACGCTCTGCCCATTCACTTCGCCGGGGAAAAGGAACTGCCTTTTACCATAGACCAATCCTACTCTTTTTTGATAAAAAAAGCAGATAAGCTTGATATAGACGTACTGGCCTTGGATGACTTTCTATTGCCTCAATCAGGAGAAACTCCCGGTTTTAAAATGGGCGACAGCATTGTAGAGGATTTGGATCACTCCTCTGCGCAAAATATTTTAAATCAATATGATATTACTTTATTACCGGCCCTCAGAGGGGTTGTGTCGGACTTAATGGCCCTGGACAATAACTTGCGATCCAAACAACAACAATTGGAACGATTGAATACAAATCCCGTCTATTTCTCCGACGGAAAACCGCTTTCTCCCGCTCAAACGGAACAAGTAAAAAAGCAACTACAAAAGGATTTAAACCAACTTTGGCAACAACGCCAACTCTTGGAGCAAACTAAACAAGCATTGGAGCATAAGAAAACCGTCTACTTGCACGATTTTGTATCCCGTAGCCCTTGGGGCATGGAACAACGTAACGCACAATGGGCCCAATATATTGAAGCCATTAGCTCTTTTTATGATGTGATCATCACCTATGCGGGAAGCGGGCATCTAAGCATGCCTCTGTCCGGAGCCGCCTTGCTACCTCAACGCATTCAACAACCTTTTGTGTTATTTGACTTTTATACTTGGGAAAAATTAAGTCAAGAAGACCAAGAAGCTTATGAACAATGTGCACGCATCCAGGAAGAGGAAAATTCTACCATGGAGTGGTTGGAAGACATGCTCCAGGATGAAAGCGCAGAATATTGCATGCAGTATGTACAAAAATCCCTTGAGGAACCGCATGATTTTTCTCATCCGTTCTTCCTTAAAAGTGTTTATCCTTCTTTTAAGCAAGCGGCCGGGGCAGATTCGCAACGCCAAGAGGTATTACAATCATACCCGCTCGTAGAATCTTTTTGGATCCCGCATACGGATTTTACTGTATATTTACCCGATTACAGTAAACGCTGTTTTTTTAGATAAAATAACCCCCGGTAAAATCCGGGGGTTACTTTATTTAAATTTTATCGGCCAAATAATTTGCCAATATCTTTCATCTGCAGCTGGGCCACGCACGGCCTTCCGTGCGGGCAGTGCATACCGTCTTTGCACTTTTTCATATTTTCCAATAACCCTTCAGCTTCCGCGGCAGAAATTTGGTCATGCGCTTTAATGGCTTTTTTGCAAGCAAGCATGGCAACCATTTTACGCTTGAGTTCGTCTGTAGATTTGGCAGGATCCCCCACCAATTGCGCCAGCGACACAATAAATTCTTTTAAATCATCTTCTTGAAACCGGATCATATGCGGACGCGTATGCACTAAAATGGTACGGGCGGAAAAAGATTCTATTTCAAACCCGGCCGTTTTAAGCCACTCTTTCCACGATAAAAGTGTTTGCGCATTAGAAGGCGGCAAATCTACGTGTAACGGAAATAATAACTTTTGCACTTTTATATCCCGCTTATCAAAAGCATCTAAATAATGCTCAAAGAGCACCCGCTCTTGGGCCGCATGCTGGTCAATAAGTACTAGACCCAACGGATTTTCAAATACCAGATATGTTTTTTGTAACTGCCCTAAATAATGATACGGTCCCGCAAACCAAGCGGGGCTATCTTCGGGCAAAGGGGCCGCAACGGGAGTGGAGGAGCCCGGTTGGGGATTTAATAAAGGACGTTCCTCGGCTACTTGAAATGTTTCTGCCCCAAAACCGGCTATCTGGGCCGGCTCGGCCGTTTCGCGTAATTCAAAGGTAGATTTTTCTTCCCAAGGGTGATGCCACGTTTCGGCCGCCTGTTTCGGCGACACGGCAGACAATAACCGTTCGGCTGCTTCTTGCGCCACGGGCGGCAAAGAAACCGACGTTTCCCGCACCTCTACCGGGCGCGCTTGCTCCGAAAGAATCTGCTGCGCAGCCTGCATGATAAAGGCAAAAACATGACTTTCATCCACGAAACGAATATCGCGTTTTTGCGGATGAATGTTTACGTCAAAATCACCGGGAGGAAGCGTTAAATATACGATAAAAGCCGGGTGCCGATCTTTGGGACGGAGATTTTGATAAGCCTTATAAATAGCTTGTTGGATGGTTTTGGAATCAATGGGCCGTCCGTTGACAAATACATATTGCATATCTCGTACGGTTACCAATTTGTCCGGGGGGGTAATGAACAAATGCAATTGCTTTTCATCAAACGATTTATAACGCAAACTTTCAGCCACCTCTTCCCCTAAAATAGCGTTAGCTCGTTGGGTAACCGCCTGGACAAAAGGCCCCTGTTGGGCGGGTAAATTATACACCTCGCGTCCGTTGATATGCACGTGATACGCTACGGACAAATTGGCTAAGGCACTTTCTTCCACTACTTTAAACAAGCAAGCCCGTTCGTATGAATCACTTTTCAAAAATTTAAGACGCGCCGGAGTATTAAAAAACAAATCACGGATTTCCACCGTTGTTCCTTTGATAGCCGGGGCCGGACTCTTAGAGACCACTTGGCCGGCTTGAATTTCCAATCGGTTACCGCTACCCGTTCCGTTACAGCTTGTTAACGTCATGCGTGAAACGGCCGCCACGGAATAGAGTGCTTCTCCGCGAAAGCCAAATGTTTGCAGGTGTTCCAAATCTTCAAAAGATTTTATCTTGCTGGTAGCATGCCGCAAGACGCTATTTTGTAAATCGGCTTCGTCCATCCCGCAACCGTTATCGTTGATACGAATCAGTTCTTTTCCGGCGCCCTCAATATCTATCCGTAAACTTGTAGCGCCTGCGTCCACCGCATTTTCCAACAGTTCTTTAAGCACGCCGGACGGCCGCTCAATTACCTCTCCGGCGGCTATCTTGCTAGCAGTTTTTTCGTCCAGTACCTGTATTTTATTCATCAATGCGTTTCTTCCATTCCCCGATAAGTTCCAGCGCCGCCAAGGGGGTAAGTTTGTTCGGATCGGTCATTTTGATTTCTTCCACAATAGGAGAAGAAAATAAATCTTTGACCATATCCCGTTCTTTGACTGAAATTTTAGTACTTTTTTTAGCTTCCAAATCTTTAAGCACTTTTTTGGCACGAACCGTGCAAGCGGCCGGTAAACCGGCAATCTCCGCTACGTGAATCCCATAGGAACGGTCTGCCGCGCCCGGCAAAATTTGATACAAGAAAGCCAGTTTGCTTTCCCCGGCGGCGTCTTTATATTCCTTGGCATCCACATGGAAGTTACGTACACGGCTGTATTTGCTTTCCAAATCCGTTAGTTCAAAATAGTGCGTGGCAAATAACACTTTCGCTCCGCCACGCGGTTTATACAAATACTCCACAATGGCCCAAGCAATGGAAATGCCGTCAAAGGTGGAAGTCCCCCGCCCTACTTCATCCAATAAAATCAGACTACGGGGCGTCATGGTCGTTAAAATGTGTGCCGTTTCGTTCATTTCCACCATGAAAGTGGAATTTCCGCGGCTGAGTGCATCATGCGCTCCGATACGCGTCATAATCCGGTCCACCAACCCTACTTTTGCCTGTTGGGCCGGTACAAAACTACCCATTTGAGCCATAATAACTAAAATAGCGGTTTGTTTTAAATAAACACTTTTACCACCCATATTAGGGCCGGTAATCAGCATAATCTGGGTTTGTTCGGTACCCAAATCTAACGAGTTAGGCACAAAACTGCCAGCCGGGAGAGTAGCTTCCACCAAGGGGTGGCGCCCCCCTGTGTAATGGATTTCGGCTCCGTTATCCACCAGCGGCCGAACGTAATTATCTTTTAGCGCACATAGGGCCAAAGACATGTATACATCCAATTCGGATACGATTTGTCCAAACTCTTTTACATGAGCAATCTGCGTGGACAGCGTTTTACGCACTTCATCAAACAAAGTGCTTTCCAACCGCAAAATGCGCTGTTCGGCATTTAAAATTTTATCTTCTAATTGTTTTAAATCTTCCGTGATAAAACGTTCGGCATTAACAAGTGTTTGTTTACGTACAAATGTGTAAGGTACTTTGGCAATATGAGATTTAGAAACTTCAAAATAATAGCCGAAAACAGAATTAAAACCTACCTTCATATTGGTAATGCCGGTTTTTTCTCGTTCCTGGGCGCACAATTCTTCCATCCGCGCATTACTGTTTTGTTTTAGCGAACGCAACTCGTCCAATTCGGCGTGATAACCTGCACGGATCACGTGTCCGTCCGATAAGCGTAACGGCGGGTTTTCGTCAATGGCTTCATACAACAAACGGGCCATTTCTTTAAGCGGTTGCACATGGGCAGCAAATTTATCACGCAAATGCGGAGCTACTTCCCCATAATTTTGGAACCATTGTTCCAAGGCATTTACATGCAACAACGATTGGCGTAAGCCGGATAAATCACGTGGGGAAGCCGTACCGGTAGCCGTACGCGTCATAATGCGCTCTACGTCGCAAATATTTTCCAGTAGCGCACTGAGATCGGCCAAGGCACTTTGATTTTTAGTAAAATTTTCCACACAGTTTTGACGTTGGATGATTTCGGCCACATCCATCAAGGGGTGTAAAATCCATTCTTTTAATTTACGGCTGCCAATAGCCGTGCGGGTTTTATCCAACAACGCCCATAGGCTGCCCCGCCGCCCCCCTTCCTGGCTTTTAACAAGTTCTAAGGACAAAACAGCATTTTCATCAATTTGCAGGCAGTCTTTCAGCTCGCGGTAAGAAGGGGCCAAAACGGTATTAAAACTCGGTTCGGTTGCGTTTAAGTATTTAACAATTTGCAAAGCACAGGCCAAGGCCTTGCGTTTATCCCCCCACGCATCCACGGTCGGCCACGAGGACGGTGTCGTATAATCGCCATCAAACGGAGCTTGCTCGGTTAAGGTCAACGTGCCGGGAAGTACCACTTTTTGTCGTAAAGTCTCGAGTGATTTTTTATCCCCTATGATTTCCGCCGGATTGATAGTCGCGAGGGCCGCTGCCAAACCGGTTAGCGATTCGTCTTGGTCATTTTGGTTGGCCCAAAATTCACCGGTAGAAACTTCCACGCAAGATAGCGCCCACCCTTTAGGGGAAACATCTACACTTACTAAATAGTTAGCCTGGTTGGCGTCCAAAAGGGTATCTTCCATCACCGTGCCGGGGGTAATTACCCGCGTAACACGGCGCTCAAAAAGCTTGGTGTTTTTATCGCAAGAGGAGCTGGTCTGTTCGCAAATACCTATCTTCTTCCCCGCGCCCAACAAACGGACGATGTACGTATTCGCTGCGTGATAGGGAATCCCGCACATGGGTATCCCGTTACGGGCCGTCAGTGTTAAGCCCAAAAGCGCGCTGACTTCTTTGGCTTGTTCATCAAACATTTCATAAAAATCTCCCAACCGGAAAAAAAGAATAATTCCGGGATATTTGGCCCGCACTTCATAATACTGAGCCATTAAGGGGGTTAAAGAGGTTTTAGACATAGTGATATTTTAGCAATTTTCGCAGCGACTCTAAAAAAATAAAACCGCCAAAAGGCGGTTTTAACGTGGTGGTAGGGATAGGATTCGAACCTATGTAGGGCGTAGCCCGACGGTTTTACAGACCGTTGCTTTTGACCACTCAGCCACCCTACCAAACAATTCATAAAAACGCCGGAACTCTCGCCCCGGTCCTAATTATTACTTAAACAACTAGGTAGTTATATTATAACAAAAAAAGAGAGGTCTTGTCATTTTGGGAACGAAATTTACAAGCAAAAAGCCCCGGGCTTATCCCGGAGCTTTGCATAACAAAAATTTCCGCTAAGAAAGGACCCCCAATAATTTTTCCATGGGTTCTTTGGCCTCTCCGCCGCCTTGAGCAAAATCTGCCCGTCCGCCGGCGCGGCCATTTAAATGCCCGGCCAGTTGTTTCGCCACTGTAACGGCATCTATCCCGGCCAACTTGCCGGTCATTTTAACCACAAACGAGCGTTTCCCGTCTTTATCACACGTTACAATAACTAACCCTTGTTTGTGTTTTTGGGCAATGGTATCAGCGATGTTGCGCAGTTCCTTGGGTTGCGCTTCGTCGGCTTTGCGCAAAATTACTTCCGTGCCGTTTTTAAGGGTAACACACATTTCATTTACCCCACCGGCCGCAAGTGTTTTTTGGCGGAAATCTTCATACCGTTTCTTAACTTCTTTAAGTTCATCCACCAAAGCATTTACACGAATAAACACATCTTTAGCCGGCACTACCAACCGGGCAGCCAACACTTCGGTCTGGCGGTTGATTTCCCGCAAATAATCCAAAGCCGCCGGGCCGGCAATTCCTTCAATACGCCGCACCCCTGCCGACACGGAACCTTCTTTTAAAACCAGCACGGTAATAACTTCAGCCGTGTTCTTTACGTGTGTTCCGCCGCAAAGTTCCAAACTATACTTTTGTTCCGGATGATCAAAATCTCCGCCCATCAGCACGAAACGGGCCGGATCGGCATATTTTTCGCCGAGTAAAGTAACCGCGCCCAATTTTTCGGCATCGGCTAGCGGACGCGTTTGGCAAGTAACCGGTAAGGCGGCCGCCGCGGCCCGATTGGCAATGGCCCATACTTTATTCAGTTCTTCCGCTTTAGGAGCTTTGGAAAGGGTGTAATCAAAACGGAATCGCTCCGGCGACACATACGAACCGCTTTGGTGCACGGTCGTCCCGAAAACTTGGCGCAACGCGGCATTGACCAGGTGAATAGCACTGTGGTTAGCCCGCAGTCTGGCACGTCGCGGCGCATCTACCAATAAAGTAACCTCGCGGCCTTTTTCAAGCGTACCGGTAAATTTATGCAAATAAATTTTGCCCAACGGCTTTTGTACATCCGTTATTTGGGCAATTTCTTGCCCGTTGCATAGCACCGTTCCCGTGTCGGCCACTTGTCCACCGGATTCGGCATAGAAAGGGGTTTTGTCAAAGATAGCATAGCCGTCCGTTACCGAATCTGCTTGTTCAAATTGGGTATTGAGCAACGCCAATACCCGGGCCGGGGAGGAAAGTTCTTCATAACCCATAAATTGAGTAGCCGTCAGCGTATTTTCCAACTTTTGCAGCGCAATCACTTTGCCTTTGGAAAATTCATCTGCATAAGAGCGACTTTTTGCTTGGGCGGAAATTTTGGCTTTTTCATAACCTTTTACATCTACGGTTACGCCCCGCGCAGCGGCGATTTCTTGCGTTAATTCCAACGGGAAACCATACGTTTCATGCAAGTGAAATACATCTTCTCCGCTGAGTGTTTTGGCACCGCCCGCGAGCAAGGCCGATAGTTTTTCTTCGCCGGTAACGAGTGTTTTTAAGAAAGTAGTTTCTTCTTGTTTAAGCACATCTTGAATATGCGTAATATTTTTATCAATTTCCGGGTATAGACCGGCAAATATCCGCTGCACCACCGGCACCAGGGTATACAAATAGGGCTTGTCGTTCCCCATGAGTTTGGCATAACGCGCCGCCCGGCGGATTAAGCGCCGTAAAATGTAACCGCGGCCTTCATTGGAGGGCAAAATCCCTTCCGCAATGAGAAAGCTGGAGCTGCGTACGTGGTCCGCTATGATACGAAGCGCGGAATCTTGCTCTTTCGTTTTACCGGAAATATGTAAGTCCTGTTGGGCTTGCTTAATAAGCGGGGTGAACAAATCTGTACCAAATACATTTTTGGCCCCTTGCAGAGCCATGCACAAACGCTCTAGCCCCATACCCGTATCAATGTTGTTATGCGGTAAGGCTTTTAAGGTGCCGTCTTCTTGGCGGTTATAACTTTCAAATACAATGTTCCAAATTTCCACAAATCTTCCGCAATCACACGTAATATCACAATGTGGATTTTTGCACCCTTTGTCGCCGAAATCATAATAGATTTCGCTACACGGGCCGCAAGGGCCGGTGGGGCCCATGGTCCAAAAATTGTCGGCTTCGCCCAACTCAAAAATACGTTCTTTGGGCACGTAAGAAAGCCACGCTTGGTAGGCCTCTTCATCCCGCGGGGCAATTCCGCCTTTGTAAATACTCACATATAATTTATCGGCGGGTAAACCGAGGGTTTGGGTTAAATATTCCCATGCCCAGGCGATTGCTTCTTTTTTAAAATAATCGCCAAAGGAAAAATTACCCAACATTTCAAAGAAGGTTAAATGGCGCTCGGTAAAACCAACGCTATCAATATCGGTCGTGCGCACGCATTTTTGGCAAGAAATAGCATTTTTGAGCGACTTATCAATTCCTAAAAAATTAGCTTTAAACTGCACCATGCCGGCAGAGGTAAAAAGGAGGGTCGGGTCCGAATGCGGCACGAGCGAGCTGGAGGGTACCGTCGGCAATCCTTTGCTATTAAAAAATTGGAAAAAGCTATTTCTGATTTCTGTACTTGTTTTCATAAAACCTTCTTGCAAATAACATATATAATAAAGTATATCAAATACGCGGCCTATCCCGCGCGATTAACGCGTGTACGAAGCGGAACTTGTTTTGTTATAATAGAAAGCACGGAGAACTTTATGCACAAGATTGTGGGATATTTCTTTATTTTTATCGGCATGCTACTCGTATTCTTTGCGCTCATCGGTATGTATAAAGCATTTGCGGATCATCAGCCGGTTCCCCAAGTAGTGCAATTAACCGATATGAACATCCGCACCCAATACGGAAACATGCTGGTCCCTATGCAAAATATAAACCAGTTGGCCAACATCGGGTTGTTTGTCCTGCTTATGATGTTTGTATTATCGGCAGGGGCCAAAGTGGGAACTATCGGTTGCAACTTGCTTAAAAATGAGCGCATTTACGAAGCTCTTTCGCAACTTAAAAACCCAACCATGGAAGAATTGAAAAAACTATGAACATTCGTTTTATTGTCAATCCCGCCAGCGGGAAAAATAAAGCTAACGTGCAAGATAAAATCACTTGCATTAAGACCGTTTTCCCGGATGCGGAAGTAGTATTAACCCAGCGCCCCGGGCACGCTACCGAGTTGGCGCGCGAAGCCGCCGCCCACAATGCCAAAGCGGTCATTGCCGTAGGCGGAGACGGCACGTTAAACGAAGCCGCCCGCGGGCTGGTTCACACTCTTACTCCGCTAGGAATTATCCCATCCGGTTCCGGCAATGGTTTTGCCCGGGAACTCGGCATGGACCTCTCTTTTAAAAAAGCCGTCCAGCAAATACGCCGCATGAACGTAATGGCATGTGATGTGGGGCACGCCAACAATCACCTCTTTCTCAACGTGGCAGGTGTGGGCTTGGAAGCTGAAATCGCCTGGCAATTCATGGAGCATGGCAAGAACGGGTTGCGCGGCAAATGGCCCTATTTCAAATTGGGTGCCGAATTACTGTTTTCTTACCAACCGCTTCCGTTTGAAATGCACGTGGCCGAGAAAAAATCTTACGTCTGCCCGCTAACCTTAACTTTTGCAAACGGTAAACAATACGGGAGTAATTTTAAAATTGCTCCGCAAGCCAGCTTGCATGACGGATTGTTAGACATGGTAGCGGTGCAAAATTTACCCAAGTGGAAATTGGCCGTTGCCTTACCCAGCTTCTTTATGGGCCAACAGCCCCCCCTTGAAGTTACCCAAACCACGCAGATAAATCACGTGCTTTTAATGCGGGAAGGAACTTTTCCTTTCCATGTAGACGGCGAACCCCACCAAGCGGAAAATTCGCTGGAGATTTCCGTAGCGCACAAGGCGTTAAAGATCCTACTGCCGGAGCAAAATAATGCCCGCTAGACGACGCAAAACGGGTCGCCGCAGTTCTTCCCAAAAACAAGTAAAGTTTTGGGCGTCGGTAATTGTTGCGGTGATTTTGTATTTTATGCAACAACAAGGCAAGCCCCTTTCCAAAACGGGCGAAGTGGAAGACGGACAAGCTTTTAATAATGTATCCGTTGCTTCCATTTACGACGGAGACACCTTCAAAATCAATCTCAACTGTTCGCTGGCGGTATATTGTGAAAAAGTACCTGTGCGTGTGCGCGGAGTAGACACCCCGGAAATCAAAGGTAAAACCGAGCGGGAAAAAGCCTTGGCGCAAAAAGCCAAAGCATTTACGAAAAATTTTTTAGATGTCCACCCCATTACGTTAAGCGACTGCGGACGGGATAAATATTTCCGTTTACTATGCGACGTTACCAACGGGGACGGGCAAGATTTAGCCCAAGAACTTATCAAACGCGATTTGGGCTATTCCTACCAAGGTGGCACAAAAAGTAAGAAGTATCAGTAGTTAACCCACAAAATTAGGGTTTTACGTATACGTTGCCCTCTTGTTTTGTAAAACCGGCTTTATTGCACCAATTCTCGGTTTCGCTTTGGTTATGGCAAATAATTCTGTTAACTGCGGTTACAGCCCCTGTTAAGGCAGTGGTTTCGAAATAATATTTAGTACCATATGGTTTGCGGGTGGCATAAATATACTCACCATCTAAAGCATACGTAAAATCTTTAGTAGAAGGGCCACATCTAGGGTCGTTGCATTCGTCGTCCTCACCGCCAGAAATAGTAATGCTGGCGTTGGTAAATAAATTATCATCTTCATCCCCTTGCATACAGGCGGAGACTTCCCCTTTTTCTAAAAAGCACAGGGATTGCTGATCCCGCAGATTTTTAAGAATGGTGATAGCTTCGCTCGCGCGCGATTTTTCCACAGCCTTTTCGTATTGCGGAAGTGCAATGCTGGCTAAAATACCAATAATTAATACCACCACAAGAAGTTCTATTAGGGTAAAACCTTTCTTACAACTGATTTTATTTTTCATGCGTACTCCTATACGAGTGAAATGATAAAGCCAGTGTATCAAAAAAAAAAAAATAAAACAAGCGGTATGTACTTTTCCGCAAACAGAAAAGCACCAAAAGATTTGCAACCAAGGAACCCCCAAAGGCCACTTGTCAATGAGCGGGAATACCGCTTTGTAGTTGGTTGTTTGCCGTTTATCCGCCCCTTTTGTGCCGGTCCTGCGGACGCCATAAAGCGCCAAGCCAGATGAGAAAATTTATATGTTTGAGCCGTAGGCGAGTTTATAAATTTTCCCGGCTTATCCGCCTTTTTATGGCATCCGGTGCGGGAGTTTTTGGTATTTTTTATCGGCACCAAAAGTAAGAAGTATCAGTAGTTAACGATTTACTTCCCAAACGGTATCAGATTCGTCCGGTGGGTATATCCGGTTGTTTCTTCATCCAACAATACAACAAACCAATCTTTTTTATCCGCCGGATAGGCCCACACATACTGTCCGTCCTTTAAAATGGATATTTTTTTGCCGTTTGGTTTTACGCGCACATTAGCCGGTCCGTCTATACGGTAAAGTTGTGGCACAACTGAGGTATTACCGCATAGTTCAAATTCAATTTCCTCCGCTGGAACGAAATCCTGCCGTGTTTCCAACAAATAGTTTTTAGGAGATAGCCGAGCGTAGGAGGACTTTTCGGCAGCAACTGCCGCGCCTTTTTCGCCAAAAATCAGCAAATTAAACTGCCCTATCGGAGTTTTCCAGTTATTAGCGGTAGTGATAATATAAGAGGCGTCCTCCCAACAGGTATCTTTCGGTTTTCCATCAGATTTTTCTATCGCTTCACTCACCGCTATTGAGCTGGGCGCTCCAATAGAATTGGTAAAAAACGACGGTTTATATTCGTGCCGGATGTGCACGGTTTGGTGCGGTGGGAACGTTTGCTTCCAATAGTACATAACTTCTTGTTTGTAATGTTCATCTGCAGAATAGCAAGGACCAGGCCCCAAGTGGTAAATGTCGGGGTTATTTTTACAAACTTGACGTGTCAAAAGTTTTTCTTTTGCGAGTATTTTATCCTTACATTGCGGATAGTGGGCCAGTATCTGCTCTTTGGGAGACATTCGTGAATTGTCCCAGTCTATATACGCTAATTGTCGTTCTCTTTGCGGATCTTTCTTAAGAATATCTCTATACCCTTTATCATTCACCGTGTAATATTTTCCTTTTGAAAAATAAGAAATATTGTAATCGCTAACCGCCTGTCGGCAAGGATCAATGGTTTCTTCTTTATAGCCCAAGCATCCTTTGGCCAACAACCCCAATTCTTCCAGGTTCTTTTGTTCTTCAAGCGGCAAATTACGCAAGGGCGCCACTATGTTTTCAAAAGTTTTCTCACAATCATCCGGGGCGGCGTCTATTGGCTTATAGTAAATATCTATGCCCATTAAATTAAAATATTTGGTAACATCCGTGCCGTCAAGCGTAACTTTACGGCTTAATTCGGGCTTAATTTCTTTGCCGTCACTCCATACGCGGAACTTGAAATCATGCGGTTCTGTACCGAATGAAACATTTACCGGCCCAACGGTAGGAATAGGGAAAAATACGGTAGTTTCCACGGGGCTATCCGTAATGTTTTCAAACAAATAATCCACAGTTACGGTATCGGATAAAAGTAAGGCCTCGTGTTTCAACACAACGCCGTCTTGTTTTTCAAAGCGGATTTCCCCAGTAGGTAGCAAGGCCCCGGCCGTATCGTTGGCGGTTGCCAACCCTGCCCCTACAAATAATGTAGCCCATAGCGTTAGAATTATTTTCTTCATGGGAATTCCTCCTTGATGATTTAGGTTATTTCTTCTTTCGTTGCGCCACTGCGTGATTTAACTTATACCATTGGAGCGATAAAATGGTTTTGGCGTCGGTAATTTGGCCTTTTTTTATCATTTGGTAGGCTTTTTTAAGCGGTATCTTTTTGACATTAATAAATTCATCATCATCTAAATCCGTCTTACCGCGGGAAAGCCCCGTGGCCACGTATAAATGTTGCACCTCGTCCGAAAACGCGTTACACGGGTGAAATACCAAAATTTCTTTAAAAGATTTGGCACTTAGCCCCGTTTCTTGTTTTAGTTCGGCCCGCGCACACGCGGCAAAAGTTTGCCCCGGCTCGCGCTTGCCGGCCGGAATTTCCAACGTAGAGGCACCGATAGGGTAGCGGAATTGTTCCACTAAATACACGTAGCCGTCTTCCACGGGCAAAATACCGCTCGCCCCGCGGTGTTGCAAATAAATGCGGGTGGCTTTTTTGTTGTTAACCAGTTTTACTTCGTCTAATTTAACGTTCAAAATCCCTTTATAAAGGGTTTGGGAAGAAATTTTTGTTTCTTTTAATTTACTATAATGTTTCATAGATATATTTTACACTTTTTAGACCACTCCCCGGTAAAAACCGGGCCGAAATACATAAAACGCAGGTTTACCCATGGCCGAATTTGTACAACTGCATAACCATAGCGAATATTCTCTGCTAGACGGGATGTTGCGCATCACCGAGGACCACAAACCCTCCCGGTTTTTGCGCGGCTTGGCTGAGCAAGGTATCCCCGCCATGGCCATTACCGACCACGGGAACCTCTACGGCGCACTTGATTTTTACTCTTCCGCCCAAGGGGCCGGGCTCAAACCAATCGTTGGGTGTGAATTTTACATCACCGAAGGGAATTATAAAGAAAAAGATAAATCCCGCACCGGCCACCTAACGCTACTCGCCCGCAACCACGAAGGGTATTTAAACCTCATGAAACTAAACTCCATGGCATGGGTAGACGGCTTCTATTATCACCCGCGCATTGATAAAGAAATCTTAGCCAAGCATAGCGGGGGCCTACTTTGTTTGTCGGGTTGTTTGAAAGGATTTCTCTCCCAATACGTCCGCGAAGAAGGCGGTTTTGAAAAAGCTTGTGCGCTCGCCCAAGAATATGAAAGTATCTTTGGCAAGGGCAATTATTATATTGAGCTGATGGACCATGGTATCCGCGAAGAATTGGAAGCCTTGCCTTTGTTGAAAGACGTCGCCAAACGCACCGGTATTCCCCTTGTGGCCACGAACGATTGCCACTACGAAAAGAAAGAAGATTGGCAGGCCCACGATGTACACGTTTGCATTGCCACGGGCAAAACTCTCAATGATCCGCACCGTATGCAAATGTCCCATGAGTTGTATTTCAAATCACCCGAAGAAATGTGTGCGCTTTTTTCCCACACCCCGGAAGCTTGCAAAAACACCCTCGTTATTGCCGAAAAATGCAATTTGGAATTTCCTAAACACGGTTTTATCTTGCCTAATTTTGATATTCCGGCGCCGTACCCCAATTCACAGGAATATTTTAAAGATCTCTGCCGTAAAGGTTTAACCAAAAAAATGAACGGCAACGTGCCGGATAATTACTGGAAACAATTGGAATTTGAATTTAATGTAATTATTACCATGGGCTTTGACTGCTATTTCCTTATCGTGCAAGATTTTATCAATTGGGCACGCGCGCACGATATTCCGATAGGCCCCGGGCGCGGTTCCGGGGCAGGGTCTTTGGTTGCATACAGCTTGGATATTACCCGTATTGATCCCATCCAAAACAAACTACTCTTTGAACGGTTTTTAAATCCGGACCGTATCAGCATGCCCGATTTGGATATCGATATGTCCGACGCCGGACGGGAACGCGTCATTGATTACGTACGCCAAAAATACGGTAAAGATAAGGTTTCCCAAATTATTACTTTTGGAACCATGAAAGCCAAACTGGCTTTAAAAGACGTGGCCCGGGTTATGGAAATTCCGGTGGCGGAAGCCAACCGTATTGCCAAAATGATCCCCAATGATCCTAAAATGACCTTGGAAAAAGCATTGGAAATCAATGAACTGCGCAACGAAGTAACCAACAACCCACAAAGTAAAAAACTTTTTGAAATGGCACGCAAAATAGAAGGATTAAAACGTCATACCGGTATCCACGCCGCCGGAGTATTGATTACTAAAGAAGCCGTATCCGAATATGTGCCGCTTGCCCGTGGGGCCAAAGATGTAATTACCACCCAGTTTGAAGGGGAGCCTTGCTCCAATTTAGGGTTACTTAAAATGGACTTTTTGGGCTTACGCACCTTAACGGTCATAGATAATGCCGAAAAGATGGTACGCGCCCGCCATAATCCTGATTTTGACATCAACAAAATTCCGTTGGATGACAAAAAAACCTATGACATGCTTTGCGATTGCCAAACATTGGGGATCTTCCAACTGGAAAGCGGCGGCATGCGCGATTTAATTAAAAAATTACAACCGGTCAAGTTCAGTGATTTGTCTGCCTTGGTCGCCTTGTATCGCCCCGGCCCTATGGAATCGGGCATGATGGATACTTATGTGCGGCGGAAAAACGGTCAGGAAAAAATCCACTACGAAACACCCTTATTGGAAGAACCTCTCAAGGATACCTACGGTTGCATGCTTTACCAAGAGCAAATCATGGAAATTTCCAAACGTTTGGGCGGGTTTACTCCCGGAGAAGCCGATTCCTTGCGCAAAGCCATGGGGAAAAAGAAATTGGACGTGATGGAAAAATTCGGGCATAAATTTATAGAGGGCTGCAAAACCCATAAAATTTCCGAAAAAACAGCCGACCATATCTACGAACAAATGAAAGCTTTTGCCGGATACGGGTTCAATAAGTCGCACTCGTACGCTTACGCATTGGTATCCTATCAAACCGCCTATTTAAAGGCCAATTATCCCATTGAATTTATGTGTGCCGCCCTAACCAACGAAATCGGCCATAATGCCATCGGGGCGGATGATAAAGAAAATAAAATCGTTACCTATTTGGCCGAAGCCCGCAAACTGGGCTTTGAAATTTTGCCGCCGGATGTAAACGCTTCCGAACCGGATTTCTCCGTAGAAGAAAAAGACGGCAAGGAATGTATCCGCTACGCGCTGAACGCCGTGAAAAACGCCGGCGAAGAAATCTGCGCAGCCATTGTGCAAGAACGCAAAAACGGCCTTTATACTTCATTGGAAGATTTGTGCAACCGGGCGAGTTTATCGGAAGTTATCAACAAAAAAACATTGGAAAGTCTGGCCAAAGCCGGAGCGTGCGATTCGCTATATAAAGATAAAAGTCCGCGGCAAACGCGCGCGTATGTATTGGCCAACTTAGAACAAATCTTGGACGCCGCCCATTTAGTAGCAAAGGAACGCAAAAATAATACCGGCAGTTTATTTGGGGATGATTTTTCCTCTTTGCTGAGCATTAAGGAAAATAAACCGGTGCAAGCCCCTCCCTTAACCCGCGATGAACTGCTTGGATATGAAAAAGAAGTGTTGGGGCTCTTTTTCAGCGGGCACCCGTTGGAAAAATATCAGGCCAATCTGCCCCAATTACACGCCACCCCCATTATTGATATTTTGGAAGGACGTGCCAGCGGACGTTTGAACGTGTTGGGTATTATCACCTTGTTTAAACGACGCCAAAATAAGAAAACTAAAAAAGATTGGGCCCAGCTCATCATTGAAGATTGTACCGGCGCCCTGCCCGTGAACGTATTTCCGCGAACCTATGAAAATATCGGTGCACTCTTGACCCCTAATGCCATTTTAAACTTCTTGGGCGACGTCCGCACGGACGAAGATAGTGCCCGCATTGAGCTCAACCTGCAAGAAGTAAGCAGTATTATTGATTTAATGGGGAATATTGCCAAAGAATTTACCATCCGTTTACCGGCGGACTATACCAAAGAACAACTCCAAAAATTAAAAAGCTATTTGGACGTAACCCGCGGCGAAACAACGGTATTCTTAGAAATTCCATCCAAAGAGAATCCCAATAAATTACACCGCATTCGTCTCAATAAAACTATTCTGTTGCACAAGACTTTATTGGAATTTATTGAAAACACCTGGGGAAATGCCTGGCATTTCCGATAACGTGCGCCCCGTATTGAATTTTGCCCTCTTTACACCTATACTATGTATATGAGAAAAGCCGGTTTATTACTACTTCTACTTGGGGGAACGTTTGCTAATTTGCAAGCGGAGCCTTATAGTCATTCGGAAGATGTAACCACCCAACCGCAAACTTTTCTGGCGCACCGTTTACTAACGGCTGATTCCATACGCTACTGCGTGGCGGCTTATCCCTCCACTGTGTCATCTTCCGATATAGATACCCTTGTACAAGCCGCTCTGCGGGAATGGACACACGGAATTGCTTTGAAAATCCGCCAAAGCGGGCGGGAGGAAGATTTTAAAGATATTCTTACCACTCTTGAAAAACCGCTCACCTTGCAAGCCGTGCCCGGTTGTGCCGTGCCGGCAAAAATACAAGAAACTCCAGCCCAGCCCTCCGCTCAAGCAGATATTATTTTTGTAATATCCGGTAAATATTGTGAAAAAGAATTTAGAAAAACCACTTCTTTTTATTCTCCTGCCACTGATAAACGCGGCCCTTTTATTTGCGTGTTAGAAAACGGAGCGGAAAATCCGTTGCGAGAGATCTACGCTAATGAATATCTCCCGCAAGCGACTTCTCCCGCAGCTCAAAAAATCTTGCAAGAGCGCCGTGAACTTTTTAACCAAATCGCCCGCGGAGATTATTCATCGGCGCAGCAACAATCTCTGTGGAATACAAACCGTTTCTTTTCTTACGATGGGCCAACGCTCTTTGCCATCATCATACACGAACTGGGGCACGCTTTCGGCTTGGGGGATGAATATATTTCTTCCCGCCCGACTAACTATGCCTCCCAAAAAGCCGGAGACGGCATCATGAAACGCCTTTATGAACCGATTGGTTGCGACGAAATAGACGGCTTAATTACCCTATTGGATCGCCTAAATCACACCAAACGCACTTTTCGCAGTTTCTGTCCGGGCCGGAACTTAATTGAAGACGGAACGGAACACGTCTATTCAGGTTCTCCTACCCGGATATAGCCCCCCAAATAATGTATGATATAAGGAAAGCTTTTCATTTAAAAAGCAGGAGTTTTTGTATGGATTTTGATGCCAAAAAAGTAACAACCGATTTGATTGCCTGGTTGCAACGTACGTTTGCTACCAACGGCCCGGGCTGTAATGCCGTATTGGGAATTTCGGGCGGGAAAGATAGCACCGTGGCTGCCGCTTTGTGTACCCGCGCCTTAGGAAAAGAGCGCGTAATTGGGGTGCTCCTTCCTAACGGCACACAAAACGATATTGAAGATTCCCGTGCTGTGGTAAAACATTTGGGTATCAAAAGTTACGAGTTAAACATTCAGGCCCCTTTTAAGGCCGTTTTGCAAGAACTTTCCACCCATACTACCCCAAGCGAACAAACCCGCATTAACCTGGCCCCGCGCTTGCGTATGGCGGTTTTATATGCGGTTTCCCAATCCTGCAACGGACGCGTGGTTAATACATCCAACTTGTCGGAAGCATGGGTCGGCTATTCCACCCGCTACGGCGATAGTGCCGGTGATTTCGCCCCTCTTTTACATTTAACGGCTAGCGAAGTAAAAGCCATCGGCCACGAGCTGGGTTTACCGAACTATTTAGTAGAAAAGACTCCTTCGGACGGCTTAAGCGGAAAAAGCGACGAAGACAAACTGGGTTTTACTTATCAAGCATTAGACACTTACATCCGCACCGGTATTTGCCCGGACGAAACGGCCAAGGCGCGCATAGACACCCTACACAAAGCCAACCGCTTTAAGCAACTGCCTATGCCTTCTTTTGAGTATTCAAGCAAATAAAACAACCCATAAAAAACCCCCGGAGTCTTCCGGGGGTTTTTTTACTTATAAGCTATTAGAACATCGCGCGAACAAACACGCCCCCGCGATTGCGGTCGTATTTTACATCACTGATGGTAGAGTGGCGGGTGGTAAAGTTGTACCACACCCCGGCAGACAACCAATCTTTAAACTGGTAATCTAATTCCGGGCGAACGGAATAGTAATCGTCTTTTCGTTGATCCCCTTTGGGATATGCCATGTTATCATATGCCAAGGTAACGGAAGCGGTCCATTTATCCCAGAATTTATGGCCCGCATACAACGAAACGTTCGTATCCACGTAGTAGCGATTCGGCCCATAGATAGTTTCTTCCAAACGGCGTTCGCCGGACAAGCGGACTTTATCGTTGCGGGTCGGTTTCCAAACGAGTTCCGCATAATAACCAACTAAATCCGCATAATTTTTCGCACCGGATAAATCGTGGTTATAGCGGCGCATGGAATACGTGGCTTTAGCCGTACCGGTTACCGTGGGAGTCAATTGTCCGTTTACCCCCAGCGCAAACATATCGCTGCGGGAATTGTTGGTGGTATAGTCATCATACGTAATGTCCGAGAACATATATTCTAAAAAGAATTTCGTTTTCGGCGATACGTTGTAGTTGAGTTGCGCCCCGGCATTGAAACGGTTGCGGTTCAAATCTTCCCAAGCATCATCCATGTAATGATTGTAAATATCGCTGAGGTTGATGCCCACGCCAAAGGTCTTTTCCGTGGAGCTTTGCCACGAAAGATAACCGGTATTTTCCAAACGTTTAGCACGTTCCGTATCGGCATTGTTGATCGGATCCGAGGTGAAAATAAATTTATCACCCAATTTAAGGTTATCGTTGGCTAAATCCAAGTGAGCTAAACCGTCCCAATAATTGTTTTTGGAAGCATTTTCCGTATAGGCGTTATAACCAACCATACCGTCCGCCGTTAATTTCAACCCGCTGCCCGGGATGTTGGTTTTATATTGGGCCCCCACACGGGTAGAACTAATCACGGAATCTTGGGTGTCTTTATTCGTAAGATAGATGTTATCATCGTAGCTAACATCTTCGCTAATCATAAAGTGAACCGGTTTTGCCAGAGCAGGCAGAGCTACAAAGGCCGCTAAAATTAAAACGATTAATTTTTTCATATCTGTAATAAGCTCCTTATATTAGTAGTTCGGCGAGGAAGGGCTGAGCGTACTTTCCAACAAGTTTTCCGTCGCTTGTTGGTGGTTCACGTCCACTAAATCCGTCGCTACAAAATCTTCCATTACAGAAAATACGGATTCTTCTTCATCATCGGACAAAGCATCCGCATCTTGGAAATCGGCATCCGTAAATTTACGAACCGTCACTTTATAATCACGGTTAACCGTTTCCCGTTGGCCCGTTCTGGGGTGAACGGCATACAAGGTCCCTTCCCGCACGGAAATGGCACGGGCTTCCGGATCGAGAACCAGCACCGTTTGGCCTACGGTATTGTAAACAATGTCCAGCATACCGATCCCACGCAAATCTTTACCGGTCATGGAAATCTTCCCATTGTTACTGGGGGCCAACCGTACAGCAGTCCCTTTAGGAATAAAAATTTCCATTCCGTCATAGTCTACCGTGGTATTGGCCGAGCCATCCACATAGACCGTAGAACCGCTTTTGTAAGATGCAGTTTTAGTACCTTGTTTCACAATAACTGCCGCGTTGAGCGCAGTAAAAGCGAATAGGGCACATATAGCAAAACACAGGTTTCTCTTCATTATAATCTCCTTTATATTTCTGCAAATATCTATTAGTATTATATCAATTTTGCATAGTGCAAATCTTACCTTGTCTTTTTTTAAGTATCCAAACGCCATAGGCGGGCATTTGGGTAGTTTTAGACGAGCCGTCCCACAAAATATACGGCTTGTTTAAAAATACCGGGGGCACTTCTACCGGCCCGGCAGAGCGGTTGAGCAGTAAAGTATATTCGTACCCCTTATAGGCCCACGTTTTGGCCGCCAACGGAGCGACTATTTTTACCCGAGGAGCTATTTCCCGCCCTTTCTCTAATATCGGGCGCAATTTGGATAGCTCGCCGGAAACTGCCTTGACACGAGACCACCATTCGGGCTGAACGGTTGGCAAAGGATGTCCGTTACTGGTAAAAATAAAGTAAAAAAGGCCCGTTGCCCCATTCAAAATACCGTCATAAGACATAAAACGGATCTCTTCTTGCGTAGGAAAACGGCCAATGCGCTCATGATCCGCGCGATGTTGTTTATACTCTTTCCAATCAAAAATTTGCACCACGCCCCATAACGGGTTTCCTGCGGCGTCATGCCCTTGTTGGCTTTCTTTGGCCCACCGCACATTATCGCCGAATGACGTAAGTGGCAAATGGGGCACCGGATACCAATCCACCATTAAATTATCCGGCAAATCATAGTAGGTAATTTTGGTTTTCCCTTGGCCGATAACAAGCGCATTCGCGTGATGCGTAAAAACTTGGCGGGTTTGGTTTATCTTATCGGTTACCCGTTTGCGGCTCCACCGGGCTACGTCCGGCTCGTCTACCAAATACCACGCCAGTACAGGCCAGTTTTGGGCCTTTTTTTCGTACGACGAACCGATTATTTCATCGGGATAAAACACAACTTGCATACCTTGTTTTTTGGCAGCACGTGCCAACGCGGCTAATTTTTCAGGATCTTTTTGATAAGATTGGAAGCAGTTAAACCCGGCTTGTTTAACTATCGCCACATCCGACGGGTTATTAACGCCGTACAGACAAAGCGGAAACGGCCTGGCCAACGCTGGGTTCGCGGCCACTGCCGATATAAAAACGGCCCCTAGAATTGATTTAAGATTCATACTTCTACCTTTGAATCTTTGATAAATATGCGCAGTCCGGTTTTGATTAAAATATCCAAATCCAACCCAATGGAACGATTTTTGACATACCACACATCATAAGAAAAACGGACGAAAGCAGATTCAAAAGCCTGCGTATCCGGCACGGACGAAGCATTCCGGCGAAAATTAAAATAAGTCGGCGGGGCTTTAAAATTCAATTGTGCCCAACCCGTAATGCCGGGTTTCACTAACGTGCGTAAGTTATGATTAGGTACATGTTTCTTTAAAAATTCGTGTTCGTTATGCCAAATAGGCCGCGGCCCCACAAAGGAAATATCCCCGCGCAACACATTGATTAATTGCGGAATTTCATCCAGCCGAAACCGCCTCAAAATTTTGCCGCACCGCGTCACGTGTTCTTCCGTTCCGCCCGGGCGAATTGTGCGGAATTTATACACATGGATCGGTTTTTCCAAATATCCTACCCGTTTTTGAATAAATAAGGGCGGATATCCGTCTACCACCCGGATAAACACCCAAATTAAACAACCCAGCGGAAACAAAACAGGCAATAAACACAAAGCTAATGTTACATCCGCAACTCTTTTAACCATGCTGTACATCAGGTGTTCGTGGCGGCTACCGATTCCACGCAACAACCAAGTACTATCTTCTATACTCTCTCGCGATACACGCCGCAAGATACGTTCATAGGCATTAAAATCCGTATCTACGTAGGCGCCTTTGGCAATAAAATCTTTGGAAATAATATCCCAGGTTTCCGGATGTTCTTTAAACAACCGGCTGCCAATAATTACTAAATCCAAATTAGCCAGTTGATAATGTTTGCCCGGCTCGGGGACCGTACTTTGCCCACTTACCCGAAAACCGCTGGAATCTTTCACTTCCCGTAAAAGCTCGTTTAACGTAGGGCTTTCTCCAAAAAATAACAAGTTGGTTTTGGCAAAATCCAATTTGAAATAATTTCGGCGCAGAAAATAGATATAAGACAAATAAGACAACAAAATAACCAGTAAAATACGTCGGGGCGTTGGGATTCGCAGCGGCAAAGCGGATACGAAATAAATAACGCTGGCTGAACCGAGAAGGGTTACTAAAAAAGCAACGGCTAAACGTTTGTAAGAGATCACATGCTTACGCAGTAATTTAATATCGTAAAAGGAAAACAACCACAACACAAAGCTAACCAAAAGAAATATGGGAACGAATGCCCATAATTGATGACGGAATTCCACCCATGAGAGGCCCCCATGGCGCACGTATAAGATTCCCCAAGTAAACACGAAGAAAACGAACGTGTCTATAGCAAAAAATAGCTTCCCATTCATAAGCGGGTATTAGTTAATTGCTAACGGGCCGGCAACCTTTTTCATTTCTGCCAAACCTTGCTCCAACGTAATCCGTGGTATAAAACCTAAGGCACGGATCTTGCCTATATCGGCCGAAGATTCGTGTACATCTCCGGGACGCTTAGGCTGCTGAACGCGCTTTAGCGGACGTCCAAAAATTTTTTCAATCGTATCGGCCAGTTCCAAAAGCGTATACGTACGACCGGATGCCACGTTGTATGTTTCACCCGATACGCCCTTAGCAACCGCGAGCAAAACGGCTTGCACCACGTCTTGTACATTGATAAAATCACGCCGTTGCAACCCGTCCCAATCAATCCCCAACGTTTTATTTTCATCGGCCAGTTGCATAAATTTAGCCACCACAGCTGCATAAGCCGCATTGGGATTTTGCCCCGGTCCGTACACGTTAAAATAACGCAACACTACGGTTTCCAAACCATAGGATTTGGTGTAAAGCCGGCAAAGTTCTGCCGCGGCTTGTTTACTCCATGCATAAGGAGATTTGCAATCTACAGGTGTTTGTTCCGTGTAAGGAAGTTCCGGGCGGGTGCCATATACGGCTGCGGAAGAAGCAAAAATAAACCGTTTGATATGATTTTGCACAGAGGCCTCTAAGATATTTTGTGTACCTTGCACATTGGTTTGTAACGTTTGGCGCGGATTTTCCATAGACTGGGCAACCGAAACCAACGCCGCATGGTGCAGTACATAATCTACTCCCGCACTTGCCGAAATGCACGTTTTGAAATCACAAATATCTCCGTTTATAAAGTGGATTTTATCTTGTACGGAAAGCAGGTTTTGCATGTTCCCGTTTGACAGGTTGTCCAACACGGTTACTTGTTGGTTTTGAGCAGCCAACGTGCGCACCAAGTGCGAACCGATAAATCCGGCCCCTCCCGTAACCAACCAATGATTCCGTTGTTTAAAATCCATGATGTATCCCTTTGAGGTATCTTTTACTGTTCAGTATCCGACGTATAACCGTAATGGGAATATCCATAACGACCGTAAGAAAGACCTTCGGGTTTATACTGGGTAAGTACCGCGCCTAAAATTTTTATGTCTGCCTTGCGTAATTTATCCAGAGCCGCTTGCGCCAAGCTGGCATTTGTTTTGCCATAGCGCAACGCAAAAATCGCACGCGGGATATATTTCCCCCACAGGAGCGTATCGGAAACCGGCATCGTAGCCGGGCAATCAATGACTACTTGGTCATAATTTTCTTGCGCCCAACGAATAAAATCAGCCAATTTGGGAGTATTGAGTAATTCAGCCGGATTGGGCGGACGGTGGCCGGCCGTCATAACAAACAAATTCGGCACGTCTTTTACCGCTTGCACATTGGCAGCATAATCGGCTTTTTGCGGATCCGCATCCCAAATGCGGCTCAGGCCTTTTTCGGTAGAAAGCTTAAATGCTTTGTGCAGCCGGGCCCGGCGCAAATCGCCGTCCACCAATAAAACTTTACGGCCGGTTTGGGCCAAAGCCACGAGCAAGTTGGTGGATAAATGGCTTTTCCCTTCCCCCTGTAAGGCACTGGTAATGAGGATAGGTGCGCCTTTTTCCTGCATGAGGGCAAAATCCAACATGGTGCGAATATTGCGTATGTTTTCCGCCATAAGAGAACGCGTCCCTTGCAACATGGAAGCGTATTCCACTTCTCTTTTTTTCATTTTTTCCACCGGCACAAAACCCAAATATGCCAGTTTTAGTTTCGTTTCCAAATCTTCGGAAGATTTAACGCTTTGATCCAAAAACTCCATGCCAAAAGCGGCTAACAGCCCTAACAGTGCGCCTCCAAAAAGGCCAATAATTAAATTGATTAGTTTACGCGGACGTACCGGATTTTTGGGTGTAATAGCCGGGTCCACAATGCGAATATTATTACCGGAAAATTGTCCGGAAAGTTCAATTTTAATGCTTTGCACCAAACGGCGGGTTTCCGTATTGATTTGAGCATTAACGGCCGCCAACTGATTGGCCACGGATATAACTTCCGGATGTTGCGGTGTATATTTGGCCGACAAACGCGCCAACTGACCGGAGAGTTGGGAAGCTTGTTGTTTCAGGTTTTTAATAAAATCACTATTTACCACTTGCGGCATGGAATTAAGAAGCTCTTGTTCCTCGGCGCTTTTCTCGGTGCTTTCCAACGCCTTAATGACATCTTGCCCCATAAAAACGCGGTTACTGACGTTGTCGGACACAAACGTACTGGCCAACGCGTTTACGGTTTCTTGCGCCAATTGCGGATCATACGCAGTAACGGAAACTTCCACCAATCGGCTGCGGGTAATGGGTTCTATTTTAAGAGATTTTTGCAATTTGGCCACCCCGTTCGGGTTGGCAAATTCATCGTACTGATCCAGCTCCATCCGGCGGTATACTTTTTCCAACAAAGAACGGCTTTCCAACAGTTTATATTGCGTGCGGTAATAATCTTCTTCAGCGGTGAAGGAGCCATACGGGGTGGTGTCTATTTTGCCGGCATTTTCCTGGTTGATCATGAGAAGCGCCGTCGCCCGATAGGCCGGGCGCATCAATACGTTAACCAAAAGAGCAATTACCACGCCCGCCGCTGCCAACGTGCTGATGAGCCAAAAACGTTTAAATAAGATACGAAAAATTTGGCTTATATCTAATTCTGCCTCTTGGGCTGATGGATGGTTTTCCATAGATTTCCTTTAGAATAAACTCTGTGGAACGAACACTACGTCTCCCGGCAATAAAGCGATATCCATGGCTTTATTCCCCTGTTTGGTAATTTGGGTAACGTCCACATCAATCGTTTTTTGCTTACCGTCTTGCATGCGCAATACGCGCACCTTAGATACGGCCGCTACATCTGTAAATCCACCGGCAGAAGTGATGGCTTCCAAAATAGTAAGTGTTTTCTCCGGTGGAATTTCAATAGAGGCGGGCTTGGCTACTTGTCCCAATACATAAACGGTTTTGTTACCGTATTCCTTGATGAGCATGGATACTTGCGGGTTCTTAAAATACGTACGAAGGGATTCTTGTACTTGGGCCTCGGCTTGTTCTATGGTGTACCCGGCAATTTTAATAGCCCCAACCAGCGGATACGTTACGCTCCCGTTGCCGGAAATACGCAACGTGCGGTCCATGTCTTCTTCCATAAACACTTTAATTTCTACCAAATCTCCCGGTTGCAACACGTATGAACTGGATTGGCGCACCTGTGCGATTCCTTGTGAGATTTCCTGCGATACGGCCACCGTTTGCGCCGGATTTTTTACAGACGTTCGCGTACAGCCTCCCAAACAGGGAAGAACGCCCAACAGGCTTATTAGAAGTATGTATCTGCTCATACAATATATTTTATCAAATATGAATTGTTTTATCTGCTCAATTCGTCGTCATCCCGGGTATAGGTGTATAGGCGGGAGAGGGATTTTTCCCGAGGGTATTTTCGCAGGTATTCAGCGGCAAGCTGGTGCGCTTGCTTCCGAAAATCCTCCTTCCGGGCCGGATCCGTAGCGTGCAAGGAGGTTCTATAATAATCATTCCCCAAGCGAAGGGCAAAGCGGGGCCCCGGATAATAGGACAGACCTTTCCGGTAATATTGGAAGCGGGCCTCCGGCTTTAAGCCGCGCCCGAACGTAAACATTCGCCAAGCCAATGTTTTTTGTAACGGCACTATGCAAGCGGCCGCCATCACCAACAATATTAACACGCGTAACCACGCCGCCGGCTGATACGTATGAATACGTCCTTTCCAAAAACTGGGAGCGCACGCCAATCCCAAAACCCCAAAAAATAAAAGAGCGGTTGCCGGTATGAAAAAAGGGAAATCTGCCAACGCCCCCGTACAAATTGTAACAAGTGCACTTAGCGTGGCGGCTAATTTGATTTTTTTAACCATTTCCAAATGCTTAAAACGTCCGCCGATTACCCATATAAACCAAATGAGCCCTCCCAAGACCAGTAAACTACCGACTCCGCCAAGCCCTACCCCCATTTCTAACCAATCGCTATGCAAACGCTCTACGTAGGAAGAAATGGGTTTTTCTAAATAAGAGGTTACTACCACCGGTAAGGCCCCCACTCCTATCCCCCAAACGGGATAATCTTGCAATATTCCCCACCCGGCCCGATAGAGCATTTGACGGGTCTCTATGGATACATCATGCACATGACGGCGTTGAGCAAACCTGTTAATCGTTTCCAAATGAGTACAGGCCCAATAGGTCCCGCTACCGAATACAAGCAAAATAAGAACTAACCACCGGGCACGTTTGCCCCACACAGCGGGCACTATTAAAGCGCACAAAACCGCCAGGCAACATAGCCCTACGCTCAAGGAAAGCAGCCCCCCGCGAGAGCGGGAAAACACCGCCGCAACTCCTACCCCCAATGCTACCAGTACGCCCCAACTTTGCCGGGCCCAAAAGGTTTGGCGTGCGCTCCCTAAATCACGTGGAATCTTAGCGAAAGAAGCGCATGTCCACCCCAAAAACAATACCGTACAGGCCGCTAAAAAAATACCTCCGTGATTGCGGTTTAAAAACGGCCCGTATCCGCCCCAAATACCCGTGAGTTTGTAAATATATTCTCCCTTGGACAGACACAACGCGCTAATAGCGATAGCCACTGCACAGGCCCCCAGCCATCTTACCATACGTCCGGCTCTTTCGGAACTATCTACTAACTGCCCCACCGCAAAAGCCCAACCCAAATAAGTAATGAAGCAGGAAGCGTGTTCCAACGTGTATAAACGCATTAAGGTGGCGGGATAAAAAGCTGTTGTCATAAGCAAATTTTGAGTAGCCACGCACTGAAGTAAACTGTATGCAACCAATACACCCAAAGTGTACAGAACCGGTTTAAGAAGGGGCGTGATAACCAGTTGCCGCCCGGAGAAAAAAATCCCCGCCAACAATATCCATACTCCCATTTGCAAGATAGAAAAAGCCCACGGTACCGTTCCGGCAAAACAAAATGGGACAAAAAAAGAGAGTATGATGAGCAGAATGCGTAAAAATAAATCCATACGAGAATTGTATAAAATTTGGTATAGTGAGTACGATGAAAGTTTTATTCATTTGTCATGCCAACATATGCCGCAGTTTTATGGCTCAAGAATTACTGAAAAAATGGCGGCCGGACTTGGAAGTATTTTCCCGTGGGTTATATGCGGACCCGGGATACTCGGTACCGGAAACGGTGTATTCGTTTTTGGCAGATTACCAAATCCCCCGGTTTCCTCATACATCCACCCAACTCAGTGCAACAGACATGGAAACAGCGGATCTTGTTTTACTTATGGAACAACAACAAATAGATCAGGTGCTAGATGCTTTTGCTCAACACACCGACAAATGTTACCTGCTGTTAGATTATGCCTACGGGGAAGAAAAAGATTTAGCCGATCCTATTGCTCTAACCGGAAAAGCGTTCCGCAAACAAGCCGGGTTACTACATGATGCCGTAGAAATTTGCGCCAAAAAAATTCCGCAATAGCGCACACCCCATACGATTTGGTATAATAATAATAGGTTCCCGCCAGTGGCGGTGTGCCGATGAAAACAATTTGAGTAATTTTACGCCTGGTTGGCGCAGCGCTTGTAACACAAAGTACGTTCCCGCTCTTGGGAACGCGCCAACGAAAACAATTTGAGTAGATTTACGCCCAGTTGGCGCAGCGGTAGCGCGTTCCCTTGACATGGGAAAGGCCACAGGTTCGATCCCTGTACTGGGCACCATTTAAAAACCCACCGAAAGGTGGGTTTTTCATGTTCAAAAGTTCCGTCAAACTAATATTTCCTATTCAACTCCCAGTTCCAAGCGGTTTGAATAATTTTTTTAATATCGGTATAAGCCGGTTCCCAACCTAAAATTTTCTTCGCCAGTTTATTGTCGGAGCACAAAATAGCCGGATCCCCCGCCCGATGCTCTGCAAATTCTACCGGGCATTTTTTACCGCTCACTTCTTCGGCCGCGCGGATAATTTCTTTCACGCTTGTCCCGCGCCCGGTGCCCAAATTGATATATCCGTTGTACTGCGGCAATTTTTCCAGAGCCAAACGGTGCGCCAAAGCCAAATCTTCCACGTGAATATAATCGCGGATACAGGTGCCGTCCGGCGTATCGTAATCCGTACCGAAAACTTTAAGTACGGGCCGTTCCCCTTTGATAGTTTGCAACACAAGCGGAATTAAATGAGATTCCGGCCGGTGGCTTTCCCCCAAAGAGCCATCCCCGGCACAACCCGCCGCGTTAAAATACCGTAACGCAATATAACGCAACCCGTACGCGCGGGCATAATCGCCAAAAATTTGTTCAATCATCAATTTGGTGCGCCCATATGCATTGATGGGAGATTGCGGATGTTTCTCATCCATGGGTGTATATTGTGGGATTCCATACGTAGCACATGTGCTGGAAAATACGATATCTTTTACGCCGGCACCCAACATAGCTTTTAACAAATTCAGGGTACCTACCACATTATTAAAATAATATTTTTGCGGATCTTGCACGCTTTCCGGCACCGAAGCGAAGGCCGCAAAATGGATGACCGCATCTATTTGATATTGCGCGAACAATTTTATCAATGCCTGAGGATCAAATAAATCTGCCAGCACAAAACAGGCCCGTTTGTCTACGGCTTCCCGGTGGCCATAGATTAAATTATCGGCTACTACTACTTGATAGTTGTTATCCAACAAATGTTTAACCGTATGCGAACCGATATAACCGGCCCCGCCTACTACCAAAACCCGTTGCATGTTATGTCTCCTAACTCAATGCATGTCGCAGCAAGCTTAATTTATTCTAGTAAATATCCCGCCGGGACTCAATTTGAAGTTTAAAAAAGCCGCGTTCCTAACGAAACGGGCTTTTCTTTTTTGCATGTAAAAAACCCCAGCGCTAAGGCTGGGGTTTGGTATTTTAGAACGGGACGGACGTAGCAACCGCCAATTCTTGTTGCCAGCGTTTGGCTTGTGATAGCACATCCTGCGACAAGGTGCAGTTATCCAAATTGTTATCTAAATAACCCGCCAATGAAATATTGTCGAATTGATTTAAATAACGTAATAAGGCTTGACGTTCTTTGAGCATCTCCTGTTTTTTGGAGTCCGCGTGTCTGGAATCAATAATATGAGACACCAACGACCCTACGTAAGCGCCGGAAACTTCTTTGGCCGGCAACGTTTCAGGATGGACCTTAGAAGCTTCCAAGGCCTTATCTAATAGGTCTGCCCGTTTTTGTTGAATGGTAATATAGGAGTGGAAAGCCTCCGCCATATACCCCTTGGAGACCAATTCAGACACCACTTGATCAACCACCGCGGCGTCATTTTCTTGCTCGTTGGACAATAGCGAACCTACCACCGTTTTAAAGCCATCCATGACTTGTTTGAAGGCCTTGCCTTCATCGGATAAGTTGCCTAACACTTTGGCCAACGCGGTCTGCTCTTCTTCGGCAGTTGGGCGTTGGTTCTTACCTGCCAACGTAGACATAGCACCCGTAGGTCCTTGGAAAGGGAGCATATCCCCTCTGGACTGGGCGAATGATAGAGACGGTAATAACACAGCCGTCAGTATCCACAGCACTTTTTTCATTTTCTTTTTTTCTCCTCACTTTCTTTTATTTACACAACTTAATAATTGTATATTTTATTTCAGGTCCTGCCAATAAAAAATTTTTCTCATAAAAAATCCCCCTTTCTCAGGGGGATTGGAACGGATATTTTTTGTTCAAATCCCCATTAATTTTTCGTTCAATTGGTTTTTAATTTCTTGTATCATTTCTTTTTTCGTGGGTTCCACATGTTTAATAGGCGGTATATAAAAACCATATTTAGTGGCTCCCTGCTCAAAAGCTTCGCATGTTTCCGGATCATGCGAACGCGGGCAAGCACGAACATACAAACTGATATTATGCCTTTGTACTTTGGACAGGCCTTTGCTCAAATCGGCAAACAAGGCCCAGCCGTCTTCATTGAGCATTCTATACATCAGTTCCTGCTTTTGCCCTTGGTAAAAGGCCGATTCATCCGCGTTTCCCCACTCCGATTTTAGAATAGAATTTAACCATGCATTTTTGAGCACGAGCAACAGATCCGGCGAATTAGTTTCTTCACTGCGCTTTTTCATTTCCGCTAAAATTGTCTGCAAGCGTAATCTGCCGCAGCTTCTGGTATACTTGTCCAACCGCACTACCGGACTGACATATTGATATAAGTTATCAAAACCGCTTTGGAAAGATATGTATAAAGTAGTATATATACTTTGTCCGTTCCGGGCGGAAAATCCGTTTTGAATATCGTACGTCATACCCGGCTGCCACAAAAACGCTTCTGCTTGTTCCACATAGGGGGCCATCCAAGTACCCCGGTATTTGCCGTAAAAACGGCGGTAATTTTCTTTATTATATTCTTTTGGATAAACCTGATAATATTGACGGTATAAAGCGTTTAGTGCCTCGTATAAGCCGGCGTCCACACTTACCACGTCAAATTTGATTTTGTCGGTTATTGCGTGACGCTTTAGCACATGATGGACAAAACCAAAGCCGTCGGCGCGGTCATGCGTGCAAAAGGCCGGGGCCGATTCTTGCGAATCATCCTTCGGGCAATCGGGCACGCTTTGCATAAGGGCCTGTGCTTGTGCCAAGTCATTATTCTTCAATAATCCAACGAGCTGCTCGTTAAACTTTTTCTGGGCGGAGCGAGATCCTTCCGGGCTGGCAAACACGGAAGAACAAACTAATAGTCCAACTAATAACCAACATCCTTTTTGAACAAATTTTTCTTTCTTCATGCGCTTAACCTCTATTATTGCTCTTGATTCTGCCAGGCAAACAGGACATCCCGCGAAATCGTTTCCCGGATTTCTTGCTGTTTTTCAAGATCCTCGTTAATGCCGTACAGGTTAATACCTTCCCGGTACCGTTCACACGCGAGTGGTTCTAAATTCGTCATACGTTCACAAGCGCGACCATATAAAGTAGCGGTATGACGCTGCCATTTAGTCGGCTGATAACCGCCGGACATGAACAACCTCCACCCTTCTTTATTAAAAAACTCAATAATCAACTTTTGTTTACGGCCTTCATAATAATTGGAATCGTGATAGCTTTCCGGCTCTAACAACGAATCTAACCATCTGCTTTTAATGGAATTCCACAACCAGGGAGTATTCGTTTCCTGGCTGAGTTTTTCCATTTCTTTAAACACTCCCACTAAATAAACAAAACTGGCACCCGCCCGATACTTATAAAGATATAAACGCGGGCTAACGTGTTTATATATATCATCAAATTGAGTCAACCATGATACATATAAAGCTGTATAGTTTTCTTTTCCGTACGTGATACCGGCCCAAGTAGTTCCATCAAATGCTTGTCCCGGCTGCCACGCCTGTATCATGATTTCTTCCACCTTGGTAGCCAATGCGGTTTTGCTATATCGGCGATAAAAATGGCGGTATTTTTCCGCATCCAATTTACGCGGATCCTGATTATATAAGGTTCTATACCACGCAGATAAAGCATCATAGAAACCCCGGTCAATAGAAATAATTTCCGGACGTGAGGGATTAGCAAAAAATTTCTTACGCACATGCAAAATATATCTTAGACCGTCTGTACGGTCCATCGTACAAACTTCTTTTTCTCCTTGCTCATTTAAGACCGGGCAATTGGGCACTTGCCCCATGAATTGTTGCAATTCATCTAATTTATCTTCTTGCAGCAAACTATAAACGTGCGTATTAAATTCTTGTTGGGCTTGCGATAAACCAAACCCGCCTATAGGTTCCGAGTCCGGATTGAAGGCATAACAAGAAAAACCAAGCAAGCCAAAAATTAATACTTCCAAACAAACCACAACGGTTTGTATCCATTTGTTCATGTGTTTTGTCTCCTTTTAATATAGGGAACAATGTAACAAAAAGAGATTTAACAATAGCTCTCTCTTTTTTATTTTATAATTAGCCGCTAATCTAGCGAAAGGGTCCTTGGACCTAGAACACGAATAGGTCTTTTGTTACCTTGTCCGAGAACTCTTATTGCTTATCGACTTATTAAAATATAAACTAATAATAAGACAAAGATCTTTGTTTCCAAAGGATCCCCCATATTATGAACATCATGCACATTGTATACGCTAAGCTTTGGGGCGGAGCTGAGCAATATGTATATAACTTTTGTAAAGAAGAAAAACGCCGTGGATATCATAATATAATCATGGCTGATATACAGCAACCCAAGGCCGCAGACAAATTTAAAGAAACAGCTATTACCCATTCAATCAATTTGCATGGAATTAGAAAATGGTTCTCCTTGAAAACCGCCCTCCAACTCGTTGATGAACATCACGTGAACATATTGAACTGCCACAGTGGTACTATGGCCCCTTTGTGCATTGCTCTAAAACTTCTGCGCCCTCATTTAAAGTTAGTAATATACAGGCATAATACTACCCCCAATCGAAAAGACTGGTACCACCGCTACTTACAAAAGAAAACGGATGCTTTCGTTTGTGTATCAAAATTGGTTTATGATTTGCAATATGAAACAGCCTATGAAGCCTATAAGTCGAAATTCCATCTGATTTATAACGGAATAGATACCACCCGTCTACACTATTTGCCTCATAAATCACACCAACCTATAAGAATCGGTTATGCGGGTCGCCTGGTTCAAGATAAGGGAATCCTTGTTTTACTGCAAGCCGTCAAAATCCTTACCGACCAATATAAAATCCCCTGCGAATTGCATTTGGCCGGCACCGCGGATCCCGTATTTAAAGAAAAATGTATGAATTTTATAACCGCCAATAAATTAGAAACCTGTTGCCATTTTTTGCAATTTGTGGAGGATATTTCCACCTTTTATGAAAGGATAGACCTTTTTGTTTTACCTTCTTTGGTAAAAGAATCCTTTGGCTTTGTGCTCTGCGAAGCCATGTATAGCGGGCTTCCCGTTATTTCCACTAACAACGGAGCACAACCCGAAATCCTCGGGCATGAGAACGAACTCTTGATAGAACCAAACAATGCAACTGCCCTCGCCAAACAAATAGCACTATTGGCAACTGACGAAGAAAAATATCAATACTTTTCTGCGGCTGGACACAAACGTATAAAAGAAAACTTTACTCTTGAATTATCCATTGATAAAATGAACGAATTGTACCGCACATTAAAAAAATAGATTCGCTATAACCGGGATGGAATTCTATCTCTGTTGACAAAAAAAGTATAATAACAAATATGATTCGTTTTAATTGCGATTACAGCGAGGGCGCTCATCCGCTAATTTTGGGAAAACTGGCCCAAACCAATTTGGAACAATTACCGGGATACGGGCAAGATCCTTATTGTGCCCAGGCTGCCAAACTGATCCAACAAGCGTGCCATACACCGGACGCAGCCGTTCACTTTTTATCCGGCGGTACCCAGACCAATTTAACCGTACTGGCTGCGTTATTGCGCCCTTATCAATGTGTGATCTCGGCCGATTCCGGCCATATCAATGTACACGAAACCGGCGCTATTGAACGCACCGGACACCGGGTATTAACCGTACCAAATCAAGAGGGGAAAATAACTGCGGAACAAATTTCAGTTCTTTGCCAAGAGCACTGGCACGATGACAACCCGGAATTTGCCCCGCAACCCAAAGTAGTATATCTCTCTTTTCCCACCGAACTGGGGACCCTGTATTCCAAAAAGGAACTATCCGCCATTCGCCGCGCCTGTGATGAAAACAATTTGTACCTATTTATAGACGGAGCCCGGTTGGGATACGGTTTGACCGCTCCCGGGAATGATTTAACCCTGCCGGAATTGGCCGCATGCTGCGATGTTTTTTATATCGGTGGCACCAAATTGGGAGCACTGATCGGGGAAGCCGTCGTAATTGTAAACCCAAAACTCCAAAAGGACTTCCGCTATTTTATGAAACAACACGGGGCCTTACTGGCTAAGGGGCGCATTTTGGGCATTCAATTTTTAACGTTATTTACGGACGATTTATATCTGCAACTGGGGAAACACGCCAATGATATGGCCGGGCTTATCCGCCAGGCGTGCAAAGATGCCGGGTTTGCTTTCTTATGTGATTCTCCCACCAACCAGCAATTCCCCATTTTGCCTAAAACGCTACTTAAAAAATTAGAACAGTTGTATGCGTTTTCACATATTCGGCCTATCGCGCGCGATCAAATGGCTATTCGCATTTGTACCAGCTGGGCCACGCGCGAAGAAGATGTACGCCAACTGATCACGGATATCAAACGCCTCTGCGGGAAATAATATGTTACATATCGGGTGTCATTTATCTTCTTCCGCCGGATTTGAAGCCATGGGCAAAACAGCCCTATCTATCGGCGCGGACACTTTCCAATTTTTTACCCGCAATCCGCGCGGCAGCCAAGCCAAAGTCATTGACCCGCAAGACGCCGCCGCCCTATGTGCTTTATTAAGAGAACATCACTTCGCTCCGATTATCGCCCATGCTCCCTACACGCTCAACCCTGCTTCGGCCGATCCCAAAACACGCGAATTTGCCCTGCTTACCATGCAAGATGACCTGCAACGCATGGAATACGTACCGGGCAATTTATACAATTTCCACCCGGGCAGCCACGTCGGTCAGGGGGTAGAAATGGGCACGAAATTTATTATAGATTTGTTAAATAAAATTTTAACTGCCAAACAAACCACAACTGTTTTATTGGAAACTATGGCCGGCAAAGGAAGCGAAATCGGCCGGAGTTTTGATGAATTGAAAAGAATTTTAGACGGCGTCACATTGAGTGAGAAAATGGGCATTTGTCTGGACACCTGCCACGTCAGCGATGCCGGATACGACCTGACACATTTGGATGAGGTATTAAATAAATTTGATAAACAAATCGGCCTGCCTCTTTTAAAAGCCGTGCATCTAAACGACAGTTTGAACCCTGTTGGTGCCCATAAAGACCGCCATGCCGTTATCGGCGGAGGAACTATCGGCACCGACACCTTAGCTACCGTTATCAACCATCCGGCCTTAAAACACTTACCTTTTTGTTTGGAAACCCCGAACGATTTGGACGGATACGCCAAAGAAATCAAACTTTTACGCGGTTTGTATCAAGATTAGTTTTTACCACCAACATTAAACTATATCCGCCGATAAGATAAGCCGCCCATGCATGCGGCAACAAATGATGTGCCGCTTGACGAATACACATCCCCACGCGGCTTTTAAAACGCGTTAATTTTGGGGGGCGTTCCACATATTTATTGGTATAGTGCGCGCAAAGAAGCTGAAAATTCTGCGCGCGCAAAATTTTTTTCAAACTGCTCGACGTAAAAAATTGAATATGCCCAACCGCCTTTTTTTCATCTTCCAATAATTGCGGATTTAACCGAGACCGTAGCGATAAATCCAACGGCACGTGCAATACAAGATAAGGGGCCGTCGCTCCCACGCGAGTGAGCCACATAGCAGGCTCTTCCAAATGTTCTATTACATCAACGGCTAGGGCCAAATCAAAAAAACCTTGGGGCGGGTTGGGGCTTTGGATAAACCGGACGTTTGACGGAGCATTGCGCAGCGCCAGCGCGTGAGCTTGCGGGGAAATATCCCATCCGGTAAAGCGGATGTGCGGTGCCTTGGAAGCCCAATGTTTTATAATTCCCCCACTCCCGCAACCGGCGTCCAACACATTGGAAAACCCGGTAAGATGCGCCTCTTGCAAGGCGCGTAAAATATGGGCAAGTTTCCACGGAGCATCTTCTTCATGCCAAGAAGGATTTTGAGAGAAATAGGTGCCGTCCGTATAGCGGTTTTCCATAGGGATATTATACTTTATTGCGCCAGGGGCACATTGCATATTTAGGGAAAAACTGTTATAATAAATATATAACGGGCCTGTAGCTCAGCTGGGAGAGCGCCTGCATGGCATGCAGGAGGTCGCAAGTTCGATCCTTGTCAGGTCCAAAATTTAAAACTCTGCACGAAAGTGTGGAGTTTTTATTTCTACCCAATAGATTAAAATTTGAATCTTCATTAAATTCAAAAATTTATAACAATTTCATACAATAAATTTATGGCATGGTATAAAGATAAAATTTTTTGGGGTATTTTAATAGCCGCCGCAATCACTAAATTAACGGTTTTTTTGTGGTTGGTTGTGGCGGGCCCCCTAGGCAATCAGGTTCTTGTTTTCCCTGATTCCCTCGGTTACGTTTTCCCGGCACAAACGCTACTCGCACATGGGAGCTTGTGGGAAGCGATTTCCTCCTCCCCCATGTTACTGCGTACCCCGGGATATCCCGTATTTTTAGCTTTGGTGCAACTGGTCGGCGGGAATATGACGTGGGCCGTAGTAGCTGCCCAAAACATACTCTCTTTTTGTTTACTCTTGCCGGTTTATTTATCCGCACGCCGCGTGGGCAGCGTTGGGACGGCCCGCTTAGCAGCCGGTTTTTGTGCTATAAGCGTTTTGTATTTTACGCTTTCTTTTGCCGTACTTACGGAAACCTTATGCGTGTTTTTGCTGGCATGGTTTGTTTTCTTAGTGTTATGCTGGCTGGATCACCCGCGTTGGTACTATTTGCTGGGCAGTGCCCTTTTATTAACGGCGGCCGTTTACGTACGTCCGGCCGTGTACTATTTTGTTCCGGTAGGGTTTTTGTTATTCTCGCTATATGCCGCCCTAAAAAAATCGCTCACCCGGCTCTTGCAAACCGTTTTATGTTTCTTATTGCCGGCGGTGGTACTTATAGGGGCGTGGCACGTGCGTAATTATAAGCAAACGGGATATGGTGGTTTTACCTCCGTAGGAGCCTATAACTTATATATTTGGAACGAAGATTTTGTAGCCAAGCAAAATAATATTACCGTCGCGCAAGCTTACCAACAATTGGAACGCGCTTTACCATCCGATTTTTATTCCTTCTCCGCGGCCCAACAAGTGGAAACATACAAACAGCTGGCCAAACCGCTGCTTAAACAAAGTTGGAAGTATAAAATAAGCCGTCTGCCCCTATGGGCGGGTAAAACCTTGTTCGGCACCAATCAGGCTCATTTGACGCGTTTACTGCTGGGGCAGGAAGAAAATCAGGAAACAGCCCTCAACCAGACCGACGCGTTACCCCATGCCTGGCTAGGCTCCGGCGTGGAAAAATTACTCTTTGCTTTGGCCCTTATACAAGTAGCCTCCGTGGCCTTGTTGGGAATCTGCGGGCTATGGATCAATCTAAAAAAATACCCTGCGCAAACTGTATTTCTACTGGTCTACACCGGGTATTTTTGGTTACTTGGGTCTAGTTTTTTAGGAGCGTATGCACGTTTCCGTGCACCGTTTGAATTTGTTTTTTGCATCACGGCGGCAATTGCCGTAAAAGCCTTCTGGCCGCATAAACGAAAAAAGTATATTCCGCTGCCTTAACGGCTAAGCGGCCGCCATGGCCTCTATCTCTTCTTTTTTCTTGATATCGTCCGCGCTGGCGCGGTCCGACAAGTTTACAGACATTACTTTAGAAACACCGCTTTCTTCCATGGTAATACCGTAGAGCATACGGGCGGCCTCCATGGTACGTTTGTTGTGGGTAACCACGATAAACTGCGTGGTTTTGGAGAATTCTTTAATCAAATTAACGTAACGCTCCACGTTTGCTTCGTCCAGGGCTGCGTCCGCCTCGTCCATAATACAGAACGGAGACGGGTTATGCGTAAAGAACGCAAACAGTAGCGACATGGCCGTCAAGGTCTTTTCTCCGCCGGACATAGACGTAATGTTGAGTAGCTTTTTCCCGGGCGGTTGGGCAAAAATTTCAATACCGGTTTCCAACAAGTTATCCGGCTGGGTAAGCACCAAATCGCACTCGCCGCCGCGGAACAACGTTTGATAAATATTCTTAAAGTGCATCCGTACTTGATCAAACGTATAACGGAAGTTCTCGCGTGTGGTTTGGTTAATTTTGTTAATAGCTGCCTTCAAATCTTTCTTGGCCGTATCCAAATCACCGATTTGGGTTTTAAGGAAATTGTGTCGCTCGGTTAGGGCATCGTATTCTTCCGGCGCGGTCATATTAACAGCACCCATATTTTCAATACGTTTGCGCATCATTTTTACACGCTCGTAATCCACCGTTTTTTCACCATAGTGCATTTGCGCTTCTTCGGGCGTGATGTTCCAACTTTCAAACAAGTTGTTAACCACCGTTGTGCGTTGGCGGCGCGCATTGGAAAGGGCATTTTCCAAATCGTTCTTTTTAATGGTTAAATCGGAATATTCTTTTTTGCACGCATTGAGCGAGGAAGTCTTCTCGTTAAATTCTTTTTTCAAAGCTTCTACTTCGCCGCGCATTTTATGCTCGGTTAATTCCAATTGGGCCAATGCATCCCGTTCCGAAGATAACTTGGCTTGCGTGGCCAACTTTTCATCGGCCAAACTTTTCAAGCGTAAATTAGAGGCCGCTACTTTTTCATTTCGCTTGCCTTCAGTATCGGTTAAGCTGTTAAATTCGTATTCCGTGGATTTTAAATCCAACTCTATGTTATTCTTTTTAATGCGCACGTCATAGAGTTGCGCACTAAGGGTATTAAGTGTGCCTTTTAACGTCTCGGCTTGCGCCCGCAAATCGGTCTGTTTTTTCTTTACGTCCTCTCCCCGCCGCTGTGTTTGGCTGTGGGCCGTTTTCAATTCTTCCAATTGTTTCTTTAAAGAGGATACCGTTTGCTTCCGGGTGTCCACACGCAAGGTAATCTCTTGTTTGCGTTGCGCGGCACGGGCGAGTTCTTGCTTGATTTGGGCAATCTCGCGTTCCTTATTGGTATGCTCGTTTTGAACGGTATTTAAAGCGACTGCCGCCTCTTGCAATTTGGCGCGTAAGGTTTTTAAATCTTCTTCCGCTTTTTTAAGTTTATCGTAATTGGCAATAATTTGGGAAGACAACGCGGCTTCTTCGGCGGCTTTGGCTTCCATTTCTTCACGTACGGAGCCTTCTTCTCCCCAATAGGCTTCCGGCGCGCGCACATCCGCCGCCCCGCCCCCTACGAAAAATTCTTCGTGAACGGTTCCGTCTTGGTAACGGGTATCGCCGATGATATAGTTAACTAAATCTTCTAATTCTTCTTTATAAGTAAGTTGTTCTTTCAACGCATTCTGTGGGGCTTTCTTTTTGGTAGCCGGCACTTGGGACAATATAATAAATTTGGCCCGCGCCTTGCCTTTCTCTTTAAGCAAGGCCACCGCTTCTTGCACCGTTTCTTCGTCGGCACACAATACGGCATCCAAATATTTTCCAAAGGCCTCTTCTACCGCCACACTTAAACCGGCCGGATATTTTAATGCTTTGCGTAGCGTACCTTTCACGCCGGACAAACCGCTTTTGCTGACCAGTTGCGCCCCTACCCAGTACGGATCATTTTTCCCCTGGGTTTGGATCATTTCCAACTTGGCACGCAAAGCAGCTGCGGAGGATTTAGCAGCCGATAACTTTTCATTAAGCGAAGCCCTTTCTTGTTGCAATTGCTGGAAGGAATTTTCCCCCTGGGTAATTTCTTCGCGGGCTTTATTGACGGCCTGTTGTGCGGCTTGCACACGGGCGGAAATTTCACTCAATTGTTTTTCTTGTTCAGCGAGCCCGGCCGTTTGGGCTTGAGAGGCTTTCTCAGCCGTAATCAAATCTTCATTTTCCCGCTGGGCGGAAGATTCTTCCAATGAAATGCGGTTGGATACTTCCATTTGTTTTTGTACCAAAGACATCAGCTCATTAGAAGCGCGTTGCAAATCACTTTCCGCTTGGCGCAAATCTTGCTCCAACTTTTGGGCAGTAGCCGTTTGGGTATTATAATCTTGTTGCAACGGATCCAACTGCGCCGTTACGGACGTCAGCTGTTCCTTTAATTTTGCAATCATAGGGGTTAATTCTTGCAACCGGCTTTGGCCGCGTTGGGCCTCCGCCCCCGAGGAAGCAATCTGAGCCGTTAATTCGGCCGTCAAATTATCGCAATTTTTGATGGCCCCTTCCAACAAACCGACTTGATACTTGCTGGCAGAAATTTTTTCATTAAAATCCGCCATCTCTTTCTGTTTGTGGGTTAAATTTAAATCCAAGGCCGCCGTCGCGCCTTCTTGCGCGGAAATGCGGTTTTCCAAATCCGTTTGTTTGCTGACAATCGGCTCCAACTCTGCCGTATGTTTAGCAATTAAACCATCGGCTTCCTTAATGGAGCAGACGGAAATGGCAATTTCGCTTTCTTTTAATTCTTCGCGGTATTTTTGATACAGGCGCGCTTTTTTAGCTTCGCTATCCAACTTTTTAATTTGTTCTTGGATAAGGGCGACTGTGTCGGCCAGGCGGGCCAAATCTAAATCTACGCGTTCCAAGCGGCGCACACATTCTTCGCGTTTGGCTTTATATTTGGAAACCCCGGCTACTTCTTCAAACATTTCCCGGCGTTGCTCGGCCGAGGCGGAAAGCACACTCTCCACGCCTCCCTGGTCAATAATGGCGTATCCTTCCCCGCCGATACCGGTATCTAAAAACAAATCACGTATGTCGCGCAGGCGGCATTGTACCTTATTTAAATAGTACTCACTTTCACCGGAACGGAAAATTTTGCGGGTAACGGTAATTTCATTAAAATCTAAAGGAAGTTGGCGCGAAGCATTATCAAAAATCATGCTTACTTGCGCCATGTGTAAAGGAGCGCGCTTGGCCGTACCGTTAAAAATAATGTCCACCATGGAAGCGGAACGAAGCGCTTTCCAACTCATTTCACCGATGGTCCAACGTACCGAATCAATTACGTTGGATTTGCCGCAGCCGTTAGGGCCGACAACACAAGTAATGCCGGGTTCAAAGTCCAAGCGGGATTTATCCGCGAAGGATTTGAAGCCTGTAATTTCTATTGCTTTTAAATACATAGGGTTTCCTAAACTGTTTTATTATTATACCATTTTGCCCCGCTATATATAAGGAGAAAGCAATTTCAGCCATTGTACGCGTACGGATACAAATACCCTCGAGGGGCATTAGACGAAAAAAAACACTTGCAAAAAAATAAATTTTTTACTACACTAGGGGGGTACGTTAAATGTACGTTAATATTAACGACTATTCCTTTAAAGGAGGAGTTTGAAAATGGCTGAAAAAGTATTGAAAGTAGGCGTGAGCCGCGAAGACGGTTTCTTGTACTACATTGATAAAGACGGTGATATCGCCCGCGTACCGATGGCCCGCGGCGGCAAAAAAGGCGGCAAAGCCAAAAAAGTTGAAAAATGCGGTATCAAAAAAGAAAAAGGATATCTCTATTTCTTAGATAAGAAAGGCGATATTTCCAGAGCCAAAATGGTAAACGCCTAATAAGTTTACTTTTTGCAAAATACCCCGCATATGCGGGGTATTTTTTATAACCCAAACAACAACTACACATGGAACTCTTTACCCTTATATGCTGAGGCCAAAAAAGGAAAGGCCTGTACTAAAGGCGTTAAATTGATAACAAACTCTCGGTTTGTTGCCTGAGCTTTAACTAAATCCATCAAATCCAGTCGTTTAACTCCCGGTTTTAAAGTTAGCGTATGGAAAACATAATCCGGCTTTTCTTTATCTTCTTTACATAAGTTTAATCCGGAAACATAATCTTCAAACTTGAAATCATCTTTTTCCTCGCTAGTAGCGATAGGGACCTTTTCTATTTTCAACCTAACGCAAGGAATCTTATACGCATTGGCAATTATTAAACCATGCAAAGAGGAAGACAATATATAATTGCATGAAAGAATTTCATCAATAAAACTGTTGATTTCGCTATATTTACGGTTGATGTTAATTACCCTTACACCCTCTATGTTGTTAAACATAGATGCAAATTTCTCTTGCGACCAGTGAAGTACTACTCCTAATTTAAACTTCGTATTAATTTTTGGGAAATAAAGTTTAGGCATTATGAGGGCAGGGTCCGCATAAATTTCAGGGCAAACATAGCCTGCTTTTAACAAAATCTCACGTGTTTTTCGGCCGCGTACAGCCAAATAAACCGGCTGGCCAACTTTGCCACGCAAATATTGCCTAATTTTTGTTAATACTATTTTGTACCGGGCTGTTTGTGGGGTTAGGAATCCGCTGCCCCACACAACTGTATTAGAACACATTTTATTTCGGTTTAACACCGACCCGACTGAACACAAATGGTAAGAATTGTTCCCCGTATGCTTGATAATCTGTTTGCCGGATAATTGCTCCACAATGTACCGGGCCAGCAAATCGCCGTAGTTCCCCTCATCATATCCCGTAGCTATATCAACAATAATTTTATTTCTATTAACTCCAAACAAGCATTTTTCAATAGCGGCTAACATTTTGCCCTCCCAAGGTGAAAGGTGCTTAGAAAGGCAAACAAAAACGGCCATTTGCCCGGGTCTCGTCACTCAACCCAAAACAAACAGCCGTAACACCTGCCTTGAAAACAAGGCAAGTGCATTCGTCGCCATACAAACGGGTAATTAGTCCGTTTGCTTGGCGCCTAAACGGCTGTTTTTGGAGTGACGAAACCGCCTAAGCGGTGACACCTATTCTTAATAGGCAATCCAAAAACAGTTAAATCGTGTAGCCAACAACACTACGGACTCCATATAACAAACACAGAGTCTTTTATATCTTAACAAATTTACCGCTAAATCCCCGCTTTTTTTGAAAATAAAGAGTTCCATGTGTAGTTGTTGTTTGGGTTATAAAAAATGCCCCGCATATGCGGGGTATTTTTTATCTAAAAATTTTTGTCCAAAAATACACACTGCGCCAACCACATAACCTCACTAAAACAAATAGTCCGCCCCAACGCAATTTGCTCCGCCACCCTCCGGCCCATACAGCTTGCCGGGCTTGCCGGAACGCTTGTTGTTGTAAGGGGATATATTGGGCACGTTCGGCGGCGGGAAGTTTGCGAAACGCACAAATCCGCCACACAACCACCTTAACCCATTGCGCAATCACTTCGTCTTTCCACAAAGAACGAAAACGTAAAATGTGTTGCAAATCCAATAAATTTTTTAACCAATCAATAATCACCCTCTCATCTTGTGTGGTAACGCAGTGGGTTAATCCTTTACGATAAAAATAAAGGTGTTGTGGCACAATGGTAATTTGGCGGGCTTCCAAAAAAGCTTGCGTGGTAAATGGTAAATCTTCGCAAATGCGTTCCTCTAAAAAAAATATGTTTATATCTTCCAGCCATGCCCGGCGGAACAATTTCCCCCAGACAATACTGTCGTGATAACCACAGATAAAACAACTAGTCAATGTATCCGAAGGAGTTTTATAAAATAAATGGCTACAACGAGCGGAAGAAATTTGTTTTCCGTCCTCACTAATTTCTTTAAAAAAACATTTTGTAATATCCGCCCCGCTCTCTTGCGCCGCCGTATATAATTTTTCCAGATAATCCGGGGCAATTACATCATCCGCATCCACAAATGCAATATACGTTCCGCGCGCTTGGCGCATTAGACGGTTACGTGTGGCCGCCACCCCGGCATTTGCCTGGGTCAGCACCTGTAAACGTGACTCGTGTTTTTGAAAATTTTTTAGTTCATCAAGCGAATCATCCGTGGAGCCGTCATCCAAACAAACTATTTCAAAATCTGTAAAAGTTTGCTTTTGGATAGACGCTAAGCACGCTTGCAAATATTTTTGGGCATTATAGACCGGAATTAAAACAGATATTTTCGGGGACATGTTTCTCTCCTTAAGTGACACCCTAAGGAAAGAAATCACCGCAAACAAAAACGGCCATTTGCCCGGAGACCATTCACGCACTCCAAGGCAAACAGCCGTAGCCCGCGCCGTCATAAGACGACGCGAACACTCGGCAGTTTGCATGCGGGTAATTAGGCCGCGTGCAAACCACCTAAAACGGCTGTTTTGGCGTGAATGGTACCGTCACTAACGGTGCCCCCTTTCCGCAAGGGTTCCAAAACAGCATAAATTGGGTAGCCAACTGTGCTACCGGCCCTATATAACCAAACAGGGCTTTTTATATCTTAACAAATTTACCGCTAAATCCCCGCTTTTTTTGCAAATAAGGGATTTTGCCGATCCTCCGGGGCCCTTACGTACGCGCGTAACGATTGACATTTAACCCTTTATAATGATTTAATTTAGTTTGCGGGGGATTCTCTCGTAACTTATTAACGGAGGACTTATGGATATTAAAATAACGGCCAAGAACATTAAATTAACTCCGGCCATTAAAGAATTTATTAACACGCGCGTAAGCAAAGTTGAAAACTTTTTTGACAACATTGTTTCCGCCCAAGTGTTGATTTCCGTGGAAAAGAAAATTCACCAAAAAGCTGAAATCATTTTACACACAGGCGCCAAAACCACGATTAACGCCAGCGCCGTAGAAAGCAACCTTTACAAAGCGATTGATGCCGCTGCCGTCAAAGCGGAAGCGCAAGCTAAAAAAATTAAAAATAAAGCTAAATCGCGCAAGATCGGTTCCAAATCTGCCAAAGTAGAAATGGTAGAACCTTATACTGACAACATCCTCTTGCCGCAAACGGACGTAAAGTTTTCCGTCATTAAGCAAGTGGAAGTCTATCCGATGAATCCGGAAGATGCCGCCTATGAAATGGAACGGTTGGGATATTCCTTTTGGATTTTCTTGGATGAAGATTCCAAACAAATTAACTTGATTTTCAAACGGCTTGACGGCACTTTCGGGCTGATCAAACCGATTAAAAAGAAATAACACTTGACCATGGAATTTACCAAGTCCATTACCGTAGCAGAACTGCTCCAAGTTAAGCGCCTTAACTTGGAGCTGGTCTGCGGCAAGCGCTATATTCAACGTGAAATTACCCTGGGCAGCGTCAACCGCCCCGGGTTGGCGCTTGGCGGGCACTTGGATAATTTCCGGGCCAATTCCGTACAAGTATTCGGCCGGGGCGAGCATGCTTTCTGCCAAAAAGAAAATAAAGCCCGCTTGCGCGCGAACGTAACAAAAATGCTTAGTGAAGGTTCCGTACCGTGCGTGATTATGACGGCCGATCTAGTTCCTGTTCCGGCTGTACGCAAAGCGTGCCTCGGGGCAGATGTCCCGATTTTAAAAACACCGATGGAATCAGCCGCTTTTGTGGCTGAATTTTCCCGATTTCTAGACGAAAAATTAGCCCCCGTTACCCATGTGCACGGGGTACTTGTTGACGTAAGCGGTATGGGCGTTTTAATCCGCGGCGAGTCCGGCATTGGTAAAAGCGAATGTGCATTGGAACTTATCAAACGCGGACATATTTTGGTAGCTGATGACGTAGTGGAAATTCAAAAAAGCCGCGGGCGTTACCTAATCGGCTCATGCCCGACCATGCTTAAACACTATATGGAAGTGCGCGGGTTGGGTATCTTGAACGTACCTCTTTTGTTTGGAGTGGGTGCCACGTTGGACGAAGCCAAAATTGACATGGAAGTGGTGCTTACTTCTCCCAATTCCCAACAACCCATTGACCGGTTGGGGGTTGCCCAACGCACGAGTGAAATTTTGGGGGTGGAAATCCCTTCTTTGGGTCTGCCGGTAACTCCCGGGCGCAACCTGGCTGTACTTATTGAAGTAGCGGCACTCAACCAACAATTAAAAGGACAAGGGATCTTTTCCGCCAAAGAATTTAGCCAAAAAATTTTGGACCAAATGAAAACAGGAGCCAAGAAATCCCATGCAAAATGAAAAACGGCGTATTTTTATTATTACCGGCATGAGCGGGGCAGGCAAATCGCAAGCCCTCAAAATGTTCGGCGATTTGGGATTTTACTGCGTAGACAATTTACCGTTGGCGTTGTTTGAAAATTTTATTAACTACGTACGCCAAAACGATGCCACCCGCAATATTGCCTTGGGTGTGGATGTGCGCGAGGGAGACCGCTTGCGCGAGATGCCCAAACTGCTTAAATCTTTAGCCAAAAATGATTTCTCTATAAAAGTCATTTTTCTCAACGCTTCCGACGAATGTTTAATACGGCGTTTTTCGGAAACAAAACATAAACATCCTATCCATAAGAAGTTGGTGGCCGCTATCGCGCACGAACGTGAAGTAATGGCTCCTACGCTTAAACTGGCGGATGAAATTATAGATACGTCGCATTTCAATTTAGGTGAATTAAAAGAGCGGTTGTCGTCTCTTTTATCTCTTAAACGGGCCGGCGATATGCAGATATCCGTCATGTCTTTTGGGTTTAAATACGGCTTACCAAAAGAATGTGATATCGTCATGGATGTACGCTTTTTACCCAATCCGTATTATGTGCCCGCCTTGAAAGAAAAAACCGGGCTGGACCCCGAAGTCCAAAAATATATCATGTCATTTAAAGAAACGCGGGACTTCGCCCAAAAATTTGCAGATTTGATTAAATATTTAATTCCTAAATATATCAAAGAAGGGAAGAGCTATCTTACTATCGCCATGGGGTGCACGGGCGGCAAACACCGCAGTGTATTCATGGCACATAAATTAGCGGAATACTTAAACAAACTGAGGCTCAGCGCTTCAGAATTTCATAGAGATATAGGGGTGTGATTATGCTTAAGATTATTTTAGTTACACACGGACAATTAGCTAAAGAAATGTTAAATACGGCGGCGCAAATTATCGGTAAACCGGCGGATGACGGTTTTGCTACTTTCGCCGTTACGACCACCGCTTCCGTACAACAGGAAGCCGAAAAATTAAAAAAAGAACTTTCCGCTTGCACAGATGGAGCTATCATTTTAACGGATATTTTCGGCGGGAGCGCCACCAATATTTCACTCATGGCCACTAAAGATTTACCCAGTTGCCATGTCATTACCGGGCTTAATTTAAGCATGCTTTTAACCGCCATGAACGGACGGAAAAAATTGACCGCCAAAGAGTTGGCACAAAAGTTAGAAGCGGACGGGAAACGCGCCGTTATCAACGCAACGGAGTTGGTGATTAAGGAGATTTAATGCCCATTGTTTTCGCACGCGTGGACGACCGATTGATTCACGGTCAAATTGTTCAAGCCTGGCTACCGCAATTAAATGTAGACGAGGTCATTATTCCGCGTACGAAAAGAAACCAACATACGCTTAACGGTGGGTTGTTACGCCTCAGCCTACCTTATGAGTATGAACTTAGTATCATGGAAGCTCCCAAAATTGCTGCTTATGTCGCTTCCTCTAAACGAAGAATTTTTTTGCTGATGGACAGTTTGCAAGACTTTACCGATTTGCTGACGGATGGTGTAAAAATCAATTCCGTTAATATAGGTGGGATGCATTTTAAAGAAGGGGCGCAAAAATTAGCCGATAATGTATTTCTAGATAAAGCGGATAAACACGCTTTGAAGTTGATATACGATTTGGGAATCGGCATTGAAACGCGCGCCGTACCCAATGCGTCTTCTATCCCAGTAACTGAGGTATTACGTGACTCCTGAACTTGTTTTGTTTTGTGCACTGGCCGCCCTGTTGGAACTGGATACAACCTACGCTTTCCAGTTGACGTTCTCTCGCGGGATTATTGCGGGCCCCTTATTTGCCATCCTTACAGGTAATTGGCTAGCCGGGATTCAAGTAGGTGTGTTTACCGAATTGTTGTTTTCCGATATCAACCCTCTCGGCTCTATCTTGCCGCCCAGCGCCGTCGTATGTTGTGCCGTCTCCATGGCTTTAAACTCGCTGGGGATTGAGCTATGTTTTGCTTTTGTTTGGGGCGTGATAGCCGCTTTCTTATTTGCCCAGGCGGAGCAATACATGCGCAAACGCCGCGTAGGTGTACTCCCCGTTTGGGAAAACAAAATCATGCAACGCCCGGATACTATTGGTCGCGTGATCGCATTAGAGCTGTTTACCAATCTGTTGATTAACTTTGCACTTATTTCTTCTTTTGTATGGATCAGCAGCTCTATAACGCTTTGGTTGATGCCACACATGTCGATACAGTCCATCATGGCGTGTCGCTTTGCATACATGGCCGTACCGTGGATCGGGCTAGCTTCCCTGATTCCGGAATTTCGGCTTAAAAAGAGGTAATGTATGACTTTTAAACAACACTTTACTTTCTTTATTCGTTCCTTTTTCTTGCAAACCGGTTGGAATTACATGAAATTCCAAAACTTAGGTTTTTTATTCGTAATGTGGCCTTTTTTAAAAGGGCTGTACAAAAATGATAAAGACGCTTTGCCTTCGGTTCTTTCGCGCTATTTGGCTACCTTTAACACACAACCGGTCATGGCCTCTTTTTGTTTCGGCGCGCTAGCCAAACAAGAGGAACTTATCACGGGAGCTAAAACATTACCGCAGTTTAATGAGGAATTCAGTCAATGGATTTCCATTAAACGCGGGCTGACAATTACCACGGCATCCATTGGAGACAGACTTTTCTGGGGGACGTTGAAACCTTTTACTTTATTATTAGCCCTTTTCATGTGGATTACGCTTGGAATCAAAGTATTTGAAATACAACCCGAACAATTACAACCCCCCCTGGCATATACTTTTATGGCTTGTATCATGGCATTTATTGCTTTTAATGCTATTGCTTTGCTAGTCAAATGGCAGGGCATTAAAATCGGATACGCAACAGACGAACGTGCCTGCTTTGGTCTAACAAAATTTGACTGGAACCGCACCATTTACAACGCCAAGCGGATTGGCATTGTATTGGCCGTAGCGATGATCTTATTTGGATTTTACAATTACTTGAAAGATGCCCGTGCCAGCGATTTGCAATTTATTACCCGCGCCACGATTGTTGTGTTCTTTGTTTGTATCAGTTTTATCACACGGCGTCTGCGGATTCCCAACCTGTATTTATATTTAGCGGCCGTACTGGTATTTAACATTGCGTGTTTTTTCTAAACGGGAGAATACATGATAGAACAAAATTTAACCATCATTAACCAACTGGGTTTGCATGCACGCCCGGCCGCCCTTATAGCACAAACGGCAGGCAATTTTACCAGTTCCATCCATTTGGCTAAAGATAATGTCCGCGTGGACGCCAAAAGCATTATGGGCGTGATGATGTTAGCCGCGGAACATGGTTCTTCCTTGCACTTGACCGTTGAAGGCCCCGATGAAAAAGAAGCCGCCGCTGCCATTGCACAATTATTTGAAAATAAATTTAATGAGGAATTTTAGATGCTTGTTTTAAAAGGAATCGCGGCCAGTCCGGGCATTTCTATCGGGCCAGCTGTACTGATGCCTACGGAAAGTTTTGCTGTTTCCCGCCAATACATCCGTGAAGAGGAAATTCAAAAAGAAATCCAAAAAGTAAAATCTGCCATGCAAAAAACCTTGGCCGATTTAGACCAATGTGAACAAAAAGTGCTGGGTTCTTTGGGGCCGGAATACGCACAACTTATTTCTACACACAAGCTCATCTTGCAAGATCCGGCTTTTTATACATCTATCCTTAAGAAAGTGCAAGAAGAATATTTATCTGCCCAAGCAGCCATTTTTGCTACGTTGCAAGAGTTGGCGGCCTCGTTTAACAAAATAGAAGATCCTTTTTTTAGGGAACGCCGCAACGATCTGTATGACGTGGGCAAGCGCTTGGCAAATAATTTGGAAGACAACAAAAAGAGCTTTTTGGCTTCTATTGAACGGCCTTCCCTTTTGGTAGCCCACAATTTGTATCCTTCGGATACTATCAATTTGCAAGAAAACCAAATCATTGGCTTTTGCACAGATGTGGGTGGCAAAACCAGTCACACAGCCCTCCTGGCGCAAAGCTTGAACATCCCGGCCGTAGTAGGGCTCTCCACTGCGTGTAAAGATGTCCATGCCGGGGATATGCTCATTGTGGATGGCGAAAATGGTCTGCTGGTTATCAATCCGGACCGTTACACTCTCGCCAATTACCGCAAAATTCAACGCGAAATTAAAAAGACGGAAGCCCTTTTAAAAACTATTAACCACTTACCCATCATTACGCAAGACGGGCACCCGGTTAAGCTCTTCGTCAATTACGATCCGCGCACCGATACCAAAGAAAACAAACGCCTTATTACCGATGGGCTTGGCCTTTTGCGTACGGAATTTATTTTCATGAATACGCCTGTTCCTCCGTCGGAAGAACAACAGCACGATCTCTATTTGTCCGTAGCCAAACGCTTTGATATGCGCCCGGTTACGATACGTCTGGCCGATTTGGGGGCCGATAAAATGCCGGATTTTCCTTTGGACGAATTAGACCAAGACGATAATCCTTTTATGGGGTGCCGCGGGATACGGCTTTTACTTAAAAACCCGGATCTTTTACACGCCCAGTTGCGTGCTTTAATCCGTACCGCTTGTGAAGTGCCGGCTCAAATGCGGATTATGATTCCTATGCTTTCCTCGGTAGAAGAGGTCCGCCATGTACGTCGCGCTTTTGATCAGACGCTGGCGGAACTGGCACGAGAAGGCAAACATCCCGTCAATAAAATTGCGTTGGGCGCCATGATCGAAGTGCCGGCAGCAGCCATCGCACTGGACGGAATGATTGGGGAATTGGATTTTATTTCTATCGGCACTAACGATTTGATACAATACCTCATTGCGGTGGACCGCGTCAATCAAGATGTAGCCCATATGTACGATCCTTGCCATCCGGCAGTAGCCCGTACACTAAATTTAATTATTCAAACTGCGCGTAAAAGAGGCAAGCCCGTTAGTATCTGCGGAGAAATTGCCTCCGATGCCAAAATGCTTCCGCTTTTATTAGGGTTAAACATAGAGGCTCTGTCTGTTACGCCGCGCATGTTTTTACGTGTTAAAAATAATATTCGCAATTTAAATTTTGAACATTGCTCGGATCTGGCCCAAGCAGCTCTTTTGATGGGCAGCTCGGAAGAAATCCGCAAATTAATTGAACAAAATAACGAAAATGAAAATCCGTAATTTTTCCATTGTAGCCCACATTGACCACGGCAAGACCACGCTTTCGGACCGGATCTTAGAAGATACCGGAACCGTACCGAAACGTAAAATGCAGGCCCAACTGTTAGACGGTATGGACTTGGAACGTGAACGCGGTATTACCATTAAAGCCAAAGCCGTACGTATTGCTTACAAAGATTACATCTTGAATTTAATTGATACTCCCGGCCACGTAGATTTTTCTTATGAAGTAGCCCGTTCCTTGCGCGCTTGCGAGGGAGTTTTGTTGCTGGTGGATGCGTCCCAGGGGGTAGAGGCCCAAACGGTGGCTCATGCGCATTTAGCACAAAGTTTAGGTTTAAAAATAATCCCCGTAATGAACAAAGTAGATTTGTCCCAATCCGACGCGGATTCTTCCGAAGAACAATTGTGGGATATTCTGCGCGAACCGATTGAAGCCGAACGCGTGAGCGCCAAAACCGGCATGGGCATTGAACATTTGTTAGACAGAATCATCCAAGATATTCCTGCCCCGCAAGGCAAGACAGAGGCCCCCTTGCGCGCGCTTATTTTTGATTCTTATTATGATCCGTTCCGCGGAGTAGTCATGTACATCCGCTTGGTAGACGGCACAATCAAACCCGGACAAACCATTAAATTTATGTCTTCCGGTGCTACCTATAAAACCGAAGAAATCGGTTTTATGACGCCTAAACAACTCCACAAGTGCGAACAACTTTCCGCCGGGGAAGTAGGTTATTTAGTAGCCGGTATTAAAGATATTCACCAAGTAAAAGTGGGCGATACGGTTACCTTGGCCGAACGCCCGGCAACGGAGGCCCTGCCCGGGTATGCAGACGCCAAGCCCGTGGTATTTGCCAGCATTTTCCCGGTAGAGACAACCGATTTTCCGCTCCTTCGCAAGGCACTTGAAAAACTGAATCTGTCCGATTCTTCTTTTCATTACCAGAGTGAAACTTCCAAGGCTTTGGGCTTCGGTTTCCGGCTCGGGTTCATGGGCATTTTACACATTGAAATTGTAAAAGAGCGGTTAGAAAGAGAATTTAATTTGTCTCTCATTGCCACCAGCCCCAACGTGGTGTATCACGTTAAATTTACGTCACGCAAATCGCACCCGCAAGAACTGGCGGCGTTGCCGGACGCGCCGGACGATCCCGGTTATAAAATTATTGATAACCCGGCCAATTTCCCGCCGCACGGCGATATTATTGATATCAAAGAACCCGTCATTCATATTACCATCGTTACTCCGGTGGAATTTATGGATGGCGTGATGACACTTTTAAAAGAAAAACGCGGGACGTTTATGAATATGGACCACCTTTCTAACCAGCGCGTCATTATCAAGTATGAAATGCCCATGGGAGAAATGGTTATTGATTTCTATAACAAATTAAAATCGGTTTCCAAGGGATACGCGTCTTTTGATTACGAAGTGGCCGGCTTTAGGAGTTCCGACGTAGTTTTAATGGAAATTTTACTCCACGGCTCCCCGGTGGATGCTTTGTCCGTCGTGGTACATAAAGACAAAGCCCAAACCATGGGCCGCGCGTTGTGTGCCAAATTAAAAGAACTAATCGGCCGCCAACAATTTGAGGTAGCCGTGCAGGCAGCGGTAAACGGCAAAGTAATCGCGCGCGAAACGATCCCCGCATTTAGAAAGGACGTTATTGCCAAATGTTACGGCGGCGATATTACCCGCAAACGCAAGCTGTTGGAAAAACAAAAAGAAGGTAAAAAGCGGATGAAATCCATCGGCAGTTTGAATATCCCGCAAGAAGCGTTTGTGGCCATGCTAAAAATTGACGAGGAATAACTAAAACAAAATCTTGGCATTTTTTAGTGTTTTTTTGTTGTTAATACATGAAAGAAGCCCCGGTTTTTCAACCGGGGCTCTGTTAATAGGAGCGTGTACAAACCCTTACTTAAAACTAAGTTTCAATACAAAAGAAATATAATTGCGTTTCGTATCATTCCCTGTTATATGGCCGCCCACCTCCTCCGCCCAGCTTCCGTAATCATGGCGGAAAGAATTATACCGCGCTTCCAACCCCCATGCAGTGCGCTCGCCGGCATCAAACTCCAATCCTAAGCCGGCATACCAACCAAACGAATGGTCATGAGCTCCGTCGTAACTGGTATGAGTTTCTTCGTAGTAAGTATGGTCATAATAAGAATAGTAAACTCTACTCAAAGTATATCTCATCCCACCTTCCGATAATACAAGACCCGCCCCAAACGGCACATATACCCGTACCCGTGAACCGGGGTTCACGTTAATACGACCGGAAGCCATCAGCTGCAGCGTGTTCATTTCCAAATCCTTATCAAAACTGTCCCAGTACCAACTCCAATAGGCCGGCTCTGTACTTCCGCTACCTTTAAACCCCGCATAACGCAAATCCGCTCCTATACCAAAATACTCTGACGGGAAATACAGATAGGATAGCCCTACTTCCCCGCCCAAGTTTCCCCAGGATAAATTCTTCCCATCCATCTCCAAACCTGATTTTTTCAACGCAGTACCCAAGCCGCCGTATATGCTCCACATGGATTGTCCGTCTTCAATCCCTTGGGCCTGCCCCATAGCAGGAGACATAATCATACTACCCATCAATAAAATCATTAGAATTTTTTTCATATCTCCTCCTGGTTTAAGCGAACTAATCCAGCCTGTTATATATAAAACCCAACCGAAAAAAATTTTATTGCGGGATAAAAACCTTTCTTATTTGCTAAAATATATTTATGATCTTAGAGGGACGCACGTTAGCCGAGCAAATCCGTAAGCCCCTTGCCAAAAGGGCGGATGAAGCACGCCAAAAATTAGGCAGACCGATTTGTTTATGTGCGTTTGGCTCTACGGAAGACTACGGCGCACGCCTGTATTTAACAAAAGAATTAGAAGCCGCCGCACAACTGGGCATAGAAACCCATTTATTTGATTTGGATAACCAGACCCCGCCTCAAGGGTTTTTCAAATCTTTGCAAGCCTTGGGCGAACATCCGCAAACAGATGCTATTTTAATCCCGCGGCCGCTTCCGCCGCAATTAGCCGATAGCCCATTTACCGATTTTTTGAACCCGCAACAAGATATTGACGGTATGTCCACCGTCAATGTGGGCCGTCTATTTCTATGCAAAACGTGGCCAGAAGTGCAATCTTTACCCGGTTTTGTACCGTGCACGGCTATGGCAGTCATGCGGTTACTGGAACATCATCATATTGAGTTGGACGGTAAACAGGTAACCGTTATCGGGCGTTCCTGCACCGTGGGCAGACCGCTTGCACACTTACTCACGTGCAAAAATGCAACCGTTACGCTTTGTCATTCACATACCGATTTGCCCCGCGCCGTAAAAGAAGCCGATATCGTTTGCACCGCAGCCGGTTGCCCGGGACTGTTAAAAACCGCCTGGCTGAAACCAGAAGCGGTAATCATTGATATTTCCACCAATTGGAAAAATAATCATCTTTGCGGGGACGTACCGGACAAAGAATTGGATAAAGGCGGGTTTTCGTATTCACCCGTTCCCGGCGGAGTTGGCCCGGTAACACTTGCGCTACTGCTAGAAAACATTATATTATCAGGTGAGCGGAAGTTTTAAGGAAAATTCATGAGAACACTTGTAAAAGGGATTGCTTTACTGTTAACCGTCAGCTGTTTGGCCGCTTGCTCCTCTTTAACTAAAGAGCGGGATGATTTCAACCGCCGTAAAATTTATTTGAGTGAAGAAGACTATTTAGAAGATTACCGCAACGAAGAAGCTAAAGACCGGCGCGTCGCGCAACCGTTGGTAGAATCTGACTATATCTTTAACACCGTTCCGGAAACAGACAAAGGCGTTTACTTTTTTGACAGACGCCGCCAACCCAAAGTGCCCGGCCAACCCAGCGATATGGATTACAAGCGCGAAAAACGCCTATGGACGAAACCCAAACGCTACACGCCTGATGAGTACTACGGCATGCAAGGGGAAAGCTCTTCTTCCTCATCCGAAGAAACCAGCTACGATTATTAAAACTTGTTAATAAAAACACCCGGGTTCCCCCGGGTGTTTTTTACACAAATAGGTCTATCCGGTCCGTAAAAAAACCGTCGGCACCTTGCGCGGTCAATTGCTTAACTGCAGTAATTTCGTTGACTGTATATAAATAAAGTTTTAGACCGTTTTCGTGACACGTTTGGGCAATCGCCGAGGTAAAGCGGGTTTGGTTCATGTGTACGCTTTCGGCCCGCAACAAAAGCGCCTGTTTCACATCAAATTTCCGTGTCAGTAACCCGATACGCGCATTGGGGGCCAGTTCCCGCAACCGCACCAAGCTATCGTAATCAAAAGCAGAAAATAAAATTTTTGGGAATAAAGCCGGATACGCAGACAACTTGTTAAGTAAGATTTTTTCCAGCTCCGGATAGATGTTATCGTCGTTTTTAAGTTCTATGTTTACTACTTCCAAGCTGGGTACAATAATGGGCAACACGTCATCCAATAACGGCACATAAACAGGCTCATCAGCAAACGGATTTTTTAGGGGATATTTTTTCAAATCCGCAGCCGTTAAGTCTGCCAGTTTTACATCCTCCCCGGCCGTAGACAAGAGAGAATAATCGTGATGGACGGCTAAATTACCATCTTTTAACAAGTGCACGTCCAATTCAAAACACCTCGCGCCTTGCGCGTGTGCCAACGCAAAGGATTCTACTGTATTTTGAACGCGCAACGTGTTAGCTCCGCGGTGAGAAAAATAAATCATATGTTTAGTATAAAATAAATTTTACGGCTCTACCACCGCTTCCGTTGTCTCGGCAGGAATATTCTCTCCTTCAACCGGGAGCGCAGAGGGTTCTTGCGTTTGCGGTGTTGCTTCCTGTGTTTCTTCTTTTCCTTTCTTTTTGAAAATCCCAAAAACGCCGCCTACCGTGTTTTTAACGGCACGTGAAGCAAAATTGTTGGCAACCCCTTGCGTTACAAGGGAAGTAACCGAACGCATCACGCTCATACTGCCTTTCGGGTTTGACACCGTCCCTCCGATTTTAAGCGTCAACGGCATAATGCCATCCGTTTCGTGTTTGCCGGGAGCGGCTTTGACCGTCATGTCTATTTTTTCCGTATTAAAATCAGTCGTTCCACTTAATTTAAAGGACATCATGTTAGACACAAAATGGCCTTCTTCCACCGTAGCAAAACCCTCATCAAAATCAATGCGCGTAATAAATTTATCATACGCCAGCGAACCTTCCACCTTACGCGATTTAGCCGGCACTTTAATGGCTACCAACTCTCCGTCTTCACCGGGGATCATCTGAACGATTTCTTCCCCCGTTGCGGAGTCTTTTCCGCCACCGGCAAGCCCGCCCAAAACAGAAAGAACATCTAAACTGTTAAACACTTTTCCCACTACCGAGAGTGATAAAAATAACACCTTGGCTAACGGGTTAGAATTTGTAAGTTGATATAAATCGGTGATCGTTCCGTTGCCGATTGAAAAGTCAAATTTGCCATGGGTTTGATTTAACTGGGGCGTCACACCCGTTAGATCCGTTTTAAAACGTAAATCGTGCCCGTTTAAATAAGGGATATCCAACGAACCGATTTGCACGTCTGCGTTAATATCCATGGGCGGAAGCGACCAAGGCGATCCCGCCGCGGCTTGAGTTTCTTGAGATGTCTTTTTATCGGAAGAAGTCAAAGCCGTGGGCAAAATAAGCCGCTCGGCCGTGGCTTTAAGTCCCACGGTAATTCGCGCGGGGGTTTGGGCCAAAACGGTATGCGTTTCAAAAGGTTCTCCATTGAGCTTTCCCGCAAATTCCAAAGCGCCTTCCCCCTGTTTACCATCCAGGCGGCCTTGCCCTTTAAAGTTTCCGGCAACGTCGGTAAATTTACCCGTTTGGGCAAAAACGGCCTCTGCTTTTTTTAAATCAATTTGTCCGGAAATCTCTTTTTCCGAACCTTTGACTTGGGCATCCAACTGTCCCCGCAATTTATAAGGTTGTAACAACGCCAGTTGCTTGCCCCACTCATCCAAAGTTGCTTGCCCCACAGCTGAAAAAGAATACGTATGATGCGCCCAATTACCTTTCCCTTCACCGGAAATTTTTAATCCTTGCAAAGCGAGCTCCGTTTTATCTACCCGCCACATATGCGCTTCCGGTGCCACAGCCCCTTGAGCAGACAAGTTGATTTCCGGTATAGAAAACACAATCGGATCTTTTACCAATCCTTCTAAAAATTGTTGAGAAAGATCTTTGCCGGAGCCCTTGAGCGAGAAAACGGGATCTACAAAGTTATTGACTTGTCCGGAAATATGCATTCGCGCAGAACCGTTCCGTACAGACAAATCTTTAATAACCGCTTCTGCTTTGGATAAATCCAAATCTGCCAACTTAAGATGAAGCGCTATGCCCAACGGAAAGACCTGCTCTTTTCCGCCAGACTGAAAACGAACGGAAGTATTTAAACGCAAATCAAACGGATCTTCTAACGAAAAATTACGCACCAGCAAATCTGTATCTTGCAACTCTAATGCTAATTTTTCTACTTGGTCCGTATAAGATAACTGCATATTACGCAACGAAACTTCCCCCATGGAAAGGCCCAGCGGTAAGTTTATTTTTCCGTCCGAATCAGAATCTTCTTTCTCCGCGGAATTTTCCGTTTCTTCCACACCCCAATTTAATTTTCCTTGCGGATCACGCACTACCCGCAGCGCCAATCCGTCTATCCGTGCCGCTACTATTTTGACCTGTCCGCGCAACAAATGTAACCAGGATACCTTTAAATACAAATGGCGTATGTGCAAATCGGTTCCCCTCTCAAAACCGCCCTCCTTGGCTAATGAAAATTCTTCCATCAACAAGCGGTTTACCCCCAACGATAAGTTTCCCATACGCACATCTCGCCCGGTAGCTACAGCCAGTTTTTCAGTAATTAAATGACGGACTTTTTCCGAGCCGGACAAAGCCTGTAAGGCGAAATGTAAAAGCACTAAACAAACCGATCCCGCCAATATAAATACAACTATCCTTTTCATCCATTTACGCATCATTTTTACACCTGTCTTGTTTCCCGGTTGTTAAACTGTATTTGCAACCGCAATATGTTTGTTTATATAAATTCATTTCTTCTATAAGGGCCCGGCGTAATTCTTCCAGTCCCTCTTTACGCCAATCTTTGGCCCAATAGGGTTTCCCTACATACATCCACGCCTTGCGTGCGGCCTCATTGACTTGATTTAAATCCTTGTAGCGCGACACGCCTAATACCGAAGTTAATACTTCAAATTTATGGCGCAATGCATATTCTTGCGCCTTTTTTAGACGCATAAAAAAGCAGACGCCACAACGCTTGCCGCGCTCCGGTTCATTTTCTAAACCACGCACAGCCTTTTCCCAACATTCCGGCTCATAAGCAAGCTCTACAAAATGCGCCCCCAGCAAGCGGCAAACACGCGCTTGTTCGTCGCGGCGTTTTTCATATTCTTCCAAGGGGAAAATATTGGGATTATAAAACAAAACGGTAACATCCACCCCGCTTGCCACCAGGTGCTTAATAGCCGCACACGAACACGGCGCGCAACAGGAAAGTACTGCTATTTTTTTGTAGCCCATATACTTTGGAAACGTTTATGATTCGGGGACTTCGCAGACGACAGGCTGATTGTTTTCGTTAATAACCAAATACTGCATTCTGCGGTGCAATCCCACATCTACGGGAATAAGTTGTAAAATGGGGTCAATGATAATGCGGTTTACTTGGGTATGCCCTATCACTTGCCACAACGGGCTTTGCCTAAACGAATGGGCCAAATCAACCAAATCTTCCCAAAAGATACCGCCGAATTTATTGGAACCGTTACGGCTTAAACTGATATTAAAAATGGGATGTTTAAAAAATTGGTGTTTAATAGATTCTTTAAAAATTAAATTGATAAGTGTGGCGATATTGTAGGCACTGGCGTCTTCCAGTTGCATCTGAAAGATCCTATATAGTTTACTGTTTACGCCCGCATGCGTAAACAAGAAACCCTTATAGGCATACGCACCGCGCACGTCGCCGGATAAAACTTGTGCCGTTATCTTATCCCGCAAGTGGATTGCTTCCACTCCGTCCAACCCGGACATAAGAAAATTAGAAAGAATAATTTCCAGCTCGTGGTTGCCGGCCAAGCGGATAACTTCCGAACCTGCTTGTGCGGCTTGTTTTTGAATTTTATCCAATAACAAGTCCGCCTCTTTGGCAGAGGGGCCTCTGTCAAAAATATCCCCCATTTGCAGCAGTCGGTCCCGCGAGCCCGTCCAGTTGCACTGTTTGTCAATTAAACCGGCATGTTGCAAAATTTTGACAAACGGCTCCAATTGCCCGTGCACATCGCCTACCACCACTAAACGTCTTCCGCGTCTTTCTTCTAGCATCAATTTAGCCACCACAAATAATATAATATATAGTATACAAAACTTATAAAAGAGTACGATTTATGCATATTCCTGCCGCCGCCCGGCGCACACTACAAAAACAAGTAGGGAAAGAGAATGTCCGTTACGATGATATTTCTTGCTTACTTCATGCTTACGACTGTTCCCTCTCTCGCGTACGGCCGGATTTGGTCATCCACGTCCAACAGGCAAACCAACTGGCGCCCCTCGTAAAAATCTTAAGCCGTTACCGTATTCCTTTCGTGGCACGGGCCGCCGCAACCAATCACGCCGGCAGTTGTGCCGCCTTAAAGGGAGGGGCTATTTTAAATTTAGCCGGGCTTAATCATATTTTGGAAATCAATATAAAAGAGGGATACGCCTTGGTAGAGCCGGGCGTCGTTACGGAACAATTACAACAAGCCCTGGCTCCCTATGGATTTTTTTATGCGCCGGATCCCGCCAGTCAACAAGTTTGCACCTTAGGTGGGAATGTGGCTCAAAACGCCAGTGGTTCACGTTGTTTAAAATACGGCGGAACGCTGGACCATGTGTTAGAGATTTCTTTTGTTTTACCGGACGGGGAAACCTTGACCGTTTCCCGCCGGGAAGCCGGCCCCGATTGGGTAGGATTTCTTACCGGGAGCGAAGGCACTTTTGGGCTTATTACGCAACTCAAAGTAAAAATACTGCCCAAGCCCAAACATATTCAAACCTTTTTGGTTACCTTCCCCTCCTTGGAAGAATGCGTACAGACCGTAACTGATTTAATTGCCCGGGGAATCGTTCCAAGATGCGTAGAAGCCATGGATCAATTAACGGCCGAAAGCATTGAAAAATTTGCTCATGCCGGTTATCCCCTTCATGCGCCGGCTTTGTTAATTTTGGAACTGGACGGAGAATTGCCCCGTTTAAACCGGGAAAAAGAAAAACTGGAACAAATCTGCCGCGATCACCGGGCTGAACAATTTATCACCGCCAAAAACGAAACAGAACGTCAACGGATTTGGTCCGGACGGCGAGCCGCTTATGCGGCAATGGCTCGGCTTGCGCCCAACATACAAGTGTGCGACGGCACTGTTCCCCGTAGCGCACTCCCTTCTACCTTACGGCGGGTAAGACAGATTTTGCAAGACACCCAAACGCGGGCCAGTTTACTCTTCCATGCCGGAGACGGCAACTTCCATCCGCAACTTATTTTTGACGAGCGCAACAAATTAGAAACCAAACGCGTCCACCAAGCCATTAAGCAAATTTTACAAACGTGCGTAGATGCGGGAGGGACCTTATCGGGAGAACATGGAATCGGAGTGGAAAAACGCGGGTTGATGTCCTATGCGTATGATAAAAACACCTTGCGTTTATTTGCTCAAATCAAACAAGCGTTGGATCCGCAACAATTGGCTAATCCGCTTAAAATTATTCCGCTTAATTACGAGGAAGAATCGCGCGATTTCGGGCCGCTTTCGCCGGAAATACAAACACTTTGCGATCAACTTAACGTCGCCCGCGCCGCCACAAATTCCTTCTTTGTAACGGGGGCCAATTCCACTCTGCAAACAAAATCGTCCCAACTATCCACGCGCCTTCTTAACCGAATTTTAGATATTGATTTAGCCAACTATACCGTTACAGCCCAAGCGGGCGTAACGTTGGCGCAATTGCACCGTGCGCTGAAAGCCAAACACGTCAGCTGCTCTTTACCGACAGGAAAAGGAACCCTAGGAGGAGCTTTTTCTTCCGGGCGATTCCCCGGATTTTATACACAGGTAACCGGATTACAAGCCTTGTTAGCGGACGGATCCTGCGTTCGTTACGGCGGAAAACTAACAAAAAACGCAGCCGGATATAATTTAATACGTTTGTTCGCCGGTGCGCAAGGCACGTTGGGCCTCGTAACCGAACTTACTTTTAAAATCAAAGCCGGAGAGCAAAAAGCTCTCCCTCCCAAACCGTGGCAGCCGCTTCAACCCAATAGCCTGTGGAAACGTCTTAAAGAAAAATTAGATCCGCAAGGCTTATGGAATACCCCCGCAAAGGAGAAAAACAAATGAATCCTTTTTTACGTTTTTCTCGCCGACGTTTGGACAGATTATACACGCCCTTTGGTCCGCGTACTTTGTATAACTCAGCCGCATACTGTACCCGTTGCGGCAGTTGCATGCAGGCTTGCCCGCTCTATCAACTGATCCCGCAAGAAACGTATTCTCCGCGTGGACGCAATCAGTTATTGCGGTTGGCCCTGGAACAAAAAATAAACCCAAATGCCCAAGATCCCGTTTTGCTTGAATTGTTGCAAACGTGTACCTTGTGCGGCCGTTGTACACAGGTCTGTCCGGGCCGCGTTCCCACGGCCGAACACGTGTTGGAAATGCGCCGGGCTTTAAATTTACAGGTCTTGCCAAAAATTCTTTTTTCTTTTTTACAATGGCGCGAAACCCGTCCGCGGTTATTTAAAAAACTCGCGCACGTTTCTTTGTTTCTGCGTCGCATATACGCATTAAAATTTTTGCGTTTTAGCGGTTTAACGCTTTTCCCGGGACTTAGGTGGTTAAATCACCTGGATTGTATTTTACCGAAACGAACCCCGAATTTACAACGATTATTACGCAAAGAAAAAGTAAGCACAACCGCTAAAAATCCAACCCTCATTTATCTGCCTTCTCTAGAGACAGAATTTTTGTTACCGCACTTGGCTCTAAAAATTTTAAAAACCGCACAAAAAAAGGCTTCCGTTATTACCTGGTCCAACACGGCCACGGGCCTCTTTTCGTACGTATACGGAGACTTGCGCCAGAGCCGCCGCACGCTGCGCCGACTTATAAAGCGTCATGCTCGCCTGGCAAACGGCCATCTTTCTCTCCTGACAGACAGTTTGGATGTGTATAATTTTTTAAAGCGGGCTCCGCAACTATTCGCCGGAAACCCTCACTGGGAAGAACAAGCCAGGCAACTGGCCGATAGCGTGCAATTTGTAACGGACATTTTCCCTAAAAAACTTACTCTTCCCCCGCAGCAGAATAACCCGGCCCTGCTGGAATACGGCACGATATTGGACCGGCAATCCCCCCCGGTTAAGCAAGCGGAAGCAATTTTATATACCCTTTTTGGCAAAAATTTTGTAGAGTGTTTGTATACAGATGCGGGCGCGCCCGCGTTCGGATATGCCTTTGCAAAGGGCAACCGCGCGGATCAGATCGGTTTAAAAACCATAGAAAAAATACAGCGCGCACAAATAAAAACCGTTTTTACCCTGTCGGGTTTGACTGCTTTGGAATTGGCCTATTTATTCAAGCATGTTAGTCCGGCAGTGCGAGTGCAACATCTCGCGGACATCATATAGGTAGTGTTATGGCTGACCTTACGCATGGATCGGATCGGTTAACCGCAGAAGAAAAATTACGCTTGCTGGTAGATTTCGGCACGCGCATTTCTTCAGAGCTCCACTTGGATAAATTGCTGGACATCATCGCCCAACAAATTACCCAAATGTTGGATGTCGGCCGTTGTACCATTTACCTAAAAGACGAAGCTAAAAACGAGTTGTGGTCTAAAATCGCACAAGGCAAAGGCTTAGAGCATACCGAAATCCGCATTCCGTTAAATAGCGATGGCTTTATCGCTTTGGTAGCTCGCTACGGTCAAACCATCAACCTACCCAACGCTTATGACGATCCGCGTTTTTCCGTGGACGTGGATATGGTAACGGCTTTCCGCACCCATGCAACTATTGCCGTACCGCTTAAAAATAATTCGGATGAAGTGCTGGGCGTCGTGCAAGCCTCTAATAAATCAAACGGAACTCCTTTTGATAAAAATGATGAAGGATTGTTGCGCTTGTTGGCCACATTGGCTTCAGGTTCCATTGAAATTGCCCAATTGTACCAAGAAATTCGGGTGGCGCAATTGGAAACCATTTACCGTTTGGCCGTCACGGCCGAATACCGCGATCAACAAGATACCCGCCAACACTTAAAAAACATCAGCATTATTGCCTATTTGCTGGCATTGGCGCTCGGCATGAGCAAAACCGAAGCGGAACTTATTAAAAATGCCAGTCCGCTCCACGATATTGGCAAAGTGGCCCTGGCCGATAATATTTTACTCAAGCCCGGCAAACTGACACCGGAAGAATTTGAGATTATGAAATCTCACACCATCTACGGCGGGAAAATTTTGGAAGGGGCCCATTCCAAAGTGCTCCAAATGGCCCATAAAATGAGCTTGTACCACCATGAAAAATGGAACGGAAGCGGCTATCCCAAAGGGCTCAAAGAAGAAGAAATCCCGTTAGAAGCGCGCATTGTTACGGTGGCAGATGTGTTTGATGCGCTGTGTGTGTTTCGCGTGTACAAAAAAGCATGGAAAACGGAAGAAGCCCTTAATTACATCATAGAAGAATCGGGCAAGTCATTTGATCCGCGCGTAGTAGCGGCTTTTAAAAAGATTTATCCGTCGGTAAAACGCCTTTATGCGCATGTATCCGTAAATCAACCGGCGCACAAAGACGCCTCCGTTGAAAAAGAAGTTTCCTAATTTTTCTTTTTTCTCAACGATCCCCCGCTGGCGGGGGATTTTTTATGTCTGCTAATTGCGCTTAAAAATACTACAATGTAAGTGTCCTTTTGGCTTTCAACCTTAAGTACGAATTTATATAGCAAGTGAGGTTTTGATGGAAAAAGAGACTGTGCTCGTTGGTCTGAGCGGCGGGGTAGATTCCGCTGCCACGGCCGTGCTACTGAAAGAGCAAGGATATCACGTTATCGGGGCAACCATGTTAGTGTGGGATCCTTCGCTGCCCGTTCCCAAAGGCGAATATCAAAAAAATGCGTGTTTGTCCCCGGAAAAAGAAGATTTGGAAGAAGTAAAAAACATCGCGGACAAACTGGGCATTGAACACCTGGTTGTGGACTGCCGCGAGAAATACCGCCAAGTGGTGCTCGATAATTTCCGCCTGGAATATGCGTGTGGACGCACTCCCAATCCGTGTGTGCTCTGCAACAGTTTTATCAAATTTGGAGTGCTCCCAAGCGCGGCGCGGGCGCAAGGTATTGCCTTTGATAAATTTGCTACCGGACATTACGCGCGCGTCTGCTACGACGAAGTTTCCGGCAAATATCAACTTAAAAAAGCGGTAGATTTGTCGCGTGACCAAAGTTATTTTTTGCATCGCTTGGGCCAAACACAATTATCCAATGTATTGTTCCCTTTAGGCGAAAAAACAAAACCGGAAATCCGCGAAGTAGCCCGCCAAGCCGGTTTAGAAGTAGCCGATAAAGAAGACAGCCAAGATTTTTATTGCGGTGATTATAACGACCTGTTAAACTTTCCCAATAAGCCGGGCGAGATGGTAACGTTGGACGGCAAAGTGATTGGCCGCCACGAAGGTATTTGGAATTATACTATCGGCAAACGCAAGGGCTTGGGCCTTAGCGGATTTGCCGAACCCATGTATGTAGTTGGCATAAATGCCGAGAAAAACCAAGTAATTATCGGCCCGAAAGCGGCTCTATATCACGACGAGCTGACCGCACAAAACGTCAGCTGGATAGCGGGTGCGTCGCCGGCGCAAGAGTTTGATTGTGAAATTAAAATCCGCAATTTACACCTGCCCGCCAAGGCCCACGTGCGCGTGTTAGAAAACGGACGTATTCATGCGAAATTTGACGAGCCGCAACTTTCCATTACCGCCGGGCAAAGTGCGGTAATGTACCAGGGAGATGTCGTCCTCGGTGGCGGAATGATTGAATAAAAAATCCCCCGGTTAATGCCGGGGGTTATGTTTAGAAAATTCTTATTTCTCTATTAGTTTTGCTTAACTGTTAAACCGTGTTCACGGAAAATCTGTGATAATAAATCTTCATCTTCATGTTCAAAACCGAGTAAACTAAACTCATAGGAAGTCCCGTTTTTTAACTGAAATATCAATCCTTCGTACTTGCCCGACTTATATTTTATTTCGGCAATATCTCCCCAAAGCATTTCTACTGTGGGACTACCAAATACTTGGGTGGAGCAAAACATAATACGTTCCGGCTCGGCCATTAACACAGGCACCGGGCGGAAAAAATGTTTTCCTAACATGACGGCCATTACCCATAAGGGGAGTGTCGCAAAAAATAGGCCGATCCGTGCATCGCTTGTTTTCCCCAAACAGCAAAAAAACAAGAAAATAGAGATTACCAAAACCACGGCCCCTACCAAACTCCATACGCGCCCGCCGCGATAAAATAAAACCGCTCCGCCTATGTTTTTTGTCATCTGGTTATCCTTACCCGAACAGTTCTTTAAAGAAACTCTTTTTACCGCCCGTTTCGTTGGCCAGTTCTTCCAATAATTCTTTTTGGCGGGCGGTGGGTCTTTTGGGCACTTCAATTTTTACGTTAATCAGCAAATCGCCAAACCCTTTTTTGCCCAATTTCGGCATTCCGTTTCCTTGCACTTTAAGCACCGCGCCAAATTGCGTGCCGCCGGGGATTTTCACTTCTACTTCTTTGCCTTCAATGGTCGGCACCTTAATACTGCCGCCCAGCACGGCTTGCGGATATGTAATGGGCGCGTCTAATACCAAATCGTCTCCTTCGCGGCGGAAAATTTTATGTTCTTTGACGTGCACTTCTACATATAAATCGCCAAAACCGCCACCGTTTGTACCAATGTCTCCCCCGTTAGATACGCGCAAGGTGATTCCGCTACGCACACCGGAGGGCACTTTAACTGTAATATTCTCCTTTACACGTTTTGTCCCACTACCCCGGCAGGAAGTACACGGTTTTTCCACTACGGTACCTTTACCGCCGCAATCGGGGCAAACTTGGCGCATGCTGAAAAACCCTTGCGAATATGTAACCGTTCCGGATCCTCCGCACGAGCGGCACGTTTTGCGGGCGCTGCCCGGGGCTGCGCCGGAGCCGTCGCAAGCGGAACAGTTATCCAGCCGCGTATAATCAACCGGAATCTCTTTGCCGCTAAATGCTTCTTCCAGCGTTAAGGTTACATCTAATTTTAAATCTTCCCCGCGCCGGGCCCGTGGGGCACCCCCACGCCGTCCGCCGCCAAAGCCCCCGCCGAAGATATCCCCGAACATAGAGCCGAAAATATCGTTAATATCTCCAAAGCCGTTGGCATTAAAACCGCCAAAACCGCCGGACCTTTAAGCCCCTCGTGGCCGTATTGGTCATACATTTGCTTTTTTTGCGGATCGGACAGGACCGAAAAGGCCTCATTTACCTTCTTAAATTGTTCTTCCGCCTCTTTGTTGCCGGGGTTGCGATCCGGGTGGTATTTCATCGCTTGTTTGCGGAAGGCGGATTTAATTTCCGCCTCGGAGGCATTGCGTTCAATGCCGAGGACTTGATAGTAATCTTCTTTCATTTTTGTGGGCATAATTCCTGATAAAATCTAATTAATTATATTTTATGAAATTTTGCGCCGCCCTGGCTAGGCCACCCGTAACCGGTTTTTTTATGCTATAATATATATACAAATTAAGGGAGAGTTATGCTTCCCGCCTAAACCGAATACGGACTGGGCGTGGGGTGTTTTCTCTTTATTTGGTATAATAATATTATGTACGCAATCATTGAAACTGGTGGAAAACAGTACTGGGTAAAACCCGGTCAAGATCTGCAGGTTGAAAAACTGGATGCGAAGGTCGGCGATAATGTAGAACTTAAAGTTCTCTGGGCCGCCAACGAAGAAGGTACCTCAGCAGATACCAAAGCTGCGCAAGCAGCCAAGGTCACCGCTCAGGTGGTTAAACACTTGAGAGGTCAAAAAGTCATTGTCTATAAACGCCGCCCGAAAAAAGGATACGAACGTACCCAAGGGCACAGACAATACTTAACGCAAATTAAAATCACGGATATCCAGCTTTAATTGGGAGACTAAACTATGGCACATACAAAAGCTCAAGGTTCTTCCTCTAACGGAAGAGACAGCCACGGCCAACGTTTAGGTATTAAACGTTATGGCTCCCAGTTTGTAAACGCTGGGGAAATCATTGTGCGCCAACGCGGTACCAAATTCTTGCCCGGTACCAACGTAACCCGCAGCAGTGATGACAGCCTCTTCGCCCGCGTCAGCGGCATTGTGACCTTTGAATGGGTCCGCAGAGGCAAACAACAAATTTCCGTGTACCCCAAAGTTGCGGAAAAAACCGAAGCCAAAAAAGAGCCTGCTAAAAAAGCCGCGGCCCCGAAAGTAGCCGCTAAAAAGGCTCCCGCTAAAAAAGCAGCCAAACCGGCTACTAAAAAAGCGGCCAAATAAGTTTTTGGCAGTATAAAGCGGCAGGAATATCCTGCCGCTTTTTTTTGTTAGAATATGAAAAAAGATGAATTGCACGTAGCTCAGGACGAATGGGTTTATACATTAACTAAAACCTCCGCCCGCAAAAAAGCTAAACGTGCACGCGCTAAAGCCAAACGGCAATTAACTAAGAAATTATTGGCGCAAACTCCATTGGAAGAAACGGATTTATAATATGCAATCGGGTAGCTTTTTAGATCGCGTTAAAATTTATATTACCGCCGGAAAAGGCGGGGACGGTTGTTTGTCTTTCCGCCGCGAAAAATTTATCGAGTTCGGTGGCCCCAACGGCGGTTGCGGCGGCAAAGGCGGCGATATTATCTTACAGGCCGACCCGAATTTAACTACTCTATTGGAACTGGCTTACAATCCGCACATTGAAGCCCAAAACGGCGAAAAGGGCGGGACCTATAACAAAACCGGCCGTGCCGGAGAAGACCGCATTGTTCGTGTTCCCTGCGGTACAATTGTGCGCCGGGACGGCGAAATTTTGGTGGATTTAACCCAACCGGGGCAACAATTTTTAGCCGCCAAAGGCGGCATGGGCGGCCGCGGGAATCAATCGTTTAAAACCCGCAACAATACAGCCCCGCACATTGCCGAAAACGGGCAACCCGGCGAAGAAGCCACCTTAATTTTAGAACTTAAAGTCTTGGCCGATTTGGGGCTTGTCGGCTTCCCGAACGCCGGAAAAAGCACTTTTCTGAGTCGTATTTCCGCCGCACGTCCGCGCATTGCCGATTATCCGTTTACCACGCTGAACCCCAATTTAGGGGTTACCCTTCACAAGGGAATCAGTTTTGCTACGGCTGATATCCCCGGCATTATTGAAGGCGCCAGTGAAGGAAAGGGGCTGGGGCACCAATTCTTAAAACACATTGAACGCACGCGCGTTTTATTACACCTAGTTGACCCCGAGGGCTTTGATACCATGAGCGCAGAAGAATCGGTTAAAGTTATTGAAAAAGAACTCAAAACTTTTGACAAAAAATTGGCCGCAAAACCTCGGATTTTAGCCGTCAACAAAATGGATCTTCCTTCCGCCAAAAAAGTATACGAAACCCTTAAAAAGAAATTTAAAAAGCAAAAAGTGTTTTTAATGTCGGCCGCCACCGGGGAAGGCATACAAGCCGTATTAGACGAAATCGTAAAAATTTTAGCGTCCACCCCGGTAGAAATTATCGCGCCGACCGCGAAGAAAAGTGTAGTTCATAAAGTAGAACCCATTTTTACTATTGAACGCGGCGAAGACGATGTTATTTATATCAAAGGTAAAAAAATAGAAGAATTTATTGCCATGACTAATTTCGCCCAACCGGAAGCCGTCGCACGCTTGCGCGGAATCTTCAAAAAGATTGGTTTAGAAAAAGCCCTTAATAAGCAAGGGATACAAGACGGAGATACACTGATAGTTGGTGGGCGCGAATTTGAATGGAACGGGGACTTGGATGAAGAAGCTCCCACCCAGCCCGAGCACGAAGGATATAAACGTCGCGCTACCAAGGCCGAACGTCTGGCTAAACGCGCCGCGCGCCGGCAAGGCAAAAAAAATACCGATTAGCCCCAGATTTTCATCGGGTTTTGGCTTTTTTCACTCGGTTTATTACCGCACTATAATCCCGGCGGGATTTGCGCACAAACGAGGGGAAGGCATCTTTCCAATCCAACTTAGAAAAATCACTCCCCATCACTTCTTTCATAAATTCTTCGGCTTCTTTATTAAACACAAAAAACATAAACTGCTCTTGCTCCACCTTGGCCGCCTTGGGTTGTTCTCGTGGAATTTTGATTGTTTGGAAAACCCCACTAATCAGCCCTATTAGCTCTCCGGTGTTAGTCATCACACCCGAACCGCTCATACCTTTAACAATGCCGAAATCTTGCGTGTAAGCAAAACCCAAATCTTTTACGTAATGAACGGTGTACGGATTTTTCTTAACGGTGCGTTTCCCGTCAAAAATACTAATAACCGAAAGTTTCCTATCCAGTATATAATTAGCCTTATCAAACAATACTAACGATGGAAATTCCGGATGTTGCACTCGGTAAAAGGCCCGACGGGCCGCCGGATGCGTACCCAAAAATTTATCAAACCGCGCCTTGGAAATTTGAAGGTTCACATCTTTCCCTCGTTCGTAGAAAATTAGCGGGGTATTATCCAAATCAAGCCGGATGAGGGCAAAATCATTTTTAACAAACGTGTTGGAAGAATACCCCGGCATGGGAAATACCGCCGGTTTTTTAGAGGCATGTTGAACACCGGCTAAGGCAGAAACTTGTGCTTCCAATAAGTCCATTTGGATTTGGCAACCGTTTTGGCAAGAGGTTACACAATGGGCTGCCGTTACAAACCAGCGGCGGGAAATGCGCGTAGCTTGGCATTTGCTGCCTCCGGCGGCTGCACCTTGCGGCACGATATAGTATTCAAAAGTATGGTTGAAATCTTCCTTAACGGCATGTTTATTTTCGTCCGTCACGGAAAGCACGCTCACTTCCGCCCGGCCGAAAGATAACAAACCGAGAAAACATATACATAAAATAATTTTCACAAAGGTCATAATTTATTGTAACAAGAAGATACTTCGGTGGCAAGTTTACATTAAAAAGGCAGAGCCCATAACGGCTCTGCCCTTTTAAATTTAACGTAATTTTTATTTTTTAAGTTCCGAAGTACAATGCGGGCAGCGAGTTGCTTCCAAGGGGACATCGCTGCAGCAGTACGGGCATTTTTTCGTTGTAACTTGTATAGCAGCTTGCTCTTTGGGGGAGTTCAATTTGTTAATCGCTTTAATTAACAAGAAAATACAAAAAGCTACGATTAAAAAGCTAATAATCGCATTGAGAAAAAGCCCCAAATTCATGGTGGTAGCACCGGCGGATTGGGCTTCAGCCATCGTCGCATACGGGCCGGCCGTGGTGCCTTGTTTAATTACCACAAACCAGTTGCTGAAATCCACTTTACCCAACAACAACCCCAGCGGCGGCATCATGATATCCGCAACCATGGAGTTTACAATTTTCGTAAATGCACCGCCGATAATAATACCGACAGCCATATCTATTACATTACCACGCATCACGAATTTTTTAAATTCGCTGAACATATCTTTAATCATGTTATTCTCCTTTTGCACTATATCCCGCTGCGTGAAACAGCGGGGTATATAAATCATCCTCCACTGAATATTTTATTTCATTTGCGTTGACTTCGTCCACAAATTCTACACCCGTCTCTTCTAAAAGCGCTAGCGGGCTACACTCTTTCCCTTCCCCCATACAAAACGCTGCCGCCGTAGCTAGCGAATCCGCTACATTTACCAGTGTCATTTTCAGCGGACGGCCAAATAAATCCGCCTCGCCGCGTAAATCGCGCACGCCTTTAAAACCGCTATAAGCTACCGCCGCCGCAATGACACCCGCCCGAAGGGGCAAAATCATACTATCCGTTACCACCAGCCCTAATTTTTTAATGCCCCAGGCTTCTTTTAAACATTGGCGCAATTCTTCCGCCACCTGATAACAATTAGACGGCAAAAACAGCAATTTACCATCTCCGTTTGACTCATCAATCCCGGCATTGGTCATGACCATACCCTCTTTAACCGTCAACCAGCAAAGCGGAGTTTGCAACGCCCAAGAACTTTCTTCCTTAATCAGTTTTTCTTTTTGTTCCGGATTTTGATAAGGTAGAATTTTACCTTTCCAAAGAGCCAAAAGTTTAGAAGCTACCGCCACGACACTACCCTCTGCTACTGTGGGTAAATGATGCAAAACAAAAGACGGCAAATCCTCGCGAGCTGAAAAGATAGCGGTTTCTATAGCGGTTATTTTCATATTTCCTCAAAAGGAGCCACAAAACTGCAGAAAACTTCATTGGCTACATATAATCCTTCTTCGCTTAATTTTACCTTTTTCCCATCTCGCAAGAGAAGTCCTTGCTCTATATGGCGGGCAATATCCGGCCCGAAAAATTCCTGTTGTATAGACGTCAGCTCTACTCCGTCCAGTTGGCGCAAACCCACCATTAGTTTTTCGCCCTCTAGCGTTTTGCCGGTAAGGTGTTCCGTAAAATCAACAGGGCTTTGCCCCGCATTTACCCGGCCAATATAGGTTTCCATGTCCGGTACATTTTGCCTTCGTTGGCCCCCGATAAAAGAGGCCGCGGCACTGCCAAGGCCCACATAATCGGCATATTGCCAGTAACGCGTGTTGTGTTTTGATTCAAAACCGGGCAGCGCAAAATTGGAAATTTCATAATGATGATATCCCGCCGCTAACAATTTGGCGCGTGCCTGCTCCAGCAAGGTCCGCATAAGCAATTGGTCGGGTAACACCCCTTTTTCAAAAAACGGAGTGCCTTCCTCTATCTGTAATCCATATACCGAAATATGTTCCGGCCTGAGTGATATTAATTGATCTAACCCCGTTACAAAAGACTCCAACGTTTGTTCCGGCACACCGGCAATAAGGTCTACGTTGATGTTTTGCACTCCGGCGACACGCAAATCTTTCCACGTACGCAAAAAATCTGCCACATTGTGTACACGCCCCAAAATTTTTAATTCCTTATCACAGAAACTTTGTAATCCCACGCTAAAACGGTTGAATCCGGCCGCTTTAAGCAGTTCTATTTTTTCACGCGTTAGACTTTCCGGATTTGCTTCAAAGGTGCTCTCTTCCAACAAACGGATTTCGCCCGCCCAATCGGTAATTCCACGACATAATACTTCCAACTGCTGGCAGGAAAGCAAACTGGGCGTTCCCCCACCTACATACAACGTATGAAATTGAGAAACCGGGCCGGAAGCGGCCTCTAAAAACAAAGCACGTAAGTAATCATCTATTCGGTTTTCTTTACCGCAAAAGGAGGCAAAATCGCAATAATTGCACTTGCGTTTGCAAAAAGGAAGGTGGATGTAAAGGCCGGGGATCATTCTTTTTTCTTTTCGGCTTCGTAATTTAAATAGGCCAAAATAAACGGGTCCAAATCGCCGTCCATAACCGCCGTGATTTGGGACGTTTCATATCCGCTACGTAAATCTTTTACTAATTGGTATGGCATGAATACATAAGAACGGATTTGATGTCCCCACGCAATTTCACCTTTTTGGCCATAACGTTTTTCGGCTTCACTACGTTTTTTATCCATTTCCAATTCATACAGTTTGGCCTTTAACATCTTCATAGCGGTCTGGCGGTTCTGCAACTGGCTACGCTCTATGCGGCACGAAACTACGATCCCTGTAGGAATATGCAATAAACGCACCGCTGATTCTACTTTGTTAACATTTTGGCCGCCGTGGCCACCGGCGCGGGACGTTTCCAGCTCAATATCTTTTTCCGGAATTTCAATATTGATATCTTCATCAATATCCGGCAGCACATCACACGAAGCAAAAGAGGTATGTCGCCGAGCGTTAGCATCAAATGGGGAAATCCGCACCAACCGGTGTACGCCGTTTTCCCCTTTTAAATACCCATAAGCAAACGGGCCTTCCACCATGGCACTAAGCGTCTTTATACCGGCCTCATCACCGGGCTGGGCATCTAAAACCGAAAATTTAAAACCGTGTTGCTCAGCCCAACGCGTATACATGCGCGCCAACATTTGTGCCCAATCGCACGATTCCGTTCCGCCGGCTCCAGCATGGATGGTTAAAATAGCATTTAATTTATCATTCGGCTCGGAGAGGCGAATTTCCCCTTCCTTTTGGGCAACTTGTTTTTCTGTTTCCTGTAAGGACGTTGCCAAAGAAGAGAGCTCTTTTTCGTCTTGCATTTCTTTACACAAATCAAAAAGGGCCCGGTCGTCTTCTATTTTTTTACGCAAGGCGCCAAAAGTTTCAATTGCGTTTTTCAAAAAATCAATTTGCCGACTGATTTCTTTTGCTTTTTTAGTATCGTTCCAAAAAGAAGGATCCGCCGCCTGCGCTTCCAAGGCGCTTAACTCCTGACGCTTGGCCGCGATATTATCAATGGTCTCTATCTTAACGACCCGTGCGGATAATTCTTCCAGTTTTTGTTCTACATCTTTAAATTCAATGTTAATCATAAGCAAACACCATAAACGGAATAATACTCGTAAAAAAGAGAACGGCGCACAACGCGGCAAACCAATCTCCCCACCGGGTATATAAGGTTTGTTTATCGGAAACTTGCAACGGGACTTGCGCCGACAAGGAGGTACGAACAAACAAATCCGTCCGTTGCAAAATCCGCCCGAAAGGATCTATCACGGCCGAAAAGCCTGTGTTTGCGGCTCGTAATACAAAACGGCGCGTTTCCGCAGCCCGTAATACATTAGCTGCTAAATGTTGATAAGGGGCAGCCGTGTCAAAAAACCACGCATCGTTGGTAAGGTTAACAAATAATTTAGCACCTTGTTTATTTTGCCATCTCCACACTTGCGGAAAAATCGCTTCGTAACAAATAGTGGTGCCTAACAATACCCCGCCCGCATTTAACAAAGGCTGCCTCAAATCGCCGGGAATAAATGTGCCGACCAACCCCAACACATCTGCTTGCGGAAAAATTTTCCGCACCCATTTCTCCGCCGGGAAATATTCTCCAAACGGAACTAATTTGATTTTTTTATACGCTTGTAAAACTCCGGACGGCTCAATTAAATAAGCCCCTACAAACTGTTGGTCCGCTTCATCAATGGCGGAACCGAGCACTTGATACGCACCGCTACGCTGGGTAATATCTGCCATCAACCGGGCATATCTTTCTTCCAACAATTTGCCCGGCAAGGCACTTTCCGGCCAGACCGTAAGCAGTGTATCCTGACCTTCCAATTCGCTCCCCATTTGCCGCAACGTATCCACAATTTCCTGTTCAAAAGATTCATCCCACTTTTTATATTGGTCAATATTCGGCTGCATGAGGGTGGCGCGAACACTCAATAACGGTTGAGCATCTGTCTTGTTAATATCTACGGAAGGAATTTGCCGCGCCCCCCAAACAAACGCCCCGAAAAAACACACGGCCGCGCTGAACACGCTTATCATACTTTTTTTGCAAATTCCTTTAGAACAAGCCCAACCGAGCCAGCCGTTTACTAACATTAAAATAAAACTGATCCCATATACACCGGTGTAAGAAGCCACTTGCAAGATAGCGGGAACGTTCCATTGGCTGTATCCCCATATGAGCCACGGGAAACCCAACCCGTAAAAAGCAAGCAACTGGTGGAGCCACTCAAAAGTAACAAAGGCGCAAGCCGCCAACGGAGCAAAGAAATATCCGGCCTTTTTAAAGAAATAACAACTTCCGCCAAAACAAGCATATTGAAACGATAGGATCGCACATAACCCCAACCACGCCGACAAGGATAATCCTACGGATAGCCCACCGCCGTGCAAACACGTATAATACACCCAATACAAAAGCCCGGCATGGAATAAAAATGCGGTTAACCAACCAAAGAAAAAAGAAGCCCAAAACCCGCGTATTTTAGTAATGGCCCACAAAAACGGCACCCATGCTATCCAGGCCAAACCGGAGTGAGAAACTCGCGGGAAACTGACAAATACCAACCCCGCCGTTGCAAGCATCGCCCCCATCAAAAACATTCCTTTTCCACACGCAAACAAACCGCCTTTCACCCAAGAACGGGTAGCAGGCGGTTTGGCGGAAATAGGTATGCGACGCAACAAACTCATAGCGGTTTAATACGCAATTTTACATTTATTCTTCAAGCATACAGCACGAGCAGTAGACGAACACTCCCGCACTTTGCTGGGGGCCTTGTTCGGGCACGCTTTGGTGGTGTTCTTTTTAGATTGCAAGAGAACAAAATCCGGCGTGTAAAGAGCGTTGATGGCGGTAACCCCTTGTGGGCCAACCAAACAACCGCACGGATCCAAGTCTACAATAATACAATCGTCATTGCGTTTGCAGCTGCTAACCCGGTGCCAACGCGTAGCTTCTAAAGCACGTGCCTGCTCTTCTTGTTGCTGCTTTTCTTGCGCTTCCAACTCTTGCAAGTTTAAATGCGGAACAGAAACTTCTATCGGCGCATCTTTAGAGTAAAGTATCGGAATGAGCAAAAGCACACATCCGGTACAAACACATAAAATTAAGTTTTTTAATGTTTTTTTCATAGATTGGCTCCACAACACTTTTTATATTTTTTACCGCTGCCACAAGGGCAAGGGTCATTGCGGCCGATATGTTTAGATACCGGCTGATCACCACCGGCCTGATTGGCGGCGGCTTCCTGCTGCACCTGTTGGGCGCGTGTACGGCGCGGTGGCAGTTGCAAGCGGAAAATATAACTAACCATCAAATCACGAACGCGATTTAACATCGCAGAATACAGTTTATACGATTCTTTTTGATATTCAATGAGCGGATCTTTTTGGGCATACCCGCGCAAGCTGACGTTATTGCGCAACTGATCCAATTCATACAAATTCTGCTTCCAAGCAGCGTCTAACAGTTGTAACATAAGCATGCGTTCTATCTCGGCAAAGTTGACGCCTTGTTCTGCAAAATAGGCCGCCCGCTCTTGATACAAATCTTTCACACGGTCCATAATTTCGTCTACCAACTCGTCGTGCGATTTGCGCCCGATAGTATCGGCGGCGTAGGTAAATTCTAACGGGAAGAAATTACGCAAACTGACGTTGAGAGTTTCAAAATCACTGCGCTGTAAGTGCGTGGGCAAATAATATTGTTCCACCAATTCATCCACAATTTCTTCCATCATTTGCAGCGAGCGTTCGGACATACTTTCCCCGTCTAAAATGGCATTACGCAAGCCATAAATAGCCGTACGCTGTTGATTCATAACTTTATCATAGTCCAGCAACTGTTTGCGGATATCAAAATTGCGCCCCTCTACCATGCGTTGGGCACCTTCAATTTGGCGGCTCATTAAACGCGATTCAATGGCCTCTCCTTCCTTCATACCCATATGGCTCAGAATCGCAGAAATCTTAGCCGTATTGGCAAATAAACGCATGAGCTCGTCTTCCAACGAAATATAAAAACGTGAGGAACCCGGGTCTCCTTGGCGGGCACAACGTCCCCGCAACTGGTTATCAATGCGGCGAGATTCGTGGCGTTCACTCCCAAGTACGTGCAATCCGCCCAAACGGATGACTTCGTTTTGTTCTTCCGGGCTGGCCGGATTACCGCCTAATACAATATCCGTTCCGCGACCGGCCATGTTGGTAGCCACGGTAACGGCTCCTTTCCGCCCCGCCTGGCTGATGATTTGAGCTTCCATTTCGTGATATTTAGCATTAAGAACTTTGTGCGGAATGCCCCGGGCCGAAAGCATGTGGCTGAGTTTTTCCGATTTTTCAATGGAGCGCGTACCGACTAACACGGGAGCCCCTTTTTTCCACAAATCTTCTACTTCGTCGGCAATGGCTTTAAATTTTTCCCGTTCCGATAAATAAACCACATCCGGATAGTCTATGCGTTTGGAAGGACGGTTGGGGCGAATTTCTACTACATCTAATTTGTAGATTTGCCAAAATTCGTTAGCTTCCGTCATGGCCGTGCCGGTCATACCGGATAACTTGCTATACAATTTAAAGAAATTCTGGAAAGTAATGGTGGCAAGCGTCTGGTTTTCTTCTTTGATTTGCAACCCTTCTTTCGCCTCTACGGCCTGGTGTAATCCGTCACTCCAGCGGCGACCGGGCATTTCGCGGCCGGTAAATTCATCAATAATGACCACTTCGCCATTTTTGATTACATATGCCTCATCTACTTTGTACAAGTAGTGCGCCCGCAAGGCCTGGTTGATGTGGTGTACCCATTCGGATTCCACATCGTTATACAAATTGGGCACATTTAAGAATTTTTCCGCTTTGGCAATACCGGTGTCGGTTAATGTAGCCGTATGGGCTTTTTCATCAATGATGGCGTCATATCCTTCGTCTAAGTTTGTGCCTTCATACTTCGCTTTTACTTCGTCATTCTCCGTAATTAAACGAACTTTCAAAGAAGGAATTAACCGATTTACAATGTAGTATTTATCCGTGCTCTGCTCGGATGGGCCGGAAATAATAAGCGGGGTACGCGCCTCGTCAATTAAAATAGAGTCTACTTCGTCCACGATGCAGTAGTTTAGCGGGCGAAGCACCCGATCCTGCCGGGCAATTACCATGTTATCACGCAGGTAATCAAAACCGAGCTCGTTATTGGTAACGTAAGTAATATCCTTTGCATACATTTCACGACGCTCATTACTTTCCATGTCGTGATTGATATACCCTACGCTAAGGCCTAAAAATTCGTGGATAGGGCCCATCCATTCGCGGTCGCGGCGGGCCAAGTAATCGTTGACCGTTACCACGTGCACGCCTTTACCGGTTAAACCGTTTAAGTAAGAAGGCAGTACGGCCACTAACGTCTTACCTTCCCCGGTGCGCATCTCGGCAATTTTTCCCTGATGCAAAATAATACCACCTAACAATTGCACATCATACGGGCGCAAACCGATTACACGCTGAGCGGCTATCCGCACTACGGCAAAAGCTTCCGGCAACAGGTCATCTAACGTCTCGCCATTCTGTAAGCGTTCTTTAAATTCCTGCGTTTTGGCTTTTAAATGTTCATCGGATAGACTTTCAAATTGAGCTGTAAATTTATTCGCGCTATCCACATAATGCTGTATTTTCTTTAAATCGCGTTCGCTTTTTGTTCCAAAAATTTTATCTATTACTGTTCTAATCATAACTTTCCCTTTAATAAAAAATGTAAAAATAAGATTGCACTACCTCAACGCGATTTATTTAGCAACCGGTTTTTTATTTTTACTTTTAATTTGCAAATTGGTAGAGGCGCGCGCTTGCGCAGCTGTTTGACCGGCGATAGCGTTTTCAACGGAGAAGTTTTCTTTTTCCAAGTCTCTGTCTATGGAAGCAATGTATTGCTCAACATTTTCCGTCACACGTTGCCCGGGGTTTTTTGTTAACGCCCGGATTTGTGCTTTAATAGCCGCCTTTTCACGTTGCAACTGTTGCTTCCGTTCCGGCTGGTCATTACGCAATTCTCTCAACTCGGCGTTAACCCGGTCTAACCGGTATTGCCACAATTGCACCGTTACCGCCCACACGTTTGCAATTTCTGTACTTACATCCTCGGCAAACATACGGTGAAGCGCATCTAGCGGCTGCCCCGTCATTTTGAAATAATGCCACTTGTTTTTATAGATTTGGGTTAAAAGATGTAGCCGAATTGACGTATCAAAATTGCGCACAGCGCCGATTAGCACAATTTCGTTATCGGCAGTAGCTTGGGCCCTGTAACCGGACAAAAACTCCTCTAACACTATCTTATATTTTTCGTGTTGTTCGGCGCGTTCCAGTGCGGCAGGATTAAAACGAGTAAAAACATCCAATATTTGTTCGCGCGTAAAAAGCGGGTTTTCTGTTTGCGCGTACAAGGAAGGTGTTAATACCAGCATCGCTAAAAATAGCGAACTTCTTTTCATGTTCTGTCTCCCAAAACTCTCTATATTAGTATTGTGCTTTATATCTGGGGGTTCCGTCAAGCAAAAACACAAAAAACAAACCCGGAAAGGCATCCCTTTCCGGGTTGATGTAATTTGATTAAATCCTAACGAGCGGCCGTGCGGAAGAAATTGCCTTTTGCACTGCGCGCCAACTGCACGCGGCCCAAGGTTTTATCCGCCTCTACCAAAATGTTCTTGGAATTGGGTTTAATCGTTTCGGCACTGGCGCCAAAAATATCGCCTTGCTTAATAAACCCTAACCGCCCATGGTTATTGATTTGCACTTCCAACTTCAAATCACCCTCAATATGTTCGGTTAATAAATCTTCTTCACCCATAGAGAACTGTAACGGGAATTTGGGGTCCACTACGCGTTTAATGGCCACCGGCACGTCCGCTGCATTTTTAACAATAATGGCACAAGCGTTGTTATCCGCTTGGGCAAGCGCAGCCAAACGATCCGGCACGGTTACCGTACCCGATATATTAAAACGGCCTTCTTTTACACTGCGATTCCAATAATACCCACATACAGCCAGGCTTAGAACCACAGCAAGCAATAATATTTTTTTCATATCTATATTCTAATGTTTTTCCTACATTTTGACAAGGCCTAAATTTTCACCCGACGAAAAAAGAACCCAACGGCTTTATAAATCCGTTGGGTAAAAGCGGGAAAGCCCCATCTTATTGTTTAAAAAATCCCCACAGGTTGGCGTTATAGATCCAGCCCTTACATTTTCCTTCTTTGCTATTTTCCGGCTCATCCACTACTTGGATCCATTTGCCTTTGCGGGTTAAATATTTAAACGGATATCCCTTTGCCACCGTACAAACAATATCCGCACTGGCAGAAGGGCTTTGGCGAACGTTCAAATCCACCGTAGCGGCCATACCGCCGTTCGGGCTAAGCAAATCGGCAGAGATCCAACCGTTATATCCTTCAAAATCTTTTACAAGCACCCAGCTTTTATCTTCGTTGGTTTTAACCATGATAACCGGCGTATAGCGCCACATATAAAATTTAATAGCACACGTCGTGCCGGCACACGTACGGATATTGGCTCTTTTGGCATTGATGCTGGCATACTTTTGAGCGGTAGCCGGTAAAACGGTAAATACCGCCAAGGCCAACAAAATAATTATTTTCTTCATAAATCGTCTCCTCATACAAAAAGAAGGTAGTAGCTACCCTACCAGTATAGCAAATATTGGGTAAAAATGGACAAAGTTTTTAATGAAACCGGTTAGACGGCATCTTGCGAAAAAAGTTATAATAAAGAAAATAACCTTTGGAGAATCTGTATGAAAGAACAAGTACAACACGTTATTGATCAAATTCGCCCTATCTTGCAAGGAGACGGCGGGGACATTCAACTCATTGACGTAGACGAAAAAACCGGGATTGTAACGGTTGCCTTACAAGGACGCTGCGGCGGTTGTCCGCACGCTCAAATGACTCTGCAAGCTGTGGTGGAACGTAAAATTAAAGAAGTAGTACCCGGCGTTACCGCTGTACAACGCGCGTAACATGCCTAAAATAGACTTACACACACATTCCAACTATTCCGACGGGACCTGCTCGCCTGAAGAGGTGGTTCATGCGGCTTTAAAAACAGGCGCCAATTTATTTGCCCTCACAGACCACGATACCACGGACGGTGTGGCCCAAGCAGCCACCCTTTGCACAGAACATCGCTTGCGTTTTGTTACCGGGGTGGAAATTAGCACCCGGGAACACGACCACTTACACTTTGTTGGATATAACATAGATATAGCCAACCCCGTCTTTCAGCAATTTTTGGCCCAAAACCGCCAAAACCGGCGGGAACGGATCCGCAAAATTATTGCACAATTACAACAAGCCGATGTAGCTATTAGCGAGGAAGATGTTTTTCAACGTGCGCCCAATACGGTGTCGCGTGCGCATGTGGCGGATGCACTAAAAGCCAAAGGGCTCGCCCAAAATCGGCAAGATGGTTTCCGCAAATATTTGCTTCCGGGGTGCGTAGGATATGTTCCTTCTGCCGGAGTCAGCGCGGTGGAAGCAATCCAACACATTAAACGCGCTGGCGGAATGGCCGTAATTGCCCACCCGGGGCTCGTAGCTGCTAATTGGGACTTCCCCAAATGGGTGGAAGCCGGTTTGGACGGTATTGAAGTTTTTTATCCGGCTCATACTTACACCTTAAAACAAGATCTTTTGGCCTTAGCGCGCAAATACGGGTTATTGTGCACAGCCGGGTCGGACTATCATGGCCCTCGCGGCGGGCGCATTACAACCCCCGGCATGCAAATTCCTCAAAACCACTACGACAAACTTCTGCAAAAATTCTTTAATTAACCCACTAAAAACCCCCGGGTTATACCGGGGGTTAAATTTACGTGGAAGAAATTCTATCGGTCATTCCCGTATTAAGAAGGCGGGGAAATGCTTTACTGTGCTACGGAGTTATTCAAATCAGCCGGCGGAGTCTTCCCTTTGTGGGAAAAGACCTTTTTAACATATTGTTTAAGCTGCCCTAACCCATATTTACCGGCTAGCACGATACTGGAATTGGCAAACATTCCGGAGGTTAATGCCAAACTGGCTATTAACCCCGCACCGGATACCAGCAAGTCCATCCCGGCAAATCCGGTAATGCCAACTAATTTACGCATAGGCATGGCCAGCATGGCCGCAGCCGGCATGGTATAGTTAATTAAGAGAGAAATTTCGCGACGGAATTTAGGATATAATCCCGTCATATATTCATACATTTGCGAGAAGAAGTTTCCTACCCCAAAACTGGCGATTACCGCCCCCGTCATCAGTAACGGCACATTCCCGCTGGCAGCCACCATGGTAGCCGTGCCCAACAAGGACAGCGAGGAAGAAAGCGCATACATGCTTCCACCGCTAATGCGGCGGCTGATCCAGTTGCCCAGCAACCGCCCGGTTGACATAGAGCCGTACAGTACCAAAGCGGTCAAGGCGTTGGCATAGGCCCCGTTAGGCAACAAATTGTGCATAGTAAAGGCAAAACCGTTTGAAACACTCAATTCATGCATGGTAGCCAGCGTCATCCCCAATGCGGCCGGGAATATTTTGGGGGAACGTAGCACCTGCCACAACCGCACATCTCGCCGACCGAGAGAATCAAACGCTTCTTGCAAGGCTTGCGCAGCGTGATTAGCGGTAGTGGAGCTACGGCCCTGTGCTAAAAGTTGCGCCCGGAGCTCTTCCACACATTCTGTTTCATGTTGGACCAGTAATTTTTCAAAAGATACTTTTTGATGGCGCGATTCTACGCGGGCCAAAATCTCAATAGCTCCTTTCAGTTGTTTAGCTGCGTTCAGTATGTCCTCTTGTCCCGGGCGCAAAATTTCCCGGGGTTGCGTTTTTAAGCTATTAACAACCGTCGCCAACGTTTCCTGAAAATTATTTTGTACGGCGCTTACATTACTGGGAACTGCATCTTTAAAAGCTGTGCGACGCAACTTATGAAGCGTCCACGCGCCGAAAGCGGTGTACGGCACGTAACTGGCTGAGAAATCTAACCCCAAATCCACCCCAAATAACCCCTTAGCCGTAGCATTAACAAGCCACGGAGCGGCCAAGAAGGCCATCGTACCGATATTTTTAAACATTTGTCCGGTTTGGAACAAAACCACATCGCGCGCAGAAGAAGTCGGCCGTTGTGTAAATACTTGTTTGGCACGGTTTTTTAAATAGTGCAAATTATAAACAGGCGCCGGGCCTTGGCTAGTTTCTTCCGTTGTAGCGGAAAAAGAATCTTTGGGGACAATCTTGCCGCGGTTAGCGGTAATAAGCAAGTTTTGTACAAAACGGGTAATATTAGTACCCATGGCAATCAGTACGCTGGATGTTAAGAACCCGGCCACTTGCCAAGAAGACATCAACCCATCCCCCAAGAAGCCGTACAACCCGGATCCTAACGCCACGGCACCGCCGGCCACAAAGAAGCCCATCCCCCAACGCATCACCGCGGCTTCCCCGTAGCGGCGCAAGAGTGGATGCACAAACCCCATCAGGACCGGAAGCACGTTATTAATGCCCAACATAATGGCACTGGCGGAAGATTCCCCCAACGTCGTGCGTGCTTTAAATTCCGGCGAAACGGTTTTACCCAAACCCACTTGGAACAGCGGTACGCCTGTGGTTAATATATTTGTTTTTTTAGTAGTAGGGTGTATTTGTAACGAGAAATTGCTTCGGGGTTGTGCCTGCATAAGGGGCGCCCAATATCTGCTTTCTTGTTTGGGCAAACGGACGTAAAAATCGCGCAAAGGAACCGTTATTCCTCCCTCTTGGAAAAACTCCACCGTTCCGTTCTGCTTGATAATTAAAAAGCCTTCTTTTTTAGCAGGTAACAAAGAACTGTCCACTTCCGCCACAACTGAGATCGGCTGAGAGGTCCCCTCCACCAAGGCCCGCAAAGCCGTTATACTATAGCGGGCGTTGGGCGTCCGTTCTAATTTGATGCGTAAGGGACGGTTAAGCTCCAGGTTTTTAGGGCGGATAGATAAGAGTTGCCACAATCCACCGTTTTGATGGGGAAGTTCAAAATAGAAATGCTCCAAATTAAAGGGAGCGTGGGTAAGATTGCGCAACTGAAAAATATGCCCATTGGAAAGAACCAACCGGTTGAACCCGTCCGTTTTAATAGGGGCGTCTATCCCCACATCCACATTCCGTAAAATTTGTTCCCGGCCGTCATCCCCTTCCACCGTTAATTTAAAACCGCGTTCCCCCACCAAAATGGGGCCGTCATTTTCATTGTAGTCTACCAGGTCGTCCGGCTCGGTAATAGTTTCCTCCGGATCTTCAAAAATACTTTGTACCGTATTTTCGTGTAGGGACGGGTCCTCATTAAAAGCCACCCGGGAATTGGTGTGCCGGTGGAAAATCTTCCAAGAACGTATTTTTTGGCCCCAACGGGAAAATGTCTTGCCTAAGTGAAAGAACGGAATGCCGGAATATAACATCCCGGAGTTATCCACCGCTGCGCGGGAAGTAAAGTGTGTCGGTTTAACGGGGGCCTCGGAAGAAACCGTTTGCAGCGGATTGGAAGCAAGCGGACTGCCGGTTAAATCGGGCGCAGATAAAGTTAAATCGGCCTGGACAGGGAGAGAGATAGAGGATAAATCGGGTTGAATGGGCGTTAATTGCGGAATTTGGGCTACCTCATCAGTCTGTTGCGGTTTCACAGGAGCTTGTACGGGCTTAGCCGGTGCTTGCGGGGAATGCGTCAACAAGTAAGAAAGCACATCCCGGTCTTTGCCCAAGTCTTCCACCCACCATTGCGTAACCAGCGGGTCAAAAAAGGCATTGGCACCATTTACAGCACATCCGTCGTACAACCAAGCGCCCAACTGCTCTTTGGGAAAAAGCGAAACGTCATACGACTCTACGGTAAATGTAAGCGGTAATTCTTTGTGTTTGGCGGCATACTCCTCAAACCCCCACCATACTTCGCCTTTGGGTTGGGCCTCTCTTGCCCAAGCATTAAATTCTTCGTACGCTTCAAAACGTAGGAGCCCGCGGCCCGTAATGTTGGCGGCCACTTCCGCCAACGGGCCATCTTTAGCGTGTTGCCAAAAATCTAACAAGATAACCGCATCTTCTCTTTTATTTCCAAATAGCGCAAGTGCCCCGGCGGAAGAAAAAATCTCTTGGTAAACTTTTAATCTTTCAGGTAAAGTTTGTTCTAAAAAGGAGGTTACCGATTGTTGCGGGATGTCCGCCAAGAGATCCGCGCGTTGCATTAAATCCGTACGGTAAAATTTAACGGCTTGGGCAATTTGCTCTTTGCTGGCCGAGCCGGACAGCGCCACTGAAACAAATTCGTTGCGTAACAAAAGGGCTCTTTGCGGATTACCGGTCGGCAAATCAATGATAGCGGCCGCTAATCCCTCGAATTGGCCGCCGCGCACAAGTGATTGCAATTGGGCAACGCTCCCCCGGAAAGCAACTTGCCGTTGGGCAGCGCCGCGGGAAACAGCTGTATATAAGGAAGAAGAATTTAAGTTGGGAGCGGGAACTTGGGAAACGGATTTTCCTATTTGGGAAACGGCTTCCACAGCTTCGTTGGCGGTGCGGGCCGTTGTTTGTACGGCTTTTCCTCCGTTTGTTAATGCACGCACTCCGTTTTTAACGCCTTTAGAAACAGGCCGCAACTGCGCAAACGCAGGAGACACGCTGCTTGTTAGTAAAGAAGCGATTAGTACCAGCGATAAAAGTTTTTTCATGATATTCTCTATCATAAAGCTCCACTTATATTATCCAAAAAAAACATGCAAAAAAATAGGGCCAAAAGACCTAAACTACGGTGCATTTTGGCCCTATTTTTAAATAGGTCTGCCGCATACGGGCGCGTTGCGCCACAGGCAGTAAAAAGGGAACTAATAGATGAAAAATAGTCAACGAAATCCTCTCCCCTAGCCCAAAAGAAAAAAGGCGGGAAGTGCACTGACAAACACATCTTAAATGGTTGCAGTACAAAAGACTCATATTTAGCTCCACATTTATTATAGAAAATTATGGTTCGGTATGCAAATTTTTTGACTTTTATTGATTATCCGCTATAATAAAGAGAAAGCTTTGGAATTTCTCTTATTCATTAGAGGTTTTAATATGAAAAACAAAAACGCGTTCACGCTAATTGAATTATTAGTTGTTGTATTGATTATCGGTATTTTGGCCAGTATTGCTTTACCGCAATATCAAAAAGCCGTAGCTAAAGCACGTCTTAGTGCTGTGCTAACTGTCGCCAACGCCCTGGATAAACAGGCCCAGTTATTTCACATGCAAGGAATGGTCTTTGGCCACCAATCAGAGGACTGGGTTGCCCTTGCGGATATTGATGCTCTTAGAGGTGCCACGCGCATCACAGGCAGTACTTCTTGGTTGGGATGGTATCAAACCGATCAGGCACGTTATAGAATGTACTGCCAACCTCAGGCTTGTTATTGGGATGCTATCGTGCATGATAACGAAGGCCAACAAACGCGGCTTGTACGAATGGGATACGGTCTAGATCAAGAGGTCAACCGATGGTCGCATTATTGCTATTGGAATGTTAATGCTACTCACGCAGATATAGGAAGAGCATTCTGCGAACAAATGCGCCACTTGGGCTACGAATGGGTAGAAGAGGACCAGTACTAATTTATTTTTCCCTGTAGGGATTGTGCCACAAACAACGGGACGAAACCGCTGATATCCGCACCGGCTTTAACGGCTTCTTTTACCGAGGAAGAACTAACGTATTTGAGTTCCGTGCGCGCCGGCAAGAAAACCGTTTCCGCTCCCGGGTAAAACTTCTTATTAAAATAGGCTGCCGCAAATTCCGGCTCTATATCTTCTGCCCCGCGTAGCCCGCGCACCAAAATTTGCACATGATGTTTGCGCGCATAATCCGCCAGCAGCCCCTCAGCCGTTTTTACCGTTACCCCCGGAATATCTTTTGTAGCACGCGTTAAAAAATCCACCCGCTCTTCTTCGGAAAATAACGGTGTTTTGGCCTCGTTTTTCATAACTAACACCGTAAGTCCGCCAAACAACTTAGCGGCCCGGGTAATAATATCCAAATGTCCGTTAGTAACAGGATCAAAGCTTCCGGCATAAACGGCTTTTAGCATGCTCATATATTTCTCCTATAGCGGGGCTCTCTCATATTATGGTATCATAATTTTATGATTAAAAACCCGTTTAGTGATGAAATTTATTTGCGCCGCACTCGTCCACTCGCACCTGATTTGCGCGATGAGTATTTCCGCGACCAAACCAAAATCATCCACTCGCTTCCGTTTCGGCGTTTGAAACATAAAACGCAAGTATTTTTTGCCCCTAATAACGATCACATCTGCACGCGCATTGAGCACGTGTTACACGTGGCTACCATTGCCGCCACCATTTGCCGCGGCCTTAACAAAAGCGGAAATTGGAATTTAAGCGAAGATTTAGCCTACGCAATCGGCCTCGGGCACGATATCGGCCACGCCCCCTTTGGGCACGAAGGAGAACGGGCCATCAATGCATGTTTACCAAAAGGCCATGCCCCTTTCTTGCATGAAATCAACAGCTACCGCGTCGTAGAGCATTTGGCCAACTACGGCGAAGGCCTTAATTTAACCTTTGCCGTCAAAGACGGTATCATCTGCCATTGCGGCGAAGACTATGCCAACAACCGGCTCCGCCCCGGCAGCACCCCCAACGATTTGGAAACAATTACCGGCCGCCGCCAAATGCCCTCCACTTACGAGGGATGCATTGTGCGCCTGTCCGATAAAATTGCATATTTAGGGCGCGATATTGAAGACGCTATCAAAGCGGAACTTATTACAACGGACGATATCCCCCAACAAGTGCGCAAAGAGTTAGGTGAGAAAAACGGAGAAATCATTAACACCCTTACCTTAGATCTAATCAACCATTCTAAAGACAAAGATTTTATCGGCTTTTCGGCTGAAAAATTTGAGCTTCTTTCTCAATTGCGCCACTTTAACTACCAGCGCATTTACGATAACGAACAAATGCGCCAACGTAAAGAAACAATCTGTAAATGTATTGCTGATTTGTTTACCTATTTTCATCATATCTTCAAGCAATATAAATTTGATTATGAAGCTTACGAAAAAGAAGGCAAGCAAACTGCCCACAATTTTGCCAACTACATGAAATCTATGAAAAAAGTATACGGGCAAGACGAAACTCAATTGGATGATATTATTGCAGACTATATCTCCGGCATGACGGATTCGTATGCGCTGGATACTATGGAAGATGTAATTTTGCCCAGTTCTATCAAATTTTTGCGCTGATTATGAAAAAGGCATAAAAAAGCCTCCCGGAAAGGGAGGCTTTTTATTAAATCGCTTCAAACAAGTACGGTGCTTCCTGGCGGAAAAATTCAACCACTCTGCTCATGCCGGGGCGGTTATAATTGGCCTGAGCCGCTTGCGCTACCGTGCGACCGCTATTATCCTTGGCCAAAGAAAGCACTACCCCTTCTTTAATTTCGGCCACTTCTAAAAGGGCTCCCCCCGTACTAACGGATTTTGCTTCGCGAATAGCACCGGCCAACTCGCTTCCTTCATACAACAAGCGGAAAGTATCTGCTTTCCCATAGTTAATATGGGCCATCAACGGAGTTTCCCCCATATTATTGCGTTGGTTACGCAACCGGCTGATAATGGAAAAGGATTGCTCCGGCGATAAACGGCGGACGGCAGCCGCCAAGGCTTGAAGGGTAGGAGCATCTTTGGCTAAGTGGAAGCAATTATTGCCAAATTTATCGGTAGCTAACAACCAAGCACTTTCTTTCAGTTTCAAAATAGCTTCCCGTTGGCCATCTTTAGCTGCAGCCAAAAACTCTTTTTCGGAAGAAATAACCGGAGCTGCCTTTTCAGTAGCGGCAGACGGATAATATAATCTCTTTCCGGAAGTCTGCGCTGCCACAGGTAAAACGCAAAGAATACTGAGTACTGCATAAATAATTAAAAATTTTTTCATACCTTTCCCCTCCTACGTATAGTCTATCTATCCCGACGTATATTTACGAGGGTCTTTGGGCCTAGTGAAAAAAGAATTAGGACCTAGACAAAATCTAGGTCCTAATTAACCCAATAAAAAACCCCCAGCGAACTGGGGGCTAAATGGAGCGGGCGAAGAGAATCGAACTCTCGTCTCAACCTTGGCAAGGTCGCGTTCTACCATTGAACCACGCCCGCAAAATCGGCTCTACTGCTTACAAGGAAATTATAACAAATTCAAACCGCTTTGTACACTTTTATTTTCTGGTACGCCGCGACGTCTTGCCGGTTTGCGTTTGCTTCTTGCCCGAAGGGCGTGAAGACGTCGTTGAGGCTCCGCGCAACAGAACGGAAGCGATTTGCTTTAAGTACGGGTTTTCTTTTACCGCCTTTTGCACATTCGGGTTACGTTGCGCTTGCGCCAAGTACGGATTGGCCCGGATAACGGCTACGGCCTCTTCCGGATGATCCCGAAAATATTTAACGGCCCGGCTGGTAAGCAAATGGCTCATAAAACGGCTCCCGGCCACTGTACGTACCATTTTTTCATCGGCCAGTACCGCTTTCACCGTTTCATCTTCAAAGAAATCCCGCATAGCCGCTGTATCTTCGGTAAAAGCAAGTAACATCTGCGGGTCTGCCAGCAACGGTTCCACATCCTCGCGGGATAAAAAGGCTTCAATCATTTTATCGTTGGATAGCAAATACTGTATCAGTTCCGGATCGGATAAATTAGACTCAAAGTTGGTTGTTAACGCCCACGGAGCAGCACCGATCACTTCGTAATTTTTATCTGTCAACGTTTTTAAATTGAACCGGCTGATAATCGGCAACGTGGAGCCCAAATTACTAACCGCCACATTGCGGTCTTGCCCTTCTTGAATTTGGATATAAGTTACCCCCGTGTTGGGGTTAAATTCTTTACCGGTAACATGCAATCCCTGCAACTGTTTGGGATCTAAAGCTGAGGTTAAATTTTCGGCCCGGTGTTTAGACACTAACCAAAACAACAAGGTTAGCAATACCAACGCCCCCACGCCCAAGCCCACCAACACGTCCAGGCCCATTTCTCCGCGGGAGAACGATTTTGTGCCTATCATTTGTACCAACTTTTTTCTATCCATGCAAAATTCTCTCTACTGTGCATATATGACTTCAATCAAGTATAATCTATTATATGAAATCTATTCCATCCTTTGCACAGGAGAGCTTGGCATGATGCAAAAAACTATCTTCTATCACGACACAGATTGCGGCGGAGTTGTTTATTACGGGAACTATCTAAAATTTTTTGAAGAAGCCCGCACTCTTTATATGCAAGAACGCGGATATGCTATATCGGAACTAATGAAACGGGGCCTGTTTTTTGTGGTGTCCCGGCAAGAAGTGGAATATAAATATCCTGTACGTTATGCAGACGTTATCAATGTAGATACTAAAATTTTAGAAGTGTCCGACATTAAAATTATTTTTGAAAACACCATTACCAACCAAAACGGACGCCTTTGCACCAAAGGCAGAACAACCTTGGTTTGTATCAACGCACAGGGAATGCCCACCCCAATGGGAGCCGACACCAAAAAAGCTTTAAGTCCCGCGCAATAAAAAATCCTCAAACTAAAACCGGGGATAAAAACGAACGGTTTTTATCCCCGGTTTTTTTATCCGTTATTGTTTAAAATAACAAACCAATGCCCCAAAGCAAAAAGACACCCAACAACACAAGCGCCATGCCTACCGGGATGAAAGCGAACAGCCACGCCCCCAACGCTTGCCCGTAAGAAACGCCATAGGCACGCTTCACGCCACGGGTTAAATATCCAAGCTGCAACCCAAGCACAATTAAAAGGGCTAACGGCGCTAATAAACCCAAATGCAACGCCGGGAAAGCCGCCGAAATAAGCGCAAAGGCAATGAGTATCCCTTTGATAAAGCCCGCCGAGCCAAGCAAAACAAAAAGCTTAACGGGGGAAGTTTCTATCTTTAAAAAATCTAAAAATAGTCCGCAGAAAGAGGCCAGGAAATATCCAAAAGTTATTTCGGCTACGAACATGACAGATATTTTTAATAACAAGACCGGAAAGAAAACCCCGTCCCCGATATTAAAAAACAGCACCCAGCTCAGCGCAGCCGCCAAATACCCAACCAAGGCCTGCGAAACCGAACGTTCTTCCAACAGTTGGTGCAACGCCTCTTCGGGCGTTTTCATATAGTCAAAATAAGATTTGATTAAATGCATAAAGCCTCTAATTTACCCACAAATACGATACGCTGGGGGTGGACATCATTTGTAATTGTTTGGACAAGGACTGATTTTCCATGTTAGAGCCTAACGAAAAAATAAATTCCCGTATGCCTTCGCCCCGTTGAGAAAGCACTTTAGGATCTTTTAGGCCCGCGATTTCACCGGCTAACAAACGGGCTTCTTCTTCGCCACCTAATTTGTCTACAAATCCTAAATTAAACGCGCGTTGCCCGGTAAACACACGGCCGTCTGTATATTCCGTTAAATCTTCCGGCTTTACGTTCGGTCGGCCCGCTTTTACCGCCGCAAAGAACTGTGAGTACGTATCGTCTACCATGTCTTGCAAGATGGCCTTTTCGGCATCGGTCATCGGACGGTAAGAAGATCCCATATCTTTATATTTACCGGACGTTATGGGAATCATCTTAACACCGATTTTGTTAAACAACCCTTCCACATTGCTCGTTTGCATAATCACGCCGACGGATCCCGTAATCGTGCCCGGTTCGGCTACGATTTTATCTGCCGCCATGGCAATATAAAACCCGCCGGAAGCGGCTACATCTCTAAAAAGTGCCACGATTTTTTTACCTTTTTCTTTGGCCTTTTGCAGTTCCCCGTAAATATTCTGCACGGAAGCCACCGTTCCGCCGGGAGAGTTAATATCCAGTACAATAGCTTTTACATTTTTATCATCCGCCACCTGGCGAATGCGCCGAGCGATAGCCGCTGCCCCTTGTTGGCGGGCAAAAGGCCCCGTGCTATTATCTTGCGCAATGACTCCGCGCACTTTAATCCACGCGATTCCCGGTCTGCCGGCCTTAGCTAACGAGTCCATTACAATCGCCTCGCCGTCCGCGGCACGTTGGGGACAAGCGGGCACCGGCCGTGAGGCTAAAAACAACCCGCAACAAGCAGATATCAAAAATGTCAGCAATAATAGCGAGCCCCACGCGCTGCGCGGCGCAAAAGAATGGTGCGGCAAGGGCTCTTTTGCCTGTGTAGCAGGAGCTTCGTTTTCTTTTAATTTATTTTCCCATTGGGCAGTGGGTAAACCGGTAGAAGTTTTGTCAAAAGCAGAAAAAGTGCCTTGTTCGTTTTCATTTTCAGCCATAATATCCTCGCTGGTAAAAATATTACCTAAATTATACCAATTAAATTGCTAGAATATGGGTGTCATTCTATTTTGTTTTTGGGGGAGCTATGCTAAACGGAGTTTTTACCGCGCTGGCAACACCGCTTACGACACGCGGCCAAGTTGATTACCCGTCCTTGGAGCGGCTGTTGGCCGCCCAACTATCTGCCGGTGTGCACGGGATTGTGCTGTTGGGAACAACGGCAGAAACCCCCACACTCAGCACGCAAGAAAAAAAACAATTGTTAGATTTTTGTGTGCCGCGATTAGCCGGTAAATGTAAAATTATCATCGGTACCGGCAGCAACTCCACAACTGCCGCCGTAGAAAACACCCGCGGCGTTTTATCTTATAAGCCCGACGCTGCGTTGGTGGTAACCCCCTATTACAACAAGCCCAACCCATCCGGATTGATCGGCCATTATAAAGCCGTTGCCGAAGTAGGGTTGCCCCTCGTTATGTACCACATTCCCGGACGCACGGGATTAAAGGTTCCGGCCCATGTATTAGCACGGTTGTTACAAGAAGTACCGCAAATTTGCGGAATTAAAGAATCCGATTATGACATGGCGCACGTCACAGATACCGCCACCCGATATGCTAAACGCTTGGATTATTTGTGCGGTAATGACGATTTGTTCCCGGAATATTTATCCATTCAAGCAGCGGGGATTATCAGCGCGGCCGCAAATATTTTTGCACCTGCGTTTGTAAAGATTTACAATTTATTTAAAGCCGGAAAAACGAACGAATCTTTTGAATTATTTGCGCTACTTTATCCGCTTATTAAGGCGTGTTATTTGGAAACAAATCCCACGTGCATCAAATATATGCTTGCGCAAAAAGGGTTCGGCACGGAAACCGTCCGCTTGCCGCTGGGAGAAATATCCCCCGAGCACAAAGAGCAAATAGACGCTCTTTTAAAAACGGCGGATCCGGCTTGGATGATTCAGTAAGGATTTTTATGCATACAGTAGGAATTATCGGCAGTAACGGCATGGTCGGCCAAAAAATGCAGGCCGAACTTACCAAAATCAAACGTCCCTTTGACCTTAAACTCTTTGGTCGCCACGACGAAATCCCCGCGTTGGATATAGCCATCTTATGCACGGATAACCCCGTCAGCCGTAAACTGGCCCCCGAACTTAAAAACCGCGTGAAATTTATCGTGGACATGTCATCCGAATTTCGCATGACGGCGGGGGTGCCGCTTGTCATACCGGAGATCAATCCGCACGCAATCACCAAGCAGACCCCGCTAATCGCCAGCCCCAATTGCACGACGACCGGGCTAGTGATGAGCTTGGCCCCGTTAAAACCTTTCTATCATTTTAAAGAAATCTTTTTTTGTTCCTACCAAGCCATTAGCGGCGGCGGCAAAAAATTATTGGATGATTTTAATACGCCCGGTTCTTATTACGAAAAAAACTGTGTGCCGCTGATCGGCTCTTTATTAGATAACGGCCATACCAGCGAAGAATTAAAAGGCCTTTACGAATCGCGCAAGATTTTAGAAATCCCCGACTTAAAAGTTTACTGCCACACCGTGCGCGTGGGGGTAGAAAATTGCCACTCGCTGGGAATTACCGTCAAGCTGGATAAAAAGGCCGACTTAGAACAAATTAAAAATTTATGGAATCAATTTCCAAACTTAACTTATCGCGAAAAAGTTATCACCCCCAAGGAAGCCAGCGGGAAAGAAACCACTTTTATCTGCCGTTTGCGTCAAGATGTGGAAGAAGAAAATGTGATTCATTATTTTGTAACTTTTGACAATTTACTCAAAGGCGCCGCTATGAACGGACGGCAAATTGTAGATCTTTTGTTGGAGCGTTTTATATGAAAGGAACCCCTAAAAAAGTGCTTATTAACGGAGCCGGCGGCAAAATGGGCCGGGCACTTGTGCGCCTAATTCAAGAACTGCCGTCTTTGGGTTTAACCGTGGCCGCTACTCGCAAGGCCGGGCAAGAAGTAAAAGAAGATTTTGATATTATTATTGATTTTTCTACGCCACAGGGCGCGCAAGAAGCTTTTGCGTTAGCCAAACAACACCGTAAACCTTTTTTAACCGGCACTACCAATTTGCCGGAAGTGTTTTTATTTCAAATGCAGCAAGAAGAAAAAATACCTGTATTTTTTGCCCCGAACGTAAGCCTAAGCGTATATTTTTTTACGGAGCTGGCCCGTCAAGCCGCCCGCATGTATACCGGATATGACGTCCGCTTGCACGAAATTCACCATGTGCACAAGAAAGACGCCCCCAGCGGAACCGCTAAAAATTTAGCGGACGCCGTTAACATACCGGCTACGCAAGTTACGTACGAACGAATCGGCGAGACGGTTGGCACACATGAAGTAAAATTTAATTCCCCCTTTGATGAAATATCCCTCACACACAAAGCCCTTAACCGCGATTTATTTGCCAAGTCCGCCTTGGAAATTGCGGTTTGGTTGGCCACGTGTCCGGCGGGATTTTACACCATGTCAGACTATGCAAAATTTAAATTAAAGGAACATAAAAAATGAAAATTCATTTTATAGGTATTGGCGGGGTAGGCATGAGTGCATTAGCACAACTGCACGCCATGGGAAAAGACGAAGTTACCGGCTCGGACCGGCTTATCAGCAAAGGTTATACCGATATGGCCTTATGGGGCTACTTGCAAAAATTAGGGGTTAAATTATACCCGCAAGACGGTAGCGGTATTGATGAAAAGACCGAACTGGTTATTTTATCTTCCGCCATTGAACAAGATAACCCCGAACTGCAAAAAGCACATGCGTTGGGTATTCCTACTATGCACCGCTCGGAACTTTTGGCCAAACACGTGGCTTCCCACCGCACGATTGCCGTCTCCGGCACGAGCGGCAAAAGCACCACCACGGCCATGGTCTACGACATTTTAGCTTTTGCCGGATTAAATCCGTCCGTCATTACGGGAGCCGCTATTTTATCCTTACAAAAAGAACAGGGCGTCTTTGGAAACGTATACAAAGGCTCGTCCGATTTGCTCGTTATTGAAGCCGATGAAAGCGACGGTTCTATCGTCAAATACAAACCGCACTTAGGTTTGTGCTTGAACTTACAAAAAGACCACAAAGAAATTGAAATTTTACAAGGTTACTTTAAAGAATTTATTTCTCATTGCCAAACGGCTATCGTCAATGCGGAAGAATCCAACCTAACCTCTATTGCGCCCGGAGCCAAAACATTTGGCTTGTCATACGGGGACGTTCACCCCACGGAGATTAAGGTGGACGGTTTCGGCTCGGACTTTACCATCCAAGGCCAACCGTTCCGTTTGCAAGTGCCGGGGCTGCATAACGTGGCTAACGCCACCGCTGCCGTGGCGGCCGCACTCCAACTGGGTGTAGATTTGGAAACATGCGCCAAAGCCTTACATAAATTCCAGGGTATCGCCCGACGTTTTGCCAGTATTGGCAGCTATAATAAAATTGAAGTAGTGGACGATTTCGCCCACAATCCGCACAAATTGGCTGCCACCATTGCCGCCGCGCATTTGCGCGGTAAACGGGTATTGGCTTTCTATCAACCGCATGCATTTACATCCGTTAAGTTATTAACGCCGGAATTTGTGGAAAGTTTTGCCCGCTCCATCGGGCCTAACGACGGCTTGTGGCTGACCGAAGTGTATTATCCGGGAGGAACCATCCCACAAGGAGTTTCCTGCCGCACGATTTATGAAGGATTAAAAGCGCGGGGCGTAAACGTAAGTTACGACGATTGCCGCGAACGGTTGTTAGCCGAAATGGCCGCCGCCGCCAAACCCGGAGACGTGCTTTTAGTACTTGGCGCGCGCGACCCGACATTAACCGACTTCGCCCGCAAGTTGTTAGAAGCACTTAAAGAACGCCAACCCGATTGCACATGCAAAAATTGTATGTTGGGCAACTGTTGTATGGCGTATAGCAAATAACATTATTTGTTTTTGAAAAACTAAAACCCCCGGCCCTTTGGCCGGGGGTTTTATATTGTTTCGCCACTAACCGGCATGCGCAGAAACGGAAATTCCAACTTCCGCACAGTCCGCGACCACTTGGGAACTCCCCGAATAATGTCTATCTCTAAACCACTGACAAATCACTTGATTTACGTGTGCTGCATCGCCAACATGCCACTCTCTTGTGTTCGCAGGCCGCACCAGGGCAAAACGCATGGAACGCCTTTCCCAATGCACTAGAATTTCTACATAGTCAGGATAAACCTCCACTAATATATCATTTTCATCTCCCAGTATACAGTAATTCTCATGCGAGCAATCCCCGGGCATGTTAAAGTCAGACACGCTATCCCGTCCCGTCAACTTAACAAGACCGGAAGAAGGATGCCCATTGGCCAGCAAGTATAGCTCTACATTTTTGCGAGCCGCATCTATCATGGTATCTAATTGTGCCAATCGCGATTTTTGTACCGCTTTTTGGTATTGCGGCAAAGCAACACTCGCTAAAATACCAATAATTAACACCACTACCAAAAGTTCTATGAGCGTAAACCCTTTATGACAACTGATTTTATTTTTCATACGTACTCCTACACGAGAGAAATGATAAAGTCAGTGTATCAAAAAAAAAAAATGATTACAAGCGTTTCCACTTTTTCAGCAAACCACGGTTTAATAAGGCCTATTCTCCGTACAGGTCTTTTGACCCTGGTACTAGCGTCATTAAATTATTACAATTTAAATAATGAAACAAGTTTATATGGGGTTTTGGGCGGCGTTGTACTTTTTGCTTTGTCCCGGCGTTATTAACGCCCAAGAGTTACAACGTGCCGTAATCAAAGGGATAACCGCCCGGCAAGGGGTGGAGGTTTTGTCGCGGGCGGCCAAGGAACAATGGCTCAACCGTATATTAAACCTCTTTGAACCTCCACGTACCGAGCCGCTGACGGCTCAAAACGTGTTTCCGCAAACAACTTTTCGTGTACACCGCCCGGGCGTACCGCAAGCCAATGCCTCTGCCTTTGCCATAGAAGTAAATGGAAAGGTCTTCGGGGTAACGGCCGGGCACGTCATGCGCAGTATCGCACAAATGGATGCCCGCAAAAACATAGCCGAGTTGGAAGCACGCGGTCTGTACATGGATTCAACCTATCCCCCACCCCAAATGCAAATTCAAGCCCCGGACGGGGCTCTTGTATCGCAAGATATCGTTTCGTGGCAGTTAAGTAATACCCACGGCACGGATGTTTCCGTCTTTGAAATTCCGGACGAAATACTTCCGTGGGTGCATCCCTTGCCTTTCTCGGTCGAACCGGTTTCCGTATGGCAAACGGTTTCTATTGCCGGCTTTGCCGAAGACCGCCCGTTATTGCTTTCCAACGAGGAAATTTTATTTTCAACCCCCTTCCTGCTACTGCTGCGCAATTCGTTTTCGGAAAATATCAACGGACTATGTGGCTCGCCGATTATGGCAAACGGAAAAGTAATCGGTTTATACACGGGGGCTCATTTGACCGGGCAAGAAAATTTTTTGTGGATGCACTTTCCTAAAGAAATTCCGGCCAATCTCAACTCTCCGTTACTGCACCGGGCCGCGCCCATTAACAACATTCTTCCGTTGGTTAACAGGCTAACCGGGGAAAAACAAGCCCCGGGGCTTGCGCTTAAATTGTTTGGCAACATCGTGGCATTTTTACAACCGGAAGAATCCCTGGCTTTCGTTCAATTGGTACGAAACGGAACCCCGGTAGACAAAATCTCGCCCGGCGATTTACTGGACTCCGAACACTTGGAAAATTTATTTGAATTGCAAGAAAACGATATCTTGCGGTTGGTTATTTTCACCAAAACATACACTGCCGAACACGATGCGGCGTTCTTGTACGAAGTAAACGTATCCACCGGCCAAGTAACCCGGCGGGAAACGCCTTAAATTGGCCCTGCGGGTAATTTATGGTAAAATAAAACATATGATAGCTTACTTGAAAGGCGAAATTTTAGAAGTTAAGGAGGACGGGGCCGTTATCCTATGCAACGGAGTGGGATATGATGTTAATTTGGCCCATCCCTCCGCCCAGGAATTAACCGTCGGGCAACAGGCCGCGTTTTATGTGGCGGAATCTATCTCGCCCTACGACGGAACTGTGCTCTATGGTTTTACCCACAAGGAAGATAAAGATTTATGGATGCTGTTTAAAACTGCTATTCCCAACACCGGCCCTAAAAAGGCCATGGAATTTTTAAATAAAGCCTTGCGTTCGGTAGCGGATTTTCACCAAGCTATTTTAAAACGCGACCCGAAAATTTTGACCGGGATATTCGGTTTTACCTCTAAAACAGCGGAAAAACTAATTAACTCGCTAAAAGACAAAATGGACGCCGTTACCGTACAAGGCGAAAGCAAAATTAAGGTGTTGGACGAAGCTCCTTATCTTTCCCATGTACAAGAAGCTTTGGGGGCACTTGGATATTCGGCGGCTGAATCGCGCCGTGCGTTGGATACCTTACATACGCAAGGAATCGGCCCGAACGAAAAAATTGAAACCATTATTAAAGAGGCCCTACGGGTACTGAAAAAATGAGCAACCAAAACGAAATTTTAGACGTTACCCAACTGCCCGACGAATCCGCCGGGCTGGAGGCCGCTTTGCGCCCGGCCACGTTGGATGAATTTGTCGGGCAAGAAAAACTAAAGGAAAATTTGCGCGTATTTATTAAAGCCGCTAAATCCCGCAAAGAGGCCTTGGATCACTGCTTATTTTATGCTCCCCCCGGCCTCGGTAAAACCACTTTGGCCAATATTTTAGCCCATGAAATGGGCGTCAACATTAAGGTAACGTCCGGCCCGGTGCTCGCGCGCCCCGGTGATTTGGCCGCCATGTTAACAACCGAACTGGCCGAAGGGGATATTTTGTTTATTGACGAAATTCACCGCTTAAACCCCGCCGTAGAAGAAGCCCTATACCCGGCCATGGAAGATTTCACTTTTTTCATTAACACCGGCAAAGGAGCCGGTAGCACAACGCTTAAATTAGCGGTACCGCATTTTACCCTGGTAGGGGCTACCACCCGCTCGGGGTTGTTAACCGGGCCGCTACGCGACCGCTTTGGCATTGTGTTTAATTTAGGGTTTTACGAGACGCCGGAAATTACCGATATTTTATCACGTTCGGCCCGTTTACTAAACATAGAAGCGGACCGCGAAGGCCTTACCGAATTAGCCAAACGCTCCCGCGGCACACCACGTATTGCTAACCGCCTGTTGCGCCGTGCACGAGACTTTGCCCAAGTAAAAGGAAAAGGCATTATCACGCAAGAAATCGCCCAAAATGCTATGAACTCGTTGGACATTGATGATGAGGGATTAGACAGTGTAGATAAGCGCATTTTAGAAGCTTTGATTGACCGCTTTGCCGGTGGCCCGGTAGGAGTAGAGAATTTGGCCATTGCCGTTTCGGAGTCTATTGATACTCTTACGGACGTCATAGAGCCGTTCTTAATCAAGGCTGGGTTTATTGCCCGTACCCCGCGCGGCCGGGTAGCTACTCCCAAAGCCTATGAACATTTAGGCCGCCAAGCACAAAAAGATTCTTTATTTTAACTATATGAAAAAATTTGTCATTTTCTTTTGCGTGTGTTTGTTAACAGCCGCTTTTTTGGCCGCCTGCGCCACTCCTTCCGCGCGCCAAACACCGGTTACAACGGAAGCAACGGCCCCCGCAGAAGAACCGGAAAACACCCCCAAAGAAGAAGACGCGCTACCCGTCAAAGAATCTCCAATAAAAACAGTCCGCGTGCAATTAGCCGATAATCAAAAAGAAGCCTTTATCAAACATTCCGGCCGGGTGTTTGTCTATACACAAGATTTAGAAAAAAAATACAAGATATCCTCCGCCGGGACGGTATCCGCCCGCGCCCTTTCCGGCGGGAAAATACAGGTAGGCTCTTTGCAAAGCGCGCAACCGATCATCCTTGAACCGGACAACGATACTTTGCTTACCTGGAACAACAACCTCTATGCCGGCAAAATTATGGTTGTACCGGCCCAGCATACATTTTTGCTGGTAGAACACGTTGATTTGGAAAATTATCTTTACGGTGTTCTTCCATATGAAATGAGTTACTCTTGGCCGCTGGAAGCACTCAAAGCGCAAGCCGTAGCCGCGCGCACCTATACGCTTAAAACGCTTGAAAACAGTAAAAACAAATATTTTGATTTATATAGTGATGTACGTAGCCAAATGTATAAAGGCGGCGGAAAACAATACGATTCCGTCCGCACCGCCGTAGATGCTACCAAACACCAAGTGCTTACGTATAACGACAAGCTTTTTTATACGTATTATCATGGAAACTGCGGCGCCGGAACGGATAGTGTAAATACTTGGAATCCGGGCTCTAAAGTTATTAAACCGCTGGCCGGAACCACCTGCCCGTACGATTCCCATTCTAAAAATTTCAGTTGGAAAACGGAATTATCCCCCACTAAAATTATGAATTACATGAAGGAATTTGGTTTAACGGGGACGTTGCAAAGTGTTAAAGTAGCCGGGCGGACGCCTTCCGGCCGTGTAACGCATTTAACCGTTCGTTCCTCCAAGGGAGAAAAACGTGTTGTATGTAATAAATTTCGTTTAAGCTTAGGTTTAAAAAGTTGCAAGATTAGCCGCATCACTGTATCCAAAAACAAAGCCCTCTTTGAAGGCCGCGGCTACGGACACGGCGTTGGCATGTGCCAAGACGGAGCTTACGGAATGGCCAAAGCCGGCAAAAACTACGAACAAATTTTGAAAAAATACTACCCCGGGGCCCAGTTAACCACCTTAAAATAGATATGGCTTTTGAACGTTTTAAAAAATTAGATTTAGATCCCTTGATCGCTAAACAACCCGCCACTCCGCGGGATAGTGCCCGCCAAATGGTATTACACCGGGATACGCACACCATTGAACACCGCATTTTCCGCGATATTCACGAATATTTTAATCCGGGGGATGCACTGGTTATCAACAATACAAAAGTTTTTCCGGCCAAATTATTTGCCCATAAACCGACCGGCGGGAAGGTAGAGGTTTTGTTGGTTCGGCCGACAACCAATACCCACACCTGGGCCGTTTTGACACGTGATTACAAAGAAGGTATTACGCTTGATTTTGGTGACGGACTTTCCGCCAAAACGCTCGGGAAAACAGACGCGAATGAAGTTATCCTGGAATTTAATACCGATGATATCTTACCGTTCTGCGATGCGCACGGCCTCATGCCCTTGCCGCAATATATTGAAAAGGCCCGCAAACACAGCGGGATGAGCACCAGTATTGAAACCGATAAGGAACGATACCAAACCGTTTACGCCAAATATAAAGGATCTATTGCCGCGCCGACAGCCGGATTTCACTTTACGCCGGAATTATTACAGAAATTAGCGGATAAAGGCGTGCGGATTTGCTACATTACTTTACACGTAGGATGGGGCACTTTTAAACCTTTGCGCGGGGAACCGCAAGAACATAAAATGCTTGCCGAACTGGGAGAAGTATCCGCCGAAACCGCCGAAACGTTAAATCAAGTGCGCGCGGCAGGTAAGCGGGTTTTTTCGTGCGGAACCACCAGTACACGCACTTTAGAAAGTTTTACAGATGAAAACCATATCACACACTCCGGCAAAAAATGGACGGATTTGTTCATTTATCCCGGATATAAATTCAAGGCTATTGATTGTTTGATTACGAATTTTCACTTCCCGGATTCTACGCCCTTGTGCATGACAAGCGCATTTGCCACAGAAGATTTTATTTACGAAGCTTACCTGCAAGCCGTGGAAAAAAAGTACCGCTTTTATTCGTTTGGCGATAGTATGCTGATTTTGTAGAAGTATTACCGGATAATATACTGCCTATACCCTAGGCTAGCGTTTTCGTTGTTAAAGGTCCCCATAGACTTGCATATCTTTTCCGCTACATCCGCTTGGGATTGATTATAATAAACGCGACAATACCTTCTCTTGCCATGATAAGCCCGCAAAAAACACAGAGCGCCCCCCAGGATGGTACAGTTCATTTCTTTTAATGCGTCGGGCATGTTCGGAGACGGAGAAAACCAGCATGTTCCCCAAGGATACCACAATTGCGTATGTTCCGGATTTATGTGGGTATAACCCGCAGGCGGAGAAATAGTTAGATCGTCCCAATTTTCGGCCCATTGGTTGCTTGCTAAAAAATACTCTTGTTGCGCCAACCACATTTTATCTCCTACAGCCATGGCTTGCACATATCTGGCTTTGGCAACTGCCACCCGATACTGCGGTAAAGCAATAGAAGCCAAAATACCGATGATAAGAACCACCACCAATAATTCAATAAGTGTAAAACCGGAACGCAAACGGTAAGAAATAGATGTATTGGATATAATCATATTCTTATTCTACCACAAAAAAGCCCCGCCGTTAAGCGGGGCTTTTGCCTTAAATACTTGTTAACTTATTTATCGGCTTTGACGACGTCCACCAATTTCTTGAAAGAAACAGGGTCTTTAATCGCCATTTCGCTAAGCATCTTGCGGTTAAGCGTGATGTTGGCTTGGGCTAAGCCGCTAATGAATTTGGAGTAAGACAAACCTTCTTCCCGTACGGCTGCGTTAATACGCATAATCCATGTTTGGCGGTAAGTGGTTTTTTTGTCTTTGCGGTCCACATACGCATGCACTCCGGATTTACCGAGTTGCTGCGTAGCCATGCGTAAGCGGCGGGATTTATCTCCGTAATAGCCGCTGGCATTTTTCAATACTTTTTTCTTTCTTGCGTGTCTGGGAACGCTGAATTTAATTCTCATGTTTCAACCTCTTATTTAGCCATGGGGAGATATTTTTTCAAGATCTTCCCTTTGTTAGACTCAGGCGTGATAACCCCAGTCTTACGCATTTCATGCTTGCGCGAGGCAGAAACAGGCGTTAGCAAGTGTTTTCTGCCGGCTTTTCTGTGGGTGAATTTACCCGTGGCGGTTTTGCGGAAACGCTTTTTACCGCCTGCGTGATTTTTCAATTTAGGCATTTTTATTTTCCTTTTTGTTAATTGGTTCTTATTTACACAACCTGCGGCGGGAGCCGGTCAAGCCCCGAACGCAGTCACACCAAAAAGAACCTAAAAATCAGTTTAGTTTTTCGGCACAAAGGTCATGGACATGCGGTTACCCAGCTGCTGTAATCCTCCGTCCACCGTGGCCAACGGTTCTAAGCGTTTGGCAGTATCATTTAAAATTTGGATACCCAAATCTTTGTGCTGATTTTCACGTCCGCGGAAGACGACCACAAAGCGCACTTGGTTTTTCTTCTTTAAAAATTCCTCAATTTGGCGGAGTTTAACCTCCAAATCGTGCGGAGCAATGCGCGATTTAATGCGCAATTCTTTTAAAGAAACCTTCGCTTGTTTTTTCTTCGCCTCGGCGGCTTTTTTACCCTGTTCGTAAACGTACTTGTTGTAATCCAGTATCTTACAGACAGGAGGTTGGGCGTTGGGAGAAATCTCCACTAAGTCCAACTCTTGTTCTCTGGCCATCGCGACGGCCTCGCGCGTCGGAAAAACACCCAACATGGTGCCATCCGAATTGATTACGCGCACTTCGGCTGCGCGGATATTTTGGTTACGGCAATACAAGTCTTGCTTGTAAACTCTTCTGTTATCGAATCTGGCCATTTAATCTTTCTTTCAAAAAATTTGCCCCTTTTTGGGACCTTTTTATTATACCAACTTCCCAATACACGTGTCAATCAGCAACGGTATTATTGCATAAAAATCCCCCGGGTTTATACCGGGGGATTTTATATAGGAAATAAGAAGATTATTTTCTTCTGTCCGGATGATTTTGAATTAACGCTTTGCGGACTTCCTGTTGCGAGCGAGCGCGTTCATCAAGCATCATCATTTCGTTGCCCGGCCTATTCGGAACGGCGGGAACGCTTACTTTATTCAGTTTTTTTATCTCTTTAAGGAATCTCCCGTTTTCCGAGGGGAATACACTCCGAATCTCTTTCTTAAACAAAGTCGGGTTCAGTTCGTGCGCTTTTGCCATATCCGCATCGGCTTGTTCGGCATATTTTTTGTTGACCAACTCCGATCCATCAATAGAGAACATATACGCCCGTTCATAATTTACCGCAGCACGCAAAATATACATATACGGCGTGTTCGGGGAAAGCTCAATTGCACGCGTGGCATACTTAACCGCTTTGTCGGAATCTTCGTCATTTACGTGACGGCCGAAATCCACTCCTTGCAAATCGTCCGCCGTGGCATATACCACCGCCGCGTTATAGTTATTTAAATAGTTATCGTTCTTTTTCACGCGGGATAGCGCTACGGCTACCACTTCGGCCTTTTCTGCTTCATCTTCGAAATACCGCGGGATATTGACAGACAACGGTAAAAATTCGTCTTTTTTCATGAGCTCAATGACGTCTTTAGCCGTCAGCTCACCCCGATACATAAACGGGTCATCTTTTTGCGCGTAAGCCGTCATGCAAAGCACCATGCACCCCAACAAAACACCCAGTAACTTTTTCATACAACCTCCTCTTTTTTCTCTATATTTTTAGTGTAAAAGAAAAAGAGTTAGTTTTCAAGGGGGTCTTAAGGCCCACCCTAACATAGGCCCTAGGGCCTATGTCAAATCTTCCTTCTGCATAAGACTCTTAAATTTGCTAGAATAAAAATAACTTCTTTATCAAGTGAGGGACAATCATGAGCAACCGCAGAATGGCCAGAGAATGTGCCTTACAATCGCTTTACTTTGCAGATAGTTCCAAATCGCCGGATACCCAAATTTTGAAAAGTTATACCGCCGATTTTAAAAAGGAATTAGGCGATAGTTTTCCTTTTTGTGAGGATCTTGTGTCCGGCACAAAGAAACATTTGCCCGATATTGATAAATTAGTATCCTCTTATGCTAAAAATTGGACGATTGCCCGCATGTCCGCGGTGGACCGTTCCATCTTGCGTATGGCTACGTACGAAATGGTTTTCAGCCCCGAACGCACCCCTATCCCGGCTATTATAGACGAAGCAATTGAGCTGGCCAAAAAATACTCAACCGAAAATTCCAGCAAATTTATCAACGGTTTGTTGGACCAACTTAAAAAAGAGCGCAAATAAAAATGCAGCCCAAAGACGAGATTGAATTGCTGCGAAAACAAATTCGTTTTCATAGCGACTTATACTACAACCAAGACAATCCCATTTTGTCCGACACCCAATACGACGAACTTTACAAGCGTCTGCAAGAGTTAGAAGAAGCCTATCCGCAATATCGTTCGCCCGATTCTCCCACCCAAAAAGTCGGCGGGGTGGCTTCACGCGCTTTCTCGCCGGTGCAACATGCCGTACCCATGATGTCCTTGGATAATTCGTACTCCCCTGATGAAATCCGCGAGTGGCATGAACGAACTGCCAAAACGCTGGGCACCGCTTCTTTTGAAATGGTAGTAGAAGGAAAAATTGATGGGGTATCCTGCTCACTGACGTATCAAGACGGCCGGTTGATACAAGCGGCCAGCCGCGGAGACGGCAAAGTAGGCGAAGATATTACCGCTAATGTGCTAACTATCAAAAATATCCCCCACAAACTCCCCAACGCCCCGGCCGGCACCTTAGAAATACGTGGGGAAGTGTATTTAGATAAAAAAGATTTGGCTAATTTGAACGCACAACAACAAGCTTCCGGCGGGAATTTGTTTGCTAACACCCGTAATGCAGCGGCCGGCTCTTTGCGACAAAAAGATGCTCATTTGGCCGCCAAAAGACCTCTTAAATTTTTTGCTCATTCTTTTGGTTTAGGGGATATTGCCGCGGAAAGTTTCAGCGCGTTTATTGACCAATGCCGCACCTGGGGATTTGCCGTATGCCCCGTGCGGACAAAAGCCAACCAAATAACAGATGTGATCCGTTTTTACAACACGTTCGCCAATTCCAGACACCAACTGCCGTTTGACGTAGACGGACTTGTGGTAAAAGTCAACCGTTTTGACGAACAACAAATTTTGGGGATTACCGCCCGCAGTCCGCGCTGGGCGATTGCTTTTAAATACCCGGCCCCACAAGCCACCACCACGGTAAAAAATATTATTTTCTCCGTAGGCAGAAGCGGCATTATTACCCCCGTGGCCGAACTGGAGCCTGTCCCTTGCGCCGGAGTTATCATTTCTAATGCCACTTTACACAACTTTGACGAAATAAACCGTTTGGGCGTGCGCGTGGGCGACCGCGTAATTATTGAACGCGCCGGTGAAGTAATCCCTAAAATAGTTAAGGTTGTGGAGCACAAAGGCGCCCAAGAGGTTTTACCGCCGAAAACGTGCCCCTCCTGCAAGGCCCCCGTTTACAAAGAGCAAGACGAGGTGGGTTATTACTGCATTAACCCCGCCTGCCCGGCGCAACTGCATGCGCGGCTTCTGCACTTTGCTTCACGTGATGCGCTGGATATTGACGGACTTGGAGAAGTGGTGGTACAACAACTTTTACAACTCGAATTCATCGCTGAATTTGCTGACATATACCGTTTAACTTTTTTTCACCTGTTGCAACTCCCAAACTTTAAAGACAAAAAAGCACAGAATTTACTGGATGCTATTGAATCCAGCAAAAAACGGCCTCTTTCCAAACTCCTCTTTGCGTTAGGAATTGCCTTTGTTGGCGAAAAAACCGCCGAAGTGTTAGCCGATCATTTTCACACCTTGGACGCTTTAAAAGCCGCCCCGTTGGAAGAGTTGCAACATATCCCGGATGTAGGCGAAAAAGTGTCCAAGAGTATTTATGATTTTTTCCACGATCCGACAGCCCTGGAACAAATGGAAAAATTACGCCAAGCGGGCCTTAATTTCACGCAACCGGAAAAGGAAAAATCCGGTAACGTACTGGAAGGGAAAACGGTAGTGTTCACGGGAGAACTTAAAACCATGACGCGCGAAGAAGCCGAACGACTGGCCAAGCAATACGGCGGAAAAGCCAGCGGCAGTGTGTCTAAAAAAACCTCTTATGTAGTAGCCGGAGAAGCGGCCGGAAGCAAACTCAAAAAAGCCCAAGAACTCGGCGTACAAATATTAAGCGAAGAAGAATTTTTAAAACTGATCCGTCCGTAGTCCCTCTTTCATTCATCTCGTTTGGATTGAAACTTTTTCTCTATACTGTATCGGGCGTAACGAATCCCAAGAAAATCCTTTTTTTACAACCCGGGCCGGATTGCCCGCCAAGATACAATGCGGTTCTTTAAATTTCCCCGCCACTACCGAACCCGCCCCAACCATACAGTCATCCGCAATATAACTGTTTTTGAGGAGGATGGACCGCATCCCTATCCATACATGATTTCCAATAACAATTTCTTTTCCCCAATTAACTAACTGTTTATTTTTTGAGTCAATAATACTGTGCGAATCGGATGCCCAAATTTCTATACCGAAAGAAAGCATGCACTCATCTCCCACGTAAACAGCGGAATTGTCTTCATACAACATAATATTTGCTCCGCCGCAGGAGCTTCTGCTCCCTACTTTGACCGTGCAACCCCGAACCGGTATGTCCGGATCTCCCATTCTAATAAGCCCCATAAAAGTTGTAACGGAGGGATCTATTTTTACCGTGTTGTCTTGCCCAAAAATTTGGATCTTGCATCCGGGCGGGATATACGGCACATAATTGCGGGCACCTTCAATTCTAACGGAGAAAGCAGGACTTTTATGATACCAAGATTTAATAACCCGGGCCCACAGGTGCACATAATAGCGCCAGGTGCCCGGTTTATATTTAACGGACAAACGTTCCTTTTCTTGTTCCCAGTTCATATTATTTTTTCAAAGCAAAACGCTTATTGATTTGTTCAAACACAAATTGTGGCTCTAATTTTTTCATACAACAATTTTTATCTTTACGGCGCGCACAGCGCGAAAGCCAATCGTTTGTCACCCATTCACACGGATGTTTACAGGCACTACTATGCAAATTAAGATTTTCTTTATATCCGTACACTTCCGGTGAAGTCGGCCCGAACAGTACCACGCTGGGCCCCGCGTGAAGCGCGTGGCGCAAATGCACCAAACCGCCTTCACAATCTATATGCAATTTAGAATACTTTAAAATTACTTTGATTTCTTCTAAATTTGTTTTGCCACGTAAATTGAAATCTACCCCCTCAAAATCTTCGTTAAAACCTTCCCGGCTGGTACCCAACTGCACAATTTTATACCGGGGCCCTTGATGTTTGATTAACCCCACCAACGTATTGTAATACTCCACCGGCCATAACTTATTGTTTGTGCTGGTGTTGGTTACCAACCCTTGCCCGCGCTGCACTGTAACAAACGGATCTCCGTTCAAACCGAATTTAGTTAAAATATCTCTTTCTTTTCCGGAAGAAGGCATGGGTATCGGCGCTTTGTATTCTTCATCCATATTAAGCACGCCCCCAATATCGGCTTGACTGATACGTTTAGCCCCTAAAAGTTGCGTATAGTGATTTCCAAGGCCATCTGTCTGCGGCATAAAATCAAAAAATTTACGGTTATGCTTAAAAAAATTATCCCACGTTACCAAAAGATGCCCCAACCGCGGGCTATATTGGCTGAGCTTTTTTCTGTCTCCTGCCAGTACGCGCGGAAAACGGTTTAACTCTACTTTTAATACGCCGGACATTTTGTCCAGTTTCGTCCCGGTTTCCGCCTCCGGGAAACAAAAAGCTTGCAATAATGGCAACGCGTGGTAGCAAATTTTAAAATTAAAATTGGCATCATTCAAATATTTACGCACGCAATAAATGTAATTATTAGCCAACAGCAAATCGCCCATTCCTCCCTTCACAGAAAATACAATGGCCGGATAATCACGTTGTTTCCCCCAACAACGCGACAGAGAATCAACTTTTCCGTCAAACCGTTTGGTAAGTGCCCGTAAAGAAATAAACGCCATCCGCCACGCACAATAACGCGGACGATGCGAATATTTTTCTTGCAAATGAATCAGTTTTTCTTGTAAATAATCTAAACTATCCACAAAGAACCTCACGCGTCCATAAACAAGCACGCTGTACCACGGTATTTCCAACGTTTATAAAATTTAGGAAGCAGAAAACAGAAAGGATGATTCCACAAATACCGGCTAACAATTTTGGACCAAGCCCATGGTTTTATATCATCTTGGGGCATCAGCTGCGGCCATGGGCTGTTTTGAATAAGTGTTAAATATTCGCTTCGGTGCGGAACAAAAAAATTTTTCTTCCACGCATGAAAATGCCGAATAACCGGGTGCCGTGTTTCTTGTTTTATTTGGGCAAAGCGCGGACTATTTAAAAATAAATCCGGCTTGTATAGATATCCCATGACGTTGTAACGCTCGGGCAGTATCTTTTTGTGATGTTGGCAAACCACGTTAATAGCGTCTTGGTCCGGCCATAAAAGTTCTGCCGCATGCCTTTGAGAAAAATCCAGTAGTTTTTCAAATAAATTTTCTTCCCGCCATTTTTTATTATTGATAAGCAACACTCCGCTATTAACGTATTCTTCTTTTTTAAAACTAACTCCAAAGCGTTCACGAAGTTTTCCGCGGAAGATTACATTGTAATCCGGCACCCCGGCCACGTAATAACGGCGGATATCCTCTTCAAAAAGCGGGCGCAAGCTACTTCTTACCATAACATCACAATCCAAATATAACACCTTATCATCCGAAATAACCTTGGGGATTAAATACCGCCCGAAAATAGACAACGTCCAGTTAGAGCGCTTGGCATCACACCGGGCAAAAAGATGTTCATCCAGCGGAATATACGTGAGGCCAAAACGGTATTTCCGGTGTAATTCTGCCAGTTTCTTTTTGTTCTGGGCTGATATTTTATTATCCAGTATGTAGAAATGAAAGCGATCTGCCCGGTCAGCTGATTGCAAAACAGAAAGCATAGCCAGTCCCATATACGGTGCATATTTATCATCACAAGCAAAACAAACGGAAAGCGGTTTCGTCACATAATCCCCCTGAATTTACCACCCCAATCAGGCGGCAAGGCAATTTTCACGGGGATATATAACCTTTTTATTTTAATATTTGTACTTTCTGTTCGCGTTCCCTTTTTTGCACTAGAACAGGATCAGTCAATATTCCCTCTTTTATTTGCCTGCGCACCTTTTTCGGTTTATCACACAGGATAGAGACCAAAAAAACGGGATCTCCTTTATTGGAAATCCCGTAAAAATAAGGCGCAAAAAACGGCTGAATAATGCCAAGCCATGAGAGGGTCCCAGCATCAAACAGCCGTAGTTTCGCACAAAGATATGCGAAACATTCGGCAGAAGATGCCTTGGGGAGCTACCCTAAAACATCCTCTGCCTCAAACGGCTATTTTTGGACTCTCATGGGCTTTTTTACAAAAGCACCTCCTATTCTTTCATAGGATTCCAAAAATAGTTCAAATTGTACCAAACCTATTTCGCGGCTTGGGGTGCTGCTATGAAAATTCTCCTTAACTAAATAAGATGGCTATATTCTACAAAATTTTCTATGGTTGTAAAGGGCCCTTTTGGCCTATACCGCAATTACGTGCCACAAATGCGCACGGTATGCTATACTAAACTAAGGAGAACAATTATGTTGACAAATTCCACCGCTGAGAAATTAGCCCCCATCAACAATATCTGTTTAATGATTTTAGCCGGCACCGCAGCCACCGCCGTCCTCGTATATACCAAAGCGATTTTAATGCCTTTTGTTATGGCCTTATTTATTTCTATGGTGGCTAACACGCTGGCAGAACGGCTGAAACGAAAATTTCGTGTCCCGCGCACTTTGGGACTAGTGATCTATTTTTTAATTTTTTTAACGCTTATCGGTGCTTCGGTGGTTTTTATTTCCAACTCTATTGAGAGCTTTGTAGCCGGAGCCGATGCCTACACGGACCGCCTCAACGACACCTTGCAAGGATTGTTGGATTTGGCCCAAAAGCACCACCTCAACATAAATGCTCAATTCATAGAAGATACTGTGGCTAAACTGCCTATCTTTAATTTCGTAAAAAGCTTGGGTGGAACGCTGATGTCTCTCATCACGAACCTCATGCTAATCACACTGTTTTTAATCTTTATCTTTATGGGGCAAGCCGCTGAAGACAAACCGGCGCTTGTGGGTAATATCCAAAAACAAATTTCTTTTTATCTTATCGTAAAGATTTTTGTTTCGCTTTTAGCGGCTGTTTGTACGTGGACTGTGTTGGCGGCTATGCATACAGAACTGGCATCTATGTTGGCCGTTCTTACCTTCGTGTTAAATTTCATTCCCAACGTAGGGCCTTTTATCGCAACCATTTTGCCCATGCCTGTGTTATTCTTGCAATATGGGCTTGATTGGCGCATTTTATTGGCACTGGTTTTGTTAACAGCCGTTCACTTTCTTGTTGGCAACATCTTGGAAACAAAATGGCTTGGAAAAGGGATGGACCTGGACCCCATTATCGTGCTGGCCAGTTTAATTTTTTGGGCGCTCGTTTGGGGGCCCATGGGGGCCCTCCTGGCGGTGCCGCTTACAGCTATTATTAAAATGATGTTTGAACGCAACGAAACAACCCGGCCCTTGGCACATTTGTTGGCCGGAAAATATTCTTTCAAATGAAAACAACTTCTCATATGCCGTGGGCGTTTGTTCCCACTTTGTATTTAGCCGAAGGTTTCCCCTATATCGTGATTAACACGGTATCGGTTTTGTTGTACCAAGATTTAGGGCTGCCCAATGACCAAATTACCTATTGGACCGGGTGGCTTTATTTACCCTGGGTACTTAAAATGTTTTGGAGCCCGGTGGTAGATGCTCATGCCACCAAACGTCGCTGGTTATTAGCGGCCCAAGCTATTTTGTCGTTGCTATTTCTTTCTATCGCAGGCATATTGACCTGGAACGCTTTTGCATACGCAGGTGAAAACGGCTTATTATCCACTTTCCGGCTTACGTTGTTCGGCTTTTTTATAGGAGCCTTTGCCTCTGCCACATTAGACATTGCCACCGATGGCTACTATCTGTTGGCCCTTACGCCCAAAGATCAATCTTTGTTTGTAGGCGTACGCACTTTCTTCTATCGTGTGGCCATGATTTTGGGTAGCGGAATTTTAATTTCCGCCACCGGAGCTTTAACCGAGCGCGGCTGGATGGACAAACCCTACAATTGGGCCTGTTTATTCGGCTTCTTAGGGTTGTTGTTTGGCTTGTTTGCGTTGTTTCATACCTTCATCTTGCCCAAACCAACCGAAGATAAAGCCGTCCAAACCGGGCAACTGCACGCGTGGAAAGATGCTTTTGCTACCTATTTAACCCAAAGAAATATCTTGTATATTTTGCTCTTTATTTTGCTCTATCGTTTTGGTGAGGCGTTGTTAGAAAAAATTGTTCCGCTCTTTTTATTGGGGCCGGCGGAAGACGGCGCATTAGCAATGTCTAAGCAAAGCTTTGGTCTTATCAAAGGGACGTTGGGCCTGGGCGGAATTATCGCCGGAAATTTGTTAGGCGGGTGGTTGCTCAGCAAATTCAGTTTCAAAAAATGTATTTGGCCGTTTGCCTGCTGTTTGGTATTACCCAACTTTTTCTACGTTTATTTGGCAGTTGCCAAACCGGGGCTTGTTACCATAGCCACTTTAATTACGTTGGAAAATTTCGGCTATGGGCTTGCTATGATGGCCCTAACGGTATTCATCATGTACGTTTCCCAAGGGAAATACAAAACTTCTCATTATGCTATTTCCACCGGTATTATGGCGCTGGGGATGATGGTACCCGCTATGCTATCGGGCAAAATGCAAGTAGCGCTGGGATATGAAAAATTTTTCTGGGTAACGGCTTTTATCAGTTTGTTATCTTTCGCGGTCGTACCGCTTTGTTTTAAAATTAAAACATTAGAGGAAACGGAAGAACGTTTTAAACAAAATAAACCGTTATCATGAGTATGACCAAAACGCTTCCTACCGAACAAATTAACCCTCATACACAGAAGTTGGACGTTCTTACGCCCATGCAGTTGGCGCGCGTTATCAACGCGGAAGATTTCAATGCCGCCCGGGCTGTCAAAAAAGCCCATAAAGAAATAGCGGCCACTTTGGTATTGGCGGCCCAAACGCACGCTGCCAAACACAAAATTATTTTTATCGGCGCAGGAACAAGCGGCCGGTTAGGAATTTTGGAAGCGGTAGAATGTGTGCCCACTTTCGGCACGCGCCCGAGACAAATTATCGGCCTTATTGCCGGAGGGAAAAAAGCGGTTTTTCGCTCACAGGAAGGAGCCGAAGACAATGCCCAACAGGGCGCACGGGATATTGCTGCCCAAGCTCAAGCAAACGATTTAGTTATTGGACTAACGGCTAGCGGCAGAACCCCTTATGTGTTGGGGGCCCTGATCAAAGCCAAACAACTGGGCGCACATACCGTACTTTTATCATGCAACCGCCAAGCCGACACTTCACACGCCGATATTCACATTTATTTACCTACCGGGCCGGAAGCCCTTAGCGGCTCTACCCGCATGAAAGCCGGAACTGCCACCAAAATGGCTTTAAACGCTATTACGACCGGGGCCATGGCCTTGTGCGGCAAAACATACGGCAACTTGATGGTAGATGTGCAACCCACCAATAAAAAATTGGTGGCACGCGCCATACGCTTGATTTGCCTGATTGCGCATACGGATGAAAAAACAGCTGCCAAATTACTTAAAAACTCCGGCCAACATGTAAAAACCGCTATCGTTATGCACCGTAAACAAGTCAGCCGGGCGCAAGCCAAGCGATTGCTTCAAAAAAGAAAAGGTTTTTTAAAGGACGTGCTGGATGACTAAATTTGCCTTAGGCCTTATGAGCGGAACAAGCGCAGACGGTTTAACCGTTTGTGCAGTACGCCCTATGCCTTTTAAAGTAATCTGTTTCAAAAATTACCCTTACACCCGAGTCTTGCAACAAAAATTACTGAAGGCCTATCAATTAAATGCCGATTCTTTATCCGCCCTCCACTATGAACTGGGCGCGTTGTATGCCCAGACCGTCCAACGTTTTTTGAAAGATTTTCATTTATCCGCTAAAAATTGTTGTGTTATCGGTTCACACGGACAAACTATCCTACACGCGCCACATGCTAAATTCCCGCATACTTTACAACTGGCAGAACCTTCTTTTTTGGCAGAAAAAATCGGCGCTCCCGTGGTGAGCGATTTCCGCGCGCGTGATATCGCATTGGGCGGAGAAGGGGCCCCCCTTATGCCGTTTTTTGATACTTTTATCTGGGGGAAAGGCTCTCCCAAAATTTTGCTTAATATTGGGGGAATTTCCAACATATCGCTAGTGGGCAAAGGGGTAAAACCGCTTGGGTTTGATGTTGGCCCCGGCAATACACTTATAGATCTATGTACCCAAAAACTATTGCATAAACCTTTTGATAAAAACGGCGTGACGGCCGCCAAGGGCACTCCTGACAAGGCACTTGTAAAAGCCTTGCTTGCGCAACCGTTTTTTAAACAAAAACCTCCCAAAAGTCTTGATAAAAATGCTTTTGGGGAAGATTATTTAACCCGCTTTTTCGGGCCGCTAAATAAAAAGCATACCCCGGATCTGTTGGCTACGCTTACCTATTTTACAGCAGCCGCTATTGCGAATCAAATTATCCGCTTTGTGCCGCGCCGGGCACAAAAAGAAATCATTGTTTCCGGCGGTGGCAGTTATAATACAACTCTCTTGTCCTTTCTGCAAGAAAATTTACCGCACACAAAACTCTCTTTTTCAACCGAGTACGGTATTGATCCGCAAGCTAAAGAGGCCGCCGCTTTTGCCCTGTTCGCGTGGCTGGCATTAAACAGAAAAGTAAATCACCGCCCGCAAGCTACCGGCGCCCAAAAGGCAACCGTTTTAGGGAAAATAACGCTATGAATATTGCAAGACTGATCCACCCCGGTTTTTGGTTCGGCAAAACGCCCTTGGAACAAGCCCTTACCCTTGCCAAGCGCGGCGTAGGCGGGTTTTGTTTATACGGCGGGACACGGGCGGAAGTGGCCGCTTTTACAACTGCCGTGCGGGAAGCTTCCCCACTGGACCATTTGCTTATTTCTGCCGATTATGAAGACGGCTTGGGTCGTTGGTTGCCGGATGCCCCTTTATTGCCTTCCAACATGGCCTTAGGGGCGGCGAATGATGACGAGTTGGCTTTTGAAAAAGGTTTATTGACGGCCCGCCAAGCACGCAGTTTGGGCGTTGATTGGGTATTTGCCCCTGTATTGGATTTAGCCAACAATCCGCTCAACCCTATTGTAAATACCCGTTCCTTTGGAGCAGATCCGGCATGTGTTATCCGGTTAGGCCGCGCATTTTTAAAAGGGCTCAAACAAGGCGGAGCCCTTAATAGTATCAAACATTTCCCCGGACATGGAGATACATCTACCGACTCTCACCTGGCCTTGCCTGTTTTGCACCAAACGGAAAAACAACTTTTAGCACGGGAGCTTATCCCTTTTCAAGCGTTATTACCGCTTGCCGATAGCGTGATGTTGGGGCATTTATTATTACCGGAAATAGATGACAAAAATCCTGCCTCGTTATCTTCAACCGTAGCCGATCAATTACTGCGTCAACAATTGCATTACAACGGTTGCGTCCTAACCGATGCGTTGCTTATGAAAGCAATCGGAGATGAAAAAGAGGCCGCTTGGAAAGCACTGCAAGCAGGCGTTGATATTTTACTTGTTCCGCAAGAACCTGAAAAACTAATCAGCTTTTTAGAAGAAAAACAGGTTTCGCCGGAAATTTTAGATCGTTCCTTTGCTCGGCAGGAAAAATTATGTGCTTTTGCAAAACAAACCCCTCGCCCCGAACAACAAGAGGCCTTTAACGTCGGGGATTACGCGTATCGCACCGCACGGCAGGCCCTTTGTGCCTATCCGTCGGTTACACCGCTTACGCGCACACAAACTATACATTATTTGGAAATCGGCAACCAAAGTGCGCAAAGTGCCGAACCCTTTTTAAACACGTTGCGCGCGCATCGGATCTCTTTGCAAAAATATCAAGGAAATGCCCAACATTTATTGGTGCTTTGCTTCCGCCGGTACCAAGCTTTTCAAGGAAAAATTATGTTGGAAAAAGAAGAGATCTCGCAGTTGCAACAGGCGTTGCAAAAGGCCGAGCATAGTACCTGTGTATTTTTTGCAAGTCCGTGGGCTATTCCGGCCACACTGCCTATTGAGCAAAAATTATTTACTTTCAGCCCATCCCCGGACTTCCAACGGGCCGCGGCCGAAGTGTTGCTGGGTTTATATCCGCCGCAAGGGCACCTGCCCATTTCTCTATAATTACCAGCGCGCAGAAACCGTTTCATTGCGCTTGGCAATTAAAAGCTCCCCGGAAGGTAATTTTACAAAACGCCCTTCGCTACCGGCACATAATGTGCGGGCTGATTTTTCTACACAATAAGAAATATTCCCTTTACGTGCACCGGAATAACCCGTATCTTCCCACAAACGACCGTCTTTGGCTTGGTGTATGCCCCATACCGCTTGTACAGTAGCTCCCTTAACCGAAAACGTTTCCCCGGGCCAAATATCCGAAAAACCCGTTTTGGCTTGAGCAGATAATGACGAAGAAATTGCCGGGTATCCATCAAAAGACAGGGCCGCCTCTGTTTGCCTTAGGCCTAAGGCAAATAGGGCCCGTTCCAACTTTTCATCTGCAATCCCGGCATTAAATAACAAGCTATGCTTTTTATTTATTTTTACGATTACCGCATGTTTGTTCCACTCGCTAAGTAAGAATACGCGCGGACGCGATGCTCTATATTGCCCGGTGCCCCAGGCCAGCAAAGCCGTTGCCACGCAGGGCCCTAAGATCCGTCTGGCAAACGCCCGTTGCGGCATTTGGCTGAACCAAAAGAGTAAAATATAATACGCAATAATACTGCCGCCGGTCCACGCAGTGGCCGGAATGGACGAAAAACGGAACGAAGCAAAAAATTCCACTATATATTGGAAAATTTCCAATCCCCACAAGCAAGGATAATAAAGCAACATGCCGACGTGTAAGAGAGTAAACAAATAATACGCAAAGCCCACGGCCATCAAACCGGAAGCAAACGGCACCAAAATCATATTAGACACAAGCCCGGTAAGAGAAACTTTATAAAACACATTGGTAAAAATAGGGAGCAAAACCAGTTGTGCCGCCAAAGTAGCTAAAAATATTTGTCCAAAAAACCGTACGGTTTTGGGCCAACGGGCCGGCATCTGATAATTATTAAGAAAAATAATGATTGCTAAAGTAGCCAAGAAAGACATTTGAAAACCCGTATCAAAAACAGCAGCCGGATTTCCTATTAAGATGAGGGCACAGGAAAGTAATAACCCCTGGAATACGCCGCTGTTTCTGCCGAGAAAGTACCCCAGACAAGCACAAGCCGCCATTAGATAAGCCCTAAGTAAGGGCCCATCCGCTCCGGCGATAAGCGTGTAAACCCCTGCCGTGATTAAAGCCGCCCCTAAAAGGGTTCTACGGCGAAGACGCAAGAGGGCCCCCAGCCCTAGCGTAAGGAGTGTCACAAAGCCCACATTGCCGCCGGAAGCAACCAACAAATGGATGGCCCCGCTATCTTGAAAAGCCGTGTATAAATCCGCTCCCAACTCGCCCCGTTCCCCAAGCAATACACCTCCGGCTACCGAAGCTATCGGGGGCGGGAAACTTTCATTAAATACCCGCAACATATCACGCCGGACGGCGCGAATCATCCGCCAGGGCCACGCCGCAGATTTAAGTTTTTGTGCTTGAGATGTTTTGATTTCGGCAAATGTGTGGTGTTGGGCTAAATAGACGCGCCAATCAAAATTGCCCGGCAAAGATATCCCATAAGGATGTTGTAACCGCCCGGTAAGAATAAGCGTGTCTTTCCATTGCGGAGCAAAACCCGTTATACGCGCATACACCCACCCGTCAGCGCGCTGCCCGTTAACGGTTTTCACTTTGATCCACACATTTTGGCTGTCTTTTTTAAATACCGCGAAACTTTCTACACGGCCAACGAGGGTAACTTCTTTTTGCGCAATAAAATGGAAAACATCCCGTTTGGAAGGGGTGGGACGATAGAAAAAGCACAAGGTTAAAATCAGCGCCGCCAGCACGAGTAACAGCGGGCGTTTGTATACATCCGGATGCATTATAATTTGGTGCGGCCTTTGAGGGAATATCCCAACGTCATTTCATCCATATAGTCAAGATCGCCACCCAACGGTACACCATATCCGATTCGGGTTACTTGCCCTACTAATCCGCGCAATAAATCGGCCAAATACAGGGCTGTGGTTTCTCCCTCACTATCCGGATCGGTGGCAATAATTATTTCCCGGATGGACGTCGGGGAATTTTGTACACGGGTTAACAATTCGCGCACTTTAACGTGTTCGGCTCCTCGCCCGTCTACCGGAGAAATAGCCCCATGTAACACATGATACAACCCTTTATAAGCTCCTGTTTTCTCTATAGCTTCAATATCTTGCGGATCTTCTACAACGCAAATTAAACCGCGGTCGCGGTCCGGATCGGCACAAATGGGGCAACGGTCCGCTTCGCTGTACGAAAAACATTCCGGGCAAAGTTTAATAGATTGCTTCACAGCAGCCAAAGCCGCCATAAATTCTTCCGTTTCACCCTGGGACGCCCGTAAAAAATAAGTGGCAAAACGCTCCGCTTGACGAGGTCCTACCCCCGGCAAACGACGAAGCGCACGGACGAAACGGTCTAAACTTTTCATAAATTAAGCTAATAGCTCCCCGGGGATAACGTCCAAAATTTCTTTTACCTCTTCCAATGCTCCTTTTTGATCGGAAGAAACAACTGCCGTTTGCAAGCTGGTAGAGGTAAGGGGCTCTTCATCTAAAATTTCAACCTGTTTAGCAGCCACAGGCGTACTTTTTGTTTTTTTCTTGGGCTCTTTTTTCGCCGCAGGAGCTGCGGAAGATGCTTCTTCTACCGCCAGTGAAATTTTAACTTTTCGTCCACTCAAATTTTTGGCAGCAGCCTCCAACTCGGCAATTTTGCTTTGCGCCGGGATTTGATAAAACGCTTTGTCTTGCGAGAAACGCAACGTCCAGTCGTCCCCATTAAATTGGACGGAGCCATTCAGCATAACATCATAAACAAACGGGCTTTTTTCAAAATACTGTAACATTTTTTCCCATAATTGCTGGTTGGAAATAGTTTGCTGCACGGAAGACGGCAATTCTTCTTGCGGTTGAGGGGTAGCCGCGGCTTGCAGCGGTTTAGGCTTAGCGGAAATCGGTGTTTGCCGAGGAGTAGCCGCTTTTTTAGTAAAAGAACTTTCCCCGCCGGAGGTGGGCGTTGTTTGTTCGCCTCGTTCCAGGGCTTCTAAACGACGGACTAACCTTTCTATATCCAAACAACTGTCCATCACCGTAAATAAACCGACCTCGGCACTGATAAGTGCGTTATCGGAAAATTTTACTTCTTCAACAATTTTATTGATTTTACGGGAAAGCTGCGCCAAAAAGCCGGGGCTAACCTCCGCTAAAATTTGGCGGGCGCCTTCAAAGGGCTCCGCTCCTTGCCCTAACGAAAAATAAAAGGCTTCTCCCAACGCATTTTTTATATCTTTTAGAAATGCATTGGCATCAAATCCTTCCGCTTGGATCGTTTCAAACACTTGGTGCAAGGCGGCATTATCTTTTTGTATCAAAGCACTTATGGCCTGTTTAATTAAATCTTCCGGTGTAAGCCCCAACATTTCCCCCACCATTTTTTCATCAATACGGTTGCCGCAAAAGGCAATCGCACGATCCAGTAACGTTAAGGCATCACGCATCGCCCCGCCGGCATTTTTGGCAATAATTTTGGCGGCATTGGCGGTTAAATCAATATTTTCCGCACCCGATAAATCTAATAAATGCGTGGTAATTTCTTCCACCGTTAGCGGGCGGAAACGGAAGGTTTGGCAACGGCTGACAATCGTGGCCGGCACTTTGTGTTTTTCCGTCGTGGCTAAGATAAAAACGACGTGGGCCGGGGGCTCTTCAATCGTTTTTAAAAGCGCATTAAAAGAGCTTGCCGAAAGCATGTGAACTTCATCTAAGATAAAAACTTTAAAACGATCTCGTGAAGCGGCTAAAGCTACGGTATCAATAATAGCTTCGCGCACTTTTTCTACTTGCGTATTACTGGCGGCATCCAACTCCAATACATCCAAGTCCCCGCTTTGGGCAATTTCCAAACATTGCGGACATTTACCGCATGGCTCCGCGGTAGGTTTGGTGGCTCCGTTGCCGGTACAGTTGAGTGCTTTTGCTAAGATACGCGCCGTCGTTGTTTTACCGCAACCGCGTGGTCCGTAAAACAAATAGGCATGTGCAATGCGCCCCAATTTTAAGGCATTTTGGAGGGTTTTGGAAATACTCTCCTGCCCGACCATATCTTCAAAAGTTTGCGGACGGTATTTATTAGCCAAACTGATATAAGGGGAGTTTTCTTCCATACATTAACCTCTAAATTGTTTATTTGCACGGCGAACGGCATGTTTATAATCCAAACTGATTTTTCCGGGCCCCAACAAGGCCGGGGTCAACAAAGATGTAATAAGTAATAAAACAAGTGCTATGTATATTTTATTTAAGTCGGCCGCAAAAAAGACAATCCCGGACACCGCCGCGCAAATCACGCTCAGAGCGCAAGACAGCCGCGTAAACCATCCTAATATGATTAGCAACGCCAATCCGGTTTGAACGACAAGTAATGAAAGCCCCACCGGTACCGGCATAGGCCAACCTAAAGCGGTCGCGTTATATAAAAATTCGCGGGAGTACAACAAACTTCCGGCTGCCACATATAACAGCGCGCCGCCCACCAGCAAGCGAACCAAAAAAATTACCCAGGAGAAAACTTCTTCATCTATCTTACAATGTAAATCTATTTCTACCATAAAACCCCGCTTAAAAATCCACTTCTACCGAAACAGAAAAAAATGTTTTCCGGTTTTCTTCCCGGCGCGGTTCAAACACTTCTATACCGCCGGAGAAAGTCGTTTCCCCGTAACGAATATTTAACCCCGCCCCTACGGCTATTGCCGGAGCATCCGCCAGCGCATATTCATACCGCACGACGGAGGCGAACGGTGTAACGAGTCGCGTTGGATAACTGACGCGCAAGGCCGTCGCATTTCGCAAGAAACCTTGCACAACGGCTGTCATAAACGGGATATCCGCCCAGCTGAATGAAACCGAAGGCAATACCGGGTTCTTATATTGTAGCACTTTATGCCAAGAAGCTTGCAACTCCCAGGGGCCCGCTTCTGCCCCGCTCCGTAACATCAAGTTGGTTTCCGTTTCATTAAATGGGGAAGAAAGGAGTGTGCCGCTGCTATCTACCCAAGTTCGGTAACGTACTACTCCCAAGCGCGCTTCTAAAAACGGATTTTTAATAATTCCCTTGCGGTAAAACGGTTGCCAAACAAGGCCGCCATAACCGCTAAAAGCTTTGTGCCCCACGGCCGGCGGTTGCCAAAAAAATTGTGTATAACCGCGCCATGCGTCCGAAAAGTCATACGAGCTTTTTAAGCCATACCGGTACGTGGCACCTGTTTTTTCCACGTCTTTATTATCGGACATACGATAAAATTCATATGAGGGCGTAAAGATAAAATTATTATCCATATCCCACTTATACGTACCGCGCATGGCCGAATAACCGCGTTCTCCGTTTACGCCCAAAAAACTGAGCTGCCCGTAGCATAAAGCCCACGGGCAGATCAGCAAAATGAGACTTAAAAACGCGGTTTTAAGCAACATTATTTTTTAGCTTTTTTCGCTTTCGCGATTTTGGCATCTTCCTCTTGTAAGAATTTTACATAGTTGGCCGGTTTGCGTTTTTTCCACGCGCCCTTGTGATAACCATAGCCAATGATAAGCGGGATAAGCGTGGTGCATTCCCCGTATACCATTTGTTCAAGCGCGGTGGAAACTTTACCCCAAGAAGAAGCTTCTTTGAGCGTAGAGCCGGATAACGCACCGTCGCGCACGTCAGCGACCGTGATTTGCACGGCATATTTGTGCATCGGGGCATCAGCTCCTAAGATTTCAGCAGCTACTACTGTATCCTGTGCAAAGTTTTTCGGTACGCCGCCGGACCACATCATCAAACCGGTTTCTTGAGCTTTGATTTTGATTTTGGTCAGTTCCAAGAAATCTTTGGCGCTGTCAATGGATACGTGAGCGGTGGGATGTTCCGTTTGATGCGCTACAAAACCGAAACCGGCCGAGCAGTCACTAAACGCGGGAACGAATATCGGCACACCGTGTTTATACGCATTGTAAACAATAGAATCTTTCCCTTTTTTATTTTTTTCAAGCCATTTACCCATTTCCCAAATAAATTCGCGGGAAGAATAGGGGCGGGGCTCTAAATAATTGCAGATTTTGTGAATAGTTTCGTCGCAATTTTTAAGTTGGTCTTCGTCAATGTAGGTGTCGTAGATGCGGTCAATGTGCAAATCGCGCAATAAATTATCATCTTGGTTATAAGGAGTACCCACATAGTGTTTATAACCCAAGGCTTCAAAAAAGTCTTGGTCCACAATGTTAGCTCCGTTGGAAACGATAGCATCTACCATGTTGTTTTGGATCATGTCCACTACTACTTTTTTCATACCGGCGGACACCAAAGACCCGGCGATACACAAAATAACCGAGCATTTTTTATCCGAAAGCATCATGTTATAGATTTTGCTCGCTCTGGCCACTTCGCGTGAAGCGTAGGCCATGCCCTCAAAAGCTTCTACCATGGGGACCACATTGTATTTTTTCAAATCAATGTGTTTGATAGTGTTTTTGAGGAAGTCTTTTTTGGTCAATTTTGCCATTTCTTTTTACACCTCTTGCTGGAATTAACTTCTATTTAGTAAATTATAGTAAATAACGCAGCTTTTTCATAGTAAAAAATGAGGAAAAACCATGTACCCGAATTTACAAAAAACAGATACCGAAGTTTTTAACGCCATAGCCCAAGAATTGGCCCGCCAACGCGAACGCATTGAACTGATCGCCTCCGAAAATTTTACTTCACTTTCCGTCATGGAAGCACAGGGCTCCGTACTCACCAATAAATATGCTGAAGGCTACCCGGCCAAACGCTATTACGGCGGATGTGAATTTGTAGATATCGTAGAGAAATTGGCGCAAGAACGTGCCAAAAAGTTATTCGGGGCCGAGCATGCCAACGTACAGCCTCATTCCGGCGCGCAAGCCAATATGGCGGTTTATTTTGCATTATTAAAACCCGGGGACACCGTCCTTGGATTAAACCTTTCCCACGGCGGCCACTTGACGCATGGGCACCCGCTGAATTTTTCCGGCAAACTTTACAATATGGTTGCCATGAACGTGCGTAAAGATACCGAAGAAATTGATTATGACGAAGCGGCCGCACTTGCCAAAGAGCACAAACCGAAACTCATTTTAGCAGGCGCGTCCAATTACTCGCGCGTGTTTGATTGGAAGCGCCTTCGCGAAATTGCCGATAGTTGCGGAGCATATTTAGCGTGCGACGTAGCACATTATGCAGGACTCATTGCCGCCGGAGAATATCCCTCTCCGGTTCCGTATGCCGACGTGGTAACTACTACCACGCATAAAACATTACGCGGGCCGCGCGGCGGGCTCATCTTGTGCAAAGAAAATTTAGCAAAAGCCATCGATTCCGCTGTTTTCCCCGGCGTACAAGGCGGACCTTTAATGCACGTTATTGCCGCCAAAGCCGTTTGTTTGGGCGAAGCATTAAAGCCGGAATTTAAGGTCTATCAACATCAAGTTAAATTAAATGCGGCCGCACTTGCAGACGCGTTAAAAGCGCGCGGTTACCGACTTGTAGCCGGCGGTACGGACTCGCATGTGATGTGCGTAGATTTGCGCTCTAAAAACATGACGGGAAAAGTAGCCGAAGCGGCTTTGGATAAAGCCGGCATTACTGCCAACAAAAATACAATTCCGTTTGATCCGGAAAAACCGTTTGTAACCAGCGGGCTGCGCCTTGGCACCCCGGCCGTTACCACCCGCGGCATGAAAGAAAAAGATATGGAGCAAATCGCCGCATTTATTGACGACGCACTTACTCACAGAGGAGATGAAAATTATTTGGCAGAGATTGCGAGGCAAGTAAAAATTTTCTTGCAACACTTCCCTTTGTATGAGATGTTAAAATAATTCCACTTCCCCAAAGGGCCCAGTAGTTACTGGGCCTTTTGACTCTTGCCGTCACAACCCACAAGCTCTACAATATAAGAGATGAGAACGTCTCTTTTTAATTACTCCGTTTTGCTTTTATTTTTCTGTGCCGGCTTCTCCCACGCGCAAGTTTCATCCGCTGTGGAACACGCATTGGCTAAACGATTATTCAAGCCCGGAGCCGTTTCCTCGTTATCCAGGCAAAGCAATCTTCTTCTTAAAGAACGTTTCGTAAATATGTTACGGCCCGCGTGGGCGGCAGAAGTGCCCGTCCGCGAAACCTTGCCTCCCGGCGAAAAGCCGATTGTTTTTCAGGTCCAACAATCTCCTCAATCCGATATTACGGCGTCTGCCTTTGCTATTGAAGTACAAGGAAAACTTTTCGGGGCAACCGCCGCGCACGTGATGGACAACATATCCAGAGATCCTTATATGTATTTTCAAACTCCGCAAGGCTACCGCGCCGAAAAAATTACTTCGTGGGAGACGAGTAATGTAATGGGAACGGATGTGGCTGTTTTTGAAATTCCGGCAAGCGTCCGTAATTATGTGCAACCCCTCCCTATTGCTACCGAGCGCGCAAAACCCACGCAACTGGTCTCCATTGCCGGGTTTGCTTTCGGTCAACCGCGCTGGTTTCCACAAGAGGAGATTTTATTTGCCAGTTCATACCGCTTGATGATTCGTAACAATTTTAGAAGATCAAACAAAGGGATGTGCGGTTCTCCCGTTATGATAAATGGTAAAGTAGCCGGATTATATGTAAGATCTTTTCCGTACAAGGTTTTTTCACCCAAGTTGGACGTTCCGCTCCTTTCGGATTTTTCTATTCAGTCTTTGCCGCCGTTATACGTGGCTACACCGATTGAAAACATCTTGCCGCTTGTACACAATCTGTTAGGGCAAGATACACGAAACGAAGGCCTTGTAATAAAAGTATTGGGCCGTCCCGTAAGCGTATTACCACCGGGAGATGCCTTGCTTTCCGTAGCATTGATCCGCAACGGAGAGGTAAAACAAACCGTACAAGCCGAAGAATTTACCGATCCGGAACATTTAGAACAATTTTTTGAATTGGAAGATAATGACATATTGCGCGTAACTATTTTCCCGCAATTTGTGGACGCTACCGCTATTTTTTCCTACGACATAAACGTTTCTTCCGGGGAAGTTTCCTCCCCAAAACTTCTCATTGATACAGAGCGCTAAACCGCTTTTCCGGCAATTGCTTTTTTACTAAATAAAAACCCACCTTCTCGGTGGGTTTTTAAATTTGGGCAGTACTTTTCTCGGTTCGCCCTGCGTAAATTCCCTAACGGAAATTTCGCCCGGGCCCGCCCTCGCGGTTTTTGCCTTTCGGTTTCACCGCACAAGCGGTTCATCCCTCAAACAAAAACATCGCTCCGGGCTTCGAACCCTGCCGCGCACCAAGCAGTTGGTGCGCTACCGCCAAATAAAAACCCACCTTCTCGGTGGGTTTTTAAATTTGGGCAGTACAGGGTTCGAACCTGTGACCTTCCGCGTGTGAGGCGGACGCGCTACCACTGCGCCAACTGCCCTAAATCAACGGGTTTTGTATATTTATTATACCAATTTTCTACCCGTCTTGGATAGTCATTTCCCCTACGTACGAATTTGGTATACTATAAGTAAGAAATGAAATATCCGCGCCCAAATGGCCGGATTAACCAAGGAGTTCACGAAATATTATGGAATGGAGTGTGTTATTTAACACGTTTATCGGTGTTATTGCTATTTTAAACCCTATTGGCAATATGCCGATTTTTTTGGGATATGTGGAAAATGAGAACCCCAAAGTACAACGCGCTGTGGCTTTGCTCATGGCATTATCTATTTTTGTTTTATTACTCGTTTTCTTTCTATTCGGTACACGGATATTAAATGTCTTCGGTATTACCTTGCCGGCTTTCCGTTTGGCAGGGTCTATTATGATTTTGCTCGTCGGGCTTCGCATGTTACAAGGTAAAAGCAAGTTTGAAAACAACGGGATTGAAACCCAATCCGTATCCGGCGGAACATTCTCTCAAGCGGGAAACAGTTTGAGCCGCATTTTAGTCCCCGTTGCCATGCCGATTTTTGTGGGGCCGGGCACAATTACCACTGTTATCTTGTACGCGGAAAAGAGCACCGATTGGGCGACCTCTTTTATGATGATTTTAACCTTATTACTCAGTGCGTTCATTGTCGGAATTGTTTTATTTTGTTCCCGTTTTATTTTTGACCGTCTAGGCCGTAACGGCACGCAAATTGTGGTGCGCTTTATGGGTATGGTTTTGTGTGCAATTGCCATGCAATTTATGATTGACGGCGTGGCGCAACTGTTGCCCGGCGTGCTTAACGCAGAATTTGTTCATTCCGCAATGGCTCAGTAATTTTATTTGTACCGGGCGGCTTTGACAGCCGCCTTTTTTATCAAATGCTATGGATCATTTTAAACTTGTTTCTGCGTTTAAACCGGCCGGAGACCAACCCAAAGCTATTGACGCACTAACACGCGGCGTATTGGATGGAAAAACGCGCCAAACGTTGCTGGGCGTAACGGGCTCGGGCAAAACATTCACGATGGCTAATGTTATTACTCGCCTGAACAAACCTACTCTCATTTTATCGCCCAATAAAGTTTTAGCCGCCCAACTCTATGCTGAATTTAAGCAATTTTTCCCGGAAAATGCTGTGGAATATTTCATTTCATATTACGATTATTACCAACCGGAAGCATATATTCCACAAACGGACACCTACATAGAAAAGGATTCCGCTGTCAATGATCAAATTGATAAACTGCGCTTAAAAGCAACCACTTCTTTAACTTCCCGCAAAGATGTAATTGTGGTGGCATCGGTCTCGTGTATTTACAACATCGGCTCGCCGGATAGTTTCCGCGAAATGCGTATTTATGTCAAACAGGGAATGGAAATGACACGCGCGCAACTCTCCGGGCATCTTATTAAAATTCAATACCACCGCGACGAAATGGAATTTACTGCCGGACAATTCCGCACACGCGGCCCCAATATAGACGTCATGACGCCGTATAGCCAGAATGCACTTCGCATTGAACTTTCCGGGCGTACGATCGCACATATTTACGAAATTCATCCCATTACCGGGAATATATTGGCGGAATTAAAAGAGGCGTGGATATATCCTGCTAAACATTTTGTGGCGACGGATGAAGATACGCAAAACGCTATTGAACAAATCCGCGCGGACTTACAAGCCCGTCATGCGGAACTATTAAAATTGGGCAAAGAAATGGAAGCCTACCGCTTAAAACAACGCACGGAATATGATTTGGAAATGCTTACGCAAGCTGGGTTTTGCAGCGGCATTGAAAATTATTCACGCTATATGGACGGACGCCAACCCGGAGAACGCCCTTCTACACTCATAGATTATTTTAAACGGTATGATGATTTTTTGTTAATGGTGGATGAATCGCACGTAGCTTTGCCGCAAGTACGCGGCATGTATAACGGAGATCGCGCGCGTAAACAAATGTTGGTAGATTTTGGTTTCCGCTTGCCGTCGGCCCTGGATAACCGCCCGCTTAAATTTGAAGAATTTGAAAGTTTAATGCCGTCTACCATTTTCGTATCCGCCACGCCGGGCCCATATGAATTAACCGTCAGCGGAAATAACATTGTAGAGCAGGTCATCCGCCCTACCGGGCTGGTAGATCCTAAAGTAGAGATTCATCCCACCGCCGGGCAAATTGACCACTTGGTAAGTAAAATTAAAGAGCATATCACCAAAAACGAACGTACGCTTGTATTGGCCCTTACCAAAAAAACAGCAGAAGATTTAAGTTCTTATTTCGTAGAGCATAATTTAAAAACACGTTATTTACACTCGGACATTGAAGCCTTGGACCGCGTGGAAATTTTAAAAGAATTTCGGCAAGGAAAATTTGACGTGCTCGTTGGCATCAATCTTTTGCGCGAAGGGATAGACATCCCGCAGGTGGGGCTGGTAGCTATTTTAGGAGCCGATAACGAGGGCTTTTTGCGCAACACTACTACGCTTATCCAAATTTCCGGCCGGGCGGCCCGGAACGCCGGAGGCGAAGTGATTTTATATGCGGATCGCAAAACCGATTCTATTAAATATGCACTGAACGAAATGAACCGCCGGCGCGAATTACAAGAAGCTTACAATAAAGAACACCACATCACGCCCAAAACTATCCAAAAGGCGGAAGTGGAACTAAAAGAATTTGAACAACAGGCCAAAACCAGCGCGTTTGGCATTTTGAGCGATTCTTTACCGACGCCGACGGTAAAAAATATTAAATCATTGGAAAAAGATATTGAACAACAAATGCACCAGGCCGCTGATGCGCTTAACTTTGAACTGGCCGCCGAATTACGGGACCGTTTATTTGAATTGCGGCAAATGAAATTAAAATAGGATTTTATATGACAAAAACACAACTGCCTTTATCTGCTGTACAAAGGGTTATTGGTTTAGAGACCATAGACAGCACCCAAACCTTAGCTAAAGAACTCGCCATAAACGGAGAACCGGAGGGAACGTTGATACTTGCGTGCAACCAAACGGCCGGGCGCGGACGTTACGACCGCTCGTTCAGCTCCGAAGAAGGAGGCGTTTATTTTACGTTAATTTTACGGCCACATAAACCTTCTTCTTGTAATGCTTCTTTGAGCGTAGCCGTAGGAAAAGCCCTCTCGGAAACGCTGCAGCGTGTATTTGATATTAAAACAAAAGTAAAACTCCCTAACGACGTGTTGGCTTGGGACGAAAAAACACGCAAATGGAAAAAAATTTGCGGAGTGCTTATTGAAACTTCCGCCAGCACGGATGCAAACCAATGGATGTTGGTGGGCGTGGGTGTGAATGTAAACAATCCTCTGCCGGCTTCTTTAAAAGAAACGGCGATTAGCGTAAAGCAACTCTTAAAAAAAGAAACAAACAAAGAACTTTTTTTGGAAGAATTGCTGGAAAATTTTTGGAAGTACTACGCTTATTGGCTCGCGAGCACAAAATAAAAACTTTTCCAATAAAAAGCCCGCCGTGTCCGGCGGGCTTAAAAGTTTTAACGAACAGGTTAATCACCGATCGCTTGTTTAACTTGAATAACAAAGTTTTTCAAGTCAAACGGTTTGGAGCAGAACCCTTTTACCTGCGGATAATTGGCAAACATTCTTTCCGATTCCGTCAATGCGGAAGAAACAATAATCGGGAAAGAAGAAAGAGAATCATCTTCACTCATAATTCGTACAAGAGTGGCTCCGTCCAAACCGGGCAACATTACATCTAAAATAATCAAATGCGGGGTGACCCGTTTGATAGTAGCAATAGCGTCCCGCCCCGTTTGGCACGTATGTACTTCATACCCCTCTCGCATCAATACCAAACGCAATAATTCAATAATAGCGGGCTCATCTTCAATAATTAAAATTTTCTTTTTCATAGGTGTGCTTTCCCCATCTCCTTTTATTTATTATACTTTTTTATATGGCAAAAAAAACATTTAATGCTTCCGTCTTGCCCCGTATGCGAGCCCTAGCTACTCAACTAATCTCCCGCAAAGATACCGTTTTGGTGGGGTTAAGCGGGGGCATTGATTCCGTCTGTTTACTTCATTTTTTGCGTTACCTGGCCGCTGAAAAGCATTTCCGGCTCGTAGCTTTGCACGTTAACCACGGTTTGCGCGCATCGGCCGCCACAGCCGATCAACGCTTTTGCAAAAAATTATGCAAAGACTTGCAGATAGAATTTGTCGCTTGTAAGGCCCAGGTAAAAAAATTAGCCCGGGAAACCAAACTCAGCCCGGAACATGCTGCCCGCAAAGCCCGGTATGAAATTTTTTTAAAAGTGGCCCGTCAATACGGCGCCACCAAAGTCGCCCTCGCCCACCATTTGGATGACCAAGCCGAAACGTTCTTGCTTAATTTATTGCGGGGCACCCGGGCCAAAGGCCTCGCCGGCATTCCTCTACGCAGGCCGCTTGGAAAAGGAGTGGAAATTGTCCGCCCGCTTCTGTGCATTACCCGGCAGGAAGCGGAGCAATATTTGGCACAGAATAAACTGCCGCATATTACCGACGAAAGCAACTTTGACGAAACTTTTACCCGTAACTGGATTCGCCAAACGCTGCTCCCGCTTTTAGAAACCAAGCAGCCGCAAATCCGCCAACACTTGGCTCGCATGACGCAAGAATTAGCCGATTGGCTGGCTGAAAAAAACTTCTCCCGTTAAAACATTTCTTTCATTCTCTCAATTTGATACCATTTAGGTATGAGCAGTTTTGTATTAGAAAAAGCCCGCCAAGCGGGCTTGCATATTGTCGGCCTAACTTTTCGGGCGCAGGACGTGCAACCCGGATTTGTCTTTTTTGCATTAAAAGGAGCCAACGTAGACGGAAATTCTTTTATCGCACAAGCCGTCCAAAACGGAGCGGTTTTAATTGTCTCCGCGCAAAACGCACCCGAAAATTGCCCCGTTGCGTTCTACCGATCGGCCGATATTGATAAAGACATGGCCGACGCCGCTTATGAATTCTATGGCAGACCTTCTGATGACCTTTGTATGATCGGCGTTACGGGGACCAAAGGGAAAACTTCTATCGCTTATCTGCTGGAAAGTATTTTTACCGCGTCCGGGCAGAAAGTAGGCGCCTTGGGAACGGTTAATTACCGCATCGGCGGACGAAAAATTTGCGACGCCCCGAACACGACTCCCGCGGCCTTGCCGTTATTTAAATTACTGGCCCAAATGAAAAAAGAAAATTGCCAAAAAGTAGTGATGGAAGTTTCTTCCCACGCGTTGGAATTACAACGGGTGCGGCACATTTGGTACGATACGGCTATTTTTACTAATTTGCAACGGGATCATTTGGATTTTCACCAAACTTTTGAAAATTATTTCCAGGCTAAATGCAAACTGTTTGAAAATTTAGCCGATCCGCAAAACCCGAAACCAACTAAAACCGCTGTTATTAACGTAGATGACGAATACGGGCAACGGTTGGCAGAAATGTTAAAAGGACGGGTAAACATCATCACTTTTGCACAAAAAAATTCGGCTGATTTTCGGGCGACCAACATCCGTGAGTTTTTGACTCATACGGAATTTGAAATAAACGGAACCCCGGCACGCATTAACCTATTAGGCCGGCACAATGTGTATAATGCCCTGGCGGCGTGGGCGGCCGCTGCCGCTAACGGAATCTCTCAGGCCGATCTTGTACGAGGCTTAGCTGCCTTGCCCGGCGTTCCGGGGCGTATGGAACGCATCAGCGGAAAACAAGCGTTCTTTGCTTTTGTGGATTTCGCCTATACAAACGAATCGTTAGAACGCGCTCTGGCGACGGTGAAACCTTTTGCAAAAGGGAAAATTTTGCTTGTTTTTGGTTGTGGCGGCCAGCGCGATCGCACCAAACGCCCGCTTATGGGACATACGGCCTGTGCGCAGGCAGACCGCGTATTTTTAACAAATGATAACCCGCGGTGTGAAGATCCAAAACAAATTTTCAATGATATCTTGGCCGGGATGAAAGAATATACCAATTACGAAATTATCCCCGATCGTGCCGAAGCGATCCGCCAAGCGCTCTCCCAAGCACAAAAAAATGATATTGTAATCGTGGCGGGGAAGGGACACGAAAACTACCAACTTGTCGGAACGGAAAAAAAGCACTTTTCCGATCAAGAAGAAATTTTCCGTTTTTTGCAGGAGAAAAAATATGTTTAAGCCAAGCGAATGGCAAGGTAAAAAAGCGGGCGTGCTGGGGCTGGGCAAAAGCGGCCAAGCGGTTGCCGAGCTATTGCACAAACACGGCGTAGCCGTATTGATCAGTGAGGAATCTTCCGTTCCGCACGCCAAATTGCTCACAATCTCTGCAGGAATCCAGGTAGAAACCGGCGGCCATAGCGCAGAATTATTTAATTGCGATTTTTGGATCAAAAGCCCCGGCATTTCTCCCAAAGCACCCGTTTTGCTGGAAGGCAAAAAGCGCGGAATTCCCGTGTTTAGCGAATTAGAAGCAGCTTTATCGTTTGTGCCCAAAGAGGCACGCGTTTTTGCCGTTACCGGCACAAACGGCAAAACCACAACCACGGCCTTATTAGGTGAAATTTTAAAAATTCATGCCCGCCGGACAGGCGGCAAAAAAACCGTGTGGGTATGCGGAAATATCGGGCAACCCGTCTCTATTTGCGTGGATAAAATCCGCCCGGAAGATGATGTGGTAATAGAAGTATCCAGTTATCAACTGGAAGACAGTTCTTATTTCCGGCCGCGTGTAGCGTGTATTTTAAATATTACCCCCGATCATTTGGAACACCACGGCGGGATGAAAAATTATGTGAAAGCGAAGGGAAAAATTTTTAAAAACCAACACGCAAGTGACGTCTTGGTTGTAAACGGCGCCGACGCTTTCTGTGTGGATCTCTCTGCCAAAACAAGAAGCCGCGTGTTGGCTTTCTCCACGCAACCAAAACATTTATTAAAAACCAATGTGTTTTTTGATGGCGACGAAATGATTTTTAGCGAGGGACACCAACTTCATCCTCCGCATTTAAAGGGCATTCACAATGTGGAAAATGCCATGGCCGCCGCTTTAATGGCCCTTAGCGCGGGCGTGCCTGCCGATACCGTGCAGGAAGCCTTTGATCATTTTGAAGCCATGGAACACCGTATTGAGCAATTTGCTTACCACCGGGGTGTGATTTACGTAAACGACTCCAAAGCCACTAATTTGGATTCTACCGTTACCGCCTTAAAGAGTTTTGAAAAATGCCGCAATATTTGGTTGATTTTAGGCGGGCGTGATAAAGGAGCCTCTTACGAAATTTTACGCCCCTATCTGCAAGATTATTGCAAGCGAGTGCTGACTATCGGCGAAGCCATGGATAAAATAGAAAAAGAACTCCCCGGGGTTGAGGTTATCCGCTGTTATACGTTGGATAAAGCGGTTCAAGTGGCCATGGACGGCGCCACCCGCGGAGATATTGTATTACTTTCTCCGGCGTGCGCCTCGTTTGACCAATTTAAAAGCTATGAGCACCGCGGCCGCGTATTTAAACGCCTCGTAGACGCCCGCATTTTTAAAGAACGTACCGACGCTAAATAAAAAACTCCCGCTCCATATAGAGCGGGGTTTTTATATAAACATGATTTAGAGAGAACAATTCGAACTGTTATTACCTAATTTCGCTAATTCTCTACAACTCACCTGGCCAATCTCAGATAGAGCATTTACACTATCAATCCAAGTTTTTCCATCAGTAGTACTCAAGGATCCCTTATAATGATAGTTCTGGCTTTGGTTTGGTTCTACCGTCCGGTGTGCTACTATTTGGCAACCAGAAGAATTACGGTTGATTTCGTATGCATAATATCTGCTAAAACAAGTAATAGGACTTAAGGCACAATCTAATCCACTTGTTAAATCCGCCGTCAAAACTCCCGACTGTAATAGTTCGGTATTGGAAGACGGGAAGCCGTTTTCCAATAAGTACAAGGACACCGCTTTTTTGGCATTGCCAACAAAAGAAATCATTTCCGCCGCACGTGCTTTTTCCACCGTCTTTTGATATTGCGGCAAAGCTACACTGGCTAAAATACCGATAATCAATACTACTACCAAAAGTTCTATTAAGGTAATACCGATTTGTTGTTCGTGGTTATTCCGCCCCCTTTGTGCCGGTCCTGCGGACGGCATAAAGCGCCAAGCCGGATTAGAAAATTTATATGTTTGAGCGTAGCGAGTTTATAAATTTTTCCGGCTTGTCTGCTTTTTAGGGCACCCTGGGACGGCAATCTTTTTGTTACTTTTTCTGTTGTCAGAAAAAGTAAGTAGAAGTTTTGCACATACTTTTTGCCTAAAAAGTACAAAAAGGGGCGGGTCAAACCGAAGTTTAACCCGCCGGAGTACGTATGTATGTTAGATTTATTGTATCGGTTTGCCGTCATCTAAACAAACCGTATAACCATAATAAGCATAGCTTTCCACTAATGAATTTCTGGGCACTTTAATAGACTTGTTTACCTTGGCGCGCTCTTTCATTAAATAATAAAACGGCACACTTTTTTTAGGATCCGGCGTTTCGCGCGCGATAATAAAATAACGGCGGGCCGTTTTAGTAACCGGCAACACGTATAATCCCAAATCAGAGCGGAGCGTTTCTAACGAGCATTTCGTTTTCTTCTCAATAAATTTAAGCTCTTTGCGCGAGATTTCCATATACCCGGCTTTTTTCAAAGCCGCTTCCCGTTGTGCCAGTTGCTGTAAAAACTTTTTAGACGGCGGCAACGATTCGTTGGGCCGTAAGAAAGCTTTGCGGTTTTTCAAAGTTTCGGTATATACAAAATATCCGCTTTCGGTGAGGGTGTTGTCTTGGTTGAACACTTTACCCCCTTTCAAATCCCGCAATTTAAATACTTCTTGTATCGGCACGCCGGCTTGTTGAAAGACAGCAATAGCATCTTGCCCGATATGTTTTTGCAAGGCTTTGTAACCGGCCAACGTTAAAATTTCCCGTTCAAAATCAGTTCCTTTTTCAAGGGTAACTATATAATCCGCCGGCATTCTGGGGAATTTGCTTTTTAAATAATCTACCCCACGGCGTTGTTCGGCTTGGTGAATGGAAGAAAAAAGTTTTCGAAGTTCTTCACTTAACTCCGTTACTTCCGGTTGTACGGCAAAACGCTGTTTTAGGGCGTCCAAAATTTCTTCGTCCGTAAAATATTCCGGCTCCAGATTGATAAGTCGCTTACGGGCGATTAAATTCAGCGGCTCTACGGCCAAGGCCGAGCGGTAAAATTCCGCCGCGCCTTTTTTGTCGCCTTGGTATTCCCGAATAACGCCTTTACCGATTAACGAATTAACATTAGCGGCATTGGACTCCAACGATTTGGTATACCAGTCAAAAGCTTCATCATTTCGTTGACGTTTAAGGGCGATATCCCCCAACATGGAATACGCATATGAAACGTAAGGAGAGGTGCGTTTCATCTCTTTTAAAGCAGCTTTAAAAGAAGCTTCTGCCCCGTCCAAATCTTCTAGCGTGAGAAGAATCCCTGCCAAGGACATGCGCGCTTCGGCATCCCGCGGAGAAATTTTAACACAGCGCTCAAAAATTTCTTTGGCTTGCGCGAATTGCTGGGTGGAATAAGCTTGCTTTCCTTCCTCTAAACAAGCGTCCAATTTCTTCGTATGGGCTGCCCACACGTTGCCGCTAAGCATTAGGGAAGAAAAAAGTAACGAATTAAGAAAAAACCGTTTTGAATAACGCATCTAAAACTCCTGCCCCCTTTTCCAGCTTTGTCAATTTAACAGGGGAACGGAATGAAAAACCCATCTTTCTTATTTTAGCAAGATTTTTAGCATATACATACCCCATCATGCGGCAGGGTAACATTTTTAAACGGGGCAACTCCTGCATGGTATTAAAGGCCGCACGATAGTAAGATTGTGCTAAATCAGCCATCTTACCTAACAACGCAGCACGTTTATCAAGTTTTTGACCTGTTAAAATATCTTCACGAGCTAAGCCATGGCGCGTGAGTAATTCTTGCGGCAAATATACCCGTCCCAAGCGGGCATCCTCGGGCACGTCCCGAATGATATTCGTAAGTTGTACCGCCCGCCCCAACTCCTGCGCTAACTTTTCGGCGATGGGGCCTTTTATTTCTAAAATATCCAAAGTAGCCATTCCTACCACTACGGCCACCCGGTGCAAGTACCACTCCAAATCTTTCAGGGTGGTATACCTTTTCTGTTGCAAATCAGCCCTCATCCCCTCTATTAATAACAAAAAACGATCCGGCGTTAGTCCAAAACGATTTATCGTGTGAACCAGGTGTTTGCCTAAAGTTGTTTGCGGGGTAGCATTGAAAATTCGGTTTACTTCTTCTTGCCAAAAATCTAATTCTTTTAACGGTTCTTTGACTGTCGGCTCGTCAGCGATATCATCCATTAAACGGCAAAATTCATAGTACGAGGCCAAGGCCTCCCGCCGCGATTCGGATAAAAAGAAAAAAGCGGGACCAAAGCTGGATTTTTTATATGATTCGTTAGCCGCTGTGTTCATTTTTTATTTTTTTGCAAATATGACAAAGCCGCCCCCGTTGCCGTAGCATATAGCGCATTGGGCGGAATAATAAAGTTAATACCGTGCATTTTGTGCAACGCTTGGAAAACCGTTTTGGCAAACGGAACTTGAGAAAGCGTCCCTGTTAAAATAACATCTTTTACCCGGTCGTTGCGACAAGCAAAAACCGCCATCATGCCAATGGTTTGAAACGTCATGTTAAGTACACCAAGCGCGATGTCGGCGTGAGACGCTTCGTCTTCCATTTTCCCAAAGTTGGAAGCCGTTGTGTCCGGGGATAATGTAACAATGTGCCCGGTGCTAATATCTTTAATGTTTAAATCCACTTTGCTTAACGAGCCGGCCGCTGCTAATTCTTCCACCGTCTTAAAAGAAGTTGCCCCACACATTTGGCTACATAAACCCAACACGGTACCGCCGCCTACACCCGAACCGCCGATGTGATAAATTCCTTCCTGCCCCGCACGGACAAAAGCCGTGCCGGTGCCCATGCTCACAATGAGCCCTTCTTTTTTGCCGGAAAGTTCCAACCCGCCTAAACCGATAGCTTGAAATTCATCCACGGTAGACGTAGCAATTCCGTAAACATTTTTCTTAAAAAGGGCGGCCCCCACACCGGTTAGAATAATTTGGGTTACATCTGTTAATGATAAATTGTTTTCGTTAATAAATTTTCCCAAGGCACCGTAAGCCGACGTTTGCGGATCGGCTGCTTCTACCTTTTGTACGGAAACCAACTTCCCGCTATCCGTGTACCCAACGATTTTTGTTGTGGAACCGCCTACATCAATTCCAATAACCACGCTCATATTATTCCCCTTTTTTTAATCCCAAGGACCGCAAAAACGGTTCGTTTTCTGCCGGGCGGCCTAAAAAGTTACGCACCATCTCTTCTTCTTCCAAAGTACCGCCTTTTTCCAAGATTTCCCGACGGAATTTTAATCCGATTTGCGGATTGAAAACCCCTTGTTTTTTAAACTCGCTGAAAAAATCTTCCGCAATTACTTCCGACCACAAATACCCATAATAGCCCGCATCATATCCGCCCATAATATGCCCGAAAGCCGCTTGCGGAATGGTGTTTTTGGTTAGATGGATATGACAGATTTTTTTCGTTAAATCAAAATATAGTTTCGTGGTGTCCGGCGTTTTATCCATTGTGTGCAATAACATATCATACTGGGCAAAAAAGTTTTGCCGCAAATAGGCCGTAGCTGTGCCGAAATTCTTGGCCGCAATCATGCGTTCTATTAAATCGTCCGGCAAGGACTCGCCCGTCTTATAATGTTTGCTAATTTTTTTAAGCACCTGCGGTTCCCAGGCCCAGCGTTCCAACAATTGGCTGGGAGCTTCTACGAAATCCCAACTGACGTTTGTGCCCGCAAAGGCACTGTATTTGGCACGAGTAAGTGCGTTGTGCAATACGTGGCCGAATTCATGGAACAAGGTTTCCACCTCGCCGTGTTTTAGCAAGGAGGGTGTTTCTTTGGAGGGCTTATTCATATTGGCCACAATGGCCACGAACGGAGTTTGATACGTTCCGTCCGGTTTTTCTTCCCCCCCCACCAAATCAAAACACGCTGCGTGTTTATATTTGCCTTCACGCGGATATAAATCCATGTAGAAGTACGCAATTAAATGTTTATCTTGTGCATCTTTGATAGCAAAAGCTTTTACGTCCGGGTGCCAAACGGGAATATTAACCGGCTCAAACGTAATGCCAAAAAGCCCCCCAAATAAATCTAACATACCGTCAATAACAACCTGTGAAGGGAAATATTCTTTTATTTTTTCGCTATCCAAATTAAGATGTTCTTTGCTATATTGATAGCCCCAATAAGCGCTCTCCCACGGATAAAGCACGCGAGACTTTTTGCCTGTTTTTTCATTTTTATAGGCTACCAAGTTTTTGGTTTCTTTTTTCCCAAAAGGGGTTAATTTTTTCTGCAAATCTTTTAGAAAATCCATCACCCGTTGCGGATTTTTAGCCATGCGGTCTTCCAATTGTAAATCGGCAAATGTTTTGTAACCCAGCAAATGAGCGGCTTGCCGACGCAGCGTAAGCGTTTTTTCTAACAACGTTACGTTCTGCTCCCCGCCGCGGCGATTGTATTTGTATTCCAATTGTTGGCGGGCTTTTTCGTCTTCCGCGCTACGCATGAAAGGAACAACGTCCGGATAGTCTAGCGTAACGGTGTATTTCCCGTCAGCTGTTTTTTCTAATTTTTGGATATAATCTTCCCCTAACCCTTTTAACTGTTCTTGCGTTACATAAAGCGGATCTTTATATTCGCGGATGTTTTTATCAAAGTTAATGGTATATTGGGCTTCTTCTTTGTTAAGTTCCCGGAAAGTTTCCAAATCTTTATCATTTAAATCCATCCCTTTGTATTTAAACCCAATTAACATTTCTTTAACAAGCTTGGCTTGTACGGGATCCAATTGCGGGTGGGTATCCGTATAGGCGCGAATCGCCCGGTAAATATCGCGCCGGGTGGAAACTTCTACCAGGTATTGGCTAATCTGCATTTCCAATTCTGTAATTGTGTCCCTTAATTCTTTGTCCGTAGACACGTATCCCAAAAAACCGCTGACACCCAACGCCTCGTGGTATTTTTTAAAAATACGGTAATATCCTAAAATCGTATTATCAAAAGTACGTTCTTGGGCGGGCATCGCCACAAAAGCAGCTAAATCTTTCTCAAGCTGAGCCCGGGCCGCCGCTTCCGCCGGGGCTAAATCGGCCGCTTTATAATCAAAATGAAGGACTCCATTTTTGTTAAACATATTTGGCATAGCAAAAACTCCCGTAGACAAGAACAAAGATAAGACAAACAAGATATGATATTTTTTCATATTCATATAATAGCATTTATAACGTACAAAGCCCCGATAATTTCTATCGGGGCTTTAAAATCAGCTTAGGCAAAAGTGTTTAGTCTCCTTCCGCCGTACGAATTGTGCCGTCTTGGCGCGGGGAACCCGCCGGACAATGACTCCCGGAACAATACGATCCGCCCGAATACGTATTATTATTGCACGCACCGGCCGCGTTTGCATAGCATACGGAACCGCCTGTATAGGTGTTGCCTCCGCAGCCACCGGCTCCGTTGCCGTAGCACGAAGAACCGCCGGAGAAGGTAGATTTGCCGCCGCAACCGCCGCTTGCATTGCTGTGGCAAGCCGATCCTGCCGTATAAGTAGCGGCACCGCACCCATACATATCGGAGGATTGGTTGTAACAGGTAGAGTTGGTGTATGTACTACCGCTACCGCATGAACGCGCAGAAGATGTACCGCCGCTTCTGGCGTAGCAAGTGGAATCCGTAAAGTTGCTCCTTCTGCAGCCGCCGGTGCCTTCCGCTACACAGGTAGAAGAATCGGTGAACGTGCTGTCTTCGCAGGCTGTATAACTCTGCCCGTAGCACGAAGAATTATCCGAGAAAGTTGAGTGGCCGCATCCTCCCCATTCATTACCATAGCAAGAGGAATTATCTTCATAGGCACTCCGGCCGCATACATAACCGTCGCCCGACTCATTGTAACAAGAAGAATTAATGTAGGTATTGTATCCGCACACCGTAGAAGCTATTTTTCCACCTCTTCCGTCGCCATAACATTCCGAATCGGTAAACGTGCTGTATTGGCAAGAAGATCCCTGGCTACCTTGGCAAGTAGATCCTCCCGAGAAAGACGAGTGGGAACATCCGCCTTGCTCGGTTGATTCGCAACGGCTGCCCCCCTCCACAACAATGTGGCTGGTATTATAGTACGTTTGGGAGAACGAACCATCACTGGCGCTTCCTTTCACGATATACGTAGTATAATCAGCGCCGCTTATGCTGCCGTGCGCCAATTTAACGCCTTGGTATTCTTCTTCACACAACCAAACGGCATCTTTATCCTCCGTTTTGGCTTCACAATGAATATTATCCGGAAAGTTTTTACTATACTTTTGATATACGACGTAACGAACTTCCGGTGCTTGCGGGTGACTGGCAATAACAAATTTATATTTGTCTTCTTCACTAATTGCCAAATCTACTTGTTTGGAATCTATCGGCACAGAAAGCGTCAACCCCTCCCGCTTACTGGCGTACTTGCCATGCGACATATAAAAAACTTCTTGGGCTTCTGCCACCGAAGCCACTACCGAAGCCACAGAACCGACCCTGCTTTTAAGCAACAATCGTTGATATCTGGGCAAAAGAATAGCTGCAAAAATCGCCATAATCAATAAGACAACTACTAGTTCCAAAACAGAAAACCCTGCCCGATGAAAAACAGTTCGGTTTTGTGTACGATTTTTGTTATCTAAAAACTTTTCCTTGTACATATAGTTATTTTTCCCTTATGGTAAATTTATCCCGGGGGCACTTCCCCCAAAGACATTTCTATACATCATACCCATTCTACAAATTTTATTTACTTGTGCCTAAAAATTATAGATTTACAAAAGATGTTATTTGTTATAATATATACATATTCAAAAATTCACATAAAAGGACTTGTGGAATAACAAAAATGTACGAACCGTTTGTTGCCAAAGAAATATTCCTTACCAAAGGGATTGGACGCCACAAAGAAAAACTGGCCAGCTTCGAAGAAGCTTTGCGCGATGCCAAAATTGCGCCGTTTAACATTGTACCGGTATCTAGTATTTTCCCGCCGGGATGCAAACTCATCCCCGCCGCTAAAGGCAGAGAACAACTCAAGCCCGGACAAATCTTGCATTGTGTTATCAGCCGCAATACAAGTAACGAATACCGCCGCATGATCGCCGCATCCGTCGGTGTGGCAATTCCGAAAGACGGCAAAAATAACTACGGTTATTTGTCCGAACACCACAGCTTTGGCGAAACCGACAAACAAGCCGGCGACTATGCCGAAGATTTAGCCGCACTCATGTTGTCCACTACCTTGGGTATTGATTTTGATAACGATACCACTTGGGATAAAAAAGAAGAAATCTGGAAAATGAGCGGCAAAATCGTCCGCACCACCAATATCACACAATCTGCTATTTGTGTGGATGGCATGTGGACCACGGTCCTCGCTGCTGCTGTATTTGTAAGATAAAAGCGGTATTCTTGTGAGCGAAGACAACGTACAAATTGATAAGTTTATGGGGTTAGAGAGCCAAAAAAGCCCTCTAGCCCTTTGTAATTTCGTGGTCGTGCCTGTGCCGTTTGAAAAAACGGTTTGCTACGGGCACGGTACCGCCAAAGGCCCCGCCGCCGTTATTGAAGCCTCTACCCAAATTGAGCTTTGGGACGAAGAAACCAAAACCGAGACATGGGAACTGGGCATCAATACGCAACCTGCCATCAACTGCAAAGGTTCTACCAACACCGTTTTCAAAAATATTGATAAAACCGTACGCAATTTGATGCAATATAAAGCCATCCCTTTTTATATTGGCGGGGAACATACGGTTACACAAGCCTTAGCGCAACCGTATATTGAAAAATATAAAAATTTAAGCATATTACATTTTGACGCCCATGCGGATTTGCGCCCGACGTTTGAAGGCACACCCAAGAGCCACGCGTGTGCGTTATATCCGGCTTCGCGCCAAGTAAAAGTGGTGCAAGTGGGTATTCGCAGTGTGGCCAGCGAAGAGAAACAATTTTGCAACGCCGGCAAAGTAACCACCTTTTTAATGCATGAAAACCGCGACATTAAAAAGCTCATCCCGCAAGTGCTTAAAAAATTGACGGATACCGTATATATCACTATTGATGTGGACGGCTTTGATCCGTCGGTCATTCCGGCTACGGGTACTCCTCAGCCGGGTGGGTTTATGTGGTATGAAGCGCTTGATTTATTCCGTGAGGTCATCAAGCACAAAAAAATTGTGGCCGTGGATGTAGTGGAAGCATGTAAACGAAGTGCGGATACCATTACGGAGTTTAACACGTCGAAACTTATTTACCGCTTGATGGGTTATTTGGCACTAAAAAACAAAAAGAAATAAGTTTAATTAGGACAAATAAAACCCCCGCTACAAAGCGGGGGTTTTATATTGGCAACAATTTCGCTTAGAAATAGAAACGGCAGACAACAGATCCGCTAACACCGGAACGGTCGGACAATACTTCGTTATTTTCTTTTACTTTGGCGGAAAAGTTGTATTTAAGCTCTGCGCCAAGCGCAAACAACTTAGTAAAACGATATTCTCCACCAACCATCAAGTGAGGGACGGTTTTATCTTTGTTTTGTTTTCCTCCGGTGGCTTCCAGTTCCGCACGCAAGAAAGTTAACCCAGCTCCGCCGTAGTAGCTCCATGCCTTAATACCATTATCTCTTTTGTAATACACAGTTACCGGAAAAGCATACGTGTCTTCCGTGACTTTTTCACCGGCATATTTCCATTCGTTTTCGCCATACACATCTAAACCGACTTTAGCACCGATTTTGTTTGCTTCGTCGTTTAAATCCCACTCATACAACGCTTCCAAGCCAAATATGCCGTACCCTTTTGTGAGTTCGCCGCCATAATAATCATACTTTTCTTTCATGGTGGCCGGGTCGTTTTCACCAACACCTAACTTTACACTGGCACCCCAGTTATCGGCCAAAACAGCCGGGGCAATAAACAACAAACTTGCAACTACTAGTACTAATTTCTTCATCTAACTTCCTCCTTGTTGATTCCCCGACGGGGGTTCCTCCGGGGAACTGCTTAAAATCTAATTTTGTTGCGGCGGCAGCGGGCCAATATCACCGTTTGCCGGCACTTCATACGGCTTTTTCATAAGTGCTTTGGCGCGCTCATCAAAGCCCCATTTGTCTTTAAATGATAGCACATATTGATATTGCGCAATTGCTTTTTCGCGCTGGCCTAATACGTCATACACTTGCCCTAAGCGCAACTCGTTCCACACTCCCCAACGGCTGGGCTCTTGTTTGCGCACAAGTTGTTGGCCCTGTTCAAAAATTACCCGCGCGCCCTCAAAATTTCCTTGCGCCATTTGGGTAGTACCCAACGCCGTGTACGCACGGGCAATATAAATATCTTTATAAAACGGATTTTTACCGATTTGGTCTAAAAAGTACTGTGCCTTGGTTGTAACTTCTTCATAATTTTTTGTTTCGTACAAACAAATTACTTCCACATAATGCATGAGCGGATTGTTAGGATATTTAGCGTGCAACGCGCGGATAAATTCCAACGATTTTTGCGGATTGTAAAATTTACTGCCGCGTGTGTTTTGCACTTCAATCAAAATCAGTTTAGCACTATCGGAAGTAAACATGGCTTTTTCGCGGGCTAGATTCAGCTGCCGGACCCCGGTATCCGGGTTTCCTTTGATGGCCACTATTTTGGCTAACACCTTAATTACGTTGGGGAGCGTACCCGCAAAATATTGGTAAATTCCCAACCCGAAATATGCATCATAATAGGTGGGATCCAACGCGAGCGACTTTTCCAAATTTTTAATGGCGCGCCGACCGGAAAAATACGCTGTTACCCAGCTGCGGTTACGCATGGAAAACATTGCCCTTAATCCATACAAAGCACCTAAACCCATGTATCCGTTAGGATCGTTAGGATATTTTTTCAACCAGCGTTTAATGCCTTCTATAGAATCGTCTAAAATGTTTTCAAAAACTTTACGCTGGGCATCATCACTCGTCTCAAATTCGTACTCGTAACGGCTCCATGCAATCATCGCATTACCGAAATGGGCAAACGGATGATCCGGGTACGCCTCAAAGACAAGTTGTATATTTTTTTGGGCAGTGGGATAATCTAAGCTATATACCCCGTTGATTCCTTCGGTAGCATAGGCCATTATATCCGGGCGTAGCTTAATTTCCGCACGTGATGGCACATAAGCAGTGACCAGCAAACACGTGCATAAAACCAAGACAATAATTTTGCGCATTATTTTTTGGCCTCAATCTTATCTTTGCCAAAATATGGACGAAGTGCTTGCGGAATAATTACCGAGCCGTCAGCCTGTTGGAAATTTTCCAAAATGGCGGCAAACGTGCGCCCGACCGCCAAACCACTGCCGTTTAAGGTGTGCAAGTAGGCCTGTTTACCTTGGGCGTTTTTGTAGCGAAGCCCCATGCGACGGGCCTGGAAATCCAAACAGTTGGAGCAGGAGGAAATTTCTCTAAATCTGTTTTCGCTGGGCATCCAAACTTCAATGTCGTACGTCTTGGCAGACGAAAACCCGATATCTCCGCTGCAAAGTTCCACCACGTGATACGGAATTTCAAGCGCTTTTAAAATATCCTGTGCATCCGAAACCATTACTTCCAACATCTCGTATGAATTTTCCGGCTTGGACAGCATTACCAGTTCCACTTTATCAAATTGGTGATTGCGAATTAGGCCGCGCGTATCTTTGCCGTACGTGCCCGATTCTTTACGAAAGCACGGCGAATAAGCCGTCAGTTTAATGGGCAATTCTTCTTCCGGCACCACCCGAATACGGTTTAAATTGGTAAGCGGAATTTCCGCCGTAGAAATTAAAAACTGCTTCGGCTCGCCGGTCAGTTCATACATATCCTCGCGGAATTTGGGCAGCTGCCCCGTTCCTACTAAAATTTCTTCATTTACGATAACCGGCGGCAAAATTTCGGTATATCCTTTTTTAGCGTGCATATCCAGCATGAAAGAAATAATCGCACGTTCCAGCCGGGCTCCTTCGCCTTTGAAAAGAGCAAAACGGCTACCGGATAACGCGGCCGCAGCTTCAAAATCCAAAATGCCTAATTTTTCGCCTACTGCTTGGTGATCCAACGGTTTAAAATCAAATTTAGGAAGCGGCAACGAACAAGCAATATATTCCGGATTGTCCGCATCCGAAACGCCTACCGGAATTTTTTCGTTAGGAAGGTTGGGGATAGACAAAAGCAAATCATTTATTTCCTTCTTTAGCGGTTCCAGAGTGGCTTCTTGGGCGGCCATGTCTTCTTTAATCTTGCCAACTTCGGCCATGGCGGTTTTGGCGGCTTCGTCCCCTTGTTCTTTTTTTATTTTACCGATAGACTTAGACATTTCGTTGCGCTTGGCACGTAATTCTTCTACGCGAGCCAATACAGTTTTATAAAAAGTGTACTTGGCCAAAACCACTTCAATTTGCTGAGCCAGTTCCGGCTTGCGCAAAGCTAAACGGGTTTTGAATAATTCGGGATTTTCAACGATTTGTTTAATGTCTAACATAAAACTTCCTCTTTATTTATTTTTTTCTAAATCAATTAAATACGGGCGCGGAAATAAATGACGGTACGGTTTAAATGTGGACACCGCGTATTCCATCCCGTATGAAGTCAACAGACGTACGCTTACCGGAGAAACCGAGCTCTGCCCGGCAATTAAGGCGCCCCCTGTTAACACGAGCAAAACAACCAGCATTTTAACAAATACAAAAAAAGCACGTATCACAAAACGCATGGATTTCTTGGTAAACACGCCGGTGGGTTCGTTCATTTTCCTTTCTCTCTTTTGGCTAATTCTTTCCCAAAGCTTTTCACGAGGCGACGCGCTATATTGTCGGCAGCGTCCAACGCGCTGGACGAAGAATCATCATCGGAACCGATCCATACAATTTCCGCTGTTTCCACATCTACCATTTTGGCAATAATGGCAACCCGGCTGTTAATGGTATATTCCGTCGGGCGCACATCGGTGGAACGAGAAACTTGCGTCCCCACGTTGCGTACATAACCGGCATAAGAACCATCCGGCAACCGCATGACATCCTGGGTATATACCGGTTTTTCTTCCACGCGGCGCGTGGCGGTAAGCGCTAGTTCCGTGCGGGCCGGCCGATAAGCGCTGATCTCACCAACCAACAAAACATCTACACCCAAAATCTGGCCGATTTTTCGCGTGGTCTGCGCAGAAAGATACCCCGATACCGAAATATTATGCTCTTGTAAAATGCTTTCTAACTGCGCACGTTCTACCACCTTAAAGCCCGATTCTATTAAATATTTGGCAAATAAATTTTCCACCCCTTTCAGAGAGCGGCGCTCGTTACTGAAAGACATTACGCCAATACGTTTCATTTGATTGAAATCATACGTTTGGCTAAGCACCGTCTTAGGAGTACATCCGGCTAAACAGAGGGCCAAAACAGCTACGAACCATACCATTTTCTTCATATGTTCATTATATAATTTTTAAACAAGCCACAAATAAAAGTATAATAGAGATATGCAAGACCTTTCTTCTCTATTCATACAAAAAGCAAAAAATATCAAAGTGCTGTTAACCGACGTGGACGGCGTGATGACCGACGGAACGCTCAGCTTTTTTACCGATGACAACGGCCGCACCCACGAAATTAAACATTTTGAATCCCTAGACGGAATGGGACTGATGTACCTGGCTCATTGCGGAATAAAAACGGGGATCATCTCCCGCGGGAATAGCCCGACACTGGAGTTTTGGGCAGAAATTTTAGGGATGGATTTTTTGTTTTATAATACCGCCGTTAAACATCACGCGTTGGATTATTTACAACAACATTTTGATGTAAAACCGGAAGAAACGGCTTTCATCGGGGATGATTTGATTGATTTGGGCGTACTCGCGCGCGTGGGATTGCCGCTGGCAGTAGCCAATAGCGTACAGGAAACAAAAGAAAAAGCCCTCTACGTCTCGCCCTTATCAGGTGGACATGCCGCCGTGCGGGACATTGCTGAAAAAATTTTACAAGCCCGCGGCGAGTGGAACCGCGTGGTAACGGAAAACTTGCAAGAAGATTTTAAAGCCCCTAAACGAAATTTACATATTGTAAAAGGCCTGTAAAATTTTTACAATATAAGTACTCAAAAATTTTAAACAAAGAGAGACTCTATGAAAAAATTATTATGGTTGTGTTTATTGTTTGTGGCGGTTCCTGTGGTAGCACAGGATTATTATCCGTTACATCCTTATGGTCTTCGCAAAGATACTTCCCGCTTGGAACTTTACGGAGGTATGGTTTTGCCAGGCAATAACTGGGAGTGGAAAGACGGCTCCGGTACACATGAGCTGGGTTCTACCGGCTGGACCGCCGGCATGGGTTTTACCCGCAACGTCGTTTCTTTTTTCGGGCTGGGGTTAGATGGTAACTATGCCCAATTAGGGGACGGCGAAAAAGAAAGCTCCGGCTATTATCGCACCGGAGTGGCTACCGGGCTCGTTACCGGCCGCTTTACCTTCTTCCCGTCCAGCGCCACTCGTCCTTACATCCCGTTTGGGTTCGGTATCGGGCATACGTTTGCTCGCCACAAATTAAGCGGCGGCGGACATAAAACCGTTGACGGAACCGATATCGCGCAAATGATTGGTGTAGGGTTAGAATTTGATATAGATGACGAGTACCTCATTGGTGTAGAAACCCGTTATTACCACATTCACATGACGAATGATATGCATGATGCTTTTAATAAAAATCATTTCCATCATCTGTTAATCATGTTGAAACTCGGTTGGCGTTGTTTTTAAGTAAAAACATTCATTTAATCCGCCGCCAAAAGCGGCGGATTTTTTATTTTATCCAAGGGAACCTGTTTGCTTTTCTCCCCCCGCGGTTTTGTATAATAAGATTATGGAAGAAATTATAATTAAAATCATTTTATCCCTTGTGCTGGGCGGAGCTCTTGGTATGGAACGCCAATATCACGACAAGCCCGCCGGTTACGCTACCAATTGTTTGATTTGTTTGGGAGCCATGTTGTTTACCGTATTATCCGACTTGATGGGACAAGCCGGCGGAGATCCCGGGCGTATCGCCGCGCAAGTTGTTACCGGCGTCGGGTTTATCGGGGCAGGATCTATTTGGCGCTCCGGCAATAAAATATCCGGCTTAACCACCGCCGCCGGCGTGTGGGTGGTGGCGGCTATCGGAATGTGTGTCGGTTACGGGCAATACCTGTGGGCCACGTTAGCTGCGGCCGCTATCTTGATTTTACAACTGGGCGTGCGGAAAACTATCACGCTCATGGAACTTTTAAAACACTATGACACGATTTTTCTTATTTGTGAACCGAATTGGGACACGGTTAAGAAAATCGCCGGCCATATTGAAAAACAACGCATTTCCATTTTAAAACAAGAAGTTACCAAACAAGATAATCGTTTTCACGTCAGTATAGTAGCCACTTTTACCGGGCATGAATTCCAAAAAATTACCCGGGAATTGTTAGAAATGCCGGAAGTATACAGCTTGTATAAATAGCAAGGAGAAATTTCTTTTTATGAGTACAGATGCAAAACCTATACCTTTGTTTAACTTAAAGGAACAACACGATAGTTTAAAGGATCAAATCAATGATGCCGCGGCCGAAGCATTAAATTCTATGCATTGGTTGCTCGGCCCGCAAACCGAAAAATTTGAAGAAGAGTTTGCCAAAACGATCGGGGTTAAACATTGTATCACGTGCTCTTCGGGAGCAAGTGCCATTCAAATTGCGCTTAAGGCCGCCGGAATCGGGCCGGGGGACGAAGTGATTACTACGCCCTTTACGTTTATTGCTACCACGTCGTCCGTTTCATTAACCGGGGCTAAATTTGTATTTGCCGATATTGACCCCCGCACGTACAATTTGGACGTAACCGATGTGGAGCGCAAAATTACCAAAAAAACAAAAGCTATTCTGCCCGTTCACTTGTACGGTTATCCTGCCAATATGGACGCCATTATGCATTTAGCTAACGAACACAATTTGCGAGTAATTGAAGATTGTGCCCAGGCGCATTTAGCCACGTGCGACGGAGTCATGGTGGGCGGCATTGGAGACGCCGGCTGTTTTAGCTTTTATCCCAGCAAAAATTTAGGTGCGTGCGGAGATGCCGGCTGTATTACTACCAACAGTGATGAAATTGCCGATCGCTGTCGCTCTTTGCGTCATAGCGGACGCGCTTTGGGGAAGGCTTACGAATATGATTTGGAAGGATCCACCTTGCGGATGGACGAAATTCAAGCAGCTATTTTGCGGGTGAAACTGCCCCACTTGGAAGAATGGACGGAAAAACGTCGCAAAGCGGCCGCTTGGTACGAAGAGGGCCTTTCCGGCGTGCCGGTCATATTGCCCCCCACTCCGCCAGCGGGGTCTTCGCAATCGTATTATGTGTACACAATCCGAGCCGAAAGACGGGATGAATTACAAGCGTATTTAAAAGAACATAATATTGCTTCTGCCGTCTATTATCCGGTTCCGCTGTACAAACAACCGGCTTATGCACATTTAAAACTGAAAGCCGAAAATTATCCGCAAGCGGAAAAGGCAGCCAAAGAAGTTTTGTCTATTCCTATGTTCCCGGAGATTACCCAGGAACAAGTTATGCGCGTGTGCGATACTATCCGCGCATTTTACGAAAAAAACGCATAGTTTTACCGTTACAAAAAAGGCCACCTACATGGTGGCCTTTTTTTATACTGTTTTATCTTCTATAACATCTTGTTTTTCAACCGGCTGGCAATGTTATCCAATTCATCCAAAGAGTGGTAATGAATAACAAGCGTTCCTTTTTTCATATTCCGCCCATATTTCACTTCCACTTTGGTTCCCAGGGCAACTTGCAGGTCGTTCTCAAAACTAGCCACCTCGGCCGGTTTTGCGCCTTTGGTAGCCTTTTTGGCGGGATTTGTCAGGGCACGGGCTGCGTCTTCTGCTTGACGGACGGACATTTTACTGTTTTTCATCTTTTTAAACAAGGTGTCCCGTTTGACAGGATCGGTCACCATTAAAAGAGCGCGTCCGTGGCCTTCCGTAATGGACCCGTCTTGCAACGATTCTTGAATGGCCGGCTCTAATTCCAAAAGGCGCAGTGCATTGGAAATGGCCGCTTTAGATTTGCCGCAATACCCGGCCAGGTCCGTCTGAGTGATATAAAACTTACTCATCAAATTGCGGTAGCCCAACGCGGTTTCAATCGGGTTTAAATCTTCGCGTTGGATATTTTCAATAAGCGCCAGCGCGCACATTTCTTGGTCGCCCAAATGTTTGTGAACAAGCGCATCTATTTCGGTCAGTCCGGCTAATTGCGTCGCGCGAAAACGGCGTTCTCCAACAACGATTTCATATTTATCCAATCCCGCATCATACACGACAACAATCGGCTGGGTAAGCCCGTGTTCTTTAATAGATTGTGCGAGTTCTTGCAGTTTTTCTTCATTAAATACGCGCCGGGGCTGAAAGCGGTTCGGTACAATTTTATTAACAGGAATCCGTTGCACAGTCGTTCCCGACGGGGCCGCCTGCATGACTTGTTGCGTAGTCATCTCCGATACTTCTTGGGTTTGTTTAATCAGGGCATCTAACCCTTTGCCTAAAGCCTGTCTTGCCATCTTATCCTCCAAAATCGTAATTTACGGGAGTCCCCCCCGTCATTTTAAATTCTTGGTATGCCTCGGGGTCGGCCCCGCGGCGGCTTAAAAATTCTATAGCCAGTTGAATATAGGCCTGCGCGCCACGGCAAGCCGGATCATAATCAAAAATAGATTGCCCGAAGCTGGGCGCTTCCGCCAGGCGGATATTGCGCGGAATGGGCGTTTTATAAACTTGGTCTCCAAAAAAGCGGCTTACTTCCGAAAATACTTGTTTGGATAAGTTCATACGGGAATCAAACATGGTTAAAATCCCACCGTCCATTTTTAATTTGGGATGTAAGAATTGTTTAATCTTGGCAACCGTACTCATAAAATGGGCTAACCCTTCCATGGCGTAATATTCGCATTGTACGGGCGTAATAACGCTATCCGCCGCCATCATAGCGTTAAGCGTTAAAAGCCCCAAAGAAGGCGGACAATCAATAATAATGTATTTATACATAGACCGCAATGGCTCCAAAGCGTCTTTGAGCATATTTTCCCGTCCGCGGACATTGACTAACTCTACTTCCGCCGCGGCCAAGTTTTTACAAGCGGGCAACACATCTAAAAATTCGTTGGAAGTTTGACGAACAACCTGTTCAAAAGAGGCTGTTTTAGCAAGAAAATGATAAACCGATTTATCACCCTCGTTCATATTAACACCTAATCCGGAACCGGCATTTCCCTGCGGATCAAAATCTATTAACAATACTTCTTGGTTCAAGCATGCCAACGCATATGCTAAATTGACGGAAGTAGTCGTTTTCCCCACTCCGCCTTTTTGATTGGCCACTACAACAATTTCTGCCATAAAGCCTCCATATTATTCTATATATCCATTAAACATTTTTTATAACGAAAAATCAACTAAAGTTTTCACGTGAAAACTATTTTACAAACCCTATACGCTTGGCTGGCCAATGGATGAGCCAGGCTTTTCCCTTAATGTTTCTCATGGGGACCGGCCCCCAAAAACGCGAATCACACGAGTTGTCCCTGTTGTCCCCCATGGCAAAATATGTATCTGCGGGAACTTTTACCGGGCCGAATTGATCGCGCAAGAATAGCCCAAAAGCAGGTTCCAATCGGTGATTTTCCCAAAGTTCCTGATATTTTTCGGCTAAATCCGCCGGCACTTCGCTTTGTTCATAATGATTCCTATTTACTTGATCAAATTTTTCATAAGGTTGTGCTTCAGTTGCTTCTCCGTTGATATACACCTTGGAATCTATTACCTGTACTTCGTCTCCCGGTAAAGCAACTACCCTTTTTACAAAATCGCGCCCGTACTGACTGCCGCCGCAATTTTCCTGTTCGCGGCTCTCTGCCGGGAATTCAAATACAATAATATCCCCTTTTTGCACCGGTCTGGTAAATAAACGTTTTGTAGAAAAAGGAATCCGTAAGCCGTAAGCTAATTTATTTACAAATAGATGATCTCCTTCCAATAAAGTATCTCTCATAGAAGCAGAGGGTATTTTGAACGCCTGGATAAAGAAGAACATAACAATAGAGGCTACAAAACCGGCAAAATAAACCGTGTTACACCACTCTAAAGCACTTTTTATAAGGGAGTTCTTTTGCTCTTTTTTAATACGGCGATTGGTTAAGAAGTCATAAACTGAATAAGCAAGAATCAATACAGACCCTATAACAAAACTTTTCCAATTAAAGGGAGATCCGGTTCCTCCCCCCATTACAAACAAAACTAAAAAGAGCGCCGCGTTTAAAATAAAAATCAAATATAGCGCATGCCAAATGGCAAAAAGGATATCTTGTTCCAATTTATTTTTATGAATTAAACGCTTGCTCCCTAAGGAAAAAGCGTACATAATACAAGCAATGATAAACAAACGTATTTCCATATATGTCTCCTAATTTAAATGGTTTTCACGTGAAAACTATTGTTCATAACTTGACGGTAAATTTGACAATATTGCCCGGCATTGTTTGTTATATGGGCTGCTTTTTGCAAAGAGGCTTGCCCCATAGCCTCCCGTAAATTGGGATAGGATAGCAGCTCTTTCATAAAGCAACTCAGTAACGTAATATCGCGCGCCGGACAAACATATCCGTTACGGCCGTGTTCTACCCATAAAGGCATATCGCCCGCGGTGCTTACAACACAGGGCAAACCGACTCTTAATGCTTCCAATAAAGAGAGGGGCAAACTTTCTTCAGAAGAGGGGAGAACAAATACATCTGCCATGTTGAGCCAATCATTAACATTTTTTTGTTCTCCAGCCAACACAACATGATCCCCTATATGGCTTTGCTCAATAAAATTTTCTAATTTATTACGTTCGGTGCCGTCCCCTACATAAACCAATTTGGCATCCGCGCCGGATCGCAATAAATTGCGGAAAGCTTGCAATAAAATAAGCGGATTTTTATCTTCAACCAACCGCGCAACGGATAAAAAAACAACTGTTTTCACGTGAAAACCGTATTTCCCCCGCATGGCTTGGCGCGCATTGATATCTTTATAAAATTTGTGCTCATCTGCTCCATTTGGCAGCAAAAAAACTTTTTCTTTACGATAGTGCTGATGTTGCACCAAATAACGGGCTGTTGTGCAAGATTCAGCTATTGTAAGCGTATCTTTTTCCTTTAAAAAACGGTCTGCTAAACGATGTAAAAGAGACTGTTTTGATAAATCAAAATGGGGGGTGGTAATCAATTTTACCGGCGTGTTTGCACAGGCTATACGTGCATATACAATCGCACGGAAAAGCATTGCGTGTACAATATCCGGTTTAAAAGAAGCTATTTCCGCTTGTATTTCTTTAATAATTTTCCCGGGAAGGCGGGGGGAAGAAGTTAAACTTTTTACAGGGATCCCGCTTTGTTTTAAAGACTCTGCCACTTCTCCTAATGGCTTTAAACACAAAACGGAAACTTCGTTCCCTTTTTTTTGAGCTGCGCGTGCTACCTCGTAAAGCGCTTTTTCAGCACCACCGGTTTGAGTAGAGGAAATTATATATAAAATTTTCATCACGATAATTATAGTATTTTTTTACAGATAACAAAATAGTATTGTTTGGAAAACCGGCTCCCAAAAAACGGGCTTACACCAAGCCCGTTTTTTATTTAATAAAAAATACTGAAAATTTAAGCATTTTTTATAAAATGCCCCCAAATTTTAATTTTGGGGAACAAACTGGTCCTTCCCTACCCCGCAAACTGGGCATACCCAGTCCTCTTTTACATTTTCCCAAGCGGTGTTAGCCGGGATTCCGTTTTCCGGATCACCTACCGCAGGATCATATACATAACCGCAAATTTCACAAACATATTTTACCATAAGCATCTCCTTTTTCTTTTTAAAATCGGTGGGTGGCCCCCGGAGGGACTTTCCCTTTAATCACGCGGTGATAATAATCATAGGTTAACGCTTCACCACCGTCGGACAAAACACCTGCATTTGTTACTTTTCCCACAAAAATAGTATGTGTTTGTACGTCTAAGGTTTGTTCTACTTGCACTTCTAAAAAAGAAAGCGTATGTTCCGTTACAATCGGGCAACCGTTTTTCCCCGTTGTAAAAGGCAGTTGTGCAAATTTATCAAAAGTGCGTCCCGTACGAAAACCGAATGTGCCGATGAACGGCAAATCAGCACTTTTACTTAACGGCATAGCAGCAAAACAATTTGTACGTCGTAAAATCTCATGCGTTAAACTTTGCTTATTGACGGAAATAGCAAGGCGCGGCGGTTCGGCCGTAACTTGAAAAACGGTGTTTACAATCATTCCGTTTTTTTGTGTTCCGTCGGAGACAGTTATAATATACAAACCGTATGTTATATAGGCCAGCCCTTGGTTAAGATTTTCTAAAGTCATAAATTTAATTTAGCGGCAATTTGACGACTCATTTCTAAGCCCATCTCTCGCCCTTTTTGTAAGATGGTTTCGTCAGGAACAAACATCGTTTTCAACGTTGGTACCGTCAGTTCTACTTGCATAGATTGCAAGGTGGTAGCCAATTCGTCTATCGGCGCGCCGTTCCACCCGTAAGAGCCAAAAGCTGCACCAATAAGTCCTTTTTTACGCAACCCCTTAAGATAACAAAGCACATCGGCTAGCGACGGAAAAATTTGGTTATTCAGCACCGGCGAGCCCACCAGAAGGGCCGCACTGTCTAACAATTCCAAAGCCGCTTGGCTTCTGTCATTTTGATGCATAGATAACATTTTTACCGTCGCACCACCCGCACTAAGACCATCGGCAATTTGACGAGCTATCTTTTCGGTGCTGCCCCACATAGTATCATAAATAATCACCGCTTTATTAGTCGGTTTTTGTTGCGCCCACTTTTCATATAGGTTTACAATTTCAGACGGATTTTTTCGCCAAATAAACCCGTGATCCGGAGCAATAAGGTGGGGGGAAAGCCCTATTTTTTTTATCTGTTCTAAAAACCGTAATACGATATCCGAATACGGCAACACGATATTGGCATAATATTTGGCGGCTTCGGGAAACCATTCTTTTGAATCGTTTTCGTCGTCAAAAAGACGGTTGGTGGCATAATGCATACCAAATACATCATTACTAAACAAAATATTTTCTCTTTCCAAGTACGAAAACATGCTGTCCGGCCAATGTAACATGCGCGCTTCTGTAAAACAAATCGTATCTTCACCGATGTTAATTCGATCGCCTGTTTTAGCAATTTTTATATGTAAATCTTGGTGAAAATGAGCAGTTAAATTTTTGGCACCCATGATAGAGGCGTACACCGCTTGCGGTTTTACGGTCGCCATGGTTTGCACGAGAGAGCCCGCATGATCCAATTCCGCATGATTGGAAATAATAATTTCTATTTTTTGCGGATCTATTACACTTTGAATGCGTTGCATCATTTCGTCGTAAAATTCTTTTTTTACGGTATCAATTAGGGTGGGTTTATCGTCTAATATTAAATAGGCATTATACGTCGTACCGCGATGCGTCGCATACCCGTGGAAATCTCGCAAGTTCCAATCAATGGCCCCTACCCAGTACACTTTATCCGAAATTTTAACTGCTTGCATCATTTTTACAATTCTCTCTTTTTAGTTTTCAGCTTGCCATAAGCCGTGTAAATTACAATATTCACGGGCCAACACTTGCTCCGCCGTCGTTGTAAAGGTAGCTTCCGGTTTTTCACCCGGTTTTAGATGTTTGCGTTGTACTTTTCCATTCGGCAAGCATATCAGTTCTATCCACTCAATATAATGTGCTTCTGTGGACGGATGTTCCACACTACCCACTTTTACCCGATACCCTCCGGCGATTTTCTCTATAACCGGAACATGTTTTTCAGCTGCCCCGTCAGATGTGCCTGCAACCGCCAATTTCATCGGTTGTCCACAGCATGTTAACGTCCCGGCTCCGTCGTGCACTACTTCTACACGGTTTGCGCAAACCGGACAAACATAAATTTCATATAATTTTGTCATAATTCCCCCATAAAACACATGAAGCATGCGTAAAGTATATAATATTTCGTACCCAATCGGGCTTTCTTTTATTATAAAAACCATCCTTCTACGCATTCAAGTATAAAAATTGGTTAGAAACTGTTATTTCTTTTAAAATTGGTTTTTATAGGTTTTTTTGTTATTTAAAAAAAATTTTAGCCATTTTTTAAAAAATACAAAATTTAAGCGTTTTTTAACTAATTAAATAAGGGTTGTATATTTTCAGTTGACCAATTCTTTTAATAAGTGGTAATATATAATAAGTTATTTTACGGATTAGGTTGGTAATGTTGTGGAAAATTTAGAAAAATATCCCCAATTGGCTCCCGTTTTTCAAGATATTGAAAATATTATAGGTAAAGATGCATACGATATGTGGTTGCGTCCGGCTAATTTTACATATGAAAATAATACTTTAACCATTTTATTACCGAACCAGTTTTGGGGAAAAACCATCCAAGATCGCTACGAAAATACGATTAAAGATTCTTTTTTAAAACATTTAGGTTCTCAAGTATCGGTAACGTATAAAATAGAGAGCACCCCTCACACGGTTACACCTGTTATAGAAACTCCTTTTGTACAACCGGTAACTAATCCGTTTGTATCCCATTTATATTCTTCTTTTACGTTTGAAAATTTTATTGAATCACCTTCTAACCGATTTGCTTATAAAGCCGCGCAGGCGGTCACTCGTAAATTAGGTGCGCGGGAAAACAATCCGCTTGTTATTTATTCTTCTCCCGGTTTAGGAAAAACGCATTTATTACATGCTATCGGTAATCAAATCACAAAGGATAATCCTTCCGCTAAAGTGTTATACATGTCCGGCGAAGAATTTGTGAGTGAATATATAGAATCTTTACAGAATAAAGAACATGATACTTTCCGTAAAAAATGCCGCACCTTGGATTGCTTTTTAATGGATGATATTCAGTTTGTATCCGGAAAAGAAGCTTGCTTAGAAGAATTTTTTCAAACGTTTAACGCTTTGTTTGAAAGCAAAAAACAAATTGTGTTATCGTCAGACAGAACTCCTCAACAACTGGAATGGAATTCACGATTGTCTTCACGTTTATTATCCGGAATTACAGCGGAGATTAAACGGCCTAATTTAGAAACCCGTATTGCTATTTTACGTCAAAAACGCGATTCTGGTAATTTTGATGTTGGCGATGATGTAATCGCTTTTATTGCAGAGGGTATACACACAAATATACGTGAATTGGAAGGCTCTTTCTTCCGGTTAATCGCTTATTGCAGTGCACATAGCGTTATTCCTTCTATTCCTATAGCAAAAGTAGTATTATCCGATGTTTTAACTTTAAATAATAATTTTTCTATAAATATAAATACTATTAAAAAGATCGTAGGTAAACATTTTAATGTTAAGATGGAAGATTTTAATTCCAAACGTAAAACACAATCGGTTGCGTGGCCGCGTCAAATTGCTATGTTTTTGGCTACCGATTTAACAGATTTATCATTACCTGAAATCGGTCGTGAATTTAACCGTGATCACAGTACGGTCGTTCACGCACGTGATATTGTAAAAGAGAAAATAGAAAAAGATCCATTTTTTACAGCTGAAATAAACCAAATTATATTGGATATTAAGTCTGTGGATAATAAATAAAAATCTGTGGATAATTTTTTTATAAATAGATGTTAAAGGTGTATAAATTTTTTACATGTGTATATTGTGAATAAATTAACTGGGTTATAAACAAGAGGTTTTATAAATTATTAGAAGAGAAATCACAAAATCCACACAATCAACAAAACATATTACAGGAAATATAAATATGAAAATAAATATTACTAAATCCACCCTACTTGAAGGCATCCAGGTTGTTTCGGCTGGGGTATCAGCCCGTACGACACTACCTATTCTGCATAATTTCTTACTAGAAGCCCAAAACGGTAAACTGAAATTAGTCCGCACCGATATGGAAATGGCTACTGTTCATTTTGTAAATGCCGAAGTAGAAGAAGAAGGTAGTATTACTATTCCCATAAAAGAGTTTTCGGATATTATTAAAAATTTATCCGACGATAAAGAAATTAATTTATCTTTAGATGAAAATAATAAATTTCATATTAAATCCGGTAAGAGTAAATTTTGGGTAATTGGTACGCCTAAATCGGAATATCCGGCTATTCCGGAAATTGAGCAACAAAACAGTATTCATTTAGATCCTTTAGAATTACAAAAAATGGTAGAAAAAACAGCGTTTTCCGCTTCCACACAAGAAACACGTTATATTTTAAACGGGTTATTGTGGAACAATACGGCTGATAAATTTGAAATTGTTGCCACCGACGGAGGCCGTTTAGCGGTAGCCACACACGCAGCTTTACCCGGTTCTAAAGAATTTAAGATTATTATTCCTACTAAAATTTTAAATGAAGTGTGCCGTTTTATTAGTCTAACTAAACCCACAAAAGATGAACAAATTAAAGTAAATGTTTCTTCTAACCAAGTTAGTTTTGTGATGAAGGAAACTACTTTTATTTCTCGCTTAATTGAGGGAAATTTTCCAAACTATAACCAAGTTATTCCCACTAAGAAAAATATTAACTTTGAAGTATTTTCTAAGGAATTACTGGCTTCTACCCGTCGTTCTGCACTTTGTTCGGGTGAGTTTGGAAGTGTGGTGAAATATAAATTAGGTAAAAATACATTAACAGTTTCTTCTAATTCTCAAAATATGGAATTTACGGACGAACTTCCTATTGAATATGGCGGGGAAACTTTTGATGCTGCTTTTAATCCGCAATACATCATTGATGTACTTAAAAATATAGGATCGGATAAAGTTTCTTTCTCATTTGTAAATGCATCTCAACCGGTATTAGTGGAACCGGTAGGGGACACTACGTTTAAGTATGTAATTATGCCTGTGAGAGCGTAATGAAGTTTGGTGAGTCTCCGCGTAAAATCTGGCATCCCAGTTCTGAATTGGAAAGCCGCTTTAATAAATTAAATAGCCGGCTCGGCCGTTTAATGATTTTAGAACACGTGTGGACGCAGTTAGTTGGTAATAAAGAAAAATTTTGGGTACTTCACGCCGTGCAAAATAACACGATATACGTAAAAGTGAAGGTTGCAGTCGCTAAGAATGAGTTAATAGCTCGCCGACAAGGACTTATTACGGAATTAAATAAACATTTTGCCAAGCCGTGGATTAACAAAATAGAAATTCTATAGATTTAGTATTTACATTCAAGGAGTTGTGCATGACTGAAGAAGCAAGAGAGAAGGATTATGATTCTTCCAAAATTACCGTTTTAGAGGGGTTGGAAGCTGTTCGTAAACGTCCGGCCATGTATATTGGCTCGACGGGTTTACCGGGTTTGCACCACTTGGTTTATGAAGTGGTAGATAACTCTGTGGACGAAATTTTGGCCGGTGGTGCTACGACGATTACGGTTACGATTAAAGATGATATGACGTGTTCTATTCAAGACGATGGACGCGGTATCCCGGTAGATTTAATGAAAAACGCGAAAGATGCCAAATTACGCACAAAATCTGCCTTAGAAGTTGTCATGACCGTTTTACACGCCGGTGGTAAATTTGATAGCGGAGCTTATAAAGTATCCGGCGGTTTACACGGAGTAGGTGTATCGTGCGTAAACGCGCTTTCCGAAACCATGGAAGTAGAAGTTCGCCGCGACGGACATATCCATTTCCAACGCTATCACCGCGGCAAGCCGGAAGATAAAGTACAGATTATCGGCGATACTAAAGAACACGGTACCAAAGTTACTTTCCATGCCGATAAAGAAATTTTCGGTGAATTATCTTTTTCAAACGAAGTAATCGGTAATCGTTTACGTGAAATTGCCTTCTTAAATGCCGGTGTAAAAATCATTTATACTGACGAGCGCAAAGACGATAATCAAACCGTTACGTTCTTTTATGAAGGGGGGATTGCCCAGTTTGTTAAATTTTTAAACACAAACAAAACCGTCCTCAACCCGGAACCTATCTACTTAACCAAAGAGGTGGGCGATAATTATATTTCGTTTGCTATTCAATATAACGAAAGCTATTCCGAAAACGTTTTTTCATTCGTGAATAATATTCACACGGTAGAGGGGGGTACGCATTTAAGCGGTTTCCGCAGCTCTCTCACGCGTATCATTAACGAATATATAAAAAATAACAACATCTCCAAACACAAAGATATTTCCGTGGGCGGCGATGATATTAAAGAAGGTTTAACGGCTGTTTTATCCGTTAAAATTCCGCACCCACAGTTTGAAGGACAGACGAAAACCAAGCTCGGTAACTCCGAAGTGGAAGGAATTGTTCGTTCCGTCGTTGGAGACACATTGTCTACCTTCTTTGAAGAAAACCCGAAAACAGCCCGTGCTATTTGTGAAAAATGCGTCAACGCGGCAGTTGCACGTGAAGCGGCCCGCAAAGCGCGCGACCTAACCCGCCGCAAAGGTGCGTTGGAAGGAGGCAGCTTGCCGGGTAAATTGGCCGATTGCCAAGAACGCGACAGTGCCAAATGCGAATTATTCCTGGTAGAAGGGGTCTCCGCCGGCGGATCGGCTAAACAAGGGCGCGACCGTGTTTTCCAAGCAATTTTGCCCTTACGCGGTAAAATCTTAAACGTGGAAAAAGCCCCTTTGGTCAAAATTTTATCCAGCGATACGGTACGTGATTTAATTTCTGCGGTTGGTACCGGCGTAGGTGAAGGGGAAGGCGGGTTTGATATTTCCAAACTACGCTACCACAAGATTATTTTAATGGCTGATGCTGACGTGGATGGACAGCATATTTCTACCTTGTTGCTGACGTTCTTTTATCGCCAGTTAAAACCGCTTATTGAAGCCGGGCACGTATACCTAGCGCAGCCACCTCTTTATAAAGTGAAAAAAGGAAAAGTAGAACAATATTTGCAAACGGAAGAACAAATGCAGCAATGGCTTATGAAAGAGGGGCTGGCTTCCGTAACCGTAACAGATGTAACCAAAAACGAGGAACTTAAAGGAGCCTCCTTGCGCGATTTATTAAAGATTTTGCGCGATGTAGAAGATGTCCTTGCTAAACTGGAAGTTAAAAATATTACGCTAGCTGATTTCATGGCGTTCTTAGCGGAAGGACGTGTACCGCTGTATCGTATCCCGTTACAAAGCGGCGGTTTCCGGTATTTCTATACGGAACAAGAATACCGTGATTATGCCAACCAATATATCCAGGAAAAACGCGAAGAACTCACGGCAGACGGTGTGGATGTTACAACCATTGCCGATGAAACCCTTGCGCCGGAACATCAAAGTTTATTTGAATTTGGCAAACTCTTAGCCGATGAAAAGAAACTGGAAGCGTATAATTTCAAGTTTACGCAATACCCGGTTATTGAAAGTGAGAAAGATCGCGTTAATCCGCTTTTTAAGGTAAACAATGGCAAAACGGACGTGCTGGTGTATAGTTTAGCGGAACTCCTACGCGCCGTGAAAGAAGCGGCTTCGGCAGGGGCAGCTATCCAGCGCTATAAAGGGTTAGGGGAAATGAACCCCGAACAATTGTGGGAAACCACCATGGACCCGGCCAAACGCAAACTCATCCAAGTTAAAATCAACGACGCGGCCGATACGGAACAAGCGTTTACCATGTTAATGGGAGACCGCGTAGAACCGCGGCGTGACTTTATTCAATCCCACGCCTTGGAAGTGAAAAACTTGGACATTTAACCCACAGGTCCGCGGTTTTATCCGCGGCCTGCAACGATTTATCCGTAACAGGAGATTTTTAGAACATGAGTGAAGAAAATACCAATCAGCCGGCAACCCAACAAGTAAATGTGGATTTGTTCGGTAATATTCAACAACGTGATATCGCGAACGAAATGCGTTCGTATTACATTGATTATGCTATGAGCGTTATCGTCGGGCGTGCGCTGCCGGACGTGCGTGACGGCTTGAAACCGGTACACCGCCGGGTGCTCTATTCCATGAACGAAATGGGGCTTAAATACAACAAAGCTTACAAAAAATCCGCCCGTGTGGTAGGGGACGTGCTCGGTAAGTACCACCCGCATGGAGATAGTGCTGTGTACGATACGCTTGTGCGTATGGTGCAAGATTTTTCACTTCGTAAACCTTTAATTGACGGTCAAGGAAACTTCGGCTCTATTGACGGAGACTCCGCCGCTGCCATGCGTTACACGGAGTGCCGTTTGCACAAAATTTCCGAAGAAATGCTCGGCGATTTGGATAAAGATACCGTCAAAATGATTCCCAATTACGACGGTTCTTTAATGGAACCCTCCGTTTTGCCGGCCAAATTACCGGCGCTCCTGGTAAACGGTTCCTCCGGTATTGCCGTAGGTATGGCCACGAATATTCCTACCCATAACTTAGGAGAAGTGTGCGACGGTATTATTGAATACATCAAAAACCCGGATATTTCCGTCAAAGATATGATGAAAATCATCAAGGGGCCCGATTTCCCGACAGGAGCCATGATTCGCGGTACCAAAGGTATCTACGAATATTTTGAAACCGGTCACGGAAGCGTAAAGGTACAAGCTACTACGGAAATTGAAGAACGCAAAAACGGACGGGAAGCGATTATTGTAACGGCTATTCCGTATCAAGTAAACAAGACCTCTTTGATTGAAAGCATTGTAGCACTCGTGCGCGATAAAAAAGTAACGGATATTTCCGACATCCGCGACGAGTCGGACCGCCGCGGCATGCGCCTGGTAATTGAAGTTAAACGTGACGGTAATGCCCAAGTAGTGCTGAATCATTTGTTTAAACATACGCAATTGCAAACATCTTTCCCGGTTAATATGTTGGCGATCGTAGACGGTCGCCCGCGTGTCCTTCCGCTCAAAGAAGTGATGAAAGCGTACGTTAAGCACCGCAAAGAAGTTATTACCAACCGGACGAAATTTGATTTAAATAAAGCGCAAAAACGCGAACATATTTTGAACGGCTTGCTTATTGCTATTGCCAACATGGACGAAGTGGTAGCCATTATCCGCAAAGCAAAAGATCCGACGGAAGCCAAGCTTACTTTAATGCAACGCTTCACGTTGACCGAAGTACAAGCCCAAGCCATTTTGGATATGCGTTTACACCAACTGACGCAACTGTCCGCCTTGGCAATTGAGAATGAGCGTAAAGATTTATTAAAACTCATTGAAGAATTACAAGGTATTTTGGCGAGCCCCCAAAAGATTTTGGATATCATCGTAGCGGAACTGACCGATTTAAAGAAAACGTACGGCGATCCGCGCCGCACCCAAATCGGTCCGGACATGACGGATTTTTCCATGGAAGACTTAATTGAAAAAGAAGAAGTCGTCATTACTATATCTAACGATGGGTATGCTAAGCGTATTCCGCTCTCTACGTACAAGAGCCAAAACCGCGGTGGCAAAGGAATTATCGGCAGCAAGACGAAAGAAGAAGATTTTATGGAACACCTCTTCATTACTTCATCTCATGCCACGATCTTGATGTTTACCAGCCGCGGCCGCGTATTTGCTTTGCGCGCGTTTGAAATCCCCGAAGGCAACCGCATGGCCAAAGGTAAAGCGCTTGTGAACTTGTTGCAGATTACCGGCGAAGAAAAAGTTACCTCGGCCGTAGCCATTGAGGATTTTGACCCCAAACATTGTGAGAACACCTATCTTACCATGTGCACGCGTTTAGGTAGCATTAAGCGTGTGGAACTGAGCGAATTTGCCAATATCCGCCGCACGGGGATTATTGCGATCGGCTTGGAAGAAGGGGACGTGTTGGTAGGGGTACAAACCACGCATGGTAAGTCCGATATTATCGTAGCTACCAAGAACGGAAAATCTATCCGCTTTGATGAAAATCAGGTACGCGCGATGGGCCGCCCGGCCAAAGGGGTGCGTGCTATCAACCTAGGCGCTGACGACGTAGTAGTCGGGATGGAACATGCGCCGGTAGACGCTCCGCAGCCCGACGTATTGTCCGTTTGTGAAAACGGCTTTGGTAAACGCACGGAGTTTAGCGAATACAAACGCCAAAACCGCGGCGGCATGGGTGTCATCACGATTAAAACCAGTGCCCGGAATGGTTCGGTAGTAGGTATAAAACTCGTGGATGAGTCTAAAGACTTAATGATCGTTACCGAAAAAGGCATGACTATTCGTGTGCGTTGTGCGGATATCCGCTCCGTCGGCCGCAATGCCCAGGGTGTTACATTAGCGAAAATGGAACCCGGCGACAAAATTGCTCGTATCGCTCCGGTTGTAAAGGACGAAGAAGAAGCCGCCACAGACGAAAAATAGTTTACAGTTTGCCCCCGGGTAAAGCCGGGGGCAAGCATTTGTCCGGGAGAACAGGTATGGAAACGAAAACCTTGGTCTTATCACTAGAAAAAAAGTTTGCAAAACTATACCGAAAGTGCTATAAAAAAAGAAAAGGGAAAACTATGCGGACCAACCCACATGTCTTGGAGATCAACACCCGTGCTTGGCTTAAACGTTTGGAAGCGAAGCACGGTCGGCCGTTTACACTGCGCGATGTTCCCGATACTTTTTTGGACCTGGCGCAAGGGATGGGCTTTGACGCTGTTTGGTTAATGGGCGTGTGGAAAGAAAGCCCGGCAGCCAAAACGATCGCGCAAAACTCGGTAGAAATTCAAAACCAAGTTCACCTGATTAAACCCGATTTTAAGAAAGAAGATATTACCGCTTCTCCGTATGCCGTTTACGATTATACGGTAGATGATTCGTTGGGGGGAAATGATGCGTTGGCCGATTTTCGCAAACGGCTTCAAAAACGCGGAATTCACCTCTTATTGGATTTTGTAGGAAACCACATGGCTATTGATGCCCCGGTTGTTACCGCAGAACCGGATTTATTCATTAACACGGGCACGCAAGAGCCTGCCAACCACAAAGATTGGTTTTTCAAAACTCCTACCGGCGTATACGTAGCACACGGACGCGATCCTTACTTTGCGCCGTGGACGGATACGGCCCAATTGAACTATTTTAACCCTAAAACACGCGAGTTTATGCTTAATAATCTGCGTCGCGTAGCCCAAATGTGTGACGGGGTTCGTTGCGATATGGCCATGTTATCGCTCAACAAAGTCCACCGGGATACCTGGTGGGAATTTATCGGCGGGGAACTTCCGAAAGAAGAATTTTGGCGCCAGGCTTTGGTTGCCATTCGTAACGATTATCCGGAGTTTGCGTTTATTGCCGAAGTTTATTGGGGCTTGGAATGGGAAGTGCAAGAGTTGGGTTTTGATTATACGTATGATAAAGTCTTATACGACCGCTTGCGTTTCTCCAGCCCGGAAGATATTAAAGGCCATTTGCGGGCGGAGCATTTATACCAAATGCGTTCGTTACGGTTTACCTCTAACCACGATGAAGAAGAATCTTTAAAGGCCTTCGGGCGGGAAAAATCATTGGCAGCCAGTACCATTATCGCCACGTTGCCGGGGGCTCGGTTATTTCATTTGTTCCAGCTGTTAGGCCGTCCGGCGCGGATGCCGTTACAATACGTGCAGGATTGGTTCACCCGGGACGAAGAAGTCCTATCGTATTATAAACAATTATTGCGTATCACTTCCGATCCGGCCTTTCACGGCGGACAGTGGAGCTTGTGTGAGGTTTTACCGGGAGAAGACGGCTCCAACCGCAACATCTTGGCTTGGCAGTGGAAGCAGATGAGTACCGGTAAGCTCATTGTAATCAATTACAGCCACGTTCCGGCACAAGGGCGGTTGCCTTTAAAAGGCGTTCGCGGTCCGGAAATGACGGAAGAGTTTTCCGGTAGTAAAATAACCTTAACGGAACGTTTACAGGCGCAGGGATTACCTCTTGATTTGCGCCCGTACGAAAGCAAAATATTTACGTTTCACTTATAATTAAAAATTGCTCCCTAAAAACCCCGCTTTTAAGGCGGGGTTTTTTGCTTACAAAGAGAAGTGTTTTTTGTATAATAATAAAAGAGATTTTGTCCCCGGAAAATTTAGAGAGGACACGAGAAAAATGGGCCCTTTTTCTAAGCAAGATCATTTGGTTATTACAACGCTGGGTTTAGAGTTTGCCGTAGCGGAAATTTTAGGTGCCGGAGCTGGGCTTTATTTGGATAAAAAATGGGGAACAACCCCGTGGCTATTTCTGTTTGGCGTTGCGGTCGGTTTTACGTTAGGGATGTATATAATTATCCGCGGCGCGAAAGAGGCTGAACGCAAAGACCAATTGGGAAAGAAATAAGATGGACGTTACAGAAACATTGGCACATCACATGTTGGATCATAACTGGGGCATTACCCTGGGGGGGATGTCGTTGCCGATTACTACGCATACGGTTACCTTGTGTGCGGTCAGCTTGGTTTTATTGGGATTTTTGGCGTGGGCGGCGCGTCCTCACGTGAGCCGCGGCGGGCGTCTGCTTACTACCTTGTTAGAAGAATACGTTACTTTCATTCGCGATGGTCTTGTTTTGCCCAATATGGGAGAAGAAGGCCACGGATTTCTTCCGTATTTTTGTACCCTTTTCTTGTTTATTTTATTTGCTAATTTAGCCGGGATGATTCCGCAAATGAAAACCGCCACATCTAATATCTCTGTTACCATTGCGTTGGCGTTGTGCTCGGGCGGATTAATTTTATATAGCGGATTAAAGTTTCACGGCCTTTGGGGTTTTATCAAAGGCTTTGTTCCGTCGGGGACGCCTTGGTGGCTCGTGCCGCTTGTTTTTCCATTAGAGGTGCTCAGTACGATTATTAAAGTCAGCGTGTTGGCTATTCGTCTATTTGCCAATATGCTTTCAGGGCATATTGCGCTTTTGTGCTTATTATTTTTGATATTTATTTTGGGCGAAACCAACTTTTTAGCTGGGGTAGGTGCCGTGATCCCCGCGATGGCAGTAGAATTATTTGTAACTTGTTTGGAATTATTAGTAGCGGTTTTGCAGGCGTATGTATTTACACTTTTGACGGCTATTTTTGCCGGTGCTGTAATTCATACGCATTGATTTGATTTTATAGGGCGTTAGCCCAAAAGGAGAAAATATATGGAACTTGTAGCATTGAAATATCTTGCCGCCGGGTTAGGCGCCGGACTTGTGGTAATTGGTGCGGCCTTTGGTTTAGGCAAAATCGGTAATGCCGCTCTAGAAGGTATTGCTCGTCAGCCGGAAGCTAGTTCAGAGTTGCGCGGCGCGATGATTTTAATTGCGGTCTTGTTAGAAGGGGCTTCTGTAATTGGTCTAGCGGTTTGTATGTTGGCATTGTTCGTTAAATAATACAAGGGATAAATATGGAAGCTTTATTTAAGCCCGATGTTGGGGTAACGATTCTTACCATTTGTAACTTTTTGCTATTGGTTTATTTGCTCAAAAAGTTCGCATGGAAAGGGATTATTGGTGCACTTGAAAAACGGGAGCAGCAAGTTGCTGATGATAAAAAACAAGCGCACGAGGCCCGCGTAAGTGCCGAGCAGCTCAAAGCGGAACTAGACGAGAAATTAAACCGCATTGCCGAAGAGGCCGCGCAAAAAATGGCGCAAGCCGTTAAAACGGGAGAAACCCAACGCGACCAACTTTTGGCGCAGGCTAAAGAGCAATCTGCCCGGTTGGTAGAGCAAGCCCGTTTGCAGATAGAAGCAGAAAAAAACCAGGCCTTGGCCGAGGTTCGCGCGGAAATTGTCCGTACTGCTATGATAGCGACGGAAAAAATGATTGCGCAAAACATTAGCCAAAATAGTGCCCAAGCGGTTGTAGACCGCGTGTTGGAAGAAGTGAAAAAGAAGTAACTATGAATAGTTCTCAAAGACTTGCCGCCAAACGTTATGCGGCTGCGTATGATAGTTTGAGCCGCACGAACGAGCAGGCTTCCCTCCGGGAAAAAGACCTGGTGGCCGGCCAGAAATCTTTGGCCCGTTTGGATGCGTGGCTGATCAATCCGTGCGTAGCATTAAATGAAAAAAAACAAGTTGCGCGGGAGTTATTAAAGTCTTGGCCGCAGGTAAGTTCTTTTGTGGAAGTTCTTTTAGATGCCAAGCGTTATGCGCTCTTACCGGAAATTGTCCGGCAAGTACAGGAATTATTGGACAATCGGCAAGGGATTATGCGGGCCCAAATTGTTTCAGCCCAACCGCTTACCCAGGTCCAACAAACGCATGCGATTCATGCGTTGGCGTCTCGCTACGGCAAAGAAATAAAAGCTTCTTTTCAAACGGATAAAACGCTTTTGGGCGGATTAAAAATTTGGTGTAACGGAGAATTGATAGATGGTAGTATCAGCGGGGAGTTGGCCCGCTTGCAAGAAGAATTGATGAAGTGATGGGGAATTTATGGCGCTTAGACCGGAAGAAATAACAAATATTATTAAAAATAAAATTGAACATTTTAATACTGCTGCCGATATAAACGAAGTAGGCACCGTCATCCAGGTAGGGGACGGCATTGCCCGCGTGCACGGTTTAAACCATGTAAAAGCGTCGGAGTTGGTAGATTTTGGAAACGGCGTAAAGGGCATGGCCATGAATTTGGAATATGATAACGTCGGTTGCGTGCTCATGGGCTCTGACCAACAAGTGCGCGAAGGGGATACTGTTAAACGTACGGGAGAAGTTATCAGTATTCCCGTAGGAGAAAAAATCATTGGCCGCGTGGTAAGCCCGCTAGGGCAACCGTTGGATGGAAAAGGCCCTATCTCCCCCGATAAAAACATGAAACTGGACATCGTGGCTCCGGGTATTATTGACCGCCAACCGGTTAAACAACCTTTGCAAACGGGGATCAAAGCCATTGACTCCATGGTACCGATCGGTAAAGGGCAGCGTGAGCTGATTATCGGCGACCGCCAAACCGGGAAAACAGCTTTAGCCATTGATGCTATTATCAATCAAAAAAATATTCCGCAAGAAGAACGTTGTATTTGTATTTATGTAGCTGTAGGACAAAAACAGAGTACCGTTGCGCAAGTTGTTAAAACGTTAACTGATTTTGGCGCCATGGACTATACGGTGGTGGTTTCCGCCACAGCTGCCGATCCGGCTTCGTTGCTCTATATTGCCCCATATGCCGGATGTGCAATCGGCGAATATTTTATGTGGAAAGGAAAAGACGTGCTAATCGTGTATGATGATTTGTCTAAACATGCACAAGCTTATCGTCAAATGTCTCTTTTACTGCGCCGTCCGCCGGGGCGTGAAGCCTACCCGGGAGACGTGTTTTATTTGCATTCGCGCTTGTTGGAACGGGCATGTAAACTTTCCAAAGAGAACGGCGGCGGCTCTTTAACGGCTCTTCCCATTATTGAAACGCAAGCTAACGACGTTTCCGCTTATATCCCGACGAATGTTATTTCCATTACGGACGGACAGATTTATTTGGAAAGCAACCTCTTTTTAAGCGGTATTAAACCGGCCGTAAACGTTGGTTTATCGGTTTCGCGTGTGGGGGGAAGTGCCCAACGCAAAAGCATGCGCAAAGTTGCCGGTACGCTTCGCATAGATTTATCGCAGTATCAGGAACTGGCCGGTTTTGCCCAATTCGGTTCCGAACTGGACAAAGAGTCCCAACGCCAAATTGCCCGCGGTCAGCGCATGACGGAATTGCTCAAGCAGAACCAGTATTCTCCGTTGACAGTTGGGGAAGAGGTTCTTGTGTTGTATGCGGGGACGCATGGATATTTAGATGAGATAGAAGTGCCGCAAGTGCTTACGTATGAAAAACAGTTGTTGGCCTATGTGCGCGCGGAAAAAGCTTCTGTTTTACAAACGCTCAATACCGCTAATGAGTTGAGTGATGAAACAGAAAAACAAATCATCAATCTGTTAGATACTTTTAAAACGGTTTTTAAAGCCGGCAAATAGGAGAATAAAATGGACGCAAAATCAAAGAAAAAATATTTAGTCACGGGTGGGGCTGGATTTGTCGGTAGCAATATCGCCAAAACGTTGGAAGCCCAAGGGCACGAAGTGGCCGTGCTGGATGATTTTTCTAAGAACGGTCATTTTAAAAACCTGATTGGATTTAAAGGCGATGTTATTACTTGTGATTTGTGGGAACGCGTTCCGCATGATATGTATTTTGATGCTATTTTTCACGAGGCCGCTATTACCGATACTACGGTGATGGATCAAAAAGCCATGATGGAACAAAACGTAGAAGCGTTTAAGAATCTGCTTGATTTTGCCGCGGAAAACGATATTAAAAAAGTGATTTATGCTTCTTCCGCCGCTACTTACGGTAACGGCCCCGTGCCTAACGTGGAAACACAGCCCACCCACCCGGAAAACGTATATGGTTTTTCCAAAGTGATCATGGACAATGTTGCCCGGCAATTTGCGGAAGACAACAACGATATGACCATCATTGGCTTGCGCTATTTTAACGTATACGGCCCCGGGGAGTATCACAAAGGAAAAATGGCCAGTATGGTTTATCAACTTTACAACCAAATGAAGGAAGGAAAACGGCCGCGCGTATTTAAAAACGGAGAACAACAACGCGACTTTGTATACGTAAAAGATATTGTCAAAATCAATTTGTGTGCGCTTACCAACGGCAAAGAAACCGGCGTTTACAATGCCGCTACGGGTATCCCGCGTGATTATAATGCTATTATTGCGTGTCTTAATAAAGAACTTGGCACGAATTTGGAACCGGAATATATTGATAATCCATATCCGTTCTTCCAAGTAAAAACGCAGGCGGATATTACCAAGTCCAAAGAAAAACTTGGTTACACGCCGGACTATACCTTGGAACAAGGTATTGCCGATTACGTAGCAATTTTGGAAGGGCGCAACAAATAAAGGGATACTATGGAATCGCTCCGGGACATACGGCAAAACATCAAAGCCATTAAATCTACGCAGCAAATTATGCAAACGATGAAAATGATTTCAAACGCTCGCATACGTCGTGCGCAAGAGGCCATGGTTGCCGCGCGTCCGTTTGCTACTAAAATGTTGGAGATGGTCCAAGATTTTACGCAAGAAGTATTAGCTTTGCCCCAACCGGAAGACGCCCCGGAGAGTTGGGCGCGGCGGTTTTTTGTTAATCGCAGTGCCGATCCTTCTAAAATCGGCCTTTTGGTCATTACGGGGGATAAAGGCTTGGCCGGTTCGTTTAATGCCGTTATTTTGCGTGCCGTTATGCGCTTTATCAAAGAAAACAAAGACAAACAAATTACAGTCTTTGCCGTGGGTAAAAAAGGGCGCGATTTTTTGGCGCGGCTGAGGGTGCCCAACCTGCATTTGGCATACGAGAGCGTGGGGATTTTCCCAAAAGTATCCTATGCGCACGCGGATTTATTGGGCAATGCGCTTATGAAAAGCTTTTTGGAAGAAAAATTGAGCTCGGTAACACTTATTTATAATGATTTTAAATCGCTTGCCAGCCAAAATTTGGTGCAACGCACGCTGTTGCCTTTTGTTCCCGCGGCTGACGTAGTAAAAGATACGCACGAATTTGAATTTGAGCCGGGGCTATTAGAGATTTTTAAACTTTTGGTGCCGCGCTTAATTAAAGCAAATTTATACCGTGTTTTACTGGAGTCGCAAGCGGCTAATTTGGCCGCTACCACCAATGCGATGGACGCTGCCAGTAAGAACGCGGGGGAAATTGTTACGGCGCTCGAGCTTAAGTTAAACAAAGTGCGCCAAGCCGGCATTACGAACGAAATTTTAGATATTGTAAACGGAGCGGAAGCTCTAAATAATTAACGGGGAATTATGAAAACGGGAAAAGTAATTCAAGTAATCGGAGCTGCGGTAGATATTCAATTTTCACCGGAGCACCTACCTGCCATTGAAAATGCCATAGAAATTGAAATGGAAGGAAATCACAAAATTGTGGCTGAAGTTGCCCAACAAATGGGGGATGGCATCGTACGTTGCGTGGCGTTAGAAAGTACGGACGGTTTGCAACGTGGCGCGGTAGCTACCGATACCGGCGCTTCTTTACAAGTGCCGGTAGGGGAAGCCTGTTTAGGCCGTTTGTTAAATGTGTTGGGTAAACCGCAAGACCATAAAGGCGATATTAAGGCCAAAATGCAATTGCCCATTCACCGGCAAGCCCCGTCGCTTACGGATCAAAACCCGACCCCGGAAATTTTTGAAACAGGTATTAAAGTGATTGACCTTATTGCTCCGTATATGAAAGGGGGTAAAGTAGGTCTTTTTGGCGGTGCGGGTGTAGGTAAAACCGTGCTTATCATGGAACTCATCAACAACGTGGCGCGCGAACACCACGGAAGTTCCGTGTTTGGAGGAGTCGGGGAGCGTAGCCGCGAAGGAAACGATTTGATGTTGGAAATGAGCGAGTCTAAACTTTCGGACGGGAGCACGGTGTTGGATAAAACGGTTCTCGTTTACGGCCAGATGAATGAACCGCCCGGGGCCCGTGCCAAAGTAGCCTTAACCGCCCTTACGCAGGCGGAATATTTCCGCGATGTGAAAGGACAAGATGTTCTTTTGTTCTTGGATAACATTTTCCGCTTTGTATTGGCCAATTCCGAAGTGTCAGCTCTATTAGGCCGTATGCCTTCGGCGGTGGGTTACCAGCCTACGCTTAATACGGAAATCGGCGCCTTGCAGGAGCGTATCACTTCTACTAAAAAAGGGGCCATTACGTCCATTCAGGCCGTATATGTGCCCGCCGATGATTTAACGGATCCGGGAGTTGCGGCCACGTTTACACACTTGGACTCTACGTCTGTTTTATCGCGCCAAATTGCCAGCTTGGGTATTTATCCGGCGGTAGATCCTTTGGAATCTACTTCGCGCATTTTGGATCCGCGCATTTTAGGGGAAGAGCATTACAACGTTTCCCAAAGTGTACGCAAAATTTTGCAGAAATACAAAGATTTGCAAGATATCATTGCTATCTTGGGTATGGACGAACTTTCCGACGCGGACAAAAAGACCGTCGGTCGTGCTCGCCGTATCCAAAAGTTCTTATCACAGCCGTTCTCGGTGGCGGAGCAATTTACCGGCCACCCCGGCAAATATGTAAAATTGGCCGACACGATCAAAGCTTTTAAAGGCATTGTAGAAGGCGAGTACGACCACATCCCCGAATCTTGCTTTTATATGTGCGGCGGAATAGAAGACGTGCTTAACAATTACGAAAAAGTAAAAGATAAAGAATAACATGGATAAAAAGCTAATTCTTAACCTGGTTACGCCTCAAAAACAACTGCTTAAAGACCTGGAAGTGGACATGGTTGTTTTCCCTGCGTTTGAGGGGGAAATGGGCGTTTTGCCGGGCCATATACCGGTACTGGTACAGTTAAAAGAGGGTTCGCTGCGTTATAAAAAAGACGGGCAGGAAGGAGAATTTGCGGTTATCGGTGGATTTGTAGAAGTTGTGGATAATGTAGTAAATGTTTTTGCGGAAGGAGCGGACTTGGCTGAGGAAATTGATGAAGAGGCCGAAAGCCAAAAAATCAAAAAAGCCAAAGACGCGCTTTCGCGCAAAGATGCGGATATTGATTTTGAACTGGCGGAATTAGAGCTTAAAAAATCAATTGCTCGTATGAAAGTGAAACGTCGTAAACATGGATAAAATGAGGAGAAATTATGCGTAATATAACCCCTGGAAGCATTAGCATAGGAATATGGTTTATTCCTTTTTTGATGTTAATTTGTGTAGTGACGGCTTTAAGCTCATATTTTACGGTGTCGGCGGGAAACGTAGCTGTTAAATTGCGTTTCGGTGAATTAATTGGCGCGTACGGAGAAGGGATCCATTGGAAAATCCCATTTGTGGACGAAGTAGAAAAATTTTCTGTGCGTATTAAAAAAGATGCTTTCCGCACGGAAGCTTTTTCTAAAGATTTGCAGCAAGTTAATTTGGCCCTGGCCGTCAACCACCGCATTTTGCCTAACACGGTAGAATCCATTTACCGCAACCTGGGCCCGGAATATACGGATACGGTACTTAAACCCATGGTGGAAGAATGGTCCAAAGCCGTGATTGCCAAATACTCGGCCGACAGTTTGATTTCCAACCGCATGCAGGTAACGAAAGAACTGGATGAAATTTTGAAAAAGAAAATGGCAGAGAAAGAAGTTATTGTTTCCGATATTGCCATTACGGATTTTGATTTCTCACCCCAATTTTTAAAAGCGGTAGAAGAAAAACAAATTGCCGAACAAGAGGCCAAACGCGCAACCAATTTGGTAGAAAAAGTTAAAAAAGAAGCGGAACAAAAAATCTTGCAAGCGGAAGCAGAAGCCAAATCCTTGCGTTTGCAACGCGAAGTAGTTTCCGATAACTTAATTAAACTGCGCCAAGTGGAAGCGCAACTGCGCGCCATTGAAAAATGGGACGGCCGTATGCCTACTTACATGGCCGGCGGACAAATGCCGTTTGTGATGATTAAGTAGATAAAATATCTTACATAAAAGGGGAGCCGATTAAGGGCTCCCTTTTTGTTAAGCTAGCCTTTTTGGTACTTTTTGGGTAATGCCAAAAAGTACATCCTTGTTGTATTGTTTTTTTTTTGATATACTACTTTTATTTTAAGACGTGTAGGGAGATACGTATGAAAAATAAAAAGAGCATTAAAAAAGGTTTTACCTTAATAGAACTTTTGGTAGTGGTATTAATTATCGGTATTTTAGCCAGTATTGCACTTCCGCAATACCAAAAAGCGGTAGACAAATCTCGTTACACGCAAGCCATGATTTTAATGAACAACTTGATCAAGGGAGAAGAGGTATACCACCTAGAAAACGGTACCTACACGCAGAAATTTGAAGATTTAGATATAGAATTGCCCACCCCCAACGCGATAACCAACAACGCTGACTCTTACACATATACTTATTCGTGGGGTTACTGTTACACACACAATACCGGGTATGGCGTCTGTTATGCCAAGGTAGGAGATGGATATGCCGGATATTTTAAATTTTGGAATAACCCTGCGGCACGTAAACCCCGGTGTTGGGCCAAACCAATGAATAATCAACGAGCCAATGATGTTTGTAAAATCATCACCAATAAACAGACTGGTAGCGATAACACCGGTGGAAATTTGCGTGAATATTATTTTGATTAAATAACAAACCCCCGGGCGTAACCCGAGGATTTTTCTTTTAGAACTGTTTTTACAATATCTTGTTTTTTCAACCGGCTGGCAATGGTTATCCAATTCATCCAATGAATGGTAGTGGATAACAAGCGTCCCTTTCTTCATATTCCGGTCGTATTTTCACTTCTACTTTGGTGCCCAAAAACTCTTGCAGGTCGTTCTCAAAACTGACAACTTCGGCCGATTTGGTGCGTTTGGCGGCCTCTTTAGCGGGAGCCATCAAAGCGCGGGCGGTATCTTCGGCTTGGCGAACGGACATTTTACCACTTCTAGCGAAGATGGGAGAGCAGGTTGTGCATCCAATTATCCAGATTTTAACGTGGCAAAAGCATTAAACATAACGGAGGACGATGAATGTGTTTGTTGTTAAAAATTTTTAACAATTATATACAACACCACCCCGGTTTCTGCCGGGGTTTTTTGTTGTTTATGCAACCCCTCGGACGCTTATGAAACTGGCCCAGCGTTTTGCTATTCAAGGCCGACATGTCCCGCCGATGAAGGCCCGCACAAAACAGACAAGATCTTTTTCATGTTTGAGCGAAGCGAGTTTGAAAAAGGTCCTGTTTTGTGCGGGCCGTAATGGGATAGTCGGCGAGGTTTTTGATACTTTTTGTCGGTACAAAAAGTAAATTTATAATTAGCACTCAAAAAAGGGGGTTGACAAAAATAAAATAATTGCATATAATTTTAGCAGATGGTTTATTAGAGTGCTAAAAAACAGACGGTGTAAAAACAGGTATTACTATGCGGATATTAAAACCGGAAGTCGCCAAAGCGCGCAAAGAAAAAATTTTAAGGTGGGTGGTCCAACAATATGTGGAAACCCGCCGCCCGGTCGGCTCGCAGATGATTGCGTCCGAGGCGCTGCCGGACGTGTCCAGCGCTACTATCCGCAATATCATGGCCGAACTGGAAGAAGAAGGCTTTTTATACCAACCTCATACTTCCGGTGGGCGTATCCCTACGGATAAAGCATACCGCTATTACGTAGATTACTTGGCCAATGTACAAAAAATGGCCGCCAAAGAACGTGAACGCATAGAAGAAGCCTATGACTCACGTGTAAACGAAGTGGACAATATGCTTGCGCAAACTTCACGTCTTTTGGCTATGCTTTCCGGGGCGGCTGGATTTGTATATACTTCCAATGTACAGGAACAACGCGTTCAGCGGCTTGATTTTATTCCGCTGGCTCCCGGAGCGGTACTGGCGGTGCTTGTTACGGAGTCGGGTTCTGTGCGGCACTGGCCGGTGCGTACCGGATACATAATCAATCCTTCCCGGTTGCGCATTTTGAGCCGTTTTATTAACGAAGAAATCACCGGGCACACGTTAGCCCAAGCACGTAAGATTTTATGGCAGCATGTCCACTCCGGGCACCGCGAAATTGCCGGCATGGCCGATTTGGCCACCCAAGTGTTAAAGGATATGGAACGTCCGCAAGCGGATAACGAACTGTACGTGGAAGGTTTTGGGCAACTGTTAGAAAACACGTCCGAGGATGATTTTGAAGATTTGAAACAAATGATGCGTGTAGTAGAGGAGCGTGAACGCTTCTCCACGCTGCTAAGTGAAAAAATGACGGGGATGGAGAAATCCAACCAAAAACTAAATGTAAGCATCGGCAGTGAAAACGAACTGAAAGAACTTAAAAATTTAAGTATCGTTTCTACCGCATGCCGAGTGGGGGATAAAACGGTAGGGATGTTAGGCATCATCGGGCCGAAACACATGGAATATACGCGGGTAATGTCCTTGGTAAACTTTATCGGGAGTTTACTGGAAAGCACCTTGCAAAACTGGACGGCCTTGCCCCCTGCCGAAGACGGTGAGGATTATGAGTAAACATCATCAACATAGCAAAACCGCCGCGCCTTGTGCGCCGGAGCAGGACTTGGAAACACAAACCGAAGCCGACGTAAACGAAGAGCTTTCGCAAGCGCAAAGCACCGAAGAAACCAAGCCCGATTATTACGAACAATTTGTACGGATCAGTGCGGATTTTGAAAATTTCCGCAAACGTACGGAACGGGAAAAGGCCGCGTTTTTGTCCTATGGCAAAAAAGAACTGGCCGAAAAATTATTGCCTTCTTACGAAATTTTGCTTAAACAGGCCGAGCAACTTGCTAAAGAAAACAAGGCCGAACTGAAAAATATCGTAAGCGGTATCCAAATGATTTTGGGGGAGATGGAAAAGGCATTCCGCTCGGAAGGGATTGTACGCATGGATGTGCTCAATAAACCGTACGATCCGGCTACGCAGGAAGTGGTAGCGATGATCCCGGCGGACGAGAAACAAGACGGACTCGTTTTACAGGAAGTGCAGATGGGCTTTATGTTGGACGGAAAAGTCCTGCGCCCGGCGCGGGTAATGGTCGGCCAGCATAGTGAACAATAAACTGCGGGGTAGCAGTAAATTCATTTTAAAGGAGATGTTATTATGGCTAAGATTATTGGTATTGATTTAGGAACTTCTAACACGGCAGCGGCCGTTATGGAAGGCGGCAGAGGGACGATTATTCCTTCCGCCGAAGGGAGCTCTATCGGCGGGAAAGCGTTTCCGTCTTATGTAGCTTTTACAAAAGACGGGCAACGTTTAGTAGGGGAGCCGGCCCGCCGGCAGGCCATTGCCAACCCGGAGGGCACGGTAACCGCCTTCAAACGCAAAATGGGAGAAAATTATAAATATAATTTGCGTGGGCAGGAATTTACCCCACAACAACTCTCTGCATTTGTGCTCCAAAAAGTAAAAAAAGATGCAGAAGCGTTTTTAGGTGAAAAAGTAGAAAAAGCCGTTATCACGGTGCCTGCTTATTTTAACGATAACCAACGGCAAGCAACCAAAGATGCCGGCCGCATTGCGGGCTTGGAAGTTGTGCGCTTAGTTAACGAACCGACGGCTGCCGCGCTTGCTTTTGGTATTGATAAAGCGGGTAAAGAACAAAAAATCTTGGTCTTTGACCTCGGCGGCGGAACCCTGGATGTAACCATCATGGAAATGGGTAAAGAAGGTACTTTTGATGTGCTCGCTACGTCCGGCGATACCCAACTGGGCGGTACGGATATGGATAATGCCGTCATCAATTGGATGGTGGATGAATTCCGCAAACAAACCGGGATTGATTTGTCCAAAGATAAACAAGCGGCCCAACGTTTGAAAGACGCAGCCGAAAAAGCCAAGATTGAACTTTCCACCACCATGGAAACGGATATCAATTTGCCGTTTATTTCTGCCGGATCGGACGGCCCGAAACACTTGGAATTAAAGCTTTCTCGCGCTAAATTGGAGAGCTTGGTGGATGACATCGTTAAACGTTGCGGCAAATCGGTTAATCAGGCGTTAAGCGATGCGAATTTGTCTGCCAGCCAAATTGACCGCATTATCTTGGTCGGCGGTCCTACCCGTATGCCGATTGTCCAAAAATACGTGGAAGACCTCGTTGGCAAAAAAATTGAACGCGGCATTGACCCGATGGAATGCGTTGCCATTGGCGCTTCTGTACAAGCCGGTATTTTAACAGGCGAAGTAAAAGACGTACTCTTGTTGGACGTTACACCGTTGTCCCTCGGGTTGGAAACCTTGGGCGGTGTATGCACACGCCTCATTGAACGCAACACCACCATCCCGGTGCGCAAAACGCAAGTATTCTCTACTGCGTCCGATAATCAACCCGCAGTAACCATTAACGTCTTGCAAGGGGAACGCCCCATGGCCAAAGACAACGTGCCGCTTGGTAAATTTGACCTGGACGGGATTCCGCCCGCTCCGCGCGGTGTGCCGCAAATTGAAGTAACTTTTGATATTGACGCCAACGGTATCTTAAACGTTTCCGCCAAAGATTTAGGCACCAACAAAGAGCAACACATTACCATCAGCTCGCCTAACAAATTAAGCGACAGCGAAGTGGAGAAATTTGTCAAAGACGCCGAAAAATTCGCCGAAGAAGACAAAAAACACAAAGAAGTTATTGAAGCCAAAAACCAAGGCGACAGCGTTCTGTACCAAACGGAAAAGGCGCTTAAAGAATACGGCGATAAAGTCAGCCAAGACGAACGCGGTAAGATTGACCAAGCCCTTAATGACTTGCGTGACGCGTTGAAAACGGATGATGCTGCCAAGATTAAATCTGCTACAGACGCCGCTTTGCAAGCCGGCCAAAAATTGGGTGAAGCGATGTATAAAGACGCCCAAGCCAAGCAACAAGCGCAGCAAGGCGCACAAGCCGGGGCCCAACCGAGTGCCGGACAAGCGCAGGCTAACACCGGCAATGCCAAGGATGACGTGGTAGAAGCCGAAGTAGTGGATAAATAACAGTTCGGGGATGACACAATCAAAAGGGGAACGAATAAGTTCCCCTTTTGTTATTTATAAAAAGTACAATATTTCTATGCCCCAGTATTTTGCGGATATTAAAGAAAAAGAATTTTTTCTCTTGGATGAGGAGGCCCATCACGCTGCCACTGTCGCTCGCCACAAAGAGGGAGATGAGATTCGCGTGTTTGACGGGACGGGCCGTCAGTACGAAGGACGCATTGATAAAATCCAAAAGAATTTCGTGCGCGGTACGCTTTTGCGCCCTTGCCAAGTTCGCCGCGTGCCACTTGAAATTACGCTTTGCTTTGTGCCCAATTCCCGTACCGGGTTGGAAGACGTTTTAGATAAATGCACCCAACTGGGGGTTTCTTTCTTCCAGCCGATTTCTTCCGCGCGTAGCGAGTATGATATTCTTAAAAAATGGGAAGACAAACAAGAGCGTTGGAAACAAATTATGCTGGGCGCCTGCAAACAATGCAACACCCCTTTTTTGCCGCAGATTTTACCGCCTGCTCCGTTTGAAAAGGTCGTGACGGATAAAAAAATTCCTTCTCTAATTGCTTACGAAGCCGAGCAAACCCATACGCTTGTGTGGGGACTTGAACAAATAGGACACCCCGAGCATGTGCGTCTATTTATCGGGCCGGCCGGCGGCTGGACAGAAGAAGAAATTTCTTTGGCGGCTGCCCATCATATCCCCGCGGTTACGTTGGGTGTTAATATTTTGCGTGCCGAAACAGCGTGTATAACGGCGGTAGCAAAACTTTTATGACCACCTTTTTTCTCAAAACCTTCGGCTGCCGGGTTAACCAAGTAGAAAGCCAAGCCCTGTTGGAAGATTTTTTGCGACATGGATTTACTCCCGCCGTAAATTTTGAAACGGCTGATATCTGCTTGCTCAATACCTGCACGGTTACCCATCAAGCCGATAAAGATGTAGAAAAACTCGTTCGTCAAATTTTACGCCGCAATCCGCACGCGCGGCTCATATTGACCGGTTGTTACGCGGCGGCCCACGCCGCGCATATACAAAGCACTTTTCCACAGGCGCAGGTCGTGGGCAAGTATGATTTGGGCCGCGTACTGTTTAACGAGGAAGACGTTTGCTGGGCAGTTTCCGGGCATGAAGGGCATAGCCGCGCATTTATTAAAATACAGGACGGGTGTGATTGTTTTTGCTCGTATTGTATAGTGCCGTTCGCCCGCCCTGATAAGCGCTCTAAGCCGCAGGAAGATGTGCTGGCGGAAATTCAAAATCTAGTACACAACGGGTTTGCCGAAATTGTACTTACGGGTATCAACATCGGTAATTATAAATGCCCGCAAACCGGAGCTGATTTAGCTGTTTTATGTGAAAAAATAGCGCAACTTCCAGGGGAGTTTCGTATCCGGTTTTCATCTATTGAATTGCAAACTGTAACAGCAGGCGTTATTGCCGCCTTAAAAAAATACCCGGCACGGTTTTGTAATTATTTTCATTTGCCGTTGCAAGCCGGGTGCGATAGCGTCTTAAAGGCCATGAACCGCCATTACGACACGGCAGCGTACCGGGCTAAAGTGGACGAGTTGCGCGCGTCCGCCCCGCAAATGGGTATTTTTGCAGATGTAATTGCGGGGTTCCCCACGGAAACCGAAGACGATTTTGAACAAACGGTACAATTCATCCGCCAAATAAAACTGGCCGGGCTTCACGTGTTTAGTTATTCGGCGCGGCCCGGGACAAAAGCGGCGGCTTTGCCGCAACTGCCTCCCGCTGAAATCAAGCGCCGGGCCGAAGTTTTACGCGCGTTGGATAAAGAGTTGCGGATTTCTTTTGCGGCCTCTTTGGTAGGAACGGAACAAACCGTTTTCATAGAAGAGCACAAAAACGGGCATTTGCAGGGGATTACCTCTAATTTCCAGCCGGTTATATTGGAAGAGGAAACCTCCGTACACGGATTGGTCCGCGTTGAGGTTACGCGTAGCGAGGGCCCGCTATGCTTTGCCAAACTAATCGTTTGATACACGGTGCAAACGGCAAAATTTGGCTAACAACTCGGTTTTTGCTATAATATTCATATAATTTGTTTTAGACAAGTTAGATTTTTTTAGGCAAGAGTTAAACAAAATGGTAGCCAAAAACAATCTGTGCGTGTTGATTCTCGCGGCCGGTAAAGGCACGCGGATGAAATCTTCCCTTCCCAAACCGCTTCATACGGTTTGCGGATTCCCGATCGTTTCCTATATTTTAAAAGCCGCCCAAGCGTTAAATCCGGCCGCCATTGGCATGGTGGTAGGGCATGGTGCCCAAACCGTTATGGATACCGTTAAGGCGGGGCTCTCTTCTTGGGGTATTTCTTCGCCAATCGTGTTTGCGGAGCAGACCGATTTAAGCGGTTCGGGTTCGGCAGTTAAAGCGGCCTTACCGCTTTTGCAAAAATTTGAGACAGTTCTTATCATTAACGGGGATACCCCGCTTCTGCGTGCCGAAACCTTGCAAGAGATGATAAATTTGTTTAAAAGCACTCAGGCGGGGGCCGCTGTAATGGGAGTAAAAGTACCTGACCCATACGGATATGGCCGTATTATCCGCGGGCAAAATGGCACTTTTGAACGCATTGTAGAAGAAAGCGATGCCGACGCCGAAACCAAACAAATAACCGAGATTAACAGCGGAATGTATGTGTTTAATTCTAAAATGTTACAAACCGCACTCTCACAGCTTACTCCGCAAGGCCCCAAAAAAGAATATTATCTCACGGACACCCTTTATTTAATTAAACAGATGAATCAGCAGGTGCTTGTTTATACTGGTTCTAATTATATGGAGGCGTTGGGTATTAACAGCCGCGTCCAGTTAGCAGAGGTTGAACAAATCTTGCGTAACGAACAACGGAATCGTTTAATGGAAGAAGGCGTCAGTTTAATTAGCCCCAAAGATGTTTATGCAGACGCTTGCGTGCAAGTGGGAGAAGATACCGTTATTTATCCGGGGTGTTATCTGCTGGGTAACACCCGTATCGGCCGCAATTGCACGTTAGAAAGCGGCGTTTATATTAAAGATTCCGTCATTGGGGACAATGTAACTTTAAAGATGGGCACATACATAGAGGAATCTACCGTAGAAGAAAATTGCCAGTTAGGGCCGTATGCCCATTTGCGGCCGCTATCCGTACTGAAAAAAGGAGCCAAAGTCGGCAATTTCAGCGAGATTAAAAAATCTGTTATTGGGGAAGGCTCCAAAGTGAACCATTTAAGTTATATTGGCGATACGCAAATGGGTGCCGGGGTGAATGTGGGTGCCGGAACCATTACCTGTAATTATGATGGGAAAAACAAACACCAAACGATCATTGAAGATCATGTGTTTGTAGGGTCAAATGTCAATTTTGTTGCACCTGTAACGGTGCATGAATACGCAAAAATCGGTGCAGGGTCTACCATTACAAAAGAGGTGGCAGCTGAATCTCTGGGTATTGCCCGGGCGCGCCAGGTTGTGCTAGAAAAAAAAGGTGTCAAAAAATGACTAAAAGTGTAAACGGTGATTTGCGGATTTTCTCCGGCAATGCCAACATTGCTTTGGCGCAGAAAATTTGCGAACACTTAAATATGGACATGGGCAAATTGCGCGTGGAGCGGTTTGCCGATGGTGAAATTGATGTGCAGATTTTGGAAAGCGTCCGCGCACATGATTGCTATATTATTCAACCCACTTGCCCGCCCGTCAATGAAAATTTGATGGAACTTTTAATTATGATTGACGCGTTTAAGCGCGCCAGCGCGGGTAAAATTACAGCCGTTATTCCGTATTTCGGGTACGCCCGTGCGGATCGCAAGGCCTCTCCCCGTGTGCCGATTACGGCCAAGCTCGCCAGCAATTTAATTGCCGAGGCGGGAGCCGACCGCATCATGACGGTAGATTTGCACGCCGGACAGATTCAGGGGTTCTTTGATATCCCGGTAGATCACTTGCGTGCGCGCAAAGTATTTTTAGATTATTTTAAAGATTTTAACCATAAAGATATTGTGGTTATTTCCCCGGATGTGGGCGGGGTGGAACGCGCCCGTAAATTTGCGGCCCGGATGGATGCGGGGCTGGTTATCATTGATAAACGCCGCCCCAAAGCCAACGAAGCGGTTGTATATAACGTTATCGGGGACGTGCAAGATAAAGTAGCGATTATTTTTGACGATATTGTGGATACGGCCGGTACGTTGACGACCGTTGCCCAAAAAATCAAAGAACGCGGCGCGCGCGAAATCTATGCGGTGTGTACGCACGGGTTGTTATCGCGCAACGCGATGGAACGCATTAACCAATCCAGCATTAAAAAGCTAATCATTTCCGATTCGCTTCCCATGCGGGATTTGGGACCGAAAGTGGATGTGTTGTCGGTTTCGTACTTACTGGCCGACGCTATCAAACGCAATCATGACGGCCGTTCCATTAGCGATATGTTTAACTAATTTTTAAAGGATTATTTGGAGGAAACAAATGGAAAAAGTATCAATACAAGCCGTTTCCCGCGAAGGGATCGGTGTGAAAGGGGCCCTTTCCCAGATTCGTGCGGAAAAGAAAGTCCCGGCCGTGGTGTATGGCGGTCATAAAGAACCTGTTAGCATTACCGTAGCTGCAAAAGATTTGGAAAAAATCATGAAAGCCGGTAAAAATACCCTGGTGGAAATGAACTTGAACGGCACCCAAGAGTTGGCGCTCGTGAAAGAAGTGCAATTCCATGCGGTAACCGATAAGCCGATCCACGCCGACTTTCAACGCGTCAGCATGAAAGATAAAATGGACGTGGTCGTTCCGCTTAAATTGGAAGGCACCCCGGCCGATGTGGCCCAATATGGCGCTATCATTGAGCACATCTTGCGTGAAATTGAAGTACGCGCGCTCGTTAGCGCTATTCCGCATGAAATTGTGCTGGATATCACGCCCATGACCATCAACAAAGGTATCTTGGCGGGAGACATTAAATTGCCGCAAGGTGTGGAACTCATTACGGACGCCCAAGCGCCGGTTGTGCACTTGGCTATCCCGAAAGATGATACCCCGGCTCCGGCCCCGGCTGCTGCTGATGCCGCCGCCGCTCAACCGGAAAGTTCTTCAACCAAAGGGAAGAAGGACGAAGAAGGCAACTTGGCTAAAGACAATAAAGACGCCGCCGCCAAGGACGCCAAGAAATAATCTATGGCTATTCTCCTGGTGGGCCTTGGGAACCCCGGCACCGAATATGCGCGCACGCGCCACAATGTTGGATTTAGGATATTGGACGCAGCCGCAAATAAATGGGGAGCCGAATGGAAACCCTGGCAGAAACTGGGAGAATATGCCAAAGTTTCAGTGGGCGGAGCAGATGTATTTTTGCTAAAACCGCTTACGTATATGAATGAATCGGGTCGGGCTGTTAGCAGCCTGGCCCGATTTTATAAAATAACGCCGCAAAACTGCGTGATTTGCTTTGATGAAGCCGCCCTGCCTGTGGGGCAGTTACGCCTTCGCAAAAGCGGTTCTTCGGGCGGACAAAAAGGGATGAAAAGCGTGATTGAGCAGTTAGGCACGCAAGACATTCCGCGCTTACGTTTAGGCATTGGCCCCAAGCCGGAAAAAATGGACTTAGTCAATTTTGTACTGGGCAAATTTTCCCGCGAAGAAGAAGATATATTGGCCCGTACTTTAACACGTGCCGTGAGCGCGTTGGAAACGTATTTATCACACGGTATAGAAAAAGCCATGGACAGGTTTAATTAAAATGAAAAAGATTTTGTTAACAATTATAGGAATAATAGTTGTCTTAGTTGGGGGGCTCATGCTTCTTGGAAATGCAAGTGCTCCTGTTCTTTGCGAGTTGGGGATTTATCCCCACATTTCCTCTTTATCCCAAAACTACTGCAGAGGTTGGGGAGCTATTTATTATAGGGTGGAAAGAGGAACCTTTTTAGGTTTTGGAGGATGGAAGTGGGTCAAATTTGGTCAGAATCTGGAAGTATTGGGGCCTTACCATGCCAAAGACAAAAGACATGTTTTTTTCGGGGCCGATAAGATCAAGTCAGCAGATCCTGCTTCGTTTGTTATTGTAAAAAATTATTTAGGAAAAGATAAAAACTCCGTTTTTAATGGAACTATCCCGATGATAGCAGATGCTAACACTTTTACAACAAGAGACAATGAAATTGTGTATGATAAAAATGGCATTCTCCTTTGGGATCAAGAAGAAATTGTGTATGATAAAAATGGCATTTTTCTTTGGGATGAAAACGATAGATATCGGCAAATTAAAGTGGATATTCCAACGCTAAAAGTGCTTGGGCCTTCTTATCCGTCAGCTACGAAGCGTCTTTTGGCAAGGATGGAAAATCCGCCTTCAAAAAAAGTTGGGCCTTATGTTGGGATGAATGAAATGACCGTTTTACGAGACAAAAATGGAGTGTACCTTTGTGGAAGAAGGGTCCCGGCAGACCCTGCAACTATTCGCTGGTTAGAGGAGGACGATATTTATGTTGATAAAAACAATAGATATAGCCAATTTGAATGCTCTTTTAACAAATACTAACTGGCGCTACAATAGAGAAAGCCTTTTTACAATAAACCCGCTTTTAGGCGGGTTTATTTATTTTTACGTGCCACAAAAATTCGGTATTGCCATGGGTACCCTTTATCGGGCTCTCAATTACTTCGCCCGACTCGCCGCCGTATTTCTCTTTTATACTCTCAAAAAAATCTTGCACACGTTTGATGGCCAACTGGCGATTTTCGTCGGTCTTAACAATACCGTGCGGCACTTGTTTGGGGGATAATTCAAATTGCGGTTTAATCAAAAAAACAATTTCACTTTGTGGGGCCATCACTTTAAAAAGCGGTTCCATAATCATCGTAAGAGAAATAAATGATACATCTACCGCCGCAAATTCCGGCGCGGTTTCAAATAAATCGGCGGTCATGTAGCGTGCGTTTGTTTCCGGCTTGAAATGAAAATTTTGATACCGTCGCATTTCGTCAGCCAGTTGGCCTTTGCCTACGTCCACGCCGTACACTTCTTTAGCGCCTGCCTGAATCATGCAATCGCTAAATCCGCCCGTAGCTACGCCGATATCTACGCATACTTTACCCGTTACGGATATATTCCAATGTTTAAGAGCCCCCGCCAATTTAAGTCCGCCGCGCGACACATACGGGCACGATTTTTCTTTGAGCGAAAGGGTATCTTCCGGTAAAACGGTGCGGTCGGCGCGGGTGTCTACTTCGCCGTTTACCAATACTTCGCCGGCCATGATGGAGGCCTGGGCGCGGTTGCGGCTAGCAAAAAAACCTTGCTCCACAAGTGCCATATCCAAGCGTAATTTTTTATTCGCCATCGGTATTTTCCGCCAGTTCGGTATCAAAAGGCTGCGTTATCATTTCGGCGCCTTTTTTCTTTAATTCTTCCACTTTGAATTTGACGGTTTCCAATTTTTGCGCCAGTTCTTTGGAAAGAACAACGCCTTCCTCAAACAATTTAACGGAAGTGTCCAAATCGGTTTGTTCTTCTTCCAATTTGGCGACAATTTCTTCCAAGCGCGAAAGTTGTTTTTCAAAGTTAAATTTTGTTGCCATAAGTCCTCACTTTACTTTCGTATAAATCATGCCGTCTTGTACTTGCACGTAAATCTCTTCCCCGCTTTGCGTTTGCGCTACCCGACTGATAACGGTACCATCTTGTTTGCGCGTGATACTGTACCCGCGTTTTAAAACAGCTTGCGGGCCGAGGGCAGCAAGTTTTTGCGAAGCGATTTCAAAGCGTTGCTTGAAATACGCTTCCCGCAAGGAAAAAGTTTGTTCTAAACGCATGGTTAAGTCGTCCAGTTGTTGTTCTTTGTTTTGCGTGAGAACCGCCGGACGTTTAAAAACGGGGGAATTAACCGCCAAATCATATCGGCGTTTGGCGCGTTCGTAAAATAAATGTACGGCTTGCAGCAAACGTTTTTGTAAATCGGCAATATGTTCGTGCGTGTTTTGTGAATTTTTAACCACCAGTTCCGCCGCGGCGGAAGGTGTAGGCGCGCGCAAGTCGGCCACGAAATCGGCGATGGTAAAATCTACTTCATGCCCGACGCAAGAAATCACCGGGATTTTACTTTTAAAGATAGCGCGGGCGACGATTTCTTCATTAAATGCCCATAAGTCTTCTATGCTTCCGCCGCCGCGGCCCAACAAAATTACGTCCGGTTTAGGAGTAAAACGGTTGGCATCTTGTAAGGCTTGCGCGATTTGCGGGGCGGCTTCATCCCCTTGTACAAGGGTAGGAATAATTAAAATTTCCAAATGTGGGCTACGACGTTTTAAAACGGATAAAATATCGCGCACAGCTGCCCCGGTGGGGGAAGTAATTACAGCGATTCGTTGAGGATAAGTGGGAATTTCTTTTTTATGCTCCGGGGAGAAGAGCCCTTCTGTTTCCAATTTCTTTTTGAGTTTTTCAAATTCTAAAAAGAGATTTCCCTTAGTTAAGAGCTCTGCGCTTTTGGCAACGATTTGGTAGCGGCCTTGTTTGGCATAGCACGAAAAATCGCCACCGACACGAACCTGCATTCCCTCTTGCAATTGGTCACCGTATTTTTTGGCATCCCACTTGAACATCACGCCGGACAAGAGAGACTCCCGGTCTTTCAAATCAAAATATACATGTCCGCTGGCGGCAGTACGCAAATTGCTTACTTCGCCTTCCACAAATACCCCGCGAAACACGCCTTCCAGCATTTGCTTAACGGCGAGCGTAATAGCTGTAACGGTAAAAACTTGGCCGCAAAAAGGAGCTTCGGGTTCCATTTATTCCCCTTTAATTTTTTTAAGCCGTTCAATAAGGGCGGCTTCTTTGCCTAACGTTCCCGGTTCAAAAAATTTCTTCGGGTAAGGCATATAAGGTTGTTTAACGTAGTGATTTGGGAAATCGTGCGCGTATTTGTAGCCGCGGTTTTTCCCGCCGGAGCGCAAGTGATCCGGCACCGGGCGGTAGCGGCCTTCGCGCACTTCTTGCAAAGCCCCGTCTATGGCCAAATAGGCTGAATTACTTTTAGGGCAACACGCTACATAAATAGCGGCGTGGGCCAAGGGGATGCGCACTTCCGGCATACCGAGTTCTTCAGCCGCGGAAAAAGCGGCTTGCGCAATCATGATAGCAGCGGGTTCGGCCAACCCGACGTCTTCGCTTGCACAAATTAAAATGCGGCGCGCAATAAAGCGCGGATCTTCCCCGCTTTCCAGCATGCGGGCAAGCCAATAGGCGGTGGCATCTGGGTCCGAGCCGCGCATTGATTTAATAAAAGCGGAAATAATATCGTAATGTTCGTCGCCTTTTTTGTCGTAATTTAAGTGGCGGCGCTGGATGCACTCTTTGGCAATTTCCAAATCAATATGTTTCACTCCGTCTTTGCCCGGCGTTGTTGTTACAAAGGCCAGTTCAGCGGCGTTTAACATTTTGCGGCTGTCACCGTTGGCTTGGATGATAAAAAATTCGGCAGCGTCTTCGTCAATTTTAGCGTGTTCGTCTTGGGCGGCGCGGTTTAAAATTTTAAGTAAATCTTTATCGGCGAGGGCCTTAAATTCAAATACGGAAAAGCGTGAAAGTAAAGCCGTGTTAATATAAAAATATGGGTTTTCCGTCGTGATGCCGATTAAAATAATCTCGCCTTTTTCTACGGAAGGTAATAGAACATCTTGTTGGGTTTTATTAAAGTGGTGAATTTCATCCAAAATAACAAGCGTGCGCTTTTGGTCAAATGTAGGTGTACGGGCGCGATCCTTGGCTTCGGCTAACACTTTTTTAATGTCGGCCACTCCGGCAGCGGCAGCATTGAGCTCTACGGTATAGGCCTGTGTGCGCGAGGCAATATAGCGCGCGGTAGCCGTTTTACCGCACCCGGGCGGACCAAAGAAAACGGCTGATTTAATCATGTCCGCTTCCAACAAACGCCGCAACATTTTGCCCGGCCCGAGCAGATGCGGTTGTCCGGCAAAATCTTCCAGTTTTTTGGGCGCTTGGCGTGCGGCCAGCGGAATGATATTTTCTTCGTCACTCATAGTTTAGTTTGTGTCGGTTCCAAGGCACTTTTTAGTTTTAAAATCAGGTCATTTACGCGGGAATTTTCTTCCTGGCGCTTGCCGCCCTCGCTTTGGGTTTGCGTATATGATTTAGCTGCAAAGTGAAGCGCGGCTATTAGAGCACGTTTCAGCGTATCAATTTCTTCTAACTGATCCATGTACGCTTCCACTTGTCCGGCTAAATCTGTCCATTCCACAACGCCCAAATCTTCCGCTTCTATGTCCAACGGAATTTTTTTGACTTCTACTTGTACGATATCTCTTTTTGCCATATAGGTTATTGTATCTTTTTTCCGGGAAAAATGGGTTGTTGGGGTGTTTTGTTAAAACAAAAACCGCCTTTAGGCGGTTTCTATCCTGTAAAAATAGGTGCGGGCGGGAATCGAACCCACGAATATCAGTTTTGCAGACTGACGCCTTACCACTTGGCCACCGCACCAAATACTTCTAAAAAATTCTTTTCTTAATTATTATAGCAAAAATTTTTGAAGAGGGGGAAAATTCCGGCTTGACATTCGCTTATTTTTTGTTATACTGGAAGTAGGGAGTGCCACCTACACCCGACTAAGATTGGGTACGCCTCGTTAAGAGAGCAAGGCCTCCCTCTTTTTTTGTCTTATTTTACAGGAGTTGTCCCCGGTAACATAGGGGATATCTCTTAAACGGTCTAGGGACCCGTTGTTTTTCTTGCCAAAGTTTCGTGCACTATGCTATAATATTTAAAAGACCTCCATAAAGGAGGTCGTTTTTATCGGGTGCGCCGGGTTAGACCGGCTTTCCCCGCGGGTCTTTTTTTGGTATAATAAAGTGTTGATTTTTGCGGGCGTGGTTCAATGGTAGAACACTAGCCTTCCAAGCTTGTGACGTGGGTTCGATTCCCATCGCCCGCTTATAAGAATTGTCTTTGTAATGCTGGGGTAGCTCAGTCGGTAGAGCATCTCCATGGTAAGGAGAAGGTCGTGGGTTCGATTCCCACTCCCAGCTTATTATAAAGAAACAACCGATTTGTTCCCTTCATAGGAACGAAAATGCTGGGGTAGCTCAGTCGGTAGAGCATCTCCATGGTAAGGAGAAGGTCGTGGGTTCGATTCCCACTCCCAGCTGATTTAAATAAAAGAAGTAAGATTAATACAGGAGAACTAAACAAAATGGCAAAGGAAAAATTTTCCCGCAGCAAACCGCACGTAAACGTCGGTACCATTGGTCACGTAGACCACGGTAAGACGACGCTTACCACCGCTATTACCAAAGTATTAGCCAAAGAAGGTAAAGCCAAAGCTATGGCTTACACGGATATCGCCAAAGGCGGTGTCGTGCGCGACGCTTCTAAAATCGTAACCGTGGCTGTGTCTCACGTAGAATACGAATCCGACAAACGCCACTATGCGCACATTGACTGTCCCGGCCACGCTGACTACATTAAAAACATGATCACCGGTGCCGCCCAAATGGACGGTGCTATCTTGGTGGTTTCTGCTGTAGACGGCCCGATGCCGCAAACCCGCGAACACGTGCTTTTGGCCAAACAGGTAAACGTACCGAAACTCGTTGTTTTCTTGAACAAAGTAGACTTGGTTGATGACAAAGATTTGTTAGACCTCGTTGAAGAAGAAATCCGCGATTTGCTGGGTAAATACGAATTTGATCGCGATAACACGCCGATCGTGCGCGGTTCCGCTTTGAAAGCCATTGAAGGTGACCAAAGCGAACTCGGCGAACCCTGCATCAAACGCTTGATGGATGCGTTGGATAGCTGGATCCCCGAACCCAAACGCGAAACCGATAAACCGTTCTTGATGGCCGTAGAAGACGTATTCTCTATTACCGGCCGCGGTACGGTAGCCACCGGTAGAATTGAACGCGGTAAGGTGCACGTGGGTGACGCCTTGGAAATCATCGGTTTCCGCGACACCATGAACACCGTAGCCACCGGTATCGAAATGTTCCGCAAACTCTTGGATGAAGGTATCGCCGGCGATAACGTAGGTATTTTGTTGCGCGGTATTGAAAAGAACCAAGTAGAACGCGGTCAAGTATTGGCTGCGCCGAAATCGGTCAACCCGCACAAACATTTCATCGGTCAAGTATATATCTTGAAAAAAGAAGAAGGCGGTCGCCATACCCCGTTAACTCCGGGTTATAAACCGCAATTCTATCTCCGCACCACTGACGTAACCGGTGAATTATCTTTCAAACAAGAAATGATTATGCCCGGCGACAATGCGGAAATTGAAGTTAAACTTATTACCCCGGTAGCCATGGAAGAAGGTTTGCGCTTCGCTATCCGCGAAGGCGGCCACACCGTAGGCGCTGGTGTAGTAACCAAAATTATTGAGTAGTAAAAAATTGTTTAGTTCACTTGGTGGGGGCGTCTGTTGGCGCCCCCACAGAGAACTTTTTGAACTAACATTTACCCGGGCGCTTTTAAGCGCCGTCAATTTAAGGATTATACGATGGCAAGTGAAAGAATTACAATCGCGCTGATTTGCACGAATTGCAAAAGCAGAAACTACTATCAAGTGCGCGGTAAGAAGAAAGAATATAAATTAGAAGTGAACAAATTCTGCAAAAAATGCGGAAAGAGCACCGTTCACAAAGAAGGTAAAGCTTCGTAAGATTTTTTGTGGGAGCGTCGGTTAACTGGTAAACCACCGGTCTCCAAAACCGGGACTGAAGGTTCGAGTCCTTCCGCTCCTGCCAGAGGTTTATACCGAGGATAAATTTGTATGAATAAAGCTATCAATTTTCTCAAAGAGTCCGTAGCTGAGCTGAGAAAATCCACTTGGCTTTCCCGGCAAGAAGTGGTCCAATCCACTTTTTTGGTGGCAATAGTCGTATTGCTGGTGGCAATTTACGTTAGCGTTATTGACTATGGTTTAACCGAATTGCTGGGCAAAGTAATTGGGGGCAACTAATGGCTGAAAGAGCATGGTATGTCGTGCATACCCAAACGGGGCACGAGGACAAAGTACGCGAAAAAATCCAATTGAATGCCGAAATTCAAGGATTTTCCGACCGCGTTTTTAAAGTATTAGTTCCTACCGAAGAAGTGGTGGAAGTCAAACAGAATAAAAAAATTCTGCGCAAACGGAAATTTTTCCCCGGATATGTGCTAGTAGAAATGGATATGACTAGCGAATCCTATTGGTTTATTAGAGGAACCACCGGGGTAACCGGTTTCTTGGGAGATCCCACCCCCGTCCCGTTACCGGAAGAAGAAATCGCGGGGATTGTGGAACTGACGGATAATCCGTCCGGTAAACCCAAACGTATGGTGGAATTTGAACGGGGCGAAAGCGTCCGCATCACCGAAGGACCGTTCAAACATTTTGTGGGTGTGGTAGAAGAAGTTAACGAACAAAAGAACAAGCTTAAAGTAATGGTTACGGTATTTGATCGCGCCACCCCAGTGGAAGTGGATTTCCTCCAAGTAGAAAAGAATTAGATTTTACCGCAGTATTGCAGTAAAAATGGAGTAACAAAAAATGGCAAAAGAGAAAAAAATAAAAGGTTATATCAAATTGCAGATTCCTGCCGGTGCTGCTAACCCGGCCCCGCCCGTGGGCCCGGCCTTAGGGCAACACGGTGTGAACATTATGGAGTTCTGCAAACAATTCAACGCCAAGACGGCCAAATTGGAAAAAGGGGTTAAGATTCCGGTCATCATTACGGTTTATGAAGACCGCTCTTTCACCTTTATTACCAAAATGCCGCCCATGGCCACGCTGATTATCAAGGAACTCAAACTGGCAAAAGGTTCCGGAGCTCCGCACAAAGATAAAGTCGGCAAGATCACCCAAGCCCAATGTGAAAAAATCGCGGCCCAAAAGTTGCCCGATTTGAACACCAAGGACATCAAACAAGCCGCGGAAATGGTAAAAGGTACCTGCCGCAGCATGGGTGTGGACGTAGTAAAATAAAATTTTATTACAGGGAGGGCGAAAGCCCGTTAGAACCTAAGGAGTATTTACGATGGGAAAAAGAATGGAAGCAGCCGTAAAAGCTTACGATAAAGCCAAAGCATACAGCTTTGAAGAAGCCGCTAAAATCGTTAAAGACAATGCGAAAGCTAAATTTGACGAAACCGTGGAACTTCATGTAAAGCTGGGCATTGATACCAAAAAAGCTGACCAACAAGTCCGCACGACGGTTGTGTTGCCGCATGGTACGGGTAAAACCAAACGCATCGCGGTAATTGCCAAAGGCGAACACGCTCAAGAGGCGCAAAAAGCCGGGGCCGATCGCGTAGGTGCCGAAGATATCGTAGAAGAAGTTATCAAAGGTAAAATTGACTTTGATGTACTCGTCGCTACGCCGGACACCATGAAAGACTTGGCCAAAGCCGCCAAAATTTTGGGTCCTCGCGGTATGATGCCGAACCCGAAAAGCGGCACGGTCACCTTTGACTTAGCCAACACGATTAAGGCCTTGAAAGCCGGACGCATTGAATTTAAAGCCGATGCGTATGGTATCGTGCACGCCATTGTCGGCAAAGCATCTTTTGATGCTGCCAAATTGGCTGAAAATGCAAAAGCAATTATGGATACTATCCTGCGTGTAAAACCCAGCACTTCCAAAGGGGTTTACGTAAAAAGCATCTCTATGAGCTCTACCATGGGCCCCGGGGTGTTTGTAAGCAACAAATAATATTCTCTTTTGCAAAGAAAAAGCCCGCTCTAACGAGCGGGCTTTTTATTACTAAACTAAATTATTTTTTCAATACGGAAGCGATAATCTTTTCGGCTTGTTTATCCATTTCCGCGCGGTCCTGCGGGCGGTGGTCGTCCATACCGGATAAATGCAGCGCGCCGTGCGTAACGTACATCATCATTTCCTGCAACACGGTGTGATGAAAAGTTTTAGCGTTTTTGCGCGCTACTTGGTAGCATACAAAAATATCCCCAAAAGCCCACGGTTCTCCGGGCGGTAAAACAGGCGGCCGTGCGTGATTAAACGAAATAACATCCGTTACGTAATGATGGCCTAGATATTGTTTATTCACGCGTAAAATTTCGCGCTCGCTCACAAAAATCACATTTACTTCTATGTTTTGCCGGGCAAAATTTTTAAGGCCTTTGCCAAGTGCACTTTTGAAAAGGCCCGTGCGCCGCAGGTAACGGGGGACATCGGTTTGATAAAAGATATGTGCGTTCATAAATAAAAACGCCGCCCTAAACCGGTGCGGCGTTTCATAATTAGAATTTGCTTTTTCCGCGCGGGATCACTACAATCCCTGACGGGTCAATATAGTATTTTTGCGAATCGGCTTCTAAATTGTGGCCGATGGTTTGTTTGGGCGAAATGGTATTAAAGCGGTCCATAATTACTTTTTTAAGTTTAGCACCTGCTTTGATTTCGCAATTATCCATAATTACGCAATCTTCAATTTCCGCCCCTTCTCCAACGACTACGCTGTCACTGATAACCGAATGATTTACTTTTGCTTTAGGGGAAATAATACAACCATCCCCAATCAACGAATTTTTAACGCTTCCACCTAAAAACTTAGTAGCCGGAACGCGGTTGAGCGTTGTGCTGATTGGCCAGGCGGGGTTATTTAAATCCAATTTCGGTTTTGGGCCAAGCAAGTCCATGTTGGTTTGCCAAAACGATTCAATCGTTCCTACGTCACGCCAATAACCTTGTTCTTCATAAGGTTTGGCGCCGGGCAAGGTTTGGCTTTGAAAATTGTAAGCAAACGTGCGGTAATCGGTCAAAATTTTTGGCAAAATATGTTTACCGAAATCTAACGACGGAACATCACAAAAGCGTTTTTGTAATACTTTGAGTAATACGTCTGTATTAAAAATATAATTGCCCATAGAAGCATACGCAATTTTAGGATGACCGGGCACCGGTTTGGGGTGCGCCGGTTTTTCGTCAAATTGTACAATGCGTGCGTGCGAATCTACCCCCAACACACCAAAGGCATGCGCGGCTTCTATTGGCACAGTGTTGGCGGCCACGGTTACATCGGCTTTGTTTTTTAAATGGAAATCTATCATTTGCCGTACGTCCATACGGTAAATGTGGTCTGCTCCAAAGATAGCTACCAAATCGGGCGCAAAATCTTTGACCAAATTGATGTTTTGGCGTACCGCGTCTGCCGTGCCGCGATACCAAATTTCACCCAAGCGCATTTGCGGCGGCACGCAGGTTAAGAAATGATCGGCCACAATACCTTCCGAACGCCATGTCGTGCGCAAGTATTCAATCAAACTTTGGGATAAATACTGTACCAACACATAGGAAGAAAAAATACCGGAATTGATGAAATTGGAAAGCACAAAATCTACAATACGGTATTTCCCGCCAAACGGTACAGAAGGTTTGGAACGATCTTTCGTCAACGGATAGAGGCGTTCGCCTTTGCCCCCGGCCATAATCATGCCGAGTATTCTCATAGATTTCCCCTTTGCTAATGTTATTCGGAACCGAGCGGTAATTGCCGTTGCAAAGCTTCAAAAGCTTCCCAAGACCAAGGCATTTTTTCCGCTACGATTTTTGCGATCTCGTCCGCATATACGCGGATTTCCTGCTGGGCGTGTTTATCCGTACGCAAGCATAAGAAGTTAAATAAACTGCGTGCGTTCACGCTCCAATAAAATTGTGTATATTGGCATACCGGCAATACACCGCGGGCCATTTCGCGCGCGACGCCGGCTTCCAATAATTTATGATAAGCGGCATAAGAGGCTTCCACGCTTTCTTCATAAATCTTACGCAAGGCCTCGTTGTCTAAAGAAGAGTCTGCCACGGATCCTTGTTTATTTTTGGTATCTTGTCCGCGGAAAGCGGAAGGAATGTAAAATTCATCTTTTACTTCGGTGTAGCGGGCACTGACTTCGTTATACGAACCCCAGCGGTGGCGCATCCATTGACGGGCCACAAAGATCGGGCAACAAATATGAAATTGAAAATAGCAGTGTTCAAAAGGAGTATGGTGGGAGTGCTGCATCAAATATTTGATCAGGCGTTTATCTTGTTCTTCTCCTTTTGAAACAGCACCGAACGAAACGCGGGCCGACTGTACGGCGCGGTCATCTCCGCCCATAAAATCTACGAGGCGGACAAATCCTTTATCTAATACATTTATTTTTTCAGTAGAGGCTTGCACGGGTATTTCTCCTAATTAGTTAAAAATTTCTACGACGGAACTTTGTCCGTCCGGTAGTACTTCCGCAGTCAAAACCGCATTGGCTGCACAAGCGGTATCATACACAAATCCGTCTAATTCGACGCTGTCCGATACGTTTAAACGTCCCTTTTCAAATAGCAGAAAATGGATTTTTCCGTTTTGATACATCCCAAAGGTAGAAGAAAGCAAACCGTATTTGGCTACGTTTTCTACGCCGACAACTTCCGTTTTTCCTTGGGATTGAAGAATCTGTAACGAAGGATAAAATGTTATCAGCTCCTGTTTATATTTTACACGATTTGGAGAAAAAGCGAACAGGCTTTTACTTTCAACATTTTTCTTATTTGCAAGCCGCATTTTGATCTTGCCGTTTTTAGCGGTATATAAAAAGTTTGCGCCCTCGGTTTTTTCTACCGGAGCATATGCCGTACCGGTTAACCAATTGCGTTGGGTAGGCAAGGTTTGTTCGCCGGGTTTAAAATGTCCGTTTTCATAAATTAAATTATGCGCGTCTCCGGGGCGGACATCTATGACAAACGGTTTTTGTATCCAAACCGTTTTGTTTGGAGCGCATCCCAACTCTTTTACAAAATAAGGGAGCGTATCTAATACGTTCCATTGTTTTTTTTCGTAAGATAAAGCCAGGGTGGAGATTCGGTTCGTGTGCGGATCGTAGGTGGTGGCAAAAATTTCAGCGGTTTCTTGACCGCGTACCGGTGCGGCCGAAAGCGTGAGCGGAGTTTTTGTTTTGGGTAACTGATATGAGCTTTCTTCGTCTAAGGTTTCCCCGTTTCGTTTCCAAACGGTTATGCGGCCGTCTTTGGAAAGCGTAATAATATTATGAGCTCCGGGTTGGATAACATCCGCCGCAGACAAGCTAATAATTTCTTGTGCGACCGGTGAATAGGTGGTCATTTTGCGTTGGGAAAGTTTCTTTTTAGGCGCCTCTTTTGGGTTGGTTTCTCTAGGGGAGATTTGTTCGATTATCGCTTCTTGCCCGACGGTAGCGGTTTCCCCTTTTGGTAATTGCCCAACGGAATAAAGAGGTTGCACTTCGGTAATTTTTCCTTCTGCGGAATATTTTTTTATCAACCCCAATTCTTTGCCGGTAGTGGGATTGATTAATTTTTCCGTAGACAGAACTACTTTAAAAGAATCATCTTTTTGAACGGGCTGTTCTAAAGAAGATGTATCTAAATAGACGGTATTTTTTTCTACGCGCACCACCGTTACTTGTGCTTGAACAAGGCCCGGGAATAAAAAGAAAAAAGTAAAAAGGAAAATTTTTATTTTCATATAATAAATGTATACCATTTTTCCCACGGAGAGTACAATGAAAAACACGTTTGAAGATTTAGTAGAAACTTTTGCAGTCTTGCGCGGCCCGAACGGGTGCCCATGGGATAAAAAACAAACACACGAGACTTTAATTAAAAATCTACGGGAAGAAAGCGAAGAATTGATTGTCGCCATTGAGAAAAAAGACCCTGAAAACATGAAGGAAGAATTAGGAGATGTGCTCTTGCAGGTGCTTTTACATGCACAGATTGCCAAGGAAGAGGGACTTTTTACTATTGAGGATGTTATCCAGGGGCTTTATGATAAATTGCACCGGCGTCATCCGCACGTGTTTGGCGATATAAAAGCCGCCTCCGCGGAAGAAGCCCTGGCCGTGTGGAAAGAAATGAAAAAGAAGGAAAAAGGGCACTAAAATTTCCTTATATTTTATCAATGAGGACAAAAATAAACCCCCGCGTATTATTTCGGGGGTTTAGCTCATTGTCACGTTCATATGACTTATGTTCCTCTTTCCGCCGGGGGCCTCGCTTCCGGGTCTTCGCGCAATCGGCTGATACGCTGTATCCGCACAACTGCAACCAAGGAATACCGTGCCTTCCCTGCGTACTTCGTACTTATAATATACAGGTTTTTTGTAAAATTTCAAGGCCTATTTTGAAGAAATATTAAACCGGCGTATTTTACGAGAGAGCCAATAGGCAAAAAAGCGATTGCTTATCCAAAGTAACGGAGTGAGCAACCAAGTAAAATAGATAGTTGCGCGCGGAATTTTTACCCGTTTTTGGGAATTAAGCAAATCCGGGGTTTGATAGATTTTATAAAGGGTGTCCGCCGCCCACAAGATTGGCCAAGCGACGGCTGCCCGTTGGCGGAAATTGCTCTTCGGTAAGCAGCCAAAATATGAAATACCGTTTTGCAACCGGGCCAGCCCCCACAAAATCCATTTTTGTTTAATAGGTTCAAACCGCGTGCTGTTTTGCGGATTTAATAAATCCGTTGGCACAAGGTGCGCCTTTTGTAAATCTTCTTGCGGGAAGTAACACCGGCCGATTTGTAAATCTTTTGGTAAATCACGTAAGATATTTACAATTTGTAAAGTATCTCCAATGCACTGTCCCCATCGGTAAAAATCATCTTGTTGGGCTTGAATGTTAGAGGTGTTATAAATAAGTTGGCTCCAAAATAAGCCCGGTCTCCCACCCATAAGGCGGCAATAATGTTCCAAATCGGTTTGTTTTTGAAAGGAGGTTAAATGGGCCCCCCCGGGGAAAGATGTTAAGTCAATTTCCATGCCGGTACAAACCGCTTGGGCTACTTCTATAATAAAAGGTCGTTGTTCTTTTTTAATTTGATTAAAGGCTTGTAAACAATCCGGTAAGTGTTGAATTAAAATCTTTTCGTAAGGATTTTCGGATCCGCCTTCTATTTCGCGAGCAAGTTGAGTTACTTCTTCAGCCGGTTGCTTTTCAATGATGGCAGGGAAACGTTTAATCCAATATAAACGGCGCTGTGCCGGTAATAAAGATGTATCGGCGATAGTATCTGCGTAGCGGCATAGCAAATAAGCCACCGAAAACGCCGGCCGCATGGCGTCGGGTAATATCCGCGCACTTAGATATAAACTGCGTGAAGTGTTTTTTAAAAGCGTTTCCAAATCCATATATAAAGGATAGCAAATTTTAGAATATATAATGAACGTCTAAATTTTTGCTATAATTAAAAAGTAGTGACCGAAAATCAGTAATCTTCGGCGATAAAAAAAGTATTGACAAGTTTTGTAAAATACGCTATACTATTTACATAAGGAAACAAAAACGGATTTGTTTCTACGGAAGTTTCAAGAACCCTTTTTCAAGTTTTGAAAAGATAAGAAAAATGGGTCTTGACATTTCTGTCTTTTTTTGGTAGACTAGTTAAGTAGTCTTAAATTGATCTTTGTAAAACAAACTGAACTTCTTTAATTTGTAAACGAAGCAAACAGAAAACTTTTCGGCAGCGAAACATCTCCTTATATTATAAAAGGCAGCCGATGGACTGAGCCCAGCCGATCAAGTTAGTTTTGCTCTTTACATTATTATTTAGTCTTAACCCTTCGGCCCCAGCGGCCATGACCGGCTTGAATAACCAAGCGGTACATAAAAGATTAAATGTTTCGTATTTATTACCAAGGCAGTAAGCAAAGCCGTTTGAAGTAAACAAGAAAAAACTTGACAAACTTTAAAAAATATGCTTTAATATACTTGTAGTCAAAAGAATGGCTACAAGAGAAGTTGTAAAAAATTCCATTGCTTTTTTGAAATAAAGGAAAAGCAACGAGGAATTTTCGCTCTGTGAAAATTTGACAGCAATGTGCGAATGGGCGATTTGAACCGGAAAAACATTATGTTTTACAGTTCAAGGCTCATTTAAGTTAAGTCTTATACTTTTAAAAATAAGACACCAAGTTAATTCAAACAAGTAGAGTCAAAAGTCAACAGCTCGATGTTAGCGATTGGTTGCCTTTAAGCTGCTTGCAGTTTAAAGGTAATTAATTCTAATGGAGAGTTTGATCCTGGCTCAGAGTTAACGCTGGCATCGTGCATAACACATGCAAGTCGAACGGGACTTTGCGCTGTAGCAATACAGTGTAAAGTTTAGTGGCAGACGGGTGAGTAATGTATAAGAAACCTACCTCTGAGTGGGGAATAACAGTCCGAAAGGATTGCTAATACCCCATAACATAACCTAGCGGCATCGCTTAGTTATCAAAGATTTATCGCTTGGAGATGGTCTTATATTCTATCAGCTAGTTGGCAGTGTAACGGACTACCAAGGCTACGACGGATAGCCGGCCTGAAAGGGCGACCGGCCACAAGGGCACTGAGACACGGGCC
>JAFXUJ010000014.1 GCA_017525025.1 Elusimicrobiaceae bacterium | reverse complement strand
GTTCAGTACGTCGTGAGACAGTACGGTCTCTATCTGTTGTATGCGCAGGAAACTTGAGAGGAGGTGTCCATAGTACGAGAGGGCCTGGATGAACGAACCTCCTGTATATCAGTTGTCTGTAAACAGGCATAGCTGATTAGCGGTGTTCGGTAGGGATAAACGCTGAAAGCATATAAGCGTGAAACCCGCCTCAAGATAAGGTTTCCCTGGTAGATTAACTACCCAGAAGACCCCCGGAAGACTACCGGGTTGATAGGCAGAGTGTGTAAGCACAGTAATGTGTTCAGCTAATCTGTACTAATAGGTCGTGAGGCTTGGCCATATTCTTTAATCCAATAGATAAAGAATGTAAGTGAAAACACTTGCGCTTTTCTAGTTATCTGGCGTTAGAAGGTCGCGATGACCCGTCTAGAACACGGCGAGCATGTTTCTAACGTGAAAGGAATTGTTGTAGCAACGGTTCCTTTTCAAATTTGTTCTTTTAACAATAGAGGCTTTGATGAGACTGATATTAATTCCGACGAGGTCACACCCGTTCCCATTCCGAACACGGCAGTTAAGCTCGTAAGGGTCGATGGTATTGGCGCCCAATTCGGCGCTGAGAGAGTAGATCGATGTCGGTCTCATCAAAGCCTTTATTCATTTTAAAAGGGTCTCTTTATAGAGACCCTTTTTTATCTTTGCATTACATCCAACTTTCTGTGTCCATGGGGAAATAATACCGTGCAGTAATGGCTGCGTTAAAACCGGAACGATCAGAAACGTAGGAATACCCATATTTTTCCAAGGTCATTTCAGCAGCGATATTATATTTCAAATCAAGTCCGATAGAGATAGATTGATTGAAATAGTATTCTGTTCCAGCAGTGAGATGAGGGAAAAATTTTGATTTAGAGAAGGATTCGCTTCCATAACTAGTGGACGCTTTCACGGTTGTTGAGAGCCATGTTAAACCGCCTCCCGCAAACCACCCCCACTTTTCGTTGCTTTGTTTATAGTAAATAGAGAGCGGAACTGCGAACGTGTTGTCAATGGCTTCTAATCCAGATTGGGAATATTTATTTTTACCATAAATGTCAAAACCCAGTTTTGCGCCTATCCTGCTTGTTTCATCGGACAAATCCCACTCTTCTAATAACTCCACCCCGCCGACTTCTCCATGCGTAGTTAGATTCTGGTTTTCAAATTTGGGATCATTTTGACCATAACCCAAACGAATCCCCAAGCCCCCATTGACGGCGAATAAAGCCGGAGTCATAAGCAGTAAACAACCTATTGTAATCATTATTCTTTTCATACTTTCTCCTTTATTTTCTTTATGAGCCGTTTTAGTCATAAAAAACGGCCGTTATACTGGGCCTCTACAAGGTAACCCAATATAACAGCCGTGGCCTGCCGTCCTTGCGGACGGCAAACACTCGGCACAAGAAAATAGGGTTATAAGGCCTATCCTCTTGTGCCTAAATCGGCTGTTTTTGGCCTTGTAGAGTACAGCTTTTACTGTAACCCGTATCCTTAAATACGGCTCCAAAAACAGTTAAAATTTATCTTTCTCGCGCGTGGCCGCGCAACTACTTTCCTCCTATAACATCTTTATTGTAACAATAATATTTTATTTCTTCAAGTTTTTACCTAAGAATAACGATACGCCCGGCAATTTCTTTAATTTGCGTTTAGTATCGTCGTAGAAATTACGGAAGTGTCTCCGGCGTAATACCTGTTTTTCAATGTTTCCTTTTAAAGGCGTACATTTACAATATTCTTGTACAAAAACTTTTAGTAATTCATCCTGCGGGAACGGTTGCATTAAATTGCGTAAAACCAATTTGCGGGGTGTTGGCCCGTCAAAAAAGCGGAAACGGTTAATGTCCACTAACATAAAGTAATATGTTCCGTTTTCCTCCCGGCAGAGGATATTACCCGGGGTATAATCACGATGGAATAACCCTTTAGCGTGCAGCTCAGCGGTATATTTGGCCACTGCTTGGATGAGGGCCGGGTGGTTTCCGCATTCACGCAAAGTGCGCATGTTTTCCACTTGTTCGCTTACAAAATATGAATAATTGATAAGCCCGCCGTTACGTTCAATCCGGTAGCCATACGGGGATGGAGTGTGAAACCCGCGTTTTAAAATTTCTTGTGCATTGCGGTAGGTGGTTAATGCCTTGGGTGTACGCCAACCCAGCGAATACAAAATCCGGTTGACAATGGGAGGGATACAAAACTTTTTTACATTGATTTTATGCCCATTCACGTCAAAAACGCGAATTTGGTTGCGGGCGTTGTGGATAATCGTACCGCTATTATTAAAAAAGTCTGGCAATTTGGCGGTAAAATCGCCCGGCAACGGGGTATTAGATACTTGGAAAATTTCACTCGTGGCTTTCATAATTATATTTTATCATAAAATTAAGATAGGTGCGTCGCAGGAAAAAAGACGCTTAAAATTTCAATAAATCTCTTGCGCCCCGGCGCGGATTTTGTTATAATATTTTTAAGAACTGCGGATAGAACGTTTGCAAAAATGTTTGCAATTGGCAGTTTTTATTGATAAAATAAAAAAGAAGTATTAACCCGATTTAAACGAGAACCATGATCCCCTCCGACGATAGATTGAGAGGAAGGGGATCTGTGGCTGTCGTGTTCTCTGCTCTAAAAGCGGGAAGACAACAGCGGTTTTCGTGTAAAAAACAGGCAATAAAATGAACCTGACAAAAGACCAAAAGAAACAAAAGTCGCAAGACTTAGCTTCTGAAATTACCACCGGTGGTACCGTATTCTTCACCGCCTATCAAGGCTTGAAGTTTACCGAAATGGAAGAAGTACGCCGTGCGTTAACTCCCGCGGGAGCCAAATTCCGCGTGGAACGTAACGCTATTGTGGAACATGCGGTCAACCAGGCCAAAATTGAAGGGGCAGATGCAAAGCTCTTTCAAGGCCCGACGGCGATTGCGGTAGGCGGCGATATTGCTGCTGTTGCCAAAGCGCTGGTTGACTTTCAGAAGAAAAATGCGGCTTTGAAGCTGCGCGCTTGCTATTCCGAGGGTGTCTGGTACAATGAGGCACAAGTTAAACAACTCGCTACCATTGGTACGAAGGAAGAAAACTTGTCCAAATTGGCCGGTGCGTTGTACAATGCAGTTGCCCAATCGGCGCAAGTATTGCAAGCTCCGATACGGGATTTTGCCTACGTTATCAAAGCTTTGGAAGACAAGCAGAAATAACGCGTCAAGGTGTCAGTTGGCTTTAGCCAACTGATGCCCGGTAAAATCTAAACCCGCCAAGAGCGGTAGTAGTCCCGCAAGGGGTAAAGGTACGGGCTTAACCCGGTTAAGCAGAAGGCCACTACTCAGTGATAATAAGGAAAAATAAAATGGCTAAAATGACCAAAGATGAATTAGTAAATGCAATTGCTGAACTCACCGTTTTGGAACTTTCCGAACTCGTGAAAGCGATTGAAGAAAAATTCGGCGTTAAAGCTGCGGCCCCGGCCGTAGCCGTTGCTGCTGCAGCCCCGGCTGCTGGCGGTGCTGCTGCCGAAGAAAAAGATGAATTCAACGTCGTGTTGACCGCGGTAGATGCTGCCAAGAAAATCGGCGTCATTAAAGTAGTGCGCGAAATCACCGGCTTGGGCTTGAAAGAAGCCAAAGACTTGGTAGAAGGCGCCCCGAAAGCCGTAAAAGAAAACGTTGCCAAAGCTGAAGCTGAAGAACTCAAAAAGAAAATCACCGAAGCCGGCGGCACCGTAGAACTCAAATAGTTGCACGACGCATTATTATCCCAATCCCCCTCGGGGGATTGGGATTACGTACCCCAGGTTTAAACGGGTATAACAACGAGGTGGTTTTTCGCGGGTGCGCGCGACACAAACGCCCGTTGCAGATTCAGGAAGAACAGAAATGATTGAAAAACAAACAAATTTCGGCAAAATTACGACGAAGCTTCCCTTGCCCGACTTGTTGGATATGCAAAAGCAGTCTTTTGTAGACTTTTTGCAACTCAATGTAGCTCCTTCCAAGCGGGAATTAAGAGGTTTACAAGCCGCTTTTGAAGACGTTTTCCCTATTGAAGCCCCCGACGGGAGCATGAAGTTAGAATTTTTAAAATATGAATTGGGAGCTCCCCGTTATGCCACTCCGGCAGAAGCCACCGTGCGCGATAGCACTTATTCCGCTCCTTTAAAAGCTTGGATGCGCTTATACGTTAAACAAAAAAACGGAAAAATGAAAGAAGCATCCGACCAAGATGTTACCCTTTGTGATTTACCCTTAATGACCGATGCCGGCTGCTTTGTATTCAACGGCGCAGAACGTGTAGTTGTCAGCCAGATGCACCGCTCTCCGGGTATTATTTTTGAAGAAGACGAAGAGAAAAAACAGTCCACCTTCGGTAAACGCCTTTATGTAGCGCGCATTATTCCGTATCGCGGGGCCTGGATTGAATTTTCGTTTGACTTGATGAACACCTTGTGGGTTCGCATTGACCGCAAGAAAAAAGTACTTGCTTCTACTTTCTTGCGTGCTTGCGGGTTGGAAACAAATGCCCAAATCATTCAAACCTTCTATCCTTGCGAAGATATCGCCGTCAAACCGACAAACATTGATTCCGTTATCGGCCGCTACGCCGCGGACGATATCTATGATCCGTCCACCGGTGAGGTTTTGTGGAACTTAGATGAAAAAGCCGCCTTGCCGATTGATGACAAGCTTTTCAAAACCTTAATTGAAAAGAAAGTTAAAACCATTAAAGTAATTTCCGGCAAACCGCGCCAAGATGACCCGGGTATTTTGGCTACCTTGGAACACCGCAAAGATTCCATTCGCACCGCTGCCGAAGCCCAAGCCGAAATTTACAAAAAGATGAGAGGGCAAGATTTCGTCGTAAAAGAACAAGCGGAATCTTTCCTGAGCAACTTGGTATTTAATAACATTCGCCGCTACGATTTAAGTTTTGTAGGGCGCTATAAAATCAACAAAAAGTTTGCTAACATGTTTGACTTAATTAGCAAATTTAAATTCAAAAAATTCCAGAAACCGTCCGACAATCGCCGCACGTTGGCGCCGGAAGATGTGATCGTTACCGTAAAATACTTGCTCGCGCTTAACGCCGGGGAAGATGTACAAAAAGCGTACGGAAGCGATTTCTCTTTTAAAGTGGACGATATTGACCACTTGGGCAACCGCCGTGTACGCGGAATCGGGGAACTCTTAGAGAACCAAATTCGCATTGGGCTTAGCCAAATGGCCAAGACCGCGCGCGATCGCATGAACCGCGAACTAACCTCCTTGACGCCGCGCGCTCTTGTCAATGCGCAACCGGTGCAAGCCATTGTCCGCAAGTTCTTCGGTACTTCTCAACTTTCCCAATTCATGGACCAAATTAACCCCTTGGGCGAACTGACACACAAACGCCGTTTGTCTGCCTTGGGTCCCGGTGGTTTAAACCGCAAACGTGCCGGTTTCGAAGTGCGCGACGTGCACTATACGCACTACGGCCGCGTCTGCCCGATTGAGACGCCGGAAGGTCCGAACATCGGGTTGATTACCTCTTTGGCTTGTTATTCCAAAGTAAATAAATACGGGTTGATTGAAACGCCGTACCGCAAAGTAGTCAATGGTAAAGTAACCGATAAAATTGAAAACTTAACGGCCGATGCCGAAGACGATAAATTCGTTGCTCAGGCCAATACGCCCCTTAAGAAAGACGGATCCATTGATACGGATTTAGTTTCGTGCCGGGTTCGTTCGGATTACCCCATGGTAAACCCGAAAAACGTTAATTACATGGACGTTTCTCCGTTGCAAGTTATCAGCGTATCTGCGGCACTCATTCCGTTCTTGGAACACGATGACGCCAACCGTGCCCTAATGGGTTGTAACATGCAACGCCAGGGTGTCCCGTTGTTGATGCCGGAAGCTCCGTACGTGGGAACCGGTATTGAGCACGAAGTGGCACGCGATTCGGGTACCTCTATGGTAGCCAAACGTGACGGACGCGTCCAATTTGCCGACGCTTCCAAAATTATTGTAGAAGCTAAGGACGGATCTACGGACGTATACGACTTACTTAAATATAAACGTTCCAACTCCGATACTTGTATCAACCAACATCCGATTGTCAAAACCGGAGATAATGTAAAAGCCCGCCAAGTAATTGCAGATGGTCCGTCTATGGACAACGGTTATTTGGCCTTAGGGCGTAACATGCTCGTTGGTTTTATGTGCTGGGAAGGGTATAACTACGAAGACGCTATCTTGGTGTCCAGTCGTCTTGTCAAGGATGATGTGTTTACCTCTATCCACTTGCACGAATTTACGATTGATGCCCGCAACACCAAGCTCGGGGCGGAAGAAATCACGCGCGATATTCCGAATATCGGTGCGGATGCCTTGTCCCACCTGGATAATGATGGTATCGTATTACCTGCTACCGTGGTAGAACCCGGAGATATTTTAGTAGGTAAAGTAACCCCCAAAGGCGAACAACAATTAACGCCGGAAGAACGGTTATTAAAAGTTATCTTCGGTAAAAAAGCCGATGATGTGGTGGATGCTTCATTACGCGTTCCGCCCGGTACCAGCGGCAAAGTAGTGGGAACCCGCGTATTTGTGCGCAAGGAAAAACTCACAAAGGCCGAAGAAAAAGCCCGTTTAAACGCTTTGGAAACGGAAAAAGACGCTACGTTGGAACTCCTAAAAGAGCAACGCAAACGTGCTTTAGATTACGCCAAGAATACGATTAAGAAAGAAGCCGATCTCAAGAAAGAAACGGCCCGTATCACCTCGCTTTATAAATTGATGGAAAAGAAAGCGGTAGAACATTACGAACGCGAAATTGAATTCTCTAAACAAGGGGATGAACTCGCGGTAACCGTTAATAAATCTATCAAAGTGTATATTGCCTCTAAACGCAAATTACACGTAGGTGATAAAATGTCCGGTCGTCACGGAAACAAAGGCGTCGTAGCCCGCATTTTACCGGAAGAAGATATGCCTTTCTTGCCGGACGGAACACCGTTAGACATTGTACTTTCTCCGCTCGGTATTCCTTCTCGTATGAACGTCGGGCAGCTTTTGGAAACCATGCTCGGTTGGGCAGCGCATTACTTGCATTACAACGCTGCCACGCCTGTGTTTGATGGTCCGAGCGAAGCCGATGTGGTAAACGAGATCCGCAAAGCCAAAGAGAAAATTTTAGACGATAAAGGTTTAAAAGGAAAAGCGCGCGAAGAATATGCTGCCAAGTACTTGCCGGACGATTACTGCCGTATTACGTTGTATGACGGCCGCACCGGGGAACCTTTTGAAGAAAAAGTGACGATCGGTTACATGTATATGATGAAACTGATTCACTTGGTAGAAGACAAAGTACACTCCCGCTCTACCGGTCCGTACAGCATGATTACCCGCCAACCGCTCGGCGGTAAGGCCCAGTTCGGTGGTCAGCGCTTCGGGGAAATGGAAGTGTGGGCTATGGAAGGGTATGGTGCTACGTACACATTACAAGAGTTCCTGACGGTCAAGTCAGACGACTTTGCCGGCAGAACCAAAATGTACGAATCTATCGTCAAGGGCGAAGCGCCTGCGCAACCCGGTGTGCCGGAATCTTTCAAGGTGTTAGTGAAAGAACTTCAAGCTTTAGGGTTGAGTGTAGATTTACTTAAAAAAATCGATGACGAGCCGTCAGCGGCTGAAACTAAAAAAGCGGAAGCCAAAGCCGAGACTAAAAATAGCAAGGCCGCTAAATAAGCCGGGGATTTGAATACCATGCAAACGAAAAAAGTTAAACAATTAAATGAATTAAACTTCTTTGACTTTGATGCAATCAAGTTAGGGATTGCCAGCCCGGAACAAATTACGGGGTGGTCTTTCGGGGAAGTAAAAAAACCGGAAACAATTAACTATCGTACGCTCAAACCGGAGCGCGACGGCTTATTTTGTGAGCGCATTTTCGGCCCGACCAAAGATTATGAATGTTCCTGCGGTAAATATCGCTGGGTAAAATTCAAAGGTATTAAGTGCGATCGCTGCGGTGTGGAAATTACCGAATCCAAAGTTCGCCGCGAACGCATGGGGCATATCGAATTGGCTGTACCGGTTGCCCACGTGTGGTTTTTGCGCAAAAATCCGTCTCGTATCGGGATTATGTTGGATATGCGCACAACGGACCTGGAACGCGTTGTTTACTACGCTTCTTATGTAGTGATTGAAGACTGTGTAGACAGTGTAACCGGTCGCGTAGACTACAAAAAAGGCACCTTGCTTAGCGACGTGCAAGTGCGCGAAGCCCGCAAGAAACACGGTTCCCGCCTCAAAGTAGATATCGGTGCCCCCGCTATCCGTACCTTGTTGGAAGGAATTGATTTTGACAAAGAATTGGCCACTTTGCATGAACAACTCAAAAATACACAAAGCGAAGTGGAACGCTCCAAACTGGTTCGCCGCATTAAAACGATGGAAGAATTCAAAGAAAGCGGCAACCGCCCGGAATGGATGATTCTAAGCGTATTGCCGGTCATCCCGCCGGATTTGCGCCCGTTAGTAGCTTTGGACGGCGGACGGTTTGCGGCTTCTGACTTAAACGACTTGTATCGCCGTATTATCAACCGCAACAATCGCTTGAAACACATTGAATCGCTCCGGGCTCCGGAAGTCATGATTTACAACGAAAAACGCTTGTTGCAAGAAGCGGTAGATGCGCTTATTGAAAACGGTGCCCGTGGCAAATTCTTCATCGGCGCCGGTGGCAGACCGCTCAAATCGTTATCCGACAATATTAAAGGTAAACATGGTCGTTTCCGCCAAAACTTACTCGGTAAACGTGTGGACTATTCCGGTCGTTCCGTAATCGTGGTCGGCCCGAATTTGAAACTTCATCAATGCGGTTTACCTAAACTCATGGCGTTGGAACTCTTCAAACCGTTTATTATCGGTGAACTCATGAAGAAAGAAGGCGTAACGTTGAAATCCGCCAAGAAAATGTTGGAACGTGTCCGCCCGGAAATTTGGGATATTTTGGAAAAAGTAACCAAATCTCACCCGGTTATGTTGAACCGTGCTCCAACCTTGCACCGCTTGGGTATTCAAGCGTTTGAACCGGTACTTATTGAAGGGAAAGCAATTCAATTGCACCCGCTCACTTGTGCCGCATTCAACGCTGACTTCGACGGCGACCAGATGGCTGTACACGTACCGCTTTCCCTAGAAGCGCAAATGGAAGCCCGCACCTTGATGTTAGCTTCCAACAACATTTTATCACCCGCTTCCGGTAAACCGATTGCCGCTCCGTCTCACGATATGGTGTTGGGTATTAACTTCCTTACCAAAATTAAAGACGGCGATATCGGGGAAGGATCTATATTCGGCAGCAAAGAAGATGCGTTGGTTGCGTTGGAATACGGCAAGCTTTCTTACCACGCTAAAATTAAAGTGCGCGGTATCAATGCTATTCCTGAACCGGGTTTAACGGGCAAGGATGAGAAAAATGCTACCAAATGGAAAGATTATACTTCCGTGGGACGCATTATTTTCAACCAAATCTTGCCCAAAGGGTGGGAATACATTAACAAAACCATCGGTAAAAAAGAATTGGCTGCTTTGGTAGATGAATGCTACAAGAGCAAAAAATACGGCCGCTATGAAGCCGTGCAATTCTTGGATAAGATTATGAAGATGGGGTACCATTACGCCACCCTGTCCGGCTTGTCTATCTCCATTGCCGATATGACCATTCCGTCCGTCAAACAAAAATATATTGACGACGCGAAGAAACAAGTTAAACAAATCCAAGCGCAAGCCGAAGCCGGTATCATTACCGAAGGCGAACGCTATAACAAAGTTATTGATATCTGGACGCGTGTAACAGATGATGTGGCCAATGAGCTCTTCAAAGAAATGAAAAAATTTGAAGAAGCCAAATTTGACCCCACCAACAAAGAACACAGCGGCCAACGCTTTAACTCCGTCTATTTGATGGCAGATTCCGGTGCCCGCGGTTCGCGCCAACAGGTGCGCCAGCTGGCCGGTATGCGCGGTCTAATGGCTAAACCGCAGAAGAAACTGACCGGCGGTCAGGGCGAAATTATTGAAAACCCGATTACCGCCAACTTCCGCGAAGGGTTGTCCGTGTTAGAGTACTTTATTTCTACGCACGGGGGACGTAAAGGTCTTTCCGATACCGCGTTAAAAACGGCTGATGCCGGTTACTTAACCCGCCGCTTGGTAGACGTAGCCCACAACGTAGTTGTTACGCAAGAAGATTGCGGTACGCACAACGGTATTGTGGTGAAATCTTTGATGAGCGGGGAAGAAATGGTAGAACCGTTAGACGAACGCATTTTAGGGCGCACCGCGCTGGAAAATGTGGTCGTTAAAGTGAAAAAAGCCGACGGTTCCGAAGAAGAAAAAACGATCATCAAAGAAGGCGATCTAATCACCTTGGAACAAAGCAAACAAGTTAAGAAATACGGGGTAGAGTCCGTGCGTATCCGCTCGGTACTTACTTGTGAAGCTCCGTTTGGTGTATGTGCCAAATGCTACGGTTTGTCTTTGGCCACTTCGTCCAAGAGCAACCCCGGCGACTCGGTAGGTATTATTGCCGCCCAGTCCATTGGGGAACCGGGTACGCAGTTAACCTTGCGTACGTTCCACATCGGTGGTACGGCCTCGCGCGTGCTTTCCCGCAGTCAGGCGGTGGCCGAAATTGACGGTAAAGTAACGTTTAAAGATATTAAACTCATTACCAACCGCTATGATAATAAGATTTGTATCTCCCGCAACGGTTCTATCTTTGTAACCGCCGGAAATGGTACAATAAAAGAATACAAGATTCAGTACGGTGCCTCTATCTACACGAAGGATAAAGAAACCGTTAAAAAAGGTTCCCTCTTAGCAGAATGGGACCCGCACTCTATCCCGGTGTTAGCGGAAGTTTCCGGCACGGTTCGCTTGACGGACGTGGTGGAAGGTATTACGCTACAGGAAGAGCGCAACAAAGTTACGGGTGTAATTGAACGTAAAATTACCGCTAGCCGCATGGGCAAAAAGAACCCGCGCATTAGCATTGAAGGCAAAGGCAAGAAGATTAACTTCCCGCTGCCGATTGATACAATCCTAATGGTGGAAAACGGTGAAGAAGTGGAACCCGGAGACGTGCTTGCCAAAATCGGGCGCGAAGCCGGCGGTACCAAAGATATCACCGGTGGTTTGCCCCGTATTGCGGAATTGTTTGAAGCGCGCAGACCTAAAAATCCGGCTATTATTTCGGAATTTGAAGGGATTGTCAGCTTAGAAACATCACCCAAAGGTTTGATTGAAGTTGTCGTGCGGAACGAAGAGACCAACCAGGTCAAGCAGTATAGCATTCCGCAAGGCAAACACTTAGTCGTATATGAAGGCGATCACGTAGGCGTAGGGGAAGCCCTAACCGACGGCGCCATCGACCCACACGACGTGCTGCGCGTGAAGGGCGAAAAAGAAGCACAAGAGTTCCTGTTAAACGCCATCCAAGAAGTGTACCGCTTGCAGGGCGTAACCATCAATGACCGGCATATCGAGGTTATTGTCCGTCAGATGTTAGGGAACGTAAAAATTCTGGACGCTGGGGATACCCACTTCCTGAAAGGAGAGGTTTTAAGCCGTGCCAGCTGGCTGCGTGAAAACGCTAAGATGAAAGCCGCCGGTAAACGTTTGGCCGAAGCCGAGACGATCCTTTTAGGTATCAGTAAGGCTTCCTTAGCTTCCGAATCATTTATATCTGCGGCTTCGTTCCAAGAGACTACGAAGGTCTTAACGGATGCCGCCATTACCGGCCAAGTTGATGAATTAGCCGGCTTGAAAGAAAACGTAATTGTAGGCCATTTGATACCGGCGGGAACTGGTATTTCTGCCCGTCAAATTGCCCACGAATTTGAAGAAAAACGCAAAGAAACAGGAGAGAAGTAATGCCAACAGTAAATCAATTAGTAAAATACGGACGGGCAAAAGAGTCCAACCGGACCAAATCCCCGGCGTTGCAGTCCTGCCCCCAACGGCGCGGCGTCTGCACCCGTGTTTATACCACAACCCCTAAAAAACCGAACTCTGCTTTGAGAAAGGTCGCCCGTGTAAAATTAACTTCCAAGATGGAAGTAACCGCTTACATTCCGGGTGTGGGCCACAACTTACAAGAACACTCTATCGTGCTCGTGCGCGGTGGTCGTGTGAAAGACTTGCCGGGTGTGCGCTATCACATCATCCGCGGCGCGTTAGACGCTTCGGGCGTAGAAAACAGAAAACAAGGCCGTTCCCTTTACGGTGTAAAGAGACCGAAAGCCGGTAAATAATTTTAGGAGTTGAATAGAATATGCCAAGAAAAGGTTTAAGACCCAGAGACAGAAGACCGCAACCCGCGCCGGATTATAAATACAATTCCGTGCTCGTGGCCCGGTTTATTAACAAATTAAATTTTGAAGGTAAAACTTCCACCGCCGAACGCATCTTGGATGATGCCATGGCTATTATTGCGGAAAAAACGAAAGAAAATGCTTTGGACGTATTTACCAAATGCATTGAAAACGTCCGCCCGCTCGTGGAAGTAAAAGCCCGCCGCGTAGGTGGCGCTAACTACCAAGTCCCCACCGAAGTAAAACCCTTGCGCAGCACCTCTTTGGCGATGCGCTGGTTAATCGGTGCGGCTCAAAGCCGCAAAGGCCGCCCGATGGCTGAAAAATTGGCCGAAGAAATCATTTTGGGCGCCAAGAAAGAGGGCACCGCGTATAAAAAACGCGAAGACGTGCATAAAATGGCCGAAGCCAACCGCGCTTTCGCCCATTTCAAATGGTAAGCGGGAATTAAGATATGGCTGAATTTAAAACCTATCCGTTAGAGAAAATCCGCAACATCGGTATTATCGCGCACATTGATGCGGGTAAGACCACCACTTCCGAACGTATTTTGTACTACACCGGAAAAGTGCATAAAATTGGTGAAACGCACGATGGTGCGTCCGTAACCGACTGGATGGAACAAGAACGCGAAAGAGGTATTACCATTACCTCCGCGGCCATCTACTGCGTATGGAAAGATTGCCAGCTCAACATTATTGACACTCCCGGCCACGTGGACTTTACGGCCGAAGTGGAACGTTCTTTGCGTGTGTTGGACGGCGCTGTATGCTGCTTTGACGGCGTACAGGGGGTAGAACCCCAGTCCGAAACCGTGTGGCGCCAAGCGGACAAATACCACGTTCCGCGTATCGCTTACATCAATAAAATGGACCGCATTGGGGCTGATTTCATCCGCTCTGCCAACTCCATTAAAGAAAAATTGGGCGGTAACGCTTGCCCGATCCAACTGCCTATCGGCGCGGAAGACAAATTTGTTGGCGTAGTCGACCTCGTCAAAATGAAAGGGATTATTTGGGATGGCGACCATAACGGTGCCACTTTCAACGAAGTAGATATCCCGGCAGACCTCGTGGATCTCGCAAATAAATACCGCACGGAAATGATTGAAAAACTCGCCGATTTTGACGAAGCGATGATGGAACGCTACCTGAACGGTGAAACCAACTTTACCGTAGACGAAATTAAAAAAGCTATTCGCCGCGGTACCTTAACCGGTAAATTCTTCCCGGTGATTTGTGGTTCTTCGTATAAAAACAAAGGGGTACAACCTTTGTTAGACTGCGTAAACGATTATCTACCCTCTCCTGTAGATGTTCCGGCGGTCAAAGGTACGAACCCGAACACGGGCGAAGAAGTTTTCCGCAAACCGTCTAACAGCGAACCTTTCTGCGGGTTGATTTTTAAGGTACAAACGGACCCGTTTGTAGGTAAATTAAGCTTCTTCCGCATTTATTCCGGTACGATTAAAGCCGGAGATGCGGTTTACTTCCCGGGTAAGAACGCCACGGAACGCTTTGGCCGTATGATGCGTATGATGGCTGATAAACGCGAAGAAGTAAAAGAACTTTCCGCCGGGGAAATTGCCGCTACCGTGGCTATTAAAAACTCCCGCGTAGGTCAAACGATCTGCTCGCCGGATGCCCCGATTGTGTTGGAAAGCATTACCTTCCCGGAACCGGTAATTTCTATTGCTGTAGAACCGAAATCTAAAGCCGACGAAGAAAAAATGTCCAACGCCTTGGCGCGCCTCGCTGAAGAAGACCAAACCTTCCGCGTCCGCACCGATGAAGAAACCGGTCAAACCGTTATCAGCGGTATGGGCGAACTTCACTTGGACATCATCGTGGACCGCATGAAACGCGAGTTCAACGTACAAGCCAACGTCGGTGCTCCGCAAGTTGCTTACCGCGAAACCATTACCAAGACGGTGGAACAAGAAACCAAATTTGTCCGCCAGTCCGGTGGTCGTGGTCAATACGGGCACGTATTCTTGCGTTTGGAACCGCAGGAAAAAGGCAAAGGGTTTGAGTTTGTTAACGAAATCACCCAAGGCCGCATTCCGAAAGAATATATCCCGGCTATTGAAAAGGGTTGCCGCGAAGCATTGGACTCCGGTGCCATGGCGGGTTACCCCTTAGTGGATATTAAAGTAGCCGTATTTGACGGTTCGTTCCACGAAGTAGACTCTTCCGAAATGGCGTTCAAAATCGCTGCTTCTATGGCCCTCAAAGACGGCGCCAAAAAAGCCGCGCCCGTCATTTTGGAACCGATCATGAAAGTGGAAGTGGTCGCGCCGGAAGCCAACCTCGGTGATATCATCGGGGACTTGAGCTCTCGCCGCGGTCAAATCGGTGAAATGGGTGTACGCGGAAACGTCCGCTACGTCCGCGCCGAAGTTCCGCTTGCCGAAATGTTCGGTTACGCTACGAATGTGCGCTCCTTGTCCCAAGGTCGTGCGTCGTTCACGATGGAACCGAGCCACTACGCCGAAGTGCCTGCCAACGTCGCTAAAGCGATTGTTGAAAAACGCACAAGCGAAAAAGTGGCTGCATAAGGCAATTAGTTTAAATAAAAACCCCGCTCATTTGAGCGGGGTTTTTGTTGTGATTCTACTAGATACGTGAGATGCTCAGAAAATTAGAATTTAACTACACCGTCCAACCACTCTGATTTGTCCTGTCTAGTTGCTCCCCAAGCGGCAGCCTTCCCGCACTCTCCTAATTCTGTAAATTCAGATTCTTTGGGAATACGCTTAATTTTTATTATACGATCTACCACTTCTCTTTTAAAATTATGTCGGCCTCTATAAACCCACATTCTTCCATCTTGGGGACATACGGCGGCCTCATAGTTATTACCGGTCCCTCTCCCAAGGTAACAAACTATATGCTTATCCTTAATCTCTGGGGAGGTGGAGGTGCGCTCGCAACGTTCAACCCAATCTTTTGAATCACAAGATTTAATTTGTCTTCTTTTTTTTGATAGGAGGAAATTTCCATTATCATAGTAATAGGCCAAGATGCTCCCATCATTATCGGCGCGTATGCCACTTATTTCCACTTCCTGTTCGCCATCAGAGGTTTCGATGCTCATAGTAGGTATATGGCATTTCTTTTTCATTTGATTCCACGATTGCCGTGCAGCTTTTTCTTTAGTGACTGTTTGCAAGGTTTTGTCAAAAAGCTTATTCTTTTTTTCAGCTGCTATAGCAAAAGCACCTATTGCAAATACTAGCACACACGCTAATGCCACGCAACAGACTTTATCTAATATTTTTTTCATGGCGTTCTCCCGTTGTATACCTGAAATTACTTCTGACCATGATTCTATCATATTCCCCTGATTCTGGCAAATATGTGGATATTATTATGAGGGTTGTGGAAAAACGCACAAGCGAAAAAGTGGCTGCGTAAGGCAATTAGTTTAAATAAAAACCCCGCTCATTGGAGCGGGGTTTTTTGTAGGAGAAGTGTACGACTAAAAATAGAAACGTCCTGTTACTGCCGCACCAATCCCGGAGCGGTCTGACAATACGTCTTCGTTTTTCTTTACTTTGGCCGCAATGTTATATTTTACGTCAACCCCCAGAGCAAATACCCGGCTAAAACGATATTCAGCACCAGCTGTAATGTGCGGGAAAACTTTTGTTTTGGATTCCGTTTCAGTAGGAGATCCCGCCATTTTAAGCTCTCCCTTAGAGGAAATAACGGTAAGCCCTGCTCCGGCAAACCAACTCCATTTTTTTATACCATTATCGTTTTTATAATAAAATGTAAACGGGAAGGCATAAGTTGTTTCCGTAATTTTCACATCTCCCCAATCTAAGGATAGTTTGCTTTGACTATATGCTTCAAAGCCCGCTTTAACCCCCAGTTTCGCATTTTCTTGGGCTAATTCCCACTCATATAATGCTTCTATGCCAAAAACTCCGTATCCTTTGGTTAATTCTTTTTCCGAGTAGCCAAGGTCAAAAGCATTGTCATAAATTTCCTGCATGGTTTCCGGGTCGTTTTGAGCCGCTCCTACACGAAATCCCAAAGCAAATTGTCCTGGACGGGCATATTCTTCTTTGGTAGTTTTAATCTGATTTGATTCCACTCTCTCCTTGTTGCTTTTGTTGCCGAATAAACTGCCATTCCCTGGTTTGGTCGCCCCATAGGAGGCCGGTTCAAACGCAAAAGAGGCAGCGGTGATACACAATAATCCAACTACTGTTATTATTTTTTTCATGTTAGTTTCCTTTTATCCGGGCCCAAGACAACAAAAACGGCTGTTATCTTTGAGCCAAGACAAGTAACCCAAAAGATAACAGCCGTGGTCTGCCACGCCAAAGGGCGTGGCAAACACTTGGCACCACACCCCCAAGGGATCAACTCAGGGATGCAGTGCCTAATAACGACTGTTTTTGGACTTGTCTTGTGCTTTGGGTTTCCCCATCGCGCTCCGTATTCTTCAATACGGTTCCAAAAACAGATTCAAATTTTAGCACAACTCACAACACAGTTAGTATAGCAAATTTTTATAAATAACAAGTATCAATTAAAACCCCGCTCCAATGAGCGGGGTTTTTTGTGTGTATGTTGTTTACTGCGAAATCAATTTCATTCCCAGGCCACTGTCAATCATCTTCTTTTCTTTCAAATCGTATGTTACGTGATATACATCCGAAAGAACGGCTTCCGACGCTCCATAGCCAACCCAGGACGGGCTGGTAAAGATATTAAGCGTAATATACCGGGCCCGTGGTAAGTGCTGCATAAGCGTATTGTAGGGGAATTTGTAATGTACATTTTGGCGTAGAATACGGTGTCCTTCTTCGTCTTGAAGGTACACATTTGAAACAAATTCGTTTATGTGCAAATCAACAATTTTGTGCTCCCCTAACATCAGCGGAAAAGTGGCCTTTTCCGTGCCGCTGTGATAGGCCGCCACTAAGGTATGCAAATAGGAAGTTTTAGTGGCAAAGCCGGTGTGGGATAAGGAGGAACTTTCTTCCCCGGTGCCCGTAAACATACCCACCACTTTCCCGTCTTCATTTAGCACCGGGCTGCCGCACATTCCCGCTACGTCCCGCCAGGTTTTATTTAAAGGAAATCGTAAGGAGGTAAGTGTACTCATGAGCAGGGGCTTATTCAATACGAAAGTTAATTCTTGTTGGGCAAAACCGGTTACTTGCAATTTATCTTCAACGGCCGGATCTTGCTCGGCAAGTGTTAGCGGGGTGAGCAAAGGTTCATCTTCCGGGTTGAATTTAATGAGCGCCATGTCCAACATCATGGGAGACGCTATCTGCACCATTTCCCCCGGGATATCCTTTTCCCGACCGTTCACGGTAATGCGCGCGGTAATATAAGCACCCAAAGGATCTTTATAAGTTAACGGTACGCTGTGCGTCGCGATAACCCCAAAGATTTCTTCTCTTCCGTAATAATTTGTTTTGAAAACAAAGCCGGAAAGCGCGTGTCTGTCCTCTCTTCCCTGTGGGTACGCGCGAAAGACGCTTTTTGCGGCGGTAGCCGAGCGTTCAACCGCTATTTGCGTTTGGGAAATGCCTCTCTCTATGCTGGTTGCAATTTTACCCGGTACTTGCGCATGTAACGGCAACCCCATTGCCAAAAGCAACGGGAAAAGATATTTAAGTCTACTCATATTTTTATTATATCCTGCGGCTACTTGGGGCACAAGGGTCAAAAGGCCCATAAAGGACATAGGGCCTTTTGACCTTATTTAAATGTAATTATTATTTGCGAGTGGGTCTTCCGGGATCAAAGTTCGCGCGCTCATTAGCAGCTTTTTGGACTTCTTGCAACTGCGCGCGCACATTATCCAGCGTTTGTTTAGCTTGGCTTTGGGTTTGGATATGGGGCGGCTGGCCCGGTTGCTGGTTTGTCTTGGCCATTTGTTTGTATGGTGCAATAGCCAATTTAAGCAACATAGCAACAATTAAGGCCGCCAGCAATAGACCAATGAGAGACATTCCTTTTGAATTTTTCATATTTTCCCCTAAGCTATAAAATAATTTCAATAGGTAAACCTTGCAGGTCTTTATTATTATCTCGCATGGGTTTTAAATCTGCCACGTGGGTTAAGTGTACCGATAGCGCAATTTCTTTGCCTTTGCGTTGTAACGCTTGGCGCACCGCGGCCAATGTTTGCCCGGTAGCCAAAATATCGTCAATATAGATAAATTGGCGGTAGTTGTTTAGCAAATCTTCATCAATTTCCATATTATACGAGGTATATTCGTTGGTAATGTGGAAAGCATAGGGTTTATTGGGAATTTTGCCTTCCTTGCGGATGAGTACCAGCGGCAAGTTTAGTTGATTGGCTACGGGCGCGGCAAATAGAAATCCGCGCGATTCCGGTGCGATAATAGCCGTTTGGGCCAAGGCATTGTGCCCAAATGCATTTTGAATAACATGGCAGAACTGCCGGATGATTTCTCCAAAGTGCTGCGGCTGCGCCAACAAAGGATTGATATCTATAAAGTTGATACCCGGCTTGGGGTAATCTTTTACAATGTTTAATTTAAAAGCGGTAGTATTCATAAAAACTCCTTAAAAGCCAACCCACTTAGTATAACAAATTTTTGCGGGGAAAACTTGTAATTTCCCCCTTTACATGTGGGTATATATGTGATACAATATATCCATCAGGATTTTGGTGCATTAGCCGTTTGATGCGTAAGGGTGAAACCGCTATACAACTGCGTGCACAAAGGCCCGCTAATTTGGTATAATAAAGTGTACTAATTTAGCAGTAAAGGCAAAAAATTCCTAACCTGTCCGACGGAAACGGGGACAGGGATGGGGTTTTCTGCCGATAAATTATTTATAAGAATTTTGTACAAAAACATTTAAGGAAAAACCAAAAATGGCAGAAAAAACAGCAAAAAACGCCAAGGTAATTGGCCAAGAAAGAATCCGCATTAAATTGCGTTCTTATGACCATCGCATGTTGGATGCCTCTGTATCGCGCATTGTAGAAACCGCGCAAAAAACGGGCGCCCTCGTGGCAGGTCCTGTTCTGTTACCGGTCCGGATTAAAAAGTACACCGTACTTCGCTCTCCCCACACCGATAAAAAGAGCAGAGAACAATTTGAAATGCGTATTCATAAACGCTTAATTGACTTAAAAAGCCCCACCTCTAAAACCGTGGACGAACTAATGAAATTAGATTTGCCCGCCGGTGTAGATGTGGCCATCAAAAGTAACTAATAGGAACTGACAGAACTATGACAGAAGAAAACAAACAAGCTGCTGGTGCCCAAGAGGCAACCCCCGTTGCTGAACCGGCCAAAGCAGAAACTGTCAAAGAAGCTCCCGAAACTTTCCGCTTTGTAATCGGCGAGAAGATCGGTATGACCCAGCTCTTTGATGAAAAAGGCAATCTGCATGGTGTGTCCGTTGTAAAAGCGGGCCCGTGCAAGGTTGTGCGTGTCAGAACCCAAGAAAAAGACGGCTACAATGCCGTTTGCGTGGGTTTTGGCGAAGTGAAAGAAAGCAAATTAAATAAGCCTGAACTCGGTTATTTCAAAAAAGCTAATACGACCCCGGTCAAACACATGAAGGAATGCCGTGTGGCCGACGTAACTGGCTTTGAAATCGGTCAAGTCATTTCACTTGAAAAAATCTTTAAACCCGGCGACTATGTAGACGTGCAGGGCAAAATCAAAGGACACGGCTTTGCCGGCGCCATGAAACGCCACGGCTTTGCCGGACAACCGGATTCGCACGGTCAATCCGACCGCAGCCGCGCTCCGGGTTCTTTGGGTTCCCGCCGCTCTTTGGGTAAAGTACTTTCCGGTCAACGCATGGCCGGCCATTACGGTACCACCACCCATACGGTAGCCAAAATTGAAGTTATCAAAGTAGATAACGAAAACGGACTTTTATTCTTAAAAGGTTCCGTCCCGGGAGCGAAAGGCTCTATCGTTTCTGTTTTGGAAACTTCCAAATACAAAAAACACTATGTGGCGCCGCAGCAGACCAAGATTTCTGCTTCCAAGGCTGCTAACAAGAAGTAAGGACTTTGACCTATGGAAATTAAAGTTTTAGATATAAAAGGTAAAGAGAAAGGGACGTGTAACCTGCCCGAAAGCTTATTCGGCGTGAAACCCAATCCCACTTTCTTGCACGAAGTCATCACCGCTTTTTTGGCCAACCAAAGACGCGGTACCGCGGATACTAAAACCCGGGCTGAAGTCTCCGGTACCGGTAAAAAACCGTGGAAACAGAAAGGCACCGGCCGCGCCCGCCAAGGGTCCTTGCGTGCCGTGCAATTCCGCCACGGCGGTATCGCCTTCGGGCCTACCCCGCATTCTTACCGTCAATATTTGCCGGTAGCCAAACGCCGCGCCGCCTTGGCGATGGCCTTGTCTGCCAAACTGTCGGAAGGAAATGTAGTGGTATTAGATTCTTTGAAACTCAAAGAACCCAAAACGAATGCGTTTGCTCAAATTATGAACGTGTTATCCGCCGGGCGCAAACCCTTAATCATGGATAACTTCGCGGACGAAAATGCCGCTTTGGCCAGCCGCAATATCGCCGGTTTAACCCGCGTATTGCCGCAAGATGCCAATGCTTATGTAGTGCTTAACAGCACGAAGGTCATCTTGACTCAAGAAGCGGTTGAAAAATTGACGAACACGTTTGCTAAGGAGGCCAAATAATGACCACCTATACAACCTTAAAAAAACCGCTTTTAACGGAAAAAAGCTTAGTGGAACGCGATACTCATAACCGCTATGGTTTTATTGTAGCGGCCAGCGCATCCAAAGGCGAAATTAAAACCGCGGTGGAAAAAATCTTTAACGTAACCGTTACCAAGATTAACACGATTTCCGTCACGGGCAAGACCCATCGCATGGGTCGCTTTGAAGGGAAACGGCCTGATTATAAAAAGGCTTTCGTTACCTTGAAAGAAGGCGATAAAATCGAATTGGTGGAAGCCTCTTCGAAGTAGAGAAAGGAGAAACTACTAACTATGCCTATTAAATCATTTAGACCTTACACTCCTTCCCGCAGAACGATCACGGTATCGGACTATTCCGACATTACCAAGACCACTCCGGAGAAGCGTTTAACAAAAGGTCTACGCAAAACCGGCGGAAGAAATAACACCGGTATGATCATGGTTCGCCACATTGGTGGCGGGCACAGACGTGCTTACAGACAAATTGATTTCAAACGGGAAAAATACGGCGTGCCGGCCAAAGTCGTTTCTATTGAATACGATCCTAACCGCAGCGCGCGCATTTGCCTGTTGAATTATGCCGACGGCGACAAGAGATATATCTTGCATCCGCTCGGTGTACAAGTGGGCGATGTTTTAATGTCCGGCCCGGCCGCAGATATTAAAGTGGGTAACTGCCTTGCACTTAAAAATATTCCGGAAGGTACTTTTATCCACGCAATTGAGCTCAAAGTCGGTAAAGGTGCACAACTTGCACGCAGCGCCGGCAGCCAAGCACAACTTATGGCCAAAGAAGCGGACTACGCCCATATCAAAATGCCGTCCGGCGAAATTCGTTTAGTACCCAGCGATTGCTGCGCTACGATTGGTCAAGTAGGTAATATTGACCATGGCAACGTAGTAATTGGTAACGCGGGCCGCAACCGCCATCGTGGCGAACGCCCGACCGTACGCGGTAGCGCGATGAACGCCGTAGACCACCCGATGGGTGGTGGCCGTGGACATGGTAAAGGCGGAAACATTCCGCGCTCTCCGTGGAACCAACAGACCCGCGGCTTGAAGACACGCTCCACCAAGAAAGCTTTTGGCTGGATGATTGTCAGCGACAGAAGAAAAAACAAGGTTAAGTAATTATGGGAAGATCAACAAGAAAAGGTCCGTTTGTGGATTTAAACCTGTTGGAAAAGGTTCAAGCGATGAACGCTTCCAACGAAAAGAAACCTATTAAAACGTGGGCAAGAGCCTGCACAATTGTACCGGAATTTGTCGGTCATACATTCTTGGTACACAATGGCCGCAAGTTTCTTCCCATTTACGTTTCCGAACGTATGGTAGGATACAAACTCGGTGAATTTTCGTTCACCCGGTTGTTCAAAGGTCACGGTGGTATGACGAAAGACTCCACCGCCCTGAAATAAGAGTTGAGGATTTGATATGGAAGCTTGTGCAAAAGCTAAATTTCAACGCTTCGGTAGCCGCAAGGTAAACTTGGTGTTAGATCAAATCCGCGGGAAAAACGTGAAGGCGGCGGAAGATGTGCTTCCGTTCGTGGCCAAACGTACGGCGGATTTAGTAGCCAAGACGCTTCACAGCGCTGCTGCTAACCTGGAAGTAAAAGCCGGCAAAAAGCTGGATTTTAGCAAAGTATTCATTAAAGAAGCCTTTGCCAACTTGGGCCCCAGCGGCCACTTGAAAAGAGTGCAGCCCGGCCCGCAAGGCCGTGCCATGCCCTATAAAAAGAGCATGTGCCACTTGACGGTCATCGTCACCGACGAAAAAAAGGGAGGTCGCTAATTTATGGGACACAAGATTCACCCCCGGTCAATTCGCTTGGGATATATTCAGGATTGGCGTTCCAGATGGTTCGCTCCCAAAAATATGCCGGCGTTGATCAAAGAAGATTTTGAAATCCGCAAAATCGTAGAAAATAAATTCAATATGGCTGCTATCAGCTACGTGGGTATTGAAAGAGCCGGCGCATTCTTGCGCGTAAATATTCATACGGCTCGCCCCGGCGTGGTTATTGGCAAGAAAGGTGCTGATATTGAAGCGTTACGCAAAGACTTGGAAGCCTTTACCGGTAGCAAAACTTTCGTAAACGTAGTAGAAATCAAAAACCCGGAAACCGATGCCCAACTGGTAGCCCAAAATATCGCCATGCAACTTGAAAAACGTGCCCACTATGGTGCCGCTATCAAGAAAGCGATTGAAAAAGCACTCTCCGGCAAAGCCTTGGGTATCAAAATTATGGTATCCGGCCGCTTGGGCGGAGCGGAAATTGCACGTACGGAATGGAAACGTGAAGGACGCGTACCGCTTCATACGTTGTGTGCCGATATTGATTACGGTTTTACCGAAGCCAACACCGTAAGCGGTAAAATCGGCATCAAAGTCTGGATTTTCAAGAGAACCCACTTCGCCAAATCTCCCAAAGAGATTATGAATGAGCTCAAGAAACATCGCGACATGGAAACCGCCGCTACCGAAGGCGTACAAGAAGAAGTAACCCCGGTAGCTGAGGCAAAATAGAGGAATTTGACTTATGTTGATGCCTAAAAGAGTTAAATACCGCAAACCATTTAGCGCACCGCGCATTAAAGGCAATGCCAAACGCGGTACGGAAGTGGTATTCGGCGAATATGGGCTCAAAGCCTTAGAACCCAAATGGATTACCGCCCGGCAGATTGAAGCTGCCCGTGTAACTTTATCCCGCTTCATTAAGAAGAAAGGTAAATTGTGGATTCGCATTTTCCCGGATAAAGCCATCACCAAACACCCGGCTGAAACCCGTATGGGTAAAGGGAAAGGCGCGCCCGAATACTGGGCTGCCGTAGTAAAACCCGGTCGGATTTTGTTTGAATTGGAAGGGGCTTCCGAAGAAGATACTAAGCGGGCTATGCGCTTGGCTTCTGATAAACTGCCCATCAAAACAAAATTAGTGACGAGAAGGTAGTTTTATGAAGACGAACGAAAAAGAAGCTTTGAAAAACAAAACGTTGGCCGAACTTAAAGAAGCGCTCGGCAAAGCCCAAGAAAAGAAATTCAACCTTCTTTTCAAACACAGCACGACGCCCATCGCTAACCCGATGGAAATCCGCGCTGTAAGACGCGAAATTGCTCTTTTGCAAACGCTGATTAATCAAAAGAAAGAGCAAAAATAGAGGTTTGAACCATGGAAAATCAAGAAACTCGTGGCAAAAGAAAAGTGTTAACCGGCGTTGTCGTGTCTGACAAGATGGACAAGACCCGCACGATCAGTGTGGAACGCTTGGTACACGATGCCCGCTACGGTAAAACACTTAAACGGGCGGCTAAATTCCACGCGCACGATGAGGCCAACGAAAGCAAAATCGGCGATAAGGTGGAAATTATGAGCACCCGTCCCGTTTCTAAAACGACGAAATGGCGTGTTTCCAAGATTGTGGAAAAAGCCAGAGCTTAGTTTGTAAAAACTACGGAGTTATTAAAGTATGATTCAATTAAGAAGCATAGTCAATGTGGCCGACAATTCCGGCGCTCGTAAAGTGCAATGCTTTAAAGTGCGCGGCGGCCACCATCGGGATATCGCAACTTTGGGAGATGTTATTATGTGCTCCGTCAGAGATGCGATCCCTACTTCCGCCATTAAAAAAGGCGATGTGGTTCGCGCGGTAGTTGTACGCGTGGCCCGCGAAAAAAGACGCAAAGATGGTTCGTACATTCGGTTTGATGACAACGCTGTTTGCATCATCAACGATAATGGCGAACCCAAAGGTACCCGTGTATTCGGCCCGATTGCCAGAGAGCTGCGCGAAAAGAACTTCTTGAAGATCATTTCGCTCGCACCTGAGGTGGTATAGTATGATTATTAAAAAGAAAGATACCGTTTTAGTATTGTCCGGTAAGGACAAAGGCAAGAAAGGTGAAGTGAAATCGGTTAATCCGTCTAAAAATACGGTAGTAGTAACCGGGATTAACATGATTGCCAAACACGTGAAACCTTCCCAAAACAAGCAGGGCGGCATTATTAAGATGGAAGCTGCGTTAGACGCTTCTAATGTAGCTGTTGTCTGTGGCAAATGCAAAAAAGCCATGACGCCCAAAATCAGCATTGCAGCCGACGGCACCAAAACGCGTGTTTGCCGCAAATGCAACGAGCCGATCATTTAATCTAGGTACGAAAAATGACTAAGAAAGAAACTAAAAACGTAACGAAGGCTCCCGAGGGATATCAACCCCGGTTGCAAGCCCTTTACAAAGAAAAAGTGCTTCCGGCTTTGCTTAAAGACATGAACGTCAAAAGCCCGATGGCAGTGCCGAGACTCACAAAGATCGTCATCAACATCGGTGTAAAAGATGCCCGTGAAGATATCAAAGCGTTAGAAGTGGCCAAAGAAGATTTAACCGCCATTTCCGGCCAAGCCGCACAAGTTCGCCGCGCTAAAAAGTCCATCTCTAACTTTAAGTTGAGAGAAGGCATGCCCATTGGGGTGCGCGTCACTTTGCGCGGAGCTAAGATGTATGAGTTCATGGAACGCTTCATCTGTATTGCCTGCCCCCGCATTCGCGACTTCCAGGGTTTTAATGCCAGCTTTGATGGCAAAGGCAATTTGAACTTGGGGATTAAAGAACATTATATTTTCCCGGAAATTGATGTAGAAAAATCTCCCAAAGCCCATGGTATGAACATTTCGTTCGTTACCACCGCCAAGAATGACAAAAGCGGCCGCATGCTCATGGATTACATGGGTATTCCGTTCCGCAAAACGACGGCTAAATAAGAGGAGCAAGAAACTTTATGGCTACTAAAGCATGGGTTGCAAAAATGGCGAAAGACCAAAAGTTCGCTGTGCGCTATCACAACCGCTGCCAAATCTGCGGACGTGCGCGCGGATACTATCGCGACTTCGGCCTTTGCCGTATCTGCCTGAGAAAGATGGCACACCAGGGTTTAATCCCGGGTCTTAGAAAATCAAGCTGGTAATTTACAGGAGGAGGTAACCCCTTACGTGCCAACTCCGTTAACGGAAAGTGGCTTGAAGAGGTAACCTAAACATATGGATCCAATTGCAGATTTCTTAACCAGAATAAGAAATGCCAATATGAAGAAAAAAGAAAAAGTGGATATCCCTTTTTCTAAAATCAAAACTGAAATTGCGCGTGTGCTCAAGGAAGAAGGCTACATTGCCAATTTCAAAGCCGTTCATAACGAAACGAAAGGCGGCGTGGTACGGGTATTTTTGAAATATACGCCGGAAAACGAATGTGTAATCCAAGGTTTGAAACGTATTTCCAAACCGGGTTCCCGCGTTTACAGCGCATACAACAATATTCCCAAAGTCCGCGGTGCTTTCGGGGTGACGATTTTGTCTACCTCTAAAGGTATTATGACGGATGCCAAAGCCAAAGCCGAAAAAATCGGCGGTGAGCTTTTGTGCCAGGTTTGGTAAGGGGGGAACTATGAGTAGAATTGGTAAAAAAGTAATCAATGTTCCCGCTAAAACCAAAGTGGAAATTAAAGAAAATATCATTACCGCTACCGGCGCATTGGGTACGTTGTCTTATACGGTTCCTGCGGGTATTACCCCGGAACTTAAAGACGGCAACTTGTCCTTTTCCATTCCGGAAAATAAAGTCAAAGAACTCAATGCCTTGCATGGTACGACTCGCGCGAACGTTTTCAATATCATTGAAGGCGTAACGAACGGTTTTTCCAAAGTGTTAGAAATTAACGGTTTGGGATATCGTGCCTCCGTAGCTGGTAAAAAACTTAATTTAGAATTAGGTTTTTCCCACCCCGTCAATTTGGATATCCCCGAAGGGTTAACCGTCGCGGTAGATCCGAAATCCGGCGCGGTGACGATTAAAGGCAGCGATAAGTTTAAAGTCGGTGATTTCGCTGCTAAAATCAGAAGAATCAGACCTCCGGAGCCCTACAAAGGCAGTGGTATTAAATACCAAGGCGAACATATTGCTCGCAAAGCCGGTAAAACTGCGGCGGGAGGTAAATAATTATGGCTACTAAACAAGCAAGATATCAATTCCGCAAAGATCGCAGCCGCGCTCACCTCTTGAAAAACGGTGCGCACCGCCCGCGTCTTTCGGTATACAGAAGCTTAAAGTATATCTATGCCCAAATTATTGACGACAACACCCATAGCACGCTTGTCTCTGCTACCACGTTGTCTAAAGAATTTGAAGGCAAATTTGAATCGTCCGCTAAAAGCATTGAAGCCGCCAAGGCCTTAGGTGCTGCGATTGCTAAGAAAGCCTTGGATAAAGGCATTAGCGAAGTGATGTTTGACCGCGGTGGACGCGTCTATCATGGCAGAATTAAAGCATTAGCCGATTCCGCCAGAGAAGCAGGATTGAAATTCTAAGTAACAGGTGAATTTAATGTCCAATGAAACGCTCGTGAAAAGCGAAAACAGAAAAGAAGCGAAAGGCAAAAGAGCCGAGTTTCAAAAAGCAAGACCGGCGGTAGAAGGTAAAACCACGGTTATCCACGTTGCCAGAACGGCCAAGGTAGTCAAAGGCGGTAAACGCTTTGGCTTCCGCGCGCTCGTAGTAGTCGGGAACGGCTTAGGCAAAGTGGGCGTTGCTATTGGCAAGGCTAATCAGGTTCAGTTGGCAATCGCCAAAGCTGAATCCCATGCACGTAAACACATGATCTCTTTCCCGGTTGTCGGGGATACGATCCCGCATGAAACAATCGGTAAATTCGGGGCCGCCTCAGTTTGGATGAAACCGGCTGCTCCCGGTACCGGGGTTATCGCGGGAAGCGGTGTGCGCTTGCTCTTTGAAGCGGCCGGTATTAAAGATGTGCTCGCTAAAAGCTTAGGCAGCACCAACCCGTGCAACTTGGTTTATGCTACGTTAGAAGCTTTTAAACAACTTAAAAGCAAAGAAGCGGTAAACGTCTTGCGCGGCAAAGCTGCTCCGGCGGAAGAAGCCAAAGCCGAAACCGCTAAGGCCGAATAGTTGGGAGGAGAGAGAATTATGGTAAATTTGAATACACTTTTCCCGAAACATGGGTCCAGAAAAGAAAGAAGACGCTTAGGTATTGGGCCGGGCTCCGGTTTGGGCAACTACTGCACCAAAGGCATGAAAGGCCAAACCTCGCGCTCCGGTAACACCCGCAAAGAAAGCAAAGAAGGCGGACAAATGCCGCTTATTCGTCATACGCCTAAAAGCGGTTTTTCCAACAAAGATTTTGCTAAACGCTACGATTATGTAAACGTTGGCTCGTTGGAAAAAGTTTTTGCGGCCGGAACGGAAGTTACCCCCGAAGCTTTGAAAAAAGCCGGTATCATTCATGATGTTACCCGCGTCAAAGTTTTGGCTAACGGCACCTTGACCAAAGCCTTGAAAGTGTCTGCCCACGGCTTTTCAGCTACTGCCAAAGCAGCTATTGAAAAAGCCGGCGGTACCGTAACTGTACTTAAACAGAAGGCCAACTAATGGCTAACAATGCAATTACGAATATCTTGAACGCTGCCGAACTCAGAAAGAGACTTCTTTTTGTGTTCGGCGCGCTCGCAGTTTTCCGGGTGGCAGCCGCCATCCCAATACCCGGTATCAACACGGAAGTGCTGAAACAACTGTTTCAAGCCCACCAAAACGGTATTCTTGGTTTTATGAATATCTTTTCGGGCGGGGCCTTGGGGCGTTTTTCCATTTTGGCACTGGGTATCATGCCGTATATTAACGCCTCCATCATCATGGGGTTAGTGCGCGGGGCTCACATTTTCCCGGCATTAGATCGCATGCACAAAGAAGGGGAATCCGGCAGAAGAAAAGAAAACCAGATTACCCGTATTTTTGCACTGTTTTTAGCTGTATTGCAGGGCTCTATGATGACGTTTGCCATCTCCCGCGTAGAGGGAGCCGGCGGCGTTTCGGCGGTAGTTAACCCGTCTGTAATGTTCTTCATTGTCACGGTTTTGACCTTAGCGGCCGGAACGATGTTTGTGATGTGGTTAGGGGAGCAAATTACGGAAAAGGGCGTAGGGAACGGTATTTCGCTCATCATTTTTGCGGGTATCGTGGATCGTTTGCCCAGCGCTGTATGGGAGCTTAAAGAACGTGTATCTACCGGAGAAATGGATTTTTTCATGATGCTGATGATTGTGTTGGCGGCGGCCATTATTACCGCCTTGGTGGTGTGGTTGGAAACGGCCCAACGCCAAATCCCGGTGCAATATGCCAAACGCCAAATCGGCAATAAAACATATGGTGGGCAAACCAGTTATTTGCCGCTTAAGATTGATCAAAGCGGTGTAATTGCGGTAATTTTTGCTTCATCTGTAATTTCCTTGCCGCTTACGCTTGCGAGCTTCAACCAAGATGCTCCGTGGGCGCAAAATATTCTGAGCATTATGAACCATAGCAGCGCATGGTATATGATTTTATTTTCTGCGCTGATTATCTTCTTCTGCTATTTCTACAACTCCATGACCATTAACCCGGCCGATGTGGCAGATAACATGAAGAAGGGCGGCGGATATATCCCCGGGATTCGCCCCGGTGAACCGACCAAAAATTACATTGAATGGGTCATGAACCGCTTGACGTTCTGCGGAGCCATCTTTGTATGTTTGATTGCGGTGCTTCCTGATTTTTTCCGCTCGTATTTTAACGTGGACTTTTATTTCGGCGGTACGGCGTTACTCATCGTAGTTGGTGTGGCGCTGGATACGGTCGGTCAAGTGCAAGCGCACTTGCTCGCCCGTAACTACGAACCGTTGATGAAAGGTTCCAAAAGAATTAAAGGCCGTTGGTTTAACGTCGGCCAATAGTTTTTTGACAATTTGGGGTAGCTCCAGCGTTGTTGACATAGGTTGCCTAAAGAAGGCAAACTGTGCAGGAATTGCTTAGTAGCTGCCTCCAAATTTCATAAGACACAGAAGTTTATTTGAGAGTGTGTTTATGAACATAATCTTAATGGGCTGTCCCGGTGCCGGAAAGGGAACGCAAGCCGTTAAGTTACAACAGATGTTTCATTTGCACCATATTTCCACCGGGGATGTTCTCCGGGCGGAAATAGCTTCCGGCTCGCCCTTGGGCAAGCAGATTGCAGCTATTATTGATAAAGGCAATTTGGTGCCGGACGAAATGATAATTTCCATGTTGGAAAACAGCGTCAAATCTACCGATAAAGGAATTATTTTTGACGGTTTTCCGCGTACGGTAGCGCAAGCCCAAGCGTTAGATGAAATGATGCACCGCTTGCATCACCGCATTACACATGTGGTGATGATTGAGTTACCGCAAGAAGAAGCAGTCCGTCGGATTACGTCGCGCCGGCAATGCAAAAAGTGCGGAGAAATCTTACACATAGATGTTAAAAATCCGCTAACGAAATGCCCGGTGTGCGGCGGAGAATTATACGCCCGGCCGGATGACACGCCCGCGCGTGCCAAGCACCGCTTTGATGTATATCGCCAGGAGACGCTCCCGGTAAAAAATTACTATCAAAGCAGCGGAAAATATGTGGAAATTAACGGCTATCAAGAGCCGCAAAAAGTTTTTGAGGATATTGAAAAATCCTTAAAGAAGAACAAATGATTGAAGTAAAAAACGAACAAGAATTACAGCGTATGCGTGCAGCCGGAAAAGTAACCGCTGCGGTTTTGAAGTTAATGACCGAGCTGGTTAAACCCGGTGTTTCTACGCTGGATTTGGATAAAGCCGCAGAAGAAACGATCCGCTCCTTCGGGGCGACGCCGCTTTTTCTGGGGTATTATGGGTTTCCGGGTAGTATTTGCGCGTCTGTCAATGAAGAAGTCGTGCACGGAATCCCAAAAAAAGATAGAATATTAAAGAGTGGTGATATCATCAGTATCGATACAGGAGCCCGCCTTGACGGTTTCTGTTCGGATGCCGCGGTCACCCTCGGTGTGGGAAATGTTTCCGAGGAAGCCCAAAAATTGATGGATGTAACGAAAAAATCGTTATATAAAGCCATCGGGCAAATCAAGCCGGGCCGCCGTCTGGGAGACGCGCAGCACGCGGTGGAAACATTTGCCATGCAACACAACATGGGTGTTGTGCGTGATTATTGCGGGCATGGAATCGGCCGCAATATGCACGAAGAACCAAGTATTCCCAATTTTGGCAAGCCGGGTACAGGTCCGGTGCTGGAAGCCGGAATGACCTTGGCGATAGAACCCATGCTTACTGCGGGAAGTTATAAAGTCAGGGAGTTGGATGACGGTTGGACGGTTGTTACGTTAGACGGCAGTTATGCCGCTCACTTTGAACATACCGTAGCTGTTACCGCTAACGGCAGTGAAATTTTAACTGCCTTTGAATAGCAACCAAGCGCGTTTTGTAGGTAAAAACGCAGCAGGTTGTTTGTTCTGGTGATTTAATCCGAACTCGGAGTTGTATGAGTGACAAAATAGAAGTTGAGGGTAAAGTCCTGGAAGCGTTACCTAACGCAATGTTTAAAATTGAAATTGCAGGCGGTAAAGTAATTCTGGGGCATATATCCGGTAAGATGAGAGTTCATCATATAAGAATTCTTCCGGGAGACAGTGTTAAGTTGGAGTTATCTCCGTATGATTTAACACGCGGCAGAATAACTTATAGGGAGAAATAAATGAAAGTTAGAGCCAGTGTAAAAAAGATATGCCAGAAATGCAAAATCATTAAACGCAACGGCGTAGTCCGTGTGGTTTGCGAAGTAGCAAAACACAAACAACGCCAAGGTTAATTTATAGGAGTTTTAGAAGAATATGGCTAGAGTCGCAGGTATTGATTTACCGAAAAACAAAAGAATTGATGTCGCCTTGGAATACATCTACGGCATCGGCAAGAAAAACGCCAAAGAAGTGCTTGCTAAATTGGAAGGCCAAATTGACCCCGCTACCCGCGTAAAAGATTTGACCGAACAACAAGCCGGTTTGCTCAACACCATTTTGCAAAAAGAATACAAAGTGGAAGGGGAATTGCGCCGCGAAGTTGCACAGAATATTCACCGCGCGATTGAAATCGGTTCTTATCGTGGTCAACGTCACCGCCGCAATTTGCCGGTACGCGGCCAACGCACTAAAACCAACAGCCGAACCCGCCGCGGTAGAAGAAAAACCGTGGGTTCCAAAACCAAATAACTTTTAGAAGGAATTTAATATGGCAGAAGAAAAAGTAACAACGGCCGCGCAGGCCCAAGCGCCCGCGGCGAAAGCAAAAAAGAAAAACTCCAAAGCTCCGGTGTTTGGGGTCGTGCATATTTACTGCTCGTTCAACAACACCATCGTGACCGTGTCTGACGATAAAGGCAACACGATTGCTTGGTCTACCGCTGGTTCTCACGGCTTTAAAGGCACCAAAAAGAGCACTCCGTTTGCGGCGCAAATTACCAGCAATAAAGCAGCGGAAAAAGCGTACGCTTTAGGAATGCGCGAAGTAGCCGTTAAGGTTTGCGGGCCCGGTCAAGGCCGCGAAACGGCTGTTAGAGCCGTCCAACAAGCCGGACTTACCGTGTCTTCCATTAAAGACATCACCCCCATCCCGCATAACGGATGCAGACCGCCCAAAGCCAGGAGAGTATAATTTTTATGTCTAGATATACAGGACCCAGCTGCAAAAAATGCAGAAAATTAGATTGCAAACTTTTCTTAAAAGGAACGAAGTGCTACACCAACTGTGTGATGGATAAGTTGGCTGCTGCTACGAAACGTGGTGGAAAAGTGCGCAAAGCCAAAGTATCGGAATACGGTATCCGCTTGCAAGAAAAACAAAAAGCTAAATTGCAATCGGGCATGTCGGAAATTCCGTTCCGCAATATGTTTGACGCAGCCGCTAAAGCGGAAGGTCAAACCGGTGAAAATTTCCTTCGCAAATTGGAAACCCGCTTGGATAATATCGTACGCCGCTTAGGCTTTGCGGTATCTTTGAAAGCGGCCCGCCAAATTGTGTTGCACGGATATGTAACGGTCAACGGCAAAGCGGTGAATGTTCCTTCTTATCAATTACGCTTAGGTGATAAAGTAACCTTGGATAAATCCTTAGCGGAAAACGTAATGGTCAAGCAAGGCTTAACCGAAGCCGAAAAACGCAATCAACGTCCGAGCTTTTTGGAATACGATAGCGAAAAAATGACCGGTAAATTGTTAAGATGGCCCGACAGAGCGGAAATGTCCTACCCTGTCAATGAGCAGCTTATTGTTGAGTACTATTCTAAATAATAGTTTGGAGGCTTATAATGGCTTTGAATCAATTAGTTCTTCCTCAAAAGATTCAGTTAGAAGAAAAAACTGCTTCCGATTTTTACGGGAAGTTCATTGCTGAACCGTATGAAAGCGGCTATGGACACACGGTAGGAAATTCCTTGCGCCGGATTTTGCTTTCCGGTATGGAAGGAGCTGCCGTCAGTGCCGTGCGCATTGCCGGGGCCGTGCATGAGTTTAGCACGATTCCGAACGTACGGGAAGACGTTATCAACATACTGCTTAACTTCAAACACTTACGTGTAAAAATGGAAGGCAAAACCCGCGAATATTTGCACTTACATGCTTCTAAACCCGGTGTTGTTACCGCCGCGGATATTGAAGAAGTAGATGGCGTAGAAATTATCAATAAAGATCTCGTGTTAGCTACGTTGGAAGTTGGCGGACAAGTAGATATGGAAATTGAAGTTACGCGCGGAAAAGGCTACGTTGCGGCGGAAGAATCTGCCAAAGTGCAACGCCCGGCCGGATTTATTCCGGTAGATGCCTTATATTCTCCGATCGTAAAAGTGCACTATGATGTGGAACCGGCCCGCGTCGGGCAGAAAACGGACTATGACCGCTTGATTTTGGAAATCACCACGGATGGAACCTTGGCTCCGGCCCGGGCCTTGCACCGTGCGGCGGTTTTACTCTCCGGCTCACTTCATATCTTTACGATTGAAGGGGAAGAAGGTTGCGTAGCGACTACCAGCGACGAAGTTGTGGAAGAGCCCGTGGTTGCCAACCCGGCCGCTAATGCTAACGCCGCAAACTCAAAGCAAGAAGAACTGCTCAGCCAGTCTATTGAGTTTATTGAATTATCTTCCCGCTCCATCAATTGCCTCAAATCGGAAAACATTAACACCGTACGTGACTTGGTAAAAATGTCCGAAGATGACTTGAAAATGATCAAGAATTTCGGGGCAAAATCCATGGATGAAATTAAGGAAAGACTTGCCGAGATGAAATTGTCTCTTGGCATGAAAATTTAAGGAGTAATTTTTAGTATGATTAAGAATACCGGATACAGAAAACTAGGTAAAACTGCGTCCCACCGCAAAGCGATGTTAACCAATATGGCTACCAGCATCATCTTGCACGAAGAAGTCAAGACGACCTTGCAAAAAGCCAAAGAAGTGCGTCGCGTGGTGGAAGGTTTGATTACCCTGGCCAAAGCCAAAAACGAACGTGCGGCCAAGGATACAATCAAAGATGCAGCGGCTTGCAAAAAATTATTTGAAGTATTGGCTGCCCGTTATGCCAACCGCCCCGGTGGATTCTGCCGTATTTATCGTGCGGGACTTCGCCAAGGGGACAACGCAGAAGTTGCGATTGTGAAACTCGTAGACTAAAATAAGAGGCGAAAGATGGTAATAGACTATCTTGGAGGGCTCTTTTCAGCAGATCTGGGGATGGATTTGGGTACTGCCAACTGTTTGATTTACGTCAAAGATAAAGGCATTGTGCTGCGCGAACCATCCGTAGTTGCGGTAGAAAGAGATACCGGTGAAGTGAAAGCCGTAGGTACCAAGGCCAAGCAAATGTTAGGCCGCACACCTGCCAACATCGTAGCCGTACGCCCGATGAAAAACGGTGTCATTGCGGATTTTGAAGTAACGCAAGAAATGATTCGCTACTTCATCCGCAAAGTACACAGCCGTAGCAGTTTATTACGTCCTCGTATTGTAATCGGAATTCCTTCGGATATTACCGGTGTGGAACGGCGGGCCGTGCAAGACGCCGCCTATCATGCCGGCGCGCGCAAAGTGTATTTGATTGAAGAGCCTATGGCCTCGGCTATGGGTGCTGATTTGCCAATTGCCGAGCCGCATGCCAGTATGATTGTAGATATTGGTGGCGGTACAACGGAAGTAGCTGTTATTTCGTTGGGCGGCATGGTGGTAGCCAAATCCATTGACGTTGCCGGAGACGAACTTACCGATTGTATCGTGCAGTATTTCCGCAAAAAATATAATTTGATTGTCGGAGAAACGACTGCCGAAGAAGTGAAAATAAATTTAGGTTCTGTTTATCCTTTGAAAGAAGAAAAATCCATGGAAGTAAAAGGGCGAGACCAAACCCAGGGCTTACCGCGTACGCTTACGGTAACCTCGGAAGAAATCCGCCAAGCTTTAATGGAACCGGTGCGCTTGATATTAGATGTTATCAAGAGCACGTTGGAAGAAACCCCGCCGGAATTGGCCGCTGACCTAGTGGACAGAGGGCTTGTTGTGGCTGGCGGTGGCAGCCTCCTGAAAGGTATTACGGAACTGATCCGCAAAGAAACAGATATCCCAGTTCACCGGGCGGCCGATCCGCTTAGCTGTGTGGCGCTGGGGACGGGCAAGTTTTTGGAACAACTAAACGAAAAAGGTTCTCACCGAAAATCTTTTTAATTTGCCTGTTGACTGAAATTTAAAGCGGACACAGCCTGTTGTAGGCCGTGTCCGCTTTTTGTTAAAAAGCCGCTACCAACGATTTTTATGGTTTGGAAAGAATATGATTGTTATTAAAAAGAAAATACCGCAAAAGAGACGTCCTATCAGTATTAAGAGTAGTTTTTTATTCCCCACCATTTTTTTGGCGCTCTCTTTTCTACTCATGATTTTGCCCTTAGGGGGCGTTGTCTCGTCTGTAAAAGCATTGCTTTCTTACGTGTTTATTCCGCAAGTGCGTGTAGCCCACGGGGCTGTTAAATATGCCAAAGGGGTACACCAAACGGTCCGCGAATTATTAGAAACGCACCAGCAAAATCTTGCCCTGCAACAAGAGCTTGAAATGAACCATATGTTGGTTACACAGGCGGAAACCGTCATTCGGGAAAATGAACGGTTAACTCAAATTTTACAATTAAAACCGGCTAAACCGTGGAAGGGCATATGGGCTAAGGTAGCCTACCGGGAACCCAGCCAATGGAACACAATTATTATTGATAAGGGATCGGCAGACGGCATTGAAGAACGCAGTGCCGTGCTCTCCGTAGAAGATGGTAAAGAAGGCCTGGCCGGTATTGTGGTGGAAGTAGCGGAAAAAACTTCCAAAGTTTTACTGGTACAAGATGAAGATTTTTCCGTGGCGGTTACGCTGGAGCACGGCCAAGAAGAAGGGCTTTTGGTGGGGGGAGGTGTTCATCCGGTGCGTATTAAATATATCCCCTTACAAGCACAAGTACAACGGGGAGATAAGGTTTACACCTCCGCTAACAGCACGCTTTTCCCGGCGGGTATTTTGGTGGGCTATGTGCGTAACGTGCGGGAAGATTCCAGCTTTCAAACGGCCCAAACGGTAGAGGTGGTTCCGTTGGTTCGTTCGGCCGCGGTAAAAGAGTTATTTGTTATTTCTTCGTTGAGAAAAGGGAGCAGATAAGATGTTATACAAAGCATTTAAACTGGTATTCTTATTCATCTTTGCTACGGTATGCCATTGGGGGTTAGCCACTCTCTTCTCGTTTTACGGCATGAGCGTAAACATGATGCTCGTTTTTGCCATTGCGTTTTGTACGGTGCTCCCGTTAGAGGCAGGATATCCGCTTGTTTTCTTATGCGGTTTATTTCTGGATTTCTTCGGCACAAAACTGTTTGGTAACAATGCTTTTTCGTTTACGGTCATTGCATGCATTATCTATGCCTTGCGCGAACGTATTGATTTTGAACGGTATTTACCGCAAATGGTAACGGTTTTTCTATGCACGTTGATAGTGGGTATTATAAATAGCATTTTGCTCATTTGGTTTACTTCTTCTTCCCAATGGCCCGGAGTTTTGAGCTTGTTGGGGGGAGCAATAATAGATGGATTATTTGCTCCGTTTGTGTTTGGATTAGCCCGCTTTGCTTTACGGGAAGAATCCCCCATGGTGGTGCGCCGATAAGGTAAGATCATGGCAGTTACAAGAGTTTTCTTCAATCCCCGTTTAAAAATAATGATGACACTGGCTATGATAGCCGGGAGTGTTATTGCGCTTCGGTTGGTAGATATTCAAGTCTTGCGTCACAATTCTTATTTACAAATGGCGGAACGTAACCGCACCCAAATTATTTATCAAACGGCTCCGCGCGGCCGCGTATTCACAGCAGACGGCGTAGCCGTTGCTTCTAACGCGCCGTCTTTCAGTTTGTATTATTTAGGCGGGAACCAAGATACGGAATATTTGGCCCGGCTTGCGCATGATTTTGCTCCGTTATTACCGTTAAGTGAAGACGAACTTCTTTCTAAATTGCAAACAGGTTCCAGCAGTGGTAAAGCCACGTTGTTGGCGGAAAATTTATCTACCAAAAGTACGGTAGCTTTGCAAGAGTTGCAGCTTTATTATCCCAGCATGTACTTGATTGAAGAAACAAAACGTAACTATCCGTATGGTTCCTTTGCCAGCCACTTGCTGGGCTATCTGGGCAGCATGGATGAGCGGCAATGGCGCAAGCGCGACGTGAAATTGGGCTACCGCTTGAATAGCAAGATCGGTAAGAACGGTATTGAGAAAAAATTTGAAGAAGATTTAAAAGGACAAGACGGTGGTGTGTATTTGGAAGTAGACTATCGCGGTCGTGTAAAAAGTATCATTGAAGACAAAAAATGGGCCGCCGGAAGTGATGTATATTTAACCTTGAATTTTGCCCTGCAACAAGCGGCTGAAGAAGGTCTTAAAAATTCCAAAACCGGGCGCGGTGCCGCTGTAGCGCTTGATCCGCGTACAGGGGCCGTATTGGCGATGGCCAGTGCGCCCGCCTACGATCCTAATATGTTCGTTGCTTTCAGCGATGAGGCCGTGGAAGCTCCCCTCAAGAAAATAGATGAATATAATTTAGCTATTCAAGGGGTGTATCCGCCGGCCTCCACCTTTAAGGTAATTACGGGAGCCGCAGCTTTAGAAAGCGGTTTAATAGATGTTAACCGTAAGATTTATTGTTCGGGCAAATACGATTCGGGACCGCGTATTTTTAAATGTTGGGGTATCCATGGGCCAATGGATTTCTTTGAAGGAATGAGCCACTCTTGCGACGTGTATTTCTATGTGGTTGCGTCCCAGATCGGAGCGGCTGCCATTGAGCGAGTGCAACGGATGTTTATGTTCGGCCGTCCTACCGGGATTGACTTGCCCGGAGAAAAGGCCGGCAATTTATATGGCCCCACCCGGCGTGCGCGTAATAAAACGTATTGGTTTATCGGGGATACGCTTAATTTGTCTATTGGACAGGGGGAATTGTTAGTAACGCCTATTAAATTGGCCCAATTTGCGGCGGCAATTGCCAGCCGTGGTAATGTATATCGTCCGTATTACGTGGAAAAGATTGTCAGTAACCAAACAGAAAAAGAGAAACGGATTGGTTTCCCGGAAGTGCTGCAACGCGCCAATTTGCATCCGCAAACGTACGATACGTTATTTAAAGCTTTAAAACATACGGTGGATACCGGGACAGCCGCCCGTGTAAGAATTCCCGGATTGGATGTATATGGCAAAACGGGGACTGCCCAAAATCCGCACGGTGCTGACCACGGTTGGTTCATGGCTTTTGCGGGAAGAAAAGGGGAACCCCCTTCTATTGCCCTGGCGGTATTTGTGGAATTTGGGGAAGGCGGCAGCTCTGCGGCCGGCCCGATTGCCCGCCAAATGTTAGAAGCCTATTTTAAACAAGAGGAAAAACCGGCCCTTACCGTGGAGCCGGCCGAAGACTACGAGGAGCTATTGCTCACAGAAGGAGAAGAAAATGCCTGATTTGAAACAGTTGCGTTCCGGGCGAAGTCGGTTTGATACGTTGCTGCTAGGGGCTATGATTGCCTTGGTTTTGTTGGGCGCGCTTTGCATTATGTCAGCGGTAAACAGTTTGTCATTTTCCAACCCGGTTGTGCGTACGCATTTTGTGGCGTTGCCGGTTGGGCTGGTGGCTTTCTTTGTAGGGTGGAGTTTTAATTACCAGGTTTTTGATGACCAATGGAAGGGGCTCTACGGTTTTATTCTATTACTGTTGGTAGGAGTCCTTTTGTTTGGCTCCTATCAGCGGGGTTCACGTTCCTGGTTTGTGTTGCCGTTTTTTTCTATGCAGCCTTCTGAAATTTGCCGGGTGTGTACGATTTTGGTAGCAGCCGCTTTTTTGGATAGAAGGGGCCCGCAAATCCGGGAAGTATCTTCTTTATTTTTCTTGGGGCTTTTGTTAATACCTATTTTCGGGCTTATCATGATGCAACCTGATTTTTCTTCCGTGGTGGTAACGTTTCCGGCGTTACTGATTTTGTTATATTGCACGGGTGTAAACGTTTTCTATTTGGCGCTTATTATTCTATTTGCGGCGGTGGCGGGCTTTTTTACCATATCGTGGACGTATATTTATTTGCATCCGGAATTATTGGATTATGAGTTTTTCCGGATCTTTCACGATTTGGCACACAACGGTTGGTATATGGTTGGTTTTTCGGTGCTGGTTACCTTTTTGGGATACGGCATGTGGTGGTTGTGCCAACAATTCCGCATTTTCTTGCCTTCCGTTTATTTCGTGTTGGCCACCTTGGTAGTTTTGGCCGGGCTCTTTGGGGGAATTTTTGTAGAACACCAAATGAAGCCTCACCAACGTAAACGTGTAGAAACCTATTTAGCTCCCAAGTCCGATCCGCGCGGTGCGGGATATAATGTTTTGCAAGCTCAAATTGCAATGGGCGCGGGGGGTGTTTTCGGTACGGGGTTATTTTCAGGCACGCAGTCGCGCTTGGGCTTCGTGCCGGAGCGCCACACCGATTTTATTTTGGCGGTTGTGGGGGAAGAACTCGGGTTGTGGGGCACTTTGTGCGTTCTCGGGTTATATTTGATTATTTTATGGCGCATTATTTCAATCGCTTATATGTCGGGCGATAGGTATGGGTATCTGGTCTGTTCGGGCATTTTTGGAATGTTTTTTACGTATATGTTGATTAACTTTGGTATGTTAATTGGTATCGTGCCCGTTGCGGGGATCCCGTTGCCGTTTATTTCATACGGGGGATCCAATCTGGTAGCCAGTTTGTGGGCATTGGGTGTGGTGCAATCTGTATATGCCAGGCGGCTACGGGCTTAAAAAAGATGAAAGATACGCCAAAAATTTATAAAATGCGTATAGTGTTCCGCTGGATGGAAAATCAAGCGGAAAATAGAAACGTTTTTAACGCGGTAAGAAAAATGGTGCTTGACTCAGGGTTGCCGTACGAGCCGGCGAAGGTCAACAAAAATTGGCCACGGCTTGCCTACGGTCCGGCGCCCGCACAAGAACAGCGGGCCGAGCGCGAGTATCTGGACATTTATCTGCGGGAACATTGTAGCGAGGAAGGTGTCCGCCAGGCGTTACAACAAGCCGCCCCGAAGGGGTTGGAGTTGTTACAAGTGGACAGGGTGCCCTATCCGTTGCCTTCCGTGCAGAACCTGGCAGCCGCGGTCAGGTACCGGGTGAAAGGGGATTTTTCCCCATATATTTCAGCCGGGCGGAAGATAGAAGATTGGGCCGGTAAAGGGGACCTTTTTGTTGTTTTACGGGCTGAAAACGGAACGGTGTGTCAACAAGATATAACACCTTTTGTATGGGAAGCCAAGACCCTTTCTCCGGAAGAAATAGAATTAACATTAGCCGGTATAGATGGTAAATGGACGCCTCCGCAATGGGTGGTGGCCGCTTGGTTGGGGGAGGAGGTCCCCTTTCAAGGCGGGAGCTGTTTGCCGGAAGACATGATGTTTATACGGCAAGGTTTTTATTGGAAAGATTCGCAAGGCGAATTGCATTTAATTTAAGGGGAAAACAAAGCCCCCAAGTGAGGATTTGAACATGAGTAAGAGTTTAGAAGAATTTCCAACAGTGGAAGTATTAGTAAATACATCTTTTGAAGAAACCCGTATCGCCATTTTGGAAGACGGCCGCGTAAATGAACTTTTGTGGGAACGGCGCGGAGCACTTAATATCGTAGGAAATATTTACAAGGGAACGGTAGAAAATGTATTGCCCGGTATTTCCAGCGCGTTTTTAAATATCGGTTATGAAAAAAATGCCTATTTGTATATTTCCGATGTATTAGGCGGAGACAAAAAGAACATTGATAAAGCCTTGCACAAAGGACAAGAAGTGATGGTACAGGTGGTCAAGGATGCTATCAGCACCAAAGGGATGAAGGTAACCATGGATGTGACGCTTCCCGGCCGGTATTTGGTGTTAACGCCGCACCAAAGTTTTGTAGGGGTTTCTAAACATATTGAAGATTCGGAATCGCGCCGCCAATTAAATGAAATCATGCAGGAATTGGCCGAGAAACATTTAAACGGTATGGGATGTATTGTGCGTACGGAAGCTGAAGAAGCCAGCAAAGACGAATTGGAGCGGGAAGTAAAATATTTATATCGCCAATGGCAATCCATTGTGAAAAAATTTGAAACTTCGCGCTCTCCCAAACTATTACATGAAGATATGGATGCCGTCTTGCAAGTGGCCCGTGATGTGCTGTCCGAAAATGCAAAAGTATATTTGCTGGATAACAAAAAAGATTACGAGCGGGTGTTGGATTTTGTCAGCAAAAACTCGCCGGATTTAGCAGACCGCGTGAAACTTTACAAAGGCAAAACACCGATTTTTGAGGCGTACAATGTGGAGCCGGAAATAGATAACTTGCGCAAAATTAAATTGCCGCTTCCCAACGGAGGCAGTATCATCATCCAAGAAGCGGAATCTTTATGTGCTATTGATGTGAATACCGGTAAATTTACGGGTAACAAATCGCAAGAAGAAACCGTTACTCAAACCAACATTGAAGCTGCCCAAGAAATTGCCCACCAGTTACGTTTACGTAATATCGGGGGGATTATTGTGATTGATTTTATTGATATGCGCAAAGCCTCCAGCCGTCACCGCGTGGTAGAAGCTTTGGCGCAAGCCGTCCGCGGAGACCGGGCGAAAATCCGTATTTTGCCCATTACGCGCTTGGGACTGGTGGAAATGACGCGCGAACGTAAACGGGCCAGCACGGGGAGCTTTATTAGTGAAGAATGTCCGCAATGCCATGGTTCCGGGCGGGTTCTCTCTGCCGAAAGCATGCGTATTAAAATCCAGCGGGAAATTTACGATTTGACAAACGGGCGTCCGGGCGGCAATCTGCGGGTGGTTTTGCACCCGGTATTGGCGGAAGCCATCAAACAACGCCAGGAAGATATTGAACAAAATATCCATCGCACGCTTAAAATTCAGGCAGATCCGCAATTGCCGTGGGAAGATTACAAAATTGTATTAGAGTAATCGGTTATAACTGGGGATAACGGGTATATGAACCGATTTTTACGGGTCTTAGGAACGGTAATAGGGTGTTTATTCTTGGCCGGCACAGGCTTTGGTCAAGAGAAAGTAACCCTTACGGTGTCGGGCCGTGCGCATGGCAAAGTTGACGCTTTGCAACAAGAGGGCACAACGTACGTGGACGTGCAAAAAATGTCCCGCAAATTAGGTACCAGTGTAGAAGTATTTGCACGTTCTAAACAAGCCAAAATCACTACCCGCGGCTTTTATGCAATTCTTACCGCCTCTTCAAACGAAGTCCTTTTAAACGCGGCCCCGGTTCCTCTATCCGCTCCGGTTCTGGAACAAAACGGAGTAATTATGGCTCCGGTTTCTTTCTTTTTGTTGCCGCAATTCCAAGAAGCCGTTGGTAAAGAGTTGTCTTTCCGGGATGGTATTTTAGCGGCCGAACGGCAGTTTGATTTGGAGCACGCGGATAATGTATTAACCGCGGGGGAAGACCAACTGGTTTTTAAAACCCGCCATGCTGTTACCTGGCAAGTAGATGAGTCTAATCCGCGCGTTTTAAAGGTCACTTTTCCCAATTCCGTTATTAAACGAGATGAATATTTCCGTTTAAAAACGGGTATTATTTCGGCGGTACATATTGAGCAAGTCCGCGCGGACGGATTGGTAAAGATTACCCGCGGGAAAAAAGGGAAATACTGGGATGTAGCGGAAGCCGACGGTAAAATGGTAATTCGTTTGTCTGCCAAGCCCTTGTCTGCTTATTCAAAAGCTGCGACGGAGGCGAAATCTACGGTGCCGGAGAGTGTCCAAACAAGTGTATCGTCGGTAGCTGCCTCTAAACCGTCCGCTACCGTGGAAGTACCGGCCCCGTCCGTGTTGGAAGCAGACGCGCCGGCGGCAAAAGAAGATCCTAAAGAAAAACCGGTAGCCGCCAAAGAATTGCCCAAGATAGGTCCGGCCGCGCCGGAGAAGCCGCAGCCTGTTATTGCCCCGGCTCCGCCGCCGGTTATTACCTCCGCTCATAAAAAAATGCGTATTGTGGTAGATCCGGGCCACGGCGGTAAAGACCCCGGAGCCATGCGGTCCCGCGTACGGGAAAAAGATTTAAATTTGGCTGTTTCAAAAGAGCTTTTCAAACTGCTTAAAAAAGGTGGCTTTGAAGTTAAAATTACACGTGATAACGATACCTTTATTGCTTTATCGGAGCGTTCCAGAATTGCCAACAATTTCAAAGCAGATTTATTTGTATCCGTTCACACAAATGCCAGCAAAAATAAACAAGCCAACGGATTCCAAGTATATTTCCGGTCCGACAAAGCTACCGATAAAGAAGCGGCCGAAACCGCCGCACTGGAAAACGAAGCCATGCAATACGAAGAAGTACATTATAATTTTGTGGATGCTTTGTTGCAGTCTTTGGCTAAAAACGAATACATCAACGAAAGCTCTAAATTAGCCGGATATGTGCGTAACGCGGTATATAAACAACCCGGCATTGGCATTGCCGTTAGTCAAAGTGATAGTGTCCGGCAAGCCAACTTCTATGTGTTAAAAGGGGTGCAAAGCCCGTCTATTTTGGTGGAAATGGGCTTTATCAGCAGCCAAAAGGACCGCGGCCGCCTGACGCAAAGTGCGGTACAAAAAAAGATGGCGCAGGGTATTTATAACGGTATTTACAACTACGCCAAGAAAGAAGGGTGGATTAATTAAACGAGTATTTTTGTATTAGAAAGCGGGGCAATCCTTGGCAAAGAATTGCTCCGCTTGTTTTATACATTTAAACCCCTTTGGTAGAATTTCTTCCGAAATAGTAAAATTAGGCATATGAAAGAACTGTTTTCTCTTTTCTATATTTTTGCCAAGATAGGCCTGTTTACGTTGGGCGGCGGGTATGCTATGTTGCCGCTCATGGAACGGGAATTGGTAGATAAACGTGCCTGGATGGGCCGTCAGGATTTTTTGGATACCATAGCGGTAGCCCAAACCGCCCCGGGGATTATGGCGGTTAACGTAGCTATTTTGACGGGTTATAAACGTGCCCGCGCCTGGGGGAGTTTCTGGGCGGCACTGGGGGCGGCGTTGCCTTCGTTTATTATTATTTTGCTAATCGCTATTTTCTTTGCCACATACCGGGAAAATCCAATTGTTGAGCGTATTTTCAAAGGGGTACGTCCGGCGGTGGTAGCCCTTATTGCCGTGCCGGTTTTCCGGCTGGCCCATGCGGCCCGTATCAATTGGAAGACGGTGTGGCTACCCGCCGCGGCGGCGGGATTGGTGTGGATAGGGCATGTTTCACCTGTTTATCTTGTAGTGGTTGCGGGATTGAGCGGTTATTTATGGGCCGTTAAACGGGAGAATAAATGATTTACCTCCGCTTATTTATCACTTTTTTTAAAATAGGCCTTTTTAATTTTGGAGGCGGATATGCCATGATCTCGTTTATCCAAAACGAAGTGGTCTTTAAATACGGTTGGCTCACGAATTTGCAATTTACCGATTTAGTTGCCGTCAGCCAAGTAACGCCCGGCCCGGTAGGGATTAATATGGCTACCTATACCGGCTACCTGGCGACCGGTAATGTGTGGGGCGCGGGGGTGGCTACACTGGCGGTATGTTTGCCGTCTTTTCTGCTGATGTTGTGGTTGGGTAAATTTTTGCTTAAAAACCGGCATGCACCGCGCGTGGAGGGCGTGTTTAAGGTTTTGCGTCCGTTGGTAGTAGGCTTGATTGCGGCAGCGGCCTTGGCGTTATGCAATGCGGAAAATTTTATAGATGTAAAAAGTGTTTTCTTCTTTTTAGCTGCTTTTTTACTTGTCTTTACGCGTAAGGCTAGCCCGATCGCGGTACTGCTGGGCGCAGCCGTTGCGGCGTTTTGGGTGTATTAGAAAGTTCTAAATATAGTTAAAACTAACTTTAATTTATATATTTTTATTTGATTTTACGAGTAATTTAAAAAATATTTGTTAGTTTAAACTAACTTTTGTATAATATATGTATCAAAATAAACAGATATAAAAGAGGTAATGATATGCAAAACAATATATATACAAAAGTTCTTTTCGGTGCGGTTTTTATTTGCTTGAACGCGCTGGCGGTTTTTGCCGGAGAGGCGGAGCTAACCCCTCGTGTGGCCCGCGTTGCCGCGCAAGCCCAACTGGCGGAAAATCCGTACGAGGTAGAGATATCCCTTCATTGGAAAAAAGAAATTACACTCAGAGACATGATGCTGCGTGCACCACGCCGTCCGGCCCGCCAAGAGCAAGTTATTAAAGAAAAACAAAAAGATACTTCTTGCCGGGGCGTGTTAGTACATGACGGACACTATGTATTATTCCCGTCCGTGTGTGTGGAGGAAGGGAAATATCAGTTGGACGATTTGACCTTGCATTTTAAAAATGGCCGCCGGATTGTAATAGCGGGGGAAAAGGTAAAAAAATCGGGAGAAATAATTTGGTTGCCGGTACCGGCGGATGTAACCCTTGGGGCTCCCAGCGTGCAAACAATGCCTGTTGCGGCGGGGTTGAGTTTGCAAGAAGCCTACGGCGAGGAAATGACCCGACATTTACGCTTGTTTTTCCATGCCAAGAACGTGGGACCGTTGGGACGTACTCGTATAAAAATGTCCGCTGTGGAACGCGGAATATTGCAAGTGGGGGATGCCCTAATTTATCAAGGTAAGGTGGTGGCCTTAGTAAAGAAAGTAGTTGGCAGTTATACGGATAGATTGGGCGGCGTGTCGGAAAGTGCCTTTGCCGTGATACGTTAGTTGTTCAACTGTTTATGTTTTGTTCTATAACGATAAACCTCCGGCCAAGTGCCGGGGGTTGTTTTGTTGTTATAAAAGTAGGAGTGCCTTGTTTATTTTTTTTTTTTGATACACTACTTTTATTCTAAAGCGTATAGGGAGATACGTATGAAAAATAAAAGTTGTTGTATGAAAGGTTTTACCCTCATCGAATTACTTGTAGTGGTATTAATTATTGGTATTTTGGCGGCGGTAGCGTTACCACAGTATGAAAAAGCCGTAGAAAAAACCCGTATAGCAGAAGCAAAAATCATACTGAATAAAGTGCGTCAACTCCACCAATTATGTGTATTGGAACAAGGCGCGTCAGCATGTGATGAACCTTATGTGGATTTCGTCGAATATATGCGAGATGACTTGCCCGGTGAATATGAGAGTAATGTAAATAATTGTGCTACAGGCTCGACGGCCTGTTTCAAAACTAAAGATTGGACATATGACACAGATACGCATATTGGATTTTATGCAAATCGGAATATAAGCGGTGGGTATCCTTATTTCCTCTATATGGATTATGAAAACGGCACTATTGAGTGTATAAATGATAACAGTTCAAAGGACTATTGCCAAATGTTATGTGGCAGTAGCAGTTGCACGCTTAAATAAGTACAGGATGGTTTTATAAAGGAAACACCCCGGCCAAGTGCCGGGGTGTTTTTTGCTAAAGATTAATTTCCCGGAGTTGATTCCGTTGGGATAGAAGCCGAGTCTTGGGCAGAAATGGTTAGTTTTACTTCTTCAAAAACAGCGTCTTTGTGTTCGTTAAGCCAACGGCGGTGGAGTTTATAGTCAGGGCTGAACTGGGCAACCAATTCCCAATATTCCGCGCCGTGATTCATAAATTTTAAGTGGCACAGTTCGTGTATTACCAAATAATCTTGTACTACGCGCGGCATTTTAATAATGCGGTAGGAATAGTTGATATTTTTTTTGCCCGAGCAACTGGCCCACAGCGTGCGTTGGTCCTTCAACACTACGTTGTTGTATTCCACGCCTATTTTTTCCGCCCATTCTTTTGTTTTTTGCGGTAACACTTCGGCCGCTTTATCCCGTAGCCATTGGGTTACCAGCGCGGAAGGATTACTTTCTTTGTTCTGCAAATATACATGAAATACTTGACCGTCAAACGCCACCCCTTCTTCTTGATCCGGGGTAAGGTAAACACGGGCCTCAAATAAATCCCCGTTATAGAGGACTTTGTTTTCAGTAGGGGCGGACGTTTCGGTGTTAACCGTAGTGCCGGCTTTTTCGGTAGGGCCGAAAATCTCCGGCATTTCCTTTTTAAGCCGTTCTAAAAACAATTTCACATCACTGACAACGCTTTGTGTATCTGCCATACTTGTATTATATCAATTTCACCTTTTAAATTTGAGCCCTTTAAAGAATATTTTTATACAATAAACGTATAGGAGATTTTTGTGAAAAGTACACCTACACTTAAAACAACTGCCTTGCGCCAAGCTTGTGAGAAAGCCGGCGGCAAGATGGTAGATTTTCACGGGTGGTTGTTGCCCGTACAATTTGACGGTATTTTGGCCGAGCACAAAGCCGTGCGTGAACATGCGGGAATGTTTGACGTGTCCCATATGGGGCAATTAGTGGTGGAGGGTTTAAATGCCTGGCCTTTTTTGCAATACATCAGTTGCAACCACATCAAAAACGGGCCGGCGGAAGGTACGTACTTTCATATCCTTACTGAAAAAGGCACGATTATTGATGATGCCATTTCATTTTGTTTGGCCCCGGAAAAATTTTTAATTGTCGTCAATGCTGCTTGTGTGGAAGAAGATTTTGCCTGGCTTAAAAAACACGCCGGCACTTTTCACGTAACAGTGCGTAACGAAAGTAATCAATGGAGCATGTTGGCTGTACAAGGGCCGCACGCGGTGGAGATTATCAACCGCATTCTTCCGGGAGTACAAGATTTGCCGCGCTTTCATATTTCACCGCTTACCATGTTTGAAACAGACGGTTATGTAACCCGTACCGGTTATACTGGGGAGGACGGGGTGGAAATTATGTTGCCCGCCGCGCAAATTACACAATTATGGGACGTCCTTTTGGAACTGGGCGTCAAGCCGTGCGGTTTAGGCGCGCGGGACGTGCTTCGGCTGGAGGCCGGATATTTGTTAAACGGGGAAGATGCTAACCAAACGCGTACCCCTTATGAAGCCGGGTGCGGTTGGGTGGTCAAATTGGCCAAGCCGGATTTTATCGGCAAGGCGGCGTTAGAAGCGAAAAAGGCGGCCGGGTTTAAAGACAGGTTAGTGGGTTTTGTGTTGAAGGTTCCCGGGGTGCCGCGCGCCGGTTGTAAAATTTTTGCGGACGGAAAAGAGGCCGGGGTTTTAACCAGCGGTACGTTTTCGCCGCTTTTTAAGGGGATTGGGGTTGGTTATTTGGACAGCCAAATTCCCGTTGGGGCAGAGGTGGAAATTGAAGTTCACACTCGCCGTCTCGCGGCTCAGGTCGTCAAGCCGCCGTTTTATAAAAACCGTGTATAACTGAGGAGAAACCAATGTATAACGAAGAAAATTGCCGTTTTCTAAAAACACATGAATGGGCCTATAAAGAGGGTGAACTGGCTGTGGTGGGAATTTCCAACCACGCACAGGAGGAAATCAGCGATATCGTTTTTGTGGATTTGCCCAAAGTAGGCCGCAGTGTAAAAGCGGGTGAAAACTGCTGCGTAGTAGAATCGGTCAAATCCGCTTCCGAAATTTACGCCCCCGTCAGCGGTGAAATTGTAGCCGTTAACGAAGCTTTAAATGGGGATCCCGCTCTTGTAAACCGCGAACCGCACGGAAACGGTTGGTTGTTCAAAATCAAGATGACAAATCCAACCGAAATGGATGCTTTGCTGGACTTATCGTCTTACCAGGCTACTATTCAAAAATAATGTTAATATCCCCCGGCTAACGGGGGATTTTCAAAGGACTTTATGTTTACTCCACATACGCGTGAAGATGAAAAAGAAATGCTGGCATCGGTCGGTGTTTCTTCTGTTAAAGAATTACTAAACAAAATTCCGGCGGATTTGTTATACCCTCGTTATAACTTGCCTGCTGCATTAACGGAACAACAGTTGACTGCGCATTTACATGCGTTAGCTGCTGCGAACAAACCGCTTAAAAATTTTATCGGGGCCGGGATATACGAACATTTTATACCGGCGGCCGTGCCCGCTTTATCCGGCCGCGGGGAATTTTTAACGGCTTATACACCTTACCAAGCCGAAGCCAGCCAAGGCACGTTGCAAACGATTTATGAGTTTCAAAGTTGTATGTGCGCGCTTCTGGATATGGATGTGGCGACGGCTTCCCATTATGATGGCGCTACCGCCATGGCGGAAGCCGTTTTAGCCGCAGCGCGTGTTACCGGACGTAAGGAAATTATTATTTCCACCCTCTTGCACCCACATTACAAAGAAGTGTTGCAAACCTATACGCGCCACATGGGGCTGACGATTGCGGAAGCCAAAGTGGAAGCCGACGGTACGATTGCTCTAAAAGAACTTCAAAAACAAATAACGGATAAAACAGCTTGTTTTGTGCTGCCCAACCCCAACTTTTTGGGGAATTTAGAGGACGCTCAAAGCATTTCTGTAGCTGTACACGAGGCAGGAGCCCTGCTTGTAGCGGTTGTAAATCCGCTTTCTTTGGGCGTGGTGCAAACCCCGGGTTCGTACGGTGCCGATTTTGCCGTTTGTGAAGGCCAAGCGTTGGGAAACCCGATGAGTTTCGGCGGGCCGGGGCTCGGTGTGATGACCGCTAAAAAGGCTTATATGCGCCAATTACCCGGACGCATGGTGGGGATTGCCCAAGATAAAAACGGCAAGCGTGCGTTTGTGCTTACGCTTCAGGCGCGGGAACAACACATCCGGCGTGAAAAAGCCGCGTCCAATATTTGTTCCAACGAAGCTATTTGTGCTCTCAACGCGGTTATCTATCTTACATTACTGGGGCCGCAAGGGCTCAAAGAAGTAGCGGAGTTGAATGTGGAGCGTGCGCACCGATTAGCCGATATGATTAAACAAGTAAAAGGGTTTATTGCTACGACGGGGGCCCCGTTCTTCAATGAATTTGTGGTTACTTGCCCGGTACCGGCTAAGCAGGTGGTTGAAAAATTAGCCGCACGCGGAATTGCCGCGGGGTATGATTTAGGTAATTTAAGCCCGCAAATGGCTAATTGTTTACTTGTATGCGCCACAGAAATGCGTAGTGAAAGGGACTTGCAAGATTACGTCAAAGCGCTGGGAGAGATTTAATATGGAAAATATTTTGCAGAATAAATTATCTATTGAAAAATCCCGCGCCGGCCGCCGTGGTGTACGTTTTGAAAGTGTGCAGAAACACGCGGAAGGGTATTTACCTAAAAATTTATTGCGTACGTCCGTCCCGCATTTACCCGAATTGAGTGAATTTGATACCGTGCGGCACTTTACACGGCTTTCACAATTAAACTATTCCCTAGACGGGCAATTCTATCCGTTGGGGTCTTGTACGATGAAATATAACCCCAAGGCGTATGATACTTTATCCGTCTTGGAGCCGTTTGCGAGCGCGCACCCGTTTGCGCCCGAAAGTGCCGTACAGGGTACATTGCAAGTGATGTATGAACTCCAGGAACTTTTAAAAGAAATTACCGGTCTGGCCGCTTTTACCTTGCAACCGGCAGCGGGGGCCCATGGAGAACTGACGGGTATTTTGACCGTGCGTGCCTATCATGATGCACAAAAAAATGGTTCCCGCACGGAAGTAATTGTGCCCGATACCGCCCACGGCACCAACCCGGCTACGGCTAACATGGCAGGTTATACGGTAGTAAATATCAAATCTGCCGCGGATGGTTGCGTAGATAAAGAAGCCTTGCAAGCGGCGCTGTCGGATAAAACGGCGGCTGTCATGCTTACCGTACCGAACACGGTGGGCCTTTTTGAAAAAGACATCCGTGAAATTGCGGACATGGTCCACAAAGCAGGGGCTTTGTTGTATATGGACGGAGCGAATTTTAATGCGTTAATCGGTTTGGCCAAGCCGGTTGATTTTGGAGTGGATGTAATGCACTTAAATCTACACAAAACATTTGCGGCTCCGCATGGCGGCGGCGGACCGGGTTCGGGCCCGGTGGGGGCGGCTGCGCACGTGGCGCCCTTTTTACCTAAACCAATTGTGGAAAAGAAAGACGGAGTTTATACACTAACCGGCGAGATGCCCCAAAGTTTAGGCAAAATGAAAGCATTTTACGGCAATATCGCGATTTGTTTACGCGGGTATTGTTATTTGCGCCAATTTGACGCAAACACGCTCAAAAACATTGCCGAAAAAGCCATTTTAAATGCCAACTACGTGCGTGCCAAACTCAAAGGCAAATTTAATGCGTTTTTTGACGAAAATTGTATGCACGAGTGCGTGCTGTCCATCAATCCCAAAGAAATGAACGGTGTGCATACCGCTGATGTGGCAAAACGGCTTTTGGATTACGGTTTTTACGCGCCTACGATTTATTTTCCGCTGATTGTGCCGGAGGCTATGATGGTTGAGCCGACGGAAACGGAAAGCAAAGAAATGCTGGATGCGTTTGTGGATGCGTTGGAAAAAATCTATGACGAAATCCAAACGAACGTACAACTCTTGCATGATGCGCCCACCACGCAACCGGTGGCCCGCATTGATGAGGTTTCCGCCGCGCGCAACCCCAACCTGCGGTGGTAGATTGTTCTAATTTTAAAGATGCGGCCCGTTGGAAAATCCAACGGGCCGTATGGTTATAAAAAACACGGTGTAGCTATTTTTGGGCCCCGGCCTCTTTAAGCAGGGTAACCAGTTTTCCGTATCTTCTTTCCTGAGCCGCTTGCAATGCGGTAATACCGTTTTTATCGGCTATGGTTACATCAGCTCCGGCATGCAAAAGCAACTCCACAGCAGCTTGTTGCTCGGCTTCACAGGCCCAAATTAACGCCGTGCGTCCCATTTGGTCTTTAAAGTTTACATCGGCCTTGGCCGCCAACAGCATTTTTATGGATTTGATGTTTCCTTCGCGGCAAGCCCACATAAGAGCTGTTTCGGCATGTTTTTTGTCGGTAGCGTTTACATCCGCCCCGGCCCGGATTAGCACGTCCACCACATCTAATTTATGTTTTTTGACAGCCCGGGTTAAGGAAGTGAGGCCTTCGGCGTCCGTCCGGTTCATATCGTCTTTGCCGGGGCGTATTAGCTCAACAAGCGATTCTTTATCATATTTATGTTTAAGCAGTTGTTCCAATCCGTTTTCATCAGACGCATTTATTCTTGCGTTAGCGCGAAGTAATAAATCCAATATTTTCTTATTACCTCGTGCTACAAGGCCCCAATGGATTTTATCTGTCGGTGTGCCGGCTTTGAGCAATAAATCTACCACTTCGGTGTTATCCTTGCGGATTGCTTCGTCTAACACATCGGGCAAACGAGATTTTAGCGGTTTTAATATCTCGATGATGTCTTTGTCCGGGTAGTGAGCACTAAGCAAAAATTTTAGCATCTCAAAGCAAAATTCATCCCATATCCAGACATCGGTTTGTAAGACGGTGGCGAAATCTTTTATATCTGTTTTGACCCCAGGGGATAGAACGTCCAACAGTTCCCAGTTTTTCTTTTCTATGGCTACAAGGTGCGGGGTAAACTTCTTTTTATTTCGTGCATGAGGGTTGGCTCCGGCTTTTAGCAATAGCTTTACGATGGATTGTGTACCTTCACAGCAAGCATACATGAGAGCAGTGTTACCGTCGTTATCTTGAATGTCTACGTTTGCCTTGGCTCCCAGCAAGGCCTTTACAGTGACTGAATTTTGACTTCTGCTTGCCAGCATCAGGGCGGTTTCTCCGTTTTTGTTGGTTGCGTTTACATCGGCCCCGGCTTTGAGGAGTTGGTTAATAAAATCCAACGAAATATTTTTGTTATCGCAGGCCCACATAAGTGCTGTGAAACCCTTGCGGTTTGTTTTGTTTACATCCGCTCCGGCTTCTAGCAATAGTTTCAGTAGTGTCAAGTGGCTGTGATTGGTGGCCCACATGAGGGGAGTTTCTCCGTGATTTTCAGTAAAGTTAACATCGGCCCCGGCTTTTACTAAGGCTTCAATCATTTGCACATGCCCCGATAAGAAAGCAGCAGAAAGAAGCTCGCGGCTTTTTAGTATTTTTTTATTGGAGGCGGGTACCGATTGTATAAGCTGTGCGGCCATCTCGTATTCCCCGTTATGGATACTATCTAATATGTTTTTTAGTGAGGGGTTGGCTCCGTGGTCTAACAAGAGCGGAACAATTTGGCGGGATTCGCTTTGAACAGCTTGTAAAAGTGGGTAATTCTTATTTGGGGCTGCACCGTTGACGTTTGCGTTGGCTTCTAACAATAGAGAAACAATTTCTTTTTTACCAGATTGGCACGCGGCTATTAGTGCCGGGGAATAGTTATTATGATTCGGGTTGGCCCCGGCTTGTAACAGCCGTTTAACCATTTCTGTTTGTCCGCCGTTACTGCACGCGGCCAAGAGGGCCTTTTCCTCTTGGGTATGAACATCTGCCCCAGCATCTAATAGTAAAGAAATAATGGGTAAAGAACCGCTTTTTACGGCATTTACAAGGGGAGATTGGCCGGAGGGATTTGCAGCGTTGATCTTGGCTCCGGCTGCCAATAATAGCGGGACAATTTCTTTCCGACCGTGCTCACAGGCGGCTATAAGGGCCGGGGAATAGTTATTATGATTCGGGTTGGCCCCGGCTGCCAATAATAGCGGGACAATTTCTTTCCGGCCGCATATGCATGCCACTACCAGTGGGTCGGAATTCCCGTGATAATTGGGGCTGACTCCCTTCTCTAACAAATGTTTTACCGTTTCCGTTTGGCCTTGTCTGCTGGCAGCGGTGAGCGAGTCGTAGTCTTTCTCGGCTTTTATTGGTTTGGCGACAGTTTTGGGAGCAGGGTTTAGATATTTTTCTAAGATTTGCCGCTGTTTAGAGGTCCATTTAGAAAGCCAAGATTTATGTTTGGCTATATGGATCGCTAATAGTTTAGCTGTTTCTTGATGGCGAAAACGATCGGCATAAGTATAAGCGGCCTTGCAGCTTTTATGATCATCTTTTAAACTGGTTTGTAACAATTGTTTTACTCGGTTTGTTTCGCCGACTGCGCTAGCCAACAGAAGAACAATTTTATTATCTTTTTCGGTGGCTTGTTTGGCGGCCCATTCCCAAGCGTTTTGTATGATTAAATAATTCGAAGGGTCTGCTCCGTATTCCAACAACAACTTAATTATGGCAAAGGGCCCCTGTTTGGCCACCGCTTCCAAAAGGTACCAATCCCATTCGCGGTTTGGACATCGGTCTCCTATTTCAAATTCATGGAAACGTTGGTTGGGGTCAGCACCGGCTTCTAATAGAAACTTAACGGTTTCTACCCGGTTGTTGATGCAGGCGATGTATAAAGGACAGAGAGATTTGGACGGGCGCGAGTAGCCCCACCCATGGGATGTTGATGACGGTTTGATAAAACTCGGATATTTGCGTAACATTTGCTTTATAACTTCGAGGTTTCCTATTTTACACGCTTCTAAGAATTCTTTTCTAGCTTCTTCTTTTGTCATAAATATTATCCAAGAAACTACTATTTGAAATTTTGTTGTATGGTACGAGTCTATTTCACAAACTATGATACAATATTTTAAACAAGACACATATTATGAATACGCTTATTTCCACACCGCCGCTAAATGTTTTTGAGCATATGGCTTTGGACGAGCACCTTGTGCACGTTTGGCCCGGTGCGGTTATATTGCGTTTTTATAACTGGACACCCGGCGCGGCGGTCACGTTTGGTTATGCGCAATTTATCAGCGAAGTCCGCCGGGCCCTAAACGGGCAAGGTTTCAGCGGCTCTTATGCGCGCCGGCCCACCGGCGGCGGAGTTGTTTTTCATACGGACGATTTAACTTTTTCTTTAGTGTTTACTTCTCTGGCAAAACCGGCTGAAATTTACAAAAACTTGCATTCGGCTATTTTCGCCCAACTTCAAAAGAGCGGCTTTGGCGGAGAGGTTTTTGGAAAGATCTTGCCGGCCGCGGAATATGCTCCCAGCATAAACCACGAAGCAAACGCGTGTTTTATCCGCCCGGTAGAAAACGATTTGTTGGCAGCTGATGGACAAAAAATGTTGGGAGGGGCCATCCGCCGTTTTGGTCAAACCGTACTCTATCAAGGTTCCTTGCAACAGCCTGGGGCGCGTACAAATCCACTTTTTAAACGTGCAGTGATAGAAGGAGTACGTCAATTTTTAGCAGTAGATTTACATCCAATGGCATGCGCCCCAGAGGATTTGACGGCCGCGAAAGAATTAGCCCGTACGCAATACAACACATTCGGTTGGACGGAGAAGTTTTAATGCGGTTTTTAAAATTTTTACTCGCCTTAGTTTTGCTACCCACCCTGTGTTTTATGCTTGTAGAAACAGGGACCATTTTGGTGCATGTATTGGGGAATTTTAAGTCCGTGTTGAGCTTTGTGTTAGGGGCGGGCATATATGCTGTTATTCATTATACTTGGTACGATTTTTCCCGCATATATGTATTTATGCATGAGATGACGCACGCCTTGGCCGCGCTTTGTTGCGGTAGCCGTGTTAAAGATGTAAGCGTCGGGCGTGAAAGCGGATACGTAAAAATGGATAAAGCCAATGTTTTTATCGTCTTGGCCCCGTATTTCGTGCCGGGGTATGTGCTGATTACAGTATTCGTATACATGATAGGAGATTTATTTGTAGATTTGACCCCATATCGGCAAGTTTTTCTGTTTTTGATGGGGTTTTTTACCTCCTTCCATTTTATCCAAACGTTCAAAACACTTTTTGAGGCGGACCAGCCGGATTTAAAATTGGCGGGCGGAAAGGTTTTTTCCGTGGTAATGATTGTATCGGCCAATTTAGTGGTTTTGGCTGTTTTATTAAAAGGAGTTTTCCCGGAATTAGTTTCTCTGCGGCAGGCAAGCTTTAATGTGATACGCGGTACCCTAAACACTTGGCGAATTTTAGTAAACTATATAGTAGAACGTTTTATCAATGCGTTATAGTGCTATGTCCAAAAACAAGAAAAACAAAACGTGGAAATATTATCTCAAACGCTTCGTAAAAACCAGTTTTATCTGGGGGTTACGGGCGGGGCTTTTTATATCCATGTTCTTGCTTTTGGTATGTGCGTGCGCGTGGTTGGTTTTTATAAAAATGTTCAACGCCCAGCATATCAGCGAAATCATTACCGCGGAATTGCAAAAACGTTTAGACCGTCCGGTAGCTATTGCAACGGTGGATTTAAAATTTATAAATACCCTGGAACTCAAAGGCTTCCGCGTGTTGGACACGGAAGGGGCCCCCGGGCAAGCGTTGTTATCGGCTGATTCCGTTACGGTACGGTTTCGGTTATGGCCCCTATTTAACCATCAACTGATCATTGATGAAGTTGCTTTTCATACGCCGCGTTTTAGTGTGGTACGTAGCCGGGAAGGAACGTACAATATACCCCCTATTAAAACAAGCCAAACTTCAGTTTATACGAATGATAAAACGGGACGCAAGCTGCTGGTAAGCATAGAAGACTGGACCTTGCAAGACGGCGTGCTGAGTTACAAAGATTTGGCATCCGGCGTAACGCACGCGATTTACGGGCTCAATATGCATTTTGAGCGGTTGCGGTTTGATGAACTTTCCCGCTTTACGATGGATATGGTACTGCGTAGCGAGTGGACTAACGGAATTTCCGATATAGAAATTAAAGGCACCGGTCATATTAATTTTGCAAATTTTGATTGGAGCAATTTTGCCCTTCGCAGTTTGCGGGCCCACGCGTATTTATTCAAGAAACCGGTGGATTTAACCTTGGATCTGGACAATTTGCGCACGCCCTTTTTCAATATCAAGGCCAATATCCCGGCTTTTACCAGCAAAGATTTATCGGTGTTTCATTTGGAAAAAATTCCTTTTTCCGTTCCGCGCAGTACGGTAACGGCCAAAGGAGTGGTGAGTGACAGCTATCACGTAGTTAAAATTAACCAAGTTGCGGTAACGTCTGCAGATATCAAAGTAGACGGCAAAGGAAAATTTGATTTTACACAGGCCCCTTATACTGCCGATTTAGAAGCGTCCACGAACACTTTTAGCCTGGCCGGGAAAGATAAATATTATCCCGCCTTGGAACGTTACAAGCTAAGCGGAAAAACTTCCATAAAGGCTCTTTTGGCACGGGGAAAGGGTAAATACAATTGGCCGCTTATGCAGATTCAGGCGCAAGAAGTCAGCGGGGATATTTACGGTTTCTTGGTTGAAAAGGTCTCCGGCCAGTTTATAGCCAAAGAAAACTTTGCGGATTTATTCGCAGCTACCTCCACCGGGAAACTGACCGTGGACAAGACGGTATTTGACAAAATGGACTTAAGCGGGACATGGCGCAAAGGTAATTTGTATGCCCACTTGGCTTCGTGCGAGGTAAACGGCGTTCCGCTTAAAATGAGTGTAACCGTAAATAATCTAAAAAGTGCGCGTCGCCGGATTCGTACGGCGATGTATTGGAAACATTTTAACCCCATGAATTTTATCGGTACCGTGCGCGATTTTGTAACGGTGATTTCTCCGCTGATACCGGGAGGGACGCACTTCCCGGAAGAGGTTAGCGGGAATTTGGCCTGGCTGCGCAATTTTAGAGATCGCTTGCCGAGTTTTATGAGTAACTTTGCCGGGAGCCTGGTGGCAGATACGTTTGAAAGCCCTGTACTTTCCGGAACGACATTTAATGCCGAGTTTGAACTAACGGGGTTACGCCCCGGGATGAAAGAGTTGTCCGGACAAATAGATGCCCAATTGCGTAAAGGAGTTGTGCACCAAATGGAAAAGTGGGCCGAAGAACAACAGGCTTTAAATATTACTTTCCAACCGTTTATTATCATGCACCGCATGGAGCGTGCCGGAAGTTTTAAAGTCGGTAAGGTGCTAAAAGACGTTCCCTTTACGGATATGGCCGCCAGTGCCGCCTTTGAAAACGGCAAAATGGATATTAAAAACGCCTATACGGTGGGACCGTCCATTTCCGCTACAGTTAGCGGGTGGGTAGACTGGGCTAAGGAAAATTTTGATATTATAGTATGGACGATGTTCTCCAACACCTCGCGTTCCGGGGCACTAGCGGAGAATTTAACAGATGAGTCCGGTAATCCGGCTTTGGCGTTTCGTATTTCGTCGTCCATGTTAAAACCCAAAGTGGAAATGCAACGCGCCAAAAAAACCGGGGCAGAGATCCGCGCCGCGCAAGAAAAAGGATTGCCGACGGATTTCCAAACCGCACAGGATTTTATTAAAGGAGACTTCCATGCCAAGAAATAATATGGACATACTGTGCCTTTTACAAGAGCACGGTGCAATTCTGGAAGGCCATTTTGTTATGCCTTCCGGGTTTCATAGCCAGACGTATATCCAAACGTCTTTGCTAATGCAGCATCCGCATTTAGCACAACGCATTGCCGGGGCCTTGTCGGATAAATTTGCTAAAAAGGCCGACGTAGTCATGGCCCTTACCCCCTCGGATTCGGTTTTGGCGCAAGAAGTGGCCCGCGCGCGCAGCGTACGTGCTATTTTCGCTTCCAAAGACGAAAACGGCGTTATGATTTTAAAACACAACTTCACGATTAAAGAAGGGGAAAAGGTGCTTATTGTGGATGACGTAGCCGTTTCCGGGCGTAAAATCAACCAAGCCATCGGCCTGGTGAGTAAACTGGGCGGAGATGTAATCGGCGTGGGCGTGATTGTGGACCGCTCCATGGGTTATTTACCTTTAACGGTGCCGTTGCGCTCGTTACTATCCTATCCTATGCAGACCTTTACAGCCAAGGAATGTCCGCTTTGCGCGGCCAAGATCCCATTTACGGAAGTGGAAGAACTGCGCGATAAAGGAATGTAAGTCATGTTGGAAATCAAATTAAAACCCAAAGAAGAACGCCGCTTGAAAGCCGGACATTGGTGGGTGTTTTCTAATGAGATTGATAAACTGGATACCTCTATTGAGCCCGGTACGCTCGTGCGTGCGTTAGCTAGCGACGGTGTGCAAGTGGGGATCGGTACGTTCAATCCGCATAGTTTAATTGCCGTGCGGCTTGTGCAAAAAGGTGAAGGCGATTTGCCGGATGATTTTATCTTTGAGAAATTAGATGAAGCCTATACGCGGCGCAAAGAAATCGGTGTGCGCAAATACGGCCGCATGTGCTATGGCGAGGGAGATAATTTGCCCGGGCTTGTAATTGATAGATATGGGGATGTTCTGGTGGTGGACGTTTTAACGGCTGGCATGGAGCTGTTAAAACCGCAAATTACCAAAGCACTCAAAAAAATCTTCAAACCTAAGGGTATTTATTATAAAAACGATAGTGCTTTCCGTGCCCTGGAAGGCCTTACCAATACGCCTGAAATCATCGGCGAAGTGCCCGAAACGGTAGAGATAGAAGAAAACGGTGTAAAGTATATCGTGCCCATTCGCGGCGGCCAGAAAACAGGTTTTTATTTTGACCAACGTGAAAACCGCGCATTTTTAAAACCGTATTTTAAAGATAAATTGGTGTTAGATTTGTATTCGTATATTGGTTCGTTTGGCATTACGGCGGCACTTGCCGGCGCGGCACAAGTATGGGGGTGCGACTCCTCTGCCGCGGCGGTGGAACTCGCTAAAAAGAATGCGGAGCTTAATGGCGTAAGTGATATTGCCGTTTTCCACCGCGACGATGCCGAGCGGCTACTCTCCGCCATGAAAAAGGGAGAATTGCCCGACCAACCGGATATTGTTTTACTGGATCCGCCCGCGTTTGTCAAAAGCCGCAAGGCACTGCCGCAGGCAGTAGGGTTGTATGTAAAACTCGTCAAAATGGCGTTAGAAGGATTAAAGCCCGGCGGGTATTTAGCATTTTCTACGTGTTCACACCATGTGTCGCGTGAATTATTTATGGATATCATCCGCCAAGGGGTAAGCAAATCGGGCGTGCAAGCCAGTTTAATTGAACTGCGCGGTCAAGCCAAAGATCACCCGGTTTTAATCGGTATGCCGGAAACGGAATACCTACACTTTGCGCTCGTGCAAGTAAGATAAAATAAGGACAAAACGAAATGCCGAGGGACAGGATCGAACTGTCGACACCTGGTTTTTCAGACCAGTGCTCTACCACTGAGCTACCTCGGCATTACCTATATATCATATCAAATTTGTTTTGAGCGTGCAAACGTAGCCGTCACAAATATATTTACCGTTTGTTCCAAAAACGCTTGATCCGTTTCATCAAACCGCGCTTTCACCGGGGAGTCTATATCCAATACACCCCACACTTCTGTTCCTTTCAAAATCGGGACGACAATTTCACTTTGTGAAGCGCTATCGCACGCAATATGCCCCGCAAACGTGTGCACATCCGGCACGATGAGGGTTTCCCGCTTTTCCACAGCGGCCCAGCACACTCCGTGTCTGCGTTTTAGCCGCACGCAAGCCGGTTTTCCTTGGAAGGGCCCTAACACCAGTTCATCCTCGCGCCGCACATAAAACCCGGCCCAGTTGATTTGCTGCAAATTATGGTAAAGCACGGCTGCCAAGTTAGCCATATTGGCTACCGGGTCCGTTTCTCCCTGTAAAAGGGAAGTTATTTGAGGCAAAAGTTGGGCATATAATTCAATTTTAGTCATAGCAGTATTTTACCAAATAACACAGTTGTATTATTGCACTGGGGCCCTCAAAAGAAATATACTTTAAATAGGGCCGGTTAAACCCCCGGCTGTATAGGAGGCTTATGCCTAGAATAGAAGTAGACGCAACCCGCTGCAAAGCGTGTTATCTGTGCGTAGATGTGTGCCCTAAAAAATGTCTGGGTCCATCTAAGTCCATCAGCAAAAAAGGATACTTTCCCGCTGAAATGCAACATTCGGAAAATTGCATTGGTTGTGCCATGTGCTACCGGATGTGCCCTGATATTGCCATTACGGTAATCAAAGAATAATTTTGAGAGTTTATCATGACCGAAAAAACATTACGAAAAGGTAACGAAGCGCTGGCTGAAGGTGCCATCCGCGCGGGAATACGGTTTTTTGCCGGTTATCCCATAACCCCGCAGAACGAAGTGCCCGAATATATGGCCGCTCATATGGCGGAAAACGGCGGAGCATTCGTGCAGGCCGAGAGTGAAGTAGCCGCTATCAATATGGTCTACGGCGCCGCCGCTACGGGCACGCGCAGTATGACGTCGTCGTCTTCCCCGGGGATTAGTTTAAAGCAAGAAGGTATTACGTATTTAGCCAGTGCCGATTTGCCATGCTTAATTGTAAACGTTATGCGCGGCGGACCGGGGCTCGGTAGCATTTCCGGTGCGCAGGGGGATTATTTCCAGGCTACGCGCGGCGGCGGAAATGGAGATTATCATATTATCGTTTTAGCCCCAAATTCCGTTGAAGAATTGGGTAACTTCCCTAAACTGGGTATTGAACTGGCTGAAAAATACCGCATGCCTTGTATGATTTTGGCGGACGGTATTTTGGGGCAAATGATGGAAAGCATGGCCTTCAACTTTGATCCCATAGATCCCAATAAGCTGGGGAAATTTGACTGGGCGGTGGATATCAACAAACAAGGCCGCGGCAAGAGCAAAGTATTTTCCTACAAAGGGGATAATTTAATTGCAGACGTTGTAGAGCGTGCCAAACGCTACGGCCTTATTGAAAAAGACGAAGCGCGCTACGAAGAACGAAATACCGACGATTGCGACGTGCTTTTAGTGGCGTATGGTTTATCTTCCCGCGCTTGTTTGGAAGCCGTCAGCACCACAAAGGAAAAGGGCCTTAAGGTGGGGCTGTTCCGCCCGATTACGCTTTGGCCGTTCCCATCTAAACGTTTGGCAGAACTATCCAAGAAAGCCAAGGCAATTTTGGTGGTAGAGCAAAGCTTAGGCCAACTCGTGCAAGATGTAAAATTAGCCGTAGGCAGCAATGTGCCGGTTGGGCTTAATGCGTATCCTGCCGGCGGCCAACCGGACGGCAACCAAATCCTAACTGCAGCGAAGTCTTTACTAACAGGACAAACAGAAGGTTTGTTTGATTTACAATGGCATGCTGCTAACTTTACTTACAAATGTGAGCGTAATTTATCGCTGGGTGTCCAGGGAGATCGCAAAGGAGGCAACCAATGAGTACGATTATTGCCCAAAAACCAAAAAGTTTAACGGATGTGCCGATGCACTATTGCCCCGGCTGCGGGCACGGTATTGTGCATCGCTTGATGGGGGAAACGTTTGATGAACTGGGTATTGCGGATCGCGTGATTGGGATTGCTCCGGTGGGGTGTGCTGTATTTGCCGACGATTATTTTAAGTGCGATACGGTGCAGGGTGCCCACGGGCGCGGCCCGGCGATTGCTACCGGTGTTAAACGCTCCAAACCGGGCGCGATTGTGTTTTCGTACCAAGGCGATGGCGATTTGGCCTCTATCGGTATGGCGGAAATTGTACACGCGGCCGTGCGTAGCGAAAATATTACTATCATTTTTATCAACAACGCTATTTACGGGATGACGGGTGGCCAGATGGCTCCCACCACGCTTGTCGGCCAAGTAGCTACCACCGCTCCCAAAGGACGCGACCCGAAACTGCAAGGTTGGCCGATTAACATGTGCGAAATGCTTGCACAAATTACCGGCAGCAAGTTTTTGGCGCGTGTAGCGGTGGACTGCCCGCAGAATGTCATCAAAGCTAAACAAGCCATTAAAAAAGCGTTTGAAAACCAAGTGAACAATGTTGGGTTTTCTATGGTGGAAGTATTATCTCAATGCCCGACGAACTGGCACGCCAGTGTGCCGCAGGCACTTGAATTTGTGCGTACTAAGATGATGCCGCAATATCCGCTGGGAATTTTCAAAGACGAGGGGGCAAAATAATGTATCAAGGTATTCGTATAGCCGGATTCGGTGGGCAGGGTGTAGTTTCTGCCGGTATTTTGCTTGCCCAAGCAGGCGTAGAAAATAAGAAAAACGCCAGCTGGCTCCCTTCGTACGGGCCGGAAATGCGCGGTGGTACAGCTAACTGCTCGGTGGTGGTAACGGACGGCGAAGTCTATACGCCGATCGTGTCCGCACCCGATACGGTAATTATAATGAACGAGCCGAGTTTGCCTAAATTTGAGCCGCTGCTTAAAAAAGGCGGACTCCTTATTTTAAACAGTTCGCTTATCAATTCACGCCCGACGCGTAAAGATATTACCACCGTTTGCGTGCCTTGCAACGAAATTGCCCGCAAAGTGGGTATGGATAGAATTGCCAACTTGGTGGCATTAGGAGCGTTTATTAAACTGACGGGTGCCGTTACGCTGGAAAGCGTGGAGCACGCCATGAAAAAAGTGTATAAACGTGCCAAACCGGAAATGCTGGAACTGAATAAGAAAGCCTTGCAAGCCGGTTTTGATGCCGCGAAATAAGGGAGTTTTCGGTAAATAAATAACGCACTCAATTATTGGGTGCGTTATTTTTTATGGAACCGGAATTTTGGTTACTTGCCCGGTGGATACGTTTACTTCGTACACCATAGATACGGGGGGATACGGGTGTTGCATAGAGAAATTATCAAGCGAAATGCGCAGGACGTCATTTTCCTGTAGATTGAAGAATAAATCTAAGTGTTCGGGGTTAACGGCAATGTGCCTATAAATGTCCTCTTTGGCAATTATTTCCCCATTTCTAAGTTGTTCAATAGAGACAATGGATTCGTTAGGGTGTAAGACCGCAACGGGATGCCCCAAAACTTTCATCATGATTGCATTTTCCTCGGTAGTGCCATTTTCTTTAATAGATTTTGCCATTGATTTTGCCACGTCAATAGGGATAGCATAGTGCAAATTGGACATGGGAAATTTAGCCTTGGGGGGCAATTTGTTGAACCAATCGTAATAGACCATCGTCCGTGCACTGTCAAACCCAATATATACCATGGAAACGCGGTCATTTATAAATCCCGGCGAGCCGCAAAATCCCCGCATATCTTCTACAGGTGTCTTTTGTAGGAATAATCTAAGAGGTGTTGCGGACAAAATCTTTTGATGTGACAAGGTAAACGGTTGGGCGTGTTCCTCAAAGAATCCCCGAATAGTAACTTCTTGCCCTACGGCGGGTGCCTGCTTGGCGGGGTGCAACACGGTTACATAGGGCAGAACCTCTTTCGGAATTTCAAAAAGAGCAATGTCCATGCTTTCCGGATTCCCAATATAAAAATTTTTTATTGGGGCAATAATAAAAGAGTCAGGCCCTGTTGTCACCCGGATGTGTGGTTTTCGGTGTTTTTTGTAGTGGGCAATTCTTCGCATAACATGTCCGGCCGTTACCCCCCACACATTTCCATCGTCCAGTAAATCAATAGCAAAACCGGAACCCGTTAGAGCGAAGGGGCTATCGGTATGTTGTAATTGGAAAGTAGAACGGAAAGCATGGCCTTGCTTTAAGTCTACAGTTGGGAACGATGCGGCCCTGGAAACTTGATCCGTCATGCGTTGGTAAAAATCAGCATTGACACGATGTGATAAATAGGGAACGCCCGGCCGGGGAAGGAGTTTTCCCTTGCGGACTAGTTTTGCCGCCGGGCCTAATTCCAATTGTGCATACAAAGGCGTAAACAAATTGAACACAAAAAATAAAAGTAAAAGCTTTTCAAAATATTTCATTACTTATACTGTAGCGTTTTCAGACGGAGAGACACAAGGGCCAAAAGACCCAGAATAAAGTGAAAAAAGGTCCTACCTGTGCAGGCGGCACTTGACGTGATAGCAACACCACAAACCGGGTAATACCACCGCCGTGCAGACGAGCAAAGCGAGTTTTAAACCCCATTGGTTAGACAATAGACCAATTAGCACCGGGGAAAGGGTATCCCCCAACAAGTGAATGATGAAAATATTTAGTGCAAAGGCCATGGCGCGCACAGCCGTATGGGTAGTATCTACCAGGGCGGCGGCAATGGCACCTGTAGGTAAAAATAAAAATATAATGGCTAGTCCAAAACAGCTGAGTACCGCATATAAATTGGAGGAAAAAAGCCCCAACCAAATAGGCGGTAAACACCCCAGTAATGCCAGGGCCATTACCTGTTTATAAGCATGCGGTGATTTTTTGAACCGATTTTCGGCCAGTTTTCCGCCCGCGTATGTGCCAATCGCACCGCAGACAATTACTAATATGCCAAAATAACTGCCTGCACGCGCGGCGTCTAAGTGCAAGTAGCGGAACAGGTAAGTAGGGGCCCAAGCCGAAAATCCGCCCATCATAAATGTAACAGCGGCCTGTACAAAACATACGTAGAGAAACGGTTTGTTTCGCAGAAGCGTTCGGTATTCTTTCAAATGCGGTTTGCGGTGGGTAATTCGTTGTGTTCGTTCTGGTAGAAACCAGGCAAGCAAAGCCAAAAATACACCCGGCACACTTACTATCATAAAGGCAAGCCGCCATCCCCACGCCTGCCCGATTAGGCCGCCTAGTGTATATCCGAGCGCGCTGCCAAGCGGCAGGGCCAGGCCGAATAACGCTAAGCGCGAGGCGTGTTTTTCTTTAGGGTAATGTTCAGCCAGAAACGGTTGGGCAAGGGTGGTAAATCCGCCTTCACCCACCCCGATCAGTCCGCGCGCCGCCAGCAGATGGGCCCAATTTTTAGCTGCCCCACAGGCCAAAGTGGCTCCGCTCCAAATAAGTGCACTAAGGCTGATTAACTTAGGGCGCGAAAAACGGTCTGCCAAATATCCTACGACGGGGGCATAGCACATATAGACCAGCATAAACACGCTTGCCAGGGTGCCCAGTTGTCCGTCCGTTAAGTGTAAATCCGTCTGTAAAAGCGGGAAAACGGCATAAAGTACTTGCCTGTCCATATAGTTAAACAGGTTGAGCAAAAATAAAATCCAAAAAATACGGTTGTTTTTCATGATATTTCCATTATTCTATAAAAAAAGGGCACTTTGCTGAAATTTTTATATAATAAACTTAATTGGAGGAAACTATGAAAAAAGGTTTTACGCTGATTGAATTATTGATTGTAATGGTAATTGTAGGTATATTGGTAGCTGTGGCATTGCCCAAATATTATGCGGGTTTGGAGCGCGGCCGCGCCCAAGAAGGTTTTGCCAGTTTGAAAGCGGCCAGCGATCTGATCAATACGCATTATGTGTTGAATGATAACAGTTACAGTGGCTTGCGTACGAAATTATTGGCTTCCGGCTCGGATGCTTTTGCGCAAGAAAACACCAACGGATTTCCCAAATCCCGTTATTTTGGCGTGCCCCAGTGGCCACGTGATATTCCGTCGCGCTTTCAAGAAATTTCCGTGGAGCGTTTGAGCGGCGATTACACCTTGATTGCCCGCAGTTCCAACGGCGAACTGAAAGAAATTGTTTGCATAAGAAGGGCCAATGGGGATGAAGATATTTGTGACAGAATCGGTATGGAGCTGGACCCGGCCGATCATAAATTTAAACTAAAATTCGGCAACTAATTTTAGTTTAGTTTAAAAACCGCCCTTGGCTTTTCCGGGGCGGTTTTTTATTTGTTATTTAGTGGAACGGTTTTGTCGCAATGCTTCAAATAGTACAATGGCTGCAGAGGAAGATAAATTTAAAGAGCGCACCGGGCCCGTCATAGGGATTGTAAACAAGCGGTGGGCATAGCGAGTATAAAAATCTTTGGGCAGCCCACATGATTCCGCACCGAAAATTAAATATCCGTCCGGCGGGAAGGCGGCGTCCCAATATGCCTTTTTCCCTTTTGTGGAAAGAAAGAACATTTTTTCTTCGGTTGGTTTTTCCGTTTCCAAAAAACTTTCCCACGTTTCATGGCGTTTGTAATCCAGGTTGGGCCAATAATCCAAGCCCGATCGGCGAATTTCTTTAGAAGCAATAATAAAACCGAGCTTTCCTACCAGGTGCAACCGTGTGCCGGTAGCCACACAAGAACGGCCAATGTTGCCGGTGTTAAAGGGGATTTCCGGGTTTACTAAAACGATGTTGAGCATAATACAATTTATACAATAATTTTTACGCGTGATATTTTACGCACAACGCACAAAATTAGTTCATTTTGTGCGTTGTTATTTGGGACCGTTTGCAGCAAAATACCCTATTCTTCCCAACGAATGAATAAGGGCGTTAATACGTTGGGAATATCTTTGTTAGCAGGCAAAATACGCAAGGCATAATCTTGCCGTCCGCTATTTAAGGGAGCCATGGAAACCTCATACGTATAAGCCCCGTCCGTTTGCCCGGTGCACGCCATCGCGATGGTATCTTCTTTGATGATATCTCCGCGGTTGCCGCGTTGGCCTAAATAGAGTTCCACCTGTACATCCTCGGGAGTTAGGCCGCCTAAATTGACACGGGCTTTAAAGAGAACTTTGTCCCCCATAGAAATAGCGGTATCCGGGATAGGTGTAACGTCTGTAATGCTGACTCGGTACCAGTTTTCGGCAATTTTCTGCCGCCAAGTAGCCACGGACTCAGCTTTACCGGGTTCTTGTAATACTTGGCCGTAGTTATGGGCCGGGATATAAAAGCGTTCGTAGTATTCCTTTACCATCCGGTTTGTGTTAAACACGGGGGCGATTTTTTTGATAGAGGTTTTCATAAGCGTGATCCACGCGGCAGAAATTCCTTTATCATCTTTGGCGTAATAGGTGGGCGCAATTTCTTGTTCAATGAGGTTGTACAAAGATTCCGCTTCCACGGCGTCGCGTTCGGCTTCGGTTTTGTAATTTTCCGGCCCACCGATAGACCAACCGAAATCACACGGTCCGACTTCATCCCACCAACCGTCCAATACAGAAAGGGCTAATGCTCCGTTGAGAGCGGCTTTCATTCCGCTCGTCCCGCTGGCTTCCATCGGGCGAATGGGGTTATTGAGCCATACGTCCACCCCTTGCACCATATAACGAGCGGTATTCATGTTGTAATCTTCCACGAAAACGATTTTCCCTTTAAAGCGCGGATCATTTTGAGTAAGGCTTACAATCAATTTAATAAACTCCTTTCCGGCGGTATCGGCCGGGTGCGCCTTGCCGGCGAATACAAACTGTACCGGGCGTTGCGGGTTGTTAACAATTTTGTCTAAGCGATTCAAATCTTTAAATAAGAGCGTGGCCCGTTTGTAAGTAGCAAACCGGCGGGCAAAACCGATGGTCAGCACATCGGGTTGTAAAACTTTGCTGCTCTTTTTGACCGTCATGATATCAAACCCTTGGCGGGTTAATTGACGTTTTAACCGGCGTTGTACCATGTTGATGAGTTTATTTTTGCGGGTATTATGCACATTCCACAATTCCGCATTGGGGATAGCATCCAATTTGGTCCAAGGTTGTTCTTCGGAAGGATCAATTTCGCCGTATTGATTATTGTCAAAAAGGTACCGGCGCAGTAAATCATTGAGTTCATGGGAAATCCAAGAAGAACTATGAATTCCGTTTGTAATACTGGTAACGGGAACTTCGCTAATGGGGAGTTCCGGCCACAAATTGTGCCACATTTCGCGGCTGACGGCTCCATGCAATTTGGCCACGCCGTTGGCATAGGCCGACAAGCGCAACGCTACCACCGTCATACAATACGTAGAAGAGGTGGGAGTTTCTTTGCCCAAAGCTAAGAATTCGTCCCAAGAAATATGCATTTCGTCTGCATAATGTTGCATGTATTTGCGTACTAAAACAGGGTCAAAATGCTCGTTGCCGGCGATAACCGGAGTATGGGTGGTAAATACGGAAGAGGCCCACACGATTTCGCGCGCCTGAGCGAAGGAAAGCTTTTTCTCTTGCATGATATCAATAATGCGTTGGAACAAGAGGAATGCACTGTGGCCTTCGTTGATGTGATAAACGGTAGGATGAATGCCCATAGCCGTTAATGCTTTAACGCCCCCGATACCGAGCACTACTTCCTGGCGGATGCGGTTTTCGCGGTCGCCGCCGTAAAGTTTTTCAGTAATGGCGCGTTGGGCCGGTGTATTTTCTTGCAAGTTGGTGTCCAGCAAGTACAGGGAAGTGCGTCCTACCGGTACCCGCCACACGCATGCTTTTACGTTTTCGCCGGCCAGCGGAATATCTACCACGATGTCTTTGCCGTTTTTATCCAGCACCCGTTCAACCGGCATGTGTGCCCAATCGTTATCCGGGTATTCTTCATTTTGCCAACCTTCGCGGTTGAGTACTTGTTGTACATAACCTTGTTTGTAAAATAGCCCCACGCCGATAATCGGCATGCCCAAATCACTGGCGGATTTGATATGATCTCCGGCCAACATACCCAACCCGCCGGAATAAATCGGTAATCCTTCCCCGATGCCGTATTCCATGGAAAAATAAGCGGTTAGAAGTTGTCCGTTTTCGTGTTTGTGGTCGTTATACCAAGTGTGAGAATTTTTCTTGTAGTTATAATAGGCTTCTTTGACTTGGTTTAAATTATTGACGAAGTTTTGGTCTTGGCTGAGTTCTTCAAAACGTTTTTGCGGAATGCTGCCCAAAAACCATTTGGGGTTGCGTTTGGCACTTACCCATAATTTGGGATCTACTTGCACAAAAAGCAAGATAGCCTGCCAATTCCACGTAAACCACATATCATTGGCGAGTTCTTCCAAAAATTTAATATTTTCCGGCAGGTGCGGTTGCACATTAAACGAATGAATTTTCATAGGGTCTCCTTACTTCGTCGCTTGAGTATAGTTTATTATATAAAATCGTGCTCGTTTGGTGGGCAAAACAACCGCTTACATAAAAATATGCAGCAAGATAAAATAACCCGTCATGAGTAATGCGCCAAGGCCCAACGCGGTTTTTACCCATTCTTTGCTCTTAATGCCTAATTTGGACGCGCAGATAATGTTGGGGATATTCCCCGGAATCATCATGCCGCCGGATACAATCAGACTCATCAGCAAGAACGTAATAGAGCGGTCCGAAATGGCGGGGGTAACTTCTATAGCGGCCAACGTGGCGTTATCCAAAACGGCGGATACGGTGTTAATCCAATACAGCCAATTGTCAGAAAGATGAGAAATGGTTTGCAAAGCCAGCGGTTTTAATCCATCCCCCAGGAGCACCAATGCCATTACGAACAAGTATACTTTGCCTGCCCGGAACAGAATGCTTTTTACGGAGTGTTCCTTTTCTATTTCGGGCGCGGCATGCAGGCCGAGAGCGCGTTTGCCGGGTTGAATGCGGGAAGCTAAACCTGCCATGAGTAAAATACCGGCCAGTACATACCAACCCACATGTTTAATCAAAAAGAAAAATCCGGCATAGTGGGGAGCATCTTTGAGCTTGGAAATTACCACCGTTCCCAACGGCTCGCCGATCGCGGTCAGCACTGCGCCCATGCCGATAGCATAACAGGCCAGCACTACAAATCGGGTGCGTTGCTCGCGCGACAAAGGCAGCAGTACGGTAACCTCAGCCAATATAAGGGCGGCAATGATAGCCGTAATTAAACTGGACGTTAGCCCCAGCAGTAGTACGGCTAAAAACAAGGTCCATTGTAAGCCGATGGTTTTAATGGCTTTATGGGTAAGCTTTTGCAGGTGAACATTAAAGTGGCGGAATAGTATTCCGGCGGCCAAGACGGCCAGGGTAATTCGGATAGGATCTTCCAGCGCAGTTTTGATAAGGGGCACGCTCCACACCCGGCTAACGGTAACGGCCAAGACACCGCAGGCAAAGAGGAATATTTCCAGGTTTTCTTCTATCTTGTGCAGAAGGAGCGGCAAGATCAACACTAACACCACTAGCAGCGTCAGTATGTTTGTTTGCACGGCAGACAACTCCATAACTTATTACAACCCCCTAAAAAAAGTACGGGTTAACCCGTACAAAAAGACACGTCCCGTACGAGATTCGAACTCGTGATCTCCGCCTTGAGAGGGCGGCGTCCTGGACCACTAGACGAACGGGACCTATATATATTTTAGCAAATTAGGAAACAAAAGAGGGGAACTCTGTATATTATTTTACAGCGGTTTTCCACGAGCGTCCGTTAACTAACATTTCTTTAGCCATGGGCTTATGCCCGGCGCGGTAAGAATAAACCACTTCAAAGACATTATCGGAGGTGTTACGTTTGCGGAATAATTCATCTAATTCCTTCGCGTATTGTTCCGGGATATAAAAACGGCATTGGCGTCCCCAACGGGCTTCGCGGCAGAATTTATCTTTCGGGCACACATTTCCCGCAAATTGGCGGCAATCGGTGCGTTCCCAGTCAATTTGGTACGCAATATAATGCCCGGAAAGCAGATCGCGCGGGTCATAGCCCGTTACGGCCACTTTTACATCTGTGCCTTGGTTACGCGAAGCAGTTAAGAAAAGAGTCCAACCGATTAAACAAACCAGCGGTAAAAAAAGAGCAACAAGCAAAAGGGGTTTTTTCATTTAAAAGCCTCCATATTTTTAATGTAGTGCGACGTCTTACGTAGGGCGTAGATGAGTCCCAACACCAAAAAACCGCCGGCAATGAACCCCAATCCGGACATGGATAAATTATTAAGCCGGGACGCAAAAATACAAAATAAGTAAATTTCTGCCAAAATCGCATTGCGTTTAAAAGAGGTTAAATTCTGCGTTTGTATAGCCACGTACATTCGCATGCCCAAAAAACCAAATACCAACACGTGGGCAAACAGTCTGTTCCAAATGATATTATGCCAATGGTTAAGGCCCCACCGCAGGCCGACAAATGCTATCGTTATGTATACCAACCACATGGTTACTTTTTCAAAAGCCCCCGCGAGCCGAGTGTACTCGCCATATTTTTTGTCCAGATATTGCCCTACGTAACTTAGTAACCACCCGGCCGCAACAGTTTCCAATGCGATCACCAGTTGTTTATCCAAGTGTTCTATCCAACCGGATATCCAGCCGTCAGGCAAACCGCTTATTACCAAAAACCACCAAACGATATTGAAAAATAATACCCGGCTTAGCCATATAAACGGCAATCCAAGCAAGGCCCAAGATATGGCAAAAGAGGCCCACCCACCGTCCAGTTGGAATACCTGCGCAATTAACCCGATGGACGCTCCTACCAGGGCGAAAGAAACAATACAAAATAGTTCTCTTAGGCCATGGCATTCGTGGCAGACGCTCCAATAAACGGCATAAATGGCACTTGCCAGTAAAATAAAATCACCGGTTAGTTTGATAATGGCTCCAAACGAATCCCAGTTAGCCGCTACCAGTAAACAAATTCCCAACCCGATTAAAAGTCCCGCAAAAATAAACGCGCTGCGCCAAAAGAGGTGGTTGTTGCGTCCGCGTTCAAAGGATAAGATTTTATCGCATTGTTCCTGTGTAATAAATTGTTGTTCTTTCCAACGGTTTAATTTTTTGGACAAAGACATAATCCCTCCGTTTATATACACTCATTATATATAATACCCTGTTGTGTTTGGCGGATATACCCGCGCATAAAACACCGGACTAATGGGAAGAAATTCGCAATTGTTTGGACATTTTCCAATCTTCAACGGATCCGTTGTAATCTCCCAGAGATTCTTTGGCTTTTGCCCGGGCTTCGTAAAAATCAGCATCGTTGGGATCTAATTGGATGGCTATATCGTAATCTGCCACAGCTCCGCGCAAGTCTTCCAATCCGGCCCGGGCGTTGCCGCGTCCGAAATAAGCCCCGGGATGTTGCGGTCTCCATCGGAGACAAATTTCAAAATCACGCAACGCACCCGCATAATCTTTCATATTATTTTTGGTAAATCCGCGGTTATTATAGGCGTAGGCATAGTGGGGAGATAACGAAATTGCTTTGTCAAAATCTTCCAACGCGCCCGCATAATCTTTGAGGGCGTCCTTGGCTAATCCCCGGTTGTTGTAGGCCCCTGCGTTGCGGGGGTTCAGCTCAATGGCCTTGGTGTGGTCCTGCACGGCCCCTTGATAATCGCCCAGTTCTTTCTTGGCGTTGCCGCGGTCCGTATAGGTGCGGTCATGGTTGGGGCGAAGTTCCAGCGATTTATCGTAATCGGCAACGGCGCCTTTATAGTCTCCCAAATTTTCTTTGGCAATCCCTCGGTTCGTATATGCGTTTGGGCTTTGCGGGGCTAACTCAATAGCCCGGGTGGTATCTTCCAATGCCCCGGCGTAATCCCCCAAGTTATTTTTGGAAAATGCGCGGTTATTGTAGGCCGTATCGTTGTGGGAGTTGAGGGCAATTGCTTTATCAAAATCTTCCAGTGCGCTTTCAAAATAGCCGTAATTATTTTTCAAGGTGCCGCGGTATATATACGCCTCGCTATTGGAAGGTGTTAACTCAACAACCCGCCCATAATGCCACAGTGCCATATGAAAGCGTCCCTCTTTTTCACATTGATAACCGCGTTTTAAGTGGAAATGGGCTTTTTGCGCCGGTGATGATAATAAGTACTGTTTAACGGCGGTGTAAGGACGGTTTAAAGGACCCACGCACAACGCGCCAATGAGGATAAAAAATAACAGGACAATAAGGCCAAGTTTTTTCATGGGTGACTCTCTTTAAAAAGGGAATTTTCGGCGTCGGAAAGAGTAATCGCTCGCCGAGCACCTGGGTAAAATGCTAAAATGATTGTATAACTTTCATCCCAGCTGTTTCAAGGAGTTCTTACATGGAAATTGGTATTGTCGGGTTGCCCAACGTTGGCAAGTCCACCCTGTTTAATGCGCTTACGTGCGCGGGCGCGGAAGCAAGCAATTATCCTTTTTGCACCATTGAGCCCAATGTCGGTATTGTGCCGATACCTGATAAACGGTTGGATAAACTTTTTGACATGTTCAAACCGCCCAAGAAAACCGCTGCGTTTATTAAGTTTGTGGATATTGCGGGCATTGTAAAGGGCGCCAGCCAAGGCGAAGGGCTCGGCAATAAATTTCTGGCCAATATCCGCGAAGTGGATGCTATTATCCACGTGGTGCGGCTTTTTGAAGATGAAAATGTTACGCACGTGATGAACTCCGTAGATCCTTTGCGCGACATTGAAATTATCAATACGGAACTTATGCTCGCGGATTTGGAAAGTGCTACTAAAATTTGCGACCGTTTGGGCAGTAATGCCAAATCCGGCAAGAAAGACGCTGTGGCCGCATTTGAACGGATGAAGGAAATTAAGGCCGCCTTGGAAAACGGCAAGCCGGTTTCTTCGCTTGGTTTGGAGCCGGAAGAATTAAAAGAATATCAATTTTTAACCGCCAAACCCGTCTTGTATGTAGGAAATAATAGCGAAAAGCGAAACGAAGCCAACGCCGCCAAAGTGGCCGCTTACGCCAAAGAAACGGGAGCGGGATTTGTGGAGTTGTGTGTAAAATTTGAAGCTGACATTGCCGAATTTAGCGAAGAAGAAAAGAAGGCATTTCTCGCCGAAACGGGCAATGATTACACCGGCCTTGAAAAAGTAGTACGCGAAGGTATGAAACTCTTAAACCTCTGCACCTATTTTACCGCCGGAGCCGAAGTGGAAGTACGCAGTTGGCTCATTCCCGTAGGGTGCACGGCTCCGCAGGCGGCCGGCAAAATTCACAGCGATTTTGAAAAAGGATTCATCCGCGCCGACGTATATACTTTTGATGACCTTGTTAAATACGGCGACGAAAAAGCCTTGCGTGAGCACGGTTTAATTCGCAGTGAAGGCAAAGACTATATTGTAAAGGACGGCGACGTCTGCCTGTTTAAAATCAATGCCTAATCAAACGTGTAAACATTTCGGCGTGTGCGGCGGGTGCGCACTGCTGAACTTATCCTACGACGAGCAAGTGGCTAAAAAACAAGCTAAATTGCAAAATACGCTTGCCGAATTTTGGACCGCCGAAATCCCCGTTACAAAAACAGATCGTCCGTTTTATTTCCGTAACAAAGTGGAACTCGGTTTTTGTCACCAAGTTAAATGGCGCGACGACTATGACAAAAAGGACCCCGCCAATAAAACGCGCCCATTAGAATTTGAGCAAGCGCTTGGTTTTAAGTATAAAGGGCGTTTTGACAGAGCGGTGGAAATCAGCGAGTGCCTTTTATTTAATGAAAAACTGGTGCCGCTTTTGGACGCCTTGCGCACATGGGCTGCGTCCGAAAATCTGCCGTATTACGACACGCGCAAACACACCGGCGTTTTGCGACATCTATTAGTACGCGAAGGGAAAAACACCGGCGAACAAATTGTGGTACTTTTTGTAACAGATGATTTTAACGAAAAAACATTTGTGCAAGCGGTGGAAAGCGTGCTTCCCAACGCCAACATTATGGCTGCCGTGAATACGGGCCTGGCCGATACGGCCGCACCGGAAAGTCTGCGCGTCTTAAAAGGCAAGGACCACATTTTTGAAAAAATTATTTTAACGGATGATAACGGCCAAACGGAGCGCGAAGTAGTTTTTAAACTTTCGCCGCAATCGTTCTTTCAAACGAATACTAAGACCGCGCAAAAAATGTACAGCCGCGTACGCGGGTTTGTAAAAAAATTATCGCCTAAAAAGATTTATGATTTGTACGGCGGCGCGGGAAGTTTTTCGCTTTCGTGTGCGGACTTATGCGAAAAAAGTATTTGCGTGGAAAGTGTGGCGCCCGCTATTTATAACGGCATTGAAAACGCGAAAATTAACGGCGTAAAAAACGTGCAATTTTTCTGCGCCAAAGTAGAAGATTTCGTCAAGCAGCAACCCATAGAAAGAAAGGACGCGCTTATTATTTTGGACCCGCCCCGCGGCGGAATGCACCCCAAGGCGTGTAAGGCGGTGGCCGAAAGTGGTGTGAAAAACGTACTGTATATTTCGTGTAACCCGGTAACGCTCGCAAACGACCTAAAAATTCTCACAGAGCACTATGAAATTTTACACGTGGAAGCGTTTGATTTCTTTCCGCACAGCGAACATATAGAAACGTTCCTCTCTATGGTAAAGAAATCGTAAAAGTAGATGTATGAGTGATACGTATAAAATAAATCAACCCAAAGCATCATTAGAGGCTGTTGATATTGCTAAATTTATTGCCAGTGTGCTGATTTTTTCCAGGCATTGCCATGTTATTTTAGGGTTCAATAACCTTTGGCTGACGGAATTTCTATCCCATTGGGGAGTGCCTTTTTTCTTTATTTGTTCTTCTTATTTTCTCTTTAGCAAAAGCAAGAACGGGCAGCTTGGAAGTGCCGTCCGTAAATACATCAGCCGGATAGGCGCGTTATATGCGGTTTGGTTCGTATATAATTTGCCTAATGTGTTTTTCGTTAGATTGTACCCGGAAAACTTGGCAGAAATAACCACCTGGTTGGGCTTTATCAAAAACTCAATATTATCATCTACTTTTACGGGCTCTTGGTATCTTGCGAGCAGTATTTTTAGTGCATTTTTAATCTATGTGCTTAGTAAAAAATTTTCCACAAAAATTATTCTTTGCTTCACTTTTGTTTTTTATCTTTTTTGCGTTTTTTCTTCCGCGTACGGTAATCTTTTCCCTTCGTTTACGCAAGTCTTACGTATGTTTTGTTTTCCGCTTAATATTTTTAACGGTCTATTTTATTTTGCGGTAGGAAAGTATATTTGTGAGAACAAAGAGAAAATAGAGAAAGTGTTCACTCAAAAGAAAGCTCTATTATGTTTTTTGGTATTCTATTTACTCTATGGGTTGGAAATACAGTTAGCTGAGTATTTTAAGTTTTATAGTTGGTCGGATGTAGCGTTTTGTACCGTTTTGATGAGTTCTTCTTTATTTTTGTTTTGTATGCAAGCTAAGGTCCACATTGAAAAGCCTCTTTTGCTGAGGAAATTAAGCATTATTATTTTTTGTTGCCAAGGGAACGTGCTATTGGTGAACTCATTTTGTAAAAAAATGTTAGGATATTCGGCAATGATTTCTTATTTTATATCTATGTTCATTATTGCCGTTATTTGTGTGTTTGTTTTGTATATGCAAAAGCGAAGCTCTGCCAAATGGGTGCAAGCTTTAACATAACAACAAAAATAATAAAATTATATACATAAAGAAGGAAGATAGTTGTGACGTTACAAGAAGCTTTAAATTCTCTTAACCCCCAGCAACTCGCTGCCGTAAATTACGACGGCGGGCCGTGCCTTATTGTGGCCGGTGCCGGAACGGGGAAAACGAAAACCTTAACCACCAAAATTGCCAAGTTGATTGCGGACGGTTACAATCCGTCGCGCATTTTGGCGGTTACGTTTACCAACAAGGCCGCGGGCGAGATGCGCGAGCGTGTGGAACAACTCGTTCCCGGTAATGCGCGGCGCGTGTGGATACATACCTTTCACTCGTTTGGCGTGCGCATTTTACGCCAGCATGCGGGCGTCTTAGGGCTCAGCAAAGATTTTGCTATTTATGATGACAACGACCAAAAAAAGGTAGTTACTATGCTACTGGAGCAAATGGGAGTGAAAGAGCCCAAAAAAGAGGTCAACCAAATTGTCAGCGCGATTTCCCGTGCTAAAGACGATATGATTTCGCCCGATACGCTCATGCAATCGGCCACCGCTTCCGGCTTGGACGGTAAAATCCGCACCGCGGAAATTTACCGTCGCTACGAGCAAAAATTAAAAGAGGCCGGCGCGCTGGATTTTGGGGATTTGCTTGTTAAAACCGCTGTCCTTTTGCGCGACCACGAAGACATCCGTAGTTATTATCAGTCGTTTTTCCAATACATCCTGGTGGATGAGTATCAGGACACCAACCGTACCCAATACTTAATTACCAAAATGCTCGCATCCGTCCACCGCAAACTGTGTGTGGTGGGAGATCCGGACCAAAGTATCTATTCCTGGCGCGGAGCGAACATTCGCAATATCTTGGAGTTTGAAAAAGATTTCAAAGACGCCAAGATTATTACCTTGGAGCAAAACTACCGTTCCACCAAGGTAATTTTGGACGCATCTAATAAACTTATTTGTAAAAATAAACAACGCAAAGAGAAAAATTTATTTACGGATAAAGACTCCGGCGATCCTATTGAAGTGCGCCAATTGGAAAGCGAAGGGCGCGAAGCGCGCTGGGTCAGCCAAAACATTAAGGCGCTTGTGGAAACCGAAGGGGCCAGCCTGAGAGATATTGCCGTTTTTTACCGTACCAACGCGCAAAGCCGCAGTTTTGAAGATGCGTTTCGGCGTTATCAAATTCCGTACCGCCTAATCGGTACCGTGCGGTTTTACGACCGTAAAGAAATTAAGGATGTAATGTGTTATGCTCGCATGCTCATTAACCCGTCTGATGACGTGAGTTTGCTACGCATTATCAACACGCCTACGCGCGGGCTAGGCAAGGTGGCGCAGGAACATCTGGTGGCCCATGCACAAGAAAAACAAATATCATTATATGACGCACTCAAAAACGCGGCGTATGTGCCGGGGCTCAGTTCGGCTGCGGTAAAGGCGGCTATTAAGTTGGTGCAACTGTTTGAAAAATGGCGTGGGGAAATGTTGTTCACAGCCCCGACGGATATCTTCCATAAAATTTTAGTGGAATCCGGCTATATGGATGCGGTTAAAGCGGAAATGGAAAAAGACCCGGAGGCCGAATCCCGCCTGCAAAACTTAGACGCTCTAATTAACGCCGTGAAAGAATATGAAGAGCGGTGCGAAAAGGGAGAGAAAGAACCGTCGGTAGCGGACTTCTTACAAGAGATTTCTCTTTTATCCGGTGATGACGAAACGCAGGCAGATGAATCCGGCGCGGTTACACTTATGACGGTGCACCTGGCCAAGGGGCTTGAATTTGATAATGTGTTTGTTACGGGACTTGAGGAAAATTTATTCCCCATCGGGTGCGACAACGAGGACGATTTGGAAGAAGAGCGCCGTCTTTGTTACGTAGCCATGACGCGTGCCCGCAAGAAATTATTTTTAACGTACGCGCAAACGCGTCGTAAGTTTGGGCAGTTACAAGAAAATTTGCCTTCACGCTTTTTGTTTGAAAGCGATTTGTTGGATGAAAACGCGGTACAAGAAACCGCGCCGCGCCCGCGTTTTGCCTGGGGCGGAAATAGCGGTTATTCCGGCGGGAATTACGAGCGCTTTACCCAGCGTAAACGCCAATACAGTGAGGGGTTTGAAGGTTACGCACGTAAAAGCCGTTTTCAAAAAAGATACGACGAATACGGTTATGAGATTACAGATGACGATAATTTGGATTATGCTGCCTCTTCGTATGAACGGACTTCCGGCGTAGGTGCGTTATATGGCGCCCCCAAGCCGTCCGGTTATAGTTTATCCGATCCGCGCCGCGTCCCCGGGGCTGTTCCTCTTGCGCCGGAGCCCACTAAACCCGCCGAAAAAAATGCGGATGGTGTAGCGGTGGGGGGACTCGTAAAGCACGGAGTATTCGGGCAAGGAAAAATCGTGCAGATTGCGGGCAGTGGCGAGAGTGCTAAAATTACGGTGCTATTTGGTAACGGTACGCGCCGCACTTTTATGTTAAAATTTGCGCCGCTGGAAATTTTGTAACTTAACAAATAGTTCGCATATTATATAAAATAGATTTTAAGGAGCCTTTTATGTCCATTACAAAACAAGATGTAGAATTGGCGGCAAAACTGGCCAAAATGAAAGTCAGCGACGAAGAAGCCACCATCTACGAAGACCAATTAAAAGAGCTGTTTACCTGGGTAGACGAGCTTTCCGCCGTCAATACAGATGGGGTTAAGCTAACCAATGTCAATTTGGCGGCCCATATTCGTCCGGATGAACCGATCAGTGATTCGGCCCGTGCAGAGCAGTTGCGTAACACATTTACTGACCAAGAGGCGGATTGCGCCAAGGTAAAGAAGGTGCTTTAAAATGATGACCATTGAACAAATTGTATCCGCCATTAACAACGGGGAAAAAACGGCCGAACAAATCGTCAAGGAATCTTTGGCCGTAATTGCACAAAAAAATCCCACGATCAACGCTTTTGTGGAAGTATTTGAAAAAGATGCTCTGGCGCAAGCCAAGGCGGTAGATCAAAAACGTGCCCGGGGTGAAAAACTCGGCCCGCTTGCCGGAGTACCGGTGGCGATTAAAGATAACATTTTATATAAGGGGCATAAAGCAACTTGCTGTTCTAAAATGCTGGCTAATTACGTGGCCCCATATACCTCTACCGTTGTAGAAAGATTGCTGGCGGCCGATGCCGTCATTCTTGGCCGGACAAATATGGATGAGTTCGCTATGGGAAGCACCAACCGGACCTCGGTGTACGGACCGGTCAAAAACCCGGTAGATATTGAGCGTGTGCCCGGCGGAAGTTCCGGCGGGAGTGCGGCGGCCGTGGCTGCCGGTATGGTGCCGCTTGCCTTGGGTACGGATACGGGCGGTTCAGTCCGCCAACCGGCCAGCTTTTGCGGTGTGGTAGGGATGAAACCCGGGTACGGACGCATCTCGCGCTATGGTGTGATTGCCTTTGCGTCCAGTGCCGATCAGGTGGGGGTGCTTGCCGCTAATGTAAAAGATACCGCTTTGGCATTAGAAGTTTTATCCGGTAAAGATGTGCATGATTCCACGTCGCTAGAGGCCCCTGTTCCGGCTTATACCCAACAAATTTCCCAAAATCTAAAAGGGCTTAAAGTAGGCCTCCCCAAGGGATTTTTGGATGGTTTATATGAAGATATTAAAGCGCGTTTATTGGCCGCGGCCGAACAACTTAAAAAGCTCGGGGCCGAGGTTATGGAAGTAGATGTACCGTTTGCCAAATATTCAGCCGCGGTGTATTACATCATTACCAGTGCCGAAGCAAGCTCCAACCTGGGCCGCTACGACGGAATCCGTTACGGATATGCCGACCAAACCGCCCCGGATTTGAATGCTTATTACGAAAATTCCCGCGCGCCGTTCGGTTTGGAAGTTAAAAAACGTATTATTATCGGTACATATGCGTTGACGTCTAAACGTTATGAAGAATGTTTCTTAAAAGCCATGAAAGTACGTGAACTTATCCGCCAAGATTTTAAAAAAGTATTTGAGCAGGTGGATGTGCTTTTGACGCCCACCTCACCGGTTACGGCTTTTCGGTTGGGCAAAGGGGGCAAAAGTCCCATTTCGCTCTACTTAGCTGATTTATACACTTGCCCGGGCAATATCGGGGGATTAGCCGGTATTAGCGTGCCTTTCGGCAAGGATAAAAAGAATTTGCCGGTAGGGGTGCAGTTTTACGGGCCCATTTTGCAAGAGGGAAAAATCCTTCAAGCAGCTTATCAATTAGAGAAAAGTATATGATCGTTTCCGAATTTTCTTGCGGTGGCGTGATTTTGGACGGGCGAAAAGTGCTTTTAGTCCAAGTCAAAAATATGAAGGGGAAAAAGATTTGGACATTCCCCAAAGGCCATATTGAAGCCGGCGAAACCCCCCGGCAAGCCGCTTTGCGTGAAGTATTAGAAGAAACCGGATACAAAGCTGTTATTATCCGCCCGATGATCCGGGTGCGGTATGCTTTTACTTTTCAAGGCAATTACATCAAAAAAGTGGTGCAATGGTACCTCATGAAAAAACTGGGCCGCATTGGCAAACACGATGCTTCCGAGATTTTAGCTATACGTTGGGTGTCCCTTTTAAAAGCACACGAATTGGTGCAATATCCCAGCGATATTCGTTTAGTGGATATGTTGATGGCCTCTTTGCATATGCCCCCGGCGGACGTGCCCGAAACATCCCTTACTGACGAATAAACCTGTTCTTTCCCCTTGGTAGTTCCAAAAAGCGGTTGGAAAATTTAAAATTATTTGGTATAATATACTTACCGGTAGGTAAAATTTATGGCAACACCCAAACGTGTTTCTAAAAAATCTGTTTCGCACGAAGAACAAATGCGCCAAACCATCAAAGAGAAGGCGTTCGAACTGATGGCCCAAAAAGGGCTTGATAATGTGTCCATGCGCGAAATTGCCCAGAAATTAAAAGTTACCAAACCGGTACTTTATTACTATTTCAAAAATAAAGAAGATCTGTGTAGTAGTATTATTGAAGAATATACCGAGGGCTTTGGGCAAAAATTATCCAACTTGCAAAATACGGCTCACGGCATGGAAGAAGTCATTAAGCAAGCATGCCAAATCCAGCGGCGGTTTTTTGCGGAAAACAGTGCCCGTTCGCGTTTTGTAATTCAAATGTTGGCTTATTCGCTGGGGCCCTCTGCCAAAGCCCTGTCTCGCCGTAAAAGTACCGATCCGCATGTGGTTTTGCAGCGCTTGTTGCAAGAGAAGGCCGTCAAAGAAAAATGGCCTGCTGCGGCTATTAACGATATGCGGGTGGTCATGGCGGCTTTATCGGCCGGGATGATGTTAAATGCTTACTTCCACCAACATTTGGACACATGGATTGATAAGCCGTACTTGCATCAGGAATACACGCAAGAGCGTTTAGACCGTTTGGTACATATTATGCTTTTAGGTATTAAAGCTTATTATAAGGGAAAGAAATAGAATTATGAAGAAAGGACTTGTTTTACTTTTATCGTTATTTTTAGGGCAAGTTGCCTTTGGGGCCAACGTGGACCAAAGTGCCCGGGAGTTATTTGCCGATCGTGCGGAAATAGGCGGAGAACGCATTACGATTAAACAGGCAGTATCGCGGGCTTTGTCGGATAATTTCCAAGTGGTTAATGCGCAAAAAACAAAAGAGATTTATGAATCACAGTTAACGGCGGCTCGTTCCAATTATTATCCGTCGTTATCATTAGATGCTACTTACACGCGCGCGCTCAAAAAAAGCAAAATTGTGCTGGGTAGCGGTAGCCCGATGGGTAGCGGCATGATGGAAATCGGGCAGAATAATACGTATAAAGCCGGGCTCAATGCTTCTTATGTACTATGGTCCGGCGGGCAGGTGCGTAATTCGGTGCGTTTGGCTAAAGTCGGGCGCGAGACGGGCGTTTATAATCTATGGAATGTGCAACAGTCTGTTGCGCGCGACGTGGTAAAATTTTGCTACGACGTCATTTACGCCTCGGCACTAATCCGCGTACAAGAAGAATATTTAAGTATTGCCAAACAACACTTGGCCGAAGCGCGGGCTAAATATAAACAAGGGTTGGCCAGCAACTTAGATGTATTAAACCAAAAAGTAAAAGTGGAAAATATTGAACCCCTCGTCTTGCAAGCTAAAAAGAATTTTGAACTGGGTAATTTGTATTTGCGCCAAATTTTAAACCGCGATCCGGAGGATAAATTATACTTAACCTGGACGCCGGAAGATATGCTTTTACCCAAAACGGAACCGTTGGAAGAATTGTATAAACGGGCGATAGAAAACCGGCCGGAGTTAAAGCTGGCCAAGTTGGCGGCAGATGCAGCGTATTATCAGGTAAAAATTGTCCGCTCGGGGCATATGCCCACGTTGGCTTTATTTGGCGATTACACCTATAATGCCGCTACGGAAAACGGCTTACCGCAACACCATACCGACTATTATTGGTCTTCCAACGCGGGTGTACAATTTAGCTTGCCGCTTTTTGAGGGGGGAAAGGTGTCATCGCAGGTGACGCAAAAAGAACTTGAATACGAACAACAAATGACCAATTATCAAAATGCTCTTAAAAATGCACGTATCCAAGTGAAAGATGCCTGGCTCAACTTAGAAGAAGCCCGCACCCGTATTGAAGCCACCAAAGGCGTGGTGGATCAAGCCCGTAAAAATTTAACGGCACAAATGAAACGTTATCGCGCCGGTTTGGCCAGCCAATTGGAGCTCAATGACGCTACGGCCAATGTAAACCAATCCGATTTGCAGTATGTACAAGCTGTGTACGACGGGGCAACTGCCCTGGCCGATTTAAAATTTGCTGTAGGTACAGAGGTTAATTAACATGAAAAAGAAAACAAAAAACAGAATTATTTGGGCAGTTATTATTGCTCTTTTTATCTTGGTTTTGATGGTTATTTTTAAACCCAAAAGCAAAGGCCCGCTGGACGTTGTGGCCCGGGATGTATTTTTGGTAAAAACGGAACAGGTGCAAAAGCGTGATTTAAAGCATGAACTTTTGATGTCTGGTAGTATTAAAGCCCTGGAAGAAGCGACGCTTTATCCGCGCGTGGAAGGAAAGCTCCTGCGCAATTTGTTGCGGGAAGGGGACAAAGTAAACAAGAACCAAACCGTTTCGCTCATTGAACGTGATGAAGTCGGGGCCGTATACGAACCGGTTGTAGTACCGTCTACCATCACGGGGATTGTCGGACGTGTGTATTTGGATCCGGGAGCCAACGTTACCCGTTCTACCGCTATTGCCTTGGTAGTCAATCAGGAAAGAGTCCGTATTGCCGTGGATATCCCGGAACGGTATATAGGAGAAATTTATCAGGGCCAAACTGCTACCTTGCGGGTAGATGCGCTTCCCGGCCAAGAGTTTGAAGCTGTACTGCGTATTATCAGCCCGGTGGTAGATTCTTCCAGCCGTTCGGTTGCCGTGGAATTTTATGCGGATAATACCAAGGGATTACTTAAATCGGGCATGTTTGCCAAAGTGGATATTACGCTTGCTCAAAAACAAGGGGCCGTATCGGTGAATAAACAAAGTTTGTATACGGATGCCGCCAACGGACAAACGTATGTATTCTTGCCTTCTGCCGACGGGAAAACCGCGGTACGCAGAAATGTAAAAACGGGTTTTGTGAATAGTAATTATTTAGAAATTACCGAAGGCTTGGTACCGGGGGACACCATTTTGGCGTTTACTTACGGTTTGAAAGACGGTAGCAAAATTGAATTGGAAAAATAATTATGGCAGAAGAAAAACAACAAACGTCTACGCCTTTTAAACACGGAACGGGCTTTACAGCTATTTTTATCCGCCGCCCGGTAACCACCATCATGATGTGTCTTTCAGTGGTGGTAATCGGGCTTATGGCCTATTCTTCTATGGGCGTGGGGATGTTCCCGAACATAGATATTCCCTATGTGCTCGTACAAACTACTCTGCCCGGAGCCAGCCCGGAAGAAATTGAAACTTCTGTTACCAAAATTATTGAAGAATCCGTCAACCAGGTAGAAGGGATTGATGAAATTAAATCCCAAAGTATGGAAAGTGCATCGCTTGTCAGTATTAAATTCAAGATGGATAAAGACGGAGCTGTGGCTGCCCAGGAAGTCCGCGATAAAGTGGAACTTGTCAAAAACGAACTCCCGCAAGGAACGGAAGTCCCCGTGGTGCAAAAAATAAATGTGGACGCGATGGCTGTTATCAACGTGATTGTATCGGGAGACCGGGATATTATTGAACTAACCGAAATTGCCAAAAAGAAAATCAAAGAAAATATTGAAAATATCCGCGGGGTAGGGGCCGTTAATATCGTTGGAGGCCGGGAGCGTGAAATCCACATTACGGTCAATCCGTTGAAACTCTTTTCACTTAATTTACCGATTAGTGATGTGGCTGCTGCCTTGGCGGACCAAAACGTGGAGATCCCCGGCGGGCGTGTGGAGCAAGTGCACCAAGAATTTAACTTGCGTATCTTGGGCCGCATAGAAGAAGTAGATTCTTTTAACGATATTTTTATTGCCAATCGCAACGGAACCTCTATCAAAATCGCCGATATCGGCTATGCGGAAGACTCCGGCGAATACGAACGGGAATCTACTTTCTTAAACGGTCGTCGCTCTGTTACGTTGGAAGTAACCAAACAATCCGGTACCAATACGCTGGCCGTGGTGGAAGGTATTAAAGAAAAATTAGAACGCATTGCTCCTTCTTTGCCGCAAGATATCTCTATTTCTCTATTGATGGACCAATCCGGCAACATCAATGCTTCCGTCCATAGCGTGTTAGAACACTTGATTCTGGGTGGATTTTTGGCCGGTATCATGGTGCTTATTTTCATGGGCTCTTTGCGCTCTACCTTTATTGCGTTTTTAGCTATGCCGATTTCTATTATCGGCTCCTTTATTTTCATGAAAATGTCCGGGTTTACCATTGATACCATGACGCTTTTAGGCCTTTTGGTGGCGGTGGGTATTGTAATTGACGACGCTATCGTTATGCTGGAAAATATTTTCCGTCATATGGAAAAATATAACAAAAGTGCCAAACAAGCCGCGTTTGACGGTTCGCACGAAATTACATCTACCGTTATTGCCACTACGCTCTCTATTTTGGTTATTTTCTTGCCGCTTGCGTACATGGACGGAATGGTTGGGCGTATTGTGCGTAGTTACGGGATGACGGTTGTGTTCGCCATTGCATTATCGGGTATCGTGGCTTTGACGTTGACTCCCATGTTATGTGCCAAGATGTTAAAAGGCGGGTTGGCCAAAACAAAAATGGATGAGATCGTTGACGGCATCAATAAGAAATTGGTGGATTGGTATATGCCGCTATTAAACTGGTCTATTCACCACCGCAAAATTATGGTGGGCTTGGCGTGTCTGTGTATGTTCCTGTTGATTCCGATGGTCATGCGCGTAGGGGGGGAATTTTTCCCAACGGATGATAGCGGTAAAATTCAAATTTCCATAGAAGCTCCGGTAGGAACGAGCTATACGGATACCCGGGAAATTTTACAACAAATCGAGCGCGACGTGCGACGCTTGCCGTATGTGAAAGATACCTTAGTGGCGGCCGGGGTGTCATCCAGCAGTTTTGTGTCGGCCAATCCGGCCAATAAAGGATATATCCGTGTAGAGTTTGAGGACCGCGAAAAACGCGGAGGCCTTACGACGGCTGAATATTTAAAAACCGTGCGCGAACTCATGAAAAAGTACGACGGATTGAAAAGCAACGCTTATATTGCCAGTGAAACGCCTTCTTCCGGTGCGCACGAACTGGAATACATTATTTCCGGGCCGGATATTGAAAAACTGGGCGAATACAGTCAGGCAATGTTGGATCAGTTAGCCAAAGATCCGCGGTTTATTGATTTAGATACATCGTTAGATTTATCCAAGCCGGAATACCGCGTTATCATTAACCGCGATAAAGCGCAGAATTTAGGGGTTAAAATCTCTCAAATTGCTTCTGCTTTGCGTACCATGGTAGGCGGTGAGGACGATATCACTAAGTTTAAAGACGGTGATGAACTCTACAATGTGCGTGTTCGCGTGGCAGAAGAATACCGCGACACAAAGGAAGCTATTTCCGCCCTGATGGTGCCGGGTAAAGTAAACGGGAAAGACCAAATGTTCCGTTTGGACGCGGTAGCCGTGGTAGAGGAAGGCACCGGCCCCAGCCAAATTGACCGCCACAATCGCCAGCGGCAAGTAACCGTACAGGCCAACTTGAACGGTATTGATATGCGCAGTGCCTTGCAACTGGTGGATAAAATTTATGAGAACTTACATGCCGGAGTAGAATATACGGGTGGCTCGTCCGGTATGGCGCAGGAAATGGGTAAAATGTTCAGCTCATTCCTAATGGCCTTCATTTTAGCGTTCTTCTTTAAATACATGATCTTAGCAGCCCAGTTTGAAAGTTATACTCACCCGGTGGCAATTATTGTCAGCTTGCCGCTGACACTACCGTTTGCGGTGCTATCACTCTTTTTAACCGGGCAATCGCTTAACTTGTATAGTTTGTTAGGTATTTTTATGTTGATTGGGGTAGTCAGTAAAAACGCTATTTTGCAGACGGACTATACCAACCAGCTCCGCGCCCGTGGATATGGTCGGACAAACGCAATCTTGCAAGCCAACCGCGTGCGTTTGCGTCCGATTTTAATGACCACTTTAACGTTAATTGTGGGTGTAGCCCCGATGTTATTTTCCAATAGCGTAGGTAGCGAGCAACGCCGCAGTTTGGCGATTGTAATTGTGGGTGGACAAGCTTTGTCCCTCTTAGTTACGCTGTTGATGACACCGGTTACCTACATTTTAATGGATAACTTGGGCGATTGGATTAACTATAAATTCAAAGGGATCCCTTACCCGGAAGATAAAAATCAGCCCCATATCCTTTCCGAGGTGCCCCAAGAAGATTAACGTCCTTTCAAATACGATCGGATAAGGGAACGGACGCTTTCCGTTCCCTTTTGATTTCTTGCGTACGCGCGTGTAGTGCGCGTAGCGGATTATTTACTATAATAATATTATGACGATTGCTGAATTCAAAACCGCTTGCGAAACCATTGCGCAAGAATACAAAACAAAAATTTCCCAGGTAAATGATTTGGCCGCCGTAGAAGAATTACGGGTGGCTGCCCTGGGCCGCAAAGGGGCCTTAACCGAGTTGTTAAAGGGCCTGAAAGATTTTTCTATTGAAGATAAAAAAACAGCCGGACCGCTGGGGAATGCCTTAAAAGCGGAGTTGACGGCTGCCCTGGATGAAAAAACGCAAACGTTAGCCGCCAAGGCGATCAATGAAGAATTAAATAAAACCGATATAGATTTATCTTTGCCCGGCTATCCCGTGGCACAAGGGCATCGTCATCCTTTAGCGGTTGCACAAGACCGTATGACCGATATTTTGGCGCGCCTCGGTTTTGAGTGGGCCGAAGGACCTTGGGTAGAAGATGAGAAACATAACTTTGATTTGTTAAATATTCCGCTTCACCACCCGGCGCGGGATGCCCAAGATACTTTTTTTGTAGATGGCAAAACTCCGCTTGTATTGCGTACGCACACCTCTAATGTACAAAGCCGGTATATGGAAAAACATAAACCGCCGCTGCGTATTATGGCACCGGGCCGCGTATTTAGAAACGACAGTTTGGATGCTACCCATAGCCCTGTTTTCCACCAAATAGAAGGATTATATGTGGATAAAAACGTCAGTATGGCTGATTTGAAAAGCGATCTTACCGCGTTCATGAAAGGATTGTTTGGGAACAAGGCCGAAATTCGTTTCCGCCCGTCCTTTTTCCCTTTTACGGAACCCAGCGTGGAAGTGGATGTGAAATGCGTATTTTGCCAGGGGAAAGGTTGCAACGTATGCAAAGGAAGCGGTTGGATTGAAATGTTAGGTGCCGGTGTCGTCCATCCCAACGTGCTTAAAAATTGCGGCATTGATCCGGAAGAGTTTAGCGGCTATGCGTTTGGAATGGGAGTAGAACGTTTGGCTATGATGATGCTAAACATCAAAGATATCCGCACGTTTTATGAAAACGATTTGCGTATTTTAAAACAATTCTAAGGAAACTGCGAGATGAAAATTCTATATTCTTGGCTTAAAGATTTTATTGAACTTGATTTAACGCCCGAAGATTTATCCCAAAAACTAACCGATTTGGGAATAGAAGTCGCTTCTATGGAAAAAACCGGGGCCGATTTTGAAGGCGTTTTTGTGGCGCAGATTACGCAAATTGAAGACCACCCCAATTCCGATCACTTGCACTTGGTTACGCTAGATTTGGGGAACGGAAAAACGCAACGCGTAGTTTGCGGCGCACCGAATGTGGCTATTGGTCAAAAGGTGCCTTTGGCCCGTGTAGGGGCCCGGCTTGGCAAGGAAGTATTAAAACCGGCCGTTATCCGCGGGATAGAATCGGAAGGGATGATTTGTTCATCGGATGAATTGGGTTTAACCAATACCCGGGCACGCGGTATTATGGTGCTGGACGAAAAAATTCCGCTCGGGACGGATGTTTCTTCTCTCTATGGCAAAGCGGATACACTTTTTGAGTTGGAAATTACTTCTAACCGCCCCGATTTGCTTTCGCACTTAGGGGTGGCGCGGGAGTTGGGCGCGCTACTTAATAAATCCGTTAAACTTCCGGAAATTAAAGATATCCCGGGGCAGGGTAAAGCGTTGGATATTGAAATCCAAAACCCGCAAGCTTGTACGCGCTACATTGGGCGCGTGATTCGCGGTGTTAAAAATGTAGAATCGCCCGAGTGGCTTAAAATGCGTTTGGCAGCTATGGGCCTCAACCCTAAAAATGCCCTGGTGGATATTACCAATTACGTTATGTTTGAACTGGGGCACCCCATGCACGCCTTTGACTTGCGCCTGGTGGAAGGCGGAAAAGTGATTGTCCGCAACGCAAAAGAAGGCGAAAAATTTACCGTTTTGGACGGTCGTGAACTTATCTTGAATGAAAATTGCCTGCTCATTGCCGATGCAAACAAAGCAACGGCCTTAGCCGGTATTATGGGCGGTTTGAACAGCGGTATTCAAGAGGATACCACAGACATTTTTGTGGAAGCCGCGCACTTTGACGCGCCGACGATCAATAAAACCGTTAAGAAGTTTGGGGTATCGTCCGACTCTTCCCAACGTTTTGAGCGCGGAACGGACATAAACGGTGCCCTCTTGGCCATGCGCCGGGCCAGCGAACTGTTTGTGCAAATTTGCGGCGGAACGGCCAGCGAAATAAATGACGTTTATCCTGCTCCGTATAAAAACCCGACGGTGAAATTTACGCCCGCGGAAATTAACAAAATTCTGGGCACGCAAATTACGGAAGAACGGTTAAAAGAAATTTTCTCGCGCTTGGCGCTGGAATTTCATGCGGATGGAGACACTTGGACTTTTGTAGCACCCACGCACCGACGCGATTTAAATCATAAGTGGGACCTTGCTGAAGAAGCGGCCCGCTTTGCCGGTTACGACCAGATTCCGGTTTGCGCTTCACGCGCGTATGTAGCTTTTGTGGATGCCCCCAAGGGGATTGAACTGGGCCGGAAATTTGCGCAAGAGCTGATCGGGCTTGGATTTTGCGAATGTAAAAATATTGATTTCGTAGGCGAAAAAGAATTAAAAGCCTTCGGGCAAAACCCGCAATTTTGCATTAAAATTAAAAATGCCTTGGCGCAAGGGTGGGATTATTTGCGTCCGGTATTATTACCTGCGTTACTTAAAAACGTAGAGAGCAATTTGCGCTTCGGCAACCGTAATTTGGCCCTTTTTGAAGCGACCAAAACATTCCAGTCTATGAAAGGCTTTCCCGTAGAGGGGTATGCCGTAGCCGGTGTGTTGTGCGGTACGTTGGAACAGGAAAAATTCTTCGGCTCGCCGGAAAAACCGGTTGATTTTTACCTGCTAAAAGGCATGATGCAAGCACTTTTGCGCCAGGTGGAAGGTGTCTCTTTTGCTCCGGCTAAAAATGCACCTTGCTATATGCATCCCAAAATTTGCATGGATATCCTTTTAGGCGGTAAATCTATTGGACAGTTCGGCAAACTTCATCCGCTTACGTTAAAAACTTTCGGAATTAAAACGGCTGATGTATGGGCGTTTGAATTTACTACCAAGCAAATTGAAAAAAGCTTTTCGGCTCAGGATTTTAAACCCGCCAAAGAGGTAGCGGTATTTCCGCCATCCTTGCGGGATTTGTCCGTGGTAGTGGACAAAGCCGTTACGTATGCACAAATTGCCTCTGCGCTTGATAAAACGCCGCTAGATGTAGAACTTTCTTATCATTTGATTGATAAGTATGAAGGCGAACATTTGCCGGCAGGCAAGAAAAGCGTTACTTTCTCGCTTGCGTTTTTCAATAAGGCGCGCACGCTTAAAGATAAAGAAACTGACGACGCTTTCAACCGCATTGTAGAACAGTTAAAGGCACATGTCGGCGCGGAATTGCGCTAAACTATGCAAGAAAAATTAAAAGAGTTAGAGTTATTGGTCTCCCAGCTGTTAGCCCGGCAGAAAGACGTGCAGGGTGAGAATTTTGCGCTTAAACAGCGGTTGCGAACCTTGGAAGACAGCGTAGATAAATTGAAAAATACCGAAGCCGAAGTACGGGCCTTGCGGGAGTGGAAAAAGAATGCGCAAACCGTATTGCGGCGGTTGGCTACCAAGCTGGATAAAGAGATTGCCAAAACGGAAGAAGAAGAGAGCAAAATCGTTTAGTTAAACAGCTATTATCTCATAAAAAAGACTCCCCGTTTGGGGAGTCTTTTTTGCTGCTAAATATCTTAGTGTACACCATGCATCCACTGTTTGATTTTGCCAGAGAAGGCCCATACCAAAAGGCCAAATACCATGAGAATACCTGCCGGTATTGCAAAGAAAACAGACATATTTTCTAATCTGGCCGATAGCGTAGCGAAGTATCCTCCCATCAAGTTTCCAACAAAGGAGGACGCTAACCATACACCCATAAACATGGACATGAACTTAGCCGGTGAAAGCTTAGTTACCATGGATAACCCCACCGGCGACAGGCAAAGCTCGCCGCAAGTATGAATCACGTAGAGGGCGATTAACCACATCATATTGATTTGATGGGTGGGGGACAAGAACATGGCTCCAATGGCTAATACTAAAAAGCCAAAGCCCGTTAAAAATACACCCATGGCGAATTTAAAAGGGATGGAAGGTTCTTTGTTTTTCTGCCCTAATCTAATCCACATTTTGGCAAATAACGGCGCCAAAATGACTACAGAAATCGGATTGATAGATTGGAACCAAGAGGCTTTGAACTCTAACCCGGCCTTTGCTATGTGTTCGGGCAACAATCCTGCCAACCAAGCCGGAAAGTGCAGTACGGGCAAGTGAATAGAGGTCTGAGCGAATTTACTCAAGGAAGAGCCTGCTTGCTCAAAGAACGCAAAGAAGAAAACGGCGATAAAGGTAAAAGTGAAGATCGCTTTAATTTTATCCCATTCATCCGGCGTAAGCGGGCGGTTGGCCTCTTCGGCCTTGGCCTTTTCGGCCGGATCTTGGAATTTATCCGCTTTGCGTGCCGGTAATAAACCGACGTGCCCCAAGTATTTTTCTTGGGAGACCAAATACCATACCAAGCCAATTACCATACCCAACCCAGCAGCCAGGAACCCCCAACGCCATTGAACCCAGGCCGGAGAGGTAGCGGTTACTTCTCCCAAATAGCCGGTTACGAACGGCGCAAAGAACGCCCCGATGTTGATTCCCATGTAAAAAATGGTAAAACCACCGTCGCGGCGGACATCATTGGGTTCATACAGTTCCCCTACAATACTGGAAATATTGGGTTTGAAAAAACCATTTCCGGCAATGATTAAAGCCAAACCGGCATACAAAGCAACTTTGGCAGGGATAAATCCGTAGGAGGCCAATGTAAATTGGCCCAACGCCATCAAAATAGCCCCGATGGTAATGGCGTGACGTTTTCCAATATACCGATCTGCTAAAAAACCCCCTAACAAGGGCGTGGCGTAAACTAAGGCCGTAAACCAACCGTAGACTTTATACGCTTGGGGGTCGCTGAAACCAATGACGGCACTGGTCATAAAATAGACGAGCAGTGCACGCATACCATAGTAGTTAAAACGCTCCCACATTTCCACCATAAAAAGCATGTACAAGCCTTTTGGGTGGCCGTTTTTGGTTACATTGTGCTTTACTTCTTCATCTGTCATTTTACTTATTTTCTCCTTAATTTAAAAAAACGGCTACCCCATATTATACCAAATATGAAGAGCGCGCGACGGATTTTGTTAAAAACCACCCATTAAGCCTTGAGCGGTTTGCATGGTAAGTTGATAAATCCGGTAGCAGGCAATGCAAAAGTAAACACCGATGGCGCCTAATACTACCGAATAGATGATCTTGGCAGCAGCACTGATACGTTTAGAAAGCCAAACAAAAGGAAGCGCAAACGGCCCGAGCACCACGGCCATCAAAATAATCCCCGTATGAGAATAGAAAAAGCTTTCCCCCGGTTTTAAACTGCGTCCGCAATGGCGGCAGAAGTTATCGGTTTCCTCTATAAGTAGGTGGCAAGCGGGGCAAGCTTTTGGGGTAGTAAGTTGTGTCATAGCGAGATCCCTTTGTTACGTAGAAATCGTTTAATGTGGCTGCGGGCTGCCGCCGTTTTGGCTACCGTAAGCCAATCGCGCTTGGGTTCCCCGTTTTTACGGGTAATAATTTCGCATACGTCTCCGGTCTTGAAAACGTAGTCCATGCGTACCATGCGGTTGTTCACTTTGGCCCCCACGTAATGGTTGCCGATGTCCGTATGGATAGCATAAGCAAAATCAATGGGGGTAGAGCCTTCCGGCAGCGATTTTACGTCCGCTCGCGGCGTGAATACAAAAATTTGTTGCAAGTTGACGTCTGTTTTGAATCCTTCCAAAAATTCCCGCGGGGCGGTTAAGTCTTGCTGCCACTCAATCCAACGGCGGATCCAGTTGATTTTTTCGTCAAAGTTTTTATCTTGCTTGGTGCCACCCATTTTATAACGCCAGTGTGCGGCGATACCGTACTCACAGGTGCGGTGCATTTCTTCGGTGCGGATCTGCAATTCTATCATATCTCCGTCCGGGGAGAGCACCGTGGTATGGATACTTTGGTACATATTGGCTTTGGGGGTGGCGATATAATCGGTAAACGTGCCGGCAATCGGTTTAAATACATTATGTACAACGCCCAACGCGCGGTAACAATCTTGTAGGGTTTTAGTAATAATGCGTACCCCAAGCGAATCTTGAATCTCCGCAAACGAACAATGATGTTTTTGCATTTTGCGGTATATGGAATAGTAATTTTTAGCCCGCGCCAAGATGCGGGTTTCCAAATTAGCTTCTTTTAAAGCCGGTTCCAAGTGAGACTTAAAATGTTCCAGAGCCGCTTGCCGATCGGCGGTGCGGGCTTCTACTTGCTGGCGGATATCCTCGTACACTTCCGGGTGAAGGTATTTGAAAGACAAATCTTCCAAATCCGTTTTAATGGTAAACATTCCCAAACGCTGGGCGAGCGGCGCATAAAGAGAAATGGTTTCGTAGGCTTTAAATTTTTGACGTTCGGGCGAAAGCGCATCCAAGGTGCGCATATTGTGGGTGCGGTCAGCCAATTTAATTAGGATAACGCGTACGTCCTCCGCTACGGCAATAAGCATCTTGCGCCAATTTTCTACGGTTTCTTCATCTGTAGAAGAAAATTTTAGGTCGCTGATTTTGGTAACCCCTTGTACCATATGGGCAATTTGGGAGTTAAATTCTTTGCGGATGTCCTCTAACGTAAAGGAGGTGTCTTCTACCGTATCATGCAAGAGCCCGGCGCAGATAGTATCGGCATCTAAGTTGAAATCCATTAAAATGCTGGCTACATGTTGGCAGTGGGTAAAATACGGTTCCCCGCTCTCGCGCTTTTGATTGGCGTGTGCTTTTTCGGCAAAGTGATAGGCCTTTTCAATCAAGGCGGTGTCTTGATTGGGGTTGTATTCCTTGAATTTCTTCAGCAAGGTCTGCAAGTCAGGTGCACTTTGCATAAATTATTTTTTTTGTATATCGTCCAAAATAGCTTGTGCGGCGCGTTTGGCTACTCCGGGTTCGCCTAAGCTGGCGCGCAATTGTAAAAGCTCGTCTCGCATGGCCGCCAGCAACTGCGGGTTTTGAAACATGGCCATCGCTTCGGCGGCCAATGCTTGCGGCGTGGCGCGAAATTGAATTAACTCTTTGACGAGCGGTTTATCCGCCAAAAGATTTACCAAAGAAATATAGCGCACCTTAATAACCAAACCGGCAATGAGTGCCGTAGGCAGAAACATTTTATACGCTACGGCCATGGGAACGCCTAAGAGGGCATTTTCTAATGTGGCAGTGCCAGAGCACGCCAGTAAGAAATCCATTTGCCGGCGCAGTTGATAGTTTTTATCTTTCACAAAATGGAACTGATCGTGTAGAGGCTCTCCAATCAGTTTGGCTATTTCTTTTTCATCCGCATCCGGAAGTAAGAACATAGAAGCCTCGGTATGTGGAAATTCTTTTAAAACACGTTTGAATGCCTGATAAAAAACAGGGGCCAAACGCTTGATTTCGCCCATACGGCTACCGGGCAATATCCCCAATTTCCACGGATGGTTTTTAGGATGGGGGATGTTATACGTTTTATCCAAAGGAGCCGGCAAAATATCCAACAACGGATTCCCCAAGAACACGGCGTTGCCGCCGAATTTTTTATGGAAAGCCGTTTCAAACGGATAAATGACAAACATTTTTTTAGTCAATTTGGCTAATTGTTTGGCCCGGTATTGGCGGCTGGCCCATACTTGCGGTGTCACGTAATAATAAGCCGGAATGTGGCGATGTTGGGCCATGCCCAATACCTGATGATTAAATCCGTAAAAATCTACCACAATAACCGCTATCGGATTTTGGGTTTCCATGTAGGTGCGGATTTGGTTTAATAGGTTTACCCAAAGCGGCATTTTTTTAAGGGGTTCCACAAAGCCGCTGGCTCCGGCGCTGGCTAAATCAAAGAGAAAACGGTCGCACAACGGTTGCATCCTTTTGCCACCGATAGCGGTAATTTTGATTTCCGGGTCAGCTTCTTTTAATGCGCGGATAAGTCCCTCGGCATGCAAATCACCCGATACGTCTCCCGCTACGATGAGAATATTTTTTGTAATAGGAGTAACGGTAGACATTAGCGCGGGCCTCCTTTCAAGTGTCCCAGCGTTTCATCAATCAAAGCATGGGCAGCCCGGGCCACTGTGTGAACGGCTTGCAACGGTTTTGGGGTGTGTAAATGACCTGTTTTAGGAATATCAAAACGGTTCATTTTATCCAATATATGCAACGCCAAATCTAACGCCTTGGAGCCTTTCTCTCCGCTGGGGGCCGGGGTTTTGGCGGTGCGGATACACTCCATAAAATGCAGAATTTCGGCCGTGATAGGAAGTTGCTTTTCCACTTTGGGATAAGTAACGGTTAAATCATTCATGGAATTGATAACAGGTTTTTCTTTGCAATATGTTTTCACGCGGGCATTCATAAAGTCCACTGATACGTAACCGCTCGGTTGGAACACATGCATATAACGTGCCCGTTCAAAACTGGCGCGGCTGGCGGTTAAGTCTGCCACGGCGCCGTTTTCAAAATGCAGACGCACGTTGGCGATATCTTCGTGGGGTGAAAATACACTCAGCCCCACCGCTTCTATGTGTGAAACTTCACTGGGGATTAACGTGTAAATCAAATCCAAATCGTGAATCATCAAATCCAACACTACGCTGATGTTGGCCATTCTTCCGTCGTATGGCCCTTGGCGGTTGATAGTAATAAAACGGGGGTCTTGGATATATTTACGGGCTTGCACCACGGCGGGGTTGAACCGTTCCACATGACCTACTTGTAAAACTAAATCGCGGCGTTTAGCGGCTTGAATTAAATCACGCGCTTCTTCCATGGTTACGGCAATCGGTTTCTCTACCAAGGTATGCACGCCGTGCTCTAAAAAGAACATACCAATTTGGTGGTGTAATTGCGTTGGCGCGGCCACAATAACGGCGTCTACCTGGTTGACAATTTCTTCTGGCCGGGTATAGGGGGTACAGTTGTGCTCCCAAGCCAGTTTCTGGGCGCGCATGACATCGGGATCACATACCCCGACTAAATTTACACCTTCCATATGGGCCAAGGTGCGAGTATGAAAAGTGCCTATTTTGCCGGCACCGATAACACCAAAACGGATTTTCTTTTCTTCGGTCATAAAAACTCTCTTTTTTTATTATACTTAATTCTGTTTGACCGTATGCAAAAAATGCTTCGCGTACGCAAAATAGATACAGATATTTTTATTGTATAATGTTTACATGAAGCGTTTTTCTTTTGTTTCAATAATTTTCATTTTTGCTTTAATGTTTGGCAACGGGCCCCTTTGCGCGGCAGAGCGGGCGGTTTCATTATCCACCCGTGACGGTTGGACGTTGTCTGCGGTGTACAGCCCTGCTAAAGAAGACCGCCGCACGGTTATTTTATTACATGATTTAGCCAAGAGCAAAGAAGCTTTTTCCGCTTTGCGTACCGCTTTGGCGCACGAAGGGTTTGGTTATTTGGCCTTGGACTTGCGCGGTTATGGTAAAAGTACGAACGTGAGTGCAGCCACCACCTTCGCCCGGGAAGGAGTAGATAATCAATTTAATAAGATGACGCGCGATGTGGACGCGGCCATGGAATTTTTACAACAGCAACATGTTACGGCGGACCAAACTTGTATCCTGGGTGCCGGACTGGGGGCCAATGTGGCGGCGAAGAGTGTAACTTTTTGGCCCAATGTGGCTCTACTTGCCTTAATCAGCCCGTCGGCCAATGTGCGCGATGTGTTAACCATTCCCGCTTTGCGGCTTTACAAAGGATCGGTACTGATTGCAGCCGGTGCTGCTGACAAAAAATTGTTTTTGGAAGCCAGCGTGATTCGCAATGTTGCCTATTTAACGACCGGAACCGAAAACGGAAAAGTTACCTTTTTGACGGCTTACGATAAAACCTCCCATGAGATGTTAAATCAATACCTTGTTCCGTCTGTTATTCAATGGCTTAAAACTCCGCAACGGCCCGAAGTAATGCCTGACCGGGGAAATGGTCAAAGCGGTTTAGATCACACCATTCAAACAGATGGAGTATGGGTGGCTCCTTCGGATACGGAAGAATCGTTAATACCTTCAGTTTTGGAATAGTAAGGAATAAAATATGAATCCCGCCCGGATTGTGTTTCCCGGATTTTGGTTTGGTAAAAGTGATGTCGCGGAAGCGAAGGAATTAGCCCGCCGCGGAGTGGGGGGCTTTTGTGTATATGGGGGAACGGCTGCCCAGACGCTGGATTTTACCCAGCGTATGAACGAGGTATCTCCCTACGGAAAACTGCTTTTTTGCGCGGATATCAAAGATAATTTATCCGAAGTAATTACAGATGCCGCACCTCTGCCCAACAATGCTGAAATTTCTTCGCTTACTTCTTCGCAAGATGTGGCCTATCGTAAAGGAAATTTAATGGGACGCATGGCGCGTGCGGCCGGAGTAGATTGGTTATTGGCTCCGGTGGTGGATTTGGGGTATGCCTCTCCCGCGTTTGGAGATGAACCGCTGCTGGTAGCCCGTTTAGCCGGGGATATGTTGGCGGGCCTTTCCAATGCCGGCGCGCTCAATTGTATTAAGTATTTCCCGGGCGTTTCGGGCGTGTTAAAAACGCTTCCGCAAATGGAAGATGCCGAATTTGTACCTTACAAACATCTTTTCCGCCGCGCAGACGCGCTGATGCCTTCCGATATGATTTTCCCCAGTATAGATGAAACCCAAGCCATGCTTTCCGACAAAGTGCTGAAAGGGCTATTAAAAAAGCGGCTTAATTACAAGGGTTGCGTGGTAAGCTTTCCTTTGTGGAAGGGACATTTACGCTACGAAGAAGCCAGTGCTATCAAAATGTTACATGCCGGAGTAGAAAATATTTTAGCACCTAAAAACGCTTGGGGCGTTATAGAGGCGGTGGAACGGGAAGTAAACCACCGGGGATTTTTAATAGACGAGGTCATCCAGTCTATTTCCAATCACGAAATGTTTATTAGTAAAGTTTCTTCGGGGCCAAAGCCGGAGCCTATACAAAATATATTTACCACGGCTCAACATGCTTTTGCTAAAACTTTAGTACATTAAAAATCCCGCTTTGAAAAGCGGGATTTTTAAACACGCGAATTTGATTAGTCTTCTTTTCTAAATTTAGCAACCACTTCGTCTTTGCGTTTGTTAAATTCTTTCACGAGTTTGTCTTTGCCTTCGGTGAATTTTTCACGGGCGTTTTCCGCATGTTCTAAAAATTTTTTCTTGGCATCTTCGGCGTGTTCCAAGACAAAATCTTTCTGTTCTTCATACGTATCATTGGCCCAGCGTTTTAGTTTGCGGCGGGTGGTTTCTCCTTTGGCCGGCGCAAACAACACGCCCAAGGCAATCCCGGTTACGGCACCCAGTAAAAAGGCTGCAAGTCCTGTTTCGGCATTTCTATTGCACATACGTACCCCTCCTTAGCTTTGGTATAATGTTATATAGATATTGTACAACAAATAACCCGAAAAAAAAGGGTTGTTTTATTCGTTTTATTATTATTTCACTTTGTTGTGAGGTGCTTTATGCCTAATCCGTCTGCTCCCAGACAAAACGGGAAACAATTAGACCCGCAAATTCGTAAAAAGAATTTTGAAGAAGTCGCCCAGATTTTCACCCAGGAAGAAGCCTTGGCCGAAGCGGAACGCTGTTTAAATTGCAAGAATCCGCGTTGCCAGGCCAATTGCCCTGTCGGGGTACAAATCCCGGCGTTTATTGCCCTGTTAAAAGAGGGAAAGGTGGGGCAAGCGGTAGCTAAAATTATGGAAACCAGCTTGCTTCCTGCTATTTGCGGCCGTGTCTGCCCGCAAGAAAAACATTGCGAAGGCAATTGCGTGCTACGGGAAAAATTCGGGGCGGTTAATATCGGTATGTTGGAGAGGTATACAGCGGATACAGCCCGTAAAGAGGGGTTGTTGCAGCCTCCTGTTTGTGCTTCAGCCACGGGTAAAAAAGTGGCGTGTATTGGTTCCGGCCCGTCATCCATTGCGGCGGCGGCCGAGCTTGCGCGTGCCGGGCATACGGTAACTGTTTTTGAAGCCTTACACGCGTTTGGCGGTGTGCTACGCTACGGGATTCCTTCCTTCCGCTTGCCGCGCGAAGTCATTGATCGGGAAATAGAGACCGTTAAATCCATGGGTGTTACATTTAAAACGGATGTACTGATTGGGGCCACAGAAAAAGTGGCAGACTTACTAAAAGATTTTGATGCGGTTTACATCGGCAGCGGAGCCGGACTTCCTACGCTATTAGGTATTCCCGGTGAAAGTGCTGTTGGGGTGTATAGTGCCAACGAATTTTTAACGCGTGTCAATTTAATGCAAGCCTACAAATTTCCACAGACCGATACGCCTATCCAAATCGGTAAACACGTGGTGGTATTCGGCGGTGGAAACAGTGCCATGGATGCGGCACGTTGCGCCATGCGTTTAGGGCCGCAGAGCGTAACGGTAGCTTATCGCCGCAGTGCTGCCGAGATGCCCGCCCGTGCGGCTGAGGTGGCCCACGCAAAGGAAGAAGGCGTGGCTTTTGATTATCTCATTACGCCTAAAGAAATCTTACAAGATGAATCGGGCCGTGTAAAAGGGATTAAATGCACCCGCAACGAACTAGGCACTCCGGATGCTAAAGGCCGTCGGCGCCCGGTAGAAATACCCGGCTCAGACTTTGTGCTCCCGGCCGATACCATTATAGTAGCTATCGGCCAACGGCCGAACCCGATTATTGCCAAAACCACCCCGGAGCTTAAAACCACCGAGCGCGGGGTGTTGGAACTGGACGAACAAGGGAAAACTTCTTTGCCGGGGGTTTATGCCGGTGGGGATATTATCCGTGGCGGGGCGACCGTACTTTTAGCTATGAAAGACGGTATTGAAGCTGCGCACCGTATTAACGCCTATTTAAAAGAGGGTAAATAACATGGAAGAAAATACAATTTTAACTAAGCAAATTCTCAACAGTGCCGTTGTAAAATTTGTGATTTATAAACCGTTAATCGCCCGGTCGGCCCGTGCGGGACAATTTGTTATTTTGCGCGGGCGGGAAGGGGGAGAACGGGTGCCGGTTACGCTGGTAGATTGGGATAAGGAAGAAGGCACTATTACGGTTATTATTCAATCCATCGGCAAATCTACTTCTTTATTCAATTCCTTAAATCAGGGAGATAAATTCTTGAACGTGGCCGGGCCGCTGGGAACACCGGTGGAAATTAAGGAATGCGGCACGGTAGCTGTTGTAGGCGGTGGCGTGGGAATTGCGGAAGTGTACCCGATTGCCCGCGCACTCAAGGAAGCCGGCAACCGTGTGATTGCGGTGTTGGGAGCCCGCACCAAAGAATTGCTTATTTTGGAAAAAGAAATGACGGCCTTATGTGATAAAACCGTTTGCGCCACGGACGATGGTTCTTATGGTTTAAAGGGGATGGTAACGGACGCTATTGAACAATTGCACAACGGTGGGGAAAAGATAAACGTTGGTTTTATTATCGGTCCGATCCCTATGATGAAATTTACCGCACGGCTGATGGATAAACTGGGCATGACGCCTTACGCCAGCTTAAATCCGATTATGCTGGACGGTACCGGTATGTGCGGTTGTTGCCGTGTAACAGTGGAAGGTAAAGTGCGTTTTGCTTGCGTGGAAGGACCCATGTTCCCCGCCCGCACGATTGATTTTGATGAACTTATCCGCCGCACGAGCGAATATAAGCCGCTTGAAAAACAAAGTTTGCAAGCCTTTGAAAAAGAACACGTATGTAAATGCGGTTTACACTAAAACGGATACACTAAAAACGGCCCCGCTTGGATTGCGGGGCCGTTTTTGTTTCACTTAGAATTAATAGGCGGACGGGAGCAACTCATCCAGCTCGCCATTGGGTTGGCTGGCGTATTTGTTAAGCAAGGTGGCCAGGTTCATATCCAATTGGTTCACCAGATCATAGTATTGGGTGGCTTGTTCTTGTGCATTCATGCGCGAGTCTTTTAACAGGCCCTCAATTTCTGTTTTACCCGTTTGGAGCGTTTGCCTAAATTCGGCCACGGCTTGGTCCCCGTAGATTTGAAAGCTGGCTTCATAAGCGGCTAACAATTCTTCGGCATATTCCCAATCGGCATGGATCGCGTTTCTTACTTCTTTGGGCGTCATTTCCGAAAGTGATTTTGCAGGGGCCGGTTGTTGGGCCACGATAGCCGCCAATTGCTCTTTGGCGTTATCCAAGGCTTTTTGTTGGAGATCCAATAACTCGTCTAACGTCGTTTTGCGTCCCGCTTTTTTGAGCTCGTTAATAGTTTTTTGATATACTTTTTCAGCCTGTTTAGTCTGGTCCGGGCTGAATCCTTGGTATTTCAAGCTCGCTTTATCTTGCTGCAATTGTTGAATCAACAATTCATTTTGCTGACGCTGGAGTTGGAAGGTTTCTTTCTCCAATATAGCGTTATACTTATCAACGATTTGTTGGTACCGCGCAGCCCGTGTGCCCAAATCAGCGTTACTGTTTATCACGTTATTAAGCGATTGCTCATAATTGTTCAAGATGTCGCAGATTCCTTGGAAACTGTCTTTCATCTCTGCGGCTTCCTGCGTGGCTTGTTCATATTGCTCGCGGATTTGAACGACGTCAGCCAAGGTGGCTTTCATGTTTTGTTCAAACGCGGTAGCGGTTTGTTCGTTGATAGCCAGGTTCAAGTTCGCACGGTTCGCATTGGTGCGAAGAATGGTCTTTAATTCGTCGTTAACCAGGTGCAATTTATCCATAGCTAACATTGTGCCGAATATAGGCAAGGTAATTAAAGCCCCTTCATGCGCATGGATGTTGCGGCTGTTTCCGGAAATGCGTTCCAATACATCCAAGCGGGGCTCGTTATTGGCGGGAGCGCCCGGTTGCGGCTTATAAAGGTCCCCGTAGCGGTCCAACTCGGCCTGTACTTGGCGGTTTGCTGCGTTTTCAATCATGGGTTGTTGGAAAGCATAAGACACGCGGTCTAACACGTCCCAGGCCAGGAAGAACTTTAAGTTAGCGCCAATCATTTGGAGCATGGGGTTATTTTGGAGTAGCATAATACCCAACTCAGGCACTTGTTTGGTGCGGATAAGGTGTTGTGTCATCTGTAAGCCTAAATCACCCGAGATATTTTGAGCGTTTAATCCAAGGCCGCCGCCGTGCGTAATGGGATTAAACCCCTGCGGCTGAGGACCGCGGAACAGACCGGAAACTTGCGCCGGCGAAGTGGGCGGTACTTGCGCGGGCGGCACATAGCCGGCCGTTACCCCGGTAGGGAATATTTCTTTGGGCGTGATGGCCAAGGAGTATCCTTCCGGCGACACCGGGATTTGCGGTTTGAGAAATATAGGACCGGATGTTGGGTTGGCTAACTGCTGGGCCAGGCGGGCATTATACGCCTCGCGGGAATATATTTGCCCGTTAAGACGAATTCTCCCATCCGTGAAAAACGAGTAAGCTTCGCTAATATCTTTAAAGGGTTGGGCGGCTAATTGCGCCTGCGCTTCAGCCTGCTCGAGTTCCGCCCTCCAGAAGTTCTTTTCAACAGGAGTAGTGGCCTCTTTTAACGCTTTTTCCGCAGCATTTACCCGGGCGTTTGCCTCAATAGCCGGTTTATATACATCCGGGTGAAATTGTTGAGACAGTTTCCGATAAGCCTTTTTAACTTGGCCCAGGGTAGTGTTTTGTTCAACCCCTAGAATTTCGTAAAAGTTCGGTATCGGCTCGGCTTTTATTTGTTTAAGGAAGAACGCCCGGTCAAAAAATTCTTTGGGGGTTACGCGTTCGAATTGTGTTCCGTTGTAAGCCCAAAAGTCAAAGCGGCCGGCGTTAAGCGCATTGGCTGTTGCGTCAAAACCAAGGGCTTGGCCCATGGTGCCCAAAAGTTGCTCTTCTTGGGCTACTAGGCGCAGATCAGCTCTAGACAGTGGCGAAAAATTGAATTTTTGTTGCGTAAGAGCGCGGTAGAATCTGGCTCTTTGTAATGGAGTATTGATCCCATTACTCAAACCCAATTGGGCCGCGTCAAGTTCCACCGTGGCAAATTGGAATCCCGGGCGGTGGCCGGAAACAATATACCGGTCTACTAACGGGGTATTACCGGTTACTTTATTCCACAAGCGTCTAAAAAAGCCTTGAGTGCCTTTTTGGCCGGCGCGCCCGCCGATGAGGTAATTCGTGCCGGCACGGGAGACCGGGGCATCTATCGTAACGGTTTTAGCAGCTTTTCCGGCTGTCTTGCCCGCGCTACCGATTTGACCGGTAACTGGGGAGTTGGCGGAGGCATTTGCTGCGGCGTTGACAACGGTTTTTTCCGTGCGGACGGTTTGCACGGTAGCTCCGCCGCGGGCCAACGTGGCGTTTACATTAGAACCGTATTTCCAACCTTGGCGTAATTTGGCCGTAAAACGACTCCATTTCTGCCCTTTTTTGGCTACCCGGGCTGTTTTAATGGCTTGAGGCAAGAAGGAGATGGCACCGTGTACCAAGCTTAACGCACGGGCTACTTTTACAATGGCACCTATACCTATGGCCCACAGGACGGATTCCGCTACGAAACGGAAAGCAGCCCAACTGTTTTCTTCGTCCACTTTTCTGGGGTTGGGGTTATTCTTATAATAAATGGGCCACAGGCGTCTATCGCTCCCGTAGAGGAATATCGGTTTTTGGATAGTTTTTCCGGCTTGGTCCATATGTTGATTTTTATCAAAATTGTTAATGGTGGACGTTCTGGACGCGGGGGTAAAATTATTTCGATCACCGGACCATACGGCTTCCAACCCCGAGACAGGTAATAAACGTTCAATAGAGAGAGCCAAATCGTCGGCTAACGTTTGCATTTGCTTGCTGTCTAATCCGTACGAGTGCATACCGTAAGTGCCCGAGTTGGTAAGAGAAGCATAAATATCCACGGCATACTGTACGAGCGTAGCACGTTGTTTTTCGCTCAGTTTATAAAATTTTTCTTTGTTACTTAATGTTTCTTTGGCTTCGGCGGTAAAGGCCGATTTAGATTTATCTATGTTAAGCAACCCGGCTGCGCTGATAGCCAACACGCGGGTGTTGATATCCTGCTTGGGGTTTGCCATCGTTACGAGCCAAGCGGCCATAGCGTTTAAAGTGCTTTGATCAATAGGAAAGAGTTTAATTGTTTCCACCACGCCGGAAAATATAGTACCGAGTACTTCTACATAATCCGTTTCAAATTTGTCCCGCGGGAAGGGGCGGGTGGGGTCTTGTTCAAATAACTCCACTAAATCCGTAAGGGTTTGGGATTGGTTCGCTAACACGGAATAACGTACCGCATATTCCAGGTGTAGCTTGAGTAAGGCGTAATTGGTGGTGCCGGGCTTAGTCTTCTTTTCGTTTTTTATCGCACGGGCTTCATTTAAAAAATTTCTGGCCAGTTCGCTCGCGTTTACGGCCGGGTCTTTCCGTCCGGCCTGATTGTATATGACAGAGATTCTATTTAGCAACGTGCGTAACGTGCCCCGTGCCATGATGGCGTTTTCATTTAAGCCGTCCGGCAAATGATCTAAGCGGTATATGGCACGCGCTTGTATGCGGGCCAACAAATCCAACACTTCGGGGGAGTTGGTGTCTTCTTCCGATAGTGAATTTAACGTATTTAAAATAACTTCTGCGGCATAGGCGGTTACCAAATAACTGGCATTGGATTTTATAGAAGGCGTGAGATCTCTTATAATTTTAAGTTCTCCGCTATCGTCATATTCCTCAAGGGTTAGAGGATCCATTTCTTCTACTAAATCTACCACAGAGAGTTGGTTTTGCTTGACCCGATTTAAAAATTTTTCCACGGTGATATTGGTTTCAATATCAATTACTCTTCCCACATTGACATGAGGTTGGTAGTAAGTATTATCAATCGCAGGTTCGTATGTAGGAGCGTATGGGATTTGCACACGGTTGGAGGATTCTTTTTCCACTTTTATATAAGCGTCGCGGTAAAATGCATATTGTTCGGTAGTGTCATGCATTTTTTCTACCGTTTCCGCTAATTTGTTGTAAAAGGCTATATCGTTGGTAAATTCCAGGGAATCATATGTGTTGGCCAAATCGGTCATGAGGGTGGCATAAATTTCCGTTAATTCATCTCTATTTTTAGCGGAAGAAAAGCCTTTTTGGGGGGTATTTTCTATGCGTGCGGCAACAGCTTGTTCCATGCGAGAACGACGCTCGGAGCGTCTGTTGCGTCTGGCAAAAGCAAGCTCCGGGGTAAAGATGTTGAACATGAAAACGATGATCATAATACGACTTAGCCAAGTTAGCATAGATAATCTCCTTTAGAACATCCTTCCTTTCTATCAGTATAAGGGTTTTCAACAAAAAAGAAAGGCCCAAGCCGAGTGAAAAAAGGGCCTACCCCCAACTAGGACTTTGGGCCCATAAAAAACCTGCCCTCATAAGGGCAGGTTTTTAAACAATGTTTCTTTACAATAGTTTGGAAGCTAAGTCCGCCAAGCGGCTGCGTTCCGTTTTGGTAAAGGTAATATGGCCGTAGGATTTTTGGCCTCTTAACCGGTCTACCAAATAGGTAAGTCCGTTGGATTCTACGTCCAAATAAGGAGTATCGATTTGGTATGGGTCTCCGGTTACCACCACTTTAGTTCCTTCTCCGGCACGGGTTAAGATGGTTTTCATCTCATGCGGAGTCAAGTTTTGGGCGTCATCCACAATCATATATTGCCCGGGTAACGAGCGTCCGCGCATATGCGTAACGGAAGCAATTTCAATTTTTCCGCTATCTAATAAGTAATGGGCTTTTTCTTCCCCTTCATCGGGGTTTTTGCGGTCCGCTAAGAAAGCCAAGTTATCGTAAATAGCTCCCATCCAGGCCTCTAATTTCTCCTCTTTGGTACCCGGCAGGAACCCTAAATCTTTACCGACCGGCACAATGGATCGGCAAACCACCATGCGGCGGTAGGCATTTTCATCCATCGTGCGCTGTAAACCGGTGGCCAGCGTGATAAGCGTTTTACCGGTACCGGCTGTGCCGACCAGCGTAACGATATCCAAGCTGTCATCCAACAAAAGTTCCATGGCAAAGCGCTGCTCTTTGTTGAGCGGTTTAATGCCCCAAGCTACCGGATCTTGCCCGGATAGCGGGTGTAAAAGGAAGCGGTCATCATTAGACACACGGCCGATAGCTGATTTTTTACTACCGTCATTGGTCTTTAAAATAACAAACTGGTTGGGGACGTAAATGGTCGGATCCAGGGCCAGTTGTTTCTTTTGATAAAATTCATCAATTTGGCCGGGATCCACTTCCGTTTCCGCTACGCCGGTGTACAATTCATCTACGTTTACTTTATCACTGGTATAATCTTGCGCGGCAAGGCCGAGGGCTTCGGCTTTTAAGCGCATGTTAATATCTTTGGTAACGACAATCACCGGCCGCATGTTCTTTTTATAAGAACCTTCTTTTTTGCTTAGAGTATAAGCGATATTCAAAATAGAATTGTCGGCTTTGTTAAAAGCTAATGATTGCGGAAGGATGTTTGGTTTATCCAGTTCAATTTTTAAGGTGCCGCCTTTAGGGAGGGGGACTCCTTCGTTGAGTTTCCCATGGGAGCGCATTTCGTCTAGGGCGCGCGAAACCATGCGGGCATTTTTACCGCGAGTATCCGTCTCGTTTTTAAAGGCATCCAATTCTTCAATGACCGCCATGGGGATGATAATGTCGTTATCTTCAAAGGCGTGTAAGCAGTTAATATCGTGGAGTAAAACATTGGTATCTAAAATAAAAGTTTTTTTCATAAGGTCCCCTTATCTAAAACGTAACAACTACTCATAGTATAAACTTGTTGGAGAAGAAAATCAAGCACATTTCCGCCGAAGTTACCCAAGAAGCCCGTTTCTTTTGGCTTCAAATCGGTTAAAATATATATATGAAATATCTTTGCATCCACGGGCATTTTTACCAGCCCCCGCGAGAGAACGCATGGCTGGATGCCATCGAACAACAAGAAAGCGCAGCTCCTTTCCATGATTGGAACGAACGGATTTGCGCGGAGTGTTACTCGCCCAATGCGTTGGCGCGCTTGTTGGATGGATCGCAAAATTTAATTGCACTTACTAATAATTATTCCCGCATCAGCTTTAACTTCGGGCCGACGCTTTTATCGTGGTTAGAAAAAAAAGAACCGGAAGTTTATCAAGCAATCTTAGAAGCCGATAAATTAAGTCAGGAGCGTTTTGGCGGGCATGGCGGCGCCATCGCCCAGGCCTATAATCACATGATTTTGCCATTAGCCAACGCACGCGATAAAGAAACACAGATCCGTTGGGGGATTGCGGATTTTACCCGGCGTTTCGGGCGCGCACCGGAGGCCTTATGGTTGGCCGAAACCGCTTGTGATACGCCCACCCTTTGTGCTTTAGCGGATGCCGGTATGAAATATGTTATTTTAGCTCCGGGCCAATGTGCGCGTATTCGTAAAATCGGCACGGAAAAATGGCAAGAAGTCGGTGCCGCAGTGGATCCTAAGCGAGCGTACAAGTGCAATTTACCTGACGGAAAGAGTATTGTTTTATTTTTTTATGATGGCCCCATTTCGCAAGGAATTGCTTTTGCAGATACGCTTTCTTCCGGTGAGAAATTTGCCTCCCGGTTGCTGAGCACCTATAACGAGAGCGAAGAACCCCAACTGATGCATATTGCAACCGATGGAGAAACCTACGGGCACCATCAAAAATTTGCAGATATGGCGTTGGCGTATTGTTTGAAAAAAGTGGAAGAGACGCCGGAAGTGGAACTAACCGTTTACGGACAATTTTTGGAGAAACATCCCCCGTTGTATGAAGCGCAAATTGTAGAAAATTCTTCCTGGAGTTGCTGCCACGGCGTGGAACGTTGGCGCGCGGATTGCGGTTGTAATTCCGGGCGGGCCGGTTGGAATCAAAAATGGCGCGGGCCGCTACGCGAAGCGTTGGATTTTGTGCGGGATGAACTAATTAAAACATTTGATACCCTTGGCCGGGAATATTTTAAAGATCCCTGGGCTGCCCGGAATGATTATATTGATTTAATAATGGACCGCGGGTTAGATGCCCAACATTGTTTCTTCCTCAAGCACGCCACGGAAAAAGCTTGGAACAACCGCGCCGGTGCCCTGATGTTGCTGGAAATGCAAAAAAATACACTGTTTATGTACACGAGTTGCGGATGGTTTTTTGATGAAATCAGCGGTATTGAAACGGTCCAAATTATGCAGTATGCGGCCAGGGCATTGGAATTAAACCGTTTGCTTACCGGGAATGATTTGGAGCCGGCTTTTGTAGAAAAATTGGCTCTGGCTCCCAGCAATATCAAAGAACTCAAAAACGGAGCGCATGCGTACGAGCGTTATGTAAAACCGCAAGCCATGCCCGCCGAAAAAATAGCCTTACAACACATTGTGGCTCTGATGGCAGATGAAACCGTTAATCCGCAACATGCGTATTCTTACGAAGTAACTTCTTTTTCCCCGCAGAAATCAATTGATCCGGGAGCGCATATGTGGTATGGGGAAATTTCCCTTAAGTCTGTAATAACTTTGCAAGAGCACGCCTTCCAATTCGCGGTATTGCGCCGCGGATCGGCCGATTTCGTTTGTGCGATACAACCGGCCGGGCAAGAAGGTATGCAAACCGTTTATGAGCAGCTGGAGGAGTTGTTTCAAACGCAACGATATGATGAGGTAAAGGCGTATATTTTGGCCCATTTTAAAGAGAACTATCCACTCAGCGGTATGATTCATGACGTGCGCCGCAAAGTGGTACAAAGTACGTGCCGCCATATGGACGAACAAACCGACCAAGTGTTCACCCGGCTGTTTGAAGAACAATATCCGGTGGCGCGGCACTTGCAGTTGATCGGGGCCCCGGTACCGCAGACTTTTTTGACGGTAGCCTCTTTTGTGTTGGCACAGGATATCAAGGCGGAAATCCGCGCGGCGGATATGAACATCAACGCGTTGGAAGAGCTTATGGAAGATGTGCAGGCGTTGGGGCTGAACCTCAGCGGAGGGGAAGTGGGAGACGCCGTAACAGAAAAAGCAACTTCATTGGCTTTTGCTTTTGCCCGCAATCCGGAAAGCAAAACGGCTACCACGAAGTTAGTAGATTTCTTAAACTATATGGAAATTTTCGGTTTTCACCCCGATACTATCAAAGCACAAGAGTTCGTTTTCCTGGGGTTACAGCGTTTGGGGGCAGAAGCTAAACATAAAGATATGGTGCGTGCGTTGGCACGCAAGTTAAAAATTGCTTTATAAGCCTTTAGATTTGTAGTCCTTTAACAAAAACGACCGGTAAAATGCCGGTCGTTTTCATTCAAAAAATAGCTGTTTTATTTATCCCGTTTTTCAAGCACTTTTTTGGCAATCGGCTCGCCTTGTTTGGCAGCTAACACGTAATAGCGGGTGGCCTGGTCAATATCTTGGGTAACCCCCTGGCCGTGTTCATATAGACGGGCTAGCAGCGTATAGGCTAAGGGGCTCTTGTCATCGGCGGCGGCTTTCATAAGTTCAAATCCTTTATTCTCATTTTTTTCTACGCCGATTCCTTGCAGGTAGCATACCGCCAAGTTGATACGTGCTTCCAAATCCCCGGTTTTAGAGGCTCGTTGGTACCATTCAAAAGCCATCCGCTCGTTTTTGGGGATTCCTACGCCCGCGTTGTATAAGCCGGCAAGTGCAATTTGTGCCTTTACGTGTCCATTTTGTGCGGCAGTATCAAACCATACAAGCGCTTGTTTATAATTTTTAGCTACGCGCTTACCGGTATAATACAGCATTCCCATTTTATATTGAGCTTCCGGATCGTTTTGCGATGCTTTGAGCAAAAGGTCTTTAAGCGGGTTGGCTGCGTATTTATGTAGCAAAAACAATGCCACAGCCAACGCAAAAATAAGAGTAATTCCGGTACGTACTTCAATAATTTCCATAATGCAAAGTCCTTATTTTGTTTTCACTAATTTTCTATTTTCCAACGTAAAAACACGGTCGGCATAGTTGGCTGCGTGTACATCGTGCGTTACCATGACGACGGTTAAATTTTGTTCTCGGCTCATCCGGGCAAAATCTTCAAATACCTGTTCTTTGCGGGCCACGTCCAAATTCCCGGTGGGTTCATCTGCCAAAAGTAGCGGCGGATTATTGCGCAAGGCCCGGGCGATGCTGGCGCGTTGTTTTTCTCCACCCGATAAATCGGCCGGGAGTTTATGAGCCATTTGCCCAAGGCCTAAGTTTTCTAATAAACGCAGGGCTTTTTGCGGGTTGGGTTTCCCTTGCAAAAGGGCAGGCATATCCACATTTTCCACTAAAGAAAATTCCGGCAACAAACCGTCAAATTGAAACACAAACCCCATTTTCTTTAAACGAAGTTTAGAACGGGTTGATTCCTTGCGCAAGGCGGTAATTTCTTGCCCGTCTACAAAGATTTTTCCGCTAGTGGGTTTGTCCAACATGGCAATTAAATTGAGCAGCGTACTTTTGCCGGATCCGCTGGGGCCCAACAAAACTGTGAATTTTCCTCGCGGCAAAGTAAGCGATACATCTTCCAGTACGCAAAGATGTTCGTCGCCTTGACCGTAAATTTTAGTTACGTGTTGCAGTTCAATCATATCCTCATCCGTAGCGTATGGCATCGGTCGGGTTCACGCGTGATGCTTTTAGAGCCGGGTATAATCCTGCCACAAAACAAATCAAGTAACTGCCGCCCACTACCGCCAGAATATCCGGCCATTCCATGCGTACCGGCACTTTGGTTAGGTAATAAATATCTCCCGGCAGTTCTACAATGTTAAAGGTGGCAATGATCCAACATAATAAACAAGCCAGTAGCAGTCCCAGTACAATACCCAATGTGGCAATTACCAACGCTTCCCACAGAAAAATCTTGCGTATGTTTTGCGGGTTGGCTCCCAACGCACGCAAAATGCCGATATCACGCAGTTTTTCGGCTCCCAACAAAATCAGGTTACTGGCAATATTGAGAGAAGCCACTGCGATAATTAAAAACAGAACAATAAACATCATAGTTTTTTCCAGCTTGAGCGCGGCATACAGCGTGCTATTCATTTGCGCAAAGGTCCGTACAGAATATCCGTACCCGACGAGTTCTTGGATTTCTTGGGCAGCGGCATCGGCCGTATTGATGTTTTTTAATTTAACGGCAATGCCGGTAACGCCCTGTTTGAGGCCTAAAAAATCACTGGCATCCGGTAGAAGCATATATGCCATGGAGTTATCAAATTCAAAATATCCGGTACTGAGTAGGCCGCTAATGCGAAACTTTTTCATTTTCGGCAGCATGCCTGCGGCCGTGGAAATTGATTGGGGGGAAACCAGCACCACGTCATCCCCAACTTCTATGCCTAAGCTGTCAGCCATTTGGGAACCGAGTACCAAAGGAGGCGGGGCCTCTTGCGACCAATTAGGTGTGAAAGAGCCTTCCACCAGCGAATCGGCCAACGTATTGATATGCTTTTCCTGTTCCGGGTCCAATCCGCGCACCACCAACCCCAAACTTTGCCCCTCATACGTAATAATGCCTTGGCCGTAGATATGCGGGGCCGCAGCTTCTACTAAAGAGAGTTGTTTGATTTGGTCAATTTTTCCCGGGTAGGTTTGAGCGGACATACGCCCGAAAACCAGGATATGACTTTGGGCACCGATAATTTTATCCTTAATATCGGTTTGAAACCCGTTCATAACGGACAACGTGGTAATGAGGGCCGCCACGCCCACAGACACCCCCGCCACGCCGATTAGCGTGGTGATAAAGGCGAATATCCCCTGCCGGCGCAGTAAGTAGCGTGTGGCGATGAACCGTTCAAACTTCATATAAGATATTGTAACAAATTAGGGCCGCGCGCCGTATATTATTAGTGACGCGAACGGATGGAATTTTGGACTTGTTCGCGCGTCTGTTGCGGAGTGTTGTTAAACAGCGGCTCGTAAAAGTTTTTATAGAAACTTGTTAAGTGATTTTGGTGTATTTTAAATTTTTCAAGAAGATACGAAACACGCCAATCACAATCATCATTGAGTGGCAGCGGGCACTGGACCAGTAGTTTGTAGTCCTGTGCGCTCTGCCCGGGGCCCGTCTTTTGGAAAAGCCGGACGAACCTATGCTGCAGATTTCCGGCTAAAGATATGAGGTCTTCGTCAAATTGCTCCTCCAGGAAAAAGGTCTTTGTATGCCGGTTTTGCAATTCTAAAGATAGGGTGTAGTTTACCATTTTGGCTCTGTATCCCGTAGGCGTCAAAAAACCACCTATGTTTCCCGAAATACTCCCATCTTCATGGATATTGATTGTGTAGCTTGGTAAGGGGGCCTTGTTGATGTATTCGGTTACCCGTATAGAGACGGTTCTTTGACCGGGCGTTCCGCTCACGGACGGATAAGCAAACGTCCTTTCCCAAGTTAAAGGTACTTCTTTTTCTTCTTGGTCATTGTCTATCCGGGCTTGCAATACGCTACGGATAGAGGTTACGCGCTTGGTTTTGCGGTCCCGTTTGACGGTATCACTCGGGGTAATAGCAAAAAGTTGCAAGGGGCTTTCCAAAAACGAGTGCGTTTTGCGAATCAGATTCCCACGGGAATATTCCCGGCTGTTGAGCACGGGGAGATCGTCCAAATCTTGAATGTAGGGATCTTGCTGGTTACGGTTGATTGTTTTGGCCTTTTTGTATTTGTTGTTGGAATTATGGCACAAACTTCTCCACCCTTTTTTGGCACGTGCGGAAAATTGGCCGTTTTGGCGTTGGGCCAAGCGCAGATCCATGAGGTTAATAAATCCGTCTGCATCATCACACGTGATTTTGAGTTCTTCATTCATAACGGCGCCATCGGTTTCATTTACATGGCTGGAGTATTCTTCATGAGCGTTTGCCCAACGTGCGGACGTGTACTGATCGCCCAATCCAAAATAATGGCCCAATTCGTGAAGTAATATAGGGGAAAATTCATTCCGGTAATTTTTGTTAATTCTAATTTCGTTAAACGGATGCCCGTCTTTTTTGGGTTCAAAGTCCCCATTTACATAGTTCTTCAACTCGGTGGAGAGGAATAGCGCAATATCCGGAGAAGTAGATAACGGCACACGCTCAAAAACCAATCTGCGTTCCAAAGTGGGAATAATATCCTTAAATTCTCGGGAGCGGCCGCTCTCCTTAATAAACCGCAACGTTTCTGCCGGCCATTTGAGCATATTTTCTTTGAAAATCTGTTCCTCTTCGGGAGTAATTTCTTCCGACAGGGCATAGCGAATAGAACGGTTGTCCAGGAGGTTATCTATCGCATATACACCAAAGGTGGTTTCTTCGGGCACTTTTCGGGATATGCCCCACGGGTCTTTGGCATGTGATACGCCGACCAGTAAGGTAAAGATCAGTATAACAGATACGAAACGCAAACACTTCATATGGCTTGCTCCTCACGGATAAAGAGTTGTTACATAGTGTGCCCCAAAACCCGACGCAAAACAAGAGAAACGATTAGCCGCGCTGCAGGGCACGTTTCACTTGGCTTTGAGCATCCTGCCGTTGGTTTGTATTAAACAGCGGTGCGTAGAAATTTTTGTAGAAATCATCCAACGCTTTTTTGCGTTCTTGGCAAATCTCCCAGTACCGTTCTGCCCGTGAATTAGGTGGGGGCGGAAGAGAAATAGTCTGTGTCTTCCCATGGGCCGTCATGTGGCCCGTGTTGCCATGGCTTTCCCATATCTTTTCATGCATTTCGTGGAGTTGGCAGGAGAAATCGCCTGATATCCCATTGCGAAATGAAAGCAAAATTTTATGGTTACTGGCCTTTGCTATATATAAGTCGCTCTCTAATTGCAAGCGCGGAATACCGGTTACCTCTCCGTCTTGCAAAACAACAACTTTGTGCGACTTGATCTCCTTTTCCTCTAAAAATTCCCGCACAGATATAGTAACTGCTTTTTTGCCGTTTTGTGTAAAGGGTTTTCCATAAGAAAAAGTGGTTTTATAGGAAACTTGCTTAGGCGCATATTGCCCATCGGCAGACACCATTGTTGCTTGCATCGTCTTATATATGGCGCGAATGAAAGGGGAGTTTTTCTCCCGTTGGACTTTATCTTTCCCGGGGGTAAAGGTAAAGATTGAAAGCGGGTCGTCGGGGAAGGTTACCCGGCCTTCTTGTTGGAAGGACCCCTCTTTATACTCAGTTATAATCAGCGAGATTTCATCATCTTCGCGAACGCCTAATGCGGGGCGGTTAAACGTTTTCGCGTTTTTGTAAATGTTGGGAGAGTTGGGACACAGGCTTGCCCACCCTTTCTTAGCGCGTTTGGAAAACTGCCCACTGTTACGTTGAGAATAGCGCAAGTCAAGTAGGTTAATAAATCCGTCTGCGTCGTCGCAGGTAATTTGGCCGTTTGTCTCTAAATGCCCCTGCATAATGGCTTTGTCTTTGGTGTTTACGGGGCTTGAATATTCCCGGTGAGAATTGCGTATGGCCTCAGTATATTGGTCTGCCAGTCCAAAGTAGTGGCCTATTTCATGCAAAGAGATCCCTTCAAAATCTATTCTATAATCTTTCAAAACCAAGATAGATGAATAAGAATTCTCCTCCCCTTTAACATCAAAACAACCGGCAGCGGTAGAAGAACCGCAGTCTTCGCGGTTTGTTATGATATTTACATAAATATCCGGGGGGGTGGATAAAGGCACGGCCTGTAATTCTACATTACGCTTAAGGATGGGGATAATGTCCTGAAACTCTTGCGTGCGGCCGCTTTTCTGGATAAATCGCAACGTTTCCGCCGGCCATTTTTGCATATTTGCCGTGAAAATATTTTCTTCTTTCGGTGTAATATTTTCCGCAAGGGCATAACGAATGGGGCGTTCGTCCAATAAATTATCTATGGCGTAAACGGAAAGCGTGTCATCTTGGATAGGATAGCGCAAAACACCCCACGGGCGCTTGGCATATAATGTGCCGGCCAACAGGGGGAAGACAAGCAAAATAAATACAGAACGAAATAATCTCATACGCTTTACTCCTAGCGGATAAAGAGTTGTATAGATAGTATAAGCGGAAAAAGAAAAATATCAAGAAAAACTGCCCCCGGTTGCCTGGGGGCAGTAAATGAGTAAATACAGCTTATTTCTCTTCTTCCAATTTTTTGAGCGTAGGGAACAAGATAATTTCGCGAATGGAGTCTTGCCCGGTCAACATCATAATAATGCGGTCAATACCGATGCCCATACCGCCAGTGGGCGGCATACCGCTTTCCAGCGCTTCAATATAGTCCGCATCCAAGATATCAGCATTTTCGGCATCTTCGCCTTTGGCCGCCGCCTTGGCAGCCGCTTGGTCTTTTAACCGTTGAAGTTGATCGGCCGGGTCATTGAGCTCGGTATATGCATTGCCGAGTTCTTGCCCGTTTACAAACACTTCAAACCGTTCCACCAGTTCCGGGTCGCCGGGTTTGGTTTTGGCAAACGGACTGACGGCAGTGGGATAATCTAACGCAATGACGGGGTTGTGATAATCAGCCAGCAATTTGCCTTCAAAAAGTTCGTCGAAGATAGAGCCGTCACTGTCATTTTCTGTAAATTTTACACCTTGTTCGCGTGCGACTTCTTCCAGCTTGGCGCGGTTGAATTGGCGGCCGTTTAATACTTCGTGAATATCATGGCCGAACTTTTCTTGCCACGCTTGCGGAATGTATAAGCGTTTGAACGGTGGGCGCAAATCTACTTCATAGCCGCGGAACTGTACTTTTTCTACCCCGATGGCTTGGGCCGCGTTGCCCAAAATCTCATCAAACAAATCCGCCATGGAATTTACATCTCCGTACGCTTGGTATAACTCCATCATGGTAAACTCCGGATTGTGGGTGGTATCAATGCCTTCATTGCGGAACATGTGGCCAATCTCATAGATTTTGTCCAGCCCGCCCACAATTAAGCGTTTATGGTGCAATTCCAGCGCGATACGCATATAAAGCGGCATTTTTAGGGCGTTGTGGTACGTTTCAAACGGACGTGCAATGGCTCCGCCGCTGGATGGGTTCAAAATCGGTGTTTCTACTTCCAAAAACCCTTTTTCGTCCAAGGTTTTACGGATGGAAGAAATGATCTTAGCGCGTTTTACAAAAATATCTTTTACTTCTTCGTTTGCAATTAAATCCAAGTGGCGTTTGCGGAAGCGGACCTCGGTATCTTGCAAACCGTGGTATTTTTCCGGCATGGGGCGAATGGCTTTGGATAATAGCCCCAGGGAGGTAACCTTAATGGTTTTCTCACCGGTTTTGGTAACAAATACATGTCCTTTTACCTGCACAAAATCGCCCACGGCAATATGTTTTTTGAAAAATTGGTAAGATTCGTCGCCCAATTGGTCTTTGGCAATATAAAGTTGTACGCGGCCTGAAAAATCGCGCAAGTGGGCGAAGGCAGCTTTCCCCATTAAGCGCAGTTGAATAATGCGGCCGGCCGTGGCGACCTCGGTATTTTCTTCGGAGTTTTTAGCCCCTAAGCAGGAAATAGTTTTCTCACAACGGTTGGGATAAGGCATTACCCCTAATTGGCGGATTTCATCCACTTCCGCGTAGCGTTGTTTGATAATTTCGTCCAATGAATTATTGTGTTGGGCTTGTTGTGTATTGTCAGCCATAAAAAACCTCTTTTGGTAAGTGATTATCTATATTTTATCAAATTACCACTAACCCGAGCGGAAAAAGTGATACAATACAAATATGAACAAAAATTTTGTCATTCTCTTGATAGCTGTTGGGGTGCTTTTTGGCGGTGGGTTTTGGTACCGCTACCGGGTGAATGCCGCCGATGAGCGCGGGGCTACGAAACTCATGCGTTCTTTTGAGCAGAATACGGATTCACGCGAAGTGGTACGCTTGATTCGCCACAGCGATAATGTGAACGAGCGCGATAAATCCGGCCGTAGCGCACTCTTTTATGCAGTGCAACATAAAGCCGAGCCGGATATGGTGCTCCATTTGTTGCGCCGGGGAGCCGACACGACGCTTACCGACACTACGGGGCAGACCTCTTTGATGGTGGCCGCCCGGTATACAGATAGTGAAGAAGTGCTGGCCCAATTGCTGACGGCGGGGGCTCCCGTAAACGCTTCGGACCGGGACGGATATACGGCCCTCATGTTTGCCGCGCAATACAATACACCCGGTATGGTTAAAAAATTATTGCGCGCCGGAGCCGATCCGGAACTCAAAACTCCGGATGGTACAACGGCGGCGGCACTTTTGGAAAAGAATGAAAAGTTTTCCAAGGAAGAAAAAGCAGATTATTTGCTGGCGTTTAAAATACTTTCCATTATCGGACCGCAGCCGCGGTTGCTCCCTTTGGCCAAATAATTACCCGATAAAATTTAAAACCCGCCAATTGCTTGGCGGGTTTTTTAGTGTTAAAGGAGGGCTAATCCGTGGTGGCGGCGTATGGAATAAAAATAAAACGGTTGTGGGATTCTTCCCATTTCAACTCGCCCCAAAGAGGTTTTCCGCCTACATTTATTATAGTGCTGACACTTTTAATCCAATCGGGCGGGATATCATGCGGAACAGAAATGAAAAGGGAGTTGGCTACCCGTTTTAAATGGAATAACACCGGGAAGTGGGCATCTCCTTCTTTCAGTTGGGCGGCCGTAAAACCGAGGGCCAAATCGGGGTCTGTAGAGGCAAAAATAGCCGCAGCAGCCCAAGAAGAATTTATCCCATCATAAGCGGCAAAATTTGCCGCATTGCATTTGGATGCTTCTAACCCGTTTTTTAAAATATATTTCAGCTCTTCGGTAGGAGCATGGAGAGCCATGCCGCGATACATAACCCCCTCATCACGCCGTAGCGGAAAAGCCGGTAATATAACGGAAGGCATATTTGTGGGTAAAGAAGATAAATAATAGGTTTGTTTTTGCGCTTGGATAAGGCGCATTTGTTCTTGGGCGGCGATTCTGGCAATTTGTTGTGCATTGATGAAAGCAGCTTCCGCGGGCTTAGCCTCCGCACCGGCAGAGGTCACACGTAAAATGGCTTTCTCTTGTTGGGCGTGTAACGTGGAAAGTAAGAGCAAAGGTAAAAGGCAACCTAATAAAAAGCGATGCATTTATCCGGCCTCCTACCCCCATAATATGTTTAATAAATAAAAAAGTCAAGCAATAAAAAAGCCCCGTAAAGGTGCGGGGTCTAAAATTTTCCGGGACTAGGATTCGAACCTAGAATTAGTGCTCCAGAGGCACCTGTGTTACCGTTACACCATCCCGGAGTAACAAATATATTTTATCACATTTTGTATTGGGCGCACAATTCACGCGCGGGTAAGCGGGAATTTGTTATAATAAAAATATAACGCGCCTATAGCTCAATTGGTTAGAGCAATCGACTCATAATCGATGGGTTCCAGGTTCAAGTCCTGGTGGGCGCAGTAAAATTTGCCTCTGCCTTTACGGCAGGGGCAGATTTTTATGCCCAAGCAAGCAAACTGCTTTGCTTGCGACGGGACTTGAAAGGCGGAGCGATGTTTTTGTTTGAGCGTGCGTAAGCCGCGAAAGGCAAAAACCGCGAGCCCGGCCTGCAGGAAAATTTCGTCAGGAATTTTACCGGAAGGCAAGTCCTGGTGGGCGGTTACGCAAGTAAACTATGCAGAAGGTGGTCACTTTTTGGTCACTATAATGGGCACCATTTCATCGCCCTGACGTAATGTTAGATTCCATAAATAGGTGTGCCCAAAAGTATAACTTTTTGTATTAGTGTTCAGCCAAACTAAAACTCTTTTCTACAATGCTATAATAGAATTATTACACCTACGGATGTCCATTATGCCTAAAAAGTACATCAGCGAAAATGCAGAATTAATGAAAGAATGGGATTGGGAAGCCAACGCAAAGGAAGGGCTAGATCCCACACAACTGGCATGGGGAAGCAATAAAAAAGCTCACTGGATTTGTAGCAAAGGACATAAGTGGAAAACTGCCATCTATAATAGAGTGGGAAGGGCTCACACTGGCTGCCCCTACTGTGCTAACCAAAAACTGATGCCTGGATATAATGATTTGGAAACTGAATACCCTAAAATTGCTAAAGAATGGCACCCAACTAAAAACGGCAACTTAATCCCTTCCATGGTAATGAGTGGTAGTACAAAGAAAGTATGGTGGTTATGTCCAAAGGGACACGACTATCAACAGTCTGTCGTCAGACGTACTTCTTGTAATACCTCTTGCCCTTACTGTTCTGGGAAGAGAGTTCTAGAAGGGTTTAATGACTTGGCATCCAATTTTTCGGTTATTGCAAAGGAATGGCATCCAACAAAAAACGGGAATTTAAAACCGACACAAATAAGCAAGGGAAGTAATAAGAAATATTGGTGGAAATGTAAAATATGTCATAACGAATGGCAGGCTACAGTTACAAACAGAACACATAACAAATCTGGGTGTCCCTTCTGTTATGGAGCAATCCCAATAAAGGGAGTTAATGATTTAGCCACAACACATCCTGACATAGCAAAAGACTGGGATTTTGAAAAAAATGTTGGTTTATCTCCAGAACAAGTAAAGGCTGGGAGTGACAAGTTGATATGGTGGAAATGTCATATATGCGGTCAAAGTTGGCACTGTTCTATTATTAGGAGAGTGAAATCGGCTAAATGTCCAAGGTGTAGCGATAGTAAATTAATTGTAGGATTTAATGACCTACAAACTAAATTCCCGGAAATAGCCAAAGATTGGGATTATGAAAACAATAACGGACGTACTCCTGATCAATTTCAACAAAACTCTCACTACAATGCTTCTTGGAAGTGCCATATTTGTGGGTATAAATGGAAAACGAGGATTCAGACTAGAACGTCCGGACACAGCAATTGCCATAAGTGCAATAATACAGCATTAATACCTGGTGTTAATGATTTGGAGACATTATATCCAGAAATAGCTAAGGATTGGGACTACGAAAGAAACAACGGTCTAACGCCAAGGGATATAAGACCAGGCAGGAAATATAAAGCTGCATGGAAATGTCACATTTGCGGCCATCGATGGGAAATTACCCCAAACAATAGAACAAGTAATAAATCTGGTTGTCCGAAATGTGCTATGGCGGCAAGAACATCCTATCCGGAACAAGCGTTATATTATTATGTTAAAAAACTATACCCAGATGCCATAAACGGGTACAAGGCACCCTTTTTAGAAAAAATGGAAATTGATATTTACATTCCATCAATACATTACGCCATTGAATACGACGGCAAACATTGGCATTCAGAACGCAAAATGCCTTTGGAAAGAAAAAAATATAAATTATGTCAAAAAAATGGCGTCCATTTACTTCGAGTTAGAGAGGAAATGTCTCCGTTAGGTGCGGACACGGCAGATCATATTGTTAGCATTGGCAAGGTCAATGGTAAAGATAATTTAGAATACACAATTTACGAAGTAATTAAATTTATTAATTTCGCTTGCCAAAAAATAGACATTAATCTGTTGCGAGATGAAAAATCTATACGGTCTGCTTTTCAAGGAAAAGCGAAGAACCCCATATCAATTTCATATCCCCATTTGTTGAAAGAATGGGATTATGAAGCAAATGGAGATATAACGCCAGATAAGATTAACGTTGGTTCTAGATATAAAGCGCACTGGATATGTCCTACTTGTGGTTGTAAGTATCAGGCAACTGTTAACAATAGAACAAGCAATAAATCTGGCTGTATAAAATGTGCGCATAAGAAAGTAGCGCAATTACATAGTAAAAAAGTATCAAAGGTGGACTTGAAAACAAATAAAGTCATAAAGACATATTCTTCCATTGCGGAAGCCTCTCGCCAAAATAATATATCTGTGGCCTGCATAGTTAGAGTTTGTAAAGGAGAAAGGAATCAAACTGGTGGTTATGGATGGTGTTATGGTACCAAAGCAGGAGTTAATAGAAAATTAAAAGCTGGGAACCAACTTGAATTCGAATTTATGCAAAAAATTGATTCGAAGGAATAAAGACTTGTTTCGAAAACACTTTAATTGCGCTGTAGAAACTTGAACCTATCGACGATAGATATACATTTTCTGCCAATTTAAGAACTGTTTTTGACAGATTTGGAAAAAGTACGGCAGAAAATTCGTACACGCCCCGTCGGTAGTATCCCTCTTAGTGGGCGAGAGTTTGCGGTCTCAAAGTAAGATTAATTAGCGTTCCGGATCTACTACCGGACGAATATATCCGTCTTTTGCGGTATTTCGTAGTGCGGCTTCAACCGATATGCGCAGCGGGTTTTGCTCATCTAAATTGTTTACCAACTGTTCAATTTCCTCGGCGGTTCGCTGGGTGGTAATATCCCGCGTGGCTATGGCCCCGGCAGCATCCAAGTGTTTTTGTATGGAGGCAGCAATTTGTTGATTGCGTCGCATGATAAATTGATCTACAGACTGGGTAAATAGGGGAGCCTGTACTAAGGAAGATAACGTGCGGGCTAAACCTTCCAGGGCCGGCCCGTATGAGCGAAAATGTTTTATTACCGGTACATTAAGAAAAACCTGCCCGTCTTTTTCTGTAAATAAAAACTGGTCTATTTTTTTACAGGCACTCATCGCCAATATAATTTTTTGAGTTCCGATGTTTCGCTCTCCGGCTAAGTCAATCCATAAGTCCAGCGTGGCCGCATCATCATAAAGCGGATCCAGCGAAACGCCCTCCACCGGAATGAGCTCCGTGCCGCTGGGCAAATTATTCAATAAACGCTCCACGATGGGGCTTTTATGTTCCGGAAAACAAAAGGCCGGGTTTCTGCCGCCATATTCCCAAATTTGTCGTACGGATAAATTCTGGATTTGTTGAAAATTTTGTATGCTGGATGCGTACCCTTGCATGGGGTTGCGGACAGCTCTACGTTCTAACAAGGAGGCTAAGTCGGTCGGTAGGTTCGCCCGAATGAACAAGTCTCCCGGTGGCATTCGGCCGGCTTTTTTAAGGATGTATAAGCTTTTGCCTACTTGTGCATATGACGGTATGGCCGTAGCCCCGATTATTAAAAATACAAATATCCAATGCAATTTGTGTTTGATGTATTTATTCATAAGTATAGTATACCAATTATGTAAGTAGTAAGGCAGAGGCCTAGTTTGTTTCTAGGCCTTTTGGCCCTTGTTTGATAAAAGAAATAATTTCTACAATCAAAACATAGATACATCAGTATAAGGAGAGTATCATGAAAAAAATGTGGATTAGCGCCCTACTTGCGGCGCTGGGGTTGTGTTTTTCCGCTTCGGGTTTGTCGGCGGCGGAAACGGACGATCTAAAGTCTTGCCAAGCAGCCAATATAGAATATATGGACCATTACGGCGGTGGAGACGAAGCCGGTGTAGTGTATAACAACGTATTTACCCGTTTTGTTCCCGCCAAAGACGGCGCCCAAAGCTTTTGGTTTTACGTATACCAAAAGGGGAAAATATGGTTATGCGAAGGTGCCGAAGAAGACGATTATAAGGACTTCCCCGAATACATTACCGTGCGTGTATATGAAGGAGAACAAGGGAAAACGCTTCGCGCTAAGTATACCGTACAAAACGCCGGGTATATTGCGACCTCTGCCGGTTCGTACACAATGTTTTACTTTGACGAGGGCGGCCAGACTCATGCTGTTTTGGAACAATTAAAACCGGGTACTACGGTCTTGTCTGCTCCTTTCAGCGGGATAGCGTTGACTCTTTTCCAGGTAAGCACTCCCTTGCGCCAACTGGATTGCGGCGAAGAAACCCCGGAATTCATGGAAATGTTAAATTCGGTAACGCTTTTGTAAATGATATTTAAGTCATTTGGGGAAGGCTGACCGTACCGGTCGGCCTTTCTTTTTATAAAAAGTTGTATTTCTTCTTTCGTAAAATTGTTACAATATTCATAACGGGGCATGGCTCAAGTGGTAGAGCGCCCGCTTTGGGAGCGGGAGGTTCCCGGTTCAAGTCCGGGTGCCCCGATTTTTTTATGAAAAATATAGAATCCGCTGCTGTTTTCAATAGAGTACATACTTCTGCTGATGTGGAAAATTACACATGGATGGAAGGAACCCAGGCCGCTATCTCTCGCCCGCAAAAAGCTCCGTTTGCCTTCTCGTCCCTTACGGCTTCTGCCAATTTGGGGATTTTCTTTGACGGAAGTGTGCTTTTAGAAGTGCAAGTAGGTAACGGAATTTTGTGGAGTCCCTTTTTTAAATTGGGGTTAGTTTCCGAATCTTTCCAACAAAGTTTTCCTGATCAAAAAAATACATGGGGAGAAGTCAAAATAGATGAATTATGTTTGGCTAAACCCATGCGCTACTACCGATTACGGGTGCGGATGAAGGGCAAAGTGCCGCTGCTGTCTTTTGGTGTTAACGGGGTGAAAAAACCGTTTGAGTATGATGCCGCCCAAGCCGCCCGCTTGCCAAGCGGCGCATTTGAAATGGACGTGCCTCCTATCTCACAAAAGGAACAAGCAACGGCTGTTAACAACCGCATCTGCAGCCCCTGTTCGCTCTGCATGGCACTTAATGCGTTGGGACGTCCGCTTGTGTTAAGCCAAGTTTTGCAAAACGTATATGATCCCGTGTCGGATATTTTTGGCAATTGGTTTTTCAATACGGCGTATGCTTCCCGGCAGAAATTAGACGTTCATTTTTGGCGTTTTAGTTCATTAAGTGAATTGCCGCAATACTGTAACGAAAACGGACTTGTGGTAGCCAGTGTGTCTTATCAGGAAGGGGAACTCCCTCACGCGGCTCAACCGAAAACCGAAGGACATTTACTGGTCATTCGGGGATGGAAAGACGGAAAAGTGTTGGTGGCTGATCCGGCTGCCAATACGGAGGAAGAGGTGTTGCGTGCGTATGAGGCGGAACCTTTTGCGCAGGCGTGGCTCAAAAATAAACAGGGTGCTTCGTACATTTTGAGGAGAAGATGAAAAAATTATTACTTTTATTAGTTGGTTTATCATTGTTGGGCGCGTGCGCTAAACAAGCGGCGGAAGATACGCTGATTGTGGCGCATAAAGGAGAAATGGAATCGTTGGACCCGGTGTATTCGTATGACGGGGTAACACACGGCATGCTTATCAATGTATATGATACGCTCTTAAAATTTAACGGCAGTTCGCTAACGGAGTTGCTTCCTTCTTTATCTACCCAAGTGCCTACCAAAGAAAACGGTTTGATTTCCGCTGACGGTCGTACATATACATTCCCGATTCGCCAAGGTGTGAAATTCCACGGCGGGCAAGACCTCACGCCCGAAGACGTGCGCTATTCTTTACTACGCTTTTTACTAAGTGATATTTCCGGTGGACCGTCCAGTTTGCTTTTGGAGCCGATTTTAGGTGTTTCTTCCACCCGTAACGACAAAGGCGAAATTGTTGTTAATTATAAAGATGTTGCCAATGCGATACGCGTGGATGGTGATAAAGTGGTTATCACCCTCAAACGTCCGTTTGCGCCGTTCTTGTATATTTTGGCGCGGTGGGGGTACGTGATGAATAAATCTTGGGCAATAGAAAAAGGCGCCTGGGATGGTACGGAAGAAACATGGAAAAATTATAATAACTTTGCTAAAGATAATGATCCGCTTTTTAACGTAACCAACGGGACGGGCCCGTTCCAAGTGGCCCGGTGGGATATTGCCGCCAAACGCTTAACCTTAACCGCTAATGAAAATTATTTTGAAGGGGCCCCGCAACTCAAAACGATTTTGATGATGACGGTAGATGAGCCGAGTACGTTGCGGCTTATGCTGGAATCCGGTGATGCGGATGTGGCAGAATTATCACCTAAATTTATTTCTCAATTAAAAGGGAGCGATACGGTTGCGCTGTATGATAATTTGCCGCGTTTGCGTACCGATCCGGTCATCTTTTTCACGCTGGATATTAACATGGAAGCCAATCCGGATGTCGGTTCCGGCAAGTTGGACGGGCAAGGTATCCCGGCGGATTTCTTTAGTGATAAAGACCTGCGCCAGGCATTTGCCTATGCGTTTGATTACGAAGCTTTTTTGAAAGAATCCATGGAAGGCCGCGCGGAAATGGCCACCGGTCCGGCCCCGGCTGGACTTGTTAAGTACGACGGCAATTTTAAAAAATATACGTTTGATTTGAAGAAAGCCGAAGAACATTTTAAAAAAGCATGGGGCGGAGCCGTGTGGGAAAAAGGTTTCAAATTTACCATTACCTACAATACCAGCGGTGAAATGCGCCAAATCGCAAGCGAAATTTTAAAACGAAATGTGGAAAAATTAAACCCTAAGTTTCAAATTGATTTGCGCGGGGTAACGTGGCCTGCTTTCTTGGAAAAAACAGCCCGCCGACAAATGCCGATGTGGGCCCGCGGCTGGGTAGCGGACTATGCCGATGCACACAATTTTTACTTTCCTTTCTTGCATAGCCAGGGGCGGTATGCGCTTTCACAAGGGTATAAAAACCCGGCAGTGGATAAACTGATAGAACAAGCCGTGGCAGAAACAAACCAAGCCAAACGCAATGCGCTTTACAAGCAGGTGCATAATCTCATGCACGAAGACGCCATGCAGATTTATACCGTCCACCCCACCGGCTTATGGGCCATGAATAAAAAAGTAAAGGGATTTGTGGATAATCCGGTATATATGGGTATCTACTTTTATCCCATGCATAAATGATTTGCGGCGGGCTTATTTGCGCGCGCTACTCCAATTTGGTATAATAACAATGCGGGGTAGAGAAGCCTGGTATCTCGCAAGGCCCATAACCTTGAGATCACTGGTTCAAATCCAGTCCCCGCAAGATTTTCTTCTTAGAACCGCCCAAAAGGGCGGTTTTTTTATGCAATTCTGTGAGTTAATGCTCTTTTTTATGTACAATACAGGTATAGATTTATTTTGGAGGAAAGTTTTATGAAAACGATGGTATGCGTTGGGGGCAACAAAACAGTATCCGGAGCCCGCTTGGGGGTTAACCTGGCGGAAGTCTTGCAACTGATCGGGCAGGAAGTTTCCGTGCTCGCTCCCAAAGGGAAAGGAAAAGTACATTGCACGGTACCGCTTAAAGAATATACCGCTTTTACAACGGCTAAGTCCTTAGCGAATTTGTTTACAAAAGAAAAAATTTCCAATGTTATTTCTGTGATGAATTGGCGCGCTTGCGAGGCCGCCTTATTAGCTAAAATACCGTTTGTTTACGTGGAGTATGAAGGTTTTAAGGAAGACAAAACCGTTAAAAACAAAAAAACCGTCTTACAGAAAGCTTCCCGCGTAGTCGTGCTTGGAAACGGAGATAAGCCGCTTAATAAAAAGCTATACGCGGATAATACGGTGCGGGTTAAAACTCCGGCCGTATGGGTGGAACATTATAACTACAATAAACCCGCTTGCTTCAAAAAAGAGAACAATATTCTGGCGGTGGGCAATTTAACTAAAGAAAGCGGTTTTGATACGCTCTTAAAAACGTGGGCCCGTTTGGCTCCGGCTCATAGAACCTGGCACTTGACGTTAGTAGGCGACGGCACCCAAAAAACGACTTTCCAACGGTTTATTACCAAGAATAATTTGGAAGGCAGCACCGAAATTGTCCCGGCGCAAAGTGATGTATATAGCTTGATGCGTAATGCGGATATTTTTGCGTATCCGGCACTTAAACCTTCTCATGCGGATGTGTTGCTGGATGCGATGGCCAGCAAACTCCCTTGCGTTGCTTGTGAATCGGCTCCCGTTACTGAACTTATTATTAACGGCGTGAACGGTGTAGTGGTAAATGCCGGCGAAGAGGAGCCTTTTACGGTGGCCCTGGATGATATGATGGTGAACTGGGGTAAGCGGGTAGGTATTGCGTTGGAAGCCAGCAAGCTCAAAGATCGTTATCCTTTTGAAGTATTTGTAAAAGCGGTGGCCGACGTTTTAAAATAATTTAGGAAGGCCTTACCATGCGCATCACATGTGTAATCGGTACGTTGGGCGGAGGCGGTGCAGAACGGGTAATGACGTATCTGTGCGCCGGTTTAGCCGCCCGCGGCCACCAGGTTACCCTGTTGACGTTGGATAGTTCGGTACCGGATTTTTATACATTGGCAGCTTCCGTTACGCGTGTACGTGTGGAGCTGCCTTCTTTTCGGGCTGCCGGCCTATTAGGGGGGATTCCCCGCCTTTGGAAATTAACCCGCGCGGTACATTCCACACATCCGGACGTTGTTATTAGCTTTATGACTATCAGCGTCCTGGCTTCTTGTTTGCTTTTGCGTATTCCTTACATTTATGCCGATCACCTGGATATACGTCATTTGGCTTATTCCCGTAAGTGGAAATTGTTGCGTAATGGGTTGTTACGCTTTGCCAAAACCGTAACGGTATTGTCCGAACGGGACCGTAAATTTATTGCACTATATCATCCCGGTTGGAAAGTATCGGTCGTATATAACCCGGCCCTTTCTTGTACCGGACAAAAAGAGAATACCCCGTCATTTATGATGCCCAATAAAAAATATATTGTGGCTATTGGCCGGTTAGTAAAACAAAAAGGCTTTGACCGATTGTTGGAAGCTTGGCGGCGTGTTTGCAACCAATATGAAGATTGGCGTTTAGCTATAATTGGAGCCGGACCTGACGAACAAGAACTAAAACAACTGGCCGAAATTTTGGATGTACAGTACAGTGTGGATTTTGTCGCCCCACAACAGGACTTGGCTAACGTGTACAATCATGCGGAATTTTTGGCCATGACCTCGCGTGCCGAAGGCTTTCCCCTGGTGTTATTAGAGGCAATGGCAGCCGGACTACCGGCGGTCAGTTTTGCCTGCACAGGGCCGGACGTAATCATCCGGGACGGAGAAGACGGTTTCCTGGTGAAACAGAACTACACAGACCTCTTTGCCAAGCGAATGGAAGAACTGATGAAAGACGAGGATAAACGCCGTGCATTTGGCACGCGTGCCCGAGAAGTAGTGTCCCGTTTTTCCTTAGATCGCTATATTGATGCTTACGAACAATTATGTCTTCAAGCCCTCAAATAAGTGTTATTATTCCCGTTTATAATGTAAAAGAATTTTTGTCCGCTTGTTTGCAAAGCGTAGCGGCACAAACGTTTACGAATGCACAGATTATCGTTGTAGATGATGGTTCTACGGACGGCAGTGCTGAAATCTTGGCGGAATTTGCCCAATGTAATCCGTCTTGGCAGGTGCTTGCGCAACCTAACCGAGGGGTGGCGGCTGCCCGCCAAGCAGGTTTGGCCCAAGCTCGTGCGGAAACGGTCTGCTTTGTGGACGCGGATGATGTGTTGGATCCGCACTATTTAGAAGAATTGTGGCGCATATATGTCCAAACCCAGGCCAAGGTGGTAGTGGCGCCTATGGTGCGTTTCCCGCAGACGGAATCCCCCCAATTTGCCGAATTTTTTCGGGCAGGTTGTCTGTATGGGGCGCAACGGATACGTATTTTTGATGATTTTTCGGCCGCATTGGCCTTGTGCGGGAAATTGATTCACCGCAATTGTTTAAAAGAAATCTCTTTTCCTAATCTGCGTACAGGGGACGATATCTTGCCTTCTGTTTCTTTATTAGCAGGGGCCGATCCGATAGCGTTGGCACCCCAAGCAATTTATTTCTACCGGGAACGGGCCGGCTCGCAGAGCCGGGCCGGAAACGGACGCTTTGAAGGATTGGTAACCGGATTTTTACAAGCCCGCCGCTTGTTAAAAGAACAAGGCTTGTACGGCGATTTTGCCCCGGGTTTTGAATATGTTTGTCGCGTTTGTTTGATCAGTTTTATGGAAAAATACGGGCTAACCGAAACGGAAGAAAAATTGCTGGCCGATTCTCGCGGGGAATGGCTGGTGCCCGTTTCTCTTTTTAAAGGGAAAGGGTGGCGGTTTCGTTTGCGCCAACACTTATGGAACGCGTGTTTAAAACACGGATTTTCTTATCCCAAAATCTGGCGGGTTATTCGTGTTTTTACGGCAATGGGGCGGACGAACGCTTAAAATTACGCAGGAGCCAAGGTAAATCTTGCGTTACGTGTAGCAGAAACGCCAACGTAGCCATAAAAATGATTCCACTCAAACCCAGCGTAATCCACACATTCTCTCCCGCCAAATAGTGGCGGTACAATAAAGCAGGTACCAAGGCGATTAGGTTTAGCAAAATCAAACGGCCCATCTCAACGAGTGCTTTTCCAAAAGCCAAAAAAGGGATGTAGCGTCTAAAGAAAAACATATTCACGATAAACCCGGCCAACAAACAAGCTAACAGCGTGTACGGATAAGCAAACGGACCATAATAATACATGGTACAAGGAATAGCGGCCGTAAAGAGTAGCATACTTACGAGCGCGTAAGGCATAAATTTTTTGACCAACCGGCAAGCGGCTACCGCGTTATTTTGCATGAGATTAGGCACCATGAATAACAATACGCCCAGCAACGGACGCAAAAAAGCGGCCGTTTGCGCTACATCTTGTGAGTTGAACAAACCTCTTTTAAAAAATATCGTAATAATTTCCGGTGCGTAAAAAACAGAAAAAACACATAGCGGTGTTAACAATAAGCATAAAAGCCGGTGCGTGTGTAAATAGGATCTATTAAATAATTTTTGTAATTTGCGCGAGGCATATTCAGTCAGTTCTATTTTAGAGATGTTTGTTACGCGTAAGGTAAGGACTTCATTGGCGGAATCGGTAAGTTGCTTGGCGTAATTGAGCGCGCTGACTAAGCCGGCAGCCAAACCGCTGAGTAAATATAGGGGTAGCAATCCATTGACGATATTGATAAATTCCATCAGTTGGTTACTTAGCAAATTGCGTGTAAAAGTCCGGCTCGGGAACAATATCCACGAATCAAATTGCCAATGGAGCTCTTTTTTTAAGGCCCATATAAATACAAGAATTTGCAGAACGTTGGAAAGGACAAACCCATACAATAAACTGATAATGCCATATTGCTTAGCCCCCACGAGTAAAAAAATCAGCGGCAACAACGCATTTAGGGGGGAAAATAACGAGGATGTAAAGCGGCGGTACATTTCTAAAATGGACGTGAGATAGCAAACCAAGAGTTGCAACCCCAATAGCCAAATGCCCCACACGAGTAAAGGCCGTTGTGCGGCCAGTTCGGCGGGGTTAAACCGCGATAATCCACGGGCTACTTGTACCGGGCATAAAAATGCGACGGCCGCGCATGCTGCCAAAAGTCCTATGTAGAAGTATAAGAACCCATTTAATAAAGAGCGGCCTTTGTGGGGGGCGGTTGCGTCCAACGCCATGGCCTCCGGGATAATAACCGCCGCATTCATGCGTTGCAAGAAATAAGTCCCTAAACCCAATGCTAAAATAATATAAAAATACAAATCGGTTGCGGTGCCGGCTCCAAAATAAGCAGCCACCAGTAAGGCATTGGCAAACGATAATCCCTTCCACAGGGCCGTTGATCCTACGGCTAAAAAAGCGCCTTTGCGGTAGGAGGTGGGTTTAAAAAGGTTTCTCATATTTGATATTATAATAATTTAGGAGACTATTATTGTGACAACCCAATTTGAACCTGTTATCGGACTGGAAATACATGTCCAACTGGCCAGCAAAACTAAATTGTTTTGCGCGTGCCCCAATGGCGTGGGAGAAGAAACAAAACCTAACACAGCCATTTGCCCTGTTTGTGCCGGACATCCGGGCGTGTTGCCTGTGCTGACGGAGGGCGCGCTTGCCTTGGCCGTACGGGCGGGGCTGAGCATGAATTGTGTAACAAACCGCTATTCTTCTTTCTCGCGCAAACATTATTTTTACCCGGACTTACCAAAAGGATATCAAATTACCCAATATGATGAGCCCATTAACGGAGCTGGGTTTATTGAAATTACCTACGGTCCCAAGAATAATTTGCAGAAAAAGAAAATCGGTATTCACCATGCGCATTTGGAAGAAGACGCCGCCAAGTCTACCCACTTGCCCGATCACTCCCTGGTAGATTATAACCGTTCGGGTTGCCCGCTTTTAGAAATTGTTTCCATGCCGGATATGCGCTCCGCCGACGAAGCGTATGCGTATTTAACCGAAATCAAACGTCTCATGCGCTGGGTGGGTGCCTCCAATTGTGATATGGAAAAAGGCGAACTGCGCGTAGATGTCAACGTGTCGTTGCGCCCGGTGGGGCAAGAAAAATTCGGTACGCGAACCGAGCTTAAAAATTTAAACTCGTTTAAAGCTGTGCGCGAAGCTCTGATTTATGAAATTAACCGCCAAACGGAAGTGTTGTTAAGCGGTGGCCAAGTCAAACAAGAGACGCGGCTGTGGGATAAAGAAGAAGGTGTTTCTAAACCCATGCGTTCTAAAGAAGCGGCATTGGATTATCGCTACTTCCCGGAGCCGGATTTACCGCCCGTGGTTCTTAACGAAGAATGGCTCAGCCGAGTTAAAAACAGCATGCCGGAACTGCCTGCCGCTAAAGAAGCCCGTTTTATGAAAGCGGGGTTATCTGCCTATGACGCCGGCGTGTTAACCAGCTCACGTGAGATTGCCGACTATTTTGAAGAAGTTACCAAGAGCGGTAAAGTTTCTTTAAAAACGGCTTCTAACTGGATCCAGACCGATTTGCTCGGTTTGCTCCACGCCGAGAAAAAAGAAATAGAAGATTCTCCTATTCCGGCGGCCCGTTTAGCTGAATTATTGGAGTTTGCCGAAAGCGGAAAAATCAACCGCAAACAGGCGCGGGAAGTGTTTGATGAAATTTATGCGCATGGAGGCAACCCGGCTGATATTATTGCCAAACGCGGCATGGTGCAAGTCAGTGATGAGGGGCAGCTGGAAGCATGGGCCAAAGAAGCTATGGCCGCCAACCCCAAAGCCGTGGCCGATTATCAAAAAGGCAACAAAGCCGCTATCGGGGCTCTTGTGGGTGGGGTGATGAAATTGAGCAAGGGGAAAGCTAACCCCAAAATTATCAGCCAACTGCTGGCTAAATTGCTTGGATAGCAGGTAGGTTTTATCAGTTGACTTACGGACGCGACCAACCAAGTTGCGTCCGTATTTTTATGGGATGCATTTCTACACCAAAAAGAGAGATGTTTTTTCGTTGACCGGGGTTTCCAAAGTTGCTACTATATTAGTGTAGCTGTAAAAATTATAAGGGAGAACGATATGAACAACACACTCAAAGTAGTTTTAGTTTTCGCCTTGGCTGCCGGTTTAACCGCCTGCTCCAAGAACGTCAAAGATGACGCCAATGCCGATTTGGTAAATGGTACGACGACCTTCTCGGAAGATACCACCACCGCGCAACGGGTACCTTCTCAAGAAGTAGCCTTGGGTGCCGTGCATTTTGATTTAGACAAATATACTTTGTCTTCGGATGCCCGCAAAATCGTAGAAGCAAATGCCAAAGCTATTAAAGCTGCCGGCAATTTGGCCTCTTACCAAATCACGGTAGAAGGTAATTGCGATGACAGAGGTACCACCTCTTACAATATTGCGCTCGGCCAAAAAAGAGCGGACGAAGTAAAAGCCAACTATGTACGCTTAGGTATTCCGGCTGCTAACATCAACACCGTTTCTTACGGTGAAGAAAAACCGGTCTGCACGGAATCTACCCAAGCTTGCTGGGCTAAAAACCGCCGCGCCGATACGTACCTCGGTGTAAAATAAAACTTTTAGCAAGGAGCCCGAACGCATATGAAAAATATTACTAAACTTATTTTTATGGTCGGTTCGGGCTTTTTGCTGTCCGGTTGTGTAGCCAGCCAAACCGATGTTGGCACACTTAAATTACAGCTGCAAGAACTTAATAATTCCATCGTCCAAATGCAATCCAACCAGGCAGAACTGGCCGGTAAAATGGACGAGTTAAACCAAAACTTAACTGTTTCTAACGAAAATTGGTCGCAAATAGACGGTCAATTTTCCAAGATTTCCGCTAAATTAGATGATGTAACTGCCTCGGTGAACCGGTTATCCGCCAAAGAAGCCGCTGCCGCGACGGTATCCCCTTCGGATCTATTTTCCCAAGCCAAATCCCACTTAGATAAAGGTGCTTATGAGGCGGCGGTTTCGGGTTTTAATTTGTATATTTCCAAATATCCTACGTCGGAAAACATAGAACAAGCCTATATGTATCTGGGTGATGCATACAGCGCAGCCGGTCAAACGAAACCGGCGGCGGTGGCGTATGCTACGTTGTTGCAAAAATTTCCGTCCAGCAAGTTGACGGCTTCCGCACGGTTAAAATATGCCCGCAGCATTATCCCGCTGGGTAAAAAAGAGGAAGCCAAAAAGTATTTATCTTCTGTTGTGCAAGAATTCGCTTCTTCGGCCGAAGCCAAATTAGCCAAGGCTGAACTCGCTAAATTAAAATAACACACGTAAAGGAAGGGCCGATTCATGAAAAAAATAATTTTTTTGATGGGGCTGATAGCTATTTGTGCGGGAATGCATGTGCCGGCACTGGCTGCCCCTAAAACAGATGTATATATTGGGATTACTTCGGTAGGGGACAAACATTTGCCCGCTATCGGTTTGCCGCTTTTTCGGTTTAATTCTTTGGAAGAGCAAGACGCCGCCAATTTAGTGCGCGAAGTAATGCGGGCCGATTTGTTATTTGCCCGTTATTTTGATATCAAAGAAGACGGCCCTGAATTTAACCCCAAAAAATTGAGTACCACGTTGACCGAGTGGGCCCGGGTAAAAGCCAGTTATGTATTGTCCGGCGAGATTGTGTATAAAGAGCCATATTACACCATTAAAATTTATGTGTATGATTTAGCCACCCGGACGCCGATTTTTTCTAAAGCGTTTAAAGGTACACAAGCGAGTCTGCGCCGGCTGGCACATATTGCTTCCGATCAGATTACGGCTGCACTAACCGGCAAGCGCGGCATAGCGGATACGAAAATTGCTTTTTCTAATAATTCTACCCGCTATAAAGAAATTTATATGGTAGATTATGACGGTCAAAATTTACAACAACTTACCCGGGATAACAGCATTGCTCTGTTACCGCGTTGGTCCAAGGACGGCCGCATTTTCTACACCACTTATAAATACCGCAACCCGGATATTTTCGCCATTGATTTAAAGGCGGGTAAAATCGCCCCGATAATTATCCGTGGGGGGCTTTCTTTAATCGGGGGCGTATCTCCCGATGGGAAAGCACTTGCTTTTACCAGTACGGGCGGAGCGAACCCCAGTATTTTTATATATGATTTGGAAAACCACACCAAACGCCAAATCAGCAATAAATCGTCGGTAGATGGCTCACCGTCTTACTCCCCGGACGGGAAATACATTACTTTTGTTTCCAACCGGGCGGGGAATCCGCAAATTTATGTGATGGAACTGGCCACCGGGGAAACGCGCCCCTTAACCAAAAAATTCAACTGGTCGGATAGCCCGCAATGGTCTCCTACCGGGGAGTGGATTGTGTTTTCCGGGCGTGAATCGGCTTATCACCCGATGGATATTTTCTTAGTAGATTTAACGGGCACTCAACTGCGCCGGTTAACTACTGATGCGGGATCCAACGAAGATCCGACGTGGTCTCCCGACGGCCGTTTTATTGCATTTACCACTACCCGCAACGGCAAGCGGGAGTTGTATATGATGGACATGGACGGCAGTGCCCCACATCTGCTAGCGGACTTGCCGGGTAACTCGTTTACTCCGCATTGGAGCTTTTAGTTTTACAAATAAAAAGGGCGGCCGATAAAGCCGCCCTTTTTAGTGATTCCAAACGATTAACGGTTAACAGTTTGTTGCACTTGTACGGTGGGTGCCGGGGTTTGCGTGTTGGATTCTTGGGCTGCTCTTATTGCTAAAGCTACAAGTCCCACAAACAATCCCAATACCGCCACCAAACACAATACTTCTGCCACAATAACGGTTGTTAAAATGCCGAAATGCGTCTCTACGTCCGGCAATTCATCCCCCGGTTGGAAATTCTTTTCTACTACGTAGGTATCGGCCATTTTATCATGTAAAGCTTGTTTTTTCCGGGTGGCACCGGCCATGTAAAACCCGATCGTTAAAATAAGGCGGGATACAATTTTGGCCACCGTGCGTCCCAACGCACGGCCAAAAGAGATACGATTGCCGTCTAAACCAACTACTTTAATTCCAACGGCCATTTTGCCCAGGGTGGCTTGTTTGGAGCTGCTTTCCATCAGCGCGAAATACAACCAAGGCAACGCCACACTAATCAGCAACAAAATGATTCCTGCGGGAACAAGGGACATAAAAATATGAGGATCCAATGGAGCGGAGTGGTCCCGTACCTGTTGAAGCTTTTGTGCGAGCTCCGGGTTAATTAACAAAGGGGCCAAAATAGGCCGGGTTAACACCGTAGCCATGTACAAGATGAGGGAATCTATAAACCATGCGGCCGCGCGTTTCCAAAAACCTGCATACGGATATATATTATTCATGTTTTCTCCTTTATAAGTTTATTTTATGCCCAAGAAGAGGTGTTATGAATCGTTTGTTCTATTTGGGTGGTTTGAGTGTGCTGGGCAGCATGTTTAGCGGCCTCATGCTGTGCGGCGTAAACAATCAGCCCAACCAACAACCCGATAAATAAGAAAAAACTTAATACCATTAGCGCAATTACGGTACCTAACACGCCGAAACGGGGTTCTACTTCGGGCAGCTCGTCCCCGGGTTGGAAATCTTTATCCACCACGTACGCATTCGCCAGCTTGTCGTGCAAGGCTTGCTTGCGGCGGGTAGCACCGGCCATCAAATAACCAATGTTAAACGTAAGGCCGGAAATAATTTTCCCGGCGTTGCGGCCCACTGCTTGCCAAAAGGTTTGGCGGTTTCCGTTACCATCTACTACTTTAATGCCCATAATCATCTTGCCTAAAGAAGCCTGCAATTTGCTGCTTTCCATCCAGGCAAAGTAGAGTATAGATAAAACGAAAGAAAGGAGCCTGATTCCGGACAAATATTGCTGAGAGCGCATTTCAGCCATCCACTGGACGGCTTTATCGGCCTCTCCCACATTACCTGTTTGGTGGGCCAAGTAGATCATGAGGGGAATAAACAACATCAACAGGGGAATTGCAATAATAATTCCGTCAAGTATATACGCAGCAAAGCGTTTCCAAAAACCGGCATATGGGCGAATGGGTAACATACAAGCTCCTTTTAAAAAATAAAATACGTATTTATTGTATCTTTTTACGGCGGGGCGTTCAATCTTTTGTTAGCGCGGCGGGGCATAAAGGCCCAGAGGCAAGTTAGGTCCAAAGACCCTTGCGAGGCATAACGGGAAAAATTTATACTGAAAAAGTAGGAGGAATAGTATGACTAAACAAACAAAGTTGATGATGTTAATAGGATTTTTATTTTTATTAATGCCCAATATCGCACGCGCCCAACGCGGATTGGTAAAAGGCGGACAAACCGTATATAAAGCTCCGAAAGAACTGGCCCGTGCGGTGGAGCGCGTAGCGCGCGTACGTGGAGTAACAAATGGCTTAGGTCGTGCCATAACGGGCGCACAAGCCTCCATGCCGCCCCTCTATACGGCTGCCATTGAGATGAACCCAACGTTGACACATATCGCAGCTCGGCCGCTCCCGGTTACCGTGGCCGATGAATGGGGTGCTTTTCGTACGCAGTTGATGGACAAATATGACTTAACAACGGTGGATGCCCAGGCCGTGGCTGCCGGTACGCATAACAATTTGGAAGCTGTGCAAGAAGCCATTGCGCACGGAGCCAAGCCGGAGATGGCCCTTTTTGGAGCACTTTCGCAAGGATATTTGGAGTTGGCCGATAAAATAGCGGAAGAATGTGAAATAAACGTCAATGCAGTTTTGTTTGACCGTAAAACTATACTTGAACTGTTACCTAATTTTAACAAACACACCGATAAACGCTTGGGTTGGTTACTGGAACACGGTTTAAACCCGGACCTGGTTATGACGAGCGGTATGTATCAGCAAATTAAGGGGCCTTCTCTTTTTAAAGCATTGGTTGATAAAGGTTTAAATCCGATGGCCGCTTTTGGTAAAACGAAATATACGGCCTTGCACTGGTATGCCGAGCAGTATCACAAACTTTTTTTAAAGTATGACAGCAAAGGGGATTTTTTAGTTGAGTGGGTAGCCAAATTCCCCAAAACGAACGTGAATGCACAGGATGTACTGGGCAATACACCGGCACATTACGTGAAAGCACATACTTCCAGTGAACTGGACGCATTTGGTCGGTTAAGAGGGTTTGATCCCTTGATAGAGAATAAGGAAGGACTTCCCCCGGAGCAATATCAAAATGGTTGCACCGATCCGGAGTGGCACCATCGGGCACGATTCCTGCGCAAAAAGATAGAAGAGATGATTTACATGTATAAATTTGACGTGCTATTCCCTACGCTTGCCCAACGGAATTTTGCTCACAAGAAATCCACGGATTATTTACATAATCCCAATCCAAAAAAATTAATTGAATATTTGGTGTCTTTGGGGGCAACGCCTCAAGATATTGCGGAAAGACTCCGCCCGCTTACGGATGAAGAAGCTAGTGGTTGGAATACCTACTCGCTGCGGCAGGAAATCTTAAAAGTCTTGTTTGAAGAGTACGGTGTTGCACCTTCTGCCCAAGAACCGGTAAATCGTTGGCACGAGTATTTAGGCCCGGACTACGATGAATCTCTTTGATTTGGAGTTGTAAAACGGAATATAAAACACCCCCGGGATTATTCCCGGGGGTGTTTTGTTAAAGAGCTATTTGCCGCAAACGGGAATACCGGTAGCTTTACACTTGGTAGAGGCGTGCTGCTCGCAGCAGACATCGGTCCCGCCGTACGGTAAAAATAATGTTGTGTTGTATCCGTCGTCCACTGCCACGCGGTAACCGTCGGCATGGCGGAAGTAAATGTTGCCGTCTTCCCGCAAGGGCGAGGTAAACGGCGGTTTGGTTTTAGAAAGTTCCACCAACCGGGCAGCGGCTTCTTGCGCGGGGGCAGCGGCCGCTTCTTGCCAATTCATCCAAAGCGTCCAACCGGCCAAACACACGAAAATAAAAGTCCAAATTCCCATCCAAATGGGGTGGGAAGGTGTATCGGGCAGTTCCTCGCCGGGTTGGTAATCCCGGTGTACTACATACGTTTGTACAATCATATCATGCAGAGCCCGTTTACGCTTGGTGCATCCGGCCATAATAAAACCAATATAAAAGGTAGCATAAGACAATACCTTGGCAAGAGCGCGCCCGGTGGCGCGTAAAAAGCTAATGCGTTGGCCTTTTTCGTCCACTACTTTAATGCGCAGTAACATTTTACCCAAGGTAGCTTGCTTGGCGCTACTTTCCAAAAAAGCCGCATAGAGCCAAAACGTAATGGCCGATAAGAGCTGCCAAACGATATACAAAATAATTAACATGCTCATTTGAGCTATGTTTTGTGTTTCCCCAGCGGGGAGTTGGGCCCATAAATGGGCTTGCCAAGCAGCTAACGGTAAACAAATAATCAACGGGGGAATGGCAACCAACAAGTTGTCAATTATAAAAGCGGCGGCACGTCTAAAAAATCCAATGTACGGGGTTTTCATATTAAGCTCCTAATCGCGCGGTTTTTTGTAGCATCGGCGACAACGGGCTTGGTAAGAGTCTGTCGTGCCGACGACAATGCGTTTTTTGTCTTTGCTGATGCGTTGTGTAAAACTGGCCGGATTGCCGCATTTAGTACAAACGGCCAAATTTTTAGTTACATATTCAGCTTTCGCCATGAGTGCGGCCATCACCTCAAAGGGTTCGGCACGGTAGTCCGTATCTAATCCGGCTACGATTACGCGTTTGCCTTTGTTTGCCAACTCTTCACAAACGGCCACCAGCCCTTTATCAAAAAAATTGATTTCATCAATGGCTACTACTTGGGTGTCTTTTTCTACGTGTTGTAAAATTTCCGCAGAGGTTTTAACGCAAATGGCGGCCACTTTATTTTGGTTATGGCTGATGATACTATCTAAACCGTAACGGGTGTCTATTTTGGAGTTAAATAATTGCACTTTCTGTTTAGCAATCAAAGCAGTACGTACGCGACGGATGAGTTCCTCGGTCTTGCCTGAAAACATGCATCCGCAAATTACTTCTATCCAACCTTGTTTGTGGCGAATTAACGGATTGACTACCATATAAACCTCTCTAATTTCGTGTTTGCCGCCAAGGATAATCGTAGATATCTTCGGCCGGTGTATTTTGCTCGGAATTACCTTTGCCGCAAAGCACATTAAAACGCAGTGCAAAAGACAAGTTGCGGTTGCGGTGCCGGAGCGTAAAATCTAAACGGGCATCATGCATAGACCAAGCCACGCGGGCCATTTTGTTAAATCCAACTAAACTATTACGGAAAAAGGAAGCATCTATTCCCAAATCTACCAGCCATTTTTTGCTGGCAGGGCGCAGGCCCCATTGGGTGGTAACGGTATAGCGGTCTGCGTTGGTTGTATAGTTGGAACCGGGGTCGGTATGGTCAGCAAAGTTGTTAAAACCCAAGCCCAAGTGTTGCCCTTTGAAGATAAAATCGGACTGTGCAATAAAGCTTTGGTTTTTCTGCGTTAAATCGTATCGGTCTTGAATAAAGAAATTTACATTTCCGTCTAAAGAGTTGTACCCCCACTCTACCAGGAAGGGTTCAATGCGTTCTTTTAAATGGTCCCACGTTAGTTCCCGGCCATACCCGGTTATTAAGTCATAAGTATAGTTGGATAGATTAAACCCGGTTCCTACCCGTACGTGTGTGCGGAAGGTGGGACGGTAATAATGATTTAAATACAGGTGGTTGCGCTCAATACCTTTATCCGGGGAGATTTGATCTGTATGGATGGTTCCGGTGGAAAAGCGTTTGGTAAATTGATAACCAAAATCAGTTGTGCCTAACGACGAATGGGTGCGCCAATTTAAATCCGTTCCCAAACGGCCTACCCAAGCGTCTTTGTCGTTGTATTGAGAATCGTCCAGGGTTACTTTTTGGTCATAAAAAACGCTGGGCATAAAAGTAAAATGACGCCCCATGCGCAGCGACTTTTCTGCCGTCCATCGAGCGTGTGCCTGGCGTTGGTAGGGGCCTTCTTCGTTGGGCTCCTGGTTTATGTATTTCAAGGAGGAAGTATTATTAAAGTCCACTTCAAACCGGTGGGCGAGCTTCAACCACGGATCGTTAAACGGGAGTACCATGTATTTTATCTCCGGGATGGAGCGTTTTTCGGCCATAAATTCTTTTTTGTTCCAAGCAAAAATTTCTTTTTCTTGGTAGCTTACACGCAACGTCGTTCGGCGGGTTTGGCGTCCCACGGATACGTTTGTTTCTTGGTCCGGCATGAAAATATACGGATTGCTGCGGAAAAAGGAATCGTTAAAATAAGGGTCGGACACTTTGCGGAATTGCGTTTGTAACTGATATAAAGCTCCGGTAGGATTATTGAAGTGATCGGAAGAATCGTGTATCTCCCACCAATATCCGCCTTGTAAGCCCCAGCGTTTTGTGTCGGCCAGGTCCAGTTTATCGGCAGCTTTATCGTGGATGTAGAAATATTCGGCACTCCCGTGCAAAGTGGGAGAATCTACCGCGTTTAACCCTCCGCCAAATCCCAAACCGGATTTGGTGTAATAATCAATATTTAATACCGGGCGTAATCCTAATATCGGTTTAAATACGGAAGAGGTCAACACCCCAAACCCTACATTGTTACTTTGTGTAAAGTCTACGTGAGTGGTCCAAGGTTTTTGGGAATCCAGCGAACGCCAAAAAACGGGTAAATACATTACGGGGAAACCATCCAATCGTAATACGGCATTTGTGCCAAAAATACGCTTTTGCGGTGAAAAGGATAACCGGCCGACCGATAACGTATAATGCGGATCCTTGCAATCGCAACAAGTTACTTCGGCTCCGTGCAATACACGCTTACCGTTTTTGGAAGAGATTTTTTTAGCCCGTAAAACCCGTAAGGGGGGATATTCGGTCTTTAAATTTTCTCCCACAAAATCTTGCGTCGTGTAGTTGGCGGAAATATTTTCTCCGTAGATAAAACCGCCTTGTCCATCTTCCAACGTTACCGGACCGACAGAAGAAACGGTTGTGTGGAGTTGGTCGTATGTAATATTTTCCCCGGTGACGGTACGTTTTTTGCCGTCTTTTGTTTTTTGAATCAGGGTTACATTACCGGAAAGATTAACTTTTTTTTCATCGGGCTCTAAGGTGGCCTGATCGGCGGTAAAGTAGATAAATCCGTCCTCATCCGGGGCCGGCAATACACGTTCTTGCGCCTCCAGCGGGGCGGCGCATATACAGCTTGCCAGTAAGACGATCCAACGGATTTTTTGCATAACTAACGGTTTCTTTGCGCGTGGTAAATGGCATATAACGCCGCGCCCACGCCTCCTATGTTGGGATTTTTGGAAACTAAAATTTTAACCTTCTTAAAAGGAGTTTTGATTTGTTGGTTTTGTAATACCTGTTGCAAAGCCGGCATAAAATACGCCGAAGCGCCGGACACGCCTCCTGTGAGTACAACGGTATCCAAATCCAACGTTAAAATTACATTGGCAATGCCAATGCCTAAGTAACGGCCGGTATCTTCCCAAACTTTTAAGGCGGCTTTGCAGCCTTTTTGGGCCGCTTGAAAAACCACTTCTATTTTGAAGTCTTTATGAGTTTGCACCTGTTGGGCCAGTTCACTGTCCGGATATTGTTTAATGACATCCAACACGCGCCGCTTGATGCCGATGGTTCCGGCAAAAGCTTCTAAACAACCGCGCGCACCGCAGCCACACCGGGGAGCCGCGTCTGTATTTTCTATTTTCATGTGTCCGATTTCGCCGGCGGTACCGTTGGAACCTTGGTATAACTCTTTATTGATGATGAGTCCGCCGCCGATTCCGGTTCCTAAAGTTACTACCAGCACATTGGTGCCTTGGCGGTGCAAATCGGTTTCATATACGCCCCAAGCCGCCAAGGTAGCATCGTTGGCCACCCGTGGTAAAATGCCGGTATAGTTATAGAGTTGCTGGGCGAGAGGCCAGTCCGTAACGTCTTGAAATTTTAAATTCGGATTATAACGCAAAATACCGTTTTGGTTATCTACGTCTCCCGGAGCTCCGATAGCTACGGCTACCGGTTGGCCGGCATATTGTTTTTTGATACGGTTGATAAAATCCCCGATCTGGGCAATACAACCGGCCGCACCTTTGGCATGGTCGGTTTCCAACTGATCGGTATGCAAAATATCCCCTTGTCCGTTCAATACGAACAATTTAATGAATGTCCCGCCGATATCTACCCCTATTCCTATCATGATTTACTCCTTGCATTTAGGATGCGCGTGTTGGTATACGCTTTTCAATTTTTCAATAGATACATGGGTATACACTTGTGTAGAGGATAAACTTTTATGCCCCAGCATTTCTTGCAAACTGCGCAGGTCACACCCGTTATTTAGCAAATGCGTAGCAAATGAGTGCCGCAAACTGTGGGGAGTAATCTTACGGGCCAAGTGGGCCGTAATGGCTGTATTTTTAAAAATGTAAGCCAAACCATCCCCGGTTAGCGGTTTGCCGTTTTTATTTAAAAATAAGGCATCTGTCGGTTGCGGATTGGGCCGGCAAGCTAAATAATCTTTCAGGGCGGCTAGAGCCATGTCAGTTACCGGAACAACCCGTTCTTTGGATCCTTTTCCAAACACTTTAACGACGCCGTTAAAAAAGTCCACATCTTTAATTTTAAGGCCGGTTACTTCACTGCGGCGTAGTCCGCTGGAGTACATCAGTTCAAAGAGGGCTCTGTCGCGCGGGGCCATATGTGTATGGGCGGCCGTTTGCAACAGGCGCATTGTTTCCGGTACGGTTAAAAATTTAGGGAGAATTTTCTGCCGTTTAGGAGCGGAAATCAATTTAAACGGATTGCGCCGCAGTTCTCCCTGCTCCAATAAGTACGCGGCGAAGCTGCGCAAAGAAGCAATTTTACGCAAGATGGTATTGCGCGCCGGATTTTTCTGCATTTGCAAAGCGGCTAAGTAAGAACGGATGCCGGTGGAAGTAAAATAACGGATATCATTTTGGCCCCGCTTGCGGAAAAAAGCCAAAAACGCCTCCAAATCTTCCCGGTAGCTTTTAATGGTCAACGGGGAAAAATTTTTGTTTTGTAAATGCAGCAAAAAGGCATCCACCCATTCTTCCATGCAGGCCTCTATGAATTGGCTTGTTTTTTAGCGTGATCCGCTTTGATTTGGGCAATTTCTTCCGGCGTAACCGTTACAATGGTTTTGCATTTGGGATAGCCGGAACAACCCAAAAATTCGCCGCGTTTAGAAGTGCGCAATACGAACGGCTTGCCGCATTTTTCACACAGGCGATCCGTTACAATCGGCCCGGTAGAAGCGACTTTATTTCCTTCGGCATCCAGTGAGTACGTGTTTTTACACTTAGGATAGGCCGAGCAAGCTAAAAATTTACCGCGCCGTCCTTGGCGGATGACCATGGGGGCGCCGCATTTATCGCATACTTCGTCGGTTTGTTGAGGGGCTACTTTTTCGCCGGTGCTGGTTAAATTGATTTTACCTTTGCAGGTGCTGTCGCTACAAACCAAGTATTCTCCAAAGCGGCTGCGTTTTTTGAGCATCATTTTGCCGCAAATCGGACATTTTTCATCTGTTTCCTTGGCCGCCGGACGTTGCATTCCTTTGTCGGCCGCCGCGAGTTCCTTTTGGAAACTATCGTAAAAAACAGTCATGAGTTCTACCCATTTTTCCTGTCCTTCGGCGATCTTATCCAATTTTTCTTCTACGCCGGCCGTGTATGACAGATCCATAATTTCTTTGAAGAAATCTTTTAAACTGTCCGTAACGGTAATGCCCAAATCGGTTGCTACTAATTTGCTGGACTTGGGTTGACGGGCGATGTATTTTCTGTCCAAGATCGTTTTAATGGTAGGGGCATACGTAGACGGGCGACCAATCCCGTGTTTTTCAAGCGTTTTGATTAAGCTGGCTTCGTTGTAGCACGGGGGCGGAGTTGTTTTATGCGCTTTGGTTTTGATATCCAAAAGGTTGAGCGTGTCCCCTTCTGTTAGAATTGGCAACAAAGCACTGGTGCTTTCCTCGTTGTTTTCCTCTTCATCCTGGTCTTTGTAAATGGATAAATATCCCGGGAACTTAATCGTGCGACCGTTCGCGCGCAGCAGACACGTTTTCTCGTCTCCGGCGGCAATATCAATCGCTACGGTGTTAAAAACGGCATCCGCCATTTGGCTGGCCACAAAACGTAACCAAATGAGTTCATACAATTTATATTGGTCGGCCGTTAAGAACGGTTTCATGTTTTGCGGCGTACGGCGCACATCCGTAGGGTGAATAGCCTCGTGGGCTTCTTGCGCCCCCATTACTTTGCTTTTGTAAACGGGTTGTTTAGCGGGTACAAATTGAGCCCCATACTTTTCCCCGATGAACTTTTTAGTTTGCTCCTGCAAGAGTTTGGATACGTTGAATGAGTCCGTACGCATATAGGTAATTAACCCGATAGTTTGTCCTTCCACTTCTATACCTTCGTAGAGGTGTTGGGCGGTCATCATGGTCTTTTGGGAAGAAAACCCTAATTTGTTATAGGCGTCTTGTTGCATGGAGCTGGTGATAAAAGGCGGTTTGGGTTTTTGTTTAACCTCTTTCTTTTCTACCTTTACTACCGTGTTGGGGCCTTTGCGTAACACTTCGGAAAGCGGGGCCAACTTAGCTTCGTTATCAAAGACGGTATTTTTGACTTTATAATCTTCGGCAAATAAGTGATAGGTAGTGGTTTGTTCCACATTTTTACCTTGCCATTTGGTTACACGTGCCCAAAAAGACGGGGCGGTTTGCGGTTTTTCAAATTGAGCACCGATGGTCCAATAATCTTGCTCTTTAAAATTGGCAATTTCTTTGGCGCGTTCGGCCAGTAACCGTACGGCTACCGATTGTACCCGCCCGGCAGACAAACCCGAAGTAATCTTACGCCATAGGAGGGGGGAAAGTTTATACCCCACAATGCGGTCCAGGATGCGCCGGGCTTGTTGGGCGTTGACCAAATTGTCATCAATTTTGCGGGCGTGTGCAAAAGATTCTTTGATGGCGGTGGGCGTAATTTCGTGGAAGAAAATGCGTTGATACCGGTCTTTGGGTAATTTGAGTAACTCTACCAAATGCCACGCAATCGCTTCCCCTTCGCGGTCAGGGTCGGTAGCCAGGTAAATTTCAGGTGCGGCCTTGGCCAAAGCCGTTAATTCTTTAAGCATTTTTTTGGCCCGTTCTACCGGCTGATAGGTGGGAGTGAATCCGTTTTCAATATCTACCCCAATATCTTTGGAAGGTAAATCCCGCACGTGCCCAAAAGAGCTACGCACAATATAGTCATTGCCTAAAATTTTGCTGATCGTTTTTTGTTTGGTGGGAGACTCTACAATCACCAGTTTTTTACCTTTTACATTACTTGCCATAGGTTCACTTCCTTATAAATTAAAATTTGTTTTTACTGTATAGGCCGTTTTCACACGATAAAAATCCTTTTACTTCCAGCTCAAACAACAACCCGGCCGTTTCCGGCACGTCGCTGCCGAGGGTTTCGGCTATTTGATCCAAGCTACACATGCCCGTGCCGACAATTTGCATCACTTGTTGTTCGCGCGGGGAAAGCTCTTCCAACGGCTTATCCGGTGCTTGGGTGGCATGTTCAAAGAAACGCAAGTCCAACCCAAAGCGGGAAGCCTGTGGTATATAGTCTAGTATATCTGCGACGGCAGTTACAACCCCCGCCCCTTGCTTTACGAGAGAATTAGGCCCACCGGACTGGGGGCTATCAATGGGGCCGGGTACGGCTAAAACGTCCTTGCCCATTTCTAAAGCTAACTTGGCTGTAATGAGCGCGCCGGATTTGATTTCGCCTTCCACTACCACGACCGGTTGGGATAAAGCGGCAATAATACGGTTGCGCCGCGGAAAATGGAAAGCGTTTGGCGGGCTATTAAAAGGGAGTTCGGAAACAACGGCCCCTCCGTGTTCCAACAAAGCTTTTTCCAAGGAGCGGTTTTCGGCCGGATAGCAACGCCCAATGCCGGTGCCGATAACAGCTATGGTTGGTTTTTTAAGGCGGACACAGGCCGCATGGGCTTCGCTATCAATCCCGCGCGCCAACCCACTGACGACAGTAACTCCACATTGGGCTAATTCCTCTGCCAATTTACGTGTTACGCGCCGGCCGTAAGGGGTAATTTTACGTGTGCCGACTACGGCCACACAAGCCCGCTCATCTGCCGGTAGATGGCCCAGTACATAAATAGCGACGGGCGCTTCTTTGCAGTTGCGTAAAGATTGCGGATATTCGTCATCTTCCGGAATATAGATATGGCCGCCCAAGGCGGAGGTTTTATCCCATTCTTCTTGCGGATTAACAGCAAGCGCGGCTTGTAAAAGTTTGGCAGCGGTATCCGGGTTGATGTTGGCTTCTTGCGAAAGTGTCCGTGCGTCTTGGCGTAAAATCTCTTGTGCAGAACCGAAAATTTCAATAAGCCGTTCTAACCAATCGGCCCGAAAATATAAGAAAGCGTTTAATTGGATACGGGCTAGGCGTTCGGCGGCAGAAATAGAGGTGTTCATACGTCGGCCACCCCCTTGCGGTCCAGCGGGCGGTACTGCATGACTTCCACTAAATGCTTGGTCTGTATATGGGCAACGCCCTCCAAATCAGCAATTGTGCGGGCCGTTTTCAAGATTTTGTCTAAGCTACGCGCACTCAGACCGAATTTACGCATAGCCGCTTCCAAAATTGCATCCGCTCCGGCAGGCAGCGGACAAAACTCTTTAAGTTGTTTGGCATTCATAAACGCGTTTGCGGTGGTATTAGTCCCTGCAAAGCGTTTGCGTTGTATTTCCCGCGCTTTTAATACGCGCGCGCGAATTTGGGCAGACGTTTCGCCTTCGCTATGTTTATTCCAATCGGTATATTTGACGGGGTTAAGATTAACCGTTAAATCAATGCGGTCCAACAGCGGCCCGGAAATGCGTGATTTATAACGGTTAATTTGCATGGGGGTACAGGTACAGGGTTTCAAAGGATTCCCCAGGTTTCCGCATGGACAAGGGTTCATGGCCGCCACTAAGGTAAAACGTGCCGGATAGGAAACAGTTTCTTTGGCACGTGAAATAGTAACTTGGCCGTTTTCCAACGGCTCGCGCAAGACCTCTAAAGACGAGCGGGAAAATTCGGCAAATTCATCTAAAAATAAAACCCCGTTGTGTGCCAAAGATACTTCTCCCGGCCGCGGGTTAGATCCTCCGCCGATAAGGGCTACGTCCGAAATGGTATGGTGCGGATCTCTAAACGGGCGGCGGGTTAAAAGTTTGCTTTTTCCCATGAGATTACAAATAGAATAAATCTTTGTGATTTCCAAGGCTTCCTCTTGGGTAAGCGGCGGTAAAATACCGGGGAAACGCTTGGCCAGCATGCTTTTGCCCGTGCCGGGAAGTCCAATCATCAATACATTGTGTCCGCCGGCCGCGGCAATTTCCAACGCCCGTTTGGCTAATGCCTGGCCCTTTACATCCGAAAAATCAAGTTCGGTTTCCGGTTCGGCTTCCGTTTGCGGGATGTAATTAATTTGCAGGGAAGAAATGTCCGTTTTTCCTTCCAAATAATCGGCTAATTCTTTTAGGGTGTGTGGGGTAATAAAAGGAGCTGAAGAAACCTGCCCCTCCAATACATTTTGCGGAGGAATAACGGCCGTTTTGCCCAGTTTTTGGCAGGAGATAAGCATGGGCAACACGCCCGCGCAAGGGCGTAAAGAACCGTCCAGGGCCAGTTCCCCTAATGCCAATAATTCTTTTAATTTTTCAGTTGCTTGGGGGGAAAGTTGGTTGCTGGCGGCCAAGATGCCAAGGGCAATGGGCAAGTCAAAGTGTGTCCCGCTTTTACGCAGCTCGGCCGGGCTTAAATTGACGGTAATACGTTTAAGTGGAAAATCAAACCCGCTGTTACGTACAGCGGCCACAACGCGCTCTTTGCTTTCGCGTACTTCCACATCCGGTAACCCTACCACAGAGAAGGTGGGCATGCCTGGGGCAATGTCCACCTCTACAGATACGGCAAAACCATCTATGCCTTTAATGGCACCGGTGCAAATGTTAGCTAACATAATCAGTTAAAACTCAGTACGATAGCGGAAGGAGTTGTCGTAAGCACCGTAAAATTTACGTTATATTTGCGGATAATCTTGGCGGTCAATTCTTCCGACGTGGCTGTGTTGGCTGAAATTTCAAAATGGGCGCTGGAATTAGCGTAGCGTACCAAATTAAAATCTTCAATTTCACGCAAATCTTTGAAAATTTCTTGAACTTGTTTTAACCGTTCAATGGTATTTATATCCTTGACGGTTACTTGGAATACCTTGGCGGAATTGATAGCCGCATTGATAGGTTCAATAAGTTGTCGGGCGGCCGTTTCGCACGCAGCAGAAATAGATTTTTGGGCGGCGATTTCAGCCAACGGATCTAAACCGCTTTGTTGTTGGGAACCTTCGGCTACGGCGGCATAATTGTTCGTGGCATAGACGCGGATGTTGGCCCGGGCCCGATACGTTTTAAAAGGAGAAGCCGTTGATACGGCCAATGCTTCCAGCGGATTGCTGGCAACATCTGCTACGATCAAAAAGCGAGCCCCTTCTCCGCGGGCTTTATCAACGGATGTGTTTGGGTTATCAATATTATTTTGGCTCAAATTATCGCCATTGACGAGAGAAAACGGCTGCGCTTTTAGGGCTCGGTAAATCGCCTGCTTACAATCCTGACGTAAGGAAATCTCTTCATTCACCGTTTCGCGAGAAGCTACCAAAATCGTCGTTTTTTTGGCAAAGGCTTCGGATTCGGATTGCTTGATGATATCGCCGATATCTTTCACGAGTACCATGGCTTTAATTTTGGTATAAAATTCATCTCCTTTGCGGTAGGACTTCTGTACGTGGCTATGGCGGATAAACCCGGCTGATTTGGATACGATTTTGTCTTCTACAATTTGGGCTTGGTCCACCGTGGTGGCAGAGGAAATAAATACACCGGCTACTTTCTCTACGGCTGCTTTTTGGGCCGCCAGGATGCCGTCTTTTTTCATTTGGCGTTCATTTTTTTCGTCGTATGGTACCAAGGATTCGGCGGTAACATATTCGCCCTCTCCCTTAGGGCCGATGCGTACGGAACGGCATGCGGTAAAGGTAAGTAATACGGCTAAGCAAATTAAAAACAGTTTTTTCATTTTTTATTCTCCGGATCTAGACCTGCGTTTTTTAACCGTTCCCGTGCCAACCGCATGATTACCGTGCAGCCGCCATCTTCTAAATACTCCGTGGAGACCAATTCCATTTGCCCAATGACGCCGCTGGCCGAAGAATCAATTGTACTTCCAACGGAAACAGCATCTACTATCTGTACATTGGATTCTAAATTGGTACCATAAAGCACTTCGGTCGCGCGTTGATAAGCATGCGCAATAGCGGCCTCGCGGCTCATAATACGGCGTTGGGAATCTGTCGTGTGGGCGGGATTGGCTGCGCCGAAACCGCGCACCCATAAATAGTCGCCTGTCAACAGCGTGTCATTAAAAGCCGGAGCAATCGCGCCGCTTTTGACGGCAGACTTTAAAGAATGTGTGCAAGCACACAAACAACAGGCAACTAATACGAGGGTGGCAAACTTTTTCATGGTTACCTCAACAATTCGGAAATTACTTTTACGTATGTGCTAGGCAAACGTAATGCTTCGGCATTGATAATGCCGCAACGGATGAGCATAATTTCCAACATGTGCGTGAGAATGTCGTAGAAATTCTCACGTACGGAAGGTTCGCACACTTTCAAAGAGGGGCCTAAAATTACCGCACCGCGCAACTTTTTGTTGTCGCACAAGTTGGCTATTTTGAAAGCGGAAGAAATGATGTTTTCCGTAGAGTAGGAAGAGCGGACCGCTATTTCAAAACCGCCCGGAATTCCCAACTCTCTGGCACGTTGCTGCAGAGCGTATACCATCCAGTTCATCGATTCGGAATTGTGACTGGGGTAGAAAAATCCGATGCGTCCCCATTCATTGCCATTAGGAACGACAATAGACGAAATGTTATCGGGATCCCGTGTGAGCAATTCGCTGGTAGGATCTTCGCCGTTGGTGGCGAGCAATTTTTCAAACATATTCGCTTGCGAGCGTTCGCTTTCCGGCATGGACGGAAATACCAAATTCTCCAGCACTCTTAAGCGGCGGATGTTACGCACAATGGTGCTAAGCGTCATGTGCGTATTGCCGAAGAACTGGGTAATTTGGGCATCGTTTAAATCTACTCCGTTATTGAGGAGCATGGTTTTGACGATTCTAAAATGCGTGTTCCCCGTAGGCGATTTTAGTTCGGATATCCACCCGGAATCCAAGCGGAAGTTAATGAGATCTTCCAACTTCTCCAAACTTTCGGGCGGATATTTAGAAGTAATGACAATTTGTTTTTGTTCCTTCAAGAACGTATGCAATATTTTAGAAATGTACGCCCGGTTTTGCTCGTTGATGGCCAATAAGTGGATGTCATCAATAAGAAGAACCTTCACGCTTTGCATGAATTTTTCAAATTTTTCGATATTGTGTTCCATGACGTAGCGTTGAATTCCGCGCGAGAAACGCACCCCGTTTGTCATGAATACATTTTCCTGCCCGTATTTTTTGGAAAATCCATACGCCATTGCGTTTAAGAAATGGGTTTTTCCGGTGCCGGTGGTCCCGTGAAAAACAAGCGGGTTATACATTTTCCCCGGATTCTCAATAACAGAGATTGCCGTAGCGTGCGCAAACCGGTTAACCGATAACACCAAATTATCAAGTGTGTACGTTGGCATCAGAGGAACTTCCAACGGCCAGTTGTGCTTCTTGAGCTCGGAAACCGGCAGTTCAATGGAATGATCAATGGTTTTTTCTGCCGGTTGTTGAATCTGGGCAGCAACCGTATTCATATCTTTAGTAATAGAGGGGAGAGTTGATGTCGGGGTTTCATCAACGTGCGGCTCCGGAGTAACCGGATGACTGGCAGCCGGAGTAGGAGCTGCCTGAGCGGGTGCGCTCGGTGCACTGGGTGCATGCGGTGCGTGTGGCACCTGAGGCGCTTTTTGCTGCTTGCGCCGAATACGGAAAAGAGTTTTTTCTGCTGGATGTTCTTCCATAGTAGAATCCCCTGTTTGAGTTTTTGAAGCCGACGGTTGCGTTTGTTGCTTCGTAGTTTCCCCTTGTAACATCATTTGGGCGGGGTGCACAATCGGTTTGGATGTGTTTTTCCCCGCTATAGATTTTTCATGTGCGGTACGCAACGCATGAATAGATTTTTCATACTGCGTACGCATTACTTCGGTACTTAAAGTAGTTTCCAAATTAAAAGTTTTTTCCAACGCGTCCAACTTTTGGCCCCGTACCGTAATCTCCGGCAGGTTCGTATCATCTTTCTGATCGTCGGAAGGTTTGAAGGGAGGGATGGTGTTTCCCAGGGCCACTTCTTCCGGCAATACAACCGGGGTTTGCGGCTGTTCTTGCGGCGAATTTACAGTTGGCAACTTCGGGTTAGTAGCCGCATGTTTTATGAATCCCAAATCTTTTTCTGTAATGGTATTGGTAACGGTTTGCAGTTCTTCCAAATCGCTGGATTGGTCTTCTAACTTATGTTCAAAATCATTTAATGAGTCGTCCAAGTTAATCTCCTTTTTGTTCGCTAACGCGTCAAGCTTTTGGGCGCGCTGTTGGGAAGAAATGGGTGAATTTTGGTCTATATTTTTAAACACTTCAAATTTGGTATTTTCACTAAGGAGTTCCTCTCCGGGTAATTTGCCCAGCAGGGTGTCTTCCATATCTTTAATTAGCATATCTTTATCGCTAATATTGAGTCCGGGTGCGGGATTAGCGGCGGTAGATTTTTCTTTTGAAGTTGCTGTATTTGTGCTCCAAAAAGTAGGTGAAGTGGACGGAGCAAGGCGTTCCGTTTCTTCTACGTCGCTGAAAAAAGTACCCGTTGCCGTAAAGGTCGCTTGGGATAGATCAAAAAAAGGCTGGGTAGGTGCTTGCCCGTTAAATAACGGGCTGCCCAAGGTAGCTCCGGGAGCAAATTGATTGATTTTATGGATTTGGTCAATAGCTTCGCGCACGGCCGTGCGGATCTTCTCCAACGTGGTTTCGTCGGCGTTTAAAGGCAGTTCAAACGCATATGAAAACGGCGCTTCGGCCGGGGTCGGCTCTTGCACGTAACCGGATAGCTTTTTAGCAATCAGTTGAGCGTCTCGTGCGGAGCCATCAATCACGAGCAAGTAATGTTGGTTCCCGCTGGTAGTTGCATCTAAACGCGCGATAATATCCCAATTATAAATCATTTGTCCTCTATAATGTGAATGCTGCTGCTAGCTCCAATACGGCTAGCTCCGGCAGCGGTCATGGCTTGGGCATCGGCCCGAGTCCGCACTCCCCCGGATGCTTTTACTTGCATGGCAGGTGTGATAGAGCGCCGCATCAGCGCCACATCGGCCACGGTGGCCCCGCCTCCTACAAATCCGGTGGATGTTTTTACAAAATCGGCATGAGCTTGTGCCGCCAGTTCACAAGCTTTTACTTTTTCTTCGTCGGTCAGTTGAGAAGTTTCAATGATCACTTTCAACGTGTGTCCTTCGCACGCTTGACGTACGGCCTGAATATCTTTCAAGACGGTATCGTATTCCCGGTTGCGTAACGCCCCGATGTTGATAACCATATCAATTTCATCCGCTCCGTTTTTCACGGCTTCAGCCGCTTCAAACGCTTTGACGGTAGAGGTGTTCGCGCCCAAGGGAAACCCGATTACCGTACATACCTTTACGTCGCAACCTTGTAACAGTTCCCGGGCGTAGGAAACCCAAAACGGATTGACGCATACGCTGCAAAAACCGTATTGGCGCGCTTCGTTACACAACTTTTCTATATCCGGTCGCGTGGCGGCGGATTTAAGCAAGGTGTGGTCAATCATTTTGGCTAAATTCATGGTTGCTCTGTGCTATTAGTTAAAATTAATAATGCGTGCAAATTTTTCTGCAATTAACGATTGTCCGCCGACGAGTGCGCCATCTACATCCGGCTTGGCCATAATTTCGTCTACGTTAGAATCTTTCACGCTTCCGCCGTACAAAATGCGGGTTTCTTGAGCGAATTTATCGCCGTATGTTTTGGCTAAGTACGCGCGGATAGCGGCGTGTACTTCTTGGGCTTGGTCGGGCGTGGCGGTTTTGCCGGTGCCGATGGCCCATACAGGTTCATAAGCAATGATAATGCCGTTCAGTTGTTCGGCGGTGAAGTTGGCAAGTCCGTTTTTAAGTTGGCCTTCAATGACGGCCATCGTTTTGTTCGCTTCGCGTTCTTGCAAGGTTTCCCCTACGCAGAAAATAACTTTTAAGCCGTGTCGCATAGCGGCGGCTACTTTTTTATTTAAAATCTCATCCGTATCACCGAACACACTTCTGCGTTCACTGTGGCCGATAAGGGTCAACGTAGCCCCGGCATCTTTGGCCTGCACCGGGGAAATGGCTGACGTAAACGCGCCTTTATCTTCCCAGTGTACATCTTGCGCGGCTACCTGGATAGGCGTATCTTTGGTTAGACGGGTAACAATGTGTAAAGAGGTGTAAGAAGGAGCTACAATAATTTCCGCATTATTTTTATTTTCCGCTTTAGCTAAGGCAGATACGAGTGCGGCGGCCTCGGCAATCGTGTTGTGCATTTTCCAGTTTCCGGCAATGATAGGTGTTCTTTTGGTCATAATAAATCCTCTAATAAAAAATCAAACAAAACCATCCCCTGTTTTAGCAGGAGAAAATACTCCTCTTACATACTATCAAAAAGAGAGCAAAATGAAAAGAGCCATTTGATGTGGAAATCAAGACAAATGATGAGAGACAAAATAAAACCCGCCGATAGAAGCGGGTTCGCGGAAAGGAAAGGGCGTGGTTTTACACCGCGCACAGACAGATTTTGTGTTTGTCGGCTAATTTAATGACTTCTTCCAAATCCATGACTAATGTTTTTTCGGCCTCAAAAGCTAGCACGGTAAACCCGGCTTTAACCAAACTTTCTATGGTTCCCTTGCCGATAACAGGCAAGTCGTAACGGTTATCTTGATTGGGGCGGGCCACTTTCACGACGGCTACCGCATTTTTCTTTTCGGCACTTTCACGTACCAGTTCCCCGGCTCGTAAAATGCAACGGTCCGTACCCTCCATGCCTTCCACCGCGATAACGGCTTGCTGGCTGACCACACAGGTTAATCCAATGTCCATGCCGGCAATTTTCTTAGCGGTTTGAAAACCGAACTCAATCACTTTTTGTTCTTCTTCGGTCGGTTTGCGGGCTGAAAGCACGCCTTTTTTCGGTAGGAAATCCTCCAAAAAAGATGCGGAGTTGGCAAACTCAATGCCGTCCTTTTTGAACTCGTTAATTACGCGAGAAAGAATATCTTTGGGTTGCATGGTTTTTAAGGTAGTTAAAAACTTGGCACCCCGCAAATCCGGCACAATGTTGGAAAATATGGACGTGTGTTGCACGCGCCCGGCCATAATCACGCGGGTAATGTTGTTATTTTTAAAATATTCAATAGCCGCGCCCAACTGCCCTAAGCGAAACACTTTAAACATGTATACGTTTGGGTAATCGCTTGCGGTCGCGTTTCCTTTGATCCCGGCTACCACCACCTCGTACCCTTTGGCGGTTGCTTTTTGGGCAATATAGACGGGCATTTTCCCTTCGCCGGCAATGAGCCCTATTTTTTTAGTCGTCATTTTCTCTCATGCTTCGTTTAGCTGCTACAATTCCGCGTGCAGAATTTTTGCAAAAATCGAGCAAATGTTGTACTTCCGGGCAAGGCTTTTCGGCCTCTATTTGGGCGATGGCTTCTTTGAGAAGCAGCCCACTGCGGAACAACGTTTTATAGGCGCGTTTAATGGCCAGGATGGTTTCTTTTGATAAGCCGTTGCGGCGTAAACCGACAAGGTTAATTCCCACGAGTCTGGCGCGGGCCCCTTGAGACATGCAATAGGGGGGAATATCCTGGTGTACCATGGAGCCACCGGAAAGCATGGCCATGGTACCGATTCGGGAAAATTGGTGGATTCCGATGAGGCCCGAAATAACGGCCCGGTCTTCAATGGTAACGTGTCCGGCTACGGCCGTGCTGTTGGCCATGATGATGTTGTTGCCCAAATGGCAATCATGTGCTACGTGCGAATTAGCCATCAATAAGCAATTGTTGCCTACCGTAGTGGGGACGTCCACTTTGGTAGAGCGGTGAATGGTAACGCATTCGCGGATTTTATTGCCGTTTCCCAGTACAACGCGGGTGTGTTCGTCTTTATAAGACAAATCTTGCGGCTTTACACCGATAAAAGCACTGGCAATAAGTTCGTTGCCGTCGCCCATGGTGGTGTTTTCAATCACGCAATAGGGGCCAATTTTATTGTTCTTGCCAATAACCACATCTTGGCCGATGATGGTATAAGGACCAACAACGGTAGACGGGTCAATTTTGGCAGAGGGGTCAATTATAGCAGTGGGATGAATGTTAGTCATGCAGGGTTATCTCCTAAAATAAAATTTAGAGCAGCTTGTGCGCATAGCTTTCCGTTTACATAGGCTTCACTGTATATTTTGGAAATGCGTCCCAAACGCAAAATTTGAATGGGCATTTCCAACGTGTCGCCGGGTTGCACCATGCCGCGGAATTTAGCTGTTTCAATACTTAAAAAAAGGGGAAGGGTTTTCGTTCCGTTGATTACATCGTTCATCACGGCCCCGCCGAAAGATTGGGACATGCTTTCTATAATCAGCACTCCCGGCATAACGGGCCGATTGGGGAAGTGCCCTTTGAAAAAATATTCATCCGGCCGTAAGCGATAGACCCCAATATATTTCTTGCGGGATTCCAACAAGCGTACCTCATCCACAAATAGAAAAGGTTCGCGGTGCGGGATGTTGGCCTTAATTTGATTTAAGCCATACGTAGCTTGCACAGGGAGCGATAAAAAGTTTTTTAAAGAAGTTGATTTTACGCTCATTTGCCCTCCCGGTTATCTAGCAAAATTTTAGCAAAAATTGCGTTGTGTTTGTGTCCGCCACAGCGGCAAGTGATTTTGAGTGGGGGCAATTTATGAGCGGTCAAGCTGATGTCCCCTATTAAGTCCAGTAATTTATGGCGTACCATCTCATCGGGGTAGCGTCGCTCGTTTAAAAAGCGGTCTTTGCCAATGATTACCGCATTTTGTAAATTGCCGCCTTTGGCTAAGCCGTGTTCCCGTAAAAAGGCCATTTCTTCTTCAAAGCCGAAAGTGCGGGCGCGGGCTATTTGATGGATGTAATTGTCCGGGGTGAATTCAAGGGTATATTCCAAATGTGAAACGAGCGGATGTTTGTGTTCGTATACAAAAGTAAAGGTTAGTTTGTCCGCCGGTTCGGCACTGTATTCAATATTCCCGCTGGAGTACGTAATTTTGCGGGTAATATTCAGCACGGGTTGTTCGGTAGATAATTCCCGCAAACCGACGGTTAAAAAGGCATCTACATATTCGTCGCTTGCACCGTCCGTTACCGGGGGTTCAGGGCCGTCCATTTCCACGGCTACGTCTGTAATACCCAGTGCATGTAAGGCAGACAGGGCATGCTCTACCGTGCAGACTTCTGCGGTTTCATTTTTGAGATTTGTACCGCGCAAGGTAGAGCCCACGTGATATACATCTGCTACAATCGGTTTAGCATCGGGGAGATCCGTGCGTAAAAAGGTAATGCCGTTTTCGGCCGGCTTAAAGGTCATAGTAACGGGTTGACCGGTGTGAAGGCCAATGCCCTTAATAGTCGTTGCGGTTGTAAGGGTTTTGCGCATAGTTAACGTCCTAACACTTTTTTAAGTTTACCCCAAAAGGACAGTTTTTCCGTTTCTTGGAGTTGTTTTTTTAGTTGTTTAAATTCTTTATATATTTCCGGCAATTTAGCTACGGTGGCCATTTGCTTAAACGCTTCTTTTTGTTCCACGGCCGGGTAACCCAGGTACTTTTTACCGCCGGGTAAAGATCCTACCACACCGGATTGTGCCCCCACTTGGGCTTGGTCTCCTACTTTCATGTGTCCTGCCAGACCGACTTGTCCGGCTAAGATAACCCCGTTGCCGATTTCGGTTGAACCGGCAATACCTACTTGCGCGCAGAAAATGCTGCTTTGGCCCACGTGCACATTGTGGCCGACCTGGACCAAGTTATCAATTTTGGTATTATCACCGATTATCGTGCTGGAAATTTTAGCGCGGTCCACGCATGCATTGGCCTGTATTTCCACATCGTTGCCTAATACTACGTTGCCGATCTGGGGGATTTTTTGGTGGCGACCTTCATGGAAAGTAAACCCAAAACCGTCGGCCCCGATACTGGCTCCGGCTTGCAAGATAACGTGATCCTTTAAGATACAATCTTCCCGGATGACCACTTGCGGATAAATGTAACAATTTTTACCAATGGATACATTTTTCCCTATGTAACATTGGGGAAAAATAACGGTATTATCCCCGATGGTAACGTCATCTTCAATGACGGTATATGCACCGACAGATACGTTGGCCCCCAGTTTAGCCTTTGAGCTAATAACCGCAGTGGGGTGAATGCCCGGTGTGTGTTTGGGACGGGCATTGTCCAGGTGTTTCATAAGCAGAATAAAAGACCATTCGGGATTTTGGGCGTACAGTTTTGCTCCGGAGAAAGGGATTTCTTTGTCTTTGGCAGCCAACGGTAAGATGACGGCGGCGGCTTTCAACTCGCGCAATAAATCCGTTTTTTCTAACGAAGTTAGATAGCAAATGCCGCCGGGTTGGGCGTCGTCCAACGCACACAAAGCCGTAATTTTCGTATCGGCCGGAGCGGTTGTTTCGGCTCCGGTGATTTTGGCAATTTCAGCAATGGATAATGGTAACATGGAACACCTCTAATTACCGCGCTTGCGGTATTTTTTTGATTTTTTTAACCGGTTTATAAAATCTTTGGTTACGTTTACCGGGTTGGCCCCGTAAAGAATTTCATCTTTGCGCACTACGACGCCGATATTTCTTTTTTGGGCGAACGATTTTATTTCTGTATAAATATCTTGCAAGATTTCGGTTACTTCTTTCTTTTCCAGCGTTAAGATTTCTTCGCGGGTGGCATACTTGTAATTATCAATAAAGAAATTACGCTCCGCAATGGTTTTTTTATTGGCCGCTATGCGCGTCGTAATTTGTTGTAATCGCTTGGGTGTATCCAACGGGCTGGCAGCCAGCACCTCCGCGCGGGAAAAAGTAAGGCGGTTGAGCAAATTGCCCAATAATAAAGTGTCGGCCGGTTCTTGCACGCGGGGCAAAAGTTGCGTAGGTTCTACAACAATCCGTTCGTAGAAGGGTTTGAGTGCACGCAGCTCGCCGGAGAGCCGGGCGTTTTCTTGTGCCAAAGATTCAATAGTTTGTTTGGCCTGTTGGACTTCTTCTTCTTTGGATAAAATTTTTAAACGGATTTGCTCTTTAACAGCTACGGTGCGCGGATGTTCGTTAAAAGCGGCATCTATATCTATAAAAGCGACCGGCAAACATTTGGTGCTGACGGTTTCTTCTTGGGCGTCCGTGTCCGGGAGCTGCGCGGGCGGGAGTACTTGGGCCGCGGCTTCTTTTTTTGCTGCCTCCGGGGCGACTAATTTTTCCGTAGCAGACGCTTTTTGTTCGGCATTGTGTTTGGCCAGGATAGCTGCTACGGCAGCGGATTCTTCGGCAGAAAGGGTATCTTGCGCCGGGATTTGTTGTTGGGCAAACACCGTGCTAGTTATTAAAATAGCTGCCAAACTGGTCAATCTTTTATACATACAACTCCTACATCATGTTTGAGATGTTGAAGTAGAAATGTGATCTGTCTTCGTTCTGGCGGTGATTCAAACCGTACCCCCAGTCAATGCGGATCGGCAACGAAGGTGTGGTAAAGCGCAATCCTACCCCGACGCCGGCCTTAAATTGATTTTCGTTCGGGCCCAAAGAGAAATCCAAATCGTCAAAATGGTTCCACGAGTTTCCTAGGTCAAAAAAGAAGGCGAACTGCGCCATATTGCGCCGTCCTTCGCGGGCCAACGGGAAGCGCAATTCCGCATTCATTACGTAGTACATGGTACCGCCGTATTCGGGGCCTACTTCTCCGGCACGTTCATATCCGCGGATGGTATCGGCACCTCCCAAGAAGAACTTTTCATAGAAAGGCACTTCATGGGTGCGGCCATACGGTTTTACGGATCCGAATTTGTTAGATAACACAAATACGACCGGGTAATTCCCGCCGATATTCCACACGGTATAGTTAAAAATAGAGCGGGCGTTGAGGTACCACAAGTCCAAATCTCCGCCAATGGGCCCACCCGCTAAAGCTAACCCCAGTGAGTTACGCCACCCGGTGGTAGGATCCCACATGTTATCACGGGTATCAATGGCAAAGTCTGTGCTGAAAGTAGAAAGGTTGGTGGTCCCTTCTTCCAAGCAATAGGGGCCGGGGCATTGATAGGCGGAATCGATGTCATAAATATCAATGTTTTCAAACGAATAGCCGAAGGAAAGTTGGTAAATATCATCATTGAACCGCGGACCAACGCGCAAGCGTCCGCCGATGCGCTTTTCGGTATAGGCTTGGTTGTCCGTAGCGTAGGAGCGGTAACGGCGGGTGTTGAATAAGTCAACTCCCAGCGAGGTCGGTTTGTCGTAGATCCACGGAGTAGACCAACTGAGGGTATAATCTAAAATTTCCTTTCCGAACATGGTACGCAACGAAAGCCGTTGGGCGCGGCCGAACAGGTTCAAATGATTGATGGAGAGTTCTCCGTATAATCCGTCCATGGAGCTCATGGCTACACCGGCGGTAAACATTCCGGGGCGACCTTCTACCACGTTAAAATCCAAGTCTACTTTTTGCGGATCCGCAGTGGGCTGTAAGTCGATCTGTACGTCGTTAATAAACCCAAGATTTAAAATTTTGGTTTGGCTGCGGCGGATTTTGGAATTATCATATAAATCCCCGGGGTGGATGGATAACTCGCGGGTAAATACGTGTTTTTTAGTGTTTTGATAGCCGGACACGTCTACGTGATCAATGTAGAAAATATGGCCTTCGGCAATATCAATTGTTAAATTGAGTTTTCCGTCTTGTATATCTTTAATCGGATTTAAACGGGCTTGCAAATAGCCTTTATTTGCGTATTCTTCTTGGATGGCGTTTAGAGAGTCGTCAAAATCCTTTTGGTTATAGCGGTGGCCTTCCCGGAAGAAGATTTGTTGTTGTAATTCTTCGGGGGTGAAAACATTGTTCCCTTCAAATGTAACGGTACCGAAATCTACTTGCGGCCCTTCTGTTAAGTGGTACGTAATGGTGGCATTGGATTTGTCTTCGCTAAAGGCGACGTCAGGTTGCGTAAGGTTAAACTCGCTATACCCTTTGTTGCGTCCGTAAAGCATCATTTTTACCCAGTCTTTTTGTAAATTCTGCGGTTTGAATACTTTGCCGGGGCGGTTGGATGCTTTTTTAATAATTTTTTTGGCGGGGAGTTGTTCGGCTCCGTCTAAATTAACGGCTCCCACGCGTACCCGTTGGCCTTCCGTTATGACCAGCTTAACATCTACCGTTCCTAAATCTTCATGACGGGTTAATTCATAATTCACGTCAGCGCTGATGTATCCTTTTTCGGCATATTTGGTTTTGATACGTTCCAAATCGGCTTGGAGTTTAACCTCGTTAAAAGGATCTTTGAGTTTCAACGTCATGGCCTGCGTGATAGCATTTTTACCCAGGTGTTTGCGCCCTTCGTAGGAAAGGTGATCAAAAATAGGTTTTTCTTTTACGAGATAGGTAAGGCGGTGGCAAGTTTCTTCGGTATTGTCTTCTTTGGATTTACGAGTGCCGGCTATGGGGGAAATATCTATCTCTACGCTGTCAAAATTTCCTAAGGCAGAGATAGACTGGATATCTTCGGATACTTGCAAGCGGTCATACATTTCGCCTTTTTTAGCGGAAGCCGCTTTTGTAACGGTTCTTTTGCGAATGTTTTTTAACCCATCCACGGCCACGTTGCAAATCATCCACGGGCCATTGGGGTCTAATTCAGCCGGTTCGGCTCCCTGCGCACGCGCGTACGAAAAAAAAGCAAAACAGCTTAGTGCCACTGCGGCAATCTTTTTCACAAACGTAAGCCAGCCTCCTCTCTATAAAAAACCCGCACTGCAAGGTAGCACGTGCGGGCTTTTATTGCAAAATGAACTATTTGGTCGGTCTTTTAGCTAAACCGCTCTTGATGCAGTTTGCGCAGACGTACGCCGTTTGCGTTTTGCCGTCTAACACGACTTTTTGTTTCTGCAAGTTCGGTTTGAACGTTCTTTTCGTTCTGAGGTTGGAGTGGCTGTAAGAACCGCCGGATACCGGGGCTTTGCCACATACTGCACATTTATACGCCATAGTTTCCTTCCTTATAACAAGATAAATTTTTTACCTTTATATTTTAGTAAATAATTAGCGAGCTGTCTAGCTTTAGGCCGTTTTGGGGGGAAAGATTTTACTGGCCAGTATAGACAGGGCCAAAATGCCCACAATTACGCCTAAAGAGACCGCAATCGGTACGGGTAGCGTATGGGAAAGTAACATTTTTGCGCCCACAAACAACAAAATAACGGAAATGCCGTATTTGAGATACGGGAACTTGTTGGCCATGCCCGATAGCAAAAAATAAAGCGAGCGCAAACCGATAATGGCAAAGATATTGGAAGAATAAACCAAAAAGGTATCTTGCGTAATGGATAGTACCGCCGGGATGGAATCCACCGCAAAGATAAGGTCGGACATTTCTATTACAACAACGGCAGCCAAGAGCGGGGTAGCGAACCGTTTGGCATTTTCTACCACGAAGAAATTTTCTCCGTGGTAATCTGTCTTGAGCGGAAAGAATTTTTGCAAAACTTTAAGCGCTGTTGATTTTTGCGGATCAAATTTATCATCTTCTTTTTGAAAAAGCATTTTAAGTGCGGTAAAGATTAACAAGGCCCCGAAAGCATAAATCGTCCAGGAGAACAAGGAAATAAGTTTTACCCCCAGGAAGATGAAGGCGAAGCGTAAAAGGACGGCTCCCAACACGCCCCAAAGTAAGGCTTTGGGTTGTAAGGCTTGCGGAATAGCAAAATAACCGAAGATTAAAATGAATACAAACATATTATCAACGGATAAAGAGTATTCCAATATGTAGCCGGTGTAAAATTCCAGTGCGTGGTGCGGCCCTTCCAAAAGCCAAATTGCTCCGCCAAATAAAACAGCTAGCGATATCCACGCTCCTACCATAACGGCAGCTTCCTTCATGGAGACTTTTCCGTGGTGTTTATTAAGTACGGTTAAATCTACAAAAAGGGCCGCTATTACGACAATCCAAAAGGCTACCCACAAAGTAGCGGAAACGGTTGTAGAAATAGGTTCCATAATTGACTCCTTTCTAAAATTATAGCAATTATCAAGGGGTAGAGAACTTTTGTTATTTGATAAGCCGAGTTGTTTTTGATACAATACTCTTACAATTTAAACTGTTTTTGGGGCCGTATGTTCGATACGGGGTGCTTTTGAAGCATTCAAAAGTTCCACTCAAGTCCAAAAATAGCCGGTAGAGGCACAACATTACCAATCTGATCCATTGGGCGTGTTTTGCCAAATGTCTGCCGCTTTATGCGGCAGACTACGGCTGTTACTATTAAGACATTGAGTGGACTTGATAGTATCGGCCGTTTTTTTATGGGCAGCAGCGGTTTCAAGACAAGGAGCGCGTTTATGAACGATAAGGAGCGTTTGCTGTCGGTGGATCCTAAGCGTCACAAGACCTTGCGCGAATTGGCCTATATTCACCGGTATATTGAACTTTGTAAAAAGCGACTGTATCGGACGAGGAATTGGGAACTGATTTCATTAGCTGACGAGGAGGGACTATACAACCGCTTAGAAAGAGTTACCGCCGAGGTGTACCGAATCAGCTGTAACTTGTTGGGGATGCCTAGTGCAAGAAAGAAATAGATCTTTTAAAAATCGGTTTTTGCTAGCAGAGATTGGATGAATATTTGCGTTTGTATAAAGTCCATCCCCCGATAAGATTATCGGGGGATGTTTGATTTGTCCGGCTATAAGATTTTTTGTTATTTTCCGGCCGGGGTATTTCTGTCCAGCTGAGTGATTTGTACATCCGCAGGAGCCAGGAAAATAGACATTCCGTCTGTTTGCGGCAATTTCTCAACGATGCCAAACAAAAGCGCGGAGCTGGTGGCGTCCCGGTAGTGCTTAATCACGGAGCCGTCATCCGGTATGTTCTGCGGCAAGACTTCAAACGGTTTCCCTTCGTAGAAACCGCGCGGCAAGTGCGTTAACATAGCCATGCGGTAGATTTTGTTATTTTTTACTTCTTCTCCGTTGATAGTCATTTGCTTGATTTGAACATCTTTCCCGTCTTTTCCGCAAGTAAAAGAAATGCGTACATTTTCGGAGTATCCATAGACGGAGAAACAACCGAAGTTTTTATCGTACTCAATACTTTCTTTTACGGCGCGTTTTAAGTGGTTGCCGGTAATATCAAACGTGCCGGCATGTTCACTGTACGGCACCAAATCAGCCAAGTCACGCCCGGTTAAAGGGCCGGCGTTCAAATCGCTGCGGGTAGAGTTTAAGGAGTAGGCGGCTAAGTCCAAGCCGGCTTCTTTCTCTTTAATTTGTTGATACATTTCCTCCGCCATCATGCGAGCGCGGGCCGGAGCGCGGTCTTCGCTGGCTTCCGGATATTTGGGAATCCGATTCGGGACAAAAGCATATACGGTTTTATCGAGCGAAGTTTTGCGGATAAGGTCCAAATATTTTTTTACCTGGGGATCTTCCGGAGTGTAAAGTTCAATGTATTCCGGTGAACCAATCGTAACTTTGCCGGTAACATCATCCTTATGGATGATAATTTGGGTGAGCCCTTCTACATACGAACCGCTTTCTACAATCCAAGGAGCAGGAGCATTGTTTTCTTCAATCGGTTTAATAAATTGCTTATGCGCATGTCCGCCCAAGAATAAATCTACATCTGCAAATCCTTCGTAATTTTTTAATTGGGGCAACAAGACCGTTTTTTTGTCTTCGGAAACACCCGTTTCCATCATGGAATCGTGCGCGAGAACCACCAGTACATCGGCTTGTTTCTCTTTTAGTTTTTGGATTTCCGTAAGAAGTGCTTCCTCTCTGGGAGCAATGACCTGCATGCGTTCTGCGCCCACGCCGTTCATGGCCACCCCGATTACGCCTACTTTTACTCCGTCCACATCATAAATGGCAGATTTTTTGATGGAGTTGCTCGGTACGGCAAAACCGGAGATATTGCTGGCCAAAATGTCGCCTTTAAAACTACCTAAAATGGCCTTGAGACCTTTGTCTCCGCCGTCGGTGTCGTGGTTGCCGATGGTTAAAGCGGCGTAGCCGGCTTTTCTAAAGTTTTTGCTTGTTTTACCGGCATTATTCATAAGGTAGATGGAATAAGCCCCTTTGGAGGAGTTGGCCTCGTGGGAGCCGTTACTAAAATCACCGCTGTCTAAAAGGATGAAGGTATGGGGAGCTTTCTGTAAGAAGCTTTCCAATCGGGCAAACCCACCGAATTCCGCTCCGTTTTTGTCCGGACGGCTAAAATAGTGCCCGTGTGTATCCGAAGTGTGATAAATGATGATATCTTTTGCATAACCCGTCGTAGCCAAAGATACCACGGCCAGCAACAAACTTACCGACTTGAATAATTTTTGCATGTAATCTCCTTTATAAGGGGAAGAAAAATTTTCTGTTTTTCTCTCCGCCACTTAATCATTATAACCGAAATAAAAAGAACCGTCAAATGTTTACTTGATGCGTGCCGAAACGAGAAAAACCACCTTGCGGTGGTTTTTAAATTTTTAGCCGAGGATGGGAATCGAACCCACAACCTACGGTTTACAAAACCGTTGCTCTGCCAATTGAGCTACCTCGGCATATCTTCTAATTATATAATAGCATTTTTTCATTTCTCTTCCAATAATTATGCTACAATGATTCTGTATCGGGGGGAATATGAAGAAAATAATTACTATTTGTTTGACATTTATTGGAAGTGTGAGCCCTTTGCTGGCAAGCGAAAATTGCTCGTTGCGGGATCAAAATCCGTTGCGTTTAATGTCGGCCGAGCTCAAACGGGGGATTAAAACTTTCAAAAAATTAAATCCACCCGTTTATTATCTTTCTTACACATATGAAGATAAACATATTATTGATTTGCAAGCAGAGCAGGGGGGTTTGCTTTCTGATCCGGCTCACAACACCGCTTTGGTAGTTTTTGCGCGGGCCGGCAGTCCGGTAATGGACAACACCCGCCTCTTAAAGGGGGAAGATAATTACAACCGTGTTTTTACTAAAAAAGTGGATGGGGTAGATCCTTTTGATGCGAACCCCACGGCGTTCCGGTTAGCCCTGTGGCGCGCCACGCAACAAATGGCGGAAACCGCTCAAGAAGAATTTGGTAAAGTAAAAACAAATAGCCAAGCTGCCGCAGAACGGCAGGATAATTCCAACGATTTTGTATTGCCGCCTTTATCCCGCTTTTGCCGGGAACAAGAATTAAAAACATTTGACACGGAAAAAATCAGCCGCCTGTTACTCAAAGCATCTGAGTTAGTAAAAGGAAAATCTTTCGTGCAGGATAGCAATTTTTCTTTTCGGGTAGAACAAGGCCATCGTTATTTTGCCGATTCGGTCGGCACGCAACTTAAAATTCCGTTTTTGTTTGTTCGTCTTTCTTATGATTTGCGCAACCAATTGGCAGACGGGGCAGAATTGGAACGGACCAACGCCTACGATGTGGTGGATGAAAACCAACTTCCCAGCGAGGAGCAATTTTTGCAAGATGTTCGGCAATCTTTGGCGGAATTAGAAGCACTTTCCAAAGCGCCGGAGGCCGACCCGGTAACGGCTCCCGCTATTTTAAGAAGCCGGGCGATGGCTGTTTTTGTGCATGAGGTTTTAGGTCACCGGTTGGAGGGGCATCGTCAAAAACAAGATTCGTTTGGAAAAACATTTACAAGTAAAATCGGCCAAGCAGTTACAGCTCCTTTCGTAACAATTGTGGATGACGCAACCTTATCATCTTTCAAAGGTAAGCCGCTGCGGGGTTTCTATGAATATGATGACGAGGGCGTAAAAGCTGTGCCGGTTACCCTGGTGCAAGCGGGGGTGTTGCGTGGGTTTTTAATGTCCAGCAGTCCCATTGAAAATTTTACGGTTTCAAATGGCCACGGGCGGGCTGCTTTGGGGAAGGCACCGGTGGCGCGTATGGGGAACACCCGGCTGATGGCTTCGCAAACGGTTTCGTATGAAGAGTTGGAAAAACAACTTTTGCAAGAAATCCGGGCCCAGCAAAAACCGTATGGTTACATTATTGAAGATTTATCCGGCGGTTTTACCATGACCGATACCGATATGCCCCAGGTATTTAAATTGGAACCGAAACTGGTGTACCGCATGTATCCGGACGGGAAAAAAGAAATTGTGCGCGGAGCGGATATTGTAGGTACTCCTTTGGTAAGTTTTGGCCAGATCTTGGCGGCGGCCGATGACGACGATGTATTTAACGGGACTTGCGGGGCTGAGTCCGGCTGGGTACCTGTTTCGGCTATTTCACCCAGTGTATTACTGAAATCTTTAGAAATAGAAAGGACAGCTAAGCGCGAGAAGAAACCACCGCTTTTGCCTCCTCCGTATTCGCTGGTTAAAGGAGGAGAAGCCAAATGAAACGGTTCTTTATTTTTATTTTCTTTGTGATGTGGCCTTTGGGAACTGCGGCAGCGCAATTGCCGGACAATATGTATTTCCGTGCGATGAATGATGAAATGCAACGTGCTTTGCAAGGATTACGTTTAAAAGATCATCCCAAACCATACTTTATTGCCTATTGGCTGTCGCATCATAATTCGGTAACTGTTCGGGCGGATATGGGAACGTTGGCCCCGGCGGTGCATGATCCCAATAATCGGGGGGATTCCCTTGTTTTGGAAGCTTTTGTGTCGGTTGGTTCGGATAAGCAAGACGGGCTTGGCTTTGCCGATGCCAAAAGAGGTTCTTGGGCGTACTATAATGCTCAAATGCCTTATGGCTTCCCAACGGCCAGCTACGATAGCATCCGTCAAAATTTATGGAAAGCGACGGATGAAGCATATTTACAAGCGGCCGATTTGTATAAAAAGAAACAAGCCTACAAGCAGAAAAAGAATATCCAGGATCCTTTGCCGGATGTAGTGCCGGCCCCGGCCGGGCATTTTACGCAAGATATTCCGCCCTTTGTATGGCCGGATGTGGCGCGTTTGGAACAACAGGTAAAAGATTGGTCCGCACTAGGGAAGAAATTACCGTTTTTGGAATCGTTTAACTGGGAATTAAGTATCAAGCAGATGGATTGGTATTATTTAAACAGTCGCGGGGCATTCTCCCAGTATGCGATTCCCTCTATTCGGCTTGACGGACGTGCTGTTTTTCGGCAACCGGACGGGAAAACATCCGAAGTTTCCGTTACATGGTGGTTGAAAGATACTGCTACGCAAACTTTGGAACAAACAACCTCCAAAGTAGAAAAATTTTTGAGCCAGATTAAACAAGCACACGGTGCTTCATCCGGCGAGGCCTATGTGGGCCCCGTGTTATTAAAGCCGGCCGCTGCGGCGCGGTTTGTGCGCAATGCCGTGTTGTTTGAGTTTACAAACAGTAAACCGTGGTTACTTACCTATGCGGATGATGATGAGGACGCCGGCCTTTTGTTTAAGAAAAAACACGTACGGGTCAGCACGGATTTATTAACGGTTTATGATCGGCCGTTAGCACGCGATTTTGAAGGAATTCCTTTGTATAATTTCCGGCCGGTGGATGCCGAGGGGGTGGCTGCGGAAAATTTGACACTTATTGAAAGCGGCCACGTTAAAGATTTCCCGCTTACCCGGCGGCCGCTTTCCAAACACCACCGCAGTAACGGACATGCGTATATAGAACGTGTCTACGGTCCGCGCGAGGGACTTACCAACGTATTTATAGAACCCAAAGAGCAACTCAGCGATGAACAAATGGAAGAAAAACTTCGGCAACGGTGTCGGGAGCTCGGATTGGAATACGGGTATATTTTATATAAGGCCGATCCTTCCGACGATCTGGGAATAGAACGTTTGTATACGGCAGACGGCCGCAAAGAAACCGTGCTTAATTTGAAATGGGACGGCAATTTCTTTACGCAACGTGATTTGCGGGGAGTGCTGGCCGTAGGAGGGCAAGAGGAACTGGTCAGCAATAATGGAAATTCCGTATTGATTGCACCTTCTATTTTGATGCAAGAGGTAGAGCTGGTACCGCAAGAACACCAACCGCATCGTAAACCGTTTATTTCAAAACCTAAAATAGATTGAAATCAAAAGGCCCCTGAAAAGGGGCCTTTTAAAATGAGGGGAAATTAGGGGGTTACCAACTGACCGGCTACTTGTCCCACAAATGAATCCGGGTACTCTTGCGCCAGTTTGGCCAGTTGTTTTTTTGCGGTATTGGGTTTCCCTTGCTTTTGCCAATTGAGCGCTTGTATGAGTTGTGCAAGTGGGTTGTCCGGTTCTTGTTTTAAAATTTTAGCGACTGTTTGCAGGGAATTTTTATATTTTTCTTCTTCGTAGAGCCACAAAGCTTTATAGGCGAGCAAATCCGTGCGTGTAGGGGCCAGTGTAAGGGCGGTTTCTAAATCTGCCAAAGATTCTTGTGGCATTTTGAGCCCGCGGCGTGCCTTGGCGCTTAGGAGCCAGAAATCCGGATTATTCGGCTCCTGTTCTAAGGCGAGTGTGATATGAATAAAGGCAGGTTGGTAATCCCGCTGGTGCAAGAAAGTGGCGGCGTACAAAGCCCGGTAATGGGGGGAAACCTCCGGGGCCAACGTAAAGAATTTATCGTAATAAACGCGTGCCTTGGAGTAGAAACCCAGTGTGGTGTAATTGGCCGCTTGCCCTGCCAGTGCTGTTAAATTGGCGGGTTCTTGCGTTAGCGCGCGGGCATACATTTCCATAGAGCGGTCCAAGAGGCCGTTTTCTTGGTATAGCCGCGCGGCTTCTAATAGCAGCGAGACTTGATTGGGGTGAAATTCTAAAGCTTCCAAATATACTTCCAGGGCGCGGTTTGTTTGTCCCAGTTGTTCGTAGCTTCTTCCCAGTAACCGGTACGCGCGTATTTCGCGCCGCGGTACGTTTTTAGTTTTATAAATATATTCGCTTAATTGGGTTACGGCCGCCTGATAGTTGCCTTCTTCATAAGACGTACGTGCTTGTACGTATTCTTTGCGGTCGCCGATAGGGGCTATCCCCAAAAACCCGGATGAACAGCCGCCGAGGAGGAGAAGTGTTAGTAGTAAAAATCCGTTACGGTTTAAGTACATAAGGCAATGTAAACAGCAAAATAGATTGCTGCAATTCCTCCATATGTTGGTGGGCTTCTTTAATGCCCACTTCACCGGCTTTATGCAGTTGATCCAGCTCTAACGTACCTACATCCAGTACCCGGTTGGTTAATACAAAATTAGCTTTTTGGGCGGCTTCTTCTATCATCGCGGCGCCGCGCACATCTCCCACGCGGGCCAAATAAGCCGCTACGGTTTTGGGCGTTTTTGAGAAAAAATCCGGCGGGGTAATAGAAGCAATAATATAATCGGCCCCCATTTGTTTAACCGTTTCTACCGGCAAATAATCTACCACAGCCCCATCTACCAATAAGCGGTGCCGGTAGGCAACCGGCTCAAACACGCCGGGCAAATTCATGCTGGCCCGTACCGCTATGGCCAACGGGCCGGAATCAAAGAGGACTCGCTCGCCGGTTTTAATATCCATGGCGGCGCAAGAAAAGGGAATTTGCAAATCTTCAAATTGAATATCCCCTAATTGTGCTTGGACGAAATTGGCCAAATTGGTGGAAGCCGGTAATTTTTTAGCGAATAAAACCCGCATCAACCCCACCACGTTATAATCCGGGGTGATGGTTTTCATAGTTAAATGGGAGCTGATTTCCCATAGTTTAGATACCGATAACCCACCCGCATACAAAGAGCCCACTATCGCACCCATAGAAGTACCGGAAATCATATCTATCGGTACTCCCGCATCGGAGAAAACTTCCAGCGTGCCTACGTGTGCAAAACCGCGTACACCTCCGGCCGATAACGCTAGTCCGATTTTGGGGCGCTGGTTGGCGGGGAGTTCCGTAAATTTTTCCCACAAAAATTCACGCAGGATAGAGTCATCGGCTTGGGGCGTTAGCGCCTGCAACGGAAGCGCAAACAGGACCGCGAGCCAAACGGGGCCTGCCACGCGGTAAACGAGAGATTTTATTACAGATCTTGTCCGACAGCCCATTCTAACTCCGATTTGGCTAATAATTCTTGGCGTACGGCATCCAGGTAGTTATAAGCTGTTTGGGTATATGCTTGCACGGCTTCCAAGGGAGCTAAGCCTTGCGTAGAAGAATTTTTCACGGCTTTATCCAGCAAGGCCGTTAATCGGTTAAAAGTTTCTTGGCGGGCAAGTACTTCTTGTTGCCAAAAGTTTACTTCGGCATAACTGTTCGCTACTTGCACGCGGATTTTATCTTCTATTTGGCTGCGGCGCAGAGAACTTTTTTTCTGTTCGGCCTTTTTCTGGGCAATTTGAGAGGAAAAATTATAAGGCAGCGGCAAGCGGACGGCTAATGAGATTTGTTTGTTTGTATCACCTAAAGTATCGGCCCCCAGTTGTTCATAAGAACCGTTTAAAATAATGTCCGGGTAGCGTTTAGAAAGAGCCAAATCAATAGAAATATTGTCTAATTCAAGGGCATAGATAGCCGATTTTAACTCCGGGCGAAATTCCATGGCGCGCAAGTTTAGTTGGGGCAGATCCCAGTGCAACGTAACGGGTTGGAAATCCCCGGTGATGGAAAAAGAAGCATTTAGTTCTTTATTTAAATTAACCAGCATAGCCAAGCGGGCCTGTGTCAAGCGGTGGGCGGCTTCATTGCGTTGGGCCTGCAATTGGGCCAGTGCGTTTTGCATGCGTATTTGATTCCAAAAATCACCGCCGGGGCGCGCATTCCAAGCGTGTACCCGGTCTAAGGTTTGTTGCATGAATTCGTCGTATTTTTGGGCAAAAAGTAAATTATAGAATGATTTTTTAATATTCAATACCGTTGTGTTTTTTACAATTTCATACCGGCTTTGGGTTTGTTTTAAATTGGCGCGCGCCATTTTAAGCGTATTATGAATACGTCCGCCGGAATAAAGATATTGCGTGGCTGTAACGCCTACACCAAAAAATTGGTCTCTTTTTTCTGAAATGACTTGTCCGGGCAAAAAGCGGTTGCCTACCGCTTCAGGCAATACCATGGGATAGTCCAGGTCGTACCAAGTGGCGGTACCTTGTAAAGCAAATTGGGGTAAGTATAAAAATTTAGCCTCGTTCACTTTTTTTTCAGCCACGGTTATTTCCTGCTGGGCTGTTAAAAATTCGGTATTATTTTCAAGCCCCAGCCGAATGGCATTTTCCAAGGTTAAATTATCGTTTATAAGGCTGGAAAAGCGTAACCCATACTCTTTTTGCGCCCAAGAAGGCACGCAGCTGAGTAGTAATAAAAGTGTGATCAGTCCGCAACGTTTTTTCATGCCTGTCTAACTCCGTTTATTTTTATTTATCTCAGCCTCTACCCGGTCCATCATAGCATTGAATTGTTCTTGCAATTCTATGAAATGATCTCCCTTGCGCAAGTGAACACGCTGTGAAAAATCGCCCTTGGCAATGGCCTTGCAGGTCTGTTCAAAACGGTAGACCGGGCCGGCCATTTTGTGAGATAGGATAGCGGAAATAACGACCACAAATAACAAATAAATTAAGATTTTATAAAAGAAACTGGTAGCAATGGGGACAAACTCATCATAAATGGGTTGTACTAATACAGGATATGTATCAAACAAATCACTTAAGGTAGCGGTGAGTTCAAACGTCATAATCGCTAGTCCACACAAGACGCTCAGGATGATTAACATCATGTAACGTAATTGCAACCCCTTTTTAATTAAAATGGTTGCCCGACGGGAATTGGGGGCGGGAGTTGGCTTTTCGGCAGACGTTTGATTCATATCTTCCTCTTAAAAATGAGTCACATAACGGACTTGGATAATCCGTTCGCTTTCATCTCCGCGTCCGATGCGGCGCACGGCAGCGTCTAAAGCCAACGCCGGGTGCAAGTAAAAACGTACAGCGGTATTGACGCGCGAATCGCGAACGTTGTGTATGTTATCCCATTCCGCCACCAGCCCAATAGGGTTGGCAATGCGGTAAGCGGCTCCTATAAAAAAAGCAAATTCGGAAAGATCCACATCCGATAAATTCATCCCGGCTGTAGCTGTGAGGCCCGGAATAATGATTTCCCGGGAAAAAGAAACATAGGCCCCTTTGCGGTCATCCAAATATCGCTTGGCTCCGGTATAGTGGCGGCTCTTGTCATATCCATAACCATAGCGGCGTCCGTCGTAACCGATGGCAATTGCCGGCCAATACAAATTTCCGTCGTATAATTTCCACTTAAGTAAGAAATCCGGTTTTAAGATCCGCACATGATCGGAAGATCCGACCAGTTCGTGTGCGGCTAAGGTAAGCCCTAAATTGATTCGCGGATGAATCCCAAATTCAACCGTTTCCATAAAATCCCCGTTAGAATACGCGCGGGAAAGAAAGGACGCTTGGTAGCGGTCCAACACTTGGGCGGTAGGAACATCTAACACCATGGTTTCTACGCGGATCGGGTCGCCTTCTTCCGCTTGTAAGGCGAGGGGAAATAGGAGTGCGGCTACTAACAAGTAAACAATTTTTATTTTCATGGGTTACCTCTTAACGTATAAAAGTTCGTATATCTTTCAGCTCCGGTTCTTTGATATAACGGGCGTTGTGCATGTAAACAGCTTCGCGTGTGGGATTAAAATCTTGGCTGTCACGCGGAAATTCTAAATCAACAATTCCCTTGTTTAAACGGGAAGTGTTGTTGACAATTCCTACGTTCCAACGGTCCAGCCGTTCCCGGTCATAGGGTTCACGCGGATTCCAATAGTTGCGTAGCAATAACGTACCGCTGGGCAAGGTGCCGCCTTCAACAGGTTCCGTTTTGGTAATGACGTACGGCGTGGTAACGCTCATGCCTTTGCACGGGCCGTTTACAAAAGTAACGCTGTGATAGGGATGATTTTTAGAAGGGCGTTTATTCAAAGTAGCTAGTGAATATGTGGCATAGGGCTTATCAATATTTAAACACGCCGCAAAAACATATCTGCTTAAAAAGCGTTCGTAATCTTCTTTATCACTCGTGCGATTGTACGGAGACGATTTCTTCCAAAAACATCCGGCTGCTAATACCAGTGTGCAGAGTAATAAACAACTGAGCAATTTTCTCATGGGTTGGCTCCTATGCAAAATAATGCGTTTGGTACACATACAAACCACTCTACAAATTATACCCGTTTTTGGGTAGAAAATAAACCCCAAATATTAGGAGGATAAAAGAACAAACGGCTTGTGAAAGCCGTTTGTTTGGAAAGAGAGTTGAATGGCTATTTTTTTGTTTTGCCCAACGGATTGTTTTGATCAAAAGTTTCTTTTTCGTGGGCTAACTGGTCCTGTATTTCTTGAACAATAGGCCCGACGGTATTTCCCACGGCTTGCTGGGAGGCATCCCGTTGAATTTCTTGCATGACTCCTTGCATAAAGAGTACATGGTCCGCCAAATCATCCACCAACGTAGCCGAGCGGGCCGGCAAGGGCTGTTCGTCTGTGGTAAGGGCCTGGTGCGCGTGCCGAGCATAGAAAGAAGGCATATTGTAGCCCCATGTTTCATACAAATGTTGTGCATCCTCCGGGGAAGCAATGTATAACGAAGTTGCATTGGGGGTGTTTTGGGTTTCCTGTAATTGCCCGCGCAACCGTTCCATGTCGCTGGAGGTGTACAAAACATAGGGCGGATTGTATTGTTGGATTTCGGCGCGTCTTTGCTCTTTTTGTTCATCGGTGGCGTCCGGTGGCAAAGCAGCCAATTCATGTTCAATGAATTGATTTTTGATTTGGCCGGACTTGCGCAAAGGGTCTCCTTCAAAATCTACGCCCGCCGCATTGATGGTTTCGGCAAGACCTTTGGGTTGTTGTTCGGAGTTGGCTACCCAATAACAATTCTTGGCACTGCAATCGTTGTTTTCCAACATAAAGCGGTACATTTGTTTGATATTTAAGTCGGCCCCTATATCAATATCTTCTTCAATTTCAATTTGAGGTAACGTATTATTATCGGCTACCCCCAAAACAGGCGTTAACTTACTGGGGGCCAGCGAAGTGTTGGTGCGTTCTTCAAAACGTTGGCGATTTTGCGCACGCAGCTGATTCATATCGTCTTCTTGCAGAGCATCATCGCAAGCGGGGCGATAGGTAATAAGCCCCTCGGGGATATGACAAGAGATAGTTTTGCCCAGTTGGTCGGTTGGTTCAGCCCCACCGGAAAGAGCTAACAAATGAGCGCGTAAGCGGTCGGCTACCAGTTGCTCGTATTGCTGTACTTGTTGTTGGTACACATTTCCCTGTTGTTGGCCCGGGCGGGCAACTGCCGAAGTAGCCACCAATTGCGCGGCCTGTTCAATGGTATAAACAGGATTTACCAAATCTTTCAATTCAATTTCGTTGCTGTCCCGGTCTCGCGAAGATCGGCGGCGGGCTTTTGTTGTCGTACGAAACGCGGCGTTTACATCCTGCGCTTTAGGTAAAGAAGATACCTGTTTGCCCCGGTTTCGGTCCAACGTGTTGGAGGTGTTTCCGGTACGCCGCGCGGTAGATGTATTTCCGTTGGCAGAAGCGATTTGAGTTCCCTCGGTGGTTTTGGGCTTAAGTCCAAAAAATCGTCCCAACGGTCTAAACAAACGGGCCAAACGGGAATCGGGCACCTCTTGCGGTTTCTCGGAACTTAAGGCAGGCGCCGTGCGGGCCAAACGTTCTTGTTTAACATACCGGGTGTAAGGATCTTCCTTTATGTTAACTTCATGCATGCCGGCGGGGGAATCTTTGGGGGCTTCTTGCCGGATTAGCACCCATTCTACGTTGTTATCTACCGGCACGACATAGACATTTTTGGGGGTGGAATGGTCGCTATTTGGGCGATCGTCTTCCCGTTCATTTCCGTCGGCAGAAGCGGACGCGATATAATTCCGGCTCCCTTTTTCAGTCGGTTGAGAGGCAATGAAAAACTCCTCGGCAGGGCCCTGTTGCTTACGATTGGCCCGGTTGAAAGCACTTCGGCTGGGGGAATCTTTGCGTCCGCCAAAAAATTTAGCAATACGGCCCATTAAAGTTGTCAGCGGGTTAGAAGTAAAAATTTGCGGTTTTGCTTGTTGTTGGGCGGTCTGTTGCTTGGCGATTTTCTCGTCAGCGGAAGGTGAAAATACAAACGGCAACATTAAAAATAAAAACAAGGCGACACAAACGGCAATGAGTGAATATTTAATCCATTTTTTCATAAGTAGTTCCCTAAGATAAAATTAAATTCCGTTTTTCCTACGATACCGCTACGTATAGTCTATCTGTTTCTGGACAACTTTTCAAGGGTACTAAGCCCTAGATTCCATATGGGCCTTCCGGCTCTCAAAACCCAATAGACGTTTCAAAATGTTCCACGATTTTTGCACGTGACGAACCAGGGGATTGGCCGATACTTTTGGTGTGTTGTCCGGCCTCGGTGCCGGTGGCGGAGGAAGACGGTACCCGGTGGCTGTAACCAGTTGTAATAGGTAATCGGCCGGGACGGCAAAGTTTAGGTTTTGGTTGTCTTCCCCTTTCAAGCTGGCAAAAGCCACGGCTATTACTTCTCCGTCCGTATTAAAGACCGGGCTACCGCTGGAGCTGGGGGAAATGGGCGCGCTGATTTGGTACCAAATAATACCGTCTGCTTTTTGACGCACTTGGCTGACGAGCCCGGCCGAAATGGTATTTTGCAAGCGGCGCGGATTGCCAATTACTGTAATGTCCTGCCCGGGAAGTACCGGAGAAGTGGCGTCCAGCCGAACCGTAGGCAGATTTTGGGCTTCTATTTTGAGCAAAGCTAAATCTACGTTTTGGGCGACCGCTACGATTTTAGCTTCGCCGGATACAGTACCTTGATAATCGGTAATGTTAACATAAAGGGAGTCTTCGCAAACGTGGCGGTTCGTGGCCAATAGCCCGTCCGGTGTGAGAAAAAAACCGGTGCCCGTGAAGGTGGAGCCGTCTTTTTTAGCCACGTTCACTGCCACGACTGTGGGGGTATTCTCCCGCGCAATGCGGATATGGTGCTCCTCGGCCGATAAGAAACCGACCGCCACTAGCATAAAAAAGAGAGAGGTAAAATACTTGGCCATACCTTGATTATATAATAATATGGAAAGCAGATTGAAATAAATGCGCATAATTGGTACACTAAATTAGACAAGAAGGAGTAAGTACTTATGGAACAATTCTATGTAAGCCGTAAAAAATACGAAGCGCTCGTAAACGAGCTAAAAAATTTAAAAGAATTAAAAGCGCAATTGTCTAATGAAATCGGCGAAGCGGCCGCGCAAGGCGATTTAAAAGAAAATGCCGAGTACCACGCCGCCAAAGAAAAACAAGCCGAAACGCTGATCCGCATCCAAGATTTGGAAACGCGCTTGCGTAATGCGCAAATCACGGATGATTTGGAAGTAGACCACACCAAAGCGCGTATCGGCGCGACGGTTACCATTAAAGATTTGGAAGCCGATATTGAGTTTACGTATACGTTAGTCGGTTCTATGGAATCTAACCCGGATAAAGGTCTTTTATCGGTTAAATCTCCGTTGGCTAATGGGGTGTTAGGCCATGCGCAAGGTGACACGTTTGAGGCGATCTTGCCGCGAGGACCAAAGAAATATAAGTTAATCAAATTGGAATATAAATAAAAAATGTGTTAAAAATATTCTGCCGTTTGGCAGAATATTTTTTATATGAGGAGCACACATGAGAAAATCTTTCTGGTTGTTGGGCATTTGTGTAATAGCGTTGGCTATCTGTGGGCCGACTTTGTCTTATGCGGATTTAATCAGGCCCGGGCAATCTTCTGCCGGGCATAAGAGTCCGCGCCCTCGCCGACCTGGCAATAGAAAAAAAGCCAATTCCCAGGCGTATTCGGTAGAGATTACCCTGTGTGATGAAAACGGCAACTGCCCGGAAGATGAAGGATTGTTGCCGGAACCGGCCACTTCCCCGGCCGTTAAATCGCCCAAGCAAACCCCGGTTAAAAAGAAAACAAAAGTTGTTAAGTCCGTTAAAAAGCAACCGGTTAAGGCTGTCCAAACGGCGGCGCCCAAAGAACCTGCCCAACCCTATACTTTTGAAATTTTGCCTACGTTAGATACCCCTTCCACAGCCACGAACCAAGCCTGGGCGGGCACGTTCCAACTGGTGTGGAACGATTTTGCCAATGAACTTTTAAAAGAGCCCGTTACTTTTATAAACGGAAATCCGCCTATGGCTGATTTTCTCAATAAGCAATCGTTTAGCGTAAACGAACTGGCCGAAAGTGCGTATTACAAAGCGTGGGGCCCTACCTCCCCGGAGTTGAAACAAACTATTGAACAAGGTATTAAAGAGAAATTCAATGAGACAAGTGATGTATTGGATAAGGGAGAATGGAAACCCGGCCCGTTGAATTATACTTTATATGCCATGCTTAAAAAGGACTTTGAATACGTAGCGGCGTTTAAAAAATTGTTGCCGGGTCCGTTTGCGGGCAGCCAAGAAAAAGTCAAATACTTCGGCTTGGGGGAAGCCCAAAGCAAAGATTCCGTACGCGTGTTGTTTTATCGCAACCGCAACGACTTTGCTGTCACGCTACTTTCCAAAGCGGGTGATAAAGTCCATCTCTACCGCACGGATAAAGAAGGCACGTTGGACGAATTATACCGTCAAATGACATCTGCCGCAAAGGTATATAAAGGTATTCATAATTTAAGTACGACAGACCAATTTAAAGCCCCTGTTATTGAATTTAATAATGAGCGGGAATTTAAGGAACTTTACAACCAGGACATTCACGTTCCCGGGCAGGACCTTCCGTTTCAAATTGCTTTAGCGTTGGAAACGATTCAATTCAAAATGGATGAAACCGGTGTTAAATTAAAATCGGAAGCTATCTTGCAAACGAGGAAAAGCACCGCCGGGCCCTCCGCAAAGCCCACGCCGCGTTACTTTAACGTAACGGGCCGGTATGCTATCTTCGCGGAAGAAGAGGGCAAGGCTCCCTACTTTGCCATGTTGGTAACGGACGCCGCCAAACTGCAAAAATAACGTGATTTTTCCGATAAATGAAACCCCCGGTTGCACCGGGGGTTTTTGTTATTCAAGCGGTAAATTGTATTTAATTTTTAGTTGTTCTAGTCGTGGGTACAATAGGGGGTTAGCATGGAGATGGTGCTTGACGTGATCCAGTAACCATAATTCTTCCTCGGTCGTGTTGCCGCCGGTTTTCTCGTATGAGCGCGGATAAAAGCCGTTTTGCTGGATAAATGCTTCTATGCGCTCTAAGGTGGATTCCCACGAAAGCATGATAGACGGATATTGTGCCAAAATACGGTTGATCTCTTGTAAAGGGAAGAGCGCTTCGGCAAAAAGATTAAAGGGGTTCTCATGGGTAATGATCATGAGTTGGTTATATAGTTGCCGTTCTTCCAGGGGGCCGTCCCAACGCGGTCTGCGGTTGTGGGCTTTCACAAAATCTTCCAGTTCGCTAAGGGCTTTGTTATAGAACGATACCGTAACGCAGACGTCTGTTGACTGATAGGCTTGTTTTAACGATTGAACATGTATGCGGTAAATTTCATGTAACATGTCGGTAAAATTTTCCCTATCTTGGGGCGTCAAAGTGGAAGAATGGTGAATATAGGTATTGATACCCTTTTTAAAGGGGCGAACTTGCGGATTTTTCAACACTTCGCGTAGTTGTAAGGATACTTTATGCGGGTGTTGGTCCAAAAAGTCCAAGGTGGTATTTACGAAAGCTTGCTCGGGTGTGGTGGCCTGTGGAAAGTTAAGATTTTGAGGGATAAATTCCGCACTTAAGCCGTAGAAGTTGGACAAGTCCCGCATGGCCGTTTCATAGCGTTGGGCAGATAAATTTTGTTCCATTACTTGCATAAAATAGGGATCTTTTACAAAGGCTTTTAATTTCCCGATTAAGTACGGCGAGCCCTTTTCTGTACGTGGAGAGAAAGCAAAAGTGTGTATTTCTTTTAATGCTTGCCAAGCTTGGGCATTGTGTTGGGTATAGTGGGTGTGAGAATTAAGAAGTTCCTTATACGGGCTATCTCTCAAGGTAGTGGCCAAGTTTGAAGGGCTTGCTAAATGAAATTCCGGCAAAATAAAACGTTGCGTATTGCAAGCACCGGCGGCTGTGCCGGCGTTAACACCGGCCGTCACTTTGGACGTAATCCTATCCGTGGATGTAGCTGCTTTGCCCATGCCCTCCAAGGTCTTAGGTTGTCCAAACGCCACCAGCGGAGTTAGCAAAAAAATAAAGAAAAATGTGTATAAAAAGGGCTTTTTCATACTTATAGGATACTGTGTTTGCCGAGGAAATACAAGGGCCTAAGGACCTAGCCGTTACTAGGTCTTTGGGGCATAATAATCCCCGGGTAAAACGTATAAACCCGGGGACGTAAACTTAATATTTAGCCGTTACTGCTTCTTTGGCTGCGGAAGAATAGACGTTATAGTCCATGTGTTGGAAAATAGAATCCTTTTGTTCCAAATCGTACACATATCCCTCATCTATGCGGTTGCCTTGGACTTGTTCATACAGTTCGTTAAACCGTTTCACATGATCCTTCGTGCGCTTTGTGGAATATTCTTTGGCGGTGCCGGTAGTCATCAAGAAGGCCCAATCAGACGATTGCATCAGCACTAATTCCCGGGCCAGTTGGTTAAGGGCCCGGCGCAAGAGACCTTCTGCATGTGGGAATTTATTGGCCAGTTCCATCATGCGTTCGGACGCTTTGATGAGGTGGCGGTAGATCCAATCGTTCCCGCTGTTGAGCCAAACATCGTGATAACCTTTATCTCCCCAAGAGGACATGGAAGGTTGTACCACTTGGTTTTGCGGATAGATACCTAAATATTCGCTGGGGGTAATGAGTTTAATGTCTTTTTGGTCGTAATAGATTTTCTTGAATAAGAACTCTAAGAAATCAATTCCTTCGTACCACCAGTGTCCGTATAATTCAGCGTCATACATAGATACCACCAACGGTTTGCGGTCAATTACCGTGCTGAGGTATTCTATTTGTTTTTGGCGGTTGAACATAAAATTTCCGGCGTGTTCGGCGGCGATTTCGCGGGCTTCGTAAGGATTATATGCCTGTTTTTGGTTAAGGGCCACTTTGCCGGTAATTTTATGATACTTCATGCCGATATTGCGGCGTACGCCGTCGGAATGTAAGTAGGGTTTAATATAGTCGTAGTCCAAATCGTACCCTAAATCACGGTAAAATTCGCGATAGCGCGGATCGCCGGGGTAGCCGGATTCGGCACTCCACACTTGCTGGGCCGATTCCATATCACGCGCAAAAGCCGCCACACCCGTTTGCGGGCAATACACCGGGGCATAAATGCCGTATTTCGGGCGCGGAGTTCCGTGTAAAATGCCGTGAGCTTCGGTAAAGAAAAAACGGATGCCTTCTTCCCGTAAGAATTTATCATCTCCGGGGTTGTAGGCACATTCGGCCAACCAAATGCCGCGCGGACCGCGGCCAAAGCGGCGGCGATAATCATTAGCGGCGATTTTGATTTGGGCATTTACACTTTCTTTATGTACCATCAACGGCAAATAGCCGTGTGTGGCACAACAAGTAATGATTTCCAACTTGCCCATGTCTTGGAATTTTTTGAAACCTTGCAAGACGTGCCCGTGATAGCGGTTTTCAAATAAATCTTGGTAACGGCGGAATTTATCAAAATACATGCGGGCGACGTTTTCAAATTCTGTCCCGCGGGTTCTGTCTAATTCCCGACCGGAAAGCTCTACCCGTTTGTTTAGGTAATGACGGAAACGCTCAATGAGTAGCGGATCTTCCATCATGTTGCAAAGCGGGGGGGTAAGCGTCATGGTAAGGCGGAAATCGGTTCCTTCCGCTGTTAAATTTTCAAACACGTTCAGCAGCGGAATATAGGTTTCCACCATAGCTTCATAAAACCAATCTTCTTCTAAGAAATCCGGGTATTCCGGGTGTTTAATGAAGGGCAAATGTGCATGCAGTACAAGCGCTAAATAACCTTTCTCTTGTCCCATGGTTACTTTCCTTGCTCGCGCAGAGCTTTGATGTTAATGTGGCGCGTTTTATCGCCTTTGGCGTTGCGCGCGTGAATAGGCAAATCCACCACGCTGCCGGCGGGCAGATGTTGGCGGATGGAGAATTTCCCTTCTTTAAGTTCAATTTCTTTGCCGTTAATGGTGACGATGGCATTTTTGGAAGCGGAACCGTAGATGATGATTTCACAATCGGCTTTGAGCCAAATATCTTCATCTTCTTGTACCTTATCCAAATGCAAGGCAAAAGAGGACCACGAGCTGGGGGCTCCGGACGGAGTCAGTTCGGTCAGTTTCCAGCGTTGGCCGACAATTTGCATCCGTTCGCTGGCGCCTAAACCGATGTAGTCAGCCCCGGAGAGCTTTAAGAGCTTTTGGAAATCACCCTCCACAATCATCCATTTATCGTCAATGATATCGGATATTTTGCCGGGCGGCAAGCTGGTAGCATTGCTGCGCGAAACGAGGATAAACCGTCCGTCCGCGGTTAAGTAGCCCAAATCGGCCACGTATTCCCGGCCGGATTGCGGCGCATTGATATACCAGCTTTTGGCTTCAAAGATGACCGGCATATCGTAGTAACAAACGGAATTGTTCCCGTCAAACAATTTAACACCTGTGATATCGTGTAAACGGATAACCGTACGTGCTTGGCGCAAAGTTTCCGCGCCGTATTGGCTTTTAATATAATCCAAAGTACCGGCAGTAATTTCCCAAAACAGGAACAGCCACGCCGGATCTTTAGGCAGCAAAAAACTCTCTGTTTTGCCGTAACCCGCGGGGATGTCCGCTTCGGCCTGTACATCTTTTACGATGTGCCGTACCAACGATCCCGAAGATAAATTTTTCTCCATAATTTCAAACCTCACCCTTTTAAAATTCCCAAATGCACAATTTATCTATTATATTTTACCATTTTTTGCAGAGTTCGTTGGGTTTTCTAACCCTTTTGGAAGATTAAAAAAGCCCGGGCCGATTACCCGGGCAGATTGAAAGGGGAAAGACTCAACTTTGTACCTTCTTTTGGATGAGCCACAGACTTATAAAAATGAGGGCCAAACCCACTATTTCCGCACCGTGTGGCATACGGGAACGGAAAATCATATCGGTTGCCATGGCAATAACCGGGGAAAAATAAGTAACGGAAGACATACGCGTGGCCCCCCAACGTCTTAAAAGAGCTATCATAATTAAAAAAGCCACCGCAGAAGAAAGCACCCCGGCACAAATAATGGATACGACTACTTTGGTGTTAAACACGTGCCAAGAGGGGGTGGGCTCCAACGCGAATGAAAGCCCCAGCAATGCAATGGCCGCTAATAAATATTGGTAAAAGGTATTGGCTTGCCAAGAAACGGAGTGGTTATCTACCATAATTTTTTTGGTTAGCACGTTCCCCAGACCGTAAGAAAGCGCCATGGCCAGTAAAGCCCCGTAGCCACAGAGAGCCATTTTCCCTGCCGGAACGTGTAAGGCAGTTTGCCATTGCGGCCGCATAATAACCAGTAGTCCGGCCAAGCCGATTAGTACCCCGGCGGCCCGGCGCCAAGTAAAGCGGTCTTCTCCATGCAGCAAGATAGCCCCGGCAATAAAACTCCACATCGGTACGGTGCCATTAAAGATACCGGCTACCGTGGGTACTGTATGTTGAATCCCCCACGATAAGGCCGCGAACGGAAACAAAATGAGCAGAAAACCAATCACTGCCGGACGCCATAATTCACGCAGAGGGCACTTTAAACTATCGCGGCGCACGCCAAAGAAAATGGCAAAAAACACAAGCCCGGCCAACACCCGAAAAAAAGTTCCCCAATAGGGAGGGAGTACATCTACAATATTTTTAGAAAATAAAAAAGCAGTTCCCCAGCACAGAGCCAAGCTGATGGCTAATACGTAACTCATGTTGTTTTCTCCTTGTTTATGTTCATTATATAATTTTAGCGGATTGTTGTCGCACACGCGGGGCTGAAATCGTATAATATACATATATGAAAAAAATGTTATTCCCGCTTGTGTTAATTGTTTTAATTATTCTCGGTTTTTACTATGGGAAAAAAGTTAAAAATCCGACGGTTTCACAACCGCAAATTGTAGTATCAAGTTATGTCCCGTATACGTTAGCCAAACAACTGAGCGGAGGGCAATTAAATATAGAAATGCTGTTGCCTCCCAACGCGGAACCACATGCTTTTGAGCCTTCCCCGGGCAGTCTGGTGCAAGTACACCGTGCGGCCGCGTTTGTGTACGTGTCAAACCGTTTGGAGCCGTGGGCACGGGATGTGTTAGGTGCTGCCGGACAAAATACCCGTGTAGTGGAACTGGCGGCTGAATTACCGGTGGGAGAGGATCCCCATGTATGGATGGATTTTGGGCAGGTCATAGATATGGCCCGTCGGATAGAAGCCCTGTTGGCAGAGATAGACCCGGCCCATGCGACGGATTACCGGGCCAATTTAGCCGGTTTTGAAACAGAAATTGCCGTTTTAGACCGTGATTTCGCCAACAGTTTGGTTACTTGTCAGCATCGGGAAATCGTACATATCGGCCATTTAGCGTTTGGGGCGTTGGCGAAACGTTACCATTTGTCTATTACCGCTTTGGCGGGGACTTCTCACGACGGGGAACATTCCGCACATAAATTAGCGGATCTGGTCAAGCATATCCGGGCAAAACAAGTAAAGACGTTATTTACGGAAGAAGCGGTTTCTCCGCGGCTGGCAGAAGCAGTAGCTACCGAAACCGGAGCTGAAATGTTGCCGTTGTATACAATAGAACACGTATCAAAAACCGATTTTGATTCTGCGGTTACTTATGCCCAATTGATGCAACGTAATTTGAAAAGTTTAAAACAAGGACTAGTATGCCGGTCGTAATCACTGCTAAAAATATCAGTTTTGCCTACGTGCGAATGCCGGTACTGGAGAATATTTCCTTTACCGTAGAGGCGGGGGATTATATTGGGCTTATCGGCCCGAACGGTGGGGGAAAGACCACCCTACTTAAAGTGCTTCTCGGCTTGGAAAAAGGGCGCGGAGAAATTCAACTGTTCGGCACCGCCCTTGAAAAATTTACAGATTGGAATAAGATCGGCTATTTGGCGCAGAAGAGTCCGGTGGCGCAAAGCCGCTTTCCAATCGCGGCTGAAGAAGTGGTTCTGATGGGATTGCCGGGACGCGGCGCCCGTGTGGGCCGCAACGAATTAAAAGAAGTGTATGCGGCCATGCGCCAAACGCGCACCCGCCAATATGCTGGACGTATTTTTAATGATCTGTCTATCGGGCAACAACAACGTGTTTTGTTGGCGCGGGCGTTGGTGAGTAAACCGGAACTGTTAATTTTAGATGAGCCCTCTACGGCTTTGGATGTTGAATCCCGGGAGATGTTTTTTGATTTACTGGCACAGCTCAATACCAAATATCACACTACTATTTTACTAATTACACACGATACAGGCGAAGTCGGTAAACACATTTCCAAATTTATGTATGTGGATAAAAAATTAGTATTTTTTGGTACCCGGGAAGAATTTTGCCATTCGCCGGCAGTAGCCAAGCAACTCGGTCCGTTCGCCCAACACACAATTGATCACTTGCATAATCAGCACGGGCATTGTCCGTTGGGGGCATCGTGCAAGGAGTGCCATCATGGTTGAATTTTTAAGCTATGGTTTTGTGCAACGGGGGCTTTTGGCCGGGAGTCTGGTGGCGGCCGCGTGTGCGCTATTGGGCGTGTTTTTGGTTCTTAAAAGACTCTCTTTAATTGGGGACGGCATGAGCCACGTGTGTTTGACCGGGGTGGCGGTTGCGTTATTAACGTCTACCAGCCCGGTGTATATGTCTATTCCGGTCGTGGCAGTCGCTTCATTGGGGATTATGAAGCTTGCCAAAAAATTTAAAATTTACGGAGATGCCGCCATTGGTATCATTAGTGCGGCGGGGTTGTCGGTAGGGCTTTTGCTGACGGCTTTGGCCGGTGGATTTAATACCGATTTGCTCGGGTATCTGTTTGGTAGTATTTTGACGGTTACCCGCGGGGAAACCATACTTTGCGCCCTCTTACTTCTAATAGTGGCAGGGGGAATTTTTCTATTCTACCGTTTGTTGGTGGCTACTTGTTTTGATGAGTCTTTTGCCTGCACGCGTGGGGTGCCGGTGCGGATAGTAGATACGGGCCTTGTGTTGGTAACTTCGGTGGCGGTGGTGTTATCGTTTAAAGTAGTAGGTATTTTTCTAATTTCTGCACTTATTATTATCCCACCTGTTACCGCGCTACTCATTTCGCGTACGTTTAAACAAGTGCTATGGTTAGCAGCCGGATTTGGCGTGCTGAGCGTATGGATAGGCATTTATATTTCTTTCATTTTTAATATTCCGTCCGGTGCAGCTATTATTCTAATTAATTTATTTTTCTTATTTGCTGGCTACCTATTAAGCAAAGGGGTGCCACGTGGTTAAAAAAGATTTTCCCGTAGAGCCGTTTTTAAAAGAATTGAAACGGCTCTATCCTAAACACATTATCCCGCTACACCATAAAAGTGCATGGGAATTGCTGTGTGCCGTTATCTTATCGGCTCAGTGTACCGACGCCCGCGTGAACACCATTACCCCGCATTTGTTTAAAAAATATCCGACGGTTTACGATTTAGCCAAAGCCAACATTAAAGATGTGGAAAAAATTATCCATTCGGCCGGGTTTTACCACAGCAAGGCACTTAGTTTAATAGAAATGTCTAAACGTCTTTGCGAAGTATACGGTGGCGAAGTGCCGCAGAATATGGACGATTTACTTACCTTGCGCGGTGTGGCGCGTAAGACGGCTAACGTAATGCTGGGCGATTATTTCAAAAAACCCGCGGGTATTGTGGTGGATACACACGTCAAGCGCTTGGCGTTTCGGCTGGGGCTAACCAAACAAACAGATCCCGTTAAAGTGGAAAAAGATCTGACAAAACTTATTCCGTATAAGTATTGGGGGTGGGTGGCAATAGCGCTTATTTTGCACGGACGCAGTATTTGCCCCGCCCGTAAACCGTTGTGTGCTCAATGCACACTAGCCAAGTTTTGCGCTAAGGGCAGTGTGAAATAGTTTAAGGCATATAATAGGCGTAAATAGCATCGGTTCCTGAATTGCTGATTGGTTTTGCGTGATATAATTTCTCACAATAATCCCCCTTTGTTTTTGAAAAAGTGAGCCCGGCATACCGCCGTTCAGCGCAAATTAATCTGTTAGGAGGCATGTTTCTGTGATTTAAGGTGTATAAAATAAATCCTGCCCCCTTATAATCTCCGGAAATTCTGCCCATATATATTCCTGAGGAAGTAAGTTGTAAGGACCACTCCTTATTAGAGCGAGTATCCAGTGCGGCATCTGCTTGTGCCCATAACCAAGTCGTGTTTCCGTCCCAGTTTAGTTCTATATCTAAATCCGAGAAGGAAGAAGGCATTTGCCCGTTACTCAAATAATACATTTGTTGCGCAGCTTGAATAGATTTAAGCACAGACAATGCTTGAGTGGCTTTTGATTTTTCTACTACCTTTTGGTATTGTGGCAGTGCCACCGTCGCCAGAATGCCAATAATTAAAACGACAACTAATAACTCAATGAGAGTAAAACCTTGTTTCATAATTACTCCTTTACAAACCAGACCTGCCATGAGCCATAAAAAAACGGCCATCATCTTGGGTCAAGCAGACGGAGCCCAAAACAACAGCCGTAGTTTGCCGTTCCGAAGAACGGCAAACATTCAGCACAAAACAATCGGGTAATTAAGCCGTTTATTTTGTGCTTGATAACGACTGCTTTTGGAGTCTGCTTGTACCGGCTGTTCGCCAGTCCACCGCATTCTGCATACGGTTCCAAAAACAGAATTAAATTGTAAATTCATTATAACAAAAAAATCCGCTCGTAAAGAGCGAATTTTTGCGAATTACAAAACTTACGAACCGTAAACTAACTTTGTAGATGATTATATGATTTTTTCAAATTTGAGCCGTATTGCGTGGGCAAGTGCCCCGTATGGGCGTGGTGGCAATCACGTCAAGGGACAGAGGATACGCAAAACGGCCGATGTCATGTTGGGTGATTACTTTTCCCATCAAAGTGGAAAAAGATCTGACAAAACTTATTCTGTATAAGTATTGGGGGTGGGTGGCAATAGCACTTATTTTGCACGGACGCAGTATTTGCCCCGCGCGCAAGCCATTATGTGAAAAGTGTACACTAAGCAAGTATTGTTCCAACGCAGATCCAACTAACTTGAAAAAATAACTATTTATTATATAATAAGAGTATTAGATTTTTTATTGGGGAACGTTATGAAAAAAATCATTGTTTTGTCGGGAATATTTTTATTATTTTATGCGGCCGTGGGGTTTGCGGCTCCTTCTTTTTCTTTTGATGGAGAAAGATATGTGCTTGAAAATGAGCTGGCGGATGCCGCGCTACTGGATGCCGTGCCCTTGGAAATAGCCAACTCCGAGGACCGAGCGGGAGCCTCTTATTATATGCTTAGAACGTACGTGCCGGAAGGAAAAACCTTTGACAATACGCATAAATGGTTTGATATCCAGAGCGGGACTAAATTTAATGATCAATTCTTAAATTCTTTGGCATCAACTTTGGTAAAGAAAATTGAAGCTGCCGGATTGGTAGGTGGCGGAGGATTATATTGCGGTGGCGGTCAGGTTATCATGTGGGAAGAACCGGGAACGCGGGAAGACCCTGATCCCAAGTTTATTATCCAACGTTTGGTTGCTTCTTCGTCCGGAGGGCACGGAAAGATTATCCGTTTTGTATACCAAGACGAAGCTGCCCGGTTCAAAAAAGTAAAGGAAACCTTGGTAGAGGATCCTTATTCAAATAAACAAATCAATGTTTTTAGACGTTGGGCGTTTGATATATGTAATTTATTTTAAAAGTAATAGATGTAAATAATAAAACCCCCGGGACTTCCCGGGGGTTTTTATTTATCATAAAACTTATTTTGTGCTTGCAGAAAATGATATAATCCAAACGGAGGATACTGAGATGAAAAATAATAGTGGCTTTTCGTTTTTTAAGTTCTTATTAGTTGTAATAGTTATTGGTTTGATAGTTAAAGCAGTTGTGAGTACGCCCCAGGGGAAATCAATGTTGTTAAAATGGCAAGTAAAAAGAATAACCCCGATCATGCAACAATGGATTGAAGCACAAGAAAATTGGTATAAAACACATGGAAACTATTGTAAGAGTGTTGGAGAGAAAGGCATTTGTGTATCTTTCCCGGATGGGGCTGATTTAGGGGTTCATTGGCCAAGCCATTGGGTACATAATGATATTTTACATAGAAAAGAAGTTCCGTGTGGCAATTCTACCAGTTGTAAAAATCATAACTGGGGTTGTGTTGCAACAACAAAATCCGTATTCTGTACAGTAGATGGGAAAATTGTACTGCAGATAGGGGATGCTCTCTCTCACTCGTTTAGAGACCATGTTTATTGTTCTGCTGTTCACGACAAAGTGTCATGGAGTACGAAGCATGAGGAAGAAGATGCGCTTTGTAAAGAAATAAGCGGGAAAGAACCCGTAAAACATCCGTTGGACGGAACAAATTATTACCCACTATAAATTCAAGTGTGTTGTATTACAAAAATACGGGGGAAAAGCATTGGCTTTTCCCCCGTATGTGTTAGGTAAAATTTTATTTCAATAGTGCTAGCAAGATACCGGCTGCCACCGCACTGCCGATTACGCCCGCTACGTTCGGGCCCATGGCGTGCATGAGCAGGTAGTTTTGCTTGTCATACTCCAAGCCCACTTTGTTAGACACGCGAGCGGCCATCGGTACGGCAGATACGCCCGCAGAACCGATAAGCGGGTTGATTTTGGTTTTGCTAAATGCGTTCATCAGTTTAGCAAGTAACACACCCGACGCGGTGGCAATAGAGAAGGCAATAATGCCCAGTACCAAAATGCCCAGGGTTTCGGTAACTAAAAAGTGGTCTGCTTGTAATTTGGAACCTACGGATAAGCCGAGCAAAATAGTAACGATATTGCAAAATTCGTTTTGCAAAGTTTTGCTTAAGCGTTCGGCGACACCGGACTCTTTTACCAAGTTTCCAAATGTCAAACACCCGATTAACGGCGCGGCGGAAGGTAACAAGAACGCGCATAAGAGTAGAATGACTAGCGGGAATAAAATTTTCTCACGCTTGGATACCGGGCGAAGTTGCGTCATGCGGATTTTACGCTCTTCGTCGGTCGTCAACAGTTTCATAATGGGCGGTTGGATAATCGGTACGAGTGCCATGTAAGAATAGGCGGCCACGGCAATCGCACCTAACAAATCGGGTGCCAGGCGCGAAGTCAAATAAATAGACGTCGGGCCGTCCGCTCCGCCGATGATACCGATAGAAGCCGCTTCTTTTAAACCAAATGCGAATAGTTGGTCTCCGCCCACATGGACGTAAGATAAACCAATTGCTCCGATGAGCGTAGCGAAAATGCCAAACTGCGCGGCTCCGCCCAACAGGGCCATTTTCGGGTTGGCAATTAGCGGCCCAAAGTCCGTCATGGCTCCTACCGCCATAAAGATGAACAACGGAAATAACCCGGTGTTAATCCCGGCGTTAAATACAATGCCCAAAAAACCGTTTGGTCCGGCAATTTCCTCACCTACCGGCATAGGAATGTTGGCCAGTAAACCGCCAAAGGCAATCGGCACCAACAAAAGCGGCTCAAACTGCTTTTTAATACCGAGCCACAACAGGAAACAACACACCGCAATCATGGCAAGTTGTTGCCACGTAATGGAGTATATACCTGTAGTTTGCCAAATTTGATTAAATGCTTGTGCAAAATCCATGGTGTTTCCCCTTATTTAATTTCCGCCAAGGCGTGGCCGGTTTGTACTTGGTCGCCTTGTTTGACAACAAAGTGTACCGTTCCGGCAGCAGTTGCCGCTACCGGAGTTTCCATTTTCATGGCTTCCATAACGAGAATTTCCTGCCCCTCGGCTACGTTATCGCCTTCTTTAACAGAGAAGCGGAGTACCGCACCCGGTACCGGGGCATTTACGGTTGCCCCTGCGCCGCCCGCAGTCGGCTTGGCTGCCGTTGTCGCTTGGGTTACACCCGTTCCGACGGTATAGCGCTTGCCGTTTACCACCGCGGTAGTATCGTTTTCAAACGAAACGGTATATGTTTTACCTTCCACAGTTACGCTGACCGGACCGTCCTGCTTCGTAGCGGGTTTAACATCAGCGGCCCAGCGGATACCGTTTACTTTGGCTTCGCCTTTTAGGTACATAAGTCCTTTATCGGCACAAGTAGCAATGATGAATTTGTTTTCATCCGTAATGGGTAAACCCGCTTCTTTGAGTTTAGCCTCCGCTACTTTTAAGCCTTTTTTCGGATCGGCGTCGTTGATTTCAAGCGGCGTTTTGGTAGTGGGCTCGCGTTTCAATTGTTCGCTGGCAATTTTGACAATTTCCGGATCTGCTTTTACCGGGGTTTTGCCGAAGTAGCCAAGTACCATTTTGCCGTATCCTTCGGTAATTTTCTTCCACGGGCCAAACATTACATTGGAATAGGCTTGTTGGAAATAGAATTGTGAAACCGGAGTTACAGAAGTGCCGAATCCGCCAAGCTTCACGCATTCTCCCATGGCTTTTACTACTTCGGGGAATTTATCAAAGGTGCCGTTGTCGCGCATCATTTGCGTGTTGGCTGTTAAGGCACCGCCGGGCAACGGAGAGAACGGAATAATCGGGTTGACCTTGGTAGCTTCGGGCGGTAAGAAGTATTTAGCCATACATTCTTGAAAGACATTTTCAGCCTCTTGGATTTTCTTTGGATCAATATCCAAGGTATATTCGGTGCCGCGCAAGGCGTGCCACATGGTTAAAATATCGGGCTGGCAGGTGCCGCCGGAAACAGGTTTCATGGACAGGTCCAAGGAATCCGCACCGGCTTTAATGGCTTCCAAACAGCAAGCGATAGAGTTTCCGGCTGTTTCGTGCGTGTGGAAAACAATTTTAGTACCGGCCGGCAATACGCGGCGGGCCATGGCAATGGTTTCACCTACTGTATGCGGAGTGGAAGTACCGGAAGCATCTTTGAAACATACCGAGTCAAACGGAACGCCGGATTTCAAAATATCTTTGAGCACTTTTTCATAGAAAGCGGCGGTGTGGATCTTGCCGGTGGTGTCCCAACCCGGAGCCAAAGACATCATGGTTACGCAGATTTCGTGTTTGAGCCCGGCATCGTGGATACATTGGCCGGAATAGATTAAGTTGTTTACGTCGTTGAGTGCATCAAAGTTGCGAATGGTGGTGGTGCCGTGTTTTTTGAATAATTGCGCGTGGGCTTTAATGACGTCGGAAGATTGGCTATCCAACCCTACTACGTTTACGCCGCGGGCCAAGGTTTGTAAGTTCGCATCCGGTCCGGCAGTTTTGCGGAAGGTATCCATCATATCAAAAGCATTTTCGTTGCAGTAGAAAAATAATGCCTGAAAACGCGCCCCGCCGCCAAACTCCATGTGGGTAATACCGGCGTGGCGGGCGGCTTCTACCGCGGGCATAAAATCTTTGGTTAGTACACGCGCTCCATAGACGGATTGAAATCCATCGCGAAACGCAGTAAGCATAAAGTTAATTTTTTTCATATAGTTCCTCTTTTAAATTATTTACCTTGAAATTTTTTGGCAGCGGCAATGGCTACGGCCAAGAGCGTATTGTCAGCCCCTTCGGCAGCCGGTTGGGCGGAAGGAAAATGTTTGTCCATCCAGGCTACTAAAACCTCCAATATTTTCATCATTCCGATTAAAAGAATCAGAAACGAAAATACAATCAACATACCGATAGCGGTAATGTTGAGCGATTGCAAAAACAAACTTTCTGCATTCATGCTTGTAAATCTCCTATATATATTTCTTGAAGGCCTTGGGCAGTTTGTAACAGAAGCGCCCCGCGCGGGGAAACCCCTTGCACCCGGCCTGAAATCGTTTTTTCTCCGTGTTGAACGGAAACTTGTTTATCTAACGCCGCAAAGCGTTGTGTATAATCTTTGCGGATGGATTCAAATCCTTTTTCACATAAGTCGGGATACCCTTGCCAGAAAAAATGCAGGACGCTGTTTAATAGCGTATCGCGATCCGTATGCACTCCGAGCAATTGCAAGGAAGTAGCAGGTTGCCCGACGTGTTCTAAATTTTTTTGGTGTAGGTTGATTCCTACGCCTAACACGACGGCTTGTAACCTGTTTTTTTCCAGGACGGCTTCACTCAAAATTCCACTGATTTTTTGGCCGTTAATTTGTACATCATTGGGCCATTTAAGGGCGGGAGACAACCCCAACTTTTCCAACGCATAGCAAATGCTAAGTGCCATGAGTTGGGTTAAGTTTGGTGAAAAAGAATCTTGTATCGTTTTTAAAAGAACAGAAAAATAAAGCCCGCCCTCGTCGGATATCCACTTGCGCGAGTATCTCCCGCGCCCGGCGGTTTGGCGGTCCGCATATACAACCGTACCATGAGGCAATGAGCCCTGCCGGATTTTGAGGTACGTATTGGTGGAATCAACTTCTTCCAAATGCAGCAGATAGCTCATACTATTATTATATCAAATTCGTACGTGCCCAATGGGATCATGAAACCGAATGTAAAATGTAAACGGGATTATTTTTGGGCTGCAAATAAAATAGCCGCAATCATGCTTTCCGGGTCCGCTTTGTTTTGTCCGGCAATATCAAAGGCAGTCCCATGCGCGGGGGAGGTGCGTATAAACGGAAGCCCGGCGGTTATGTGTACAATGGGGTGTCGGGCGGCTAATTTTAGACCCAGTAGGGCTTGGTCATGATACATGCACAGCAAGCCATCATACGTGCCCCGGATATGGGATATCCAGGCACTATCTGAAGGCAGCGGGCCTTTTATAGCGTAGCCTTTTCGGCGTAAGTGTTTAAGGGAAGGCAATAAAATTTTATTTTCTTCATCCCCAAATTTGCCGTTATCACTTGCATGTGGATTGACGGCACAGAGCGCAATTTTCGGTTTTTTGATTCCGCTTTTTTTAAGAGCGGAGACAAAGTGGATTGCTTTTTCTTCCACGAGCTTTTGGGTTAGAGGCAGGTGCGCGAGCGCAAAATGTTCGGTTGCTAGTGCGCAACGCAAATTCCCACTTACGAACATCATAAGCCCCTCTTTGCACCGAGTTGCCGCGCGTAAAAGCTCGGTGTGGCCGGTAAAAGGCACTTGGGCAAGTGTCCAACTCTGCTTGGAAATGGGTGCCGTAACAAGAGGGGTATTCTTTTGCAACGCCATTTTAATCCCCAGTTTTGCGGCCCGGAAAGACAAAAGGCCTCCTATCCGGCTGGGAACGTGGCGGACCGGGAGCCTCGAAGGTAATTCAAGGGCGATTAAATCTGCCAAAGAAGCGGTGAACCCGGCTTTAATTAGAGAGGTCGGTTCCGCAATAACCACTGCGCGGCAAGCTTTCTTAACGCGCGGATCGGACAGGGCTTTCACGGTAATTTCAGGCCCGATGCCTAAAGGATCACCGGCTGTAATAAGGACGATAGGCTTCATGTGATTTTTGCCTCTCATAAAAAAAGGGAATTCGCTTGGAATTCCCTTTTTGTGTAGGAAAACTATTATTTGGAAGCCGGTTTGCTTTCTTGTTGTGCGGCTTGTTTAGCGGCGGCTTCTTCTATCAATTTATCCGATTCAAACGTCTTGGTTACTTTAACATCGGCTTTGGAATAAAGCGATTCAATATATTGTGCCATAGCCGCTTGGATGCGTTGTTGGGCTAGGTATTGGCCCAGATCTTGTGCCACATCCTGAAAAGTAATCGTTTTTTCGGCGCGTTTTTCTTTGATTTTAATGATGTGATAACCTAATTCCGTTTTGATAGGCGCGCTGACTTTACCGACGGAAAGAGAGAAAGCTTTTTCGTCAATTCCTTTAGGGGCGATGCCTTTAATTAAAATCATGTCACCACCGCCGGCCAAGGACGCTTTATCCTCGGTATACTTTTGTACCGCGGCAGAAAAATCCAAGCCTTCATCTAATTCTTTTTTAATTTGTTTGGCCAAATCTTCTTTTTTCTTAACCTCTTCGGGTTTCATATCTTTGGTAGCGGCCAAATAGATGTGCCCGATGCGGACTTGCTCGGCTGTGAGTTGTTTGAGCTTGGCAGCGATGAGTTGTGCTTCGCGCAGTTTCATGGGGTCTTCTTTCTCAATAGCTTTTATTTTTTTAGTATTGTTTTTCATGACCGCTTCTACATTTTCATAGAGAGCTTTGGCGTCAGCTTCTTCAACGGGTTTCACGCTCTCTTTGATTTTTTCTTCCATGAGTTTGCGTACAGCAATATCTTTTTTGATTTTTTCTTTGTAGCGTTTTAAGGTTAAGCCTTGTTTTTTTAGCGCTTCGGTAAAGCGTTTATCGGCGCCGGCCGGATCCTCTTTGCCGGTTTTTTCATCTACAATAAAACGGGATTTGATTTCGTTGATACCGCTGTCTATTTCGGAATCTTTTACCTGCACCTTGGCTTCGTCGGCAGCTTGATATAAAAGTTCCTTGGAAATGAGCTCTTTAAGCACTTCCTTACCCAAGATATCTTTGGCATAAGGTTGTTCCAAAAATTGAGGCGCGGCAGCCTGATATTGTTCCACAACTCCGTCTAAGAGCGAGTCATATTCTGAGGCTAATACCGGGCGGCCATTTACGGTAGCTACGGAGCTTTCCATAACTTTACCGTTAGCACTTAATCCAAGTGCGGCAATCAAAGAAACAGCTACTAACCATTTATTCATTTTCATCATCAATTGTAACCTCGTATTTGTTTTGCAAAGATTCTAGTATTTGGTCCAGCTTTTTATTTTCTAATACCGCGCGAATGCGTGGCTCAGCGTCTTTTTTGGAGAGACGCTTTTCTCCTGTTTTCATTATTATATGAAATCCGAGTGCGGTTTTGATAAATCCTTGCACGCTTCCGGAGCCGGAATTGGCCGCGATAACTTCGATTTCCGGTAGGAATTCGCCGGGCATGAACGTAACACCCTGGGCGCGGATTGCTTCCGGAGCGACGCTATATTGACGTTCCATTTCCCGCCAGCGGCCGGGGGAATGTTTTAGGGTGCGCAGTACTTGATCGGCAATTTCGGCATTTCCCACAATGATTTGTTTGACCGTCATTTCATACGGATAGCGTTTGTAGTAGTCTTCAATTTCTTTATCGGATATTTGCAAAGACTGCTGTTGTTTTTGATACCACAAATCTTCCAAGGTTTGGAACAAATAAGCTTGGTAAATCTCAGCCAGTTGTTTGTGTTTATCGGTAGCCAGGGTATTAAAATCAGCCGTTTGGTGAAGCCCGTGTGCCAGGGCATCGGCCAAGATCAGTTTTTCCCGCGTGATTACTTGCAACAGGTTTTGCCGGCCGATCGGTGTAGCGGCGAATTCGGCGTCTTGTTTGGAAAGCAGCTTTATATGCGCTTGGAAATCTTCTTCGGTTACGGTCGGTTTGTCCGGCCAGTTCGGCTCAGCAAAATCCACCGGGGTAGATTTTTGACAACCCCACACCCCTAAGATACAAACTAAACAAAGTGAAATCTTCTTCATTATATACACTATATCATTTTTGAACGGAAAGTATTTTTTCTAAAAAGCCGCAAACCTCTTTTGCAAAAGATAAGGGGGGTTGGTTTTTGCCCGGTTGAATGCGTAAACCGTCTCCGTTTTTTGACTTAGTAAATGCTACCCGTTGGGCCCCGAAGCGGTTTAATAATTCGGCCGGGAAGCTGGGGGGCATTTTAAAACGGCGGTCAAACAACAGTTCCAAACGTTCGTCTATAAAATCCAAATGATATATATGTAACGCTCCGGCGCGGGTGGATAAGGCAAACAATTCCGTTAAATTCGTAATTTCGGCCGGAATATAGCCACACAAATCCGTTAGTTTGGCCAGCAATTCTTTCGTTTTGGCTTCGTCTGCACTCATGAGGGCTTTGTAATATTTCAATCGTTCGGCTTCGTCGGGCAAGTAATCCGGCGGAATGTAGGCGGGCAAAGGCAAGCTGATGGTGGCGCGTAAGGTTTGTTGCGAAAGTTGCCCGCGGAGTTTTTTTACCTCCGCGGCTACTAAATCGCAATACAAACTCAGGCCCACTTCATTTACATAACCATGTTGTTTTACTCCCAAGAGTTCACCGGCACCGCGTATTTCCATATCACGCAAAGCTAAGCGAAATCCGCTTCCCAGTTCGCCAAATTCCATGAGTGCGGCTAAACGTTGTTTGGCCTCTTGGGTGGGATCTTTTTGGGCGGTGGGGTTCCAGCGAACGGCGGCTAAATCGGCGAAGTTATCTTCCTCGGGGGTTGTTTGTTTAAATAACCAATCGGGGTGGAATAAATAGCAGTAGGCTTTGCAATCTCCGCGGCCGATTCTTCCGCGCAACTGATACAGTTGGGCAAGTCCAAAATTTTGGGCATTCTCTACAATGAGTGTGTTGGCATTGGTAATATCAATACCAGATTCAATAATCGTAGAGGCGAGCAATACATCATATTTGCCGCCGTTAAAATCCCATAGTGTTTGTTCCAGTTCCTTTTCTTTCATTTGCCCGTGCGCTATACAAATACGGGCTTGCGGAACCATTTTTTGTAAGATGGCTAAACGGGCTTGCATGCTTTGTACGCTGTTGTAGACGTAATATACTTGCCCTCCGCGGGCGAGTTCTTGCGAAATAGCAGCTGCGGCCAGTTCCTCATTCCAGGGGGTAACTACCGTTTTGATAGGGGTGCGTCCGCGCGGCGGCGTATCAATAAGGGAAATATCGCGTAAGGCAGATAAGGACTGGTTCAACGTGCGCGGAATGGGCGTGGCACTCAACATTAAAGAGTGTACGCCGCTGCATTTGGCGCGTATTTTTTCTTTTTGTCTCACTCCGAAGCGATGTTCTTCATCAATAATAACTAAGCCCAACTCTTTAAAAGTAATATCTTTACTCATCAAGCGGTGGGTACCGATTACAATATCGCATACGCCGTTTTTCAGTTCATCTATCACGGCGTGTTGTTCTTTGGGAGTTTGAAAGCGGCAGAGCATACGAATATTCACCGGAAATCCGGCCATGCGTTTGGTAAATGTTTTATAATGTTGGGCAGCTAAAATAGTAGTTGGCACCAGCATCATGACTTGCGTGCCGGACAAAACTGCTTTAAGCGCCGCCCGCATGGCGACTTCCGTCTTGCCGAAACCCACATCTCCCACCAGCACACGATCCATGGGTTTGGGTAAATCTAAATCGTGTAAGGTTTCTTCTATCGCTTGTTGTTGCCCGGGGGTAAGGATATAGGGGAAAGAGTCGGCAAATTCTTGTTCAATGCGGGTATCTCCGGGCATTTGCGGGGCGGGGGAAGCTTGGCGTTTAGCTTCTAATTTTAAAATTTCTTGAGCGGTTTTTTGGGCGTTCTCTTTGACGCGTTTCTTTATTTCTTTCCACGAAGAACCGCCCAGGACAGATAACGTGGGCCGTTTGCCGCCCGCGCCAATATACTTTTGTACTTTTTTGAAATCATACATGGGCACGTATAACCGGCTTCCGCGGCGGTATTCCAAGATGAGGCAATCGGTTGGATTTTCTTCTTTATCCAGTACTTCCAAGCCTAAGTAACGGCCGATTCCATGCTCCTGATGGACGACGTAATCTCCTTTTTCCAATTCTTTAAACCGCACCCGTTTGGCGTTTTCCAGATCAAAATGTTGAATGACGCGGGCTACGTTATAACGCCGGTTTAGCAGTTCGTTAGAAGTAATGAAAGCTATTTTATCTGCCGGACTGTAAAACCCTTGCGTTAATGAGGAAATGCAAAAATGGGCCTTGGCGGCGTGCGGGTAAGGGGCTAGCAATTCGGTAATGCGGTCTAACTCCCCACGGTTCAAGCAGCAAAGGCGTACGGAAAATCCTTGTTGTAAGAAAGAAGCTATTTCCCGGTCCACTAAATCCATATGGGTTTGAAAGGGGATATTTGCTTTTAGTCCGGCATCTTGTGCCTGAGCTTGCGGGTAAGGAATCAATACGGCCTGACACGGATAATCCCGGAGGGCAAAATCGGCCGCGGGTTCATCAAATATAAAGGAAGCGTTGGGAATATAATCTGTCAGAACAGCCGGGGTTTGCTCGAAACAAAGCGGTAAAATAACAATTTCATCTTCCTGCTTTAAGGTGTTTTGCGTATCCAAATCAAACGTGCTGATCATGTCCAAACGGTTCCCGGCAAAATATAAACGCACAGGCCGCGGAGCGGTTAGGGAAAAAATATCCACTACACTACCGCGCACCGCATATTGGCCGGGGGTTTCGGTATAATCTTCCCGCGCGTAGCCGTTAGCTTCCAGCTTGTCCAATAACTCTTGGCGGCGTATTATATCCCCGCGGTGTAGGGTAAATGTACGGGTTTGAAATTCATCCCGTGCGGGTAAGGGGCATGTTAAATTTTCATAAGAAGCACTTACCAGCAAGGACGTTTTTCCCGCTTGAAGCAATTGGTGTAGCGCGGCCAGGCGGGCCAAATCGTTATCGGCAAAATTCAACAAAGTGGCCGACGGGGGGAGAAATTCTCGGGCGGCTTCTTCAAAATCTACCGGATCCATTTCGGAGGATACAAAAATCAACGGTTTTTCCAACGAAAGTAAATGCCGGCAAATAAAGAAAGCCTTGGCGGCACTGTTGGGCAACCCATAAAAAAAGGGAAGAGGATTGGTTGATTTTGTATCCATGGATAAGTTTGGTTAAAAACTTTCCGGTTCGGTACCGGTGATAAAAGCTTCCAAAAATTTATTGCGGTCCGTGGGCATGGTTAATTTGCCGGTAGTGGGGTTGATGTAAGAGAATGAAATACCTTCCGGAACGGCAAAATCATCATTCGGTTCTTCTTTTAAAATTTGTTCCATAATTTCGGTCCACCAACGCGCCGTGGTACTACCGGTGAAACGGGCACCATTTTCGTGGGAGGTATCATCATCATATCCCATCCAAGCCGCGGCCGCGGTGTGCGGCGTCATACCTACAAACCACATGTCCCGGTGGCTTTGCGTAGTCCCGGTTTTACCGGCCACGTTGCGTCCTAACCGGGCGACGGTTGCTCCGCTCCCGCGTTGCGTAACGCCTTTCATCATATTGACGAGTAAGTACGAGTGTTGCGGGGAAAAGGCAGAGGTTTCTATGGGAATATGTTGCTCTAAAATGCGGCCGTTAGCATCTTCTACCCGTTCTACGTAGTAATTATCCGTGTGAATGCCGCCGTTGGCAAAAGTAGTAAGGGCCGCCAGGTGTTCGTCCATTTGTACCACACTTACCCCTAAGGCCAAAGCGGGTACGTTGGGTAAATTGGCGGTTAAGCCGGCTTTGCGCGCCACCTGGATAACGGCGCGTGGGGTAACGGCATCAATCAAGTTGACGGCAACTAAATTTTTGGATTTTTCCAGTCCGCGCCGAAGGGTTACCCAGCCATCATTTTTTCCGCCGTAGTTTTGCGGAACCCAGACGTTGAAATCTTTGCCGGCAATAAAAGTTTGTTTAGCTAAATCTAATGAATACAAATCGGCATTTTCATCAAACGTGTGCCAGTTGCGGCCGTCGTAATAAAACATGGTGGGAAGGTCTTTTACCAAAGTGGCGGGGGTGTATCCGCGTTGCAAAGCGGCCATCCACACATAAGGTTTAAAGGAGGAACCCGGCTGGCGTTTGGCTTGCGTGGCGCGGTTGAATTTACTTTCATCAAATTCGCGTCCGCCTACCAGTACGCGCACGGCACCCGTTTTAACATCCCGTACCATAAAAGCTCCCTGCAAACGCGGATAAGAATCGCGTTCTTGCGGGGTGGCCTGTTCTTCGTCTGTTTGGGAGGGAGCATCGGCCTCGGCATCATTGGGATCTATTTCTATGCCGAGCCCTTTGGCCACCTGTTCATCATATTCTTGCAGTTTTTGATTCATAATTTTTTCTGCAAGAGCTTGTTGTTCAATATCCAAAGTAGTGTAAATATTCAAACCGGCTTTCCACAATACGTCCATTCCGTACTTGGGTTCCAAAATACGGCGGATGTGTTCAATAAAATATTGACCGGGTTTCTTTTCGGGGGCGGGCGGTCTTACCGGCAAGGGTTCTTGTTTTGCTTTCTTTAGTTCGTCCCGGGAAATATAATCTTGTTCGTACATGACATCTAAAACTAAATTGCGGCGGTTGCGGGCCATGTCCGGGTTGGCAAACGGGTTGTAGCGCCCCGGTGCCGGAATTAACCCTACCAATAAGGCGGCTTCTCCGGTGGTAATTTCGGATAAGTCTTTATCAAAATATTTCTTGGCGGCAGATTTTACACCATAGGCCCCGCTTCCCAAATAAATTTCATTCAAATAGAGTTGTAGGATTTCCTGCTTGCTAAATCGGTGTTCAATTTGAATAGCCAAAATGATTTCACGGATTTTGCGAATTAGCTTTTTTTCTTGGGTAAGGAATACCCCGCGCGAGAGTTGCTGCGTGAGCGTGGAGGCCCCTTGTTTGGCGCGGCCGGTAATTAAATCGTAGAGCCCGGCACGTATGATACCGCGCAAAGAAAATCCCGCATGCTTAAAAAAGTTACGGTCTTCCATCGCGACCACCGCATTTTGCAAGTCTACGGGGATATCCTCCAAAGGTACCATGCTGCGCTTTTCAATAGAAAATTCGTGAATTAGGTGGTTGTGGCGGTCGTATACCTTGGTAGTGAGGGACGGCGTATATTCTTCCATTTCGTAAACGGGCGGCAAGCCGGAAAAAATATACCGCATAAAACAAGCCGATAAAATAATGAACACAAACAACCCGGTTAGGGCTGTAAAAATAACAGGCTTGGAAAATAAAAATTTTTTACGAATCATACCTCTAGATTATATCAAAATTACTTTCAGCTAGCTCGGTAAAGTTTGTTTCCTTACCCTTTTGTAGTAAGTTTTAGCAAAACTATTGTAAAATATATATATTGTAAGTGTAAACGAAGGTTAAAAGAATATGGTACGTAAAGTTTTAGGTAAAAAATCATCACAGAATACCGCCCAATCTGCTGCCAAACAGGGGAAAATGACTAAGCAACCGGCAAGCGGGTATGATTTCATATTATTGATAAATAAAGAAACCGGATGCGGCCAAGTATTAAACGGCCGGGTACCTGTAAAGAATTTATATCAAAAAAATCCATTGCATAAAGCCGCATTGGAAGAAGCCGTTAAGCGTGGCATTTATCACTACGAGTGGAGCATAAAAAGCCGCCGCAAGCAACTGCTTTATCAAACGACCTGCGTTTCATTGCCGCGGCCGGATGGGCACGCGGGGAGTGTGCTTTCCTTTTCGCGCGACATTACAGAGAGCTATTATCCGTATATCGGGTCCGATTCTTTGCGGGATTGGTCTTCTCCGCGTACGTTTGCCCAGATTTTACTGGCCACACGGGAAACGGAAAAAAAGGAGATTTCCAAAGCACTCCATGATGAAGTCGGTTCCAGTGCAGTTATGCTGACGGCTCTTTTAAGTCTGGTGCGGGCCAGTATCAAGAGCGGGAACCGTCCGCAAGCGTTGCGGGATTTAACGCAACTGGATGAACAATTAAAATCCAGCATTGAGCGTATCAAAAATGTCATTGTCTCGCTTCGTCCGCCCTCCTTGGAAAATAAAGGCGGTTTGGGGGGAGCCATTCGGGATTTGTTGGAAAATATCAGCCAGCTGAGCCGTATCCCTTACCGGTTTGATTACGACCCGGTTGACGAAAGACTTTGCCTATCGGAAAACGTAAAAATTTTATTATACCGTATTGTGCAAGAAGCCCTTACCAATACGGTTAAGCATGCGCATGCTAAACACATCCGCGTCAGTCTTAAGCAGGGGGGAACGCGCATTCGCTTAGAAGTATGGGATGATGGGATTGGGTTTGAGCCCGCCCAACAGCTGTCTATTGAGCATGTTGGTTTACTGGCTATGCGAGACAGTGTAGAATTATTAGGGGGGACCATTTCTATCAAGAGTGCGCCCGGTAAGGGCACGCACATAGAAGTGTCTTGCCCGTGTATTGTATATGGGGGAAAATTAAAATGAAAAGAATTGTATTAGCTGACGATCACGCGATTGTCCGTACGGGGGTGCGTGCCGTATTAGAGCGTTTGGGAAAAGGGATGGAAGTGGCCGCCGAAATTGAAAACGGAAAAGAGTTAGTAACGTATGCCAAAGCGCACCCGACGGATATTTATGTTGTGGATATTTCTATGCCGGTAATGAACGGGATAGAAGCCGTAGAACAAATCATCAAGCATAATCCGGCCGCTAAAATCGTAATGCTTAGCATGTATGATGATAGAATGTCGGTGGAAAAGTCGCTCAAAGCAGGAGCCAGAGGATTTATCGTTAAGGTGTGCGCGGCGGATGAAATTGTAGACGCCATAGAAGAAGTCAACGCCGGACGTTTTTATTTGTGCAGTAAGGTGTCCAAGTATATTGTACAGGGGTTCTTGGGCAAAACAACTTCGCGCAAGCGTGACGGTTCGGGTTTAACACCCAAAGAGAAAGAAGTCCTGCAATTGATTGCCGAGGGATATAGCAGCAAACAAATTGCCAAAACTTTTAATTTATCTTTGAATACGATTCACGTACACCGCAATAACATTATGAAGAAATTGGGCATCCATAAGCAAACGGAACTGGTGCGCTTTGCTATCAAAGAAGGGATCGCCCAATTATAAAAGGAAGGTAAAACATGCGTATTATTGCCGGCAGTGCCCGCGGAAGAAAAATCTTTTCCGTATCTAAACATCTACCTGTAAAACCAATTTCGGACCGGATTAAACAATCGGTTTTTGATATCATTCGGCCGCGTATACCGGGAGCCATGATGTTGGATTTATTTGCCGGAACGGGGAATGTATCGTTGGAGGCACTTTCGCGCGGGGCCATGCGTACGGTCATGGTGGACCGGGAACCGGCGTGTATTAAAAATATCCACCGCAATTTGGAACATTTGGGATTTGCTGACCGCGCCAAAGTGTTGCGCGGCGACGTGTTAAAGCCGTTGGATTATCTGTTGGCTTATAGCGATAATGAAGGGTACGATATTATTTTTATGGGTCCGCCGTATCGGGACATCAACAATAAAATGCTTGCCTTTTCCGAGCCGTCCCTTAAAAACGTAGCCGAAGCCCGGTTGTTGGCTCCCAACGGAATTATTATTTTGCAAACACACAAAACGGAAGAATTTGCCGTGCCGGAAACGTTGGAAATTTACCGCGTGGAAAAATACGGCGATACCTTAGTACATTTCTTGCGTGAAAAGCCGGCCCCCAAAGAGAACGCCCATGCAGTATGATCCGCACGAATTAAATTATTCTAAGATTAAAACATACCGCGAGTGTCCGCTAGCGTATAAATATAAATACGTAGACGGCAAGCGCGAGGGGTTAGTGCCGGCTTCTTCGTTGGGGGTTTCCATTCACCGCACGTTGGAAGAATACCACCACAGCAGTAATGATCCGTCCGAATTGTTGGAATATTATGATGATTGTTGGCTGGGTGCCGGGTATGCCAGCGCGGGCGAACAAATGGAATGGTACTTAAAAGGCAAAAAAATGTTGGAAACGTACCAAGAGCGCGAGTACGAACGGAAGACCACCGTGGACAGTACCGAGCGCGAATTTATTTTCCAGGAAGGGGAGTGGACCTTTCGCGGGAAAATTGACCGCATTGATAAACACCCGGACGGCTCCTGGGAAGTAATTGACTATAAAACCGGCACGGATGTAGATTTGGAAGCGGCGATTACGGACTCGTTACAACTGGGTATTTACGCCGTGGGTGCGCGCCGCGCATGGCATATGCAACAAGGTAAAGCCACGTTTTATTTTGTAGCGTTTGACAAAACAATCAGCGCGCCGTTTGAAGCGTTTGACGAACAAAAACTGATAGATACCTTTATTGAAACGGGTAAAAAAATCGTAGCCGAAGATTACACGCCTAATACAAATAGTTGCGCCGTTTGCCCGTTTAGGACTCGCTGTCCAGCCGCCGTATTACCGGTTGAAGATTCTACCCCCGAAAGGAGTAAAGAAGTATAATCCCTGCACCCAGAAGTAATCGGTAAATGACAAATACATTAAACGTGTGCGTTTTAATGTAGCGCATGAGTCCGCCAATGACCAATACCGCCCCGAGAAACGCGCTGATGAATCCGGCGGCCAACGCGCCATTTACGTCCGCGGGGGATAATTGGCTGGCTTTCAACACTACGGCCCCTGCAATAATAGGGGCGGAAAGTAAAAAGGAAATCCGTGCGCTGACACTGCGCGAGAGCCCTAAAAATAAAGCGGCCGTAATGGTAATGCCGCTACGCGATACACCGGGCATAAGGGCCAATGCTTGTGCACAACCGATGAGGAAAACCGTTGGAAACGATACATCAAAAAAATCGCCCTCTTTTGCGCGGTTTGCTTTCCGATCGGCGGCCCATAAGATAAGGGCAAATACCATTAAATTAACGGCAATCAGCACCGGGTGGCGCAAGGTGGTATCGGCCCAATCGTCTAAGAACAACCCGGCTATCGCCGCGGGGATAGTGGCCGCGGCTAAATACCATAACATACGCCCTTGGCGCGAGCGCGGGGCGGTAAGGCCTTGCTTGATTAACACCCACCAATCTTTCCCAAAATATAAAAGCACCGCCAGTAAAGTGGCGGCGTGTAGCATGACGTCAAAGGATACCCCTTGGTATTCTTGCCCGCGCAAGTAGGGTAATAATACCAAATGGGCCGAGCTGGAAATAGGTAAAAATTCCCCCAACGCCTGAAGTAAACCCAAAAATACGGCATCTAAAATAGTCATTTCTATTCTCCAAAAACAAAAGAAGGAAGTGCTTTGTTATTTTCCAGGTGTAACACAATAAAAGAACCCGGTACAAAGGAATGAATTTGCCCACACAACAAATGATTTACGTAGGCGATATTGGGGTTATGCCCTACCGCTACCAAGGTATCGGCAGTTTCCAGTTGCTCACATAGAAAATCCCGCACTTCATTATCTTCCTGCATGCCGTTTAATTGGGCCGTTTCTTCCACCGGGCAAGCTAACGTTTGGGCCAATATGGCGGCGGTTTGCTTGGCGCGCAAGAGCGGGCTGGTCAAAATACGCGCGGGCTGTAAGTGAAGACTTTTTAGGCGGTTGGCGGTAAACGCAGCTTTTCGTTGCCCTTCGGCAGAAAGAGGCCGCAATGCATCTGTTTCTACCTGCGCTTCCGCGCGGGAAAGGGCGTGGGCATGCCTAACTAAAACGAGTGTTTTTATCATTTTATATCCTACTTTGAATCCGGGCCTAAAAATGCCATAATAAAGTAAGCCTTTTTTATTTTACTAATTATCAGGGATTCATGGAACTTTTTTACGCTCCTTACGCTTCGCTGGAAAATGCTTTTTTGCGCTACGTCCAAGAGCAACGACGCTCCCCGTTAGAGCCGTGGTTGGTGGTGTGTGCTTCGGCTACGCTGGCGAAACGGTTGAGTGTGCAACTGGCGCATCAGCACGGGGCTGTTGCCAATATCCATTTTTGTACGGGAAGCTCTTTGTTATATACCTTGGATGAAGAGGCCGGCCCGTCGTTACCGGTTTTTCCGCAAGACCATTTGCGCGATTTTCTGCTACGGGAAATTTTAACCGAGCCGGGTTTAAACCGGTACCCTATTTCCCGCGGATTTATTCATGCACTTAAAGACTCGTTGCGTGATTTGGCCGACAGTTTGGCTGACCCGGCTGTTTTAGAAGAACAACTGCAAACCACTACGCCGGATCCTTTTGCGGCAGGGCAGGATCGTTTGGAGTGGATTGTCCGCGTTTACAAACGCTATACCGAGAGGGAAGCACAACTGCCGGGTTTCCGTTCGTATCAAGCTCTTTTTGAGCGGGCCATCAATCAGGTGGAAAAATCTGCCTTTTTAAAAGGTTTTAACAAAATTATTTTCTATGGTTTCTACGATATGACGGGGCGTTTGTTGGAACTGGTTAGCCAGGTCCGTGCGTTTTATGCACCGGTTGTATTTGCCCCGTATAGCCGTTTTCCGGCGTATCATTTTGCCCGGAAATTTTTTGAAACCAATTGGCTGGGGGCGGCGACCGTTGCTACGGATGTAACTGCCGAGGCAGGCGGTGCGTTGGGGAAAAGTGCCCCTTTTTTGTTTGCCGCCGAGGGAAGCGCAGAAGCTTCGGGTGTAGAAATTATATCGGCGGCGGATACATCCGGCGAAGTTAATTTTGCCGCCAAAGAAATTTTACGCTTGGTAGAAGAAGAAAAATATCAATTTTCCGATATTGGGGTTTTAGTGCGTGCGCAAGAACCTTACCAGGATGAAGTGCGCCGGATTTTTGCCCAACATTGTATTGCCTTGAATGCCTCTTTTAGTTACCCGCTTTCTCAATTTCCGCTTGGGGTATTTTGTTTTAATTTGTTTTTACTGGAAGATAACGGTTTTGACCGGGAAAGCGTACTCGCCCTTTTATCTTCGCCGTATTTCCGCGCGGAGAAAAAACATGCTTGGCGGGTGTTGGCAGAAAAATCGTTGGTCAGTTTGCATTTAAACCAATGGCGGGATTTACTTCCGCAAACAAAAGGCTTTGATCCCGACTTTTTAGCCTGGCTGGAAGATTGCCACCGTCACTTGTCCGCATTGGCGGAGCCGGGCCCTTGGGAACAAAAAAGTGCACAGGCCCGCCAATTTTTAGCCGCTAATTTGGACGAACGTGTGTTGCAGGGAAAAGAGAAAGAAATTTTCCAAAAAATTTGCACGTGCTTAGATTCACTCACGCAGTATGCGGCCGTCCGTCCGCAAGCCAAGCGCGGAGAATTTATCCGGGTGCTGGTGGACGCGTTGTCTTTTATCACCGTTAACGAAACGGAAGGGGCCCCCAACGGGGTGGTGTTTGCGGATATACAACGTGCACGCGGCCTTGGTTTTAAAGTGGTTTTCGTTTTGGGTATTAACGAAAAAATATTCCCGCAACTAGTGCCCGAAGACCCTATTTTAAGTGACCGCTACCGGTACGTTTTGCGGGATGTGCTGGGGTATTGGATCAGTCAAAAAGCCGAGCGTATAGACGAGGAAAAATTACTCTTTTTTACTGCGGTCTCTGCCGCGACCGAACGGGTATATGGGTCGTACGCTTGCCGGGGGCAAGATGGCAAGGAAAGGGTGCCTTCCGTGTACGTAGCCGAATTGGCCCGTGCCTGTTGCAAAGCTTGGACAGCAGAACAAAAACCACGTATCGGCAGCTCCGTTTCCGGACGTTTGGCGGGGGCTCCTATGCGTTTTTGGACGCCGCAGGAATTATCGCAAGCAATTATTTTAAACGGACAAAATTGTGCTGAGAATTACCGCTTGGCCGGATTATTCGGCCCGCAAATAGAGCATAGTTTGCAAGCCGCATGCCAACTGGGCAGTAGCGGCGGGGCCGGCCCTTTTGATGGGTTTATTGCCAGCGGAGAAAAGGTCTTTGCCGAGGTCAAAGGGAAGGGGTTTTCACCCTCGGCCCTGCAAACGCTAGCATCATGCCCTATGAAATATTTTTTTGACAGGGTGTTGGATTTGAACGACGAGGAAGATACCTATAGCCGCTGTGAATTATCCGCCGACAAGCGCGGGACGGCTTACCACGCCGTATTGGAAGATTTATACCGTGAGCTCAACGAGTTGGGGTTAACGCATCAATTGTTTGACGCGGGCGTAGCACAATATGTGGACCGCGCCCTCGCCCGGCATTACACGGAGCAAAGTTACCGTGTCTTTGGTATTTATCCTTTGGTGTGGAAGTTAATTTTGGATGATATGCGCAAGCAGCTGGTTTCGTTTGTACAGGCGGATATCCAAAAATTAGGTACATTTACCCCTGCCTATTTTGAACAGGCTTTTGCCAAAGTATCCGCGCCCGAACTTCCCTTTACTTTGCGTGGAATTATAGACCGCATTGACGTAGACACGCAACAGAAAAAGTTTCGCGTGGTGGATTATAAATCTTCTCGTAAGGGAACAAAAGATTTAGCCCAAACGTTTTTCACACATTTGTTTTTTCAGCCTTTTTTATATGTGCTGGCGGCCGAAAAGATGGATGAATTAAAAGGGTTTTCTTCGGCGGGATCGTGCTTGGTATCAATTGCACCCGCGTATGACTGCCGAGAATTGACCCCGGCGCAATGGCAAGAATTACGCCCGCGGGCACAAGCGTTTTTAACCTTGTTGGCCGGGCTCGTGCAAAAAGGGCAATTCTTTTTAAATCCTACTGATTCCTGCCTGTATTGCCCGTACGAAACGATTTGCCGTAAAGATAGTTTTAAATGTTTAATGCGTGCCCGCAAAAGTGCGCCGAGTCAGCAAGTAGAGGAGGCCCGCTATGGCGCCTGATTTAACGATAGAAGACCGTGTAAAGGTGCAGACTCATTTGGGTGTTAACATGGTGGTAGAAGCCGGTGCGGGCACCGGCAAGACCACGCTACTTATTACGCGTATTTGCTTAGCTGTGTTGGCCCAAGGTACTCCGGTGGAAAAAATTGTGGCTTTGACGTTTACGGAAAAGGCCGCTGCGGAAATCAAAAACCGGTTAGTAACGGCCCTGCACCGGGTGGTACAAGACATTCACACCAAGCAAGCCTCCGCGGATGATAATGATTTAGTGACGTTGTTACGGGAATCTTTTTCGGTACCGGATAACGTGATTTTAACGCGGGCTCGGGCGGCCTTGGCCCGGTTGGACCGCGCCAGTGTAGGGACAATCCACAGTTTCTGTGCCGATATCTTGAAAACTTTTCCCTTGGAAGCCGGATTGGCCCCTAACAGCGAGATTGATTCCGGCACCAAAGCGGCTCGCCTGTTTGCCCAACGTTGGAATACTTTTTTGGACAAAGAATTGGGCTTACAAGCTCTGCGGGCCGATTTGTGGAAGGCGGTTTTGCCGGAAATTTCTTTGGAAGAATTAAAAGCTTTTGCACAAGAGTTATGCAGCGGGAAAATAGAACAGTATGATTATTTTTCTCATGCTTCCCTGTTGGCCTCTGTTTGCGAAGAAAAATCCCGTCGTGCTTTGCAATTAAGCACCGCGTATTTGGACGTAAAAAATCCTAAGCCGCGCAAGGTGGAAAAAGCGCTTGCTTGGGCGGCGGATTCTTTGGCACGTTCGGCTGCGTTTTTGCGCCGCAAACCCCTTGCCCAAGTAACGGAAGAACCCCCGGTACTAAGCGGCTCTTTACCGAAAGGGTGGGAAGAAGAATCCTTTGAAGAAGCACGGGCATTATTTCAGTTTGCGCTTAAAGTCCAGCCGGAAAAACAACAAGTTTTCCGTCAAGCGTTGGAACTCGTGCAAGAAGTTACGGCACAAATTCGGGCTGATTATATGCGCGAAGGAATCCTAAGTTTTGATGATTTGATTGTTAAAACGCGTAATTTAGTCCAGCAAGATTTATACGTCCGCCGGGTTTTAAAAGAGAAATTTGATGTCCTTTTTATTGATGAATTTCAGGACACGGATCCTGTACAAGGGGAACTTCTTCTCTTTTTGGCCGAAGAAAAAAGTAGCTCGGCTTCCCGTTGGCAAGACGTCAAACTCCAGCCCGGTAAATTGTTGGTAGTGGGGGATCCCAAACAATCCATTTACCGCTTCCGCGGAGCAGATATTACCGCATATGAATTGTTTACACAACTTATCTTAAGCCAACGTGGAGAAAAATGTTTTTTGCGTCGCAACTTCCGCAGTACGCCCGACATCGTGGCCGTGGCCAATGCGGTGTGCAGCCGGGCGATGGTGCAGCAAACCGCTTTCCAACCGGCTTATGAGCCTATTTTCCCTACCAAAAAATCGACGGGAGAATCGGTGCGTTGGCTATTTGTAGAGGCGGCCGGGCCGGAAGCCTCGGCGGATGATTTTAGGGACAATGAAGCGGAGCAAATGGCCCGCTGGATTGAACAGAACGTGGGGAATTTGGTATTGGCTGACAAGAAAAAATTGGCTTACAAAGATATTGCTATTTTATCGCGCGCTTCTACCACGGCCGGTCCTTATTTAAATGCGTTACGCCGTCACGGAATTCCGTTCCAAACCGATAGCGAAAAGAATTTCTTCCGCCGGCAGGAAATAAATGATTTCTTAAATTTTTTACGTTTGCTAGCAGATCCAACCGATACGAAAGCGTTGGTAGGTGTTTTGCGCAGTCCGTTAGCGGGGTTACGTGATGAGGAAATTTACCAATTGCATGAGCAGGGGAAACTATCATTAAATGCCGGGCTCCAATCGCCTGCTTTGGGCACGTTATGTGTGAAGATTCTTTCGCTGTCCGAGCAAGTAGACCGTTTGCCGTTAAAAACACTTTTGGATGAAATATTGGACCATACTTTTTTACCCCAGGCGTGTGCTTGTGCGTATGACGGAGAAAAGACTTTCGCGGTGCTCAGGCAATTAGTATCGCTGGCCCAAGGAACGGCCGGACAAACACCTGTGTCATTGGGGCAGTTTTTGGCTTCGGTGCAGGATATTTTAGAAAACGACCCGCAACAGTTGGGAGTCGCGTATACCGATGAAGCGGATGCGGTTACTGTCATGACGGTGCATAAATCTAAGGGGTTGGATTTTCCGGTAGTAATTTTAGTTGATTTATCCCGCAAAGAAGCTGCTGCTGCCGGTGCGTCGGCGCACCATATTTTTTCGTGGCAATATAATATGCACGGTCTGCGGGTGGGACGAATTTGCGATGCTAATTTGGCCTTTCTAGAAGAAGAACAAAAAAAGCACGAGCGTTGTGAAGAAACCCGTATTTTATATGTAGCCCTCACGCGTGCTAAAGAACGCATGTTACTGCTGGGGGACGGGCGCAAGGGGGCGGAAAAAGCCGCGCGCGGTTTTGCTTCGGCAGGGCTTTTGCCGCAAGCAACGTGTACCCAAGTGGGAAACGATGAAATACAAATACCGGTTTCGTGCTTTACCTATGATAAACCGGAACATTTTATTTACCGCCAAGTTCAAGCTCCGCTAGCCAAAGAGCCGTTACAAGATTTACCGATTTGGCGCCGGGCGTATCAAGCACGCAAAGCGTGTTATGACCGATTACGCAAGGAACAAGTTTGGGCGCCTAGTGCTTTGGGGGAAGAAAATTCGGATCTTTCCGCCGCGCAACAAATCGGGGCCGAGGTAGGGACGGTTTGCCACCGTGCTTTGCAACTGATTTTAACGAATCCGTCTGCTTCCGTAGAAGCGGTGATTCATCAAGTTGCGCAAGCGGCGAATTTGCCCAACCGGGAAAGCCAAGCGGCCGAGATTTTATTGCCTTTCATCCAATCTAAAACGTTTGCCGAATTGAAACGAAGTACGTGTTTGGCCAGTGAAATGCCTTTTTCGTTTGTAACGCCAGGCGGTTTAGTTGAAAGCGGAGTAATGGATGCGGTCCTGCGCCAACCGGACGGAAGCATTTGGGTAATTGATTATAAAACGGATCAAATTCCCGCGCAGGGGCCGGAGGCCTTGTTAGAAAAATATCGCCCGCAATTAACCGTGTATGCACAGGCGGCCCGGCGACTATTTGCCGGAGAACGCATCCGTTGTTCGGCGGTATTTGTGCGAGCATTTGCGATATGCGATTTATAAAGATACAATATAAAAAATCCGCAAGAGGAGGGGGAGTCTATGTTTGATAAATTGGGACAGTTAAAAGATTTATGGAAACTCAAAAGCCAGGTGGAAGAAATCAAGAAAAGATTAGATAATATGGTCATTAAGGCCGATAGCCCGCGTCATTTATTTGAAATTACTATTTCCGGTTCGCAAGAAATTAAGGAAGTCAAAGTAGAAAGTTTAGTAAAAAATTTTACGGAAGCGGAAATTGCAGAAGATCTAAAAGCCGTGATAAACAAAGCCGTGCGTGATAGCCAGGCCATGGCGGCGCAGGCAATGGGGGGCTTTGGCGGAATGCCACAAGCGTAAACTATGTACAAAAATAAAAAAATAGTTGTCTTTGGAGTTTCGCAAGATCCGGCTAAATACGGACATAAAATTTTTACGGCACTGGGCCGGATGGGGTTAGAGGTGTACGGCATAAGCCCCAAAGGCGGCGAAGTGGACAATAAGCCACTATTTACCGACTTAAGCGCCTTAAACGTGAAACCGGATGTGGCCATCATGGTTATTCCGCCGGTAGCCTTAGTACCCGCGGTTGAACAATGTATTGAGGCCAAAGTAAGTGAAATCTGGTTTCAACCCGGTTCCCGGTCGGAAGAGGCCTATCACTTAGCTATCACTGCGGGCCTCAAAGCCATGGAAGGGTGTTTCATGGCAGATAACGGTTTTTGGTAATGGAGCATACAACGGCCTCCAGGCCTGTTCGCCTATCTTTGCCCCGTATGGGATTAGGCACTTGGGCATTTGGCGGAGGGTACGATTGGGGCCCTGTAGACAAACCGTCTGCCCGTCGGGCCGTTTGGACCGCGCTGGAAGCGGGTGTTCAGTTAGTTGATACCGCGCCTATCTATGGAAACGGTGAAAGCGAACAGTTTTTAGGAGACGTTTTGAAAGACGTGCGCGGGCAGGTTTTGTTAGCCAGCAAGTGCGGTCTTGTTAAAAACGGTTCTTGGACCGATCATGATTTGCGCCCGGCTGCGATTCGGGCCCAGTTGGAAGCTTCTTTAATTCGTTTGCAAACCGATTATTTAGATTTATATCAAATTCATTACCCGGATCCGCGGGTTCCTTTGGAAGAAGCCGTGGGAGAATTGTTGCGCTTGCGGCAAGAGGGAAAAATTCGGGCCGTGGGGCTTTGTAATGTAACGGAAGAACAAATCCGTCGGGCCTATAAAGAAGGGCCCATTGCCACCGTGCAAAATGAATATTCTTTACTGCATCGCGCCGCGGGCGAAACGGTTTTGCCGGTATGTCGGGAGTTAGGAATTTCTTTTATAGGATACGGTACCCTTTGCGGCGGAATTTTAAGCGCCAAGTACCGCCAAGAGCCGCATTTTCGCCGGGCAGACGCGCGCAATTATTTTTATAAGTGTTACCGGGCCGAATCTTTTCGGCAAGTACAACCGGTAGTAAATCGTGTAAAACAATTGGCAGGAAAATTGAAAGTGCCTCCTGCGGCGGTGGCTGTTGCGTGGGCACTTGATAGGCCGGGAGTATCATGCGTTTTATGTGGAGCCCGGCGAGAAGAGCAAGTGCAGCAAAACGTTACCGGCTTAAAGATAAATTTAACGCAAACTGATATTGATTTTTTAGAGAGTCATACATGAACGTAGCGGAACTGGAACAACAAGTAAAACAAAAACTTCCGTCAATCGGCCCGAATAAATTGCGGGAACTCGTGCGCTTGGTATATGAAATTGCCAAGCGGGAGCAAATGGACCCGCGGGAGCTGCTGCCTGTGGAAGAAAAATTAACTTTTGAAGCGGTTAAAAAAAAGCTGCTTAAACGCCGCTATCCCGCCACGTTTAAAACCGCCGCTAAGAATCAATTTTATTTGCCCAAGTTGGAATTAGACCCTTCCCGCCGGGCAGATTTAACGCCGCGGCCTTTTTATCCCAAAACTGTTTATATAGAAACGGCTGTAACAGATAGTGAGTTGGCAGCCCGTGTGCGTGCCGCATTCCCGAAAGCGGATTTTAAAGAAACAGACGGCAAAACCCAAGTAGGGAGTGATAATTTTTCCCGCCGGACGGAAACGTTATTTATACACCGCGAAAAATACGATTTTTTAAAACCGTGCCCGTGCAGTTGCGGCTCGGCAGGGTGCGGATACAATTTAATCAATTTAGGTTTTGGCTGCCGTTTTGAATGTGAGTATTGCTTTTTGCAACAATACCAAAATTTGCACGCCGTTTTGTTGCCGGCCAATATAGATGAATTTTTGGAAAAATTAGCGGTCGGTAAATTTAACAAAGGATTATTTGACCGGCCCCGTATCGGCAGCGGAGAATTTACCGATTCGCTGGTATTTGACGATTTAACGCAATACTCCCAAAAACTTGTACCGTTCTTTCGGGAACGTCCCCAATGGCAGTTTGAATTTAAGACAAAAAGCACGAATATCGGCGGACTTTTACAAGTAGGCGGTTGTGAAAATGTAGTGGTATCGTGGTCGGTCAATTCTTCAAAAATTACGGACCGTGCCGAACATTTCACGCCGGATTTAACCGCTCGTTTAGCGGCCGCTTGTGAAGTAGCTAAGGCCGGATACCGGCTTGGTTTTCATTTTGATCCGGTGGTAATTTATGACGGCTACCAACCCGATTATGTGCGTACGATTCAGCAAATGGCGGATACCTTGCCCCCGGATAAAATTGCGTGGATTAGCGTGGGAACGTTACGCTTTAGCCGCGAATTGAAAAAACAGATAGAAACGCGTTTCCCCGAGAATTTTATATTAGACGGCGAATTCTTATTAGATTTTGACGGTAAAATGCGTTATGATACCGCGCAACGCCAAGAGGTTTACCGGTTCTTGGTGCCGCTACTGCGTAAAACTTTTCCGCAGACGCAAGTATATTTGTGCATGGAAGATCCGGCCGTAACGAGGTCTTTTTTGTAACCGGGCTTGTTTTATTTTTTTTTTTTTTGATACACTGATTTTATCAATTTTCCCGTATAGGAGTACGCATGAAAAATAAAATCAGTTGTAAGAAGGGTTTTACCCTAATAGAACTTCTTGTAGTGGTGTTAATTATTGGGATTTTAGCCAGTGTGGCCCTGCCGCAATACCAAAAAGCGGTAGCCAAAGCCCGTTTAACCCAAGCAGATACGTTTGTAGATGCCGGTAAAAAAGCGGTGGAATTATATGTATTAACAAATGGTTTTCCTTCTGGAACGGTGTGGTTAACGGGGGCCAACGGCGAGGGCGATTTTAGTATGCCCGGAGATTGCACGAATGAAACGCACTGTATAATGGACAATTGGCTCGGCTCTGTAGAGTTGGACTCACAACGCGCTGTTGTACATTTCTCCTGGAGAGGGAACAGCGGTGTTTTCCCGGCGGGCATGGGAGTCCCTTTGCGCAGAGACAATGGATCCAGAACATGGTATATCTCTGGGATACGGGAGGAGCCCAATCAGGTTCTTTGCCAATGGCTTAGAGAACGTCATTATCCGGCTGGCGCGGATGCCCTTGCTCAATGCCAAGCACAAGGCGTAACGCTGGAACAGTACGCTAACTAATTTTTAAAAATAAATGCAAAACCCCCGGTTTAATACCGGGGGTTTTTGTTATAGTTGTTTAATTTATTTAACGACTTTGTCTAACGCTTCACGGAAGTGTGTTACGCGGTTAGGATCAAAGCCTTCCCAGTGTTTGATGGCTTGGTGTTTTTTATCAAACAGTACGGAGTGCGGCAAACCTTGTACTTCCATGGTTTCGGCCAGTTCTCCGCCGTTATACAAGGCAGTTACTTTCAAATCATGCTCTTTAATGGCTTTTTGTACGGCTTCGGCGTCTTGGTCCATAAATACGCTGATAACTTCTACCCGGTCTCCGTATTCTTCCGCAATGACGTTGACGGCCGGAATAGTCATCTTGCAATAGGGACACCACGAACCCATAAACACCATTAAAATGGGTTTTTGATCATAATCGGCCGATTTCCACGTAGCATCTTTTTGGGTGGCTACCGGCAGTTGCACGTCAGGCAAGGTGGTAATAGCAGGTAACGGCGTTAAACAAGCCGCGCTGCAAACCGCTAATAATACGGCTAAGTATACTTTCTTCATATTTTCTCCTTTAAATATAAATTCGCCCCGGGGGCTCTTATTATGATAGAATACAAAAGATGGGGAAAAGAATCAATTCCTTAGGTAAACTTTTGGGAGAGCGGGTAGATATTTTAATTATGCCCCGCTTGGGTTCTTCCATTAAGTTTAAAATGCACGCGTTGACGCTACTGGCTTTGATCATCTTGTGGGTGGGCATTACCGTAGCGGGGTTGTTGTTTTTTACACGCGGGTATGATTACCAAATTACCAAGGCCGATAATGAACTGATGCGTGTAAAAATGAAGTTAATCGGCGAGGAATTAGAACGCGGGCGCAAGTCGTTGGAGCTGATCCGCACCACGGATAAACAAATGCGCCAAATGCTGGGCATGCCTGACGGAAAATTTATTAATTTACCTAAAGGATGGGAGACTACCAAAGAAAAAGAAGATGACCGCGCCCGGGCCTTGTTCCAAAAAGATGTTAAAGATTTATCGGTAGAAGAATTTGAAGAATATATTAATTCGCTGGAAGAAGCCGTGCAAATGCGTTTATCAAGCTTTCAGGAAATTGCTTGGTTTTACGCCAACCGCCGCGAAGGGTTGAACTCTACCCCTTCTATCCGGCCTTCCACGGCGCGTATCAGTTCGGGCTTTGGTTACCGGTTGGACCCGGTGGGCCGCCGTACGTCCAGACGTCATAACGGAGTAGATTTTGCCGGGAAACCCGATAGCCCTATCGTAGTTACCGCAGACGGTGTCGTGCGGCACGCGGGTTGGGTGCCCAGTTACGGGCAAGCTATTTTGGTAGATCACGGATTTGGTTATTCTACGCTATATGCCCATACAACGGCTATCCAGGTGAAAGCGGGGGACGTTGTCAAACGCGGGGATAAAATTGCTACAATGGGTTCAAGTGGCCGTTCCACAGGGACGCATTTGCATTATGAAGTTTGGAAAGACGGTCAAGCCGTCAATCCAAGTAACTATTTTAAATAATTTCAGGAGGAGCGTATGGGATTTTTACAAAAGGACTCTGATTTTTCCTCTGGGGAGCATTACTCTGTTGTAAGCGCAGAGTGCTATTTCCAAGGAACGCTTAGTGTGCAAGGATCTTTGCGGGTAGACGGAACATTGGAAGGATCTGTGGATAATGCCCGGCACGTGATTGTAGGCAAAGACGGGAAAGTGATTGGAGATGTATCTGCCCAAGTCGTTGTATGCGGTGGCGCAATTGAAGGGAATGTTTGCGCGGAAATGCTGGAAGTGTTAGCCCCGGCATGCATTAAAGGCGATATCCGCGCCAAAAAAATGATTGTGGAAGAAGGCGGACGGATTGACGGCCAGTGCGTTATCGGCGCGGCCGAAGAAGCTTCTTCCGAAGAAAAAACAGATGAAGAATAGTGGAGTGAAAAAAGCATGATTTCGTTTTTGATTAAGCACAAAAAAAGTATTTTAATTATTACATTGGCATTTTTCTTGGGAAGTATTATCTATATCGGATTGGATGCTTATCACCGGGGAAGCGCGGGCCAATTGGCTGCCAAAGTGGGAACGAAAAAAATAACTATCCGGCAAGTAGACCGCTTGGCGGACGAACAAGCCGCACGCATGCGTAACCAAGGAATAGATACGGATGAAAATATCCAGAAATTGTTACGCCAACAAATGTTAGCAGCCTTGGTAAGTGAAGAGGTTTTAAACCAAGCTGCCCAAAAGGCGGGGTTGTCCGTTTCCGATTATGAAATGGCTGTTGATATCAAAAGAGCTTTCGGCGGCCCCAACGGAGAATTTAACAGAGAAGCGTACGTGGCCATGTTGCGGGGCTCGGCTCGCATGACTCCGGCCGAATTTGAAGAACAATTACGCCGCGGGAAAATGGCGGATCGTTTTCGCCAGACGTTATTTTCTTTTTATAAACTGACCCCGGCCGAAATTCAATATGCTTACAAAACCCAGCACGGCGACCTAAAGAATTTTGACGAAAATAAAAAAGAATTCATTCCCCAGTTGATGGATACCAAAATGGAAACGGCCCAACGGGCTTTCTTGGATGAATTTAACCAACAAGTGGAAATTAAAACCTACTTACAGGATTAATTATGGCAAATGAAATACTGGTAGTAGGTTCCGTTGCGTTTGATACGATTGATAATGCCAATGGAAGCGTCAAACGTGTGTTGGGTGGAGCCGCTAGTTATGCTTCCGTTTGTGCCAGTTACTTTACGCAACCGGCGATGGTAGCGGTGGTCGGTACGGACTTTACCGAAGATGACCGCGCTTGTTTCGTAAAACGCGGGGTAGATTTAAGTGGGTTGGAAGTCAAAGAAGGAAAAACGTTCCATTGGGGGGGCAGTTACGATAAAGATTTCAATACTGCCGTTACCAAATTTACGGAATTAAATGTATTCCAAGATTTTAATCCGGTCCTTACGCCCCAGCAGCAACAAGCCAAAGCTATCTTCTTGGCAAACATAGACCCGGATTTGCAGCTGTCCGTCTTAAAGCAAGTGAAAAGGCCGCGCTTAGTGGCGTGCGATACCATGAATTATTGGATTTCTTCCAAGAAAGAATCCCTCTTAAAAGTAATTAAACGGGTAGATATTATTTTCTTAAACGAAACGGAAGCGCGCCTTTTAACCGGAGAGTATAATTTAGTGAAAGCCGGAAAGAGCCTGCTGGCCAAGGGCGTTAAATATGCCATTATTAAGTTGGGTTCCAACGGCTCCATGTTGGTGAGTAAAAAGGGAGTCGCTCAGTTGCCGCCCTATGTTTTGGAGCACGTACATGATACTACCGGAGCCGGAGACACTTTCGGCGGTGGTTTTACCGCTTATTTGGCCAGTTTAAAGAATTGGGATACGCTTAAATCCATTAAACGGGCTATGATGATAGGCAACGTGATGGCCTCTTTTACTATTGAATCGTTCAGTGTTGACCGCTTGGCCGGACTCACAAAACGGGACATCAACAAACGTCTAAAAGAATACACGACGATGTTGTCTTTTAACTGAGAATAATATTTATGCGTTTTGTTTTTTTATTAAGTGGAATTTTGTTGCTGGCCGGATGCGGCGCGGTTCGTCCTACACAACCCTGCAGCATAAACGGACAAGATTGTTGGCATGTCGCTCAACTTCTTGAGAACACCAAGCGAATCCCAATAGAGCCGTCAAGTACGGAGCAAGCCGATCAAAGACGCCCTACCGCCATGTATAAAAACCCGGACTTAACCGCGTTGGGAATTAAAGTGGTGGCCGGTGAGCTTTTTCAAGACGGTGGTAGTACCACGTACATGTTGGAGGGGGGCATTGCTATTCATACCAACCGCAGTATATCTGCCAAAAATGCTCAGTATGGTTTTGTAACGGTGTTGTTTGCGCAAGGCCCCAAGTATGTTTTTAATGCGTCCGGTAAATTGGTGGAGTTTTCGCCGGAGCACGAATAGAAGTCGGTTTCCCTTTTAATGAGAAATTTGTTATAATAAATAGAGATTTGTAGCCGGGGTGCTGGAATTGGTATACAGGATAGTCTCAAAAACTATTGCCCGCACGGGCTTAAGGGTTCAAGTCCCTTCCCCGGTAAAAATATAAAAACCACCTAAAAAGGTGGTTTTTTATATTTTTGTCGGAGAGCAGGCAAACCGCTTGGCCTACGAAAAGGACTTGAAAACCCAAATTATTAAAAAGCCGCTTTGTGTAAAGCGGCTTTTTAATGTAACGATGATTATAAACTACTTTCCCGGCCCTATTTGCAAGGGTTCTTCGGCCGGCTTGCCTTGTTGTTTCAGTTGCGACTCGGCATTTTCCATAGTCCGGCGGGGCGGGATTAGTTCCTGCATGTTGATGATGGGCTCGGTGGTAAGCGGCAACCAACCGGGCGGTACCCCATAGAGCGGTTTCTTGAGGTAGAACTGCGGGCTTGTTATTTGCTTAACCGCGTTCGGGTAGGAGCCGAAGATTCCCTTAGCCAAGAAGGGTATTCCTTGCGGAATATGTTTGGGTAATATTCCAATAGCAGGGCCGGCTAGAATAGCGCTGAGTCCAATGGATATTAAAGGAATCCACATAGAATCCAGTGCGGCTTGAGATTTAATTTCTACCCCTTGTGCAATTTGGTTGTCTGTATAGTGGCTGACAATTAAAGGTACAATGGCTAAACCTAACTGCGAGGAGGAGAAACCCGTCATGGTTTTGGTAACCATGGCTTGCGTTTCCAACTGTTTGGCCAGGCCGGTCATACCGGCTGTTTTGCGCAATACATAGGAAGTTTCCAATACGCGCAAGTTAGAAAGCTTTTGCAAAGATTGCGTAACGTTAGCCGTTCCCATCCCCATCATCACCAAGCCCAATAAACCTAAGGGGGCTGTGTCCCCTTGCAGGCCATTAGCGAACAGTAAACTGCCGCCGGTGATATTTAGCGCGTAGGACATCATCAAAATACGGCGATATTCTTGGCCCACTACGTTCGGTTTTTTCAAGGCTCTGGTAAGCGGCTCGGCTTTCCAGCGAGTCAAGAACGGAACCAACTGGATGGCCATAGCCGTTAGTAAGGCCGTTGTATTTTGGCGGTTACTTTCCGGCATAGCATTAACGAGTCCCGTTTTCTTCACAGTTGGTTTTAACAACTGGTTCCCCGCTTTATAGAAAGCGGCCGATTCAAAACCGGTAAACGCCGTAGTAGCCAAAACGAGCGGGCCTACCTGTTTGGTAAACAAGAGGCGCATAGCGCTCAAGCCTTCTTTTGCAAGACCGAAGTCCTTGAACAATCTAAAATTGGCTTTGAGCCCAATTGTGGGATCAATGCGGGTAGCGGAGATCCACGTAAGCATGGCTAATGATAGCGCGCTCATGGTCGGGAAGGCGGCCGAGAAGTCAATCTTGGGGTCTAAAAAGTTATAGACTACCGGCGGCAATAATAAGAATACGGAACCGGCATTTTTCGCAAGCATACTCTTTAAGAGTTTTCCGCCGCCACCCATTCCGTCAATAAGCAAGTTCAGCGAAGAGCGGCTTAACGAAGAAGAAATCCCAATAGCTGCACCGGATACAAACAACGGCCATAGCGGTGGGAGCGGACTTTGTTGAGAAGCATACCCGCGGAATCCGGCTGCCCCGGCAAAACCCAACCCGGCTAACGAGAATACCATAGAGGTTTTAAGCACTTTGAGGGCCCCATAGCGCATAACGAAAGGAGAAATGAAAGGGGAAAGTGCCGCCGGAATATAGGGCAACGCCAGGGAAATGGCTACCTTTTGCCCTTCTGTAATTTGGTCTCCGTAAGTGTTTTCCAACGGGACAATTAAGCTGACGGAAGCTGAACTCAAGCTTAAACCGTTTGCTAAGATTAAGGGAGTAATCTTATTTTTACCGCGGACGAGTGTTAAAGAGAACGGTTTTTCCGGTTTGGTGGCACGTAAAATATCCAAGAAAGGAGTTAATTGGTTCTTAGGTAAAGAGAACACCGGTTTGGTTATTTGCAGTAATTTGCCGTCTTTGTATAAGGATAGATTTTTACCGTTTAACACGGCCGTGGTGTTACGCCAACCTAAGTGGGAATCCGCATTTAAAATAATTTGGGTAGCCTGTAATGAGCCGTCCGCTTGGCGGATAGATACCGGGATTTCGTGCGTGAATAATTCGCCTCTGCCGCGGAAGAAATAACGTTTCTTGTCTAATTTACGCGTCAAGCGGTAGTTCTCGCGGAACGTGCTCCAATTAAACGGTTGGGCAGCAGAGATTTTTACACGTAGCGGCATATTCGCTTGAGCCGCCGCTTGGAACAAGGCCGGAATTTCAGCTTGATTCAATTGTATTTTAGCCAGCGGGAGGCGTTTGCCGTCAATGCCCAACTCAATAAACGGATTTCCTTTGTCCAATGCCGGTGTGAAGGTTACCCGTTGGTAGAAGCCGCGTTCTATGTTTCTTAACTTCGGATCGGCTTGCAAGGTAAGCGGTAACTCTTGTGCGCCTGCCAAGTCTTTGGCTCCCGCTGGGACAAAGAGCACCTTACCCAATTGTACAAATTGGGCGTTAGGATGCGTTTGGGCCAAGGCACGCCAAGAAGAAATCCGGGAAGGAGCCGTCAAAGAGCGGTCTTTTTCCACCGTGGCTAAAAGAGAAGTATAAAAATTGCGATAAGAAGCGCTTCGGAATATTTGGCCATCCTTGTCAAAGGCGGCGGTCAAATTATTCATAAAAATCTTCTTATATCCCTTATTCGTACGTTTCCACCAAGGGTTCTGGGCAAATTGGATATTTGCGTTGTACAAGGAACTGTTAACCAGCTTGGTGGCGTTTTGCAATTCGGTCTTTGCGGGAGTGCGTCCTAAAGCGGTAGTCATGAGCCCGCTTAGTGCGGTGGTATTGAGTTGCGGAGCCGTCCCTTTAATGTTTATTCCATGGAGTGTATGGAACAAATCGGGTGTTTTAAAGGCGGTAATATTGCCGGGCACTGCCAAGGATAAACTGCCGGCTTGGCTAATGATTGCGGTGCGGTCAGCGGCGGATATGGGCCTAAACAAGGACGTGCGTTCCAAGGCCGATAAATTGTTCAGTCGGGCAGCAGTAGCACGATCCGCAGCGGACATATTCCTCAATTTAATAATATTAAAACGATCGGTTTCGGATAACGGCCTGAGGAGATTAGAACCATCGGCTGCGGTTATATCCGTAATTTTAATCATTTGCAAAGGCGAGACCAATTGTTTGGTCAGAGTCGTGCGGTTTGCAAGAGACAGTTCGTTTAATCCCTGTTCCAGATTGGCAAAGAACATGCGCTGATAGGCCGCATTTTTGTTCAGCATGAAACGGGAAGAATTAGCAAAAGCAAAATTGGTGGTTTGGGTAGCCCCTTCTACGGTTTTTTGAATATCAAAAGCTTGTTTAGCGGTTAAGCCTCCGGCGCGTAAACCCTGATAGTTAACCATTAAGTTACCCGTCTCTGCGGACAAGACTAAATTTTCCGCTGTCAAGGTACCGATAGACTTCATGGCTCCGGGTAAAGAGAGTAATTTAGAATCTTGGTTTGCAAATAACGGGAGCTGCTCCAATACTACGCTGGAAACGCTCATCTTCATTTTGGCGGGCAGGCGGGCTATTTTTATAGCCTTAGGTGCAATTTTTAAGCTACGCAAATAAGCGGCCCGTTGGGCAACGGTAGCCCCTTGGCGCGCCATGCGGGCCATCCGCGAGAACGCCCCGGCTATTTTTACTCCGGAAATGCCCCACTTGGTAAAATCAATCAAACACCATACCAAAATAGCTATATCAGCCAAGCGTCCCAGTTTACGAAATACTTGGGTGCGATCTTGGCGCAGGCGTTTGGCGTTGTATTCGGCGGAGTTGCGTGTATAAGGAGTAAGGGTAAACTCGGGCTTGGGGGTTTGGTTTTGGGCTTGGAAAGCTTCGTATAAACGTGTATCTAAACGCAGTTCCGATTCGGCATTCAAATCGCCCATGCTTTGTATGAATAGGTGGTAAATAATGGCACCGGCTAAGGTTAAGCCTCTGTCTGCGGCAAATTGTCGGAAAACCTGGACATTTCTTTGTGCCAAGGCACGGTTATGGCGGGCTTGTTCTTCCGTAACATATCCGCTCCCGTTGGCAGAAATCGTATTTCCGGCTTGCATATTGCTGATTTGCGGGTCATAATTTTCGGCACCGCTTTTGCCGCTCGCCAATGCCCCAACCAAGAAAGGAATGATACCGGAACAAGCAAATCTAGTTTCTTCCTTGGCATTTACTTTAAGGTAGTTATATACTCCGCATTTTTCTACCCCAAATTCACGTAAGAGGGCTAGGGCCTCTTCGGAGCCTTCATCGGCTAAGATTTGGGCCATATCTTCCCATGCATTACCCAAGGCGGTCTTATCGGTTGCTTTTTCATGGAGAGGATATTGTGCGTATTTGGAAACTTCGCCTAGATAGTGGCCGTTGCGGTTGGCGGTCATATTAACATAAGTTTCCACGCTGAAGAAATCTATATTATCTACGTTATGTTCCGCTTCCGTAGCCCGGTGCAAGAAACCCCGCAATACCGAGTATTGCTTCATGGCCAGCAAGGAAGCCGTTCCTAATAATAAGGCCGGTACCGATTGGTCGGTATCGCGTTTGGCTTCCATAAATTCTTCTATTTCCCAAGCTACATCGCGTGAATCTGTCAGTAAACCTAATCCGCCTACGGCGCGCAAGGCAACATCGCAAGGCAGATTATCCGGAAATCGTTCACCGCATTCATGGTTATTACGTAAAGTGTCCAGGTAATGGCTAATGAGCCAATCTTTTTGTTCCGCTGTGAAGAAAGATTTTCCGTCCAGAGTGCTCATGGGAGCAATGATGGGAGCTATGTGAAGTAACGTGTCGCTTGCTAAAGGGGCTAAATCTTTGTAATTCCATAACGTTTGAACAGACTCTTGAACAATTTGTTCCCGCTCTTTGAGTATTTGCGGTTCATATTCTTTTTCAAAAACTTCTTTTGTGTGTTGCTTAGCATCCTGGCGCCACTTGTTCAAAGCTTGCATGTTGCTCGTGTACCATTCTTGCAACTTTGTTTCGGCTTTTGTTCTCCATTCTTGGATAGCCCCTTCGCGAAGATCAGCTGCCTGTTGGACTTCTTGGGAAATTTGTACAAATAAATCAGCTTGTGGGCTGGCGGGCGCATACTTGTTTCCCAGCTTATTTAATTGAGCGGCAAGTGGTTTGTCTTTGTCAAAGGACAGTGTTTTAATATCGGCTAACAAGGTAGTCAGTATATCCGGAGCGGCTTGTTGTTCATTCAGTACGCGCTCGGCGGTTTTGGGTGCAATAAATGAGTAAATTTCTTCGCGGTAGTCTTGTTCGTTTTTGTCAATTTTCTGTTGAATTTCCCGACGGGAAGCCTGTATGGCGTTGGATTCGCGTTCAAATTCTTCGTCAATACGGTTGTGGTAAGTTTGCTCAAAAAAATCAAAATCAGATTGAACCGGTTGGGAGGGATCGGCCGGGGCAAAGATTTGTTCTATTTCTTTAATGCGGGCCACTTGTCCGTCTGTTAAAGAACCTCTCATTTCTTTGTCTATAAATTTAGCTAATTCTTGGAAAGATTTCGTGGGGTCAAAACCGGGAACAATAGTATCTTGTAAAGGGGTGGGCATTTGTTGAACGACGGCTTCTTGGATTTGGTGGGTGGACGGGACACGTACTTGTGCGAATGCAGGAGCTGCCATATTACATAATAAAGAAAAAGAAAGCAAAATAGAAATAAGTCCTTTGGGGGTTAGTGTAATATTTTTCATAAAATTCCCTTGTGAACGAGATAATGAGAAGACCGTAACAAACACAGCCTCTACCTACACTATAAAATTAAATACAACGGACCGCAAGAGTCAAAGGACCTATTTTGAGACTAGGACCTTTGGTCCCCTTTCTGGGCCCGGTCCGAGGGGGAGAAAAGCGGCGGGCAAGTTTAAAATATTTTGAGCCGCACGGAAAGTAATTTTTTATACTATATTAAGGTAGGTTTTTATTGTTGAGAGTGTATACGTGAAAATTCGTCAAGTTATTCTCGTTCTTATGGGTATGGTGTGGTCGTCTTTTTGCTTTGGGCAAAGTCCCGAAGAAGTTTCCGCCTCCGGGCCTTTTTGGGATATATCGGTGGCCAGTTATCAAGCACAGGTACAATTGGTGGATGCTGTATGGGAAGAACTTTTGACCAATGAAGATGGTGTTTCCGCCCGGGGTTTATATTCTCTTTCCAAGCGGTTTTGGGTCGGCATAGAAGGTGGGATCAGCCACAAAGAATACGTGCCGTTCCCAAACACGTATCGCCATCTCTATTATGGGGCGGTGGGTAAATGGGTGTTGCGGGAACGGGATGACATCCGGACGTGTTTTATATTTGGGGGTGGGTTTAGCCGGCGGACGTTATCTTATGCGGGAAACTGGGAACATTCCATTACGCGCCCTTATGCCATGTTGGGTATCAGCGTGGAGTTGGATATTGGTCGTTGGGGCTATGTGGGGTTGGAAACCCAAGGCCGCTATAATGCCCACCGGAAGTTGGACAATTTTACCGCTCTGAGTAACCGTTGGGAACGGATCTTCCTTTTCCGTGGTGGAATCCGTTTTTAAATAGCAACTTTCCTTTATATAAACAATTATTTTTTTAGAGGGGACAAAACGGGGGCCGGCGCCGGGCGTAGGTACAGTTGTTTGGCCGGCTTTTTAAACGGCTTACGTTTAGAAACGGCTGTTTTTTTAGCGGGAGGCAGAGGCACCCCGTAAAAATCTAAGATTCCTTCATAAAGCGCCTGTACAAATACCTGACGCTTTTCTTTATCGCGGGCCATTTCTTCTTGTTGGGGTAAAATCAAGTAGGCATTTTCTACTAAAATAGAAGGCAAATGCGGGATCCGCGGAATAAATAAAATATCATTAGCAATCATGCCATTGTCGGGCAGAGGGACTTGCCGGGTGAAAGATTTATAGACCGCTTGTGCTAACGCAAAACTGTGCGGATAGTTGTAGTATACGGAATAGCCGCGGGCACGTGCCATGGGGTTAACAGTTTCCGGCAAGGCGTTATAATGCAGACTGATAAAAATATGGGCTTGCTCTTTAAGAGCCAGCTGGTAACGGTCTTGCAGCGACATGTGATTATTTCCGTGGCGGGTTAAAATAACGGTGGCCCCCTTTGCTTCCAACAAAGGTTTTAAATCTTCGGCCAAAGCAATGGTTGCTTCATACTCTAAGTATCCGCCCGGGCCGATTGCCCCGTCGTACGGTACTTTGCGTTGCGGGCTGTGCCCGGCATCTAATAAAATGCGGGCTCCGGCCAAGGGTTTATCTTTGGTGGGGGTGAGCTCCGGTTTGTGCATGAGATCCAAGACTAAATTATCTTCTTCAAAATTATACGCATGTCCCCAGGGGGTTGCGTTGGGCTTAAAGTAGATTTTAAATGATAGCGTGCGGGGGGCCGGCACAGACCAAGTAATATTTTCAACCAGCGGGCTCGTTTCATCTAAACTAAAATTCTCATCAAACCCTTCCGTGTAATATAAGGTTAATTCCAAGCGGTTGTTAAATTCATGTATTTGTATGGGTACGGCTTGTGCTCCGGCAAAAACGAAGCGTGTTTTATCGGGCCACGCGGTTTGAGTAAGGGTGTGAATGCGGTTGGGCGTGGGGGGATTATCCAATAGTTTGATTTTTTCCATTTCCAACCATGCCGTTTCATTTTCGCCTAAAGACAAACGATATTGATTATTGAGTCGGCCGGATATTTCCACATAACCGTACGCCCGGTAAAACGGATAGAGATTTTCACGTGCGGTGGGGATTTTGCGTAATTTTACACCCGGTGCCGTAATAAGGGCCGGCCGGGCCGATTCTTTTTCGGAAAGGATTTTAATTTTGGCAGGCGCGGTAGATTTAGATGAAGAATCGTTAGGGCCTTCTTTTAATCGGTAGGTTATTTTAACGGTTTTCGCTTTTTGTTCCGGGGCAATTACATATTGCGCGCGGTAAATGCCGGGGGAGACGGCATCTTCTTTAAGCGGAATATTTTTACCGTCTTTTATGCCCGAAAGAGTGGCTGTTACTTGCCCGTGCGGAGTGCCGCGGGCATATAAATCCAACGTATCACCGGGGAGCACTTCCACCGGGTGTTGCGGGAAGATTTCTTCCTCGTCAAATTTGGCTTTTTGTGAAAAATCTTTAATGTCTGCCCCGGGCACGATAATATGGCGGGTAGCCTGGTAAATGCGGCCTTGGCTGGTGGCGGTCAGCAAAAATTCAAATTCTCCGCTTTGCACCGGCAAGAACGAAACGAAAGTTCCTCGATTATATACCGGCACGCTGGAACCGTTAATAGTGAGTGTAATAGGCTCGGGTAAGTTGATTTTCCCGAAGATAAAAATATTTTTAGCTCCCCGCGTAACGGTCATTTTTTCGTAGGGATATTGTACGGTAATAGGAGCGTCTGCCGGTGCTGTTTTTTCTTGCGCCGGCAAATAAGGGGCCACCTCAATGGATTGGGCATAGAGAGGAAAACCGGAAAATAAAATGGAAATTAATAAAAAAGGTATTCTTTTCATCCTTATAAAATGATAACATAATTCTATGGCCAATTGCGAAGATGTTATCCAATTTTTAAATACGTACCTCAACAGTCCGCAAATAGCTGATGCCAGTTGCAACGGTTTACAGGTAGCTGGAAAATCTCAGATAAAGAAGATTGTTTTTGGCGTATCGGCTTCGTTGGAGTTGTTTCGCCGTGCCGAAGCGGCCGGGGCCGATTTAATTGTGGTACATCATGGCTTATTGTGGGGGCAGTTGGAACCGTTGACGGGGTTATTGCGTAAGCGGGTTGCTTTTTTGTTAGAGCATAATCTAAACTTGGCGGCTTATCACTTGCCGTTGGACAAACACCCGGTAAGTGGGCACAATGCTTGTTTAATGCGCATGACTGGAGCCAAACAAGTGCGGCCGTTTGGGTTATATCACGGGGGGACGATTGGTTTTGAAGGAAAAGTAAAGGCCCAACCGTTAACTGCCTTGGTTAAAAAGTGGGAAAAAGCATGCCAAACGAAAGCGCAAGTATTCGCCTTTGGACCGAAAGAAATAAAATCGTTGGCAGTCGTGAGCGGCGGGGCGCACAGCCTGTTGCCGCAAGCCATTGCGCAAGGCTTGGATTTGTTTGTTACCGGCGTAGTAGATGAACCGGTACAAGAATGGTGCCGTGAAGGGCATATTAATTGTGTGGCATTGGGCCATTACAATTCGGAAAAGCCCGGGCTAATTGCCTTGATGAAGGTAGTGGCCAAACGCTTTAACGTGGCTACGGAATTTATAGATGTACCTAACCCGATTTAATATAGTTTGGAGGATTCGATGGAAAAAGAATTATTAAAAAGAATTGATACATATAAACCGCTGGTAATTGATTTGCAAACGCATATGATTGCCTGCCCGGCGGTATCTCCGCACGAAGGGGGGGACGGAGAAGATGCCAAAGCAGCTTATTTATTATCTGTACTTAAACAAATGAAATTTGACGAAGTAAACGTAGTCAACGTAAAAGATCCCAAAGCCAAAAAAGGAGTGCGCCCTAATTTGATGGCCAAATATTACGGGAAAAATAAGAATAAAACCTTGTGGGTTATGGCGCACATGGACGTAGTGCCGGCCGGCGATTTGTCTTTGTGGAAAACGGATCCGTTCAAAGCTGTAGTGAAAGGCGATAAAATTTACGGGCGGGGTGCGGAAGACAACCAACAAGGGATTGTTTCCGGGTTGCTGGCTGTAAAAGCGATGATGGATCAGGGGATTCGTCCGCCGTGCAACTATGCCCTCCTATTCAATGCGGATGAAGAAGTCGGCAGTGAATACGGTTTATTGGAAATGCTTAAAAAACATACGCATTTCTTTGGCAAAAACGATGAATTTTTGGTGCCGGACGGTGGCGTGCAGGACGGTACTATGATTGAAATTGCCGAGAAGAACATGTTGTGGGTTAAATTGACCGTACTGGGTAAACAAACGCACGGTTCTACCCCTAAATCCGGCTTGAATGCTAATCGCGTGGGTGCTTATTTGCAAGTAGCGTTAGATGAAGCATTACATAAGAAATTTAACAAAAAAAATAATTTATTTGCGCCGGAAACGGCCAGCACTTTTGAGCCGACCAAGCGTGAGGCCAATGTACCCAATGTGAATACTATTCCGGGTAAAGATGTATTTTATTTAGATTGCCGCATTTTGCCTTGCTATTCCAACAAACAGGTATTAGCGGAAATAAAGCGGGTCATCAAACAGGTGGAAAAGAAATTCAAAGCAAAAATCCAGCTGGAAACGCCGATAGATGACGTTTCTAAACCGACAGATAAAAATAAATTTGTGGTAAAGTTGACTCAAGCAGCTGTAAAAGAGATTTACCGTAACCAACCCCGTGTGATGGGAGTAGGTGGCGGGACCGTCGGGGCGTACTTGCGCAACGTGGGTTACCCGGCAGTAGTATATTCCAAACTAGATGAAACCATGCACCAACCCAATGAATATTCCAGCATTAAAAATACGCTGGGTGATGCTAAAGTATTTGCGTTGGTAGCCATGCGTTTTAAATAAAAGAGGTGGCGGCTCATGAAAAAAGGGTTCACGGTAACGGAAATAGTAGTTGTAGTTGTGGTATTAGCGTGCTTATTCGGTTTTACGGTGCCTAAATTTATGACGCTGGTACACAAAGCCCAAGAAGGTAGCACCAAGCATCACTTGATGCGGGTGCGCAGCGCTATCGCCGCTTATTACGGCGAAAACCAAGGCCGTTATCCTACGGATGATTTGTCTTGCCTGGTACCGCAATTCCTAGAAAAAATGCCACAAGCACGTGTGCCGGGTTATGAGCCCAGCGCGCATGTGTCCGTCGGTAATTTTGAGCAAGCATTTACCAAAACCGGTGGATGGGCGTATGTAAACGATCCGGCCGATCCCCGCTACGGCGATTTCTTTGTCAATTCCGATAAAGAAGATAGCTATGGAAAAGTTTGGTATACGCATTGACGGATTGAGTAGCGGTTTCCCTATTTTTTGTCACAAAAAGGAGTTGTATGGATACGCTAGTATTGGTGTTTGCCGGTTTGTTTGGTCTTATTTTCGGTAGTTTCCTTAATGTATGCATTTACCGCATTCCGCGGGAGAAATCGTTAGTTTGGCCGCCTTCAACTTGCCCCAAGTGTAACGCGCGCATACGCTGGTATGATAACATACCGGTGTTTAGTTATTTGTGTTTGTTGGGAAAATGCCGCCATTGTAAAGCGCCTATTTCTATTCAATATCCGCTCATTGAACTACTCACCGCGGTTCTGACCGTTTTATTTGTGTGGCGGTTAGGATTGAGCCCGTGGATGTTTGTGGTAGTGGCGGCTGTCTATGCATTGATAGCGTTATCGGTCATTGATTTGGAATTTATGATTATTCCGGATCGTTTTTCGCTGGGGCTTATTGTTTGGGGCTTGCTTTTCGCATGGCTAAACCCGAATTTTGAAGGGGTGTGGTGGCAGAAAGAATTATATGCCTTGCTGGGTGCCGGAGTGGGGCTGTTTGGCGTGTTGGCGATTGCGCTAATCGGCACGTGGATATTTAAAAAAGAAGCCATGGGCGGCGGAGACGTAAAACTCATGGGAGGAATTGGCGCGTTACTCGGTTGGCAAGGGGTTATTACGACGATTGTATTTGCTTCTTTTTTCGGCCTTGTCTATTCGTTGGGGCTGATGATTTTTAAAGGGAAAAAAGGCGGAGATGTGATTCCGTTTGGCCCCTTTTTAAGTTTAGGTGCGCTTATTAACTTGTGGTTTTTAATATTGCCGTCTATGTTACTGATTGAGTTTTAAATTGCCTTGTAATAAAAACGGTACTCATTTTAAGATGGGTACCGTTTTTTTTAGGCAAAAACTTATTTGTTGGGAATGGTGGCCGCCAGTTGTTGGGCTAACTTGCGGAAAGCTTGCCCGCGGTGGCTGATTTTATTTTTTTGTGTCTCGGTTAATTCCGCCAAGGCCTTTTTGCCGTCGTTTACCATAAAGATCGGATCATAACCGAATCCATTATTTCCACGGTAACCAAACCCAATAAAGCCTTCCAGTATTCCTTCAAACAACAGAGTTTGTCCCTGTGTGTTGGCTAAACAGGCAATCGTGCGGAAGCGGGCCGTGCGTTGGGGGGATTGTTTGTTTTCCAAGGCATGCAGTAATTTGCGGTTGTTATCGTCATCATCTGCTTGTTCCCCGGCATAACGGGCTGTGTGTACGCCCGGAGCTCCGTTGAGTGCATCTACTTCCAACCCCGTATCATCGGAGATAGTAACCAGCCCGGTCCGTTTGGCCGCATAGATGGCTTTTAGGGCCGCATTTTCTTCCAAGCTACTGCCGGTTTCCGGTGGCAAGTGTAAATCTTTAAAATCGGCCAAACTGACGTATTCTAATAGCGTCCCTCTTTTGGTTTTTGTTGGTAAAATACCCAATAACTCTTTAAGTTTGTGAGGGTTTTTCGTTGCGATCAAAATTTTCATACTTTATTATTCTTTTCCTAAGGCTACTACCTGATCAATAAGGTTCAAGCCTACTAAAAAGGACTTATACATATCATCTTCGCTGAGCCACTCGGTGTATGAGTGCATGTTATTTTGACCGGTAAATAACATATACGAACCGACAATTTTTTCAGGTTCGTTCTTGGTCGCGGCGGAGAAGATAGCACCGGTAGTGCCGGCACGTTCCGATACCGGTCTCATTCTTACACCGGCGGCCTGGAAAGCTTTGCTGGCTACCTCAAAAGAGGCCGGATGGGCTGTTTCACCTATATTATTATAGGTAGATTTAGTTTCAATGGAGAAGTCAATTTTAGGATATTTCACGGCGAGGAAGTTGGTAACTTCCCGAATAAAATTTTCCAATTCGTCTAAATCGGCTTGTTTGAAACTGCGGGCGCGGAAATCCACCAGGGTTACATCGTTGGCCGGGCGTTGGATAAATACATCTAAATAACCTTCTTTGCCACGGCTTTCCGAGGGCAAGCGTAACCAGCGTCCGTTTGTGGCGCGCGTATTAACAATACTATTATTGGCCAAGCGGGTAGGAATAGAAGGGTGCTCATAGACAAGTCTAATCAGGTCCCCTGCGGCCAAGCCGTGGTTTACGTATGGGCCATCGGCATTGGATTGGTGCCCTTCATGTCCTTTGACCGTGCATAAGATTTGCAGTGCGTTAAAGTTGTCCGTCATCAATTCGCCATCTACGGATCCGTCAAAATCAAAGGCAATTTCCGGCCGGTAAGGTACGCCGGCAATATAATCGGCAGCTCCGCCGGTTTCTTCGTTGGGGGCAATGACAAGCTGAATTTCTCCATGGAGTTTTTCCGGATGATCCTTTAAAGTTTGTAATAAGGTCATTAAAATAGAAAGTCCGGCCCGGTTATCGGCGCCTAAATTGGTTGTTCCGTCAGACGTTACAATCAGATTGCCCACTTGCGTTTTTAAGTAAGCATCCCGCGGTGTTTGCGGATCCAAGATTTGGGGCTCTCCTTGCGGGTTATTACCCAGTTCAATTTTATTCCCTTGATAATTTTGGATAACTTGCGCATGTACATTGTTGGTAGTGACATCCGGAGTTACATCATAATGCCCGCTGAAACCTAAAACGGGAGCGTGTTGGCCGTCGGGTAAGTTGGAGGGGATTTTTACAAAAATGTAATAGTGGTCGGTCAACAAGGCATCGTCATATCCCATGGCTTTAATTTCTTGATGCAATTTTTTAGCCGTTTCAATTTGATCGGGTGTAATTTCTTCCGTATAACTGCTTTGACTATTATAAGTAACATAGTGCAAAAAGCGTTTGAGTAAAGTAGGGCGGTAGTGATCGGCCAAATTTTTGTTGTACCGAGCATTTTTGTCCGGATCGTTTTGTTGGGACGTTACTTGCTGCAGTACTTTACGGGACAGCAAAGATGTAGATACGGGGGCCGCTTGTACGGGGATTGTATAAATTCCCGTTATCAGCGTAGCCAGCCACAGGGTTAAAAATTTTTTCATGGTTCCTCCAAATCCTTAAAAGATACTCTTATTGTAGTAATCTATTTGAAAAATCCGCAAGGGCCAAAGGACCTAAAAGGGCCTAGGTCCTTTTTAACCGAAAAAGAGGCCTCTTAAGGAAAAGGCCAAAGACTTAACAAGGATTTATTCGTCGGTAGGTTGGAGAGCCCAAAGAGTCGTTAAGCGTAGTAGCGTGCGTAAAGAGGCCTCCATCACATCTATATCGGCATATTCTAATTCGCTATGTATATTATACTGCCCGGAAAACAAATTGGGTGTGGGCAGCCCCCGGAAAGATAACTGGGCACCATCTGTTCCGCCCCGTGCCGCGTAGCGTTTGGGGGTAATATCTTCGGCTTGCATGGCCAGTTCGGCTAAGTGAATCACTTTTTCCGGCAAAACTTCTTTCATGTTTTGGTATTGGTCGGTAAACGTAAGAGAGAAATTTTTTCCGTTCAAGTTCATGCTTTTTACCGTATTGAAAGCTTGGGTAAGGTCATTCATTAAGGTTTGCATTTCTTCTTTGGAGAATGCCCGTATGATTCCCTTAATTTCGGTGTGATCACCTTGGGTGGTAATGCTATCCACCAAAATAAATCCGCGCATACCGCTGGTCGTTTCAGGCCGTTTATGGCGCGGTAGCAACGTATAAAAATCCGCAGCCATAAGCACATTGTCTGCAAAGGGGGTGTGCATGGCATTGCCGGGATGTACGGCACGGTACCCGTCAAACGAAACAGTAAAGGATTTTGCATTAAAAGTTTCAACGGTAATCTCCCCTAAATCACTCCCGTCCAAGGTGTAGGCATAGTCGGCCTTGAAAGCCGGCACGTCAAAATGGGAAATGCCGGCACCGGTTTCTTCGTCCGGGGTAAAAGCAATTTTGACGGTTCCATGTTTGACAGTCGGGTGGTCGTAAAGATATTGTACCAGTGTCATGATGATGGCCACTCCGGTCTTATCATCTGCGCCCAGTAAAGTACCGCCCGAAGCGGTCATGATATCATGTCCGCGCGCGCGCAAGAGCTGGGGGGCATTGTAGGCATTGAGAACCAAGTTGCGCTCTTTGTTAATAATAAGGTCTCCCCCTTGATAATTCGCATGGATTTGAGGTTTTACGTTTTTGCCGGATGACTCCAATGCGGTATCCATATGAGCCAAAAGGGCCACGACGGGGGTAGGTTTATTTAAATTGGAAGGAATTTCGGCCGTTACAATTGCGGACGAATTGACTTGAACGTTTACGGCTCCGTTTTTTTTGAGTTCTTTGGCTAGCTCCTTAGCAAATTTCATTTGGCCCGGAGTACTGGGTACGTTATCTGTTTCTTGGGATTGTGTATCAAACGTAACGTACTTGCTTAAACGTTGCGTCAGTTGCTTTTTGGCAGCGGCTTTATCGTAACGGGAGACGGATTTCCAATCGTCCGCCGTTTGGGCTGCCGCGCAAAACGGCAACCCAACGGTTAAAAGCAAAGCGACGCCTTGTAAGAGCCGGTGCATTATTTCAAATCCTCCAACGAAGCGGTTACTTGCGCTAAAGCTAACTTGGCAGCTGCCAGTTCGTCTTTAGTTTTTTGGATTTGTTCGGCCGGGGCGTGTTTGATAAAGTTTTCTTGCGATAACCGCGCTTCGCGCGAAGCGATATTGGCTTTGGCTTGGGCCAAATCTTTTTCCAAGCGTTTGCGTTCTTTTTCAAAGTCAATCAGCCCGGTCAGTGGTACATATACCGTAATGTTTTCAAATACGGCGGTAGCGGTTTGAGCGGGCTTAGCGGCATTTGTCTCAATGGTCAAATTATCTATTTTAGCCATGAGTTTAATATAATCGGCGTATTCGCGTACGATAGCCAAATCGGCTGCGTTGGAGGCCGTCAGTACCGCGGAAATTTTAAGACCCGGCGGTACGTTAAACTGAGAGCGGATGGTGCGGATTTCCCGCGTAACACCCTGTACCGTGTTCATTTTTTCCACGGCTTGCGGGTGGCAAAGGGCCGGATCAAATTGCGGGTAGGATTGATTGAGTAAAAATTCTTCCGTCTCGCCTACATACGGACGCAAAGACGCAGCAATTTCTTCCGTTACGAACGGGATAAGCGGGTGCAATGCTTTGAGCGTGCCGTATAAAATATTGACGCACAAGGCCATGACGTGCTCTTTTTCTTCTGTTTGAAAGCGTTGCTTAGCCAGTTCAATATACCAGTCGCAAAAATCACCCCATAGGAAGTGATACAAGGTATTGGCCGTAAGTGCCAAGTTGTATTTTTCAATACCTTCGCGGGCCGTTTTAATTGCTTGGGTAAAGCGGTCCAAAATCCATTGGTCAGCCAGTTCCGTTACTTGCTTGGGCATGGCAAGCGGACCGTTAATACCTTCCATATTCATTAGAATGAAGCGCGAAGCATTGTAAAGCTTATTGCAGAAATTACGCGCGCCGGTAATGCTTTCTTCGGCGTACGGAATATCTTTGCTGGGAACGGCTTGCATGAGTAGCGAAAAACGCACGGCGTCGGTTCCGTATTTGGCGGTCATATCCAAAGGATCAATGACGTTTCCTTTGGACTTGCTCATTTTTTGGCCGCTTTTATCGCGTACAATTCCGTTCAAGTACACATCTTTGAAAGGAAGTTTGCCGGTAAAATCAAGCCCGGTCATTACCATGCGTGCTACCCACAAATAGAGGATTTCATATCCTGTTACCATGACGCTTGTGGGATAAAAGTGTTCCATATCCGCTGTTTTTTCCGGCCAGCCGAAAACGGACATCGGCCACAAGGCGGAAGAGAACCACGTGTCTAATACATCGGGATCTTGCACCAAATCATGTCCGCCGCAATGCGGGCAGGCGGCCGGTTTTTCAAAGGAAACAATCGGTTGCGCTCCGTCTTCAAATGAAACCTTGGTAAGTTGTTCTTTACCTTGCTGATCGGTGGCGAAGGTAAGACCTTTTTCGCTACATTTGCGGCAATACCAAACCGGGATACGGTGTCCCCACCAAATTTGGCGCGAAATGCACCAATCTTGTATGTTTTTAAGCCAGTTCAAAAAGGGATTTTTCCAGTTGGCAGGGTGGAAAGCAAGTTCGCCCGTTTCGGCGGCTTTGATAGCCGGCGCGGCCAGTTTATCCATTTTTACGAACCATTGTTCACTCATAAACGGTTCAATGGTGCTATGGCAACGGTAGCAGGTGGACACGGCATTGTTGTATTTTTCTTCTTTAACCAGTAACCCGGCCGCATCCAAATCTTTGACGGTTTCTTTACAGCAGAGGTCTCTGTCCATGCCCAGGTATTTTTCCGGGCAGTTAATCATCTTGCCTTTATCGTTAATAACCGTTAGAATGGGTAAATTGTGGCGTTTGCCGACTTCGTAGTCGGTCGCGTCGTGTGCGGGAGTAATTTTTAAAGCACCTGTACCGAATTCCATTTCCACCGCTTCGTCTGCAATTATCGGGATAGCCCGGTTAGCCAGCGGAATAATTACTTTTTTGCCAAGCATACTTGCAAAGCGTTTATCTTTGGGATTGACGGCAATTGCGGCGTCGGCATAAATGGTTTCGGGGCGGGTGGTGGCAATGACAATTCCGTCAGAGCCGTCTTCCCCTTTGTAGCGCAGATGCCACAATTTTCCGGCGTGTTGTTCGTGTTCTACTTCAATGTCGGACAAGGCGGTAGAGCAACGCACGCACCAGTTAATGAGGCGTTTGCCGCGGTAAATATATTTTTTCTCCCACCACTGTTTAAAACATTCATAGACAGCTTTGGCGCGTTTTTCGTCCATGGTAAAGCGGATATCGCTTAAATCAAGCGCCCAACCCATTTTGCGAAATTGCGTATAAATTGCATTGCCGCACTCGTTGTACCATTCCCACACGGTTTTGACAAATTCTTCGCGGCCCAAGTCGTGGCGGGATTTATGTTGTTCTTTGGAAAGCTTTTTCTCAATGACGTTTTGGGTGGCAATGCCGCCGTGGTCCGTTCCCGGTACCCAGTAGGCATCTTCGCCAAACATGCGGTGCGCGCGAATTAACACGTCTTGCAACGTGTTCGTAGACGCGTGGCCCATGTGTAAGGCACCCGTAATATTGGGCGGAGGGATAACAATTACAAAAGGTTTTTTATTTTTATCGGCCTTGGCGGCGAATAGTTTGGCGTTTTGCCATTTCTCGGCGAGTTTTTGTTCTACTTCTTGCGGTTCATACGCTTTGGGTAACATATTTTCTTCCTCGGTTTTTAAAATTGCGTGATGTGACTTCACGCGTAACCTATATATATTTTACTAAATCTTGCACCGCGGGGAAATTTATGTAAAAATATAACAAAGGACTTTTTATGAAAAAAATAGGAATTATTTGTGCCATGAAGCGCGAGGCAGACCAGCTTCTTTCGCGTTTGCAGGGGCAGAAAAAAGTACAAGCCGGTCCGTTTGAGTTTGTACACGGAACGTTAAACGGGTGTGAAATTGTTCTTTCGCAAAGCGGCATGGGTAAAGTCAATGCGGCCATGAATGCGTTGGAAATGATTAAAAATTTTATGCCGGACTCTGTCATCAATTCCGGTGTAGGAGGGGGGCTGGCGGGACATTTGCATGCCATGGATACCATTATCGGGGAGCAGTACGTTTATCACGATGTGTGGTGTGGCGACGGTAACGAGTATGGCCAAGTGCAAGAATTGCCCACTTTTTATCCGGCGGATAAAACATTACTTACTGCCGCTGAAAAATTGCATGCGCAAAACAGAGAAGCGGTGCATACGGGGCTGATTTGTACGGGGGATCAATTTATTTCCGGTAAGGAATCTATTGCAAAAATTTTACATCATTTCCCGCAAGCCTTAGCGTGCGATATGGAATCGGCAGCTATTGCACAGGTTTGCTACCGCTACCATGTGCCGTTTTTGAGTATGCGTTTGATTAGTGATGTGGCCGGGAAAGAATCTTCCAACATGGCTCAGTATGAGCATTTTTGGGAAACAATGGCCGATAAAGGTTTTGCGCGTACCTGGGCACTGTTGCACGCATTAACAGCGCAATTCGCGAGCAAGTAACCTCATTTTGTTTTTGCCAGGTAGCGTGTCAAGGTGTACAATACTAACATGAACTCTCCGAAAAATACAGTGATAGAACCGGAAATTATAGACGAAAACGGTTTGCCTGTTACCGCTCAAGCCCCGCGTGATCATGCACGGCCTGAAGGGGATAACGGCGGGCTGCTTGGCGGGATGTTGGTGTTGGCGGTAGGGTTTTTGGCGACGGCGGCGGTAATTTTGTTTAGCGTGTTTATTTTGTGCCCGCTGATGCTGCTGGGGCGGCTGCTACACTTTGAAGTGCGTTCTTTCCGACGGTAAATTTTTTCATTTCCTTTTAATTTGCTATAATAATATAGGTAATTATTATACCGCACACCGATTTTGGAGAGGTGGCCGAGCGGTTTAAGGCACAGTCCTGGAAAGACTGCATACGGGAAACCGTATCGAGAGTTCGAATCTCTCCCTCTCCGTATGAATTAAAAAAGCACCCGAAAGGGTGTTTTTTTAATTCATAAAGAAAGAGTGAAAGCGACACCAACTGCTTGGTGTCGCGTAGAGATTCGAAGCCCGGAGCGATGTTTTTGTTAGAGCGTGCATAAGCCGCGAAAGGCAAAAACCGCGAGGGCGGTTCCGGGCAAAATTTCCGTCACGAAATTTATGTAGGACGAATCTCTCTCTCCGAAAATTTAACGGTTTTTCTTTTCGTTTTGGATCAGTCTTTCCCGCAGAGACATAATTTCTTCACACGCTTTTGCGGAAAGATCCACAGTAAGTGTAGTGGTATGCCGGAAAATTTCAAACGGGCCCCAGAAAGAATCCGGAGAAACAGGAATATCTTCTACCGATAATCTGGGAAACAAGAGGGAAGATGTTACGGTAAAAGGATGTTGCGTATAAGGTAGCCAAAGCGCTCTGCCAAACGTACTAACTAACAAACCCTCATCAAATACTTCTACTTTAAGCATACCTTTCAAACGAAAACCATTATGCCGGACGGTGCTTAACACCCCTGTCTTTCGGCGATACGTCTGCAGAGCCGGTGGCAATGTTTTTCGGTAGGTTTTGTATTTCAGGGGAAATGCTCGCCCTAATTGCTTGATAAGTAACGAAAGGATGAACCAGAAAAATCCTATAAAGAAAATGGTTCCAAGCAATGGGATAAAGAACCTTGATGTCATATCCTTTCCTTAGCACTTTTGGCCCATTTTATAGGCTTTTTCATAGGCGGGGGTATCTTTAATCTCGCCTTTTTGCCATGCGCCTACGCCGTAAATGATTCCTTTTTCATTTGTGCCGTCCAAGCAGTCTTCCGTAAATCCGCGCAGGGCTTCCACGGTGCGTTTGAGATTTTTGGTTTCCGTATCGGCGGCAGATAAAATGAAATAGAAATCTTTATTAGTCATTTCCGTGTAGCGAGGGACGCAACGGTCAATAAATGTTTTAAGTTGGCCGTCCATGGAGTAAAAATAGACCGGTGTAGCCAGGACGATTACGTCTGCCGCTACCATTTTATCAAGGAGCGGTTTCATGTCATCTTTTTGTACGCAAGCATGTGTCTTATTGCAGACTCCGCAACCTAAGCAATAATTGATTTTCTTATTTTGTAAATTTATTTTTTCTACAGTATGACCGGCTTCTTGGGCTCCCTTTAAGAACTGGTCGCACAGCAAATCCGAATTACCGTTTTTACGCGGGCTGGCAGAAATGATAAGTACGTTTTTCATAAAATTTCTCCTTTTTTATATTGTAGCAGTTGGCAAGGAATTTTTACACGCTTTCTGTGAAATAGGTACAATGTAATTATGTTAAAAAGATATGCTTATTTGATGCGTTTGGTCCTCGTTGCCGCGGTGTTTTCCTTGGCGAACGCGGGTTGTTCTACTTTCCCGGCACGCACGGCGAAAGTGTCGGCGGTTTTGCAGAGCACGTCCGTTTTTCCGGATAAAAGTAAAATAGATGCTGTGATTTTTGATATGGACGGCACACTATTAGATTCCCTTTCTGCGTGGGAGCACGCTTCGGCTAATTATTTGCGTACGCGGGGGATAGAACTCCCGCCGGATGTGGAAGCGCGCCTTGAACATATGTCTTTGATGGAAGGGGCTAACTATTTGATAGAAATGTTTAATTTGCCGGATACGCCGGAAGAATTGATAGCGGCCACGGTCGCTCCGGTCCGTGAACGGTATATGAAAACGATTCAACCTAAGCCCGGTGCAAAGAAACTCCTTAAACGGCTGCACGCGCAAGGCATTAAAATCGCCGTCGCCACAGCTGCTAATACAGATATGGCCCGGGGTGCTTTTACCCGCACAGGATTACTGCCCTATTTTGAATTTATGATTGATTGCAATGAAGTAGGTGAAGGAAAACGATCTCCCAAAATTTACGAAGAAACTCTTAAACGCTTGGGTACGACAAAAGAACGCACCCTGGTGGTAGAAGATGCGCTTTATGCCTTGCAGACGGCTGAAAAAGCCGGATTTCTAACGGCGGGAATTGCGGACGCACACTATGACGAAGCGTATGAAGCACAAGTGAAAGCGACGGGCGATTATTTTTTTACCTCTTTTGAAGACAGTTTAAAAGGGAGCAAATTATGAAAAAGTGGACTATCTTATATTTTGTAATTGTAGCGGTAGTTTTTGGGGTGGGGATATATCGCCATGCCGATAATTGGGAAAAGACCGCCGTTATAGTACCCGGAACGGTGGTGGATGCGGAGGTGCACCGTTCTTCCAAGGGAGGTACCACATATGCCGAAATTGTTTCGTTTGAGTTTAACGGAGAAAAACACCAATTAACGCGCGGTTTTTCTTCTAGCGGACGCCCAAAAATAGGCCGCACGCGTGAAGTTATTGTCAATCCGTCCAATCCGGAACACTCTCGTGTAAAACTGGCCGCTATATGGGAATTTTTGTTTCCGTCAACCATTAAAAATCATCCTAACATGGGTTTTATGTGGATGATGGGGGCGGTATTTTTTGGAGTGGGGTGGTTTTTTCTCACAAATAATTACGAATTTTTCCGCCGGGCTATTATCGTCAAAGGCACAGTTACATCTTTTAGTACGCGCCGGGGAAGTAAAGGGGGTACTTCTTACGTGGAAGAAATTACGTTTGAGTTTGACGGGGAGCAGCATACCGTTTCCGGAATGATAGGCAGATCGTGGAAGCCCAAAATCGGTACTGTGCGGGAAGTGGGGGTGGATCCCCGAGACATCAATAAATTCCGCGTGCGCGAAGGAAAGTGGTTTTTTGGAATATTCTTAGCAATTGGGGTACTGTTGTTATTAGTGTCTGCTTTCGCCTAACAGGTTGGCAAGGATAGGTAAAACTATGAAAAAATGGACAATTCTTTATTTCTGTATTGTCTTGGGTACATTAGCAATAGTATTGAAATGTCGTGAGCCGGAACAACATATTATATTATTTGTGTCGATTTTGGATATTATATTTGCCTATTTTTGGTTTCGTTTTTTTTGGCTATATGAATTTTTTAAACGAGCTATTATTGTGCCCGGTAAAGTAATAGATTTTGAAAAACATGATTGGTGGCGGGACGAATGTAACCCACGATTTATCGGAAGGAGGCGCAGCTGGGTAGAAATTGTTGCGTTTGAATTTGATGGAGAACAAGGGGAAACATATGGAAATTTTGTGCGCTGGCCTTTCCTTTTCAAGCCCGATTTAGGGACTCCCCGCGAAGTAGGTATTGACCCCCTAACTGGGGACGCACGCGTTTTTGGTAATAAAAAAGAATCCATATTTTGGATGATTTTTTTTGCTTTTGTGCCACTTTGTGCAATTATGTTGTAATTTATTTTAAGTATTCTGTGTAGAATCCGCTTATGAAAAAATGGATACTTGGATATATTGTAATCATCGCATTCGGGTTTTTTATTCTGCAATACCGGGGAGAATTCTCCTGGTCATATTGGCTGGGAGCGAGCGTGCTATTTGCGGCGGGGTGGTTCCCTTTTACGTATAAGTTGGCTTTTTTCCAACGGGCTATTAAAGTGCGCGGCGAAGTGGTCAGTTGTAATCGGTATATTTCCCGCTGGGGGTGGAAAGGCTACCGGGAAATAGTCGCTTTTATGTGGGAAGGCGAAGAAAGAACAGTGACAAGTCACAGTTGGTTGTCGGATGCCAGATGCCGAGATGAAAGAAAGAAATTGTCCGGCCTTACGCGGGGCGTGGGCATTGATCCTGCCAATCCCAATCGGGTGTATGCGTGTAAGTTGGAGTTTTGGCATTGGCTTTTTATGGGGATAGCCATTATAGGGTGGACGCCCTGTTCCTCGCTGGGGGGAACCATTGGTTTTATAGTGGTGATGGGCGGATTTTTTCTTAGTATGATAGAGGAAGGTGGGGGAATACTCACCAAGTGGCTTTTCAAAGAGGTTCGCTAAGTATTTTGCTTGCATAAAAAACACCTCCCGGGCGATTAGCTCGGGAGGTGTTTTGAATGGTTGTTATTTATTCAAGCATTTCCAAATCAAAGCGGCTACCGCGGCCCCCACTAACGGAGCCACGATAAACAACCACACTTGGCTAAGTGCTTGTCCGCCCAACAAAAGAGCCGGACCAAAGCTACGGGCGGGATTGACGGAAGTGCCGGTAAGGGGGATCCCCATGATGTGCACGAAAGTCAATGTCAAACCAATAACTAGCCCGGCAAGGGTACCGGTTTTTTCACCGGAGGTAACGCCTAGAATGGTCAGTATAAATACGGCGGTCAAAATGACTTCTACGGCAAAAGCCCCGCAAGCGGACAAACCTACGGCGGAAGCCGTGCCAAAACCGTTCGCGCCTAACCCGGTGGTGGCAATACCGCCTAAGTTAGAAGCGTTAATGATAGCGGCTAAGACCACGGCGGCTAAAATCGCACCGATAAACTGGGCAATTACATAGCCCACAAAATCTTTACCGCTCATTTTGCCGCTTAACAGTACGCCCAAAGATACGGCGGGGTTAATGTGGCAGCCGGACACGTTTCCAATCGCATATGCCATGGCAACAATGGACAAACCAAAAGCAAAAGCAATGCCCAAGGTGCCCAAAGCAGCCCCGGCGATGGCTGCGGAACCGCAACCAAATAGGGTTAAAACAAAAGTCCCTAATAATTCTGCAGAATATTTTTTCATTTGTTCTCCTAAAGTCCCAAACAAGGGAAAGTATAAGACACTTCTATTATATCACTTACAAAGGCCTAGCCGCGCACTTGCTCAAAAAACTGTTTGACGCGGCCGTCACATTGTACGTCTCGTACGGAAATATCTTTTTTTAGATGTACCCCGCTTAACGTGCGGCAACGGCTTAGCGCGACGTAGGTTTGTCCCGGGGCAAATGCGCCGCGACCCATATCCAAATAAATGTTATCAAAGGTAAGCCCTTGGGATTTATGGATTGTAATAGCCCAAGCCAGTTTAAGGGGGTACTGTTTAAAAAATCCTTTTACTTTGGGCTCTAATTTTTGCGTAAGAGCATTGAATTCGTACCGTACATCTTCCCATACGTGCTGTTCTACTTGGTACACGGCGCCGTTGAGTTCTATTTTAATAAAGTCCGGCCCTAAATCATAGACGGTACCGATATCCCCGTTTACCCAATCGTCGGTATTGGTAAGCATCATAATTTTAGCACCTTTTTTTAGTTTCAGTTCCGGCTCGGCCAAGGTGTTTTTGGTGGAAAATCCTTCATCTGTTTGGGCCTGATAAATAAATTCTTCTCCGGGTAAACGCGCTAAATAATGTAAATTGCGCGCAGAAGCCTCGCGGTTGGTAGGAGCCAAAATAATGCAGTTTTCAAATTGCTCGGGCAGTTCAAATGTTTTATGCGTGTTCAGTACCAAGTCCAGTTGCGGTTGAGAAATGGTGCCCTCGCGAATGAGGTTTAAAAGACGGGCAAAATCCGGGTCCGATTTTTGGCGGAAAATACGTTTCAATTCAAATACTTCCAGCGGAATATGACGCATTACCTGTGCTTCAAAAAAATAGGGGCTTTTGTACCGGGCTTGAAAATAATCAAAAAGTCCGCCGTCTTGTTTTTCCTCTACGGGAGGAAGTTGGAATAAATCTCCAAACAGTACGATTTTTTTACCGCCGAAGGGTTCATCCGTGTGGGTGGAAATACGCAAAATATAATCCATCGCATCCAGTAAATCTGCCCGTAACATAGAAGCTTCATCAATGATAAGGGTATCAAATGCTTCTACCGTTCTGCGCGGCAATCGTTTTAGGTTGGCATAATCTAATAAGTTGCCCGGCTTTAAGCGGAAAAAGGAGTGCACCGTTTGCCCGCGCACGTTAATGGCCGCCAGTCCCGTTGTGGCCAGCACCACGGCATTTTGCGCAGTGTGTGCGGCGAAATAGCGTAGCAGGGTGGTTTTTCCTGTGCCGGCACGTCCGGTAATAAAAACAAGCGGTTGGATAGCCGGCCTGGCTTCCAACAGAGCAAGAGCGTCTTTAAATTCATCCGTTAAAATAATGGAATTTGCATCCTGGGACATATTTGTATTATAACTTTTCTGCCGGTTGGAAAACTAACCGGTTTTACGAACAGGCAAGAAGCATACTTTTTGCTACGATACAAACATGAATGAATCTGTCTTGCTGGCCTTGGGGCTTAGTTTTTTAGCGGGTGCGGCTACGATGTTGGGGGGCGCGCTGGCATTTATCATTAAAAAAGAAAACTTAGCAGCCTTGGCCATCGGTTTAGGATTTTCGGCCGGAGTGATGATTTATGTTTCTTTTATGGAATTATTACCGCAAGCCCGGAAAGCGTTACAAGATTTTTACGGCGTGTATTCGGGTGAGTGGAAGGCCATAGGGTTGTTTTTTGCGGGGATCTTGTTGGCGTGGGGCATTGATTGGGCGTTGCCTTCGCACCACGTGGAAGTGCACACGTTAGATGCGTCTAATAAATTAAAACGTTTAGGTTTATTTACGGCTTTAGCTCTTGCCGTACACAATTTTCCGGAGGGGCTTGTTACTTTTGTGGCCGCTCTTAAAAGCACGACGTTGGGCAGCTCGGTAGCGTTGGCCGTGGCAATACATAATATCCCCGAAGGGGTGGCAGTTGCTTTGCCGGTCTTTCATGCCACAGGTTCGCGTTCAAAAGCATTTGTGTATAGCACCTTATCCGGCCTAGCCGAACCGGTGGGGGCGTTAGTCGGGTTTTTAGTTTTGCGTCATTTTCTAAACGAGGCGGTATTTGGTTTTTTGTTTGCTGTTATTGCCGGAATTATGGTGTATATAGCATTAGATGAACTGCTCCCCACGGCCCATGAGTACGGGGAAGGACATTTTGTTATTTGGGGCGTGATCGGCGGGATGATGATAATGGCTGTTTCTTTATTAATGTTTTAAAAAAGCCACCCGGTCGGGTGGCTTTTTTATTCACAAAAAAGATATTTAGAAAATCAGTTCGGCTAACCAAAACGATAAAATCATTCCCAAAGAATAGCTAGTTACGTTTATCGTAATACTGAGGGTAAAAGCATCTTTGAGTTTGAGTTTCTTTAAGTTCATTAGCCGCATGATGAGAGTTTCGGCCAGCACATAGAAAATCCATAAAAAGGCCGTATCGGATGCATACCACGAGAGCAATACCCACGACACCCCTGTGGTTACCACATTGGCAATGGCTACACTAAAAAGAATAGAAAAGCTCTTTTGCGTGTAAGTCAGGTAAGCGGCGGCGGCTACCAATTCCAAGAGTAAAATAATGATGAGGGAGAACAACGCATCTTTGCGCGCCCAAGCTCCCAAATCCGGCACGATATTGGTGGGTTCCACGGTCAAGCTATCCGCATGAACGTATACATTGTAGCGGGAACGTAATTTATGAGACGCAGGGAAAATATTGCTTTCGCGCGTGGAGCCGTCTTCAAACGTAATAATCAATTTTTGATAATCGGTAAATTCATAGGCTACGGCAAAGCAACCATTCGCCGAGCAATACAATTTTTGTATGCCGTAGTGCCCTAGCGGTTTACTTTCCAAACATTGGTTGTCGGCGCATTGGATTTGTTCGCTTAGAGCTGGGTTAATCAGCGGTTTTTGCTCCGTAGTATAGACGAAGGAAAACTCCATTTCCGGTTTGGGGGAAACATCGGCCCAAGCCGGAACAAATAACGCTGTGAGTAAAAATAAAAAGGATAATTTTTTCATATCTTACCATCGGTTTTCTTTATTTTGTATTATAACATTATAAGAGAAAAAGGGGGAGAAAAAATGTTACTCACGAACACTCAACTTGAAAAATACGCCGATGTAATGATTTGGGCCCTCAAAACGGCCCGCCGCAACGGAACGGTTAAGCCGTATGATACGATTTTGTTGCGTACGGATGTAGCTGCGTTGCCGCTGGCGAAATCTATTTATCAAAAATTACTCAAAGGGCGGTTTCACCCGGCTTTGCGTATTAATATGCCGGAAGAATTTGCTAAAACCTTTTATTTAACGGCCGATAAGAAGCAACTGGCTTTTTTAGCTCCGGGAGAAAAAGAATTTCAAGGCGGGATTAACGGTTTAATTGCCCTGCACGCTCCGCAAGATTTAACCCATTTAAAGACGGTGGATCCGGCGCGGATTGCGGTATCTGCCGTGGCGCGTAAACCGATTCGTGAAATTTTAGATGCACGTGAGCAAAAAGGACTTTTTTCTTGGACGCTTTGCAATTACCCGACGGAAGAACTGGCTAAACGGGCGGGCTTATCTGCCAAAGAATATGCCAACCAAGTGGCGCGGGCCTGTTTTTTAAATGAAAAAGATCCCGTTAAAAAATGGAAAGAAGTTACCAAGCAAATCGGTGAAATCGGTGCGTGGCTTTCTTCCTTGCCGATTGAAACCTTGCATATTGAATCGGCCCATATGGATTTTGAAGTGCTCCTGGGCGAACAACGCAAGTTTATCGGCGGCAGCGGGTGTAATATCCCGTCATTTGAAATTTTTACCTCGCCCGATTGGCGCGGTACCCGCGGGGTATACTTTGCCGATCTATCTTCGTACCGTAGTGGCAATTACGTCAAAGGAGTTCGGTTGGAATTTAAAAACGGCCGGGTTGTAAAAGCCGATGCCGAGCAAGGGGCTGAATTTGTGCGTAAAATGTTGGCCATGGACCGGGGGGCCAGCCAAATCGGTGAGTTTTCACTTACGGATAGGCGGTTTTCCAAAATTACCAAATTCATGGCCGATATTTTATATGACGAAAACTTTGGCGGCAAATATGGCAACTGCCACGTAGCCGTCGGTGCCAGTTATGCCGATACGTTTACCGGGCCGCAAGCCAAGCTGGATAAAAAGTTAAAAGAAAAATTAGGTTTTAATGATTCTTCTTTGCATTGGGACTTAATCAATACAGAAAATAAACGTGTAACCGCCAAACTCAAAAACGGGACCACCGTAACTATATATGAAAAGGGCGAATTTAGCTACTAGCCCATCGTTTAGGCGCAATGACATATATTTCGTTAAAACACCTGCTTTAAACAGCAGGTGTTTTGTTTCCCTTGGCGGGAAAAAAGACCTATTGTGTTTCTGGGTCCAAAGACCCTTGTGGCAGGTATTATTAAAACGATATAGTATAAATGAGGATGAGGGAGAACTTCATCTACCAAAGGAGAAAAGCATGAAGAAAGCATTATGGATGGCAGCTTTATTGACAGTAGTTGCACCGACCGTATTTGCCTACAACGATTTGGAAATTCGTGTGGCGCGGGAGGTCACCCAAGCGCAACTTGCTCAGCAGATTACCGATGAACAAAAAGGGATTATCTTGCGGCAATTAGATAATGTGCGCAGTTTGGTAACAAAATCGGAAGAATATAACCCTTCTCTTATTATGCAAGCCGTATTGAGATTGGCAGATGTTTTCTTTGCTTATATGCCCGAACAAGCAGGCGTCCCGGCGCGTGTAGAAGATTTCCATACCAAACAAGAACAGGAAATGAGTGCTTGGGCTCTATTGATTGACCGGCCGATTCAAGCCGGCTGGGGGGAAAGCGACTTTTTTGTAATTAGCCAGGCCATTGATCAATTCTTACAAGAAGATGCTTACCAATGGCGCGGAGAAAAAGAAAAACAAGAATTGGCTATGTTTAGTGCGATTATTAAAAAGTATTCTCCCTGGGGATCTGCGGAGAAAAAAGAGGAGTCCGGCAAAGATTTAAACAAAACCCAAACCCAGAAACCATCGCATAAAGAAGCCGTATTACCTTTATCAACGCACTTAAGACAATAAGAGCGTTTTGCATGTACACATACTAACCGGCACCCACCTTTAAGGAGGTGGGTGTTTTTTTGGCCCCGGTTAAAGGGGAAAAAAGACCTATTGTGTTTCTGGGTCCAAAGACCCTTGTGGCGGCAGGATAGAAACAGTATAGTATTAGTAGGAAGGGATGAAAACAATCTATAAAATGAGGAGGAGTTATGAAAAAGGCGTTGTGGGTAGTCCTTGTATCGATGGTAGCGGTTCCGGCTTTGTGTGCCCAGCCAACTTTGCAATTGGAAGGGGCCATTAAAAAAGCCGTAGCTCAAAAATTGATGTCAATGCAACCAAAAAAATCTCAACCCGCGAAGCGCGAAGTAACTAAAGAGGACGTTATGTCTCAAGTCAAGGCGCTACGCAACATGATAAAAAATGCGAAGGAAGAAAACGTGTCTATTATCATGCAAGGGGTTGTTAGAGTGGCAGATTTCTTCTTGCCCTATGTAGCCGCCGGAAACGGAGATGTGAGAGAGTTGGTCTATGAGATAGAAACTCCGGTAAAAGTGGGTTGGTCTGCCGATGGCGTATTTGTGGTTTCCAAAGCTATTGATGAGTTTACGGATGTCCTATCACATGAATGGGGTAGCCGTGAGCCGACGGATGAATTAATGAGCATGAACCAAATCTTAAAGCAATACCCGCCTATGACCGAGCAAGAATTTCAAGCATACAAAGCCATGCAAAGATCCTTGGGGCATTTCCGCAGTTATGTGGGCAAGAGCGAAAAGGAAAACCCGTTGATGGTGATGCAAGCGGCGGTGTATATGGCGGATGTGTTTTTTGATGAATATGCTCAAAATCCGGGCGAGAAAACAGATCGTTTCGTAGCTAAAAACCCCCAATTAGCGGCTAGCGTAGCACGTGAAATTAACGCGCCTATTAAAGTGGGTTGGAACGCGAATGCGACCATCAAAATAGCCGATTATATCGGTTCTCACATATACGAAGCTGACAAAGCCTGGAAGAGCCATGCTCCGGCTGATGAATTGGATATTTTTGCCAAGTTCTTAGTCAAAGCTTCCCAAGAAAAATAAGTTTTGAAAGCATGTAAAAACCCGCCTGTTTATAAGGCGGGTTTTTTGTTTGTAAGGATAATATCCGGTTGTTTCTTGACGCTCTATTTTTTTTCTGCTAAACTCTACATGTTAGCTTATTTTTTTAAAAGGAGAATATGAAATGTCACACCAAAATAAAGGGTTTACTCTTATAGAGTTATTGGTAGTTGTTCTTATTATCGGTATTTTGGCCAGCATTGCGTTGCCGCAATATATGCGGGCCGTTGAAAAGGCCCGTGCCAGTGAGGGTATTCAAATGTTGGAAACCGTGGCGAAAGGCCAGATTGCCCATTATTTAGCGACGAATACATTTGCCCAAAATTTAAATGAATTGGATATAGAGATCCCCGGTATCAATGCTACGGTTAACGGAGCGGCCGTCGGTACCAACAAAGCTGTAGTGAGTAATTTTTTAATTACCAACTCGGTAGGAGATTTCGGCAATGGGCATACTTTTGCCCAGATTTGGGCCGAGCGCGCTAACAACGGGGTGGTTATCACGGGGGATGGTTCCCAAGACAACCAGTACACGCTTATGTTTACGGTGGAACCCGATGGCACTTTCTCCCAACGCAGATGCGGTCGGAGTATGGGGCAGATCAATACGATTGATCCCATTTGCCAAGTAATAACCGGCAGCCAATTTGGCGTATTCCAATAAAAAGATTCCGTTACTAAAATATCCCGGCTAAATGCCGGGATATTTTTATGTATTTTTACAGAAGTTTTAAATCTCTTTATGTAATACCTTGAGGGTGGCTTTTTCTTTAGCAACCGGTAAACATTCTTGTACGCGGTAGTGAATATTATCGGTGAGTTGTTTTAAATTTTCAATATCTGCCTCGGTTAATACTTCTTTGTCGTACGTAGTGCGAAACTCATATGCTAAACCGCTCTGCCGGATTAAATCCATCGATTTGCGCAAAATATCCGTATTAGTATCTACTTCCGTAATTTCGCGGTATTTGTCCAACGGGGCTTTTAAGTCCATGGCAATATAATCTACCAATTTTTTATCAATGAGCTCTTGAATCATATCCGGGCGGGAGCCGTTGGTGTCTAACTTAACGGCATAGCCGAGGGCTTTGATACGGGCCATAAAGGCGGGTAAATCGTCATGCAGGGTGGGTTCACCCCCGGAAACAACAACGCCCTCCAGGCTTCCCTGGCGGCGTTGTAAAAAAGAAAAGATTTCTTCCTCGGCAACGGGCTCGGTAAATAAGTGCGGATACACGAGTTCCGGGTTGTGGCAATAGCGGCAACGAAAATTGCACCCTTGGGTGAATACGACTGCTGCCGGCCGGCCCGGGAAATCAATGAGTGTAAATTTAATCAATCCACCTATTTTCATCCAAGTCCCGCTGCCAAGTGAAAGAGGAAACTATTTGTCGCAACCACAACCGCAGCCGCAGGCGACGTTCATGTTTTTGCGCATTTCAAATTCTTCTTTTTTGCCTTTGTTCCAGTTTTGTACCGGGCGCAGGTAACCTACTACGCGGGAATATACTTCACATTTGGAACCGTGAACATCGGCCATTTCTTTTTTAAGTTCTGAGATCTTGTTTTCAACAGCTTGTCTTTCTTGTGTGGTCATATGAATTTCTCCTAATTATCTTCGGGTACAACAGTTTTGGCTGTTTGAACGGGCCCGTGAAAAACCCGTTACCTCATTATCCATTTTTACAACCTCTGTTGCAACTGCTTTTTTGGGTTAACTTGCGGGGCAAACTAACCCAAAAAAGGTAGTAAAATTATTTACTGTAAAGTTGTTCTTCCAACAATCTTACCTTACGGTCCAACTCCTGCATCCGTTCGGCTTTACATTTGGGGCATTCAAAATGTTCGCCTTCAATGTAGCCGCATTTGGGGCAGACGCTGAACGTGGGGGTAATGGAGAAGTACGGCAAGGTATATTTTTCACATACAGTGCGGATAAACTTCTTCATTGCTTCCAAATCTTTAATGCGTTCACCGGTAAAGATATGCTGTACCGTTCCGCCGGTGTATTTGGATTGGATGGTGCTTTGCAAATCTAACATTTCAAATACATCATCCGTATAGTTGACCGGCAGTTGCGAAGAGTTGGTGTAGAAAGGTTGGTGGCCTTGTTTGTATAACTCTTCATTGGCGCAGATAATATCCGGGTAGCGTTCTTTGTCCAGTTTCGCCAAACGATAGGAAGTACCTTCGGCCGGGGTAGCTTCCAAGTTGTAGTTGTTTCCGGTTTCTTCCTGGAATTTAACCAAGGTCTCGCGCATAAAGGTAAGTACCTTTTCGGCAAACGCACGGCCTTTTTCGGTGCCGATGTCTTCCCCAATGAGGTTGACGGAGGCTTCGTTCAGGCCTACTAAACCGATGGTGGAGAAGTGGTTTTTCCAGTATTCGTTAAAGCGTTGGCGTACCGAGCGCAAGTAGAAACTCATATAAGGATAGAGATTCCCTTTGGTAAAGCGTTCAATGACTTTACGCTTGATTTCCAAGCTTTTTTTAGCTACTTCCATGCGGTTTTTCAAATTGGCGAAGAATTCATCTTCATTCTTGGACAGGTACCCTAAGCGCGGCAAGTTAATCGTTACCACCCCGATAGAGCCGGTAAGCGGAGCCGAGCCAAAGAGTCCGCCGCCGCGTTTGCGCAGTTCGCGGTTGTCAATACGTAACCGGCAGCACATGGAGCGGGCATCTTCGGGGTTCATATCCGAATTGATGAAGTTAGCAAAATACGGGATTCCGTATTTCGCGGTCATTTCCCACAGCGGGGTCAATTTCGGGTTATCCCAATCAAAATCCCGGGTAATATTATAAGTAGGAATCGGGAAGGTAAACACACGGCCTTTAGCATCTCCCGCGAGCATAACTTCACAAAATGCGCGGTTGAGCATATCCATTTCATTTTGGAATTCGCCATAGGTTTTGTCTTGCAATTTTCCGCCGATGATAACCGGTTGATCCTTATAATAGGAAGGAACCGTTAAATCCAGCGTTAAGTTGGTAAACGGAGTTTGAAACCCGACGCGGGTAGGAACGTTGACGTTAAATAAAAATTCTTGCAACGCTTGTTTCACTTCATCATACGAAAGTTTATCGTAATAAATGAACGGAGCCAAAAGGGTATCAAAGTTGCTGAAAGCTTGCGCCCCGGCCGATTCGCCTTGTAACGTATAGAAGAAGTTTACTACCTGCCCTAAAGCGGTGCGCAAGTGTTTGGCAGGTTTGCTTTCTGCTTTGCCGACAACGCCCGTAAAACCGCTCAAGAGCAGATCTTGCAAATCCCAACCGACGCAGTAGGCACCCAACAAGCCCAAATCGTGCAAGTGGAAATCTCCTTCGGAGTGCATGCGTTTTACATCAGCCGGATAAATTTTATTAAGCCAATAGACTTTGCTGATTTCGGAAGAGATATAATTGTTGAGCCCCTGTAAGGAATAGCCCATATTGCTGTTTTCGTTGACTTGCCAGTCAATCTGTTGCAAATATTGGTCTACCAAGTCTACGTTGAATTTGGAAGAAATTTCACGCAAACGGGCGTGCTGGTCGCGGTATAAGATATAGGCTTTGGCTGTTTTGTGATAGTTTGAGGTTAACAAAACATCTTCCACCACGTCCTGCACGTTTTCTACATTGGGGACTTTATCCGAATAAAGTTGTTGAATGATGTTGATGGCGCGAATGGTTAATTTTCTGGCGGTATCTTCATTAAATTCGCCGGTTGTTTCGGCCGCTTTAGCAATAGCTTTTGTAATTTTTTTAGAGTCAAAAGGTTGCGTACTACCGTCTCTTTTGACGATGTGGGTAATAACTTCCGAGTTTTCCATAATTGTTTGTCCTAGGTAATTTGGTCGCTGGAAACCAGCGGCAACTAAAATTTTGACAAAATCAAACCAAAAATGCAAATTACGACGGAGCATTTTGACTTGCTTGCAGCATAAAAAGTAAACTTCCGACGATAAAAACAACAAATGATTGATTCTAAGGGGGAAAGTTTTTCTTTCTGCTTATTAGTAATTATTACTAAAAAGCAAAAGGATGTCAACAAAAAATAGAATAGTAGCGAAAAAATAAGCAAATTAAGCATGCGGTTTGGGGATAAAAATGATAATTTTTATCCTTAAACCGGGGTTTTTCTGTCGGGGGAGTGCAAAATAAGGCATTTTGTTCTTGACGTATCCGTATGAAACTGATTTAATTTAAAAAACAGGAGGGTTTGCTTATGGATTTTTATCAAGGATGTGTGTTAGTCGCGGTGTTGGCGTTTTTGGCGCTAGTTATTTTTGCTATAAAAACCTTTATTCAAATTGCGCACACGGCAGAAGCCGTAGAGTATTTGGCTCTCTCAACGGCGGAAAAGGTGGATAAGACGAAGAGCACATTTGAATTGCTGGACAATGTAGCTTCGTTTTTGGATTCTGGTTTTTACAAAGCAGCCAAAACGGGGCTTGAACTGGTCCGGCATTTTCGCAAAGACAAATAATCAAGAATCTGGCAAGTATACCGCTCCCCGGCCAATTGCCGGGGAGTTTTTATGCCCGTTTAATTAAGCCACCACATCCCGATACTTAAATAGGTGGCGAAAATCAACCAACCTGTATAGGGCACGAGCAGCCAGCCGGCTGCGCGGTTTGTTTTCCAAAATGCCCGCAGCAATCCTACCATTTCCCCCAGCATAGCCAGTAATAAAAGCATTGCCCCCGGCAAACTGTGCGCGCCGAAGAAAATAGGCGTCCAACAGATGTTAAGCGCCAGTTGCCCGGCGAAAAGCGCCAGCGTACGGGCGTGAAATTTTTCACGAAAGGCCAAAAAAGCACTTAACCCCAGTAGCACATACAGCGCAGCCCATACCATGCCGAATAATGCATCCGGCGGAGTGAACGTAGGTTTAACCAGTTGGTTGTACCAGTTCATGTTTGCATATACAAACGGCGCTCCCAACAGACTGGGGATTTGGCAAATCACCAGCCACAAAAACAACTTAATCAGTAAGGATGTATTTTTTTTCATAGGGGTATAGTAAGATTTTGCTAATCCTCTGTCCAGGTAAGAAAAATACTAGTTCCTGCGCGAACCGATACAAAAAATGGTAAAATAAAACTACACGTATTTTGTACGGATTGAGGATTTTATGGATACCAAACTTATTAAGGAAGTAACCGCTTGGTTTAAAACCACCGATTTGGCCGAATTTTGCTACGAGAATAACGGCGATTCTATTGAAATTAAAACCCAAGAAGCCTTGCCCGAACCTACGAATTTTTCCTGCCCGCTGACGGCTGTTTGTGCGCCGGCGGTGGGGATTTACCACGCGGCCGAAAAAGGCAAAAATTTAATTTTTACCGAAGGACAAACCATTAAACAAGGGACCACGATGGGATGGGTGGAAACGGTTTCCCAAAAACATAAAATTACGGCCCCGGTTGATGGTAAATTGCGCGTCATTAATGCCCAAGAAGGCGCGGCGGTGGAGTTTGGCTTGCCGCTCTTTTTTATTGAGGAGTAACCTGGCTATATGTCCGCTCATTTATCCACTGTTTCTTTTCAAAAAGTGCTTATTGCCAACCGGGGCGAAATTGCTTTGCGCGTCATTCGTACCCTCAAAGAAATGGGCATTCGTTCCGTGGCCGTATATTCGGAGGCGGACCGCAATTCCCTACACGTGCGCATGGCGGATGAGTCGGTTTGTATAGGGCCGGCATCATCTTCCCAAAGTTATCTAAACATAGATGCCATTGTAACGGCTGCCAAAATCACCGGGGCCGATGCTGTTCACCCGGGTTATGGGTTTTTATCGGAAAATGCCGACTTTGCGGCCGCGGTGGCTAAGGCCGGGCTTGTGTTTATCGGGCCGGACGCAGCTTCTATTTCTATGTTAGGGGTTAAGTCTACGGCGCGTGCGCTGGCTGTAAAAGCCGGAGTTCCGGTTACGCCCGGTTCCAACGGGGTTGTCGGTAAAAATTACCGGACGGTGGCCCGGCAAATTGGGTTCCCCATCATGATTAAGGCCGCTTTGGGCGGAGGGGGAAAGGGCATGCGGGCTTGCCTGAAAGAAGAAGATTTAGACCGCATGTTGAAAACGGCCCAAGCTGAGGCGCGTGCCAATTTCGGCGATGAGCGCATGTATTTTGAAAAGCTTGTCTTAAATCCGCGTCATATAGAAGTGCAAGTGGCCGCGGATAACTACGGAAACGTAGTCGCATTTACCGAGCGCGATTGCAGCTTGCAACGCCGCCATCAAAAATTGGTGGAAGAATCACCTTCTCCGTTTGTGGACGGGGCTACCCGCAAAAAATTGCAAGAAGCTGCTTGTAAATTGATTCTGGCCGCTCATTATCACGGAGTAGGTACCGTGGAATTTTTAATGGCTCCCACCCGGGAATTTTATTTCATGGAAGTGAATACCCGTTTACAGGTGGAACACCCGGTAACGGAAGAAGTATGCGGGCGCGATTTGGTAAAAATGCAGATCCAAATTGCCCAAGGCCAAGCGTTAGATTTAACCCAGAAAGAAGCAGCCGCTATCCATTGCCATGCGATAGAGCATCGTATCAATGCCGAAGACAGCGAGCATAACTTTGCCCCTTGCCCCGGCACCGTCGAAGAGTGGATCCCGGCGGGTGGGTTGGGCGTGCGGGTAGATAGCCATATGTATAGCGGTTATACTATTCCCAGTTATTACGACAGTTTAATTGCTAAACTTATTGTAACGGCTCCGGATCGGGAACATTTACTGGCCCGCAGTCGCCGTTGTTTGGATGAGTTTGTGATAGAAGGTGTCAAAACGACCATTCCTTTCCACCGGAAAATTGTGAATAATGCGGATTTTATACAAGGTAATACCGATACCGGCTTGATTGAGCGGATGGTGGCCTTGGAAAAGAAACAACATGAAAGCGAAAGATAAAATAAAAGGGCCGCGGGCACTCAAAAAATGGATAGAGGATGTACGAGCCCAAGGCCAAAAAGTGGTATTTACCAACGGATGTTTTGATATTTTACATGCCGGCCACGTAAGCGTGTTGGAGTTTGCGCGCAGTAAAGGAGATTTGCTGGTAGTAGGGCTTAACAGCGATGCTTCCGTCAAGCGGTTAAAAGGGCCTTCCCGTCCGGTTAATTCGCAAAGGGACCGGGCGTTGGTATTAGCCGCGTTGGAAAGTGTATCGGCAGTTTGTATCTTTGAAGAAGATACCCCTTATAACTTAATTAAATTGATTCGCCCGGATGTGCTTGTAAAAGGCGGAGACTATAAACCGACGGAAATTGTAGGCAGGGAATTTGCTAAAAAAGTGGTACGTTTTGCCTTATTAAAAGGACGTTCCACTACTAACATTATTAAAAAGGTGAGTAAATAGCCTCTCTGTACCGTGAGAGGTGTATTTCGTGAGGAAAATATGGCTGATATTTTTGAGAAATGTAAAAATTATAAGGATGCCAAAATTGCCATGCGCATGGGAATCTATGGTTATTTTCAACCCATAGAATCTGCCCAAGGGCCGGAGGTGGTATTGGGCGGCAAGACATACATCATGGCGGGCTCCAATAACTACCTAGGTTTAGCCAACGATCCGGAAATGAAACAAGCTGCTTTAGAGGCGGTGCAAAAATACGGTACGGGTGTAGCCGGTTCGCGTTTGCTAAACGGAAATACGAAAATCGCCGATGCGTTAGAAGAAAAATTAGCCAAGTTTAAACGTAAAGAAGCCGGATTGTTGTTTGCTACCGGGTACCAAATGAATTTGGGGGTAGTGTCGTGTCTGGTTAAAAAAGGCGACTATGCCATCGTGGACAAGTTAGACCATGCCAGTATTTTAGACGGGATTAAAATGTCCGAAGGGGAAATGGTTCGCTTTAAACATAACGACATGGCCGATTTGGAGCGCGTTTTAGCCAAGCTCCCGGCCGACGCAGGCAAACTAATTATTGTAGACGGTGTGTTTAGCATGGAGGGGGATATTTGTCCGTTACCGGACATTGTCAAAATCGGCAAGAAATACGGCGCGCGCATTATGGTAGATGATGCCCATGCTACGGGCATTATTGGTAAAACCGGCCGCGGTACGTGCGAACATTTCGGTTTAGAAAACGGGGAAGTAGATTTGATCGTTGGGACCTGTTCCAAAACGTTTGCTACGGTGGGAGGATTTGTGGTGGGAGATGCCGATATTATTCACTACATGCGCCACAATGCCCGCAGCCAAATTTTCTCGGCCTCTATGCCGCCCTCGTGCATTGCGTCCATTACCAAAGCGCTTGAACTGATTGAAAACGATACTTCCCGCCGGGATAATCTTTTCCGCTTAACTGCCAAGTTGAAAAAGGGCTTGGAAGATTTAGGGTATGATTTGGGCACCAGCACCACACCTATTTTGCCGGTCCACGTAGGCAGCAATGAAAATTGCTTTAAGATGTGGCGGGCCTTGCACGAAATCGGCATTTTTGCCAACCCGGTTGTCAGCCCCGCGGTGCCGCCCGGCCGTGCGTTAATACGCATTACGCTGATGGCTACTCATACGGATGAACACGTTCAAAAAATCATAGACGCCTTTGCCCAAGCCGGGCGAGCCGTCGGTGTGATTAAATAATTTGTAATAGGTGTAAACCCCGCCAGGTGCGGGGTTTTATTTTAGGAGTTTGTATGCAAGTAAAACAAATTCATACGCCGCAAGAAATAAATGAGTTTATCGATTTCCCTTTTACTTTATATAAAAATGATCCGTATTGGGTAGGGGAATTAAAAGCCGATACGCGCCATTTGTTAGATCATCATAATCCGTTTTGGCAACAGGCTTCCCGGGCTTTGTTCCTGGCGTACGAGGGGGAGAAACCCGTTGGACGCATTATGGCCCTTGTGAATACAGCCCATAACGAATATCACCAAGAAGAAATCGGCTTTTTTGGGTTTTTTGATTGTATTGAAGATGAAAAAGTATCAGCGGCTTTGTTTGCGGCAGCCGAAAAATGGCTTAAGGAACAAGGGGCCACGGCTATGCGCGGCCCGGCCAATCCGTCCAGTAACCACGTGTATGGTTTGCTGGTGGACGGCTTTGATTCTCTGCCGTCTATCATGATGCCGTACAATTTTCCTTATTATGCAGATTTAATAGAGAAAGCCGGCTTTGCCAAGGTGAAGGATTTGCTGGCGTTTTACCGCACCCGGGATGATAAATTTTCCGAGCGGTTTTTAAAAGTATGTGCGCGGTGTGAACGCGCCAAAGGGATTACGCTAAGGCGTCTTAATTTACATAAAATTGACGAAGAAGCCGAAACAATCCGCCGCATTTATAATGAAGCATGGGCGGAGAACTGGGGCTTTGTGCCGCTCACACGCCAAGACATGATGGATATTGTTAAAGAGCTTAAACCTATTTTACGCTTGGAAGGAACCTGTGTCATAGAAGAAAATGGCAAGCCGGCGGGCTTTTATATTTGCATACCTAACATGAATCATGTGCTTAAAATTTTGAACGGATCACTCAAGAATCCGTGGCGCGTGTTGAAAGCTTTGTGGGCTTGGAAACATATTAAAGACGCCCGGCTTATTATGTTGGGGGTATTGCCGGAGTTTAGAAAACGCGGTTTGGATTTGATCTTGATTAAGCACATCGTTACCCACGGAGTAGCCGTGTGGGACGCGGCCGAACTTTCTTGGGTATTGGAAGATAACGCGGGTATGATCCGCGGGATAGAAGAGTGCGGTTGCCACCCCTATAAGCGCTACCGGGTATACCAAAAAGAATTATAAGAAAGAGGCCTTATCTTTCCCACGAAATAAGGCCCCTTGGATTGCCCGGCGTGCGGGTCCCCTCCCGTGCCGAGTCGGATGAAAATTTAAGAAGCCCCACCGGGTACTCCGGCCGGGGCTTCTTTGAGGTGCGTGCTACCCCTGTGTACCACGTTCCTCTTATCCCCTGTGTTGTTGTCCCCTTAAAGGAAGAATCTTTTACGATTCCCCCCGAACAAATTAACTACAAATATTATCATAAGAGATTAGATTTCGCCCCGCAACATCAAAAAAGGGTTAGATTTTATGGGTATTTCTTGTGTCGGTAAAAAACAGATCAATCTTGTTTTATTTTTTTTTTTTTTGATACACTGACTTTGTTATCTCCCTCGTGTAGGAATACGTATGAAAAATAAAATCAGTAATAAAAAAGGGTTTACCCTAATAGAATTGTTGGTAGTGGTACTAATTATAGGTATACTTGCCAGTATAGCTTTACCGCAATATCAAAAAGCGGTGGATAAATCAAAAGCCATGGAAGCTGTTGTACAAGGGAGAGCCTTACTGAATGCTCAAAAATTACATTACACACAAACCGGTAGTTGGAGTTCGGATCTGGAGGTGTTGGATGTAACGGCCCCGGATTGGACCTGCCATGTAGGATCGGCTTATTGTAATAAATCCGGTGCTATTGCAGGGGCGACCTTTGAAATTGCACGTTACTTAACAAATAGAATTTTCTTCTTTTGCAGAGTGCCTGCGGACAACGAACGGGCCAATCGGCTTTGTGTCGCCGTGGGTGGAAAATATCACCATACTTCCGGTAACTATAAATACTACAACGTGTTTGACCAAAGGCTGTGAATTGTTTATTTCTTTGTTACCCGCTTCCATGCGTCTAAAAAATCTTGCGGAACGGGAGCTTCAAATTTTAGCTTTTTATTTGTCAGCGGATGTTTAAATTCAATGCGCCGCGCGTGTAGCATTAACCTGTCTGCGGTGGCACCTTCGTAGAGCCAATCGCCCAGGACGGGATACCCCAGCCAATTTAAGTGTACACGCAGTTGGTTGGTGCGGCCCGTACGCGGGTAGAGTTCTATATAGGTAAATCCGTTTTTTCGTTCTAGTACTTTGTAGTCGGTTACGGCTTCACGTCCGACGTCGGATGCTTTTATTTTCCCGCCTGCCACGCGTCCAATCGGCACGTCAATAGTCCCTTCGTCATCGGGCACTTCTCCGCAGGCAATGGCGTGATACGTTTTGTGAACTTCGCGATTGGCAAATAAAGAAATCATTTCTTGTTGAAATTCTTGCGTTTTGGCTATCACCATCACGCCGCTTGTTTCGCGGTCCAAACGGTGGACGAGACCTGCACGGGGCATGGACGTATCAAACCCTTTAGGAGGGTTAGCCAAGAGAACCGATACCAAAGTTTCTTCGGAAGAAAAAACAGTTTCCGGGTGTTCTTCCCATACCGGACTTTGCGGGTGAACGAGCATACCTGCCGGTTTGATAAGTACAAAAAAATCTTTACCGTCATGGATAATAAGGTCCGCTAATTTTGTTTGGCTGTGGGCTTGCGGCAGGGTAATTTCTACCGTTTCTCCGGCGGTAAGCGGCCAGGAGGGTTTTACATTTTTCCCGTTTACCGTTACGTGTCCGTCCTTAATCAGTTTTTGCACCAGCGAGCGGGAAAGGTTTTCCAGCTCGTCCGCTACGAATACATCCAAGCGTTTGGAATACCCTTCAAATACGATCTTTTTTTTATCAGCCATGTTTGGCCTCCCGGTGGGCTAATCGCCACCAGCCAACCGCTGCCAATAACGCGGCAGCCAGGGAAATCAGTTGGGAGGGGGATAAACCTAACCAGTAGCCCCCGCGGAAATCCCCACGGAAAAATTCCAAGGTAAAGCGTACAAAACTATAACAAGTTACGTACGCCAACAAGACGGTGCCGTTTTTATGCGGGCGATTGTATAATTTGTGTAGTAAGAAAAAGAGAATAAAATTACAAAGAGATTCGTATAATTGCGTGGGGTGTATGTGTACGCCAAGCAATTCCGGGGCCACAAGGGAATGTGAATCGGTAAATACAACGCCCCAAGGCATATCGGTCGGCCGGCCGTGGCAGCACCCGGCCAAAAAACAACCGATACGTCCAAATGCGTGCCCTAACGGTAAACCGACAATAATAAAATCAGATGTTTGGAGTATGGGCAAGCCCTTCTTTTTCATGTAATAAATAAGGGCTGTTACTGCTACGATCAATCCGCCAAAAAATACAAATCCGTAACGGATGTCATGTAAGATATTCGTTATTTTTTCGGCGATGGTGGCTCCTAACTGCGGCCAAGATACAATAATAAACATCAGTTTTCCACCGATAAGCGCGCCCATAAATATGATAAAGATTAAGTTCCAAAAGGTATCTTTATCTAAATTTATTTTGGCAATTCGCCGGTAAAGATACCACGAAGCCACGCCGTAGCCGATAGCCGTCATCAAGCCGTAGCTGGCCATTTCAAAAGAACCGATTTTAAAAAGGACAGGGTGCATTATATCTCCTCGCCCCGCAAGGCATTACGCATAAACGGGTTTTGGGTGCGTTCGTAGCCGATGGTAGAGCTGCATTTACCGCCGTAACTGTGTCCGGCAAAAACGCGGGTATCGTCGGGCAATTGAGCCAGTTTAATTAAACTTTGGCGCATGGCTCGCGGGTCGGACGTGGGCAGATCTACCCGTCCGCAAGCGCCGGGGAATAACGTGTCCCCGGTAAAAAGAGCGTCCCCGATTTGAATACAAACCCCGCCGGCCGTGTGCCCGGGGGTGGGGATAATTTTTATTTGGAAAGGGCCGATTTCAAAGGTTTGTTGGCCGCTATATACGTGTAAAAATCGGGGGTCCATGCCGGATAACGCTACATCTTGCGCCTCTATATATCCTTTAACGGCGGTTTGTTCTAAAAGTGTCTGGGCAAATTTTACATGATCAAAATGACCGTGTGTAAAAAACACTGCGCGTAAGGTTAAATTTTTTTGCGTGAGTGTATGTGTTAAAAAATTCATATCCCAAGCAGGATCAATCAGCACGGCGTCTTTGTCCTTGCTGACCAGGTATGTACAATTATCCATCGGGCCTAAGTTGATTACATCAATTTGCATATTCATTTGGGTTGAAAACGAAATTCTATTTCATTGGGTTTGGCTAAATTATATTGGGTACGGGCTAATTTTTCCAATAGAACGGGATCCTCTTTTTCTAATTGTTGTTTGGTTTGCAACAAATCTTTGTATTCTTCATCTAGTTGGGTATTGTAGCGGTTGAGTCGGCGCATTTCTATTTTGTTATGCACTAAACTGACCAAACTGCCTCCCAAAAACAAAACCGCCACCGCTATGAGTGCGATGGCCCATAGCAGTGGCTTTTTGTTCTTTAATAAGGTGCGAAACATGGTTTTCATGCTTTTTTAAAGGCTTTGGCCTGTGCGTAGACAGCCTTTTCTCCTAATTCCGTTTCAATTTGTAACAGGCGGTTATATTTAGCGGTCCGTTCGGCCCGTGCCGGGGCGCCTGTTTTAATAGCACCGGCATTAGTGGCTACTGCCAAATCGGCAATGAAAGTGTCCTCCGTTTCTCCCGAGCGGTGCGAAACGATACACGAATAGCCGTTTCGGCGCGCAAGGGCCATCACATCTATGGTCTCGGACACGGTGCCGATTTGGTTCAACTTAATTAAAATAGAATTGGCGGCGCGGCACTTAATGCCTTTTTCCAAGCGTTTGGAATTGGTTACAAATAAGTCGTCCCCTACCAAATTTACTTTTTTACCCAAACCGGCGGTAAGCACTTGCCAACTTGTCCAATCATCTTCTTGCAAGGGGTCCTCTAAGGATATCAGCGGATATTTTTTGCACCAATGTGTATATATCGCGGATAATTCTTTGGCATTCAAATTTTCCCCTTCAAAATGATAGATCCCCTTACGGTAAAATTCGCTGGCGGCTGCATCCAATGCCAGGGCCATCTTCGGGTAACCTGCCTTTTGAGCAGCGGCCAAAATCGTTGTTAATACTTCTTCATGTTTCGTCACGTGGGGGGCAAAACCGCCTTCATCCCCTACCGAAATACTAAGCCCTTGTTTCTTTAGCTCTTCCCGAAGCGTGTGGTACGTTTCGCAGGCGCTTTGCAACGCACCGGCAAAGGTATCCGCGTGCCACGGTACAATCATAAATTCTTGTACATCCAGCCCCGAATCGGCATGTTTGCCCCCGTTAATAATATTGAGCATGGGGGTGGGCAATAAATATATAGAACGGTCTAGCTCATAGACGTGGCGGATATGCTCGTAAAGGGGCCGTTTGGCGCTATGACATCCGGCCCGTAAGGTGGCCATAGAAACGGCTAATATGGCATTGGCTCCTAAATGGGATTTGTTTTCAGTCCCGTCCATATGGAGCATACTTTCATCTATCAGGCGGATATCAAACGGATCCATTCCCGCCAATTGTTGCGAAATGCGTTGCACGTTGGCTACAGCTTTACGCACACCCTTTCCGTTAAAGCGTTTTTCTCCATCACGCAGTTCAAGTGCTTCATAAGATCCGGTGGAAGCTCCACTCGGTACGGCTGCCGTCCCCACGGAGCCGTCACTTAACAATACATCTGCGGCTATTGTCGGATAGCCACGGGAATCTAAAATCTCCCGCGCTTGTATCTTTTTTATGCGAACCATCTTACCCCCTTGGCCGCATAAATGCGGCCTTATACAATACTGTCAATAATTTTTTTGCCTTCTTTGATTAGCGCGGCCGGTACTTTGGCATCTTGCGATTCGGCATACATACGGATCAACCGTTCTGTGCTGGAGGGGCGGATGGCTAACCAACTGCCGCCTTTTAGCAAGAATTTGAAACCGTCTGTGGAATCAATGCGCCAAACAGAAGTTTTGTTAATAGACAGGGGCGGGCGGATGTCCAACCGTTCCATGATACGGTTGATTTCCGTTTCCGTTTTGGGGATACTGACTTTTTGATCAAACAATTGGTTATACTGCTTATAGAAATCTTTGCGTAGTTGTTTGAGCGGTTTGCCGGCAGTCGCTAACATGTCTACTGCCAGTAAGCAGGCCAATAAACCGTCTTTGTCGGGGATATGGTTAGCAATAGCTAAACCGCCGGATTCTTCCATACCCATAATATATTGTCCGGTAGTCATTAGTTCGGTAATATATTTAAAGCCGACGGGCGTTTCCCGCAACATTAAATTATGCGCCTTGGCCACTTGGTCAATTAAATTGGAAGTAATGACGCTACGGCAAACGCGTCCTTTCAATTTTTTATTGGTTACTAAATGGTGCAAAATCATGGGAGCGATTTCGTTGGGGGAGATCCAGGTGCCGTCGGCATCAATCAGCCCGAACTTGTCGCAATCGGAGTTGCAAGCAATACCCAAGTGCATTTTCTTGCGTATTACTAAGTTTTTAAGTTCATGTAGACTCACCGGGCCTGCATTAGGGATGGTCCCGCCGAAGAGCACGTCATCTTGTTCGTGGACACCTTCCACCGTTACGCCGTGTTTTTCCAAAAAAGAGCGGAAATAATTTTTAGCTGAACCGAATAACGGATCTACCGCAATTTTGAGTTTGGATTTTTTAAGAGCCCGGGTATTGAGTAATTTTTCCACGTGGGCCAAGTAGCCCTTACGTAAATCTTTCGTAACCACCACGGCGGCGTTAAGGGAATCAAACTCGGTTGAGGAAGCTTTTAAAATTTGGGCACTGGGGGCGGGAATCCGTTTTTCAATATCTTCATTGATTTCATTATTGGCAATTCCGCCGTAATAGGAAATCCATTTTACACCGTTGACGTAGTAGGGGGATTCGCTCCCGGTTACAACCACAGCCCCTACGGCGCATTCACTCAGCACGGCCCATTCGGCTACCGGAGTGGGAAGCGGCCATTCGGCCATGTGTACGGTAATCCCGTTTTGCACCAGCGCATTAGCCGCCACATAAGCCAGTTGTTTGGATAGAAAACGCGTATCAAATCCGACGAACACCAGCGGATTTTTAGGTTTCTTACCCTGTTCTTGGCAATGTTTGCGGTACCCGCTGCCTTCAAAACCATAGAAAGGATGTTCCAAAATATGTTCGGAAATCCCGTATGCTAAACGTTGTACAGATTGGGCGGTTAGCCCATCTGCGGTAGTGGCCCGGAAGCCGGCTGTGCTAAATTTAATATCTTCACTCATGGTGCAGGTATTATACTAAAAAAGAGAGATATTTTCACGTTTGGACGTGTATTTTATAAAATGGTAAAATAAAACATATATAAGGTATACATATGAATTTTGAACGAATTAAACAATATATCAAAGAGGCCGGGTTGCCCAACTTCCGTTTGGCACAAGTACGCGAGGCTGTTTTTAAACAGGGAATATCCTCGTGGGAAGAAGCATCCAACTTGCCGGCCGATTTGCGTGTCAAACTACAAAAAGAACAGCCGATCTTATCTTTTAAAGTAGCCAAAATTGTTTGTTCGCACCAAGACCGCACTGCCAAAGCACTGCTTACTTTGCACGACGGGCTCCAAATTGAAACGGTGTTGTTAAAGCCGCAAGATTCGTGGAGTGTATGTGTCTCCAGCCAAGTGGGATGTGCGCTCCATTGTTCGTTTTGCAGTACGGGTAAAATGGGGTTTAAACGGGATTTAACCCAAGAAGAAATTACCGACCAAGTTTTGATGTGGTACCAATATCTGCGCCGTGAAAAATTGGGGGATCGTATTTCCAGCGTCGTTTTTATGGGGATGGGGGAACCGCTGTTAAATTATTTAAATGTGGTCAAAGCGGTGCAAGATTTGTCCAACCCAGATTACTTAAATATCGGCATGCGGCATATTTCCATTTCCACGTCGGGCATTGCGGATAAATTGCATAAACTGGCGGTAGATTTACCGCAGGTCAATTTGGCCGTTTCCCTGCATAATGCGGACAATGATGAACGTAGTAAATTGATGCCGGTAAATCGCCGCTACGATTTGGATGAGCTGAAAAAAGCCTTGGAAGAATATATTGCTATGACGGGCCGGCAGGTATTTTTGGAATATTCTGTGTTGGAAAATGTGAATAGCCGCCCGGAGCATATCCGTAAACTGGCGGATTGGATTTATTCCATAAAAGATAATTACTTGTTGCATGTAAATTTGATTGCTTGTAACTTGGGCCGCGGTGAAAAAACGGATGAACGGGTAGTTAAAAATTTTGCCGCGGGATTAAAAGCCATGGGTATCGGTGTGACTATACGCAAAAGTATGGGCAACGATATTTTAGCTGCGTGTGGGCAGTTGGCGGCACAAAAAAGATAAGGAGAATATGATGAAATTAAAATGGATCGTGATGCCGGCGCTTCTTTTACTGGCCGGGTGTGCTACATTGGACCAGGGAAATATAGATTGGATTGCCATAGGACCGGAGTTTCCGCCTACCAAAGCCAAAGATATTCAACTGATTAGCGGACGGGAAGATGTAACGCGTCCGTATGGTAATTTAGGTCTATTGCGTATTAAAAATTTAAGACCGCAACGTGATTCATTATTAATGGGGGTTGAAAAGGGAAAGAAATTTGCTGCTTCTAAAGGGGCGGATGCCATTCAAATCGGTCAATATAATAGTGCCGAAGACGGAGACACCGACCCGCGAGTGACGTTGATTATTTATGCCATTAAATACGTAGATCATTTAACGGAACAAGATGAAAAAGCCATTGAGAATTTTAAAGCCATAGGAATATTAAATGAACGTCTTGGTAGCTAGAACTCGGGAAGAGTGTGCCGTTTGGAATAAAACAGCCGTGGTGATTGATGTATTACGCACCGCCACGACGGTTTGTACGCTTCTGAATAAAGGCGCGCGCCCGGTTACTGTTTGTGCAGATGCACAAGTGGCGGCGCGTTTTAAAGCCGAGCACAGAGAGGTGGTTGTATTTTCGGAAATACCGTTGAGCGGGCTGGACTATGCGGACAATTCTCCTTATTTAGCGGCTGAAGCTACGGATGTTCCAAGTGCGTTGGTGGTGGAAGAAGAAACAGCTTTGGCTATCCAAAATTTACGTTCTGCCGATTTGATTTTACTGGGAGGATTTTGCAATTTTGATGCGGTGGCAAAAGCCCTGGCGGAACGACGGGAAGATGTGTTGTTAGTGCCGGCTTCTCTTTTCGGGCCGTATTTGCAAGAAGAAGATGCACTGGTGGCGCAGGGAATGAAAGATTTTTTAGAAGGGATTGCTACTCCGCAGGAAGCTTTGGATGAATTTACCAATACGGTACGATTTGCGGAATTCCGTTCTAAAGGCCCCCGGACGGCCTCGCGTGATTTAAAATGTGCGCTACGGATTGATGGTATTGCATTAGTGCCGGAGGTGGCTTCGGTACAAGCCGGTGAAATCCGTTGTTTGCCTTATGGCGAAAAACAAGGAGCGCCGGATCCTTACGCCAATCCAAACGATCCTATCACACTAAGTCTCTTAGGAGCGGATGGACCTTCCCTAGAAAAAAAACCGGATGATTTGCGTGTTAATTTAAAAACGCAGCGATTGGCAGGGCACACATCTAAAATCAAAGGTTTTTTTGCGGATTTAGTCCGTGCGGCCAAAGAAGAGAAAGAAGATTTGGAGCGTTCCATCCGTCAAACGGCTTTGAAACATCGCAACAAAATAACGCCCCAAGTAGATGATCCGATGGATACGTTGCTTAAAAAATCAACCCGGCCGGCGCCGCCTCCGCCCGATGACGGGAAACCGGTTCATATGTCCGATGTGGGCAACAATCAGGTAGAAAAAGATCCCTTTGGACAGCGCAGTATTTCATTGGGCGCAACCGACGCATCTCAGCATGAAGAAGCGGGAATAGGAGATACAATTAAAATATCTTCCGTAGAATCCGAAGAAGTAGAACAAAATGAGTACGGCCGGCGGAGCTTTTCGTTGGACGAAAAAAACGACTCCATCCCGGCTTCAACTCCGGCTGCGTCTGTGGCGGTTTCCAAGAGCCGCGGTAAGAAGGCTATTGTTCTTTTTTCCGGCGGACTTGATTCTACTACCTGCTTGTATTGGGCTCTGGACCAAGGATATACGTGCGAAACGTTAACGGTCTCTTACGGGCAACGCCATGTGCGGGAAATTGAATCTGCCCGTCAAATTACCAGCCGTTTGGGTATTAGGCATCATTTAATTGAATTGCATTTACCGTGGTTAGCGCAAGCAAGCTCGCTGATGGATTCTTCCCAACCGCTTCCGGATATACCTACGGAGCAAATTACGCGGGCCGGCGTTCCGTCTACGTACGTGCCGGGGCGTAATTTAATGTTTTTATCCATAGCGGGGTCTTTATTGGATACGGTCCACGCGCAAGCCATTATTGCCGGGCCTAATGCGATTGATTTCTCCGGTTACCCTGATTGTACGCCTGCCTTTTTTAAGGCGGCGGGTGAAGCCCTTAACCGCGGAACACGGCAAGGCGTGCGGGAAGGAATTGAAGTCTTGGCTCCGCTCATGCGCCTAAGCAAAGCGGGAATTGTTAAGCTAGCGGCCGAGCTCAAGGTTCCGTTTGAACTAACGTGGAGTTGCTATGCCGGAGGAAGTAAACCTTGCGGACGTTGCGATTCGTGCAAGTTGCGTGCCAAAGGTTTTGAAGAAGCTGGCGTGCATGATACGGCATTAGATTAGTTCCGTTTTGGAAAATAGAAAGGGCCCGTTCTATAGCGGGCCCTTTTTTACGTCAAAGTTCTGCTAGTTAAACAGCCCGGACGCTTCCAAGGCGTTGAGTGCTTTGGTAATGTTATTTACCACGGCAATCCAACGGCTGCGGCCATCTGAAGTAACGGCGCCGTAGATAGTAGCGATATTGATATCGTGTTTCGTCAGCACGGAGCTGATATCGTACACCAGGCCCGGGCGGTCTTGCGTTTCAATGCAAATGGCCTCGGTTTTTACACTCGTGAAACCGGCCTTAGTTAAAATATGGCTGATTTCTTGATCGTGCGTGATAGCCAGGCGGAACGTGGCTGCATCATAATGAACGCCCTGTGAAAGCGCAATCATATTTACTTTTTCACGCATGAGAAGCTCTGCAAAATTTTTCAAAGTTCCCGGTTCATTGATCAGTAATACGCTGTATTGTTTAACCACACTAAGTGCCATTTGAAACCTCGTTTGCTGTTAGCAATATAAGTCATCTTATAAAAAACCGTGCATTTTCATGCACGGCAAAATCTGTTTTACGGCTTTAAATGCAACACTTCTGATTTCCGCAATTTTTGTTCCAAGTCCAACATGGCCTTACAATCATCCTCGTTGTACATGAGGACTTTGTTTAATAGTTCTTCGTTTCCGGTTTTAAGCCAGTTGGTAAAGTACACCATACTATCCATCGCGCCGCAATCATCTTGACGCCAATTAAACCCAAACGCCGGAGCGGCCGCTTTTAATGAAAAACTCGGAGCCGGCAAATAAAATGCTTTATTTACCGCTACCTTTAAATCATAGCAAATCGCGCACAAAGCGTTTAATTTTTCTGCATCTTGCGGATTCTTCTGCGCCAGGTTTTTCATTTTTTTAACTTCGTATTCCGTCCAATGGTATAGGGCGGTATCTTTAAAATCCTGGATATAATCGTAAAATTGTTCAAAGATGGAAATTTCTTCTTGCGGTGTCTTGGCTACAAAACTGACGTATTTATCTTTTTCTTTATCCCAAATGCCGATTAAATATACAAAAGATACATTGTCTTTGGTAAAAGTTTCCGTAGCTTCAAAATCAAAATACAAATTATATTTTTTGGGCGGTGGGGGAAAGTGCCCCGCTTCACGCAGTACCGGTTTATTGTGTAAATAGGCCTGGGCATTATAATAAGAATCAGTTGCGTGCGGTTCCTCCAAAATGGTCTGTAGCTTGGCAAGTCCCGCGTGGGCGACGTCGTCAGTATTAAACATTCCGTTGATCTTGAGACATTGGCGCATTTCGGTATTTAAACCGGGGAGCATCAGTAAATCTTTACTTTGGGCTACCATTTTATTGGCATAGACCCGCCACGGCGCGCTGGCGGCCTTGGGCGGTTTATGGGCTTCCGGCTTGGCTTTTCCGTCGCGGATGGCGCGCCAAAAAGTTAGTTCACGATCCAAGCGGGTTTGGTGATTGCGGTACGGTACATCTACGTGATGTCCTTTTAAAAAGACGCGAGTTTCTTCGGGCGTGTATTGTTGAATAGTGCCCAAAATGAGATTTAATAAGCTGACTTGTAGCGCATAGTGTTCCTTCAAATCGTGTGCGCGTTTAAATTGAAATAAACGATAGTGATAGGGGCCAAAGATACTGGGGGCGGTTTCATCTTTAACGAGCAAATTGGCACTTCCGTAAATATTTTTCGGCAGGTTCCACAGTACACAGTTGGCAATAGCACTAGCCCCATTTGCCATCGCGCGCAAGGTGTTTCGGAATCGTTCCGTTTCCGTTTCGCCCGATACGAATACTACTTCCGGGAACTCTTGTTTAATCCATTCATCCCGGGCGTTGCGGTCGGTGCGGATTTTTAAATTTTCGTAGCGGTTGGGCTCGGGCACGGCTTCTTCTTTGGGCGCGTGAAAAAAGCACCACACGCTAAAAGGATCCTCTAATAAGGAAAACATCCGCGATGCATTAAAATCTTCTTTGCCCGGCGTCCGTCCGGCAGATAGTGTATTAAATAAGGTTTGCAAATCGGAATCGGTCATTTGTAAGTATTTTATCTTTTTTGAAGGAGAAAGGAAAAGAATTTCTAAATAAGGGGGAAAAAACAAAAGCGTCTTGCCCATTTTTTTTTTGATACACTAATTTTATCTTTCTGACCGTGGGGGAGTACGTATGGGAAATAAAAATAGTTGTACGAAAGGTTTTACGCTTATAGAGTTGTTGGTAGTAGTACTTATTATTGGTATTTTGGCTGCCGTGGCCTTGCCACAGTATGAATTGTCTGTGGCAAAAAGTCGTTTTTCGCAACTAATCATTTTGGCGCATGCTTACCGGCAATCCGAGGAAAGATACCGTATGGAAAACGGTGTATATACGGATTACTTTGAAGAACTGGATTTGGATATTCCGTCCGGTTGGAGTCTGGAATATAATGGTAAAAGAATAGTGTCAGCGGATAGGAAAACCAGTTGTGTAACTAATGATGGAAGCGGCGGCCTAACACTATATTGCAAAATGGGGGATAATACTTACTATCCCGTTAGTAATGAGAGAAAACTCTGTTGGGCAAGAAAAGGAAAGGCTTTTGCCGCACGCGTATGTAAAAGTTTAGGAGGAGTTTTTTCTTCTACAATTTCATCCGGGGATTATTACTTGCTTCCTTAAACCTTATAGATATTTTAGGTAGCTATGTCCCCGGTCATTTATATCCGGGAATCTTTCTGCCCTGTTTGCGCCCCTACCTGCTAAATGATACAATACAACTATGGCTATCTTACACGTTACCAAATACGGCGAGCCGATTTTGCGCCAAAAATTAAAACCGGTAGATTATCAAAAAATCGCACCGCAGTTGCCGCGTCTGCTTAAAGACATGGAAGAAACGTGTCTAGCCGTTCATGGCGTAGGTCTGGCGGCTAACCAAATCGGGTTGCCGCTGCGGCTAGCGATCATTTTACTCCCCGGCGAAAAAGAAGAAGATCCGCCGAAACGGTACGTGATTATCAACCCCAAAATCGTTGCTAAACAGGGAGAAAAAATAGAGGAAGAAGGGTGCCTCTCTCTGCCCGGGTTATGGGCGGAGGTTAAACGCTATACGGATGTAACGGTAGAATTTTTAGACGAAACCGGCACTCCTAAAAAAATGCGTGCGCGCGGGTTACTGGCCAAGGCTTTTCAACACGAGGTGGATCATCTGGACGGTAAATTATTCATTGATCTGGTGGATCCGAAATCAAAGCCGGAAGTCAAAAAAATCATCAAAAAATTACGTGCCCAATGGGATTAGTATGACAAAAGTATGCGTCATGAAATTCGGCGGTAATACACTAGCCAATAAACAAAAATTACTCTTAGCGGCCCATCTGATTAAATCCCGCTATGATGAAGGATTTATCCCCGTGGTGGTGGCGTCTGCCAACGGGAATTTAACAGATGTACTTTTGGACCATGCCTATAGTATTACCCGCGAGCCGGACCGGCGCGAACTGGATATGCTTATTACCACCGGCGAACGTGTAAGTGTGGCTCTTTTGTCTATTGCACTTCGGGCCATTGGGGTGCCGTCAGTCTCTTTGACAGGATCCCAAATCGGGCTCATTACCACGTCTTCCCATACCGGGGCCGACATCTTAACACTCAAAGGCGACCGCTTGAAAAAAGAAATTAAAGCCGGACACGTGCCGATAGTGGCCGGGTTCCAGGGCATTGGAGAGAATAAAGAAATTACCACTTTAAAACGTGGCGGTTCGGATGTGTCGGCTGTATTTTTGGCTTCCCAATTGGGGGCTGACCACGTAGAGATGATTAAAGATGTGGACGGCGTCTATTCGGCCGATCCCAACAAGGATTCCAAAGCCCAAAAATACGAAGTATTGGATTTTGATGAAATGTATAAACTAGCCCTCAACGGGGCCAGCGTACTCCACCCGGATGCCGTTTGCTTGGCGAAGGAAAAAGGCGTGGAAATACGCATTGTTTATTATGAAACCGGCAAAACCGGAACGGTGATTAAGTAAATATGTATATTAAATGGAACGTAACAGGCATAATTGCTTTTGTAATATTGGGCGGAGCTATTTATATGTGGGGCCCCGGGTTTAGTTCCCTGGGGCGTTCGGTTATTTCCGGCTTGCTATATGGGGCGGTTTTCTTTGCCAGTTTTGTAGCCATCCGCCGCAAATAAACGGGCAATATTTTCATGGATATGGTATGATTTGAATATGGAAAACACAGTTATTTTACAATTGATAGGTTTTGTTGTTTGTTTTATCTTGCTGTTTGTATTTACGGCCAAATACCGCGCGGCCTTGGCGGCGGAAGCCGATAACGAAGACACGGAAGAAGACGTAACGGTTATGACCGTGGCCCAGCCACCGGCCTTTGAGTCCCGCGCCACAGTGTTGGGTGCCTTGCAAAATACGGCTCCGCTAGAGGTGGCTGATTTGCAGGAAAAGGTAAAAGAGCTTCAATATCGGTTGGAAGAAATGAAAATAAGCCATGAGAAAACCGTTAGCGATATGGCCAAACAGATTTCCCGCTTGGAGGCCCGCATTGGCACCTTTGAGCAAGAGTATGTTTCAAAATTACAGCCAACTTTGCTGAGTTTAATCCAAGAATTGGAGAACATGAAAGTGGCTGAAAATCAATCCGAAAATTAAAATTGCTTGAAAAATAAAGGCCGCCGCAAAATAAGCGGCGGTTTTTTATTTTGTATTTCAGCAGGCCCAAATCGCAAAATTGGCTTCAAATTTGCAAATTGACAACGCTCTCTCCTAAGCTGGCTCAGACGTGCGGATGTTATTTTGCTTTTTTGTAAACCTAAAAATCTAATAATGACAATTAACTTTTGTCAACCCTGTAATCTAAAAAACGGCATTAAAATTTGTTTTGGCTTCTGCAAATTTAATAAAATATACCTATATAGTTGTAACTACGGATTTTAGGGATTAGGAGATTACATGAAGAATAAAAACCTTGAACCTATTGCCATTGTGGGGATAGGCGCCATTATGCCGGGCGCTTTAAATAAAGATGAGTTTTGGAATAATATTCAAACCGGCAAGTATTGTATTACCGAAGTACCCTCCTCTTACTGGGATTATAAGTTGTTTTATAGCCCAGATCACAAGGCCGAAGATAAGCTGTATTCCAAGATCGGCGGTTTCATCCCGCAAACTTTTAAATTTAATCCGCTAAAATACCGTATTCCTCCCCAAATTGCCAAGCAAATGGATACCATTCAGCATTTGGCTATTGAAACCGCTAGTATGGCACTAGAGGATGCCGGATACGATAAAAAAGAATTTGACCGTAACCGCACGGCTGTTATTATCGGCAACTCTATGGGCGGAATGAAAAACGACCGTTCCAACCTGCGCTTGAATCGTCCGGTCTATTATGAAATTTTGAAAAAAACGCCCACCTATCAAGCTTTACCGCCCGATACGGGAAAAAAATTATTGGACGAAATGGAGGACGGCGTCCGGGCTAACTTCATGCCCGTAACCGAAGATTCCATGCCGGGAGAGTTGGCGAACGTAATTGCCGGGCGCGTGGCCAATGTGTTTGATTTGCACGGTACTAACTTTACCGTAGATGCGGCGTGCGCCACTTCTTTAGCGGCGGTAGACCAAGCTGTTAATGGCCTACGCATGGGGAATTTTGATATGGCGCTGGTGGGGGGCGTAGACCAAATGATGGCGCCCGCCTCTTACATTAAATTCTGCAAAATCGGGGCGCTTTCCGCAAACGGTTCATGTCCGTTTGATGCCAAGGCCGATGGGTTCGTCATGGCTGAAGGTGCGGGCATGGTTATTTTGAAGCGTTTGTCGGATGCGGTTAAAGACGGAGACCGGGTATACGCGGTCATTCGTGCCGTTGGCGCTTCTTCAGACGGGAAAGGAAAAGGCATTACAGCCCCCAACCCCAAAGGCCAAAAAATTGCCGTAGAAAAAACCTTTGAACAAGTAGATTATACGCCGGGTGATGTGGGGTTAATTGAAGCCCACGGTACCAGCACACGCGTAGGGGACGCGGTAGAATTAGCCGCGCTACATGATATCTTTGCCCCGTATGCCAAACCCGGTACGATTGGACTGGGCAGTGTCAAAAGTCAAATCGGTCATGCCAAAGCGGCGGCGGGTATTGCATCCTTAATTAAGACTTCACTGGCCTTATATAATAAGGTGTTACCGCCTTCCGTCAATTTTGAAACCCCCAATCCTACCGTGGATTGGAGTACGTGTCCTTTCCGTGTTATCACCAAGGCACAACCCTGGCCGGACGGTAAAATCCGCCGCGCCAACGTATCCGCTTTTGGTTTTGGCGGAACAAACTTCCACGTAGCCATGGAAGAAATGAACAACAATTTACTTCATAAAGAACCGGCCCCCGCTTCTGCGGCGGCGGTAACCCCCAAACAGGAGCAAGTATCCATGAACAATTCATATATTTTACACGTACCGGGTGAGAAAATTCAAAGCGATGTGCTGACTTTCTCGGCCGCTACCAAACAGGAACTTTTCAATGTGCTTGACAAGGCCCTTGTCTCTATCAAGTATGATCCCACCTACTTGCCCAGCATTTCCTATAAGAATCATATTGCTAACCCCGGCAAATTTGCAGTTACCATTAACGCCGAATCTCCGGAAAAACTGAAAGATAAAATTGAATTTTTTAAGAAAACGGCTTCTTCCCAAGATGTATGGGAACAGGAATCCTTGTATTTGCGTATGAAAGGTATTTATCCTTTTACGCCTACCGCTATCAAACCGAAAGTCTGTTTTATGTTCCCGGGCCAAGGCTCGCAATATGTGGACATGATGAAAGATTTGGCTTCCAAATATAAAATTGTACAAGACACGTTTGACGAGGCTGACCGGTTGCTTACCGATATTATCGGCCAAACGTTGACGGAAACTTTGTGGAGCAAACCCGGTGAAACCAAAGAACAAATTGCCGAACGTGAAGCCGCCATCAAGCGTACCGAAATGACTCAACCGGCCGTACTGACCGCGGATATTGCCATGATGCGTTTGTTGTCTTCCTTCGGTATTCGGCCGGATGTGGTGATGGGCCACAGTTTGGGTGAATATGCCGCTGCCGTAGCAGCCGGTATTTTTGATTTTGAAAACGGGTTGAAAGCTGTTTGCACCCGCGGGAAAGTAATGAGTGAAATTCGCGTAGAAGACAATGGTAAAATGGCTTCTATTGCTGCCCCGGTAGAACGGGTAGAGCCGGAATTGGGACGGGTAGCCGGTTATGTGGCGGTTGCAAACAAAAACTGCCCCACACAAACGGTTATTGCCGGAGCCTCTAAATCTATTGATGATGCTATCAAAATGTTTACGGATATGGGCATTCAAGCCGTGCAGATTCCGGTTTCGCATGCATTCCACTCCGCTATTGTACAACCGGCTATGCCGCAGTACCGCGCGTTCTTGGATACGCTGACTTTCCACTCTCCTAAAATGCCGATTACCACGAACGTAACGGCTGAGTTTTACCCCAATGATCCCGAGAAAATTAAAGATTTAATGGTTACGCAAATTTCTCACTCGGTAGAGTGGATGAAACAGTTGCGTACCACGTATGATTCCGGGGTACGTTTATTTGTGGAATGTGGCCCTAAACGCGTTCTCTCCGCATTAGCTTCCAACACCTTAACCGATAAAAAAGATATTAAAGTTTTGGCTTCCAATCACCCTAAAAAAGGTGGTATCGTGGAATTTAACGACTTATTTGCCAATTTAATTTCTTCCGGCATTCATATTGATTGGACGGGAACCGATATGGCCGGTAACCACAGCACATATAACCCGGCTTTCGTCGGCTGGATTAAAGGAGATCCAACTCCTGTAACCAAAACCCAAAGTGAAATGACGGCTTGTTTTGCCGTAACGCCGGCTCAACCGCCGCATGCTCAGCCCGAACAACCCCAACCGCAGGCAAACGCCCCGCAAGCCGATTTTCATAAATCGGTTGTTATCAGCGGTATCGCTGCGGGCGGACCTGGTAGTTGGGATAAAATTTTCCGCGAAGGTGTATTGGATGAAATCCTTTCCGGGCGCAATATGATTGAGCCGGTTTCTTCGGAAGTCCAACAAAAACAAATTGATAAACATGTAGAATTTGTAATTAAGTCTAAGGACGGCAACCACCGTTTTGAACGTTTAACTTCCGCTTCGCAAGCTATTAAGTTATCGGCGAAGGGGGGCGCGTTTGATTTAGAAAAAGAATTTGGGCTTCCCGCCAAATGGGTACGCTGCATGGACCGCAGTTTCCAACTGGCCATTGCGGCGGGTATATTAGCCCTCAAAGATGCGGGCATTCCGTTAGTCCTTTATTATAAACCGACTTCTACCGGTGGTTACCTGCCGGATCGTTGGGGCTTGCCGGCTGAGATGATTGATGAGACCGGTGTGATTTTCACCTCTGCTTTCCCGGTTGCCAATAGCATGATGGGCGATTTAACTAAACGGGTAACAGGGTTACTTAATAACAAAACAGCCAAAGAAGTCCGCGCATTTTGTGATAAATTTATCGCTCAAATTGCGGATCCGGTGCTAAAAGCAGAAATTGAAAATTGGTATCAAACCAACTTTAAAGAGAAAGAAATTGAGCCGGCCGCTTTTACCTCTGAATTTATTTTAAAAACCATTATTATTGCCCATGCTCATTTCTGCCAATGGATTCGCGCGCGCGGACCAGCCACCGCGATGAGCTCCGCCTGTGCTTCCACCGCTCAAGCGGTTGCTATTGCGCAGGATTGGATTCGCTTGGGCCGTTGCAAACGCGTAATCGTTATCGGAGCAGATGACATTACGAACGATAACGTATCCGAGTGGATTTTAACTGCTTTCTTAGCTTCCGGTGCGGCCACGACCGAAGGGGATGTAACCAAGGCCGCCCTGCCTTTTGACCGCCGCCGCAACGGCATGATTGTAGGAATGGGTGCGGTGTCTCTTGTGGTGGAAGAAGAAAGCGAAGTATTAAAACGCGGTATGAAACCCTTGGCCAAGTTGCTAGCTACGGAAATTGCAAACAGCGGTTTCCATGTGACGCGTTTAGATGTAGGGCACATTGCCCAGGTAATGAATCGCTTAGTGTCTACTGCCGAGAGAGAAAATGGTCTCAATCGGGCGGATATTGCGAAACAACTTGTATTTATCTCGCACGAAACATATACCCCGGCGCGGGGTGGTTCAGCCAGCGCAGAAGCGTATGCGTTAAAGACGACTTTTGGTGAAAACGTCAGTAATATTATTGTCAGCAATACCAAAGGTTTTACCGGGCACTCCATGGGGGCCGGCTTAGAAGATGTAATTGCGGTACGTTGTTTGAATACGGGAATTGTGCCGCCGATAGCTAACTTCAAAGAAGCAGACCCGGAGCTTACCGGCATTACGCTGAGTAAAGGCGGACATTATGATTTTAAATATGCCTTACGTTTGGCGGCGGGTTTTGGTTCCCAAATCGGCATGACGTTGTTAGAAAGAGTTTGGCAAGAAGGGCAACCTCGTATTGCGGACGCAGCCAAACATGAAGCTTGGCTTAAAGCTATTTCCGGACAACCAACTCCGGTGCTGGAAGTGGTACAAAATACGCTTCGCGTAAAAGATAATTACCATCACGGCGTAAAACCGTCTTTGGTAATGGAAGGTTCGCAAGCATTCGTAGATAAAGTCAATACGATCCATACACCGGTGCAAACCCCTGCCACACCGGCCGTAACAACACCTACGGCGCAAGCTCCCATCCAAGCAGCTCCGGCCGTTTCCACTCCGGTGGTTGCCGCTCCGGCTCCGAAATCCGTTGCGTTGGATGAAGCGGCGGTTACGAAAGAAGTTGTAAATATGGTAGCGGAAAAGACAGGCTATCCGGAAGACATGCTGGATTTAGATTTAGACATGGAAGCCGACCTCGGCATTGATACGGTTAAACAAGCCGAATTGTTTGCGG
>JAFXUJ010000013.1 GCA_017525025.1 Elusimicrobiaceae bacterium | reverse complement strand
GACGGAAGAGATGATAGATAATTTCTTGTACCACAACAAAATTATATCGTCCGCCAAACCGTGTGACCCGATGAAGTGCGACCTCAACTTAAACGCCATGTTTAAGCAGATAGGTAGCCGGAAAGCATTTGGCGGCGCGCTCATTTTGTCTGATTTGCTGTGCGCCTACACTTGCCTTGCCATTTTGGAAAACCTTTGGGAAGAAATATCCCAAGAATATGCTTATTGGCAAGGGGTAGATGATGCTACTTCCAATCTTGCCGAGGAACAAAAGGCAACGCTCTATCAAACATTAGCCGCAAACCGCCCCATAGCGCGAATTACAGACGAAGAGTACGAACAAATCCAAAAAGTAATAGAGTTAGTACGTATTGGGTTTGTGCGGCAATTCAAAGAGTATATGGACTTTATGACAGAGCGAAGCGAGTATGCCACGGTGGAATGGGAGTTTAAGCGTGGCGATATGTTAACCGAAGCGCTCAAGAAAACACATTTCTCGAGTGAAATAGAAAGTTTAAATGAGAGTTTTGAGCATTTTAAGAATATGTACGAAACCGCACAAATGTTGCCGAGTGCCGCACAATGTGAAAAATACATTGATGAACTAGGTATTAGTGAAGAAGACGCCATTAAAACAATCAAAGAGTTGGTAAAATACTGGACAACTAAGTAACATAAACTTGAGTTGTTTCTCGTGAATGAGAGAGAAGATAGTAGCACGTTTCTAGGAGTAGATATGCTACAATGAAAATAGATTACTGTAAGGAGTGAGACAAACACATAATAACGTAGTACACACAATTTGCTTTGAAGATTATTTGTTGAAATGTGAGGCAAGCTCACATCAAGCAACGGAAGGAGTAAAATCTTTCTAGCGCATGTTATCAGTCAGCAGATAGTCGCCTATCTTACCCATTTCTCTTTGCGGAGATTGGGTAGGCGGCGATTATTTGTTAAAGGTCACTGATAACAGCTTTTAACGATGTCGCCGCTTTTTATTGGTAAAATTTGAAATAAAAAGAAGACAGGAGGAGTTATGAAAAAATTGATTTATATTTTGTGTGTGATAACATTTTTGGGGGCTTGCGCTTTAATCCAAGAGAAAAATGAAGAAAATAAAGGGATTGACCAACAGTTTTACAAAAAATTAATGGCGAGCAGTGAAGAATGGAAGTTTAAGGATGTTTATGATAGTATGCAGGGAGATCAATATTCCGAATTCCTACAGCGCGCCAAAACTACAGTTGGGAGGGAAAACAGGTGTGTATTATCTTCTTCCGTGGACGAAAATGACATACGTACAGCATATGCTATTTCCCTTGAAATTAGTTCTTATTATACCCGCTTAAATAGTAATCTTGAACGGATGCAACAGCGGTGCTATTCCACTTTGACCTGTAGTTTTTCTGATCGCCAAGAAATTGATAATTTGAAAGAGAGAATACAAAAACTTCAAGCGTTGGGGAAAAATATATATTATGTTATGCGCAATAAAGAGGCAGAAGAATTTCGAACGAGAACAGGTTATAATTTGAGAGGTGTGGGGCATATTGGAATTTCTGAATTAGCGGCATATATGGTAGGGCAAATCGGTCCTAAAATAGAAAATGGAACGCTCTATGATTTGAGCGGACTACGAGTGTTTCAACGCGTACAGGGTGGTTTTTTATTAACTTATGCCTATAGTCAAAGTGAAGTCATTTTTCTCAAAACAAATCTTCCCTTACATGTAGATGATGTATTTGGAGAGATGAGTGGAAGAGGTGTTCAGAATATGTGGGTAAAACTTATTGGGAAAAAACAATATACAACGCTGTTCGGCGAAGACAAAGAAGTATATGCCTTTGAAGTAGTTAAAATTAGTGATGAAGAATTGAAATCTCTATTAGAGCCCTATTATTTCTTCCCGCAAGCTACGAAGAAAGGAATAACAATAGATTCTGCACTAATTACATGTACTATTTTACGAGAAAATTAAAATTAGGGTAGTTTCTACTTAGGAGCAGTTTGCCATACATAAGAAACTTCAAAGTGTTACAATATCCTAAAGGAGGAAGGTATGTTTGAAAAAGAAAAGATTTGTAAGAATTGTGGACGCGTGGGCAAAGGAAAATCGAAAGTGCGCGGGACTTTGAGTATGGAGTTTTCTTTGTGGATTTTGGGCCTCGTTCTGCTCATTTTACCGCCTCTTGGAGTTTTAGTGCTCATATTTGCGCTATTTTACTCTCTATATAGACTAGTTGCCCCGAGGGCAGTGGTATGCCCTTCTTGCGAGTTGGAGAACAGCATGATACCTTTAGACAGTCCCGTTGGGCAAAAATTGCTTCAAGAGTCTGAAGGAGAAAAAAATAATTGAATTCTAAGAGTTAAATGTCGCTCATGGGAGAGGTGAAAGATGCAAAGAACATGTAGATTTTTTCTGATGATGGCAGTTGTATTTATAATGGTTGGTTGCGATGCTAAATTAAAAAGTATTTCTATCGATGGAAGCTCGGAAATACCAGTTGACGGAAGTGCCGTTTTGACCATAGTTAAGAATCCAACGAAAGCAAAAATTAGCGACATCAAATGGAAATCAAGCAATGAAGCAATTGTTAAAGTCGATGATGGGATTATTATCGGAGTTAGTCAAGGCAAGGCAACTGTAACAGCGAAAATCGACGAAGATATAAAAGCAACTAAAGATATTGTTGTATATACTCCTACCAAGAGTATAGTTATAGATAAACCTGCATTAAATCTTTCTTTAAACGAAGAGCAGATATTAAGTGTTACAATTAATCCGGAAGACGCAGCTTACACGTGGGAAAGTGATAATTTGTCCGTAGCTGCCATTTCTGCGGAGGGAAAAATCGTTGCGAAAAACTATGGTAGTACAAAAATTATAGCTAGATCTAGAGATAACAAAGAGGCCGCTTGTGTTGTTACCGTTTCTGTAACAGTTCCCGATTTTACTTCCATGTCTTCAACCGAGATCAAAAAATGGGGAGAAGATCATAAAATCACCATATACGTAAATTCAGATTATTCAAATTCTGTTGGTAAAGGCAAAATTATAAGCCAAAGTATAAAAGCTGGTACGAATATAGTTGAACAAGGGGAGAAAATCGAAATCATATATTCTCTTGGACATAAACCTACAATGGGTGAAGACAATGCGTTAAGGAAAGCAAAGGATTATCTGCGTAGTGGGGGGTTTTCTGCTAAAAGCTTAAAAGAACAGCTTGAATATAATGGATATTCAAGTATAGAGGCCCAGTATGGAGTCGATAATTGTGGGGCCGACTGGAACGAACAGGCAGCGGGGAAAGCCAAAGATTATTTGCGTTCGAGCGCATTTGCAAGAAATGAACTACTAGAGCAGTTATTATACAACGGATTCACTCGTGCACAAGCTGAATATGGTGTAAACACCACAGGGGCCAATTGGAATGAACAAGCCGCGAGGAAAGCCAAAGATTATTTACGTTCGGGTGCTTTTTCAAGAAACGAGTTGTTAGAACAATTGCTATATAATGGATTTACTCACGCGCAAGCGGAATATGCTATAAAAGCTGTGGGATATTAAACTGTAGACGTACTATATACAAAGCGAGCAGTGGCTTACACAATGACAAACTGCGTTATAAATAGTATATTTATTGGGAAATACGTCCTTTGCAAAGCAAACAAGGGGCGTATTTTTGTGTGGGAGCATACCGACCCTACATTACGCATCGACGGATATTTAGTTTGTATATAGTGAGTAGTCGAACTCCAATCCAACGAAAAAGTCCTATAAAATTGCAGGGGGTTTTACACCGCTCTTTAGCTCATTTACTAGTTTATTACTGTGTCACGAATTTTCCAAGTTAATTGACATCGTTAAGTAACCAAAAGATTCGTACGTGTGATAAGTTATAATATAAAATATATATTAAGCATTAATTATAATTTGCTATTAATGGAGAATGTATGAGCGAAGACAAGCGTCAAATTTCAATATATAAAATCAATACTAGTGATGAAATATTCAATAATTCTACAGACAAGTTATCAACGTTATTTACTGCTATCGAAGCGAATTCTAAATATGATTATAAAGAATACAATGTTAAGGAGAGCAATTTCACAAATTACATTACCAAAGCTCTTTTGGTAACAAGCTATATGCCGAACAAATGGGCACCTTTTTTAAACGAAATATTAACTACACAAATAGATTTACCAAAAATCCGGACTCATTCTATCATGCTAGGGTTAGAACACAGAACTAGCCATAATATATATGTAATTCCTTTTGGTCCGTTAGGCTATCATTTAATTTCAAATTATATTGAAGATAACTTTGGGATAGATATCTTATCTCATTTACAGAAACCCGAAGACTTATCATGTAAAACCACAAAATCACAAAGCTTAGTAGGGGCTAAACAAGGAGAAACATCTGTTTACCGGGATTTTCACACGTTAGAAGAAATGTTAGATGATTTTGGGAAAATTTTCCAAGAACTGATGGTATCGCTTGATGAGCCTGTTTTATCTCACTTCGGCATCTTGTTTAATGAAAATGCGAAAAAGCGTATTAAACACTGTTTAGTTAAAGATTCATTTAAAATTAATTCGGCTATTCAAGCTAAAGATATTGAAAGCGTGTTAGATGGGTGTGAATGGGCAGATACTCAACCCAAATTCCCTTTAAATGCTGTTAAAGCGTTAAATAGAAGACATGATCAAGCCCTCATAGATAAGCTTAACTATCAGTGTTATAATTCGTTGTTGAAACTCTTTAATAAAGAACCGAATGCATATAAGTGCGATCTGTGTCATAAAGAATATGATCAATATTTCATGTCTCATCATTTTCAAATTACCGGTGAAGTTAATTTACAAGGTGAAGAGATTTTAATTAGAATGGAAGATCTCTTTGACAAATTAAAAGAAGGAAAACCTAATTGGCATCCAACCGCGAAAGAATTAGGTAGCATTATTGAACATTCAAAATTAAGCACATTTGATGAAGAAGGGAAGAGATTAACTAGTGACTCTATTAAAAAACATCTTTTTGACGAACAGCCGATTAATGAACAAAAATTTTTTCTTCTAAATGGAACTTGGTACCGTTTAGAAAAATCTTTTTTAGAAGATCTAGACCAAAAATTAAAAACTTCCTTGCCTAAATATAACAATACTGATGGTTCTTTTTTACATGATTGGGGGCAGGCAAAAGATGAAAGTGCCTTTATTCAAACGCATGCGGACAGGAATAATACCATCGTACTGCATCCTCATTCTGTCAAAAATATTGAGCTATGCGATATGATGCATTGGAATGATAAAGATCTTTATTTGTATTTTATTAAACAAGGATTTGGTAATGAAATTCGTTCTTTGGCATCCCAGGTATATATTTCTGCCAAGCTGATTGTTAATGCGCAAAAAAACAATGTACAATACTTATCAGAAGTATATAAGATGCTTATCGACAATAATCTTACTTCTCTTTCAGAAAAAGCATTTTTAGATTTATTTACAAAAAACATCAATCTTGTTTTTGCTTTTTATGATAAGACAGGAAGTCGTATTTTGGCAAAAGAACCCAATCGATTTCGTTCTAATATTGCTAAATACTCAACTCTAAATATAATTAAAGACATGAAAAAATTCGATTCTGTTTCATTAAAGATCGCACAAATTCATGCGTAGAGTCGAAAAGATAGAGCTTTTTGTCAGACGCATTGCCAAAATATTGACAATAAAACTACAAAAATTTCCCCAAATACACTTGACTTATCGCCCGATAGTAAGCGTGAATGTAGTACGAAGTAAAAATGCCTACTTAAGGGGATAAGTTATGAAGAAAAACACCAAAAAATCAGTAGCAAAAACTAAACCCACACAACCCGCTGTTTTGCGGGTAGCTAGTCCTATCACGCAAGCAGAAAGTATGGTTGAAAACCTGCCTGTTCGGGTGCGCGATAACCGCTTGCCCGCGCCGGGAAGCATCCTCACTAAAACCTACCGAGGCAAAACCATAGAAGTAAAGGTATTAGAAAACGGCTTTGAATATGAAGGAAAAGTATTCAAAAGCATTTCGCGCGTGGCGATGACGATTGTTAAACGCCAAATCAGCGGTTACGTGTTCTTTGGACTTGCCAAATGACACCGCGCCATCTGCCACCAGTATCGGGGCGATTTGTAAAGGGGCGCTCAGGTAATCCTCATGGGCGGCCCCCACAAAATTTACCTGAACGGGAAATTCTTTTAATAATTGCTAAATTTTTGGAAATTTTAGCCAAGGCCTATTGTAACCAAAGCCGTTCGGTAGAGAAAATCCGTCAGATTAAGGATATCTTGTCATGAGAAGAAAGTGTTACTTGCCCAAAAGTTTTGAAGAATTGCGGGATATGCCCAATAAAAAACTTCAGTTTTATTGGGAATCTTTTTACACATACCCTGTAAAAGGTCGTAAGGCCAAATTGCGACCCTTGTGGTACGCTATCCAATGCGAATTAGGGCGTTGTAGGTTGCCGGAGAAATATATCACGCGGCTTGACAGATATGCCTCAGACCCTGAGAAATATATCGAGCACGCTCATAAAAAGCGATATGCTCTGGCCATAGGAACGATACTCACGAAAATCTACAAAGGACGGACCTATCAGGTAACCGTCAAAAGCGAGAACAAGTATGAATACGAAGGGGAAATCTATCCCAACTTAACCGCTGTGGCGGAAAGAATCGTACGCGCCCACGTGAGCGGACCCAAATTTTTTGGATTAACAGGTAAAAAGTATGCCAAAGATTAATTGTGCTATATACACCCGAAAATCGACGGAGCGCGGGCTGGAAATGGAGTTTAACTCTCTGCAAAACCAAGAAGAGGCATGTAAGGCCTATATCCTTTCACAAGCGTTTAATGGGTGGGAGTATTATAAAACCTTTGAGGACGGCGGGATTAGTGGTGGCACGATGGAGCGCCCCGGCTTGCAGGCCCTTTTGGAAGAAATTCGCGCCCGGAATATACAGGTGGTTGTCGTCTATAAAGTGGACCGACTTTCGCGTTCTATTTTTGACTTCCATAAAATGATGCAGGAGTTTGCTAAGTACGAGTGCAACTTTGTGTCTATTACACAATCATTTGACACGAGCAATTCCATGGGTAAATTAACCCTCAATATGCTCTTATCTTTTGCCCAGTTTGAAAGGGAAGTATCTGCCGAGCGTGTGCGCGATAAAATAGCCGCCAGTAAGGCCAAGGGGCTGTGGATGGGTGGTAACTTGCCCTTGGGATATGACCTTAACGACAGGCATCTTGTAGTGAATGAGTCGGAAGCAGAAATCGTGCGGCAAATCTTTCAAAAATACCTTGAAATGCAGAATATGCTTGGAGTGGCAGAATGGTTAAACAAACAAGGGATACATACCAAGAAATGGGTTACCAAACACAGCCAGCGTACACGTGGTGGCGAACCGTTTAGGAAAAACACTGTGCAGCGTATGCTGACAAATCCCGTTTACCTCGGAAAAATCACACATTACAGGCAAAATAAAATTTATAACGGGGTGCATAAACCCATTATTACACGTGAGTTGTGGGAACAGGTACAGCAGGTAATCCGGCGACGTTTTCATGATCCCAATGCGTTTTGTCACTATAAGTTCCATAAAACGTTTTTGGCGGGTAAGTTATATGATGATAAGGGGAAAAAATTCCGGTTTACTTCCTCAAAAAGCCACAGGAGAAAAATATTATATTACTACAACGGTGTAGGCGGGCATTATTTACCTGTGGAACAACTAGATAATTTTGTTCTTGATGTGCTTCGACAGACCAATTTTGAGGAATTAGAGCCTCTAGCCGACAGAATCGGCATAACAGACAAACAAATGCGATCCTGGGTTGTTAAGGCTACATGCCAAACAGTAGAGAAAGCGCATTATTTGACGATTCTTTTAGATGAAAAACAAATAAAAGCCGATTTAATTAATTGCCCAAAAATAACGGAAAAATTAGAGCGAAAACCCTTCTCCCTGTCTAGAATGGAAGATAATTTGTATGTGCGTGGGAAATTTATGGTTGCCAATGTCTCCTCTGTAAAATTGCGAAACGGTACCGCAAGAAATATATTGACGGTACGACAACTCAATGAAAGTTTAGTGCGTGCATTGGCGCGGGGTTGGCAACTTAAAAAGATAAGCGAACGCGGCGTGGGAATGAGAGTTTTGGAAAAAGAAGTGCACATGACGAAACGCACGATTACACGGTATGTTAATTTATGTTATTTATCCCCGCACATTGTAGCGGATATTTTGGAATACAAGAATCCGGCGAGTTTAACCTTGCGTGAACTTATGAATTTGGCAGAAGGCCGGGTGGATTTTGAGAAGCAAGAAAAAGTATGGAATGGGGGAGAAAGGTCATAGGTTCGAAAGTAAAAAATATATTATACCGGAAAGGACTCGAACTCCTGACCTCCCGACAGAGACAATGCATTGCTTTTTTAGATGGTAGAGCGATGTTTTTTTGCCGTTATCGGCAATTTATATGTATTTATTTTCAAAATAATTCAATATTATTTGCCGCTAAATTAATATGGATATAAACTCAATTAAAGGCCAAGCAGGACTTGAACTTGTGACCTTCCGCGTTTTGGTAAAGAAAAAAGTAAATTCCAAAAAGTGGATCTTGCGATTTTCGCCGTTAGAGAACTGGGGCCGAATTATCCGTATTTTGGGCAAGGGATAAAGCACTCTAAGACGGTGAAAGATAAAAAATTACAACTTTTCTCGTCGGTAAAAGGTACAATTAAACACAAAAAAATCCCCATCTTGTCGACGGGGAAAACAAATTTGGTCCGCGCGAGACTTGAACCTGTGACCTTCTGGATTTTTCTCTCGTGTGAGGGATGTTGTGGGGGCAAATTCGCCTAACGTGGGCTTTATAGAGCCGGGCAGGTATAAGTACCCGCAGAAAAAACCACAGAGACAAATGTGAAGAATAATTTTTCAATATCCCGAAGATAAATTGTTGCCATGTTAAGATTAAATGTGGAGCAACTTTTTCCGTTATCGGCAAAATATAATAATTTATTTATAATATAATACTTGATTTATTGCCGATAATCAGTTATACTAGTAGTAACAGGAGGCGTTTATGGAATATATCTCGGCAGCACAAGCGGCTAAAAAGTGGAAAATTTCGGAGCGGAGCGTGCGTAATTATTGTGCACATGGCCGTATTGCGGGGGCTTTTTTAACCGGCAAGACATGGAATATTCCGGCAGATGCCTCTAAACCTGATCGCAAGCCCAAGCAAAGCAAGCACGCTAATGCCTTACTTAATATATTAAAAGCCGAGCAATCTTCCAAACAACATGGCAGTATTTATCATAAGATACAAATTGACCTTACTTATAATTCCAACCATATAGAAGGTAGCCAACTCACCCATGACCAAACCCGCTATATTTTTGAAACAAACACGATTGGTGTGGAAGATAATACCATAAAGGTGGATGATATTGTAGAAACCGCTAACCACTTTAAATGTATTGATATGATTATTGAAAATGCCAACTATAAACCCAGCGAACATTTCCTAAAAGAATTACATGGGGTACTTAAAAACGGGACTTCGGATAGTCGCAAGGCGTGGTTTGCCGTAGGGGATTATAAGCGCAAACCTAATGAAGTGGGTGGGCACGCTACGACCAGCCCGGAACAGGTATCGGCTAAAATGAAAACCCTGCTGAACAAGTATAACCGCAAAAACAAACACACGTTTGAGGAATTATTAGATTTTCATTACCAGTTTGAAGCCATCCACCCGTTCCAAGACGGAAACGGACGTATCGGGCGGCTGATACTCTTTAAAGAATGTCTGCGTAATAATATCGTTCCGTTTATCATTACGGACAAGATAAAGATTTTTTATTACAAAGGACTGAATGAGTGGCCGAAAAATCATGAACGTTTAACGGATACTTGTTTGGCAGCCCAAGACCAAATGAAAGCCGTGTTGGATTATTTTAAGATTAAGTATTAAAGACTCAGGCAGGACTTGAACCTGTGACCTTCCTTGTGTTCATAAAGAAAAAGTAAATCTCAAAAAGTGGATCTTGCGATTTTTGCCGTTAGAGAATTGGGGCCGAATTATCCGTATTTTAGGCAAAGGATAAAGCACTCTAAGACGGAGGACGATAAAAAATCAGAACTTTCCTCGTCGGAAAAAGACACAAACAAACACAAAAAAATCCCCATCTTGTCGACGGGGAAAATCAATTTGGACCGGAAGGGACTCGAACCCCTGACCTCCTGCGTGTAAAGCAGGCGCTCTACCAACTAAGCTACCGATCCGTAAAGCGATACTTTATTATAGCAAATTCTATGAGTTATAAACAAGGTATGCTTTTACTTCTCCGTCTTATTTTTAGCGTGGCCAGTACAAGTTTCCGAAACGACAGGAGTGGTACGTGCCCATTCCTCGGCTTCCGATCCCCACTTATCCTGGACGGCTTGCGGAAGTTTAAATAAAATGCTGGTGCATTTAGCCGATACCGTTCCATCCGGTAAGATAATCTCACCTTCCACTTGGGCGCGAGAATTTCCGCCTTTAACAATTCTGCCTACGGCACGTAGGGGGGTGTTGGTCGGAGTGTTTTTCTTGTAAGTAACTTCCATTTTGAGCGTAACCATTAAGTTATTAAAACGATTGTTAAGTAAAACCGCCCGTCCGGATGTTTCGTCTAAAATGGTGGCAACAATGCCTCCGTGAACCGTTCCCGGATAGGAACAATAGTTATCTCCCAATGTAAAAGTGGTTTCTACTTGTTGTTTTTCATCGTCATTAAACCATTCCAAATGTAAGCCGAAAGGGTTGTTTTTGCCGCATGCAAAACAATTTAAGGAAGTCGGTTGGCGCAATTTTTTCATAAATCCTCCTAAAACTATTATACTTTTTTGCTAAACTAGTTTTATGAAGAATACAGAGATAGAATTTAAATGGGATGCCAATGAGCCGCGTGCATTTGCCCGCATGGAAAAGGCTGTTAAGCAGATAGACGTTTGCATAAAAACAAAGCAGAAGATTTATATTTGTGATGTGTATGTGGATACGCCGCAACATGATTTTGAAAAACAAAAAATTGCCATGCGCATACGGCAAACCGGGAAACATTGGCAAGCAACTTTTAAAACCCGAACGGAAGTGATCGGCGGCAAAGCTGTCCGGCGGGAAGAAACGTGTAATTTGACCGGGGTAAAAAATATTCGCGGTGCATTGGTGGCTTTACAAAAGAAAAAAATTTGGTGTGGGTTACAAGTGGCACAGCTTCATCCGATTTTTAAGCTTACCAATCACCGGAACATACAACTTCTTCAAGGTAAAGGGCTACAAGCTGAGCTCGCTTTGGATACGTGTAAATTGCTGGTTCACGGGCGCCAACTGCTTTTTAAAGAAATTGAGTTGGAATTAAAACGAGGGGAAGCAAGTAAGTTGGATAAGCTGGCGGGAGAATTAACCCGGATGAGCGGATTAAAACCTGCGCGGGTTTCAAAAGTTCAAACAGCGGTAGCTTTGTGGAAATTGTGGGAGGAAAAATGATACTTCTTTTATCTGTGTTTTTTAGTTTAATGGCCCCCGGTGCCGGGCATATTTTGATAGGAGATTACGGGCAAGGTTTGATATTGGGGGGGCTGTTCGCGCTCGGAAAAAGTGCCCTGCTTCCACTTGCCATACGCATCGGGAAAATAGACACCGTAAAAAGCGTTTTGCAATTTTTTTATGTGTGTAACATGGGCTATATCTTGCTGATTTTGTATGCCCTCGCAAGTGCCGCATGGAGCGGATTTTACGCACAAGAAATGCATGTGTTGCAAGCACTTGTTTTTATTTTTGCAGTGATATTAGTATATAAAAGAACGCAAAATAAATTTATTTTTACAGCTCTTTGCGGCCGAAGCGGGATTTATGAACTAATGATGAAAATGCGGAAATCTCAGAAGAGAAAAACAGAAAATAAATTTTCTGACGATAAAAAATGACTTGATTTTTTTCGCATAAAAATTTTAAGAAGAGAAAAAGTATTGATTTTTTTTTAGATTTGTGCTATTATTTTTATGAGGTTAAAACTAGTTGTCTTAGGAGAATTAAAATGGCTGTTAAAAAAACCGTGAAAAAAGTAACCAAAAAAGTAGCCGCTAAAAAACCGGCTAAAAAAGCCTGCAAAAAAACTTGCAAAAAGGCTTGCAAAAAAGTAGCTGTTAAAAAAGCTGCTGTAAAAAAGACGACCAAAAAAGTAGCTAAAAAACCGGCAAAAAAAGTAACCAAAAAACCGGCAAAAAAAGTAGCTAAAAAGAAATAATTTAGTACCGGAAACAAAAACCGCCCGTCATCAAGACGGGCGGTTTTTTGTTAGAAGGTATTATTTGATTTTGTGGCAATCGGCAATAATTTTCCAAGCTTCTTCAGCGGTATCTACAATCGGGCAGATGTCATCATGCGCGATTACTCCGTAGGCAGCCAAAGCTTCTACATTGATTACCTTATTCCAAAACTCTTTTCCCACCAGTACTACGGGGATGCGGGTTTTTTTGCCGGTTTGGATAAGCGTTAAGATTTCAAACAATTCATCAAAAGTACCAAATCCTCCCGGAAAGACGACGAAGGCTTCTGCACGCATGACAAAATGTAATTTGCGGATGGCAAAATAATGGAACAGAAACGCCAAGTTTGGGGAAATATAATCGTTGGGACATTGTTCGTGCGGTAGCGTGATGTTCAGCCCAATGCTGGTGCCTCCGTTTTCAAACGCGCCGCGGTTGGCAGCTTCCATGAGTCCCGGCCCGCCGCCGGTAACTACGGCAAAGCGTTTGCCGGCATGTTTAACAACTAATTTGGCGAATTTGCGCGCTTCATCATAATATTTAGACAAGCCAAGCAACCCTTTGGCTTCTTTAACTTTGTTTTGCAGTTGTTTGTCTTGTGGGTTTTTGGCAAGGGCTTTTTCGGCGGCTTCTACTTGTTCTTTGGCTACCTTTTCTTCGCGCACGCGTGCACTGCCGAAGCAAACAATCGTTTCTTTAATGTTGAAGTATTGGAGATACAATTCCGGTTTCAACACTTCTAACTCCATGCGGATCGGACGCATGACGTCGTGTTTTAAAAGTTGTACGTCTTCATATGCTTTGATGTAAGAGGATTCATGTTCTATTTTTTTGATATCTTCGTTCATAATTTTTCACTTCCCTATCCAATTTAAAATTTTTTTGGCTATACCGTCTGCATCTAAATCAAAGGCACGGTACAGCTGGGAGGATTTGGCATGCTCCACAAATTCTCCCGGATATCCTATGCGCAAAAGTTTGGCATCTTCTTGGGTATCCATTAAAAATTCAGCTACGGCCGAGCCGAACCCGCCGGCCAATATATTATCTTCCACCGTTACTAAACGGGGAGAGTGTTTGAGTGCTTCCTTAATAAGGGCGGTATCAAGCGGTTGTACAAAACGCATGTTAACAACGCCAGCGTCCACTCCTTTTTCACGTAATAATTTGGCAGCTTCTTGGGCGGGGTGCACCCGGTTGCCAATGGCTAATATCGTTACGTCTTTGCCTTTTTTAACCCAGTGTCCTTTACCAAGAGGCAGAACTTCCGGCTCCGCGTCTGTTTTTACGTTAAAACCGACTCCGCGCGGATAGCGCAGCACAAAGGGGGCCTTTGCCGCAAAAGCCGTTTTAAGCATGTGTTGCAGTTCGTTTTCATCGGCCGGAGCCGCTACAACCAGATTGGGGATTTCCCGCAAGAAGCTTAAATCAAATACGCCGTGGTGGGTGGGCCCGTCCTCTCCTACCACGCCGGCGCGGTCTAAAGCAAAAACGACGGGTAGATTTTGCAGGGCAATATCGTGCAAAATTTGATCAAAACAACGTTGGGCAAATGTGGAATACAAAGCCACAATGGGTTTTAAACCGTTAGCCGCAAGCCCGGCGGCAAACGTAGCGGCGTGTTCTTCGGCAATCCCTACGTCAAAATAACGGGTGGGATATTTATCGCGGAAGGCGTCTAACCCGGTTCCTTCGGGCATGGCTGCGGTAATAGCATTGATTTTATCATCTTGTTCGGCCAATTTCAAAAGTGCTTTGGAAAAGGCCTTTGTGAACGAAATACAATTAGATTTGCCTAACGTATCGCCCGTTTCCACATCAAAAATGCCGATCCCGTGGAATTTGGTGGGAGCTTCTTCGGCGGGCTTGTAACCTTTTCCTTTTTTGGTTACTACGTGGAGCATCACGGGGCCTTTTACATTTTTGACATTTTCCAATACTTCAATCATGGCGTTAATATCGTTGCCGTTGACGGGGCCGAAATAACGAAAGCCCATTTCTTCAAATAACGTACCAGGGAATAAAATAGAACGGGCACGCTTAGCCAGTTTGGCCGCATTGTTGCCTACCTCATCAAAACGTTTTAAAAAATTGGTGGCTTTTTCTTCGGCCAGTTGAACGTATTTGGTGGTTAATAATTTGGTAAGTGCTTTACCCAAAGCCCCGACGCGCTGGGAAATGAACATTTGGTTATCATTTAAAATCACGAGCAAATCCGAACGCAATAACCCGGCATTTTGCATCGCTTCATAGGCCATACCGCCCGTCATGCATCCGTCCCCGACCACGGCAATTACTTTGGAGCCGTCTTTTTTTTGGTCGCGCGCGATAGCCATTCCTAACGCGGCAGAAATGGCCGTAGACGCGTGGCCTACCCCAAAAGCATCGTATTCGCTTTCGTAGCGTTTAGGAAATCCGCTGATACCGCCTTTCGTGCGGATCTTTTCAAATTCTTTTTGGCGTCCGGTGAGGAGTTTATGGGCATAAGCTTGATGCCCGGTATCAAACACAATTTTATCTTCCGGCGTATTAAAAACGTAGTGTAGAGCGGTAATAATTTCTACCGCACCCAAGCTGGAGCCCAAGTGGCCGCCGTTATGGCTAGCCGTTTGGATGATTTTTTCGCGCAGTTCTTGGCACAAATCCGGCAGTAATTCTTTTTTAATAAGGCGCAAGTCTTTGGGACTATGAATACTGGGAAGAACTTTCATGCAGTCTCCTGTTTAGTACGTTCTGGTTTTGAAAAATTCGGCCATTTCATAGAGAGGCCAAAGGTTTTTCTTGCGGGCCGTTTTAAGCCCGTCTAAGGCTTTTTGTGCTTTGGCAATAAGCAGTTGGGCATGTTTGCGGCTGCCTTCTAATCCATAAAGGTTTACAAAGGTTAATTTGCCGTTTTGGGCATCGCTGTTTGATTTTCCCAATTGCTTGGCCGAGGCGGTAACATCTAAGATATCGTCTACGATTTGAAACACCAAGCCGATACAGTTTGCATACGTTTGAATTTTTTTGAGATCGGCTCCTTTAACACCCGCCAGTAACGCGCCCGATTCCACGCTGCCGCGGATGAGGGCTCCCGTTTTGTTGGCGTGAATGTAATTTAAAATGGTTTCCGGCGTGGTTTCTTTAACGTTGGTGGGTAACATAAAGTAGTGTAAGGTCTTTTTGGCCAGCGGTTTAGAGGCCTTGCGCAGTTTGTCGGCACGAAAACTATGCGCGTCATGCGTGCCCATGCCTTCGGCATATACGTCAGCGGTTTGCCCGCCGACCATACCGGCCGCTCCGGCACAACGGGCAAAATTTAAGAGTGCATTTAAGGTATTCTCGGCCCCGATGGTTTTTACTTTACCGTTTTGGGCAAATACTTCAAATACATAAGTTAATAAAGCGTCCCCGGCAAGCAAGGCCAAATCTTCGCCGAAAACCTTATGGTTGGTAGGTTTACCGCGGCGCAAATCGTCGTTATCCATGCAAGGCAAATCATCATGGATTAGAGAATAGGTGTGGAGCATTTCTACCGCACAGGCAGCCGGCAAAACATCTTGCGCTTTTTTACCAAACGCTTCGGCGGTGGCCATGAGTAAAATCGGGCGGACGCGTTTGCCTCCTGCCTGCAAGGAATAATTCATGGCATCCGTCAAAATTTTAGGCGAATTGGAAATCCGGGCAATATATTTTGCCAAGTTTTTTTCTACGAATTTCGCACGCTCTTTTAAATATGTATCAAATTTGTTCATAATTCCCCCAAAAACTATTATCCTTATTATACCTTATTTGAAGAAGTCGTTTTTAAGGGTACACGAGAAGAGCAGTTTTGCTATAATTTCCGTATGGTACAGCTTAATAAACCGCATATCGGTATTTTCGGGCGAATGAACGTGGGAAAAAGTTCTATCGCCAATGCGTTAACCGGGCAAGATATTGCCGTTGTGTCGGAAACGCCCGGCACTACCACGGATCCCGTACGCAAAGTAATTGAAATTTTGGGTATCGGGCCGGTGGTCATAGTAGATACGCCCGGTCTGGATGATACGTCAGCTCTGGGCAGTAAGCGCGTGGTGCGCACCGGAGACGCTATGGACCAAGTAGATTTGGCTATTTTGGTATTTGCGGGTGAATTTAACCACTATGACCAAAGTTTAATGGAATCGTGCGTTGCACGTAAAATTCCGTTTTTTTGGGTGCATAACAAAATGGACTTGCGCCCGATGAATGTGGAAATTCGCGGGGCGGACGTAGTTAAATTTTCGTGTAAAGAGCCCAATGTGGAGCAACTCCTCGGTAAAATTAAAGAGCATTTGCCCAAAAGCTCCTATTCACCGAATGTAATTTTGGACGATTACGTCCGTGCGGGGGAAGAAGTGGCTTTGGTGATTCCGGTGGATGCCTCTGCGCCTGAGGGTAGATTGATTTTGCCGCAAGTACAAACGATACGCAATTTATTGGATATCGGTGCGGTGGCGGTGTGCCTAAAAGATACGGAACTGCGTGAATATTTGCAAACCCATAAGCCGAAATTAGTGGTAACGGATTCCCAAGTGTTCGGGTATGTCAGCTCTGTGGTTCCGGCGGAAATTCCGCTGACCAGTTTCAGTATTTTATTTTCCCGTTTAAAAGGTGATTTTGAAGCGTATTTAAAGGGTACACGCACCATTAGTAAATTGGAGAACGGGGACAAGGTGCTCATTATGGAGTCATGCTCGCACAGCGTTAATAAGTGCGACGATATCGGGCGCGTAAAAATACCCAACTGGTTGCAAAAATTTACAGGTAAAAAACTGAAGTTTGACGTCGTTGCCAATTTGGATGCCCTTCCCGCCGACGTGGAGAAGTATAAACTTGCTATTCAATGCGGGGGGTGCATGGTTACCCGCACGCAGATTTTGCGCCGCTTGGAAGTGTTAAAGGAAAAGGGGGTGGCGGTTTCCAACTACGGTCTGACGATTGCCTATTGTAACGGCATTTTTGACAGGGCTACGGAACTGTTTAAGAAATAATACTTATAATTGGACGCTAATTTATACAAGCACAAATTTTTGATTTGTGATTGTTTTATTTTATTTTTTTTGATAAACTGACCTTGTAATTTTTTTTGTATAAGAGGTATTTATGGAAAGTAAACAAAGTCGTAAACGCGGTTTTACCCTGATAGAATTGTTGGTAGTTGTGTTGATTATTGGTATTTTGGCTAGCATCGCACTACCCCAATATCAAAAAGCTGTATTCAAAGCCCGAATGGCTGAGTTCCAAGGGATGTTGGATGCGAGCAAAAAGAATGTGTCTTTATGTTTGCTTGAAAATGGCGGATTCCCATCGGAAACAGTATGGCTCACCGGAACAGAGACTTCCGGGAATATTGTCGTGCCCGGGGATTGCAGTCAGGCGCGTAATTGTAGAACAGAACATTTTTATGTGTCTACCAATTGTTCCAGCCAGTCTTGCATGATGGAAACATGGCTTTTAGGAACGTGGCATGTTAGTAGCAACGGTAGGGCGCCGGCCTTCAATTTTAAGTTGGATAGTTCACGAGGGCCTTGGTATGTGGATATATCTAAGTATCTCACGCAACCGGTGTGCCAATGGCTAAGAGAAAATAATTATCCGGCAAAAGCGGAGGTTGTATCACAATGCCAAGAGTTTGGAATTACTCTGCCAACTTATAACGGATAGCCTGGTTTTTAAAGATTTAAAAAACCCCGCGGTAAACGCGGGGTTTTTTTATTAGGTTATAACCTTATTTAATTCTGCCGGCGGAACCGAATACATTTTCGTTCTTTTCGGCATACATTTTAATCAAGGCTTCACGGGCCGGGCCGAGGTATTTGCGCGGGTCAAATTCAGCCGGCTTTTCAGCAAAGATTTTGCGGATGGTGGCGGTCATCACGAGGCGGCCATCACTATCCACATTGATTTTGCACACGGCCATTTTGGCGGCTTTGCGCAATTGTTCTTCCGGAATACCGGCGGTGTTATCCAATTTGCCGCCGTATTTGTTGATTTGTTCAACAGCCCATTGCGGTACGGAGGAAGAACCGTGCAGTACAATCGGGAAGCCGGGCAAGCGTTTGGAAACTTCTTCCAAAATATCAAAACGAAGTTCCGGCAATTTTTCACCCGGTTTTACTTTAAATTTGTATGCACCGTGAGAAGTACCAATGGAAATAGCCAAAGAGTCCACGCCCGTGCGTTTTACAAAATCTTCTACTTGGGCAGGATCCGTATACGTGTGGTGTTCGGCAGAGACTTCATCTTCAATACCGGCCAAAACGCCCAATTCGCCTTCTACGGTTACATCATGTTGGTGGGCATAATCCACTACTTTTTTGGTCAAGACCACGTTTTCTTCATACGGTAAGCTAGATCCGTCAATCATTACGGAAGAGAAACCATTGTCAATGCAGTCTTTGCACAGTTCAAAACTGTCGCCATGGTCCAAGTGTAAGCAAAGCGGTACCGGTTTGCCCAATTCATTCATCATTTCCACAGCTCCGCGGGCCATCCAGCGTAGTAGCGTGGAATTGGCATATTGGCGGGCACCTTTGGACACCTGCAAGATTACCGGGGAACCGGTTTGTACGCAAGCGGTTACGATAGCTTGCAATTGTTCCATATTGTTGAAGTTATAAGCCGGGATGGCATATCCGCCGGCCATAGCATCTTTGAACATCTGCCGGGTGTTTACCAGACCCAGCTCTTTATAAGAAACGGTCATGAGTTCCTCCTAAAATAAATTCAGTCACTCATATTTTACAATTTTTTGTTTACTTGCGTAAGAGGGGGTAAAACTGCCTCCCGCGGGGTTTTGCTTGCAAAAAAAAAGGTTTGTGAGTATAATGTAATTGCTTGAATAGCCGAAAAATGGGCAAAAAATGAGAGTTTTTCTTCTTAGAACCTTAAAATAGCCAGGGGTGCTATATAAATGAGTAAACGATTTGAATTAGGTAAAAAAAGAGCGGCATTTATAGACGTGCGGGATGTAACCGGTATCCGGTTAACCCGGCAAGAAGTGGACTCTTTTACCAAATTGGACGTAGCCTACCGTACCCTGGTGGCTATCCTGTATAATTATGTGCCTACATCCGGGCACCCGGGGGGCAGTATTTCTTGCGGGCGGTTTGTGGAGCATTTATTATATAAGGAAACGGCTTACGAGCTCAAAAATCCGAACCGGGACGAAGCCGATATCATTTCTTATGCGGCGGGGCATAAGGCCCTGGGGTTATATGCCATGTGGGCTTTGCGCAATGAATGTGCGCGTATTGCGGCCCCGGCTTTATTGCCGGCGAAAAAAGAGCGTCAACTGCGGTTAGAAGATTTACTGGGTTTCCGCCACAATTCAGTTCAAAATACACCTTTATTTAACAAATTCCGGGTTAAACCGCTAGGCGGACATCCGGAGCCACTTGTGCCTTTTGTGCGTACCAGTACGGGAGCAAGCGGGGTAGGAGATGGCTCTGCCGTGGGATTAGCCCTTGCAGCGGCGGACGCGTATGGTAAAAAATGTCCCGTGGTACATATTATAGAAGGCGAAGGCGGACTTACCGCCGGGCGCGTGAGTGAAGCCGCAGCGGTGGCCGCTACCGCGCAACTTAAAAATGTGGTATTCCATATAGATTGGAACGAAGCTTCTATTGAAAGTGAACGCGTTACTTCCGATGGAGAACTCCCCGGAGATTACGTACAATGGAACCCGTGCGAATTTTTCCGCATTCACGATTTTAATGTTATTTACGTTCCGAACGGCCACGATTTTAACCAAATTCACGCGGCCCAACGTTTGGCGGTTGCGCAAGCCAACCATCAGCCGACGGCCATTGTGTACCGCACCGTCAAAGGATGGAAGTACGGTATAGAAGGTAAAGCATCTCACGGCAGCGGACATAAGTTTGCTTCCGACGGCTTCTATAAAGCACTTGCGGAATTTGAAAAAACCTTTGGGGTTACTTTCCCACATTTTGAGGGAGAAAAAACGCCCGCCAATATTGAAAAATATTTTTGGGCCACTTTGCTAACCGTTCGTCAGGCACTTGAAAAAGAAAAATCCACGGCTAAATTTGTGGCGAAACAATTAACCGCGCGGGCGCAGGCTCTTGGCAAAGCCAAACGCACGGTACGTAAAGATTTAGGGAATAGCAAAACCTTATACACATTTAAACCTTCCCAAGTACCGGCGGAATTTAAATTTGAAGTAGGTAAATCTTATACCACCCGTGGTATATTGGGTGATGTGCTGGCCTATTTAAATAAACAAACCAAGGGCACGGTGCTGGTTGGCTCGGCCGATTTGTACGGCTCTACCGGGGCGGGGGGAATTGCCAAACCGTTTGCGTCGGGTAGTTTTAACGCAGTTACCAATCCGCAGGCACGCCGGGTTGCCATGGGCGGCATTTGTGAAGACGGCATGGCAGCGGTGTGCAGTGGCATTTCATCTTTTGGTAAACACGTAGCGGTAAGTGCTTCTTACGGGGCATTTGTAGCGTTTGAACACGTGGCCGCACGGTTACACGCAATCGGTGTACAAGCTGCGCGTGAAGCGGGCTTGGATCCCAACACTTTAATTTTATTTAACGGACACGCCAGCCTGCCTACCGGTGAGGACGGGCCTACACATGCTGATCCGCAATCGTTACAATTGTTGCAGGATAACTTCCCCAAGGGCGCGTGCATTACCGTTACGCCGATGGAAGTGGATGAAATTTGGCCGCTTGTTACCAAAGCGTTATCGTTGCGCCCGGCGGTATTCGCGCCATTTGTGGTGCGGCCGTCTTCGGCGTTTTTGGATAGAAAGACTTTGGGAATGGATAGCGCGCAGAATGCGGTAAAAGGTATTTATTATATGCACCGCGCCAAAGGTAAGGCGGACGGCACCGTGCTCGTGCAAGGGGCCGGGGTGGGCAGAATCGTGGCGGAAAAAGTGTTGCCGCAATTAGCCAAAAATAAACTGAATTTAAACATTATTTATATTACCAGCCGCGAATTGTTTGAAACGCTTAATAAAAAGGAACAAGAGAAACTATTGCCTGTGTCGTCGCGGCAAACGGCCATGGGAATTACCGATTTTACGCTTCCTACGCTTGAGGCGTGGCTCCTGAGTCAAGCCGGGCGGGAACATTCGCTCTATCCGCACAAGAAAGGAGCTTTTTTGGGAAGCGGCAAGGCAGACAAAGTCTATGAGGAAGCCGGTTTATCCGCCGCGGATATACTGGCCGCCTTAAAGACATACGTAAAAAATTTAAAACAGAAGAAAGCTCATTGGCGCTGAGCGTTGGAGGATTAAAATGGCAGAAGAAAAACCTTATTTAACCGGGCGGACGTATTTATTTAAACTCCCCAAGGGAAAAGACTTGTTGGAATCGTTGATTGATTTTTGTCACGATAACCAAGTTAAATGCGGTATTGTAAGTGTAGTGGGTTGTGTGGCAAATGCCACGCTGGGCTACTACGATCAAGCCAAAAAGAAATACGATAAAAAAATTATCAATAAACCGCTTGAACTGTTGAATTTAACGGGAAACGTCAGTATTCAGGATAATCGCCCCATGGTCCATGCTCATGTGACGTTGGCGGATGCGGAGTATAACTTAACCGGCGGGCATTTGATGCCGGGCACTAAAATCCACGTGTGCGAAGCCTATATTCAAGAAATTGTAGGCGAGCCGAAAGTGCGCCGCAGCGATAAAGTAACAAAACTCTCTTTGTGGAGTTAATTTCCACCCAAAGAATACAAAACCGGGCTTTACCGCCCGGTTTTTTTATACTAACAAAAATAATTGAATTGTCGAAAAATGTAATAAATAACAATTTTGCAACTTTCCTGTCAAGCAAAATTTTAAAAAACGCTTGCAAATGGGTTTTAAAATAGTTTTAATAGAAGATGTAGGAGTAGTTTAAATTAAATAGGAGAAAAGTGTACATGAAAAAACTACTAAGCTTGTTAGTAGCTGCTGTGCTCTTGCCTGTAGCTGCCAACGCTGACATACTAAAGAATGTAAAACTCACCGGCGAAATCCAAACCATCGCCTCTGATGTTAAAACCAATGCCGTCAATCCTCGGAGCCCCACCGGCGACAATTGGTATAACCGCGGTGCCAAAACCCGCGCTTTGGCCGGCTTGTCTTTTGACGTAGTGGAAGACGTAACCGCTAACGTATTGTTCCAATATGCTTACAATTGGGGCGATAACAACTACACCAACCAAGGGTTTTCCAACGCGGACGGTGTAAAATTGGTCAATGCCAATGTAGTATTACACAATTTATTCTGCAATTTAGACGTAACGGTCGGCCGCCAATTCTACGGAGAAGACGGCAGCCCGATCATCTACTTTGGGCCGAACCACTATAACGCCGAAGGTATGGGTTATGCCTCTGCCTTAGACGCGGTAGTAGCGACCTACGGGGATGATGTTAAAACCTTGACCTTGGTCGCCGGTAAAATTGGCGATGCTACTAATGGCATGATCTCCCTTATGACTCCTGATAGAGAAGTTCGTTCCGATCTCTATGGGGCTGATTTCAAACTCAACGTTACGGATGCTTTAACCGCTAATGTATATGGTTATGACATCGCTGACGCGAGACAGTATGATTATTCTACTGTACCGCCTACCATTGCCCCGACAGATCCCGAAAGCAGACATATGGGTGTGTATGGTGCCAAACTCGGTTGGACGACGGATGCTTTCCGCGCCAGTGCCGAATATGCCCGCAACTTTATGGGGCACCGCTTGGTAAAAGAACCCAAAGATGTCCCGTACATGGTAAAGGCCGATATCGCTGCTGATATCAAAGCCGTAACCGCTCGCGGTACCTTCTTGTATTCCAAGACGAATCCGGATGGGAATATGCCTTTTATCTCGTTGGGTAACTATGCTCCGGGCTTGCTCATGGGGCATCGCTTGAGTTCAAGTATGATGGATAGTATCTTTACGTATGATGTCAATGGTCTGCGCATGTTCAATGTTGGTTTGGACTTCAAACCGGCTGAAAAATGGACCGTATCTTTGGATGGGTTCTCTTTCCAAAGCCGCGACGGACACCATACTACCTACGAAGCTGACTTGACCGCCAAATATGCCCACAATGAAAATGTGGAATTGTTTGCCGGTGTCGGTTATGCCAAGTATGGTAATGCCGAACAAGCCACTTTTGGCTTGCCGTACAAAGATGCCTTTGGTTCCGAAAACTACAAAGGCCAACTGGGTATGTTGATTAAATTCTAAGTTTTCTTAGAACTTTAAGGCCCGGGTATTAACCCGGGCCTTTTTTGTGATAGCGTTATTATGCTGAACTCGTTTCAGGATTTTACCTAGAAATACAAATCCCGCTTGCCGGCTTTAATCTTGGCTAAATTATCCTCAATCAGTTTATGGATAGGGGAATCTGCCGCAAATGCTTCCTTAGCCGTGCTGGTGATAAGCGCGTATCCTTTAGCTTTCAGCGGGGCCGGTGCAAAGTCCTCCAAATACTCGGCGAATGTGAACATGGCGTTGGGCAGACAATGCGTTTTAATTAAACCCGGTTTGGCCATATCCATAAAATCTTTGCCTACGCGCCCCAAGCGGTAGCACCCGGTGCAGAAAGACGGCATGTGTTTGGCATCTACCACGGCGTCAATTACCTCGGCAAGGCTGCGGTCGTCTGTTAATGTAAATTGGCTGCCGTTGTCCTTATCGTAAGAATATCCGCCGGGATTAACGCGTGAGGCCGCGGAAATTTGCGATACGCCGAGCTCCAAACACGCATTGCGCATGGCGGGGCTTTCGCGCGTGCTTAAAATGATCCCCGTATAAGGCACGGCTAAGCGCAAAACCGCCACACATTTCTTAAAATCGTCATCGGACAGCACATCATTGGGGTGCTGGCTGAAATCGCTTCCTTCCGCCGGTTCTATGCGCGGAATGGATATCGTGTGCGGCCCAATGCCGTATTTGTTATCCAAGTACCACGAATGTTCCAACGTGGCTAAAATTTCATATTTATGGTCGTACAGGCCTAAAAGCGGCCCAATGCCCACGTCGTTAATGCCGGCCTCTAAGGCGCGGTCCATGGCGTCTAGGCGGAATTGGTAATCTTTCTTAGCACCCGCAATATGCAATTTTTCGTACGTTTCTTTGTGATACGTTTCCTGAAATAACTGATATGTGCCGATGTTACATTTTTTAAGTTCTTCAAATTCCGGCTTTGTCAGCGGCGCAATATTTACGTTAACGCGGCGAATATTCTGGCCGTTCCAGCGCGTGTCATAAATGGTTTTTACGCTATCATATACGTATTGTAATCCGCCGCCGGGGTATGCTTCGCCCGCTACCATTAAAATACGCTTGTGCCCTTGTTGTAAAAGAGCGGTAACTTCTTGTTTGATTTCGTCTTGCGTGCTGGCGTGCCGCTTGAGGTGTGTGTTGGAGCGGCGAAACGCACAGTAAACGCACTCGTTGGTGCAAAGATTGGAAATATAAAGCGGGGCAAACAGTACAATGCGGTTGCCGTAAATAGATTCTTTGACAAATTTGGCAGCGTCGTAGAGACTGTCTAACAGGTGGTGGTCCTTCAAGTTAAGCAGTATAGCCGCCTCTTTAAGCGAAATGCCTTTTAAAAGTTTTGCTTTTTGTAGTATATCCGTCACTTCGGTGTCTGTATAAGACTTGGCTTGTTCCAAAGTTCGTTGCAGTTTTTCGTCATCAATAATCATATATACATATGATACCATTTTGGCAGGGATAAAAAAATTCATCACGGAAATTTTTGTATTAGTTGGGTTGACTAAGTGCCCCATTATATTTAATATGAAGGTATCCGTATATTTTAAAGACGTAGCCGTGCCCCGCTGACGGGGAAAATAAATCAACGAGGAGAATATTATGCTATTAACCATGTCGTCATTTGCTTGTTTTACGGCGTTGGTGTTAGGGCTGTCTTATTACTTAACGCGTAAAAAGGATGCTTCTTCTTCGGAAGGGTATTTCTTGGCAGGGCGCGGCCTTACCGGTTGGGTAATTGCCGCTTCGTTATTACTTACCAATTTATCTACCGAACAAATGGTAGGCCTTAACGGGCAGGGATATATGTTTAATATGTCCTGCATGGGGTGGGAAATCGGCGCCTCGTTAGCGTTGATTATTGTGGCGTTTTTCTTCCTGCCGCGGTACTTGAAAAAGGGCTACGCCACCATCCCGGACTTTATCGGCGAACGGTATGACGCCACTACTAAACAGTTTGTTAATTTCTTGTTTTTAGCCGGGTATGTGCTGATTTTGTTGCCGACCGTTTTATATTCCGGTGCGATTGGCATGGGCGGTATTTTTGATATCATGGGTACGTTCCATCTCTCGCCGATGATGGCTATTATTGTTGTAGTGGTGGCAATCGGTATTTTGGGTTGTTTATATACGGTGTTTGGCGGACTGCGCATCATGGCCGTTGCGGATACAATTAACGGTGTGGGGTTGATTATCGGCGGGATTATGGTGCCGCTCTTTGCTTTGGCATACGTAGGCGACGGTAACATTGCGGCCGGGCTTACCGAAGTGGTCAAATCTCATCCGGAAAAATTTAATTCTATCGGTTCTTCGTTGGACCCGGTACCGTTTGCCACCATGTTTACCGGAATGCTCTTGGTTCACTTGTTTTACTGGGGGTGTAACCAAACCATTATCCAGCGTGTGTTGGCGGCAAAAAATTTAAAAGAAGGGCAAAAAGGATTGTTACTGGCGGCGTGCTTTAAGCTTATCGGGCCGCTATACTTGATTTTGCCGGGTATTATTGCTTTTCATATCTTCCAAGATAATCCGCTTAAAGTGGGCGATATGGCGTACCCAATGCTCGTTAATAAAGTGTTGCCGTTTTATTTAATTGGGTTCTTTGCGGCGGTACTGTTCGGGGCGATTTTAAGTTCGTTTAATGCGGCCCTCAATTCTACTTCCACCCTGTTCATGCTTAACGTATATAAGCCGCTTATTAAACCAACCGCTACCGATAGCGAACTCGTTAAAAAAGGCAAATACGTGGGTATTGTGCTGGCGGTGTTTTCTATGTGTGTGGCGCCGCTGATTGCAATGGCGCCTTCGGGATTGTTTAACTACTTACAAATGGTAAACGGTTTTTACAACGTGCCGATTTTCACCCTTATTGTATTCGGTATGCTTAACAAAACAGCGCCTGCTTGGGCCGCCAAAGTAACGCTTGTATTTTTTATGGTGGGGTACGGGCTTACGCAGTTGAATGTAATTCATACCGACTTGCATTTCTTGCATGTATTGGCTATTTTGTTTGTGATATCCATTGGGTTTATGTATATAACGGGCAAAGTGTGGCCTACGCAAAATAAATATGACGGTACAAAAGATTTACACGTGGTGGATACTACTCCGTGGAATAAAGCGGTGGTAATCAGTGTGGCTGTGGTGTTGTGTGCGTTTGGGATATATGTGTTATTCTCGCGCTTAGGTATTGCGGCCTAGCGAAGAAGTTTTAATCGGCGGGTGGGGGAATCCTCCACCCGCTTTTTTGTTGCATTTTCCCCGTTAAAACTTGTTATAATAAAAGGGCGAGGAGAATTTATGACAGAACACCGCATCAACATTATGGATGATAACGAGCCAGCCGTAGCTGCCGGGCCGCAGCCTCAAGAAAAAGAACCGCAAGTAGTGTATGCCGCCGTATCGGAACGATTTGTAGCGTTTTTAATTGATTACGGTGTCGTTTTTATTCCGTGCCAGCTGGTAGGCCGGTTGGTTTTTAAAATGCTTGGTAACGAGGCAGAGTTGTGGCATTATTTTGCCTGGATGCTTTTAGTAAACGGTTTATTTATTCTGTATGAAACTATCTTCTCGTGCGGGGATCGCGTTAGTTTGGGTAAATCGCTGATGGGGTTAGCCGTCATGCAAAAAGATTTGGACGGCCCGCTTTCGTTTGTGCAAGCACTTAAACGTGCGGCAGGGTACTACCTCAGCGGATTTTTGCTTATGTGCGGTTTCCTGATGGCTTTTTTTGATGACCGACACCGGGCTCTTCACGATATTTTGGGGGGGAGTGTGGTTGTCCAAGTACGCGAAAAAACCTTTGGCGAACGCGCCTTGGTACGTGCCTTGGGTAGTTTGTTGCTGATTACCTTTGCTTGGACGGCTTACGTGCAGTTTTTCGGTAAAGGTGCACTGGTGGATCAATATTATATCCGCCACGCACGCAAACATTTACGTAAAGTGGCAGCGTTGGAAGAAGTACATAAGGCGCGTTATGGCTACTACACGAATGATTTGTTGCGTTTGTCGTTACTGTCCGGCGATCCGGTTCAATTTCAACGCGATACGCAAAAAATTTTGGCGCCCAGAGGGTTTAGAATCGGCGTAACGAAAGATTCTTATAAGATTAGCGCGGTAGCTAAAGATAAAAAAGAAACCCGCGTGGCGTATTCACCGGATTAATATACTTAAATTCCAAACACCCCGGTTTTTTAACCGGGGTGTTTTATGCCTTTGTTAGGGAAAAGTTAATCGTGCCGGTGCTCGTTGGAGTGTTGGCAGTTTACGCAGTAGCGCGCAAACGGCAACGCTTTAATGCGTTTTTTAGGAATCGGTTGGCGGCAATATTCGCAACGGCCGTATATGCCTTTATCCATTTTGCACAAGGCTGCTTCAATTTGTTCAATGGTATTGTGTGCATTACCGGAAAGTTCAAATAAAATTTCTTTATCAATACTACGTGAAGCATCATCAATCGGGTCGCCCACTTCGGCTTCGGGCATGTCCATGGTTTTTTTATCTTTTAAACGGGCCATGGCTTCTTCTTTGAGTTGCAATAGGTGTTTTTTGATTTCTTTTAGTTCGGTCGCAGTAAGTGTTTCTTTGTTATTCTTTTTAGTTGGCATAACTTTCTAATTCCTTTTCCCAAAAATCGCGCGTGCGGCCAGGGCCGTACGCTGTTTGATTAGTTTAGCATAGTAAATTCTTTTTTGCAACCCCCTTGCGCTAAGACAAGAAAGTTGTGAATTGTTATAATAAAAGAAATAAAGATTTGGAGATTTTTTATCATGAAAAATATACTCACCCGTCCGCTTGGGGAAGTGTTGGCAGCCAACCCTATTGTGGCGAATTACAAAAAGATGTGGCCTTTTGTAAAACCGTACTGGTTTCGGGCTGGTTTGAGCGTATTGCTGACCATTCCCGCCGGTGCCTTGGATTCTGCCATTGCGTTATTTATGAAATCGTATACGGATGACGTGTTGGTTGCCAAAGACAAACAGTTTGCGGCGCTGATTCCGGTGTTAATTGTGGCATTTGTGGCGGTACAAAGTGCATTAACGTATGCGGTGAAATACCTCAATACGTGGGTGGGGGGTAAAATTACGATTGACTTGCGTAAAAAATTATTTAAAAAATTACTCTCCATGCATCCGGGCTATTTTGATACTACCGATTCCGGCTTTATCATGATGCGCTACAACAGTGATGCCGATACCGCCAGTACCGGGCTTATTAATAACTTGCGCAAGATGATTACCCGTTCTTTCTCGGCAGTGGCGTTGATTGGCGTATTGCTTTATAACTCTTGGCAACTCACGTTAACTGCGGTAGGGGCTTTTGCCTTGGCGGGAGGTCTTATTGCGGTGGTACGCCGAAAATTGGAAGAATTGGTGCGCAGTTCCGTGGTGGTGGGTTCTGTTGCCATGCGCGCGTATAACGAAGCTTTTAACGGCAATCGTACCATTGCCGCCTATAACTTGCAGAACGACCAAAGCGACCGCTTTGCGGAGTTAATGAACCAAATTTTCTCCCTCAATATGGGCGTTGTAAAACATACAGGTTGGCTGTCCCCGGTTATGCACTTGATCGTTTCGTTGGGGCTCGCGCTTGTATTTTGGCAGAGTAGTGCACTGATTGTTAAGGGAACGATTACCAGCGGTAATTTTACATCGTTTGTAACTGCTTTGTTACTACTGTATACGCCGGTTAAAAGCATGGGAGATACGTATATTGAAATTAAAAAATCGTTCCTGGCTATAGAACGTATTTTTGAAATTTTTAATCTAAAAACGGACATCGCCGACGCACCGGCGTGTACGGAATTGCCCGGCGTGAAAAAAGAAATCAGGTTTGAACACGTGTGGTTTTCTTATAAGCCGGACGTGTTTGTGCTGAAAGATATTAATTTAACGGTGCCGGTGGGAAGTACAATCGCTTTGGTTGGAAATTCCGGCGGCGGGAAATCTACCGTGGTCAGTTTGTTAAGCCGTTTTTACGATGCGGCCAAAGGGCGGATTACGATTGATGGAAAAGATATTAAGGATTTTTCACTACATTCCTTGCGTGATAAGATGGCAGTTGTATTCCAGGACAATTTTTTATTTTCGGGTACCTTGCGGGAAAATATTTTAATAGGGCGCCCGGGTGCTACGGAAGAAGATTTGCAGCATGCTGTTAAAAATGCGCACCTGGAAGATTTTATTTCCTCCCTCAAAAACGGGTTGGATACGGTAATAGGGGAACGCGGGGTAACATTATCGGGCGGGCAACGCCAACGGGTAGCAATTGCGCGTGCATTTATTCGCAAAGCGGATATTGTAATTTTGGACGAAGCCACCAGCGCTTTGGATAACAAATCGGAAACGATTGTACAAAAAGCGTTGGATAACTTAATGAAAGACCGCACGGTATTCGTAATTGCTCACCGTTTGTCTACGGTGGTAAATGCGGATAAAATAGTTGTTTTAAACGAGGGAAAGGTGGTGGAAGAGGGAACGCATGAGCAATTGTTACAGATTCGTAACGGAGCTTATGCGGCTCTTTACCATGCACAGTTTAAAACCAAAGAAAATTAGTAAATCGTTTTTGTGTGTGGCCCGGAGCTTCATCCGGGCCTTTTTTTAGCCCAAAAAGGAGCCCTCCGCGTTACCCACACGGAGGACTCATTGAGTCAACTGATTCATGTTTACTCTCTTCTTATCCGTTTGTCATTCAGTTAAGAACTTTGCTATGCCACATACAACCTGAAACGTGTTGCTCCTGCCCATATCCCTAAGGGAATCCTTTATCCTCAGATAAAGGCTTAGGGCTCGTGAACAAGACTTCGCATCCGCGTCGTCCTGTTGTATTGCACGAAACACAAAGAACTCTTATTTTCTGTTTCGCCAGAGACGGAACTACGCTCTTCGCGCCTGCTCTCTCTCCCTTCAAAACAGTTCCCTTTTTCCTGAAAACATGTTGCAAAACAACACACCCGCAAGTAAAAGGGGCTTTTCTGAACGAACCGGATACTAATAGTATAGCGCTTTTACCGTTAAAATCAAGGGGGGTTAACGGGGCCTAATTAACTGCCGGACAATGACACCTACCGGTTCTAAATCCGCAGCGAATGTTTGTTTGGTGCATTTAGCAGAAATGAGTTGATAGGTGTTTTTTTTGCGTGCAAGCATCGGCCGACCTTTTACCCACGCTTTACTGGGTTTAATAAAGAGAAGTTGGATCGGGTCATCTTTCGTCGGAAGTAAAAATAAATATTGGGCGCCTTGCGTAGCGGAGGTCGGCAATACCCAGTATTCTAAGGCGTCCGTGGTCGCGTAATAAGGGAAAGAGGGCGGAACCTGAGTAAATACCGGTAAAGATACGGTGTTAGTGTGCGAGTGCCAAGTAGAGGGGAAATAGGGATTCTCAACTCCTTTTGCATCATGTAGTTCTATCGGATGGGAAGTTCCGGAAGTGGTTGGATAAGAAATTTGTGGGTCAAATAAACGGGTTACTTCATACACATCCAGTTTGAAAAGCTGGGCCATTTTAGACACATATCCTTTGGAGGGATGACGTTGACCCGTAGCCCACAATGCTACGGTGGCGGTGGATACGTGCAACCTTTTTGCTAACTTTGATTGCGCGCCACGCAAAATGCCGTTATTCCATTTTTCTAACTGTTTTTCAAATTTATTCATACTCGTAAATATAAGTAAAAAATAATTTTTTAAAAAGCACTTGACAAACGCTAACAATACTTACTATACTAACAATATGAAAAGCAGTTGGCTTTCTGTTTTTCATCTTACCAACGCAGTTGAAATATCCTACTCAAGCAGGACATCTCAAACGGAGGAAGTCATAACCGAATGACTACCGCCGCTCCCGCGGCGGGCGTGCCCCGTTATGCGTAACTTCATAATTCTGCCAGGAACTATGTAGTTGTATTGTAGCAAATAAAAAGTCAATTGGGTTAGCAAAGTTAATATGCCGGGCAGACCGGCCTAATTTATAAATGGCTTTTGGAGCTTGGGTTAACTTTGCTCCCAATTATTTTATATTTTAGTAAGCAATGTAAGAAGTAAAAAAATGTACTATGTTTTTGCGGTTAAAACTGGAAAATTTTATTTTTTATCGTGCGGATTATCTTAACGTTTGCGTTTATGGGTGGAAAGGTCGTCTTTATAGTCATAGTTTGGATCCGTATTTGCAAATAACCATTTACCTGTACAACTGCTCATTTGCGCCTCCAAAATCCGGTGCAGAACCTTTGTGTCCGTACCAAGTCTGGGGAGGAATCAAAAATGGCTGGATATTGCCTCCTTTATCGATAGATAAATCATATTTTGTTGACAAAAATATTTATTTATGCTAAAATATACTTATACAAAGCGCAAAGAGGCGGTTTGTATTTTTTTATCTCCTTTTTCCTTTTCTTTCCGAAAAACTACTTTTCCAGGGTGCCTTTTGGAGAGATTATGCCTTGCAAAAAAACAAATTCTTCCTTGTCTTGTATTAAATCTTCTAAAGCGGTAACGTTGCGTTACCAACCGGAATTTTGTGATAAGTTGTTGGCATTTTTTGACGTGCCGCCCTTCCATATTACAGAAGTGACTAAACGGGATGGCTCGGTGAGCATGGTGGAAACCGCTGCTGAACTGCCGACGTTTGCCGCATTTGCTAAACAAATAGGTACTACTTGCGAAGTGCTCAAAATGTGGGAAAACAAACATGCCGCATTCCGTGAGGCGGCTCAAAAAGCGCGTGATTTGCAAAGTAATATTTTGATTCAAAACAGTTTGCGCGGGAATTATTCTGCCTCATTTGCGGTATTTACGGCTAAAAATCTGTTGGGTTGGAAAGACGGTAAAGAAGATCTGGCCGTTTCTCCGCCTATTTGTGTGCGTTGGGAGGAATAGTGAAATCTGTTTCGGTAGTTATTCCTTATCGTCCGCGGCCCGTCCAGGTGCAAATTCACCGTGCGTTGGAAACACATCGTTTCTGTGTGTTGGTTACGCACCGGCAATTGGGCAAGACGGTTTGTGCCGTTAATCACTTGCTTAAAAAAGCACTTCAAAATACGCGCGCACATGCCCGGTATTTTTATATCGCGCCTTTTTTAAACCAAGCCAAAAGGATCGCATGGGATTATCTTAAACGGTATGCCGCACCTATCCCGGGGATAGTGATTAATGAAACCGAATTGTGTATCAAATTGCCCGGCGGAGCGCGTGTATGGGTAAGCGGTGCGGATAACCCGGATGCGTTGAGAGGAACCTACGCCGACGGAGTGGTACTGGATGAATATGCTCAAATTAAACCTGACGTATTTTCGGAAATTATCCGCCCAATGCTTCTCTCGCGCGAGGGGTGGGTGGTCTTTATAGGGACACCTAAAGGACAAAACGCTTTTTATGAATTATTTAACCACGCTCAAAGGGCGGCGCAAGCCGATCCTCACCTGTGGTGGGCGGGCCTATTTCGGGCCGATGAATCCGGGGTGATCTCTGCGGAAGAATTAGAAGAAATCCGTCGCGAAACCCCGGATAATATTTTTCGCCAAGAATATTTATGTGATTTTACCGCCAGTGCCGAAAATATTTTGATACCGATAGATGAGGTGTTAGCCGCGGCAAGCCGCCGGTATGCCAGTACGGAAATCAGGTTCGCCCCTAAAATTTTAGGAGTGGATCCGGCTCGTTTCGGGGATGATCGAAGTGTGATTTTTCCCCGTCAAGGCAAACAGGCATTCAATCCGTTGGTTTTTCAGCGGATAGATAGCATGGCGCTGGCGGCACAGGTAGCTCACCAAATAGAAGTTTTCCACCCTGACGGTGTATTTATTGATGCCGGCTGTGGGGCGGGGGTTATAGACCGTTTGCGTCAATTGGGTTTTGGTGTAACCGAAGTGCCGTTTGGCGGGACTCCCTTGCGCGCGGGACAATACGTGAATAAACGGGCTGAAATGTGGGGGGAAATGGCGGCCTGGATTAAAGAAGGCGGAGCTCTGCCATCTTCAGCGGAGTTGAAAGCGGATTTATGCCAAACTACGTACGATTATGATGCTTCCGGGCGTTTGCGTTTAGAAGCTAAGGAAAAACTCAAGGCGCGTAGCGGTAAGAGCCCCGATTTGGCGGATGCGCTTGCCCTCACGTTTGCCGCACCGGTGCGTGTCCGGCGTGCCGGACAGATGAGCGAGTTTGCTCAAAGTGAGTACGAAGTGATATAAACAGCTAGGTCCTTTTTTTATCAAAAAATAGGTCCAAAGGCCCTCGCGGGCTTGCGTCAAAAGAAGTACAGTTAATATATGCGGAAAATATTTTTTGTTTTGTTTAGCATGATTTTTGTAGAGGGTAGCGTTTGTGCGCAAATCATTCCGCTTTCTCATAAAGGGGCAGAAGCGCTATATCGTAGTCGGCCCTTTGTGCAAGCCTTAAACCGAAAGACGCCCCTCGCGTTGGGTAATTATAAAGTCGGTTTTCTTTCTCCGCAACCTAAACATTATGCTTCTTACCTGCCGGAATGTTTTTTGGGAAGCTCCTTAGATTATTCGGCTTATCCGCGCTTAGCTCAACGGAACGATGCCCGGGCCTTGCAGGCTTTACAAGATTTTGCAAAACATGCGGTTCGTTTTGAAACGAATCTTTCACACATCTCTACACGAATACAAAATCATGTTTTTACAAAAAAAGTACCGTATGCTAATTTTTTGCCGCAAGATATAGATGTTCTTTATATCGGTGAAACACACGAAGAAATGCGGGTGCAAAAAGAGATTGTTTCTCTGGTGAGTCAACTGCCGTCCATTTATCCGGGACGTACCATTTATCTGGCGGCGGAAATAATTCCTACGTTAGAGGAATGGACAGCGGAAGAAAATATAATTTTGACGTTAGACGAACTGGCCGATAGACTCGACGTTACTGCCCCTGTCAAAACTATTCAAGTGCTAAAGGCCGCCTTGAACGCACAAATTCCGTTGTACGGGTTGGAAGATGATGTTGCGCTTATTCTAGCTAGCACCCCCCGGAAACAAAAGCTTCCCACGATGAAACAGTTAGGTGATTTTGCCGTTTCATGGGAAGGAATAGCTCTTCGTAACCGCTTGTTTGCTCGCAAAATTCGGGCATTACAAATTTATGATCCGGGTGCCCTCATCGTGGTGTATGGCGGCATGTTTCACATGGCCTATCATAATCAGTCCTCTTTACCATCCCTCCTTAAAGGAAAAAGCTTTGTGGTGCAAGTGACGATTCCCCATGCCTTGCCGGCTGCTAATCCATTGTTTTCAAATATGCTCGTTGATGAAGCCACACGCCAACAATTTAATGCTTCTCCGAGTGCTAAACTGGTGGAATCCTGGAAGGATCCCGGCTCCTATAATAAACTCCTGGGCAATGATTTAACCGTTATTGTCCACGAAGAATAAAATAGTTTTTGTTGATCAAGCACGTGTATTTTGTTGTAAAGAACTTGACAAAGTAGCATTATTTATGCTATAATTAAAAAATAGAAGTAAATCTTTCCTTTATTTTCCTACAATTTGTTGTTTGTTTTTTAAGTAGCGGGTTTTTTGCGCCCAAAAAACCGCCCTTTCAGGCGGCTTTTTAGTAAAATCGCTTTTCTTATTATTGGAATTATGCAGGCAGATTCCCCAAGGTTCCTAATGCCAGGAGCGCTACCAAAATGGCTGTTAATACAATAGATATCCACACGGCCGAACGCTTACTGTTTTTAGGAAACAGCTTGCGCGTAATAATGTAAAACCCCGGTATTGCCATCAAGATTACAAAAATAAAGATCAGTATTAGTCCCGCCATAGTTTTGTTCCTCCTTTCTTTTCTACATAGTAGTAAATTTTGCTTCGTTGTGCTTCTTTTTATACCTTATGAAACAGATAAAAAACGATTATATGCGTCTTTATGATGCATTAAAAAACGAACGGGCTTCTTGGATGCCTGTTTGGAAAGAATTGGGAGCTTATTTGGCCCCTACCCGCGGTTTCTTTGACGGGCAAACGCCTAACCAAGGCCGCCGCATTGACCATAAAACCTTGCTGGATTCCGACCCGTGCCTGGCAGTAGAAGTGCTTTGCGCCGGGATGATGTCGGGGCTAACAAGTCCGGCGCGAAGTTGGTTTGATTTGTCTCTCGCTCCCGAAGAATTGATGGAATTGCCCGGCGCACGAGAATGGGTGTTTGACGTTAAAAAACGCTTGGAGGAGGTTTTTGCTAAAAGCAATGTGTACGGTGTGTTACACGGTTTTTATGAAGAAATTGCCGTATTTGGTACCGCGGCGTTTTTACTGGAAGAAGACCGCGAAAAAGGAATTTATTGCCGCCCTTTTACCATAGGGGAATATTGCTTGGGCTGTAACGCTCAAGGGCGAATAAATCGTTTCGGCCGGGAATTTTTTATGACGGGAGAGCAACTGGTTGAAACATTTGGTAAAGAACACCTTCCTCCGCAGATTGCTTCCCGCCCGACGGAAGAACAGGCTCGTCAATGGCATAAAGTTTTTCATTTGATTATTCCTAACGAGCAGTACCTTTCTTTTTGGCAGGATAATCATCATATGCCTTTTGCCAGTGTGTATTTTTTGGAATCGGGCCATGTGCTGCGCCAAAGCGGTTACCAGGAATTCCCGGTAATAGCGGCCCGGTGGGAAGTAAAAAACACGTCGGATGTCTACGGTAAAGGCCCCGGTTGGAAATGCCTGGGAGACGTGAAAATGTTGCAGAAAATGCAAAAAACAAAACTTGTAGCCTTGGACAAAAGCACCAACCCTCCGGTTATGGTTTCCGCTAATGTGCAGGGGGAAGTTAATTTACTCCCCGGTGGCATTACCCGTTACAACGGTACGTCGGACGGCTCCGTGAAGCCGGCTTACCAAGTCCAACCGGATTTGCAATCGTTGGAAGCTTCTATCCAATCCGTCCGCAGCACCATTCGTTCTCAATTCTTTGCCGATATTTTCCTTTCGTTGACAGCCCAAAGTTATGCCGGGATGACCGCTACCGAAGTGGCGGAACGGCACCAAGAAAAAATGTTGGTATTGGGGCCTGTGTTGGAACGTCTCAAAAATGAATTGTTGGATCCGTTAATTGACCGCGCATTTAATTTGTTGGCACGTCAAGGGCTACTTCCGCCCGCGCCGCCCAGCATTCAAGGCTTACCCATGAAAGTGGAGTATGTATCTATGATTGCACAAGCGCAAAAGGCGGCGGGGCTTTCCTCGCTGATGCAAGGGCTCAACTATGCGGCTTCGTTGGCGACGGTTCGTCCGGAACTGTTAAACCGCGTAGATTATGACTGCGCTTTGGAAGAAGGGCTCAAAGCGTTAGGGGTAGCCCCCGCCTTGCTAAAAAGCGAAGAAGAAACAAATGCCCCCATGGGAAGCCGGAGCCCTCAACCGGCTTCCCCGCAGCAGGTGCAAGAAGCCGCTTCCCTCGCGGCGGACAAGTCCCCCGGAACTTCGGAAAAGTAAAGGGAAAAATCCGCGTGCGAACGCGTCTACATAAGCGGGGCGGTTCGGCGCGGGACATCCGGGCGTTTTCCCCGGTAGAAAAACGGCGGATGTCTAATGGAGTAAGAAGTGAAAAAGCGGGCATGAGCAGGCGTCTAAAATTAGGGAACGCTGCTATACTGCACTACAAAGCCCGTCCGGGCGGGCTTTCCTACTTTTATGAATGAAAAACAATTAAAAAAACGTAATACCAGTGATTTATTAGCTGTATTGAAAACGGCTTCCGGCCGCCGCTTGTTGTGGCGGTTGTTACAAGCCACCCGCGTACGTCAGCACTCTTTTGTGCCCGGAGATAGCGCGGCTACGGCCTTTCATTGCGGCCAGCAAAGCATCGGGCTTTTTTTGCTAGCCGAAATAGAAGAGGCTTCTCCCACTATGTACGCACAAATGCGGGGGGAATATTTGTCCGAAGTTAGTTCGGAACAAAAAGAAATTGACCGTTTAACTCAGGAGATGACACATGTCTGAACTTTCCAATACAACCACCGATTTAGCTAAACAAGATACCATAACCGCTTCGGCTGGGGCGGCGGAAGAAACCGTAGCACAAAACGCAGAGGAAGAAAATTCCCCGGCGAATTTGTCCGCCCAACAGCCTGGTGAAGAACAGGACTCGTTGTCCTTTTCCAACATTCAACTTGCGCCGGATGTATCGTTTGCGTCTGAAGATTTGGATAATTTTAAAACTTTAGCCGCAGAATTGAAATTATCGGAGCAGCAAGCACAAAAACTGGTGGATTTTGAATCTGCCTGTGCCAAACGAAAAGCCGAGGAAGCAGCTGCCCAAAAACATCGGCAGTCTATTGCTTGGGCGAACGAAACGAAAGCTTTATACGGTGCGGGGCTGGAACAAGAAATTACGTACGCCCTACGCGCCGCTAACACGTTTGGCGGGCCGGAATTACGCGCTTTGTTGGAAGAAACGGGGCTTGGAAACCATCCCGTTATGATACGTACTCTTAGCGGAATCGGTCGAACCATCAGCGAAGATATCTGCCCCGGCGGAACTCCCTCCGCCCCGCAAGATAAAACCTTTGCCGAAGCTTTGTACGGAAAACGAAATTAAGGAGAAAAATCTATGGCAATTATTGCTGATAAACAATATAGTTTGGTGGATTATGCCAAACAATTTGATCCGTCAGGCCAAGAACTGGCTATTGCCGAAGTGCTCAGCCAATCTAACGATATTATTGGCGACGCCTTGGTATGCGAAAGCTCTTTGGATAGCGGCCACGAATATGCCGTACGTACCGGAATCCCGGAAGGAACCTGGCGCCGTGCTTACCAAGGCATTGAGCCGGCCAAAGCAACTACCAAAGTAGTGGTAGAATCCTATGGGACGCTCTCGGCTTATTCTGTGGTAGATAAATTAGTCGCCGAAAAGGGCGGACACGTAGACGCTGTACGTACCGGACAATCTCGCGCGATTATCGCCGGTATGTCCAATACCATGGCTTCTAATTTGATCTACGGAAACGTTGGAATCAATCCGGAACGTTTTACCGGTTTGGCGGCTCGTTACTGCGAACTTTCCGGTGCGGAAAGCTCTCGCAACGTCATTGACGGCGGCAGTAGCACTGCTAATAAAAACTCATCCATCTACTTAGTGGTATGGGATACGGATAAAGTATTTACCTTCTTCCCCAAAGGGTCCAAAGCCGGGATCCAACGGGTGGACCATGGGTTGGTAAATCACGTGGATGCCAGTGGCAACGAATATCCTGCTTATAAAGAATATTTTGAGTGGAAATTAGGATTAGCCGTACAAGATTGGCGCTTTGCCGGACGTATCTGCAACATTGATACCACCAACGTACCTTCTAATTTGATTGACAAAATGTGTGATTTGGAAGAACGTATCCAAAGTTTGTCTATGGGCAAACCCGTGTGGTATATGAACCGTACCGTCAAGGCAGCTTTGCGTAAATTGGCCAGCAGCCGCAGTAACGTCCAATATACACCGGATCAACTGACGGCTCGTCCGCTCATGACGTTTAACGAAATTCCGGTACACATTTGCGATGCAATTACCGATACGGAAGCCCTTGTGGCATAGGAGGTAGATATGTTATTGGACCAAAATGGCGTATTTTCTGAACAACAAGCAGTTACTACGACGGCCGCGTCCACAAATACCGTGGACTTAACTGCCGCCGGGAATTTTGCACCCGGGGCTTTGTTCGCGGTATGTCGGGTAGATGTGAACTTTGCCGGACTTACCGGCATGAAAGTAGGGGTTGAGACGTCGGATACTTCTAACTTTTCTACGGTTACGGAGTTAGCTTCGGCCTCTTTTTTGGCAGCTGACTTAACAGCCGGCAAACAAATCTTGGCGGTTGCGGTGCCGGCCGGAGTAAAACGGTATTTGCGTGTCAAATATACCGTAACCGGTACGGCTACGGCCGGAAAGGTTTCCTGCTTCCTGACTGATGGGTTAGACATGCACTAATCCATATGCGTAAAAAGACCGGGCGTAGCCCCGCCCGGTCTCTACTAAGCACTTTATAATAAAAACAGCCCGCTTAAAATGCGAATAGGAATAAAACTCTCTATGACAAGGTGTAAAAACTTAATTTAGAGGCCTTTTTGCGCAAAATCGGTGGAAAAACAGGTAAAAATAGCGGTTCAAAGGGCCCAAAGGGCAAGAAAATTCTTTAATTAAGTTTTAATAGGGGGAAATTATAAAAGTAATTAAAAATAATTATAAAATACATCCTTTTAAAACATTCATTTCCTTAATGTTCCCTGAAATTTAAACCAATATTTTTATTATTTAAAATTATATCAAAAAATAAAAATATTTAAAATTTAAATATTTTTTAAATTTTGTAATTTATATAAAAATATAATCAAATATATAATATGTTTATAAAAATACTTAAAAAATAATATAAATTAAATTTAATATTAAAAATATTTTAATTGTATATATAAAAAATATATGAAAAAATAATATAAATTAAAATGGAGTATAAAAAATGATAACAAAAATAAATATTTGTAACTTAGCGTTAGCTCAATTGGGCCAGTCTCCAATTTCTTCTTTGGAACAAGAAAGCGAAAAAGCAAGAAGGTTAAAATTATTTTATGCTCCGGTTCGGGATGAAGTTTTAAGAACACATAATTGGGCTTTTGCCGGGGTTCATGAGCCGCTGGTTTGGCTGGAAAATGAGCCGGATGAACAAGGCTATTTTGTATGCCAATATCCGGAAAATGCGCTATTTGTCCGCAACATATTTGATAAAAACCACCACCGGATTGCCTTTCAAGAGAATTTCCGGCCCGATTTGCATAGCCGGGTATTATTGGTCCAGGTAGCTCCCGGGTGGGTGGAATATACGGGGCGCATTACAGATGAAAATCTATTTGATCCCGCGTTTATCAAAAGCTTTTCGTTGGCTTTGGCGTGTGATTTGGCCGTATCGTTGACGGCAGATACACAATTGGCAGCCCAACTATTGCAAAAATATACACTCAGTTTGGAAGAAGCGCGGCGTAGTAATGCTTCGGAGAGTTTTTTAAAAACGCCGACTGAAGATGCTTTTACGGAGGTGCGTTAAATGCTTTTACATCATGTACAGCCCTCTTTTGCGGGGGGAGAAGTAAGCCCGGCCTTGCAAACCCGGGTAGATAGCCCGGCTTACTCGTCTTGGCTGAAGAAGGCCCGTAACTTTTACATACATCCGCAAGGAGGGGCCTCTAACCGCCCCGGTACGGTTTATATGGGCACGGCTAAATATAACGGCCGGGCATGCCGGCTTATTCCCTTTGCCGTAAGTGATAAGGAAGCCTATGTGTTGGAACTGGGGCATGAATATATGCGGGCGTATACTTCGGCCGGACAATTGCTTACGGCCACTAATGAGCCGTTTGAGCTGGCTACCCCCTATAAAGAAACCGATTTATCGTCTATCAGTTATACACAATATGACCAAACTTTATTCTTAACGCACCCCCAATATCCTCCCCGGCGGTTGGTGTATTTGGGACAGGGAAATTTCCGTTTAGAGGTGTTTCCCATTCAATACGGACCGTTTCGGTTATCCAATACGGAACCGGATAAAAAAATGAGGATTGCTTCGCTACAGGAAGACGTGGAGACGGCCGGAGTAGCGGCTGAATTAACTTTTTTGCCGATAGTGGACAATCGGTACTTTGTATATGGGTATTTTCAAGGAGAGTTGTTCTTTGCGGCCCGGGGATACGGCTTGGATACCGAGCTGCTTGTTTCCGAATTTAACCGAGTAAATGGATCATCCGGCGTGGAGGCGGTTAATTTGGGAGGGCTGATTAAAATAACTTCTCCGCAAGCTACCGGCGGAGACTGGAACGGAGCTACCTTGCAGCTGGTTTACCGTGATAGTTTTGTGCATGATCCCAGTCTGATTATAGAACAGCAACTATCCGGAGGGGTAAACGAAGGGGAAACTATTGCGCAAGGGGAGATTACTTATACGTTGGAGAGTAACTTTGATGTATTCTCCCCTAAACATGTAGGCATGCGGTTTAGTGTATGCCACCCGGTGCCCAGCCAACGGCAAAAAGGGGCCTTGGGGTATGAGAGCTCCTCGGCTGTTATCAAATCAAGTTCGGACTGGAGTTTGCGTACCAGCGGTACCTGGACGGGAACCTTGGTATTAGAAAAATCCGAAGATTTAGGCACTTCGTGGCAGGCCGTCAAATATTTTGTCCGCGATGAGGACGATGATAATTTAGCTGATATAGGGCATTTGGAAGATACCGGGGGGATTTATTATCTACGTTTACGCAGTTGCCAAATTACCGGGGAAGCCGGATACGAATTAACATCGGCTAGTTTTATGCAGGAAGGAATAGCGGTAGTTTCCCGCTTTCTCAATGCGCGCCAGGTCGGCATTGAAATAGAGCGTACTTACGGAAGTGATGACTGGACAGCCGATTGGGCCGAAGGATCTTTTGGCGAAAAAAATGGCTATCCGTCTTGTGTGTTTTTTTATCAAGATCGTTTGGGATTTGCCGGTTCCTATGCCGAACCGCAAGCCGTTTGGTTTTCTAAAATAGGGGCGTATAATGATTTTGGCCATGCTCGGGCAGTCTTGGAAGATTCGGACGCTATCAGCATCAATTTGTCCGGTAAAAAGTTAAATGCCATCCATACGGTGTCTGTGGCCGGGAAATTACTGGTATTTACGGCCGGAAGTGAGTGGAGTATTTCATCTAATGGGGCACTCACTCCTTATAACATTCAAGTAGAGCAACAAGGGGAACGTGGGGCAAGCCGGGTAGGGGCCGTATTGGTGGGAAATCGCACCTTATATGTGCAGGCCCGGGCGGGAGCTTTGCGGGATTTTCATTACGATTATAACAGTGCTTCTTACGTGGGAGAAGATTTAACTTTATGTGCCAAGCATTTATTTGCTAACGAGGAAATTAGAGAAATATGTTACCAACAAGAACCGGACAATTTGGTATGGTGCATTTTATCTAACGGACACGTGGCGGCCCTGACGTACGTGCCCGAGCAAAATGTTTGTGCTTGGACGCATCATGATACACAAGGCTATTTCCACAGCGTATGTGTAATTCCGAACCGGGGATATGACGAAATTTGGTTTGCGGTAGAGAGAAACGGGAAATATTTGATTGAAAAATTGTTGCCCCGTTTAATCAGCCGGGAACTCCAAGAACAAATATTTTTGGATTCCAGCGTTTCTAAAAAATCAACGGATGCGTTTGAAGAAGTGAGTGGGTTAGACCACTTGGAGGGATGCTGGGTAGGCGTATTGGCAGACGGCAAACCGTTGGAACGCATGCGCGTAAGTAACGGAAAAATTACACTTCCGACGGCAATGAAATGCGTGCATGTAGGACTTTTATATCAAGCGCAGCTGCAAACTTTACCGGCGGTATCGCAATTGCCCGTCGGCCTTAACGTGGATCAAAAAAAACGGATTGTAGGGGTAACGTTACAATTAGCCAGCAGTTATGGCGGGGAAGTGGCGTTGGAGGGCGAGCCGTTGGAAAAAATTACTCCGCCGGATTCACAAACAAATCCCGCAGTGCCGGCCTTGACAACCCGAAGTTGTGTTTTGCCGTTGGCAGGAACGCATCAGTTGGCTCCTTCTATCCTGTTAGAACAAAATGAGCCATGGCCTCTTACCTTGCTTGCAGTATTATGTCGGGTGGTATAAAGCGGATGATATGAAAGAGACCATTCTTCGGGCCGCACGCGCGGGGGACGGATGCGCCTTGGCACGGGTATTACGTCCGGAAGATCGCCAAGAATTATTAGCGTCCCATCCCCGGGAACATGTAGCCCAATTATTAGAAGCATTTATTGCATATTCTCAATCAAGCGTTTGTTTGCTGCGGGGAAAAGAAGTGGTTGCCTTAGCCGGGATTTATGCCCCGGTGGCATTGGGATTGCAAGCCCGTGTTTGGCTATTAACCGGAAGAAAAATCGGACTCAGCAAATTCTCTTTTTTCCGTTTGGCCAAACAACAATTGGCCCGTTGGTTGGCTCGGTATCCTGTGTTAAGTAACGAAGTTGATGTGCGCTACCCGGCGGCTTTGCATTTACTGACGCATTTAAATGCTTGCTTTGACGGAAAAGTAAGCGTTTATAGCCAAATTAATTTTTTACATTTTTTATTTAGGAGGAATATATGGGAGGAGTTGTAGGAATTTTAGGAAGGGGTATGGCTTCCTCGCTACGGGAATTGGAAGCCGAAAAATCGGCCGCTATACGTTATCGGGGCTTGGCTGCCGAGAAAGAACAGCAAGCGGCTTACGTGGCCTCATCGGCGCAGCACCAAAATGAATATTTGCTGCGTTCTGCTAACGAAAAAGCAAATGAAGTATATCAAAAATATCGTCAACAAGCTGCCTCACAACAAGCTGCTATGGCGGCATCCGGCTTGCGCGGCGATTCTTACACGGTCCAGCATTTGCTTAAAAATAATCGTTTTCAAGCCTTGTTGGATGAAAGTGCGATTCAAGCGCATTTACAAACAGATGTGTATGAAAATAATTTATCCGCGGCGCAGCAAGTTCGCACGTTAAAAACAGCCGCTCAACAGTATCGTCGTTCCGCCGGTAAAAGTAATTTTGGTTGGAAACTGGGAATTTCACTGTTGGATTTATTTTCCGCTCGTTAGGAGTTCATATGCCCATTGTACCGAATGATCAACAACAACAAAAAAAATACTGCCGACTGAGAGTTTCTCTCAGCAGAAAAATGTAAATACATCCGCACAGGCTAAAATGTCTGCTCCGGATCCGGCTGACCGTATGGAGCTCGCGGAAGCCGTGCGGAGAGAAGTATCAAAAAAAGGTTATGTAACAGATGAATTTTTAGATCGTTTTGCGCTAGCACACCTGGATCCGGCGCAAGATAGTCCGACGGGGTGGGATTATGCGGCCTTGCGCCACACCGCCCGGCAAGAAGAAGTGAATAGACGCAAAGAAATGCAAACACAATCGTTGCAACAAGAAGCTGTTTGGATGACGCAAGTGGGGGAATCGGTGGCGGATGCACCCTCGTTGCAGGCTTATTTAAAATTGCAAATTCCTGCGTATAAAGACCGTATGAAAGCCGCGGGTATTCCGGTTGAGCAGGCAGAAACGGTAGCGAAGAATCTGCAGCGCGACATGATTGAAAAAAATATTTTGCGCTCTCTTTCTAACGACGATTGGAACACTGCCCAACAAGTGTTTAGCCAACAGAAAGAAGTTTTTCCGGAGGGGGTACAACAGGATTATAGCGAAAAGATACGCAGTACGTTTGCCCGTTTTGAAGCTCGGCGAATATGGCAGCGGGCCCAAGAAGAAGCGGCTTCCGGGCAGCAAGATGCTAAGACGGTGGCCTTGTTGCTGATTAACGAGCCCGATGAAGATTTGCATCAATCTGTTCAACAAGAAATTACACGTTTGGCGGATTTGCACAACAAAAAACAAGCAGCCGATAAAGCGGTGCTATTTGCCCAATTGGCCAGGGCCGACGAAAGCACGCTTGATCAATTGTTAAATATGCAAACGTCTCTGTCCCCGGAAGACGTGAGGCTTGCCCGTCAGGTTATACTCAAAGCCCAACAACCCGCTACGCCACGTCAAAAAGAGTGGTTTATAGAGCATTACTTCAACGCTGAAGCGGCTCATCCGGCCCGGGCTTTTAGCCAGGGGTTATGCGGAGCCCGGGACTATTTCCGTTTGCAAGCACTTTCTCATCGCAAGCAAAGCGGGGATGAATTATCAGGTGACCAATGGCTTTACCGCGGTATCAAATCTTGGATGGAACAACAAGGATTTTCCGCCAAAGAGATTAACACAGCCGCTTACGATGTATTCACCGGTGCGGATGACAAAGATGGCCGCATTAAAATTTGGAAGAAAATCAAAACCTTACTGACTTGTTAGGAGCTTATTATGACGGATTCAACGCAACATCAACCTATTATTAAAATTTTTCGCGGAGACGATACGGATTGGAACGGTAAAAATTTTTTAAATTTTTCCATTACCTCGTCGGATATAGATTTATCTTCTATGACAGCTCGCTTTAAAATAGGCGAATATGTATTTGAGGATATTTCATTATCTGCGGGACAATTTACCCTTAATTTTACCCGCGAGCAAACAGCGGCTATGCCCTGGGGCTTAAATAAGGGGATTCTTCAACTGATAGATTCTAACGGGAAAATCAAAACAGTAGCTAATGATATTTGTTTTTGGGTCACGAATGAATTGTTTAAAGAAGAACACCAAACCATTGAGGTTGCTACTTCGCAGGGCGAATCGGTTGATTTTATTTTACAAGTCGGATCTCGGTACGCTACCTGCGAGGCCTTGCAAACCGAAGTTACCACCCGACAAACGGCTGACTCTTCTTTGCAATCGCAGATCAATATAAATAACACGAAATTGTCTTTGTTTGCTCCGTATATTCAACAAGCCGTCCTGCATGATTTTAACGAGCAAACCGTTGTTAATACGGCAGAATTACTGGCGGCAACCGGGGATTTGCATGCACTCAATTTGGATTTATCTTCCAACCACCGACTTACCAAACTTACTGCCTCCGGAACGAGTGAGTATTTAGCTAATTTGTCCAGCGTGCTCGTTTCCAATAAGGCCCCGTTGAATCATTCCACAAGTCCGCAGATAGATGTCAGTTATTCGGCGTTAAACCGGGCGGCTCTTGTTAATTTGTTTGATTCCATGCCCTATAATATTGGATACACTTTGCAAGGTGCTCCTACGATTACGGAGGGAATTTTAAGTGGTTTGAGCGCAAATGACTATTTGAAAATAAATCCATATATCCCTTTGGGGAATATGGAGTTTCAGTTTGCTTTTAACGTCGGAGCTTTGGGAACGAATTGTTGCGCGTTTGAGGTGCCGGGGATATTCAGTTTATTTATTCATTCAAATTCAATTAAAATCTGGAACTTCAAAAACAATTCTTTCCCGGAAATAATTTCTTCTTCCAATGTGTCGGCTCATGATAATTTTGTTATTAAGTTTGTGCGAACCGGTACAAGCTACACGTATTCTTGGGCCAGAAATGGGGGGGATTTTTCATCTCCATCCTCGTTGGATCTAAACCCAACACAAACCGGGTGGGCAGCTCTGGGGGCTCCTACGACGGATACATCCCGATATTTTAGAGGCACTATTGATTTGAATAATACTTTCATTCATGTAAACGGGGTACCGTGGTTTACCGCAATTCCCGAAACGACAAAAACCTGTTGCGTCGCCGGGTGTACGGGTACAGCTGATTTAACCCAAACCGACAAAGACATTGTGCTTAATAAAGGATGGTCTTTAACGGTAGCATAGAGGTACGGTATGACAGAATTGGGATTTACGTGGAAAGAAATAATTATAGTTGTGTTTATGGCGGGCGGAATTTGGGCGGAACTAAAAGCCATCCGCCGGGATATTAAACGCTTGGAAATTAAACAGGATAAGTACAATAACTTGCAAGAGCGCACACACCTGTTAGAGCTGTGGCGGCAAGAACAGGATAAGAAATATTGATGCAAAGGAGAAATAACGATGGAATGGATACAAACGCACGGAAAAGATATTTTGGCAATTATCGGGGGAGTGGTAACGGTAGCTTCCCTGATTATTAAGTTGACACCTACCCCTAAAGACGATCGGATATGGGCACGGATTATTACTATACTATCGGCCCTGTCTTTATGCAACCCGGATGGCTCTTTTACTAGCCCGAAGGAGCGGTAATGTGGATATTCTGCGGGGGGATATTAGTTTGTTGCTTGCTGGCGGTGGTGATTTGTTTGGCCCGGGAAAACGGGCAGAAAGCCGCCCGTTTGGAGGCGTTAAAAAGATCGGCCGCGGAGGCTAGCTATGTACGAACTATTCAAACGCGTGTTGAAAGGATGTCTTTGGGGGATGTGTATCGCCGGTTGCACCGCTCCGGACATTAGAAGTCAGGCGGCCTTGTGTCAAATTCGTTTTGACAGGTCAGACAAAGGAATCAAAATGCTAAATGCGCACAATGCCCGGGCCATACTGAGTTTTGAAATAGCGTGTAAGCGAGCCCGATAATCCTAAAAAAACCCGGTCTTAAGGACCGGGTTTTTTTCAACAAACGCTATAACATTAAAAGTCTTGGTTGTGTCCGCTGGTAACCGCCGAGCAGAAAGTTTCCGCGTTGGTACCGACGGTCGGGGCAGCGTTGTTGGCGGAGGTGTCATTGCTGACGCCACAGGAACGGATAACCGTAAATGTCCCGTCGTTATTTTCCGTCACGCGTGTTTTTAGCACATATCTGCTGTCCGCCGCTTGTAAGTTGCGGGTAGCGGCTACTACAAACGTACTTCCGCCGTCGTTCCCCATGCTAATCGTAAAGCTTCTGCCGCCAAATACCGTTTGGCCGCCTTCAACATGGCTGGGAACTTCAATATCCAATCTGTTAAATTCGCCTCCATTGGGCCAGCGGTCCCGTTGTAAGCGGAAGCGTTGGGCAGAATCCGCTACGGCGCTCATCAATGCCAAAGCTTCCGTAGCACGAGATTTTTCAACGGCCGTAGAGTATTGCGGCAATGCAACAGCAGCCAAAATACCGATAATGAGCACAACAACTAACAATTCAATAAGCGTAAAACCTTGATTTGCCTTCATGGTAACTCTCCCTTTGTTAAAAATAATTTCTATAAATAGTATAGCAAAAAAAATAAAAAAATAAAGGGGGGGGAGTACAAAGTGTCATTTTACATCTTTTCATTAAAATTCAAAAAACCCCGCTTTCGCGGGGTTTAAATTTTAGCCAAGACGGGGGATCGAACCCCGGACCTATCGCTTACGAAGCGATTGCTCTACCAGCTGAGCTATCTTGGCAAAAAACGGTTTCTTGCTACTCCTATATTCTACCAAAAAAGCGGGATTTTTGCACGTAGCTGTTATTACGCCGGGCATTGACTTGCGCTTGCAATGCCTGCAGTTGGGGGTATTGCTGGTAACGGTTTAAAAATTTCGGCTCCGTAACCCCGTCAGGGCCTTGGCGGAAGCGGTCAATCCACCGTTGGGCGGTATCCACTTGATTTTCCAAAAGAGCAATTTGAATAAGGTAGAAATAAGTTTCCGGATTTACCGGGTCTGCCAGCAGGGAACGCTCCAAAGATTTTTTAGCCAGTTCCATATTTCGCAAGGCTTCCTGAGAAAAAAATTCATACTCCGCGGAACCGCTGGCCCGGCGGGCTTCTTCGTTTCGGCGAAGGGCCATTGTGTAATAGAGTTGGCCTTTATTATGGTAAAGTAGCGGCGGGTTGGGGGAGTGTTTTTCCACAAATGCAAAATCTTGCAACGCACGGGAATAATCATCCGACGCAGAGGTTGTGTCTCCTCGGGCGGGAGAAAAACGTTTGGTTAAATCCAGCGCGGTGGCCAATAAGTTAGCGCGGAATTGGTGGTATTCCGTTTCAAAAGGTGAAAAACGGATTGCCTTTGTAAAGTAAATTAAGGCACCATCCAAGTTACCGTTTTGGCTAAAGGTTATTCCTAAACTGTAATAGTGGTTGGCTTGAAATGGACGGTACACCAATAATTCCAGTGGGAGCAGCAGTAGCAGTACACACAGGGCGGCCGCATTACGCAGTAGCCAGGCGGCCCGCAACAATAAATAGGCACTACCCGTTATAGAGCCGGCAAATACAATCCAAGCCAACACCAAGAGCGAGGTCTCATCCACTCTTTGAACGTCTATTACGGAAGTAATCTCGTAAAACCAATAAAATAATTGTACCCCCAGCGCAAGCAGCCCCGCCGCCAGCAAAAAACGTAATCCCGCTAATATCCAGGAGGGGGAAGTCCGGGGAGATTCGGGGGCTTCCGGAGCCGGAGTAGGCATGCAGAGGGCTATGATACATCCCATAAATAGTGCAAAGAAAAACCCGGTGGAAGCAAAGCGTACGCTAATATCTACTAAACTATGTATCCAAATAGCCAAAAAACCTGCGCCGTAGCCCAGCAGATAGAATTTTTTTTCGGTTGTGTTATCCTCCTTGGATAACGTACGAATCGTCAAGGTGAATAAGAATACCGTTAGCCACAAGAAGATGGCTAACCCGACAGTACCGGATACGGCCCATTGTTCTAAAAGTTCGTTTTCGGCGTGTTGGGTTTCGGTATTATGTGAATTTTCAATATAGAATATTTGCGGGCGGCGGTAGGCCGAGTAAATTGTTTTAAAATTACCGGTTCCTACCCCCATGATGGGAGCATCTTTTATCATTTCAAAAGTACCCAACCACGTATGTGCCCGGAAACTGACCGACTGAAATCGTTTGGATGTGTAGACGCCTACTAACAGAGCCGTTCCTAATACCACGAGCAAGGCAAATAGGTTGATTTTAAGACGGTACTTACGCAAGGCCGGCTCGCCGAAATTGGCGTACACCCAAGTGGTAATAGCCGCCACGGCCGCATAAGCCATCCAAGCACCTTTGCTCTCCGTAAAAAAGAGGGCGGTGGCACCCAGAGCTAAGAGTAATAACAGTGGTTTTTTACGAGTTGCCAAAAAGGCTCCAGCCGTAATACAAGAGCAAAAAACTATAAAATCGGCGAAGAAATTAGGGTTTGCCAGCGTGGAAAAAATACGTTTCGTGAAAAATCCCCGCCAAGGTAACACATCAACCCCCGGGAGGAATCTATCCAATATCTGCACGGCTCCGTAAGCAAAGCAAATCCACACGGCTATTAAAAACCAGTTGGTAATTGCTTTAATATCAGACAAAGAAAATTCGGTCGCAGCCAAAAGTGTGATGATTGTGTACAAAATAAAACGGAAGAATTCTTCGGCGGCATTTAAGTGATAAGGGGCAAACACATAACACACTATATTCCAACCTAAATAAGCAAATAACGGCAATAAAAAAGGGAAATTATGTTTTGTAAAAGGGCTCTTGCCTCGTACAATTTGTAGCGCTGCCCATAAAGCGGTCAATAACAATCCGCCCATATGCAGCAGGGTTAATTTTACCTGGGCCGTATCATAGGTGGCTGTAAAAAATGAAATGCTGATCAGTAACCCAAGTGCACCCGTTGCGTGCACCAAGGCGCGGTGCAAAAAACTTTCCGCTGCGGTGGAAGTGACGGCATTTGGTACGAGGTGAATATGGGTGCGTTTTTTAGCCATACATATATAGTAACAAATTTAGATTTTTTAATAAAAAAACCTTGTTTTTAATGCGTTTCTCACTATACTATCTATAAGGGGAAGTATATCTATTTTACTAGGAAGTTTATTTTATAATACGGAGGAAACGTATATGAAGAATATTTATAATAAGGGGTTCACACTAATAGAACTATTAGTGGTTGTATTGATCATCGGCATCTTGGCTTCTATTGCGTTGCCGCAGTATGAAAGAGCGGTTGCT
>JAFXUJ010000012.1 GCA_017525025.1 Elusimicrobiaceae bacterium | reverse complement strand
CTCGATCTGGCAGGGGGCGTTCACGGCGGTCAACTGCTCCTGCGCGCGCGGCTACGCCTTTACGCCGCCCGGCCGCGAAAACGGGCACTCCACGGCCGACGCCAACCGCGATCCGCCGTTCGAGATGGACATGATAGACATCAAGCGCGTGAAGCAGGGGATGGTGATGGAGGTCTACGACGACCGCATCACGTTCCATCGGCGCGAGTTCGTCTGCGACCGGCAGCTCGGCCCCGACTGGACGGTGCCGCTCTTCGGCGGGCGCACGGTGCCGCAGAATGGAACGCCGAAGTACGACTTTGCCGCGCGTGCCGCAGCCGCCCGGGCACCTGTGTTCCCGGCGAATGCCGAAGTCTCCATGGCGGAGATCGACAACGGCCACCGTCGCGACAAAAGCGGCAAGAAGCTCGATCCGAAGCCGCGGAAGCAGGTCATTGTGTCCTTCCCGCCGATCGTCACGGGCGCCGCCATCGCCTCGCCGTGGCGGAGATTCTCCACTTGACCGCATCCGGCCAGTGCGCAGGGCGTGTTTCCGTTTGACAGCGAAGGAGGTAAATGTTATCATCTTCACGTATCCGTTACAAACTGGAGAGAAGCGATGGGAAAAATCACATGTTTTGTTTGCGTTGCGTTGGCCTTCGGGGCGAACGCCGCCACGTATGACGCCTCCACCGGTTACGTGACTTTGTTGGTCGGAGGCACCAATTCAGGCGACATGCCAATCACCACCAATGCTTATTTTAAAATAACTTAAATAAATAAACTCATATTTATATATATAAAATTAACCAATTAAATCGTTTACTGTAAATTGATTATGATTATTATCATTATTATCTTCATTATTTTTCATTTCAGCTAATTCCATAGAAACAGAATTAGTAATAAAAGTAAATCCTTTATATTCACTACCATCAATACTAGATGGTACTTCAGATACTTTACTTCCCTCAATTTTTTCATTAGTAAACATTTTATCAAAATAAGTCAAATCTGTTTCTCCTTTTAAATTCGGGACAAAAGGTGGTTTCAATTTTCTATTCCAAGCATCTTCCCAATTAATTCCTTCAAAATAAGGATGATCTTTAATTTTTTTAGCCCCGTCCGTTCCATATCCTAACCTTTTTTTAGGATTAGGTACCAATAATTGAGTAATTAAATCTTTAGCTTCAGGGGTGACATATTCAGGCACATTAATTTTTTTTTTATATAAATCAGCACATAAATATGTCCCTTTCGGAATTCTAAAAGCTGGTTTTCCAACCAACATTTCATACATGACACAACCAAGAGACCACCAATCCACAGACCCATCATATCCTTCGTCTGATAAAATTTCTGGAGCTAAATATTGTGGAGTACCGCATATCGTATAAGCTTTATCTTTATGTTTTTTAACCATTTTACTTAAGCCAAAATCAGTCAGTTTTATGTGTCCGGAAGCATCTACCATAATATTCTCAGGTTTCAAATCACGATATAACATTTTATTTTTATGAAGAAATTCAATTGCTAAAATCATTTCTATAACATAAAAACGGGTTTTTTCGTCCGAAAATCTTTTTTCTCTATGTAAATGGAAAAACATTTCACCTCCTTGCATAAAT
>JAFXUJ010000011.1 GCA_017525025.1 Elusimicrobiaceae bacterium | reverse complement strand
TGAAAAAAATCTGCCCAAACCACGCCCCTGAATCCTCCAAGAGCGGTATAAACCACGGCAGCACTCATTCCGGCTATCACCGTTACGTAGGGTTTTATGCCAAACATTACCGCACCAATTTTTATTGCGGCAAGCGTTACCGAACCGAGTATCAGGCAGTTGAAGAAGAATCCGAGAAACACAGCGCGGAAACCTCTCAAAAACGAAGCCTGACGACCCGAATAGCGTTTTTCGTAAAATTCAAGGTCGGTGACAATGCCCGTGCGCCGCCAAAGTTTTGCAAAAATAAACACGGTGGCCATTCCCGTTATCAAAAACGCCCACCACGCCCAGTTTTTAGCTACGCCGCTTTCGCGCACCATTCCGGTAACGAGGTTCGGGGTGTCGGCAGAAAAAGTGCAAGCCACCATACTCACGCCCAAAAGCCACCACGGCATCTGCCGTCCGCCAAGGAAATAGTCCGCCATATCGGCTTTGCTGCGTTTGTTCGCCGCCTTTGTGATTACAACTATTGTTATAAAAAAGGATATTATAATTATAATGTCCGCTGTTGATAATGATATATTCATAGTTCAGTATGCTTGGTTTTGATATGCGAATATACAAATTTTTGGTAAAAAACAACATTAATCTTATCAGTTTTGCAAAAACTTTTCTATATTTGGAGAAATATAAAACCCATTGTTATGAAAGCACTTTTTACATTAATAGCCGCGGCGATGCTCTTTACGGGTTGCCGCACACATTCTACGCAAACTGCAAATGCTCAACCCGCTGCACAAACCGCTGTGTCGGAAGGCGTTAAATCTACCGTTTATCTAACGCGGGAGATTTCGCCCGAATCGTTGGTAAAAATTTACAACGCACTTGGTCGCAAGGCTGAGGGTCGCGTTGCCGTAAAGATTTCCACCGGCGAGGCTGGCAACAACAACTACCTTAAACCCGAACTCATCAAAAACCTTGTAGAAGAGGTCAACGGCACAATCGTGGAGTGCAACACGGCATACGGCGGTCAACGTACAACTTTTGAAAACCATTGGCAAACCATTAAGGAACACGGATTTAGCCCGATGTTTAAGGTTGACCTTATGGACGAGGAGGGCGAATTTGAAATTCCCGTTGTCGACAATTCTAATATAAAGTGCGACATTGTGGGAACCCACCTCAAAAACTACGATTTTATGATTAATCTCGCTCATTTTAAGGGACATCCGATGGGCGGAATGGGTGGCGTTATCAAAAACGCAAGCATAGGCGTGGCTTCGGCTAATGGCAAGGCTTACATCCACACGGCAGGCTATCAGCGCAAGGTGGAGGGACTTTGGCAACACACTCAAAACCAAGACGGTTTTCTTGAATCAATGGCTGCGGCGGCTCAGGCTGTTCATAACTATTTTGGCAACGGAGAAAAAATTCTTTATATTTCGGTAATGAACAATATGTCAGTAGATTGCGACTGTGTTGCGCATCCCGCCAAAGTTAAACTCAAAGATTACGGAATACTTGCCTCGCTCGACCCTGTGGCTTTGGACAAGGCGTGCGTTGACATTATTTTTAATATGACACCTTCCGAAGGCAACGACAATGCACCCCTCAAAGAACGTATCAGTTCGCGCCACGGCATTCACACCATCGAGCACGCCGCCAAAATCGGTCTTGGAAGTATGAACTACCAAATTGTTAATATCGACTAAATAATTATGAAAAACTAAACACCTATGAATTTTCACAAACTATTAACCCCATTTTTGGCATCTATATTAATGCTGTTTTGTGCCGCTTGCAACCGCGAAAACAACGATGTAAATGCCGATGGCACCATTTCGTACAATCTAAAACCCTTCGACGGACCGTTCTCAAATCCTCACAAGGGGTTTACCGTTCCCACCTCAGGCACGTGGGTGTTTGCGCCTGAATTTGAATACGGTCCTTACGGTTCGCTTAAAAACGGTGCTTGGAACTTGGTTTCGTACGGTTCGGGCTATCAGCAATGGAACAAACTCAACCCAGCCAAAGGTGTTTACGATTGGTCGGAATTAGACAAACTGCTTGCCGCGCTTGCCGAACACAATATGGGCTATGCGTTGAGGGTGCTTCCATACACGTCGTCGTTTGTAAGGGCTGCCGACACCCCAGAAGAGAATTACGATTGGACGCCGCGTTTTGTATACGAAATGGGAGCGAAAAAAATTACCGTAGATATCCGAGGCACTGATTTTAAGGCAGTTGCACCAGTTTGGGACGACCCGATTTATATTCAGGCAGCCAAAGATTTTGCCACCGCTCTCGCCCAAAAATACGACGGCGACCCACGGATAGAATACATCGACATCCGCACTTTCGGGAATTGGGGCGAATGGCACACATCGCAGTTGCTCGGCAGCAAAATGCCATCCGACGATATTCTAAAAGATATGATAAAGCATTACGCATCGGTTTTCAAAAAGACCCAACTTGTGTTGCCATCCAACGGCTTTGGCGATGTTTACACCTACGCACTTAGTCTCGGCGTTACCAAGCGCGACGACGGTTTCATTGGTATTCCCGGTCGCGACGATACTTTGCAACGTGCTTACCGCGCCAATTTGCCTACCATCGCTGAAAACATCGCCGGATACGCTACAATGCTCACTTACAACGATTTAATTCCCGGCGGAAATAGAAAATGGACTCCCGAACTTTGGGAACAATCTATCCGCAACGCACATTTAACTTATTATGTACTCGACCAAGACAACGATTGCGGCTACCGTTTCTATCAAGAAAACAAAGCACTTGCCGACAAAATGAGCAAGATTTTGGGCTACAATTTCACCGTTGCCAAGGCAGAATTTTCTACCCACACCAACACCTTAAACCTCACCATCAAAAACACTGGCTTAGCACCCTGTTTCTTTGATGTTTACTTAGTGGCAGAATTTACCGACAACACCGGCGAAACCCTTGTCCAAATCGGCGAAACTATCCGCATACCCAAAGGCACGTTCAAAGACGATACTTCGCAAGATTTTTCGTTTAAATTAAATGCTGAATTACCGTCAGAATATCAAATTGCCCTATCGCTCTACGAATCCGAAGATGCCTACACCAAAGGTAAAAATCCTACGGTAAGATTTGATAATGAAGGAATTGCAGAAAATAATAAACTATTGCTCAAAAGATAATTTAAATTGTAAACTTAATTAAATCATTGATTTATGCCCAAATACCTACTAATACTTAAAGCATTATTGGCATCGGCTGTGATTTTAAATGCATCGTGCCACAAGGATTCTGACGAGGTAAAACCCGAAACTCTTCCCGATGGCTCCACAAAAATCACATTTGCCCTAAAACCATTCGACGGACCTCTCGCCAATCCACACAAGGGGTTTACCGTTCCCACCGACGGCACGTATATTTTTTCGCCCGAATGTAGGTACGGCCCGTTTGGAGAGTGGAAAAATGAGGCGTGGAAACTTGTAACCTACGGCTCGGGACATCAGCAATGGAACAAACTCAACCCCGCAAAAGGCGTTTACGATTGGACAGAATTAGACAAACTTCTCGAAGCCCTCGCCGAACACAATATGGGCTATGCGTTGAGGGTGCTGCCCTACACACCGTCGTTTGTGAGGGATGCCAACACGCTCGAAGAAGAGTACGATTGGACGCCGAAATTCGTCTACGAAATGGGCGCAAAAAAAATCTACGCCAAATTAGAAGGCACTAATCTTACTCCCGCCGTGCCGGTTTGGGATAATCCTATTTACATTCAGGCAGCCAAAGATTTTGCCACCGCATTGGCGCAAAAATACGACGGCGACCCACGAATCGAATATATCGACATCCGCACTTTTGGCGAATGGGGCGAATGGCACACATCGCACCTCGACGGTAGCGAAATGCCTTCGCTTCAAATTCAGAAAGATATGCTCAAACATTACGCCTCGACATTCCACAAAACGCAACTTGTGCTCACCTCCGACGGTTATGGCGACATCTACACCTACGCCCTCAGCCTCGGCATCACCAAGCGCGACGACGGCTTAATTGGCATTCCCGGCACTCCCGATTCGTTGGTAAGGGCTTACAAGGCTAATCTGCCCACCATTGCCGAAAATCTTGGCGAATACAAAACTATGCTCACATACGACAATGTAAGTTATCTCAAATGGACTCCCGAACGTTGGGAAAATGCCATCCGCACCGCACACCTTACTTATTATGTGCTTGATCAAGATAGTTACGGAGGCTATGATTTCTACAAAGACAACAAAGAACTTGCCGACAAAATGAGCAAGGTTTTGGGTTACAATTTCAC
>JAFXUJ010000010.1 GCA_017525025.1 Elusimicrobiaceae bacterium | reverse complement strand
TACGGAGGAAACGTATATGAAGAATATTTATAATAAGGGGTTCACACTAATAGAACTATTAGTGGTTGTATTGATCATCGGCATCTTGGCTTCTATTGCGTTGCCGCAGTATGAAAGAGCGGTTGCTAGAAGCCGTGCCGCGGGATATTTTGCGTCCATGAAACCGTTGATGGAAGCAACCGAAGTATGCCGGTTGGCGGCATATGACGAGTGTACGTTTGATGTGTTGGACGTAGAGGCCCCTGAATGTAGGCGTCTGTCTCAGGAATTCTATTGCTCGTATGACTTGGACACGGTGCAAGGTGCCTATGTGCGGGTGAACATTTACGATATGAGCGGTTCTAAGGGCCCGGCATTTTTCCTGGGCCTAGCCAAAGATGGACGTCGCTTTTGTTGTGGGCGGAAAGGAAGTGAGGAGTGCCCTAAGTATGGTTTTCCACATATTGACACATCCTTGCAATATAACTGCGGCGTGATATATACGGATCGGAAACCTGCTGCCGGTGGCAAAGAAGAAAAGAAGGACGATCTTAAGCAGGTAATCGTGGTGGATATAAAAGATTCGCCAGATCCCGATGTGGTCAAAAAAAAGTAGAAACAATGCTTTAATTTAACAAGGCAGACGTTTAAAAGTCTGCCTTGTTTTTTTGTTTCTATTACTTTGATTTTAATTTTTCTTCTACCCCGTGCAGGGCTTCTCCGGGATGTTTCCTTAAATACATTTGCACATCTTCCAATTCCGGTTTTAAGTATTTCCCGGTGTAGGATTTTGGACATCGGGCCACCTCGGCCGGGGTGCCTTCGCATACAATTTGGCCACCTTTATCTCCGCCTTCCGGGCCCAAATCAATCAGCCAATCGGCCGTTTTGATTACGTCTAAATTGTGTTCAATAATGAGCACCGTGTTCCCACGGTCAGCCAAATCATGCAAAACATGCAAGAGTTTATCAATATCGGCAAAATGCAGGCCGGTGGTCGGTTCGTCTAAGATATAAAGCGTGTTACCCGTGCCTTTGCGGGATAATTCGTCTGCCAGTTTGACGCGTTGGGCTTCCCCACCGGAAAGTGTAGTAGCCGCTTGACCTAACTTAATATACCCAAGTCCTACATCATGAAGTGTTTGTAAATAACGTTTGATTTTAGGGATAGCATCAAAAAATTCAAGGGCTTGGGAGACACTTAAATTAAGTACATCGGCAATACTTTTCCCTTTAAATTTTACTTGCAAAGTATCTTCGTTAAAACGTTGCCCGTTGCATTCTTCACACTTTACATAAATATCGGGTAAAAATTGCATTTGAATTTTTAAAATACCGTCGCCCTGGCATTTTTCACACCGCCCGCCCTTGACGTTAAAAGAAAATCGACCGGGTTTGTATCCGCGCCGTTTGGCTTCCGGCATTTGGGCAAATAAATCGCGGATGTGGGAGAAAACACCCGTATAGGTGGCCGGGTTACTGCGAGGGGTTTTGCCAATGGGGCTTTGATCCACGATAATTACTTTGTCAATGTTGTTCAGCCCTTTAATAGTATCGTGTTCGCCAGGTAATTCTTTGGCATTATAAAATTGGCGGGCCAGGGCTTTGTACAAAATTTGATGCACCAGGGTGCTTTTGCCTGAGCCGGATACCCCCGTTACGCATACAAATTTTCCGAGGGGGATTTTAACGTCTATATTTTTTAGGTTGAATTGCCGAGCCCCGGAAATGGTTAAGAATTTTCCGTTTCCCTTGCGTAAATGAGCGCGTGGCAAAATAATATTATTTCCGTTCAAAAACGAAGCCGTAAGAGAAGTTTTATTTTTTAAAAAATCTTTAATGGGTTGCGCCGCCACGATTTGCCCGCCGTTTTCGCCTGCTGCCGGGCCGAGTTCTACTACATAGTCCGCTGACAAAATAGTATCTTTGTCATGCTCTACGATAATAAGTGTATTATCTAAATCACGCAAGTTTTTCAACGTGGCAATTAGTCGGTCGTTATCCCGCGGATGTAAACCGATGGTCGGCTCATCTAGCACATATAATACCCCCGTTAAGCCCGAGCCGATTTGCGTGGCCAAGTGAATACGTTGGGCTTCCCCGCCGGAAAGAGTTTGACTTTTTCGGTTTAAAGTGAGGTAAGATAAGCCAACACTGTTCAAAAAGTCCAGTCGGGCGCGGATTTCTTTTAATACATCTTTGGCAATCAGTTGCTCTTTGGCGGATAAATGTATTTTGTCAAAAAAGGCTTTGGCGGCGGAAACTTGCATGGTAGTAATTTCATCTATGTTTTTGTTGTCTACTTTTACGGCTAAGGCCTCCGGTTTTAAGCGTTTGCCTTTGCAAACGGGACATTCAATTTCCCGCATAAAACGTTGGGTTACTTCTTCTTTGACGAAATCACTTTCGCTTTCTGCTACGCGGCGTTTTAAATTGGTAATGACGCCTTCAAATTCTTGCTCTCCTCCGGAGATGATGGAAGTATACGTAGCGCCACCCGTGCCGTATAAAATTAAGTCGCGCTGCGATTTGGGTAGTTTCTTCCATGGGGTAGTCATGCTGATATGTTGTTGGCGGCAGACTTGTTTGAGCATATCGTAATAGTATCCGCTCCACGAATTTTTCCAGCGGTGTGTGCGGGTGGTAACCGGGTTTTCCCAAGCCTCAATGGCTCCTTCGTTGAGCGATAAAGAGGGATCGGGTACGACTAACGCTTCGTCCACTTCTATTTTTACGCCTAACCCGTTACATTCCGGGCACGCTCCGTAAGGTGAGTTAAAGGAAAAAAGCCTCGGTTCCAATTCACTAAACCCAATTCCGCAATGCGCGCAGGCGTTGCTTTCACTATACGTAAAATCAACAGGTTTGGAACCATTGGTTTCTAAAATGTGTACAAGCCCCTGGGCGTATTTCAGGGATGTTTCTAAACTTTCTACCAACCGCTCGCGGTCAAATTCATCTACGTAAAATTCATCTACCACAAGTTCAATGGTGTGCTTTTTGTAGCGCTCTAAAGTAGGCACATGATCTAATGTAAGTACCGTGCCGTTGACGCGGGCTTTGACGTAACCTTCTTTTTTGAATTTTGCAAAAAGTTCCTCGTACGTGCCGGCCCGTCCGCGCACTACGGGGGAGAGAATGTAGAGGGTTTTATCGGCAAATTTTTTTAAAATATCTTGTGCAATTCCTTGTACACTCCACGTCTCCACGGGGCGGCCACAATGCGGACAATAACGCTTGCCTACGCGGGCAAATAACAGGCGCAGATAATCATAAATTTCCGTAACGGTGGCTACGGTAGAACGCGGATTTTTGGACGGATTGCGTTGCTCAATGGAAATAGCGGGAGACAAACCCTCAATGTGTTCTACGTCGGGCTTTTCCATGAGTTCCAAAAATTGGCGGGCATAGGCGGACATGCTTTCTACGTAGCGGCGTTGGCCTTCGGCGTAAATGGTGTCAAACGCTAAGGAGCTTTTGCCCGAGCCGGACAATCCCGTTACAACCGTCATTTTGTCTTTGGGTATTTCTACGGTGATATTTTTTAGGTTATGGCCTTTCGCGCCGATTACTTTAATACTCTTCATAGAGAGTGTCCTTTAGAAAGTAAAAAATAGGATCAAATCCAATGCCTTTTGGCTAAATAAATTATATAATTTATTGAGTTAATTTGTCCCGGAGTTTTCTACGTGAAAAAACAAGTTAAGTGCTTATTTTATATCCTGGGTATTTTGTTTTCGCTGGGGCTGATTGCGCTACTGGTATATCAAGCCAAGGATAGCTTTGTCAAAATTTGGCAAAACGTACAAACAAAATATTTATTTTTGAGTGTTGGTTCGTCAGTGCTGATTTATGTATCTATGGGGATGAGTTTGTACGAGGTTTTGCGTATTATGGGGCGGCGCATCGGCAAAAGTGCGGCGATCGGAATTGCGCTTGTTTCTACAACGGTCAATTATGCGGTGTCTTCTTTGGGAGCCAGCGGGTTTGCCTTGCGGGCACATTTATTGAATCGGCGGCGGATTCCCTTTGGCACATGCGTAACGGCCAGTATTGTCATCACGGTTCTTTTGTATTTTGTGCTGGCGATTATTATTTTGCAGGGATCTGTTTTGATGTTTTTTCATTCCTCGGCAACTCCGGCGCAACTACTTCGGAATTTTATTTCTATAGTGGTAATGTGTGCGGTTTGCTGCGCGGTAACGGCTTTTCTATTTAATAACGAGTGGCGCTCCAAATCGATCCGTAAAACTTTCCGGCTCATCAACAAAATATTATTCCATGTTTTTGGGGCGTTGATTCCTAAAAAGCGCTACGATGATTTTATGGACCAGCTGGACGAAGGTATTGAGCTCATCCATAAGAAAAAGAAAAAAATGACTTGGACGATTGTTTACGTCTGTGCCGATTGGTTGTTTACGATTTTGGTGTTGTTTTTTGCGTTCCGTGCTGTGGGCGTCCACATTGACCCGGGAATACTGGTGGCCGGATTTGCTGTGGGGATGATGGCTACGCTAATTCCCATTTTGCCGGGAGGTTTGGGGGCTATGGAATTAGCGATGACAGCCGTTTATGCCCAAATGGGAATTGACTGGGATGCCGCGCTGATGGCTACCTTGATTTACCGGGTGGTGTATTACATTTTGCCGGGGATTGTCAGCATTTTTATTTATTGGGGCTTACAATTATCCGCTACACCGTACCGTCCTTTAAAAGGAGGCGCGCATGAAAGAACAAATCGGTAAACTGTTACCGGTGGTACATTCCAGTTGTTATGTCCATAAAACCGCTGTTATTATCGGAGACGTGCAGGTGGGGGAAAATGTGTCCATTTGGCCGTGTGCTGTTTTGCGCGGAGACATTGCGGCTATTTCCATAGGGGCTAACTCCAACGTGCAAGAAAATGCGTGCATTCACGTCAACTACGATGCGCCGGCTATCATTGGCAAAGGGGTAAGTATCGGGCATGGAGCGGTTGTGCACGGCAGCAAAATCGGGGATAATTGCCTGATTGGTATGAATGCGGTCATTATGGAAAGCGAAATCGGTCCCAATTGTGTTATTGGGGCGGGGGCGGTTATTCCTGCGGGCCAAAGCATTCCGGCCGGATCACTTGTCATGGGAGTGCCGGCTAAAATAGTACGCCGTTTGGAAGAAGATGAAGTCAATGCCGTTATGAAAAATGCCCGCGATTATGTGGCATCTATCGAACAGTATAAAAAGCATTGCCGGGAAATATAAATATGAAAAAAATAGTTTTAATAGAAGATTCTAAAGTATTGGGAACGGCCTTGTCCGGTGCGTTAAAAGTGGAGGGAATAGAGGTCTATTGGGCACAAAACGGAGTGGAAGGTGTGCGGCTGGCTAAACAACTTACGCCGGATCTGATTTTATTGGATTTAATGCTTCCTAAATTGAGCGGTTTTGACGTATGCAAATTGCTCAAAACCGATAACGCTACCTGGCGTATTCCGGTAATTGTAATGTCTACGCTGGCCGATCCGGAATCGCAGGATCGGGCTAAAGAGGCGGGAGCGGATTATTTTATCCCTAAGCCCTATGATTTAACGGACACATTGGCCGAGATAAAAAAACATTTGAAATAAGGAGCGTTTGTATGGCTAAACTGGATGCGGAAAAAATATACGATTTGTTGGAAAATAATGAGCCGGCGCAGGCGCTGACGTTGTTAAAAAAGCAACGTGCCAAAAATGCCCAGGGTTGGTTTTTGCAAGGCGAAGCGGAACGCCAACTGGGGAATTTTGAAACGGCCCTTTTGACGTATGCCAAAGGACTTAAAATAGCGGATGTCATTGAAGAACGTATGGATATTTTGCTTGCCATGGCTTCTTGTTATCGTACGTTAGGCCATGCGGCGGCTGCTTACGAATTGGCAGACGAAACATTACAAATGGCGCGGGAGTTGGAATTTGATGATTATTACGTACGTGCAATGCAAGAAATGGCGATGGCCCTGCGTGCTTGGGGGAAGTTAGATGACTCTTTAGAATTATTAGATACGGTACTGGCGGCTTACACGCAGGAAAAAGATTATGCCGGTATGAGCTTTATTCATTGGGCCAAAGGAGGAGTGTTCCGCTTACAGGGCCATTTTGAAGAAGGTATTGCTCAATTTAAACAATCTATCACGCTAGCCAAAAAAGTGCAGGATAAAATTAGTGAAGCGTATGGTTATTGCGGTTTGGCCGGAATCAGCCGTATTTGCGGGAAAATAGACGATTGCGTGAAAAATTATAAATTGGCTGAAAAAATTTTTAAAAACACACAAGATATTTTCGGCAAAGCCTATACCCAGTGCGGCATGGCCAATGGCCTACGCCAACAAGGCAAATATGCCGAAGCTTTACGTCATTATAATACGGCAGATAAGCTCTACTCTTCTATTCATGACACGGTAGATTTAGGGTTTGTAAAATGGGGACGCGCCGATGTGTTGCGTCGCCAAAATAAAATGCAACAAGCCCTAAAAGATTTACAAGAAGCCCAAGTCTTGTTTGATAATTCGGATGAGTTACGTGGGCAGATCCTAACCAAGCTTTCTTTGGCACAAGTGTTGTATGCGCTTGGTAACACCGACGAAGCGGAATCTTTTTATGCGCTAGCAGTTCAACAAGCCAAGAAAGAAGGATTACATACCTATTTAGAAAGTTACACTTGATTTTAAGCATTTGTTTGCTTATACTATAAAGTAGTTGGGGTTCCATATGCCCAAAAGGCTTGTGGAGATGATTAGCTGTATTTTTTATTTGTTGGTAAGCGAAAGTAATCTTAATAAGGAGCTTCTATGTTCTTTAAAAGAAATAAAAAGAAAGCCTTTACCCTCACCGAATTATTGGTGGTAGTGGTAATTATCGGTATTTTAGCTACGGTGGCGTTACCCAAGTTTAATAAGGTGTTGCTTACGCGCCGTACGACTGAAGCCGAAGAGATGTTGCGTGCCATACGCACGGAACAAGAACGTCGTTGTGCACTGGATAAACCGTATGTGGATCTTTCTGCATTGAGTGATATTGTCCCCAATACGAATACGGATAGTTATGTGTATATGGCCCAAGCCAGTGGGGTGAGTGCGCAAAGCAGACAATTGGATTATCAATTGCAAATACCTTCTTATGCGGATGGACGTATTTGTTGTGAAGGGGACGGATGTTCCCGACTCAACAAAGACTACCCGACTTGTGAGGATTTGCGACGCATGCCAGATTATGAAGCCCCCAATGCGGCTTGTGCGGCTACACTACCGGGGGAAACGGGAGATCCGGTAGAATGTGGTCCCCGCCCGGCTGACGAGGAACGTCTTTGCTCCATTACGGATCCTGATTCCTGCGGAACAGAAACCCGTCCTTACTATTGTGATGTGAATACGGGAACTTGGAAACCAGGTCTTGGAGCCGGATGGAACCGGAGTGCTTGTACGCAGCGCCCGCGACAATTTGAGTTTGAATATGACTCGTGTCCGGAAGGACAGTTCGGGCGCAGAATGAGAACGAAAACCACGATACTTGATTGTGAAGGAAATGTGGTCAGTACGCAAACGGGGGATTGGGTATCCCAGTGTTATGTGATGAACCATAGCGGAACAGGGTACTATTGGCTACTTATTCAACAACGTAACATCGGTCCGCTCCCTTCGTTGTTGATCGCGTCCCTAATTCCTCCGTTGCCGGCGGTATTCCCAGTGCAAACTCCGTCGGGATTGGTCCTTCCAACGATACCGCAAGTGGCGATTGTTACTGCCTGTGCTGTCGGCGGTACGATTGGAACCATACAAGGATCCTCGCAACCCAGTGATCCGTGTGATGCGCAACATGTCGGCGACGTGAAGAGAACGTATCTTTTTGAATTGGCGGATTGGTACTGGCAATTCTTAGGGCCGCCCGTATGTAACCTGGAAGTGAATACATACCAATGCGTAGCTAATTAAACGAGTATTTCAACAAAAGCTCCGGGTAAAAACCCGGAGCTTTTTGGTGTAAAGAAATAATTTTATTTCTGCCCGGTACTACCAAAGCCGCCGCTTCCGCGGGTAGTATCGGTTAATTCAGCGGCCTCTTCAAAGGATGGATACAAGGTAGGTAACACCACCAGCTGTGCCACCTTTTGCCCGGCTTCAAAAACAAATTCCGTATCGTTGAGGTTGTACATACATACGATAAGTTCTCCCCGGTAGGGAGCATCTACCAACCCGGCCATAGCTTTAATGCCTTTACTCTCTACCGAGCTTTTACCCCAAATGATACCCGAGGTCTGCTCCGGCAGTTCTACGCAAATCCCCGTATGCACGTTTGTAATGGCATGCGGCGGTAAAACGGTGCGGTCTAAGGCAAATAAATCAGCGCCGGAATCGGTTTCGTGGGCCCGGTGAGGGAGTTTGGCCCGGGCTGCGAGCTTTTTAACTTTCATGGTAAGTTTCATGGGTTACTCCATTAATTTTTCAATTTGGGTTAAAGCATTGGAAGCATACAATTTTTCTGTTTTATCGCCGGTTTTGGATAATACCGTCAACGGGGCAATAAGTCCTTTTAATAAATGGATATCAAAAGCCCGATCAGAAGAAAAATTAAAAGCGTCCGGGTTGCTCAGTACGCCTGCCATGTAGGCTGCCGCGCGGGAAGCATTGATATGTTCGTGACGGTTTTTCCCGGTCAGGGCCGGGCGAAGCGTTTCTACGGCGTTTCCCGTCATAAAACCAAGAGCCAACGCACACGTGTTGGCATAAGCGGATTCGTAGTTTTTACGTAAACCGGCCACGACGGAAGAAAAAACGTGTTCCCGGTTGGCAGCTAATCCGCGGGCAATGGCGGCTTGCACTTCGGCCGAAGATTCTTTCTTGGCCATTTTGAGAAGTTGGTTAGCGGCTTGTGCGGTGTACAAATTTGATAACCAGGTGGCCGTAGCCGCCCGGATCTGGGCATCTTCGTTTTTAGCAGTTTGTTTTAAATATTTAAGCGGGCTTTGCGTTTTTCCGGTTGCCAAGTTTAATGCCCGGGAAGCCAGCGGGCGGTCAAAAATATACAGGCGTACAAGGTCTGCTACGTAGGTATCTTGCGGATGAATAATCGTATAGGCCGCTGCGGCATACGCCCGCAAGACGGGATCTTGGCTTGAAAGGGCTTGTTCCAAAACGGGGGTTAGTTCTTCATGCACGGTCCCCATGGTGGTAATAATAACGGCACAAAAAGTTTGTTTGAGCGGATCTTGCGCTCTGAGTAGCGTATTAAATAAAGCAGGTTCTTGCGCCTTGGTCGGCGGAATTTTAACTAAGCTAGCCCCGGCGGCAAAAATGAGTTCCGGGTCGCTGGCGGAACGGAATAATCGCAGTACCTGTTGAGTTTCGGCTTCGGTGCGGTAATTTTTTTGCAGTAAGGGCAAGGCGCTGTTCAAGGTTGTTTGCGCCTCGGCAGTTATATAAAATGACAATAACAAAGTGGCTAAAGAGAATATTTTTTTCATAAAGGGACCTCTCCTCTTTTTATTATAACATTATTGTATTCGGCCCCCGGAGAAAATTTTTTGAGTCCGTCTTGTACAAATGCTAAAATACTTAATATGAAAAAAATAATAGGGTTATTGGTTTTTCTTTTGAGTTGGAATGTACTTTGTGCCCAAGAAGAATCTCGGTTGATTATCAATCCGGGCCGGGAAACGTTTGTACATTTTCCCTCCGCTACCTTGCAAGACCGTTATACGGTTACTTTTTTTCTGCCGGAAAAAGCAGTTCCGCTTAAAAAAAGCTATCCGGTAATTGTGATGTTGGGTGTATCGCCGCAACAGGCCGCGCAAGTTCAAAAATTTCAAGAACAACATAAAGCACTCGTGGTGGGAATCAATTTTAATGCGAAAGATTATGAACAATACGGTGATAAAATAGTTTCATTTTTATCACGGGAATTGCTGCCCTATGTGGATACTAACTATTGGACGAAGACCGGCCCCGAAAATCGCATTTTAGTGGCTGAGGGAAAAGAAGCCGCACGCGTAGCTTTGCGTGTGGTACAAAACCCGCAATTATACGGAGCGTTGGCGTTGGTAAACCCCGCTTATTCGTGGAAGGACGGTTTGGTGCCGCCGGTACGGACGCTTGTGGTGGGGGAACAACATGACTTGGCCTTGGCGCAATTTGTTTTTGAACAGGCCGGCAAGGAATACGGTCCGGATTTTGCCTTGCGTTATGCGTTGCCGGTACAAGATTTGTTTACGATAAATGTGTCCTACCTGTGGGCTTTGAAACAAGATGTTGCGTTGAGCCGATTGAAAGTAGCCCTTTCCGATAATAAAATACATGTAAAAACCCCGCAGTCGGTTTTTCTGCGCGCTTGGGCTATATTGGCAGATGGCAGTTTGTTTGATTATATTCCGTTACAATTGCGTTTTAGCCCACCCTATTTAAGTTGGGAACCGTTTACCGGGGAATTGCAAATTATTTCCGGGGCGGTACCGGGGACGGTGCGCATCCGTAACGGTGTGGATAAAATGCCCTTTTCTGTTAAAATTAAGCTTAAAAAACAATAAAAAATGCATTTTTAGGCCAAATTGTCAACAGATTTTTTGTAAAAAGGGGTGAAGCTCCTCCCAACCGGATTATAATGATGTATCGTCGTTAAAATAGCTCTTTTGGATTGATTTTTGGAATAAAAAATAAAACTTATCCACAAAAAGTAGAAGTTATCAACAGCTTTTTGCCCAAAATAGGGGTAAAATTTAACAAGGGCTTCATAAGTTGTGGGTAAAGTATAGAGTGGAAAGCGAGTTATCCACAGTTTATCCACAGTATGTGGATAGTTGGGCCGGATAGGAATTTTTTGGGTATCCCGTCATTCTTTTGCTATAATGGGAACAGGAGGTTTTTAATCATGAAATTGAAACCCTTTTTATTTTTAATCACGTTATTTGCCGTGGGGGCTTGCTCCTCGGTGCCGGATGATGCTCCTCGGGTGAAAATAGATGACCCGACGGTTGAAGAACAAAATTATAAAAATGCTCGTTTGGCCCAGCAATCTCTTAAGAAAATGCGCAAATCGTTGCAGGTGCCGGCAATTACGTACGAATTTGACTCCGTCCGCCCACCGGATGAAGCGTATTCGTTGTTAGATAAGATCGCGGCTATCATGATTGAAAACCCGTATTTGCACTTAATCGTAGAAGGTCATGCTGATTCATTAGGCTCTGCCGAATATAACTATTGGTTGAGTGCGTCGCGTGCGGCGTCGGTTAAATCTTACTTGGTTAGCCGTGGTATCAATGCGGAGCGTATCCGTATTCATAGCCACGGTAAGGACCGTCCGCTTACGTTAGATATGTCGGCCAAGGCGCGCCGAGTAAACCGCCGGGTGGAATTTACGTTTACCAAGCGCGACTGGCAAGCCATTTATTAGTAGCCAAGAAAATAAAAATATAAACGGCACAATTTATGTGCCGTTTTTTTATTCATTCCAAATGAGTTTGGCGCGGTTATCGTAGGGGGTAACGGTTTGTGTTTTTATATCTACCAGCCATTGTCCGCACGAAAAGGTAGAAGCATTTAAGCCGCTGCCGTCTAATCCCGTTCGGGCTTTGGCCTGGCAAGAAACAATTGCGGTGTTTTCGTCAACCGGTTGAGAATAGAGGAAGCGCTCACTCAATAGAAAGGTGGCCCCTTGCTTGGTATACCGTTTATTCATTTGATAAAAATAATTATCTATTTTGGCTCCGGCCTGCCGTTGAACAAGCAATCTGGTTGGATCGGTTAGTTTGGGAATAGAAGCGGACGAAGCCTTGGGTGTGCGTTGTGGGATGGCTTTATGCTGCGCAAAGGACTCCAGCTCTTGACGTTGGCGTTCATCCAGTTCGTCGGCGTTGCGGTGTACGGCCGCTTCGCGGGCCTCTTCTTGCACTTGGGCCATGCGGGTGGGGTTTTCATACTTTTTATACTTCAGTTTGATAAGCCCGTTGTTGCGAATGGCACTTTTGGGTGATACGGTTACACGCGTGGTATTAAGCCAATTCGCATGGTTTACCTTTAAAGTAATTTTACCGGGCGTATATTTATAAGCTTGCCCGTAGGCGGCTAAATCTTCTTCAAAGTTGCGGTTAAAATCCAAGATAACTTCCTCTTTGTCACTCCGCCAACAACAGGCAGAAATACAAGATTCTTGCAAATCAATGGCTTGGGCGGCTTCTTGCGGCCAAAAATGCACGTTAAATTGGTAGCAAGAATCATATTGCTTACCCTCAAAATCCATTTTTTTGCCGTAAATCTCCAGCCACGGCTTTGTGGTAGCCACTCCCGAGTTGTTAAGCGGGGTATAACACGCAGCAGTAATCAAAATGAGAATTGCAGTACCAAGCACTTTTTTCATACACTTTTATTATATTAACTTTTCAACAAAGAGGACTCGCATGGAATTGATTTTAGTATGGATTCAAAAAATACCTTACATACCCCAGCAACACCACGCATTGTTGGCTCAGATTATATCGGCTGTGATTTTTGTAATATTGCTGGTTGTGATGGCGGGGGCCTTTACCTGGTTTTGTAACAAATGTTTATACCAATTGGTTTCACGTTTTCGCTCTAAAAGATGGTTTGAGGCATTGCAACAGTATCATTTCTTCACCGCACTTGGCGTGGTATTTGCGGCAATTGCGGCTATTCATATACATCCCATTTTCATACCGGGCAATATCAATTGGGTTACCCTTGTGACGGGGAAAATGACGGGCTTGTTTGTGATGTTAAGTTTTTCGTGGCTTGTATGTACTTTTCTTAATACGCTAAATGCCCTGTACGGAAGAAATCCGAATTTGCCCATTAAAGGACTTGTACAGGCCCTTAAAATTATTGTATTTTTGGCAACGGGGTTGTTCATCATTTCCTTGGTGTTGGGCAGACGGCCCATGTATATTATTACGGGCTTATCCGCCTTGGCAGCCGTGTTCTCCCTCATTTTTAAAGATCCGATTTTGGGATTCGTAGCCAGTATACAGTTGACCACCAACAAGATGATTAAAATAGGGGACTGGATTACGGTAGATTCGGCCAGCGCTGACGGTAATATCGTAGATATTTCGCTTACGTGTGTGCGTGTGCAAAACTTTGATATGACCATTGTAAGCGTGCCCAACTATGATTTAGTTTCCAAACCGTTCAAAAATTGGAGCGGTATGTACGAGGCGCGTGCCCGCCGTGTACAACGCAGTATTTTAATAGATGTGGATACGATTAAATTTTTGGATAAAGAAATGCTATCCCGCCTTAAAAAGATTGAACTTTTAAAAGACTATTTGGATACAAAAGAAAAGGATATTGCGGATTTCAACGCCCAACATAATATCAACGAAAGCGTGCTTAACGGACGGCATTTGACTAATATCGGTACTTTCCGTAAGTATGCCGAATTATATTTGGCCTCTCGTCCGTATGTGATTAACGACGATCCTTCTTTTACCTTAATGGTTCGTCAATTAAAACAAGATGCGCAAGGTCTTCCGCTTGAAATTTATTGCTTTTTGAATACCACGGTGTGGACCAAATACGAAGAATACCAGAGTGATATTTTTGATCATTTATTCTCAGTACTGCCGGAATTTGGTTTATACGCTTACCAACAACCCAGCGGCCGCAATATTGCGCAAGGTATTAAACAGTTACAATAGATATTATCTGCAAAAAAACGCCCGGATATTATTTTATCCGGGCGTTTTTAGATGAGCGAAATTTATTGCTTTGCTGTGGGGTCAAAATGTTTTTTGTTGATAAACATTTCGGCTTTGTCGGTCATTTCGTTAAGTTCTTGTTCTAATTCCACCGTCGCGCGTGGCATATCTTCATTATCCTTAACATAAATGGCTTTTCCGTAATAAAAAGCAGTTTTTCCGAAGGGGAGAGGCACCCGCATTTTGTCCCACGAGTGAACTTTGAACTTGTGGCTGAGAGCCGAACCGACCGGCACAATCGGCCAACCTGTTTTTTTAGCTAAAAATAAAATTCCCGGTTGTACCTTGTAAATAGGTCCTCTCGGCCCGTCGGGCGTGAGCATGGGGCAATAGCCGTTGCGTGTGGCTTGAAGTAATTTAATCAACGCACGTGTTCCTCCGCGGGTACTGGAACCGCGAACCGCAATCATGCCGAATTTCGGCAGACAACGGGCAATATATTCTCCGTCGCTGGATTGGCTGATAAGCGCCGCGATTTTGCGTTTACGGTAAGGATATAACAAGAAGAGTTGTTGGTTATGCCAAATGGCATAAATGATGCCTTTGCCTTCTTTTTCCAAGGTCTCGGCTTCGGTTGTTTTAAACCAATAGATGCGCGTTGTCCAACCTAAAAAAAGCGTGTAATAATAGGCAAATGTAGAAATTAGCGCATGTTTCCAGTCATTATACGGGGTAGTTTTCTTTGCCATATTATTTCTTTCCTTTTTTGTATGCCTTTTGCCACGGCACTAAAAATACCGTCGTATAAAAGGGAGATAACAATTGTTGGTTCAGGGAAACATCTACCTTGGTGGCGTTTAGCTTCTCTAATATAATAGGCAAAATTTTGGTAGCCAACGATTGCTCCAAACGGACAGCTTCCCGCAATAATTTAGGCGGGGCGGTAACCCCAAACGGAGGCAAATATACAAATTGAGGGGGGAGCGATTCATACTCCTCTTTCTGGGCTTGTTCGGCAATCAGATCCGTTACAAACGAAATGGCACTTTTTAAAAATTCAAAAGCAATGGTTCCTGCCACAATATACCGGGCCGGAGCTTGTTCGTGTGCTTTTTCCACCCATTCTTCCAACTTGGGGCCTAATGTAACGGCACACGCGCTAAACATTTCCTTGTGGACGGTGTTGTCGGCATCCAGTTCCCAATGGGCATCTTGATTAAAGGCATATACAACGCCCGGGTTTAGGGTGGCAAAGCCTTCTAAAATATATTTGGTAACTTCCAATTCGGTTGAAAAACCGGCTTGGCGCAACAAACCGCCCCCGCGCAGTAAACGGCGCAGGATTTCTTTTTGGCGAGGTGTAATTTTAAAACGTTTTATTTTTCGCATACTTGCAAACTGTTCGCGTCAATACCCGTCTGGATATTCACGTAAACCGTTTACGGAGCCTCCTGTTTGGAGGCTCCGTTTTAGAATGCTTAATTGTGTTTACGGTTACGTTTGCGTTTACCGTAATGTTGTTGTTTAACGACTTCTTCTACATTTTGCTTAGTGGCCGGTTTTTCAAAAGAAGAACCGTCGTTTAACTGGCCGTGGCTCCAGGTGTAGACAAGCGGAGTCGTCAGGGCGATGGTGCTATATACGCCCGAAATACAACCAATTAACATAGCAAATGCAAAGGAGTTAATTACTTCGCCGCCCATAAAGTATAAAATGAGCAACGCAAACAATACCGTTAAGGTAGTAATTACCGTACGGGAAAGTGTTTCGTTAATGGAAGTGTTGATTAACTCCCCAAAGTTCATTTTGGGGTGCAGGCGGATATTTTCACGCATGCGGTCAAAAATGACGATCGTGTCGTTAATAGAGAACCCGGCCACCGTCAAGAAGGCCGCCACAACGACGAGGTCAATTTCCCGACCGGTTAGCGAGAAAGCCAACGCCATAACCCACAAATCGTGGAACAGCGCTACTACGCCGGATATACCCCACAAAATGTTGCTGAACCGAAAGGCTACGTAAATAATAATGAAGAATAACGATAAGGCAATGGCTCCGATGGCGCGGTTAGTCATGCTTTCACCCACGGCCGGCCCGACGGAGTTGGTTTGTTGTACCGTATATTCTACACCCAACGTATTAAGCGCATTTTCAATACGTTGTTGTACGACGCCTACTTCATGTTCGGTGCTTTTTTCGCTGATGGAGTAAGTGTTATCCCCAAATGATTGCAATTCGGAATTGGCTCCCGTGGCCGTAAGCGCACTGCGCAACCGTCCCATGTCTACGGGAGAAGCAAATTGCACTTGCACCATAGTACCGCCGGTAAAGTCAATACCCATATTGAATCCTTTGGTAAAGAAACAGAAACCGCCGGCGATTAACACGAGCGCGAATAGCGTAAAGTATACCTTACGATATTTGAGGAAATCAATGTGTGTTTTCGGAAAAATATTCATCATAAGCTGATCTCCTGGGTGTTAGAAGTTAGGATAAGCTCATAGATCGCGCGGGTAACAAACACAGCCGTAAACAAGCTGACGAGTAACCCGATGATAAGCGTAACGGCAAATCCTTTTACCGGGCCTGTGCCGAATTGTAACAAACAAGCACCTACGATAATGGTGGTAATGTTTGAGTCAAAAATGGCAGACCAGGCTTTGTCATAACCCAAGTTGATAATTTCATACACGGGTTTGCCTAACAATTTTTCCTCGCGCATACGTTCAATGATCAGTACGTTGGCGTCAATAGCCATCGCCAAGGACAAAATCATACCCGCGATGCCGGGAAGCGTTAAGGTGGCTCCAAAGTAGCTCATGAGGGCTACCGTGAATACAAAGTTAAGTAGTAAGGCAATATCGGCAATTACGCCGGCTGCTTTGTAGTACACCGCCATAAACAGTAAGATCAAAATGAGGGCATACAAAGAAGCGGACAACCCGGATTTAATAGAGTCTTCCCCTAACGTCGGGCCGATGGTTTTCTTTTCAATTACTTTGACGGGGGCCGGTAAAGCACCTGCTTTTAGCACAATGGCTAAACCGCGGGCTTCGTCGGAAGTGAAGTGCCCGGTAATTTGGCCGTCTTTAGTAATACGGGCTTGAATAACCGGAGCAGATTGGATTGTATTATCCAACACAATAGCCAGTTGTTTGCCTAAGTTAGCGCCTGTAAGTTGACCGAATTTTTTAGCCCCTTCTGCGTTGAAGGAGAAAGAGATGGCCGGGTATCCGTTATCACTCATCATGATAACGCGGGCATTTTCTAAGTCTGCACCGGTAACAGTAGCCGTATCACTCACTAAACTATAGCCGCCTTCCTTGTTGCGCATGATTTGCAGCCCGGGGGGAACCAATTTGGCGATTTCCGGAACGAGATTTCCGTCGTCATCAAACGGTTTTTCGGTGTTTTCCAATAATTCAAAAGCACTTTGGGCTTCGGTAGTATCGTTCTTAACGATACGGAATTCCAACATAGCTGTTTTGCCGATAAGTTCTTCGGCGCGTTGCGGGTTGGAAACACCGGGCAGTTGTACCATAATCCATTTATCGCCTTGTTTGGTGATGGAAGTCTCCGCCACGCCGTATTGGTCAATGCGGTTGCGGATAATTTCAATGGCACGGGCCATAGCTTCGTGGAGGGGTTCGTTTCCGCTGAGTTTGGATACTTCAAGTTCCAAAAGCAAGCTGGAACCGCCTCTTAAATCCAGGCCTAAATTGAGCATGCGTTTAGGACGTTCACCTAAGGTATCCAAGGTTTCGCGTTCTGCGAGGGGCTTGGAATACCATTTATAATTGGGGTAAATCAAAAACGCCGAACCGAGCAAAATGGCGAAAATAAGTCCCCACTTTACGGCTAATTTGTTAGACATTACTTCTCTCCTCCTTGCGTATTGATGGCCTGTAAATCTTTTACAAGCCCGACAATGGCAGTTTTCAAAACGTTAATTTTGACATTTTCCGCCACTTTAATTTCTAACATATTTTCTTTGAAACCGGCGACAGTACCGACGATTCCTCCCGGAATAATCACCTGATCGCCCTTTTGCAAAGCATTGATTTTGTTTGCCAATTCCATTTCACGTTTTTTTTGTGAACGGGCTGGCATAAAAATCAAAACGATAAACATTACCGCCATTAGCAGTAACCAAAAAAACATTCCGCCGTTTTGGGCAGCTGCATCCATAGATGTTTCCTCCAATGAAATAAAATATACACAGTTATTTTAGCATATTTTCCGTCGCGGGGGTAGGAGAATATATCTTGCTCCGGGTGCGGAATTGCCAACACGCATTATTTCATAAAAGTAGCCATTAAATTCAGCAAGGGTTTATCTTGCTTACGGTTGGAATTTAAAGGAACCAATGTTTGTCCGTCCGGGCTTGTTACAACGGCGTAATCGTCCTTAATGTCAAACACGCTGCGTTTGGCGGTTACATCAAATAAACTGTGACCGAAGAATGCTTGCGGCGGTTCTATATTAAGCAAATCCAATACCGTGGGTGCAATATCCAGTTGGCTGGCAAGGCGGTCGTTTGTAATGGGGGCGGTAATTTTATTCTTTGTTACTACGATAAACGGTAAATTATCAAATTCTTTTTTGAAAGGAGTAAATAAATCTACCGTCGGCATATTGGAATAGGAAGGGTGATCCGGCATGATGAGAACCAGCGTTTTATCGTCCCATAATCCTTTTTCTTTTAAGCCGTCCAAAAAACGGCTTACATCTTGTCCGAAGCGTGCAAAGGCCCGCGGCAACGTGGGGGTTTTGTAGTCCTTATGGTCAATTTCCGTGTATTTTTCATCCAAATAATCCAAGCGGCCCAGCGGGGCATGTGAGTCTACCGTTAAAATAGTGATAAAAGTCGGCTCGTTTTGATGTTTATTCAAAAATTCAAGGGCGTAATCAAACAGTTTCCGGTCCAACAAGCCCCACCAATTAACGTATTTCTTATAATCTTCTTGTGTTTGAAAATAGGTGGCCCCTATCACTTCTTCAAATCCGGCTTGTTTAAAATAAAGATGTTCGTTCATGTAGGTTTCATTGGCTCCGCGCAAAAAAGCCGTATGGAAACCGCGTTCTTTCAACATGCGCACAAATGAAACCGGATATCCGTTTTCCACCGCTACTCGTACGTAAGGGTGCGAAGTAAAAATAACCGATAATCCGTATAGTGTGGAAAGCGATACGTGGCGCAACGAAGCGGAGGGGTAGTTTTCATACAAATTATCCAACGTGTTGCTTGCCTCGGCGGGGATATTAGGGTTAAAGTGGTGCATATACTTATTAGAAAGCGATTCCGCCGCGATTAAAATTACACGTTTGTAATTTTTTCCAACGCCGGTATTCTTGGCGGAAAATACATTGTATTTCCGGGCCAGTTCGGTCGTACCTTCATCTAAGCTGTAAATCGCTTTCGGCACTTTGAATAGCTTGGTTTGTAATGTATATATAAGAGAGGGGGGAACTAAATACGTTGTATAAAAATTATCCGGCGCGGGCAGCCACTTCAAGGGAGTCCATATCATCAAAAATAAAAATCCGGCCAAACATACGACGGCGCGGCGTGCGGTTTCTTTAGTTGAAGTGGGAGTAAAAAATCGGCGGAGTACAAATACACAAAATAAAAATACAAGCGCGAAATAGGTCAGCAGCCGCCAATCGGTCATAAAGTTGTAGTCGCCGCCTTGTACGGTATCTAAATATTTGGCGCCAAACCGTTCGCGAAAATAGATTAAGAGAACAAAATCGGCCGTCATAGCGAAATAATACACAAACCCGATAAAAGATAACACCCATTTATTTTTTAGGCCAATTAAATTTAAAATCGCTAGTCCTAAACCGATAAAGAAAAACTCACACAACCCTTTAATTAAAGTAAGTGCTATGGCATTAGTAAGCGTTAGCTGGCCCACTTGATACAGGCCGAACAATCCCAACAATATCGCCGGGATGGATAAAATGAGTAGTAGTTTCCACTGCGTTTTAAAAGAAGAAAAAAAGCACCCCAAAAAATGTTTCATATACATCATTATATTTTTTTTGGAGTTCTTGTGCTTTTGGCTACTTGGCGAAAACTAACAACAATTACAATTATCCGCACCAGTGGCGGGGTCAACTTTAATGGCCCTTAAAATATCCCAGCTTGGTTCTCTATAACAATTTCCCGGAACCCCACGGATAGAACCGTCGCGAAATAAGCAGAGGCAAACATCTGAACTATTAGCATTGTTGTGGCCCCCGTCTACATAATCGGCGGTGGCAAGGATGTCATCTTCTCCGTCAACGTTATAGACTACATACTCAAAATTTTTGGTTTGGGCATGAACTGTATCGTGATCGACTTCTCCTACGGATATTGCTAAGGTAGAAAAGTTACAAACATCGTTGCTAAATCGTCCTGATGTTCCGTTTTCCAATTCACACAATTCAACGGCCTTACCAATATTCCTTAAATTCATAAATGCTTCGGAGAAGCGGGATTTAACGACTGCTTTTTGATATTGAGGTAGTGCAATTGAAGCCAAAATACCAATAATGAGTACTACTACCAGCAGTTCAATGAGGGTAAAACCTGCGTTATTTGTTTGCATCGAGTTCTCCTTTGTTTTTGGAGAACCGCCCAACAAAAACGGCTACCTTTGTTAAGCCAACGAGAGTGTCTTAAACAAAAACAGCCGTAGTTTATCGCGGAAGCGATAAACATTCGGCACAAAGTAAAGGGATTATAAGTTCCTTTGCTTTGCACCTAAACAGGCTGTTTTCGGACTCTCGTTGGACCGTTTGGCGGTACACCGTACTCTACGTACGGTTCCAAAAACAGATAAAATTGTACATCTACGCCAGCTTCATTATAACATATTTGGTATAATAGAAATATCTTACTAGGAGCCTTGTCTTCCCGGCCCGGTCGTGGTGGCCGGCGGGAGCAAGTGCAAATCACATGGAAAATAACGAATTAGAAGTAAAACGTCACTCCTGCGCTCACGTTATGGCGCAAGCGGTGCAGCAGTTGTTCCCCGGTACGAAACTCGGTATCGGGCCGGCCATTGATAATGGTTTTTATTACGATTTTGATTGCCCCAAGCAATTCACGCCTGAAGATTTAAAAACCATTGAAACCAAAATGAAAGAAATCATCAAAGCGCGCCAACCTTTTGAGCGCAAAGAGATGAGTAAGGCTGAAGCTAAGGAATTTTTTACTAAACGCGGCGAAACCTATAAATTGGAATTATTGGAAGAATTGGAAGACGGCTCTATTACCGTTTATATAAACGGGGACTATGCCGATCTGTGCCGCGGGCCGCACGTAGAACATACGGGAAAAGTAAACAGTTTTAAACTGACTACCATTGCCGGGGCTTACTGGCGCGGGGATGAAAAACGCCCCATGCTCCAGCGTATTTACGGGTTGTGCTTTAATACCAAAGACGAACTAAACGCTTACGTTAAACAACAGGAAGAAGCCGCCAAGCGCGACCACCGCAAACTGGGCCCGGAACTTGATTTGTTTAGTATCAACGACAATATCGGCCCGGGGCTCATTTTGATGCACCCCAAAGGCGGCATGCTACGTAAAATTTTGGAAGATTGGATTAAAGATCAGAACTTAAAACGCGGGTATGATTTGGTTGTGAGTCCGCACATTGCGCGCTATCATTTGTTTGAAATCAGCGGGCACGCGGGTTTCTATTCGGACAGTATGTTCCACCCGATGGAAATTGACGAAGAAAAATACCAAATTAAACCGATGAACTGTCCGTTCCACGTGGAAATTTACAAAACGCACTTGCGTTCGTATCGCGATTTGCCTTTGCGCTTTAGCGAATTAGGCACGGTCTACCGCTACGAACGTTCCGGCGCGCTACATGGTTTGATGCGCGTGCGCGGTTTTACACAAGACGATGCGCACATTTTCTGCACGCCCGAGCAAGTGGAAGATGAAGTCAAACAGGCGTTTGATTATGCCAAGCATATTTTTAAAACCTTTGGGTTTGAAAAATATGCGGTTGAACTTTCCACGCGCGACCCGGAACATCCGGAACATTTTACGGGCGATATAAAAGAATGGGAACGTGCCGAAAATGCACTTAAAAAAGTCTTGGAAGAAAGCAAGATCCCCTATACCGCTCACGCCGGAGAAGCCGCTTTCTACGGGCCGAAAATTGATATCAAAGTAATGGATGCTATCGGCCGCTTGTGGCAGTTGTCTACCATCCAGTTTGATTTCAACCTGCCCCAACGCTTTGACTTGGAATATGTGGCCCCCGAAGGACGTGAGCGCCCGATTATGGTGCACCGCGCCATGTTTGGCAGTATTGAGCGGTTTACCGGGGTGATTATTGAACACTTTGCGGGTTGGTTCCCGTTGTGGCTCGCGCCGGTGCAAGTAAAAATTCTTACGCTCACGGATGATCAAATTCCGTTTGCTAAAGAAGTGGCTGCCAAAATGCGTGAAGCCGGTTTGCGTCCGCAACTGGACACGCGGCCCGAAAAGCTTGGCTTAAAAATCCGCGAGGCACACATGGAGCGTATCCCGTATACGGCAATTATCGGCAAGAACGAAGCTGAAAACGGCACGCTTACCATCCGCTTGAAAGACGGTACGAATACACAACCGCTTAAAGTGGAGGATGCTATTAAGCAAATGCAGGAAGAAGTTAAAACGTTTAGTTTGAAAAACTTGCTTAAATAGCCTTACTTTATTTCACACAAACGGCACAAACTTATTTGTTTGTGCCGTTTTTTACGGGGGAATGGTGGGTTCTCTTGTTTTATTTATTTTTTTTGATAAACTGATTTTATTACTTGACTCGTATAGAGGTACATATGTTATATAAAAACAGTAGTATAAAAGGTTTTACTTTGATAGAACTTTTGGTAGTCGTACTCATTATTGGGATATTGTCTTCCATAGCGTTACCGCAATACAGAATTGCTGTAGAAAAAGCAAAATACACCAAGTATATCCCGTGGGTGAATGCCTTGGCGGATGCGCAGGAAATTTATTATTTGGCTAACGGCAATTATGCGACACAGTTGGATGAATTGGGTGTACTGGTGCCGCCGGAAGCCAGGAATTGCCCGCGGGAATATAGGCAGAATCTATACGATAGACGTGTGTGCCGTCCCAATGCTACACAACTTACTATGTGGGGGATGAGTGATGGACCATCTAACGCACAAGCCGGGGATGAGAACGTCCGGTACTTAAAATTTTTCCAACATGTTTCGTGCCCGAGTTTAATTCCTAATTGCCGGGGAAAACGGTATTGCTTTTCTAAAACAGATATAGGGGCCAAAGTATGTATGAATTTACATGGACGTTTGACTTCCAGCGATGCTACCTGGAAACGTTTTGAACTGCCTTGATTTTTCTAATAATAACGAAGAATTAAAATCCCCCGGGTTTTGGCCCGGAGGATTTTTATGTCTTTTATTTAATTAGATTTTCTCATATCCGGTTATTCTTTTTTCGGACGTTTATACTCTTGCCATACACCGCAATGCCACAACAATTCTTTTTGTTCTTTATGCCAACTTTCAATCTCTTGACTAGCTTCATGTGAATCTGCGTAAATTTCAACTCTTGATATGGGTGTTTGTCCGCGTTTAACCATTTCATCTCGCAAAATGTTTATAAAATTAATATTTTTATTGCCAGCGGCATAGTCAAAAGCATCCCAATAATTAGCGTTGATGCCAACCAATTCATCAACAGGGGTTCCGGCGTCTAATAATGCAGGTATCAATTTTTCCAAAGTTTCTCTGTCTGTAAATGTTCTGGCAACTATCACAAACAGGGCGGGGCGGAATCCCGTCTTGTTAAAAAGATTCCAGCGCCAATTAGTTGTAACCGGGGGACCAAGTTTTAATAACACCAAAGCAGTATCCGCAAATCCGTTATCAAGTGCTTTTCCAAGCGCTTTATAATCTGGATTATTTTCAAAACAATCTTTATTAACTAAATCGGGTTCTTGGCTAACCATATATTCAACTAAATCTGTATAACCTTTACCGGCGGCAATACAAATAGGTTGCTCTTTGTCTCCGTCTTCATTCTTTATTGGGATATTTAATAAATTCAACCATGTATATGTTTCTGCCAAATATTTTACCGCTTTTAAATTTCCTTCTTTTAAAGCCAGACCAAAATCCTTTTGATTTTGATACTCGTTAAGATTATATACAAACTCCTGGCCGTAAGATAATCGGGCAAGTGAAAGTATCATAAATAATGCCATGATGAATGTGAAAACTTCTTGCTTTTTCATAAAAGCCTCCATGATCTCTTATTAGCAGTTTAGTAAATGAAGCGGAGCGACACAAGGGCATTTGGGCCTAGAGAAAAGGGGCCAAAGGACCTATATAAAAACAGGATCTTTGGCCCCTATAAAAGCTTTTAAATCACTTACGGAATAGCGTCCATAATTTGGCGGAGTTCTTCTTCGCTTTTGTCCCGTACTTCTACGGTTTTCTCTTTGCCTTTATTACCTTTAACAATAATAATGCTTTCTTCGCCGACGTTAAAGAAATCCGATAAGAAGGTTTTCATGAGTGCGTTTGCTGCCTCATCATCCACTTTTTTGTTTTTAATTTTTACACGCAGCACACTGCCAATACGACTAATTACCTCGCTGCGCCCGGTGGTGGGGATTAAACGTACCTTAATGATCATACAACCTCCTGTAAATTGTCGGCAAACAGTTTACTGCCAATTCTAGGCAAGGTGGAACCTGCCTCTACTGCTATGGTAAAATCTTCACTCATTCCTAAGGACAAATACCGCTCTGTACCGGCCGGGAAATCTACGTCAAAAGCTTTTTTTACTTCTGCAAATAAACGTTTTAATTCGTTTTCTGCGCCGCCTTGCGGAGCAATAGCCATGTATCCGCAAACTTTTACATGGGGCAACGTCCGTAATTGGCGTACCAGTTCCCGCGCTCGTTCAAGCGGCAAACCGGATTGGCTATCCCGGTTTGTTAATTTGATTTGTACCAGCCCCCGCAAGACTTTCCCTTGTGGAACATGCCTATCCAGCGCTTGTGCCGTGGAGAAATCATCCAGGGAATCTATAAAATCAAAAAACTGTGCGGCTTTGGCCGCTTTGTTATGCTGTAAATGCCCAATTAAGTGTTTTACCGTCGCAAACGGTACAAAATCCGGGCTTTGCCAACGCAACAATGCCTGTTGCACGCGGGATTCGCCCACGTGCTTAATCAACCCTTGCCTAAGCAAGAAAAGCACATCGCTGTCTTTGGCGTATTTGGTAACAGCTAACAGGGTTACTTCTTCGGGGCTACGGCCTGCGTGTTGGCAGGCGGTGGACAGGGCCTCTTTTACCTTTTTATAATTTTGAAGGAGTTGATCTTCCCTGTTCATAAAATTCCCTTGACATATTATATCAAAATTTACTTTAATGCGCCATTATTTTGAGGAAAATCGCCAAATTTAATAAAATATTCCTATGCACGCAGTTACCCGCAAAGGAATGTGGATAGTGGCTATTGCCAACGGTTTGTTGCTCTTTGGTTATGGGTTATCCCTTCCGTTCTTTACTATTTATTTAGTCGGTCAATGCCAGCTGCCGCCTGCCATGGCGGGGCTTATTGTGGCGTTGGCCGGGCTTTCGCGTTGTGTATCCAGTGCGTTGAGTGGGGAATTGGCGGACTCTTTTGGGCGAAAAACGGTCATGTTGTGGGGGCTGTTTTCCCAAATTGTAGCCATGTTTTTACTGGGGCTTTGTATTGAGCTTCGGGCTCAGGTAGGTTGGGTGTTGGCTTGTTATTTTTTTACCACCTTTTTGGGGGCCTTCTTTCGGCCGGCGGCCAATGCTTGGGTAACCGATCATACAACGCCTAAACAACGGGTGGAAGCATTCGGTATGATACGTATCGGGCTGAACATCGGTTGGGCCCTTGGACCGGCGGTAGGCGGGTTTCTGGTACGCTATTCTTATAGTATGGCGTTTTATTTTACGGCGCTTTTATATGCCACTACTATTTTGTATTTGGGGCGGCTTATTAAAGACCGTACATCCCGCCGCAAAAACCGCCAAACACGTAAACCCAGCTTTGCGGCCATGGTAGGTTCCCTAAAAGACACGCGTTTAGCCAAAATTTGCTTGTACGTGGTGATGATTACGGCAGTTAACTCGCAACTTGTGGTGGGGCTTTCTATCCACTGTAAACAATATTTGCAAATGCCGGAGTATTTTATCGGTTGGTTTTTTACGATTAACGGTTTAGTAGTGGTGTTTTTGCAATACTGGGCGTCCAAGGTAATGTCTCAAATGCGGCTGTCTGTAGCAATGTTTTGGGGGTGCGCTTTGTATGCAATCGGGTTTGGTTCTGTCGGGTTTTTTAATTCATTTTTTCTTATTGGACTGGGCGTATTTTTAGCGGGAGTGGGGGAACTGATTGTTTCACCCGGCGAGCAAACAATGGTTTCCAATATTGCCTCCCGCGAAACACGCGGGCGGTATTTGGGTATGCTGATGGTATTTTATAATTTGGGTTCAGCTGTTGGGTTTTTTATGGCCGGGGTGTTGGGGGATTATGTGGCCCCGCATTATTTACCGGGCCCGTGGCTTATCGTAGGGGCGGTGGCTTTATTGGCCGGAATCGGCTTTTGGCGTATGCGTTATTCTTTAACGCAACAGGAAGATGGAAAACAAAATGTCCCAGTTCCCATTAAAAAAGATACAATAACTTTAAACTAGATTGGAGAAAAAAATGAAAGGGATCTTATTTTATTTTTTAACATTCCTCTTTGGGGGCGCATTAGGGCTCGCCCTGGAAAAAGGGGCCGCGTACTTGCCGGCAGATGTAGCGCGGGTATTGACCCGCGTCCACGGGTTGGGTTTTGATACGCTTAGTATCTCGTTTAGCATCTGTGGCTTGGTGGGGCTTCTTATCAGCTATTTAATTGCTTGCAGTTTCGTAAAAAAATAATATGCACATTGTTCTTGCGTCCAAATCCCCGCGGCGGATTGAAATTTTAAAACAGTTGGGCATTAAGTTTGATATTATTCCCGCCCAATGTGAAGAAAAGAGCTTTAAAAAGCGCCCTTCCGCGCGCGTAACGGAACTATCGTTGCAAAAAGCGTTTGACGTGGCCCGTAAATACCCGCAAGCGGTAGTCATCGGGGCCGATACTTTGGTATATTGCAAAGGAGAAGTAATCGGCAAGCCAAAAAATTTACAAGATGCCAAACGTATTTTAAATAAGTTAAATAACAGTTGGCAACGGGTGTATACCGGGGTGTGTATCTTGTGTTTAGCCGAACATAAAATGTTGTATGGCTATGATGTGTCGGCCTGTAAAGCCCGTCATTTATCATCCAAGGAATTGACGCACTTGGCCGGTAAGCACATGGACAAAGCCGGTGCTTATGCGGTGCAAGATAAAGAGGACCCCTTTATTGAGCGTATCGTAGGAAGCAAAACCAATGTGGTAGGGTTTCCGGTAGAGTTTTTTGAAAAATTATTTAAGGAGTTTCGCAAGTTATGACAGAGATAGATTTGTTAATTATCGGGGCCGGCCCGGCCGGATGCAGTGCGGCAATTTATGCGGTGCGTGCCGGAGTAAAAACAATCATTGCCGGAGGGGCCGCTCCCGGAGGGCAGCTTTTGCAAACGAGTGAAATTGAAAATTACGCCGGATTTGTAAATCCGATAGGTGGATTTGAAATTATGGATGCTATGCACAAGCAATGTAAACGGTTGGGAGTAGAAATTACTTCTGACGAAGTGGTTAAAATTGAAGGAGAAAAAACACCTTTTACCGTTACTTGTGCCGATGGCAAAATTTATTCGGCTAAAAGTATTGTGATTGCCACCGGGGCCAAAGCCCGCTGGTTAGGGCTTACCGAAGAAGAAAAATTGCGCGGAAAAGGCGTTTCGGCCTGTGCTACGTGCGATGGTTTCTTTATGCGCGGCAAAACCGTAGCCGTGGTAGGCGGTGGAAATACGGCCTTTGAAGACGCACTTTTTCTTTCGCAATTTTGCCCCAAGGTCTATTTAGTACACCGCCGTGAAGGATTCCGCGCTGACCAAGTAACGGTGGAACTGGCCCGTCATAACCCGAAAATAGAATTTGTATTAAATGCCGTACCGGAAAAAATTTTAGGTACGGACGCCGTAGAAGGATTGCGTGTTAAAAACGTGCAAACGGGCGAAACGAAAGATTTGGCAGTAAGCGGTGTATTTGTAGCGATTGGAGCGGTGCCGCAAACGGATTTTTTAAAAACGTCGTTAGTGGCACTTGCGGATGATGGATTGGTGTTGGCCGATGATCGGGCCCACACTACATTGGAAGGCATTTTTGCGGCCGGAGATTGTGCCGATAAACACTATCGCCAGGCCATTATTGCCGCCGGAACGGGGGCAAAGGCCGGCATAGAAGCCGCGGCATTTGTGAATAAACACCGGTAGGAAAGCAGTATAAATTGTTTGTTAGGGAAATCTGCTTTTAACGGAGAATGTAGATAATAGTAATTTCTAACCTTTTTTCTGTCGTGTAAAAGGATATCCCCTTCGCTACAATAAAGCGAGGGGGATTTTTTATGCAAACAGTACCTTTTAATTTTAATGCCGGTAAAAATTTGGAGATTTTATCCAAAACGGCTTTTTTAACTACCTATCACATGGGTAAAACCAATGTTATGGTAACCGCGTGGGGGGGCTTGGGCGTAATGTGGAAAATGCCTGTCTTTGTGGCCATGATACGAAAGAGCCGGTATTCCTATTCACTCATTGAAAAAACCCACGAGTTTACAGTTACATTCCCGTATGCGGATTTGTCCAAGGCGGCTGAAATTTGCGGCCATTATTCCGGGCGGGACATAAATAAATTGGAAAAGAGCGGTTTATCTACTCGTGCCGCCCGCAAAATCAACACGCCCGTGTTAGATGTGCCCGGTATGCATTTGGAGTGTACAGTCATTTATGCCCGCCCGATGAGTGCAGAAAAATTAGATCCGGCTATCCAGGAGCTTTGGTACGATAGACAATCTAACGATTATCATGTGTTTTTTGTGGCGCAGATTGTGGATAGTTATATTCTTCCGTAGTCGGGGGAATAAAATTAAGCAAGGGTTTTGTTTTCCAACCGGTTTTGTCAAAGTGCCACCACTCGGTTCGGGTATAGGTAAATCCGGCAGCTGTCATAATTTTTTTCAAGGCTTCTCGCCGGGCTAACATATCGGCTGGCAAATTCGGGTAATCCATATGGGCCCGCTTCGTAAAATTATCAAAATCCGTTGGCATGGGCAAGGGCTTGCCGTTAAAATCACACGGGGTTAAATCTATGGCCATCCCGCGGGAGTGGCGGGATCCTTTTTTGGGGGGTGCTACGTAGTTGGGGTTGGGTTTTACGGCCCATAATTTTTCTTGTGCTTGAGGTGGCCGGTAGCAATCCCACAAACAAAAAGTAAAAGGGTTTTCTTCTTTTGCGGCTAAAGCCGCGGCTTTTTTAAGACCTTCTATTGCTTCCGGGCGCAAATAACACGTGTCAAAATCGTAAATTTTTTGACCCGTAAAATTATCGGTTGTAGCATAGCGTAGCGACACAAAAACAGGCAAATTTTTTATTGTCTTCACATCAATAAGTTCAGGCTGTCTGGGAGCGGCCGCCAACAAACCGGCCAATAAGAGAAAAAGGAAAAAAATTTTCTTCATAGCATTAGTATAGCACTTTCACCATAAAATAAGTACAATTAGTTTATGGACGAAACAAAATTTAAAAGTGGTTTTGCTGTGTTAGCCGGGCTACCCAATGCGGGCAAGTCTACGCTACTTAACCAATTGGCGGGGGGGCTTTTATCGGCGGTAACTTATAAACCGCAAACCACACGCCAAAATATTTTGGCTATCGCCGAGGGCGATAATTACCAAATTGTTTTCGTGGATACACCCGGTTTTTTAAAGCCGGAATATAAATTACAGCAGACCATGGTTTCGTGCGTGGACCGCGCCGTTACCGAAGAAGCGGATTTAATCCTCTTTTTAGTAGATGCCACCGCAGAATATGCCCAGAATGCGGCCTTGGTGGAAAAATTAAAAACGGTCTACTGCCCTGTTTTTCTCGTCTTAAATAAAATTGATTTGGTAAAAGATCCGTCCGTTTTGGATGCACTTGAAAAACGCATTACAAGTGAGTTAAAAATTACAAAAAAATTCCGCATTTCGGCCCAAAAAGCAACCAATGTAGAGAAATTAAAAGTAGCGGTAGCTGCGGCCTTGCCCGTTAGCCCGGCCTATTTCCCGCCCGGCCAATGGACGGACCGGTGGGAACGTTTTTATGCGGCGGAATTTATCCGGGAACAAATTTTTCTGCTTTATCAAAAAGAAATTCCGTATAGCACGTTTGTAGAAGTTGAAAAATTTACGGAGGACTTGGGTGATAAAAATTTTGTCCGTGCGATTATCCACGTGGAACGTGAAAGCCAAAAACCGATTGTAATTGGTAAAGGGGGTTCCATGATTGCCAAACTGCGCGCGCGTGCCCAAAAACGCGTGGAAGAATTTTTAGGCCGTCCTTGCCGGGTGGAACTCAATGTGGTAGTATCTCCGGGTTGGCGCAATAATACGGAACTGTTGGAAAAGTTCGGTTACATTCAAAAAGAAGACGTTGAATAATATTATCCCTCTCCATGTTCCAAAAGACCTAGCTACTGTATAGGTCCAAAGACTCTTGTTGACCTTGGAAAAGTTTTTTACAATGAAAGTGTAATTCGCAAGTTTTAAGAGGAGAGTGCTCATGAAGAATGTTATTCAAAATGCGATAAGCGGTTTATTGCTTATTAGTGTAACGGCTCTTACCGCTTCGGCCGCTGTTCCCGGCTCTAATGAAGTAAAAATCCAACGTGCAGTTGAAAAAAGCGTGTTGGAACAAAAAACGCCCTTGCAAAAATATCGGGAACAACTACAGGCCTTAACGCCGGCTGCTAATCAAGGAAAACCCACTCAAGAAGAATTATTGCCCGTTTTAAATGAACTGGCGGCTTATAATTCCCAATTATCTTTTTTGGCTAATTGGGACGAGACATCCTATCGGCTTGCACAAGAACTTAATCAGCCTGTAAAGGTCTATTGGAATATGTATCGTGGCAATAGCCTTATTGAGATTATAGATACATATATCCCGGACAATCACGGTAATAAAGAACTGGCCAAGTTGGAATTTCTGGTTAAGAAAAACCTGCTTTCTTATAAAGATTGGCTTGAAAATAAAGCTTTAACCGACCAACTTCCGGATGATTTTGTTTTTGAACAAGTCCGGTTGGAAATTGCTTTGGTGGCCATGTCTAAACGGGATGCAAACGATATCGTTAAAAATTTGGTTGGATTAGCCAATCAATATAATAAACTGTACCAAAATGAACAAACCCGTCACGTGGCGTTGCAATTGCATGAAACATATTTCCGCCAACCTATTCGTACCGGGTGGGATAAAACCGTAACAGTGGATGAATTGCGCCGCCAATACGGTATGGAAACGTATACTGAACCGTTCTCTGTGGAATCCTTACAAAATAAATACGGAGTTTCAACCGAAGAAGCAGAAGCCTTACACGCTTTTTTGGCTCACTATCACAGATAGAATTATTTGTTTGTTCGTAACTGCCGCACGATTTCATCCAGTGCGGCAGTTAATTTTTGATATTCTACTATTCCGTTGGTATCTACAAATGGGAAACACGCTATACGTAGCGAGTTTTGTTCAACCGTACGATATTTTTTCAGTCCGTCTTGCAAATTTTCCAGACCGGTATCCGCTAAGGCTTTATTGATATCCGTATCTAAAATTTTCGGATCTGTAATCTGTAACGTAAGAGTAGTGAAGGAGCGGAATTTTTCTTCCGGCACCAAAGGGCGGCACCAGTCGGTTTGAGTAGCCCAGTTAAGCAAATAATCGGCATGCTTTTTGCATAAGTTTTCCATTTCTTTCAGTCGGCCATTAGCCAGCATAAATTTACAGGCTTCATTTGTGAGCCAAATGTTAATGGTGGAAGGTGTATTAAGTGTTTGGTGTTTGGGGCCGGCAAACGTAACGGCTTGCGATAGATCTAAAAAATAGGGAATAGACCGTTTGTCGGACATTTCTTTTGCACGTGCTACCGCCCGGGGGCTCAAAATCAGCGCGCACGTTCCGCCACCGGCAGCAAAACATTTTTGTAAGGCAAACAGTTGTACGTCATATATATCTGCCGGCAATATACGCCCGCCGGCGCACGAAGTAGTATCCCACGCCACTAACGTGTCCGTACCGCGGTGTTGCCAAACGTCCGACAAGAAATCATCCGGCAGTTGTACCCCGGTGGAAGTTTCGTTGGGTGTCAGAATAATTAAGCTGGTTTGTGGGTTGGGTAATTGATGCGGAATCAAATGGACGGTTTGAAAATCTTTTGTTACATCGGGTAAACGTTGCGCCAGCGTTTGACTCCACAAACGGCTAAACGCTCCCATGTTAAGTCCGCTGACACTTTGCCTTGTTAAACTCCATAAAACAGCTTCCATGGCGGCAGTTGCCCCGCCGGGGAAAAATAAAACGGTATAATCGGAAGGGATATTTAACAATTGACGTAAATTTTCTTCCGTTTCTTTGTAAAGACCGTAGGTAGAAATATCCGGCGCGCGGTGGCTGCGTTCAAAACGAGTTTCATATAAACACGCATTCCGCTGCGAAGGTAAACTTTGCGCGGGGCCGCAAGCAAATGTGCTGGTAGGAAGATGTTTTTTATCCAAAGAAACGTTCATAAAAAATTCCTTCTTTTATTGTAGCAAAAGCGGCAGAGATACGCAGAGCAGATATTTTTAGTAAAATATATAAGATATTTATTTTCAGATAGGAGACTTTCATGAGCTGCGAAAAATGTACCACAGAAGTACAGAATATGTGCCGCGTCTGCAAAGGCGCTAAGCACGATCCGGCCCCGATTCCCGAAGAAGGAAAATGGGTCAAATCCAAACAAATTTCCGACGTGAGCGGTTTTACCCACGGGATTGGTTGGTGTGCCCCGCAACAAGGTGCCTGCAAACTTTCCTTAAACGTTAAAAACGGTGTTATTAAAGAAGCTTTGGTGGAAACCTTAGGTTGCTCCGGCATGACACATTCCGCTGCGATGGCTGCGGAAATTTTGCCCGGCAAAACGTTATTAGAAGCGTTAAATTCCGACCTTGTCTGCGACGCTATTAACACTGCCATGCGCGAGCTTTTCTTGCAAATTGTCTACGGTCGTACGCAAAGTGCTTTTTCCGACGACGGACTAGCTATCGGCGCCGGCTTGGAAGATTTGGGTAAAGGCCACCGCAGCCAAATCGGCACGATGTATGGTACCGAAGCCAAAGGACCGCGTTATTTGGAAATGGCGGAAGGATATGTGCTGAAGATCGGTTTAGACAAAAACGACGAAATCATTGGTTATCAATTTGTCAACTTGGGCAAAATGATGGACGCTATCAAGAAAGGCGAAGATCCCAAAACGGCCTATGAAAAGAACATCAGCAAATATGGTCGCTTTGACGAAGCCGTTAAAGTTATTGACCCGCGCAAAGAGTAAGCCCGAGGAGAAAACGATATGATTACTTTTGAAGGATACGAAAGAAGAATTGATAAAATCAATGCCGTACTCAAAGAAAACGGTATTAAGTCTTTGGAAGAAGCCAAAGAAATCTGCACCAAAAAAGGCGTTGATGTGGAAGCCATTGTAAAAGGCATTCAGCCCATTGCTTTTGAAAATGCCGTCTGGGCCTATACAGTCGGTGCGGCGATTGCATTTAAGAAAGGTGTAAAAACGGCTGCCGAAGCCGCCGAACAAATCGGTGTAGGGTTGCAAAGTTTTTGCATCCCCGGCTCCGTAGCCGATCAACGTGCCGTAGGTTTGGGACATGGTAATTTGGGTGCGATGTTGCTTCGCGAAGAAACCAAATGTTTCTGCTTTTTGGCCGGACACGAAAGTTTTGCGGCGGCGGAAGGGGCGATCGGTATTGCCCGCACCGCTAACAAAGTACGCAAAGAGCCCTTGCGCGTTATTTTAAACGGCTTGGGTAAGGATGCCGCGTACATTATTTCCCGCATTAACGGTTTCACTTCCGTGGAAACCGAATATAACTATAAAACGGGTGAGTTGAAAATCGTGAGCGAAAAAGCATTTTCTGATGGCGATCGCGCCAAAGTAAAATGCTACGGCGCCGATGATGTAAACGAAGGCGTTGCCATTATGCGCCACGAAGGGGTAGATGTTTCCATTACCGGTAACTCCACCAATCCTACCCGCTTTCAACACCCGGTAGCCGGTACGTATAAAAAGTGGGCTACCGAAAACGGTAAAAAATATTTCTCCGTCGCCTCCGGAGGCGGTACAGGCCGCACTTTACACCCGGACAATATGGCCGCCGGCCCTGCCTCTTACGGTATGACCGACACCATGGGCCGCATGCACAGTGATGCGCAATTTGCGGGTTCTTCTTCTGTACCGGCTCACGTGGAAATGATGGGCTTGATCGGTATGGGTAACAACCCAATGGTAGGTGCGACGGTTGCATTAGCCGTAGCCATTGCGCAAGCTAAGTAAAATACAAATTCATGCCTTATGAGGGTTGAGCTTTCCGCTCAACCCTCATTTTTATAGGAGAAAGGGCCCAAGCTAACTTGGGCCTTTTGGCCCTTGCAACGCTTGTAAATTTTTTTACATAATACAGTTATAGAGTCGTTTAATAAGGAGGATGTTACTATTTTATGAATTTGGGAAAAATAAGTTTGGCGGCAGTTTTCTTATTGGTAACATCGGTCGCTCACGCTCAGGTTTTGGAAGAGGGGGCTAAAGCTGCCGGGCAATTTGGCAGGAAACTCAGCATTATGTGTAATACCCGCTCAGGATTTGAGGTGTTACGAACGGTGCGTCCGCTGGGCCAACCGTCTTCTATCGCGGCAGTTGCTACAATGTCTCCGAGTATTCCTTACAAATCTAAGCGTATTCTTTTACCTGCTTCGTTATCTAAAAAAATTGAGCAAGTATCTTTGCCGGGATATTTTTATAATTTCCCACAACAATTGAAAGAATACGCAGATCAGGCCCAAGTTCCCGTAGAATATTGGGATGTTTGGTTAAGCGACGCTTTTAACCCCAACAAATCTTTCCGAGGATATTTTGTACCGAATTTTGAGACGGTTGTTGAACTTTTAGACGTTCCGGTGGTAGATGGCGGTACGGCCCAGGATGCTGTGTTTGAAGCGTTTGCCGCAAGTCACCACGGGGACGGCAAAGGATTCTTTGTGTTGGCCCAGCAAAAAAATGCCCTCTATCCCAAGGATGTATTCGTGTTGGATCTTCGTCAAGGCGGTTGGATTAGTTTGCAGGAAAGCCGCGGTACAGCTTTGGCAACCAAATACAATGGCTTGCGTCGGTTGTTGAGAGAGATGGACCTCACCCAAGAGCAGATATTAGCCAGGCGCGGGGTGCTTGTTAGGGTGGACGACCCGGCGAACCCTAAAGAATTGGAAGTCACTACGGATGGGATCCGTTGGGACCGCTATTCCATGGAAAGCCAAACGGCGCAACGGTTATGGGCCGGGTGGAAGGCAAATGTCTATATCTCTTATAAAGAGCATACCGGAAGAGTGTTGTATGGCAAAGAGGCCGGCGATGGTATATTATTTAATTCTTTGGATGTATTGAAAGAAGTAAATCCATGAGGAGCCGTTGATTTACCGGTTATAGAATTTGAATAACATGAAAATGGCCGCTGCACAAATAGCTCCTATGAGTGTGGCGGCCAATTCTATGGCACGCGGAAAGAGCGGTAGATATTCGCGCGTAAGCGTGTTAATACGCCGTTGAAAAACAACGGGTGTTACGCAAAAAAGCACATAGCCGATTATTTTCCAAATATATTCTGCCGGGGAAAGAATTAAAGCCAATCCAACGATCCATACCGTTCCCCATAAAAAAGCCGGCCAGGAAGTTTCCTTGTGTGTATATTCACACGTGCGGTTGATAAGTTCTCCCAAGGCAAAAAAGCTCCAAATGCCGGCTACGGCCCGCCAAAAAGCGTTGCCGTGCAAGGTCATGCGCCCGGCGCGTTTGAACCCGGTATGCACGCATTGCCATTGTTTGTACAACCAATAAAACGTAAACGTACCGGCACTGGCTAGTGCTAAAACTAATAGCGTTCCCGCATTCATAAAATAAAATTGCGAAGACAACCCCGCGTGTTTAAGCTCTTCTTTGCGTTTTTCGCGGGTGGTGGGGGAATCGTAATTCCATTTTCCTAAAGTGAGGGCATACGCCACATATAACATGGCCAACACGCCAACCATTTCCAATAATCGTTCCATACCGTTATTATAAAAAATTTGGAAAGTTGTATCATAGGTTTTTAAGCAAAGTTACTCAAAAAATACTAAAATATAAATAATCTACAAGTGAAGTGCCAGCCGCGAAGCCGGCTTTGTGCCTACCCGCTGTGAGCGGGCTTTTTTGTGGAAATTATGTAAGGAAATAAAATCTAGGATTATGACTCATACCCGTCAAGATGTACGTAATGTAGCTATTATTGCTCACGTGGACCACGGCAAGACCACAGTGGTGGATGCCTTATTAAAATTTGCCGGTGAATTTAAAGTAAAAGAGGATCAAGCCCAAGATACGGTGTTGGATTCCAATCCCTTGGAGCGCGAACGCGGAATCACCATTTTAGCTAAATGTACCTCTATCGGCTATAAGGGCCATACCATTAACATTGTAGATACGCCCGGCCACGCCGATTTCGGTAGTGAGGTGGAACGGGTGCTTCGTATGGTGGACGGCGCCATTTTGATGGTAGACGCGGTAGAAGGGCCTATGCCGCAAACGCGTTTTGTGTTGCGTAAGGCGTTAGCACTTGGTTTAAAACCGATTGTAGTGATCAATAAGATGGACCGCGACCATGTACGTCCCAGCGAAGTCATTGATGAAGTTTTTAATTTGTTCATGGAATTGGGTGCGACCGATGCCCAGTTGGACTTCCCGATTATTTATGCTTCCGGGCGGGACGGTTGGGCCAGTTATAAGATGGAAGAAAAAGGGAAAGATATTGCACCGATTTTGGATACTATTTTATCTCATGTGCCCGCGCCGGAAGCCATGCCGGATGCGCCGCTTCAAATGCAGGTAACGATGTTGGACTACAATAACTTTTTGGGCCACGTGGGAATTGGCCGCATTTTGGCAGGAAAAATTACAAAAGGGCAGCCCGTTGCACTTATGCACCAAGACGGTTCCGTTACACAAGCCAAAGCCGCTAAGATTGAACGGTTTTTGGGGCTTGGTAAGGTGGAAGTAGAAAGTGCCGAGGCGGGGGATATTGTGTCTATTGCCGGGTTGGAAGGTGTAGACGTGGGGGATACCCTTTGTCGTCCGGATGCATTAAAGGCACTCCCGCCGCTTACCATTGATGAACCCACGATGTCTATGGACTTTATGGTTAACGATAGTCCGTTCTCCGGTAAAGAAGGTAAATTTGTTACCAGCCGGCACTTGAAAAACCGCTTGGAAAAAGAAGCTCAAACAAACGTTGGGCTCAAAGTGGAACAACTGGAAGGCGAAGGGAAATTTAAAGTTTACGGACGCGGAGAGCTACACTTGACTATTCTTATTGAAAATATGCGCCGGGAAGGGTTTGAATTGGCAGTGTCTTCGCCGGAAGTAATCTATAAAGAAGAAAACGGTCAAATTTTAGAGCCGATGGAATATTTGATTTTGGACATCCGTTCGGAATATCAAGGGGCGGTGTTTACTTCTTTAGGAACTCGTGCCGCCAAACTGGAAAATATGGTTTCCGAAGGGGAAGAACGATTGAGGCTGGAATACTTGATCCCTTCCCGCGCGTTGATTGGTTTTAAAAATGAATTCTTAACTAATACGCGCGGTACGGGTATTATGCACCACAGTTTCCACGGATATTATCCCAAAGTAAACTTGCCCGATTTACGCCGTAACGGGGTGTTAATTGCCAAAGAAGACGGCGAGACTACCCCGTATGCGCTATTTGCGCTTGAAGATAACGGCGAGCTCTTTTTAGGGCCCGGCGTAAAAGTGTACGCAGGAGAAATTGTGGGGCAAAATTCCCGCTCTAACGATTTGGTCGTTAACCCGTGTAAAGCAAAACATTTAAGTAATATGCGCAGCAAAGCCAGTGATGAATCTTATGTGCTTACGCCGCCGCGGGTGATGAGCTTGGAGCAGGCGGTAGAATATATTGCGCCGGACGAACTGGCCGAAATTACACCTTCTTCTATTCGGCTACGTAAAAAGATTTTGTCACACTTGGTACGTAAACGTACCGAGCGTGCCAACGAAGCCGAAGAAGAATAATTTAAACCCCGCGCCAGGTGCGGGGTTTTTTATGGTATGATATGAACATGAGTAAAGCAGAAAAAGCGAAACAATTATTTCTGGACGGACATAATTGCGCGCAAGCTGTTTTGTGCGCTTTTGCGGATGAACTGGGTATGAGCCAGGATATGGCCCGCACGGTATCGGCCTGTTTTGGCGGCGGCCTGGGCCGTCAACGCGAAGTGTGTGGGGCAGTAAGTGGTATGTGTATGGCCCTATCGTTAAAATATGCGCCTAAGGACCCAACAGACCATGCTGCTAAGGCCGCTTTTTACGCGCGTGTGCAAGAACTGTGTAAAGAGTTTAAGGACGAAAACGGTTCTATTATTTGCCGGGAACTGCTGGGGTTAGCTCCGGGCCCTTCTTCTCCCACGCCGGACAAACGTACCGCGGATTATTACCAACATCGCGCGTGTGCGGATAAAGTAAAGTGTGCTGCCGGAATTTTAGAGAAATACTTGGCAAAACAAGGAAAATAAATCCATTTATTTAGTTGCCTTAACGTAACGCAGGGACCTTGATTTGGTAATCAAAACCCGCAAGTAAGGTGGTGGCTGGAATAATACCACTACCGTTTTGCGCCCAAAGCGGGAAAACTGTAACGAATGTGAATATAAATAACAAATGTAACCTTTTGTTCATATTCTAAAACCCTTATTTAAGCGGTTTATGACCGAATCTTCCGTCAAAAAACCTTTCTTCAAAAATCCATTCTTCGGGGGGAATGTTATAATGTGCGGCCCAAGCGTCTTTTAGGTTTTGCATGGCCTTTTTGAAGTAGTCGCTTCCTTCAAACAGGGTGCCAAACCGGGCCGTCCCTTCTTCATACGCCACGCGGGCGATAAAGTAGCGGAGGCTTTCATCCTTGCTGAGGGAAGAACCCGGTGCGTGACGTTTGGTCTTTTGCAAATTAAATGTATTTCCCAAAAGGTCGGCTAAACGATAGTCCCCTGATTTATTGGCTTGTTGAATGGCTAGTTGCAGCGGATTAAAAGATTCCCCGGCAATATTGGCTTAAGGCATAATGTGTCCCTCTATGATTTGCCTAATCATTTTCTCTACCAGGTCCTTGGCAATGTCGTTTCCCGGTGTATGCGTACGATAATGGACCGTAGCTGATAGCGCGGTACATTGGCCGGCTCCCGTTGGAACAAATACATTGATACCTTGGCGCTGGGATAAAGGCAACGCTTCAAATTCATCTAAAAATCCACCTGTACAACAGGAGTCTACAAAAAGATTAACTTCGGGGGCTCCGGTCAGTTGGCGTAAGTCTTGCATGGCGCGTACAATTTCTTCCGTAGATATCGTGCGGGAGATATTGATCCCGGCATGAAATCTTTCCAACGAATTGATTCCTCCATGGATATCCAGTTGTACAAAAATCGGGCGGTTGGTTTTGTTGGGGGATGGTATTAAGGAGCGCATATCCCACCTGCCAAATCCGTTTTTGGGTTCACCAATATAGACGGGGATATATCCTGATTCATTAGGAACACGATTCATGTATTCCTCTTGAAGGCGGTACCCCGTAAAAAAATAACCATACTGAGTAGCTGTGGGTGAGCGGAGTACCATGGCATTCCCCCGGAATTCGGCGGAAGAAATAACGTTGATATCGTTGGCTTGTTCGGGTGTTAAACTTAAAAAGTATTTTTCGGCTTCGTCTACCCGGGCCAGTTGTTCTTCGGTAAATTTGGATTTAGAGACACGGATGTGGTTCCAATGCGTAGCCAGCAATTTGAGCGTTGTGGCAATTTGGACCGGTGTGTCCGGTGTAATTAAATCTTGTGCCCATTGTGCCGGCCTGAAATTTGGGGCCGCTTGGGCAGGAAAATCAATTTTCGGCATGGAGGATGGCGGTTGGATACGGGCCGTATTTAAAGCAGAATTCCCGTTACCCGGGTTGAAAGTATTGGCAGACGGAGCCGATCCGACGGATGTGTGAGGGTGGCCGGCAGCCATGTCCGCCGCTGCTTTTGCGCCACGTTGTGCGTTAGCTGCGGAGTGAGTAACTTTTTCCGTAGAAACAAGCGTAGCTTGTCCGGCAGCGGGTAAACGAGACGTTGCTCGAACGCCTGCGGCAAGGCTTTTTCCGGCAGGCACAAGCGCATTGCCGGTTTGTGCCCGGAGGGGGACAACGGTAAACAACACAAAAATAGATAATAGGTATAAATTTTTTCTCATAATATATAACCCTTTATTATAGTGTATGGAATATGTACAAGGGAAACAAGGGCCTTTGGACCTACTCGGCGCCTAGGTCTAAGCGGAATATTTTATTTTAAAATTGTGTATTCTCATATTTTTTATGATACAATGAAGGGAGATATCGTACGCGCGCAAACCAGGGTTGCGTGTATTCTAAAAAAAAGAGGAACCATATGCCGGAAGAAAAAACCCCGCAAGTGAATAATACTTCTATTCAATCATCTATACAATCTCAAGGAGTGGCAACTGCTGCTTCTGCTAGTCAGGCCCCACAAGATGTAACCGCTGCCGTAAATAGCGAGCAAAAACCAAATCCGCAAAATCCTTTTTTGATAGACATTCCGGCAATTCCGACTCAAGAAGGACCTATGGGTATTCGTTTTGATTTTAACGATGGGGCCCGGGTATTACTACCCAAAGGAAAATGGCACGTACAGATTGAAGATGATGAAACAGACAATATTATTTTTGCTTGTGATGCGGATGAAGGGTGGGTGTTAAGCACGAAGAAATATTATATTCCTTTCCGTATTCGTGTATGGGAACGCGGAAAGAAAACCCCGGTTTTAAACCACACCCTTAGTTTGAAAGGCAAAGAAGTACAATTGAAATTTCCCGTCGGTACGTTGGGAGATACGATCGGCTGGATGACGTATGCCAATCGTTTCCAAGAAAAACATCAGTGCGTGGCGGAAGTAGCCATGGCTCACAATATGGCGGAAATTTTTGAAGCCCAATATCCTAATTTGTTTTTTACCCATTTGCCCGGCAAACCGCGGTTTGAAAAACCGTATGCCAGCTACATGTTGGGTTTGTTCTTCCGGGGAAATACAACTAATCAGCCCATTGATTTCCGCAAAGTGGGGTTGCACCGGACGGCCGGATTTATTTTAGGAGTAGATCCGCGCGAAGAAGCCCCTCGGGTAAAACTGGGTAGCCCGCGTAAAATCAAAGAGCGTTATGTGTGTATCGCCACCAAGGCCAGCTCTCAGGCTAAAATGTGGAACAATGGCTTCGGGTGGGAACAAGTAGTGCACTATTTAAAAGAGTTGGGTTACCGCGTGTTATGTATTGATAAAGACGCTGTAACCGGCTCCAATTTTACATGGAACCGTATGCCGCACGAAGCGGAAGATTTTACCGGAGCCAGACCGTTGCAGGAACGCATTGAACTGTTGGAGCATGCCGATTTCTTTATAGGCCTCGGCTCAGGTCTTTCATGGTTGGCCTGGTGTACACATGTGCCGGTGATTTTAATTAGCGGATTTTCTTTGCCAATATGCGAATTTTACACGCCCTACCGTGTGTTTAACTCCCATGGTTGTAACGGCTGTTGGGATGATATCCATTGCAATTTTGATCACTATGATTATTTTTGGTGCCCGAAGTTTAAAGGCACAGACCGCCAATTTGAATGCACCCGTTTGATTACGGGTAAGCAAGTCATTGGACATATTAAGCAACTTATGAAAGATCATCATTTGACTGCCCCCAAGAACAAAAAACAGGAGAATAAATAATGTCTAACCATGCCCCTAAAATTGAGAATATTTATTCCAGTGCTTGCGTGCAAGCGTTGGAGCAAGAATATTGTTCTAGCTGCAGCGCAGCGGTAGTAAGCTCGTGCTGTGTATCCAGCCATGGAATGGGATACCGTATCGTATCGCGTATTTATGATGGCGGACGGCGCGCTGTTTATACGGCTACCATAGGGGCCATGTTGGCTAACAATATACCACTTCCGGTACATGGGGCAGAAATTATAGTAGAGGCCGGGCAGACAAGTAACAATTTGCAAGCATCTTCGGGAATCAGCGTGTACGTATATGGGACTACGCAAGGAACGAGTGTTTATACAAACGGTTTAGAAGGAATTTATTCCGGCGGTCATGCTATTAGCACGGCAGTCATTGGTGGGGGGCGACAAGTTGTTTATAATGGCGGCTCGGCAACAAACACAACCGTTACCGGCACCACGGCTACACAACAAATTTTAAGTGGCGGTGTAGCAGAAAATGTGACTGTTAACAACGGCGGATTCCAATCCATTTCTGCCGGCGGTTCGGCAAACAATGTGACCATGAGTGGTGTTGGTGGTAATACGCAACAACACGTTTATGGTGGTACGGCGACACACGTAACGATCAACAGTGGGGCTGCTCAGATCATTTCCGGCGGGGGTGTCGCGAACAGTACAATTATCAATTCCGGTGGACATGCGACTATCCTGGCCGGTGGTATTGCAAGTAATACGTACATTAGCAACAGCGGTTCACAATCGGTTAACAACAACGGTTCAGCAGTAAGCACATACGTGTATGCCGGCGGGATACAAAAAATTAATAACGGTGGGACTACAATTGGTACCCATATTTATAACGGTGGCGAACAACATATTTATAGCGGCGGAGACGTAAGTGGTACAACCGTTAATTCCGGTGGTCAGCAAAACATTTTCAATGGTGGGCGTGCAAGTAACACTACCATTAGTTCTGGTGGCCAGCAAACCGTTTCCAATGGCGGTCATGCAGTTAGCACAATCGTCAGCTCCGGCGGTTCACAAACTATTTTAAGTGGTGGTAGTGCAGATTATACCGATATTTTAAACGGTGGCAATCAATACATTTCAAGTGGTGCTACCGCCAATCATAATAGCGTATATGAAGGCGGTAACTTATTTGTTGCAGACGGTGCCATAGTTAATGGCGATGTGGTTTATTCCGGCGGTAGTGAATATGTTTCAAGCGGTGCAACCGTTAACGGTACTACACTAAACAGCGGTGGTGTACAATATGTTTTAAACGGCGGTATAACCAACAGCACCACAGTAAACTCCAGCGGCCACCAAATTGTATCTTATGGCGGTTTAGCCAACAGTACATTTATAAACAGTTATGGCCTTCAGGATGTAGGAGGTAGTGCATTTGTAGCAATGTTAAGTGGCGTCAGTGCCAGACAAAACATTTTGGCCGGCGGGCTTGCGACAAGTACAATCATTAATATTGGCGGCGAGCAACACATTTCAAACGGCGGTTCGGCAATCAGTACTCATATTAGCTCCGGCGGTTCACAAATTATTTCAAATGGCGGTACTGCGAATCATACAATTGTCAGCGGTGGCGGTTCGCAAATTATTTCAAACGGTGGCGTTGCAAACAGTACACTGGTTAACAGCGGCGGGTCACAGTTTATTACAAGCGGCGGTACGGCTAACTATACTTCCGTTACGAATGGAGCTCATCAATTTGTTTCAAGCGGCGGTTCTGCCAATCATAACACAGTAGATAATGGTGGTGCTGTACACGTCGTAAGTGGTGCCGTAATTAATGGTACGATAATCAATTCCAACGGTAGCGAATATGTTTCAAGCGGTGCCATAGATAATAATACTACATTAAACGATAGTTCTTATCAATATGTTTTATCCGGTGGCATAGCCAATAATACTACTATAAACAGCGGCGGCTATCAATCTGTATACTTTGGCGGTTTGGCAAATAGCACAATTATCCATTCCGGTGGTTTGCAAGACAATGCCGGCTCTACATTCAATGTCAAGGTAAGCGGAGGTATCCAAGACGTTTTGTCCGGTGGTGTTGCAACAAGTACAACAATTACCAATAGCGGTTATCAATATGTTTCAAACGGTGGCCAGGCAATCGGGACAATCGTTAGGAACGGTCGGCAAAACATTTTATTAGGCGGTGTAGCAGATTCTACAACTGTGAGTGGCGGATATCAAACTGTCAGCAATGGCGGCTCGGCAACAAACACAACCGTTACCGGCACCACGGCTGCGCAACAGATTTTAAGTGGCGGTGTAGCAGAAAATGTAACTGTTAACAATGGCGGATTCCAAACCATTTCTGCCGGCGGTTCGGCAAACAATGTGACCATGAGTGGTGTCGGTGGTAATACGCAACAACACGTTTATGGTGGTACGGCGACACACGTAACGATCAACAGTGGGGCTGCTCAGATCATTTCCGGCGGTGGTGTTGCAAACAGTACAATTATCAATTCCGGTGGACATGCGACTATCCTGGCCGGTGGTGTTGCAAGTAATACGTACATTAGCAACAGCGGTTCACAATCGGTTAACAACAACGGTTCAGCAGTAAGCACATACGTGTATGCCGGCGGGGTACAAAGTCTTAACAACGGAGGCAGAACAACCGGTACGGTTATTTATAGCGGCGGACAGCAAAATGTTTGGAACGGCGGTAAAGCAAGTGATACAATAATCAGCTCCGGCGGCCAGCAAAATATTTTTAATGGCGGTTCTGTAAGTGGCACCAGTATCAGCAACGGCGGACATCAAATTGTTTCAAGCGGTGGTCAAGCAACTAGTACAACAGTCAGTTCGGGCGGTTCACAAACCATTTTGACCGGTGGTAGTGCAAACTATACAAGTGTATTGAGTGGTGGTAATCAATATGTATCAAACGGCGGCACGGCCAATAACAATACCGTTATGGATGGCGGAAATTTATATGCCGCAGCGGGGGCTATCATAAACGGAACGATCGTAGATCCCGGTGGAAATTATTACGTTTCAGATGGTGTGATTGACGAAAATACCGTTTTAGGTGGTAGCCAGTATGTGTTAAGTGGCGGTACGGCTAATCACACTACTATCAATAGTGACGGCTATCAATCTATTTACGCCGGTGGGGTCGCCAACCATGCCACAATCAATAACGGCGGTTTGCAAGAAGTAGCCGGAAACGCAAACTCAACGACGATCAACTCCGGTGGTTCACAAGTAATCAATGCGGGTGGATCGGCCTATGATGTAACCGTCAGTTCGTACGGTTCACAACGTGTGTTTGGGTATGTTTCCGGGGTGGAATTATTGGCCAACAGTGCAGTACAATGGGTATCTACCGGCGGTATTGCGGATGATACGATTGTTTATACCGGTGCCGGTCAGCGAGTCGGAACGGGTGGAACGGCCAACGGTACAGTTTTATCCGGTGGCGGACAAGATGTTTTTAGTGGTGGTATTGCCAATAATGCGCAAATAAAAAATAATGGCTACCAAATGGTACGTAGTGGTGGTGTGGCCAATAATACGTACGTCAGTGCGGGAGGTGTGCAACACGTTTCTTCCGGCGGCGTGGCAAATAATACTACGGTGTCCGGTACAAGCTCTGTTCAAGTCATTTCATACGGTGGAACGGCTAGCGGGGGTATAATAGGATCCGGCGGAAGCCAAGCTATTGAGATAGGTGCTACTGCTAGTGATGTCATTATCGGTTATGCAGGAAGACAGCGCGTGTATAGCGGTGCAACGGCTTATGGAACAATTGTCAGCGATGGCGGCCAACAAGTAGTCCAAACCGGTGGTACAGCCAGTAATACAATCGTAAGCAATCAAGGTACGCAAGACGTGTCCGGCGGAATTGCAGCAGGTACTTTGATAGAAGCAGGTGGCTACCAAAAAGTTTTTAATGGCGGATCGGCCACCGGTGCAACAGTAAGAGGTTCGCAAATCCTTTACGCAGGGGCTACGGCCACGGATACACAAATATCTGCCGGCGGTGTTCAAACGGTTAACGGGGCCGTGGCGGATGATACAACTATCTATGCCAATGGTCGGCAAATAATCAATGATGGCGGCCTGGCCAATAATACCGTTATCAACGAAAACGGTAGTCAAATAATTAATGATGGCGGTGTGGCCAATAATGCCATTATTAACGCAAGCGGTAGCCAAATCATCAGTAACGGCGGTGTAGCTAACAGTACAGTGATTAACAGTGGCGGTAGCCAAATAATCAGTAATGGTGGCGTGGCCAGTAATACCGTCTTAAGTAGTGGCGGTTGGCAGTATATTTCTACTGGCGGTGAAGCATGGTATACCAGTATCTATCAAGGCGGTAGCCAAGTATTAGCCGGTGGTAGCGCTTATTACAATAGTGCGATGGGAGAAGGCACCGTGCAATATGTAGAAAGTAACGGTGCTGCGTTCTGGACGACTATCGGGGACGGCGCTTCACAAGTAGTGCGGTTGAACGGATATACCTCCGGTGTGCAAGTAAATGACGGCGGAACGCAGATTTTATATACCGTGGGTGTAACAAGTGATACCACTGTAAATAGTGGCGGTGTGCAACTGGTCAGCGAAGGCGGAACAGCCATCGATACCACCGTTAACGGCGGCGGGATCCAAACCATCCTTTCCGGCGGGGTTGCCAGCGGAGGAACAATCACCGGGCTGATAGCGGAGCGGGGCAGCCAAGTTATATCTTCCGGCGGTGTGGCCAACGGCGTACATGTAGATGCCTACGGGTCGCAAGTGATTTTAGATGGTGCTACGGCAAACAACACGGTTGTGAGTGCTCATGGTTCTCAACTTGTCGGCGGTGTAGCCAATAGTACTATTGTAAGTAGTGGGGGAAGTCAAACAATTGGCATTGGAGGAGAAGCCAATAGCACCACGATATTTGAAGGTACCCAGCTTGTAGGTGGAGATGCCAACCATACGATTTTTAACGGTGGTACTCAACAGGTTTATAACGGCGGGGTTGCCAACGATACAGTACTCAATGCCGCTTCCCAACACTTGGGAGTTGGGGCGATTGCCAGTGGTACGATTGTAAATTCCGGCGGGGAACAATACGTTTTCAGTGCAACCGCCAATAATACAACGGTAAATAATGGCGGCAGTCAGGTAATTGTAACGGGTGGTACGGCCAATAGTGCAACCATAAAAGTCGGTGGAACTCAGTTCATCAACAATGGCGGTTCTGCTACGGATGTTACCAATAGCGGTAGAGTTAATTTGTCCGCCGGCGGCATACTTAACAATTACTCGGGGAATGGACACCTCTACGTATATGGTAATAATACTCTTGGCGGTACTACCAATTTAGGTCACGGTACTTTCCACTTTGGAAACAATGCCCCCAGCACAGTGGCTGTAGAGAATCTGTCTGCCAATGGGGCGCTTATTTCAATGGGCGTTAATTTACAAAACCAAACGGCAGACCAATTACAAATTACGGACAGTTATAACGGCAATGCGACGTTGGCGTTACACAACACCGCTGCCACTGCCCAGGCAACAACCGGCGACGGCATCAAACTGGTAGATATTTCGGATACCGCTACCGGAAATGGTACATTTAATCTGGTCGGCGGACAATGGGACGAAGGCGGGTATGTGTATAAACTGTTCCAAGATGACGGCAACCCGGACTATTATTTGCGGTCCACGGGCGAATTTAGTGATGCCATGAAAACGATGGCTAGCATTCCCATGTTAAATGCGGTTATAGCTCGGACGGGGATGAATTCGCTTAATAAACGTATGGGTGAACTGCGCGATATGGACGAACTGGGACATAAGCAAGGTATTTGGGCTCGCTCGTATTACAAAGATATGACGGTCAACGACTTGCTTAAAACAGATATGTCTTTGTTTGGGGTAGAGGCTGGGTATGATTGGCTTTTTGACGCCGATGAACCGACGAAGCTCTACGCGGGTGTCATGATAGGATACATAATGGCACCTTCTATCAAAACCAAGAATAGCAACGGAGAAAGTAACAGCGGAGAAGGTACTGCGCCGGCAGTTGGTGTCTATGCGACCTTAGCCAATGAGACCGGTTGGTTTGTTGATTTGGCGGCGCGTAACTTCTGGACTAAGATTGAAAACAAAACACGCACGGCAAGCAGCACGGTGTTGAAGTTTGATAGCAACCGTAATTTATTAGCTGCCAGCGCAGAAGCAGGAAAAACGTACGAAATTGATCACGGGCTAAAACTGGAACCGAAAGCGGAACTTGCTTATATGCATGCGGGATCCGATAGTACGCCTGTAACCAATGGCGTGGGGAATCTATCTTATGCGGCTGAAAATCATATTACAGGCCGCGCGGCCATCCTGCTTTCGTACAAAGGAAAACTGAACAACGGTTTGTTAATAGAACCGCTTGTGGAACTGGCTTATAACCGGGAATTTGCCGGGAGAGGCAAAGTGTCATACGGCGGCGCTTCCACGAAAACTTCCTTAAATGGTAAAGGAATTGAGGTTGCCGCGGGAGCCAGTGTACAAGTGGCCGATAATTTATATTGGCATGCTTTAGGTACGTATGAAAAAGGTGATAAGTTAAGCGGTTGGGGCTTACATGCGGGTGTGCGGTATATGTTTGGTGGAGAAAGTGCCGCTCCTCATGCGTCTAAGACAAGGAAACAAAACGTTTCTTACCAATCTGGAACGTACCAACCGTCTTATCAGCCTAAGAAACAACAACCTTCTTATCAACGGACAAATTATCAGTATAAGAAGCAACAAGTTTCTTATCCGTACGGAACACAAAGAACTTCTTATCAACCGCAAAATACGTCTACAAAGACGAATGGGCGCCCGGTAACGTATCAGCGCACAGGAACTTATTCTACGACTACGCGCTCTACAACCACTCGTTCTACAACGACGCGGCCGGTAACGTATACAACGAGCCCTGCCACTCGTACCAGAACAACCACGACTACGCGGTCTACCACTGCGAGACCGGTAACGTATACGACGAGTCCTACGACTCGTAGCAGGACAACCACTCGTTCTACAACGACGCGGCCGGTAACGTATACGCAGCGTGCGGGATCCTATTCTACGACCACGCGCTCTACCACTACGCGTCCTACCAGCACGCGTTCCAGCACCACGCGCTCTACGAGTAGGCGTTCCTATTCAACGAAGAAAAAAGATTACACGTTGATGCAGGAAATAGAACGCCGTTGGCGTAACGGAAGATAAGTAAAAGATTAGATACTGAATAAACCCCGCCGGAATATACTTTCCGGCGGGGTTAAAAGTTGTCTTATTAATTCATTTTAGTTATCATAGTAATATAGACTTTTTAAGGAGAACAACACATGACATCCCCCCGAAAGATTGCCCTGGTTACAGGTGCCAGCCGCGGAATCGGTTTAGCCATTGCCAAACAGCTCGCTCAAGATGGTTTTGATATTTGGTTGAATTATCATTCCAATCATGGAGCCGCCCAAGAAGCACAAAAAATCATAGAAGATATGGGGGCTCATTGCACCCTGCTTCCCTTTGATGTGGCAGACGCAAAAGCGGTGCAAGAGGCCTTAAATCCGCTTTTGGCTAAGCAAACTCCTTATGCTTTGGTTAACAATGCGGGGATCCGCAAAGATAATTTGCTTATTTTTATGCAAGATAAAGAGTGGACGGATGTGTTGTCTACGGTGTTGGGTGGGTTTCATAATGTTACAAAGGCCGTTTTAGCGGCTATGATCCGCGCCAAACAAGGCCGGATTGTGAATATTGCTTCTTCTGCGGCCCATGCTCCGGTACCGGGGCAAACCAATTATTCGGCGGCTAAGGCCGGTATTGTGGGGGCTACACGCAGCCTGGCAGCCGAAGTAGCCAAACGTAATATTTTGGTCAATGCGGTTTCACCCGGGTTTATTGAGACGGATATGTTAGAGGGCTTACCCATAGATAAGATTTTGCCACTCATTCCGTTGCACCGTTTAGGGCGCCCCGAAGAAGTGGCCCATTTGGTTTCCTTTTTATGTTCCGAAAAAGCTTCCTATATTACGGGGCAGGCATTCCAGGTAAACGGCGGAATTTGTATGTAGTGGCCGGCCGGCAAATTGCTATAATACGAGTATGGACGATTCTAATGCGGTAGTCATTACGGGAATGGGGGCAGTTTCTCCTTATGGGGCGGGTGTGCAAACCCTGTGGGAGGGGTTGTTATCTGCCAAAAATTGTATACATACCGTGCAAGAATTAGAAGCGTTGCCCATGGTGAATACAAAAGTGGCAGCCACGGTTCCGGATACCGATTACTCTTTTATCCCGCGCAAGTACCGCCGCAGCATGAGCCGTATGGGTTTATATGCCTACTGTGCCGCGCAAGAAGCACTTAAACAAGCCGGTTACGAGATAGCACCCGAACAACTTGGCTTTTTTATGGGGTCTACGCTCAATAGTATTTCCGTGTGGATGGAACTTACTAAGTATAGCCAAGGGGCGCACTTAGAGCTTATTAAAACATCCGATTTTTTACAAATTATGAATCATTCGCCGCTTGCGGCGGTATGTCAAGCCCTTAAAATAAACGGCCCCGCTATGGGGGGAAGTGAAGCTTGCGCAACGGGGCTTATGAATATGGGCTTAGGATTTTTGGCTATTCGGCAAGGACTTGTTACACAAGCTTTGTGTGGCGGAACGGAAGAATACCACCCCATGTTTAGTGCTTGCTTTGATATTATGCAGGCAACCTCTAAAAATTCTAATGATAATCCGGCCTTGGCATGCCGTCCGTTTGACGCTACGCGGACCGGGCTTGTAGTTTCGGAAGGGTGTGGCTTGGTGTTTATGGAAACTAAACAAAGCGCACTAAAACGAGGGGTGCCTATTTTGGCGGAAGTACTTGGCTTTTATGCTAATACCGAAACGGAAAATATGGCATATCCTTCGGCCGAAACATTACAAAAATGTATGGAAGGGGCGTTGGAATCCGCGCACGTGAAGGCCGAAGAAGTGGATTTATTAAACGCACATGCCACGGGCACTATCGCCGGTGATATTGCGGAAACACAAGCCGCCCGTGAGGTATTTGGCCGCAATTTAAAAATCAATAGTTTAAAAGGCCATATCGGTCATACGATGGGTGCAAGCGGCAGTTTAGAGAGTATTGCCTGTGTGGAAATGTTAAGAAATCAACAAATTTTACCTACTCGTAATTTGAACCAAGTAGATGAGAGATGCGCTCCTTTACAATATAACACACAAATAAATAATACCCCTTTAAAAATTATTATGAAGAACAGTTTTGCTATCGGTGGTAATAACTGTTCGCTACTTCTTAGGAGACCCCTGTGATAACACGAGAAGAAATTATAAAACAAACAAATGAAGCTCTTAAAAAAGAGTTTGAATTCAAAGACGAGCAACTGGTGCCTACGGCTCAACTGAAAGATGATCTGTGCTTGGATAGTTTGGATGCGGTAGATATGGTGGTTGTATTGGAACAGAAATTTGGTGTTACTTTGCGCCAAGGATATGATTTACGTACAATCGTTACCTTAAATGATTTATATGATTTTATTGAAAAACTAGCCAAAACCCATCATCAATAATATGGATTGTTTACGTACCGGTTTTAACACCGTTGTTATTGGAGGGGCTGCAATCGGTTGGCTGGTTATTTCCACTATCCTGGCAGCTCCTTTTTTATGGCTCACCTTTTCCAACCGGGATAGAGCCGTGCGTAAATTTGTGTATATTCAATCTCGCGGGATTGTTTTTTTGGCACGCTTGGCCAGTAAAGGTTTGCACGTGGAAAAACAAACCCGGCCCGCGGGAAGTTGTGTGATTGTAGCCAATCATGCGTCGGCGATAGATTTGTATACGATTAGTGCTTTCGGGTTTGATAATATCGTTTATATCACGAAGGGGTGGGTGTTTAAGTTGCCGTTTTTCCGCTACGTAATGAATGGAGCCGGCTACATAGATGCCGAAACAACGACACCCGAGGAAATATTAGCTCGGTGCAAAAATGCGGTGGAAAAGGGGTGCGATATTGTATTTTTTCCGCAGGGTTCCCGCAAAGACCCGCAAGCAAGATTTAAAAGCGGGGCGTTTTATTTGGCTAAGGAACTTAATTTACCGGTGGTGCCGGTGGGTATTGCCGGTACCCAAAAAATGCTTCCGGCTGGGAAGATAATGATTGAACCGGCGCGCTTGGTTCTTAAAATGTTCCCGGTGATGTCCCCTAAAGATTACGTCGGCGAGTTGGGCCATTTGCACATGGCGCAAGCGGCCAAAAAACAAATAATGGATTTTTTTAACGAGGAAACCAAAGAAAGACTTTAATTCATATGGCTACATATCCTGAAGTTACTTCACTTGTTCCGCACCGGCCCCCTATGTTGTGGGTGAGCCGGGTGTTGGATGTGCAAGAAAAAACAGGGGCGGCAGAGGCACTTATTGGGCCGGATCACTTGTTTTTACGTCCGGATGGTACCTTGCTGCCGGAAACTTGTTGCGAACTCGTGGCACAAGGTTTTGGTGTGTGTGAAGCGTACAGACGTACCCAAAAGGGACTTACCATAGATGGCGGTGGATATTTGGCAAGCTTGCGTGACATGGAAGTTTTTGCTTCGGCTCTCGTCGGCGACAGATTGACAATTCAATCGGAAAAGATAGATGAATGTTTTGATACCCACATTGTACGAGGGGAAATTTTTTGTAACGGAACTAAATTAGCACAAGTTACCGTCTATATTTTTATGTGGCAAGGAAAAGCCCCCACACAAACATTATGAAATATGGTTTAAGCTTATTTTTGGGATTATTTTTTACTCTTGCTTGGGCACAGCAAGAAGTTTCCTCGTTGCAAAGCTATGCCAAACAAATTAACGCGGTGCAAACGTTGCAAAGTAATTTTACAGAAGAAAAACATTTGTCTTTACTGAGCCAACCCATTCAAAGTGAGGGAACTTTGGCTTTTGATAAAAATACACAAAAACTGCGTTGGCAATATAAGAAACCATTTGAAAATGGCTTTTTAATTGAAAAAGAGAAAGTATATCGGTTGCAAGGTCCGCTTAAAAAGCCCGTTGAATCTGCCATGGGACGTATGTTCATGGCGGAAATGTTAGTGTGGCTAACCCTTGATTTTGATTCCTTGCAAAAAAATTACCAAATTACGCTTAACGGTTCTAAAATTACTTTTGTGCCGCTGTTGAAAGAGCATAAAGTAGTCAAAAAAATTACCGTGTGGTTGGATGAAAAAGACGTGCGCGTTGTGACACAAGTTAAGATGGAAGAACCTTCCGGTGATTTTATCGTGTGGAAATTTAATCAAACACAAATTAACCCCGATCTTTCAGCAGAGGTATTTCAATGAGTATATGGCGCCGGCATGGTAAACTGACGGGTTTTGTCGCTTTTATGTTGGTGGGCATAGTAGGAGTATGGTGCGGCTCGGTAGAAGAAAATATACTGGCATTGGTGCCTCAATCGATTAAACAGTCGGTTTCCCTTTTTGAACATTCTCCGCTTAGCCAAAAATTGATTGTTATTACACAGGCTCCTTCCCAAGAACAAGCCCAAGAAATAGCGGAGAGCGTGCGGGAAGAATTATCTCAGGCCGGTTTTATTAAATTCCCGGCGCAGCCGACGGATAACTTGGTGTTAAATGTTCTTTCTGCTTTGCCGGGCCTTTTTTCACCCCAAATTCAACAAGAAACCGAAGAAAAAATCTCTTTGCCGGTGATTACCCGGCAAATTGCCAATTACTACGAGGAATTATTTTCATTTCAAAGTATATTTACTGTTCAAAAAATGGCTCAAGATCCGTTTAATTTAACGGAAATTGTATTGAATAAATGGCGCGAAATCGGGCAGGGGGTGCAATCATTAAATTATACAAATGGTTTTTTGTCCAATGAGCATGGAAACGAAGTGGCCGCGCTATATGATGCCGCTACCGCGGTATCCGATATCAAGGCCGCACAAAAACTCCAACAGTTTTTTACTCAACGGCAAGCGACATTGCCACCGGGTGCGCGTACGTTTTTTGTAGGGGGAATGCGCTATACGCTGGAAAATGTCTCTCTCATTAAACGGGATTTGTTCGTTGTCAGTGTAACCGGGATTATTTGTCTCCTCTTTATTTTTATATGTTTTTTCCGCACCAAAAGAGCTCTGCTGGTGTATTTGCTCCCTTTGTTGGTTCTTCCGCCGGCGGCTTGGATGACACAGTTGATTTTCGGGCATATCAGCGGCATTACATTGGGGTTTGGCAGCGTAGTGGTGGGATTATCGGTAGACTATGCTATTTATATTTATTTTGCCTTACAGCAAACCAAGATAGAAGCTAAATCTGCCGTATCTAAGATATCTAAACATTTGTGGTGTAATTTCTTAACCTCGGGTATGTGTTTTATTGCGCTGTTGTTTTCTTCTATCGAAGTGTTTAGACAAATCGCCGTGTTTGCCCTTATTGCGTTGTCTTTGGCCTTTTTCATATCTGTACGGGTATTACCCGGTTATTTTAGAATATCCGCTTTTTCCGGTATGAAAACCCGCCAGCCCGAGATCAATTCTTTACCTTTTAGATGGGCGGTTTGGGTTAGTATTCTTTTGCTGGCATTTGGAATTTGGGGTATTACCCATTTGTCGGTAAGTGCCGACTTGAACGATTTAAATTCCACCTCTCCTGCCTTTGTGAAAGATAAACAAATCGCGGAACGACTATTCCCATCTAACCGCGGAGCTTTGCTGTTTGCCTTGGGCAAAACGCCCGAAGAAGCTCTGGTTAACAATGAATTAGTATCCTTAAAAGTCCCTCATGGGTTGCCTCTTGCAACTCTTTTTGTATCCGCCAAAACCCGAGAAGGAAATTGGAACCGTTGGAAAAAGTTTTGGGATTCGTCGCGCCAAAATGCCGTGCAACTTTCCTTGCAAACAGCCGCGCAACAGAAAGGATTTAATACGCAGGCCTTTGCTCCTTTTTGGACGTGGTTGCAAAACGTTTCCGAAATTTCTTCGTTTGATTTTTCCGCTTGGTATAATCCGTTAGTTAAAATTTCAAATACCCTGTATGGGGTGGTCAATATAGTTCCTAATGAAGTTACTTATGCGCAACTTGCCGATGGAAAACAAACTGTTTTTATTTCCGGATCTGCGTTGCAAACAAATCTGGTGCGAAGCGTTAAAAAAGAGGCAATAACAGTAGTTTGTTTGGCTTTGTTGTTGAATCTGATAGCTGTGTGGTTATTATTTAGAAACGTAAAAGAAACATTGCTTTGTTTCATTCCCGTCCTGTTAGGGGGGAGTTTCCTGTTTGGGTTTTTGGCCTTGTGTAAGATACAACTTAATTTATTTGGACTTATTTTCCTGCCGCTTCTTATCGGCTTGGGGTTGGATTATGCGATTTTCCAGTTGATAAAATATCGTTCCCGGCAAGAAGAGTTTATGCGGTTATACCCTGCGCGAGCCCTGCTGGCTGCCGGTTTATCCACGTTAGCCGGTTTTGGCGTGCTTGTTTGTGCCAAACATGCCGTTTTGTTTATGATGGGGATTTGTGCATTAGTTGGAATTGGGGGCACGGTATTGGTATCATTATTTATATTGCCGTCTTTGTGGAAGCATGGCGTATGAAAAAAATAATTGGACTCAGTTTGATTTTTCTATTTGGTTGTGGAACGCATTGGGTATATGCCCCGGTTCCGGCGAAAACGGTTTCCATGCAAGAGGCCTCTATGGCTAGCGGGGTATTGCAACCGCAGAGTTTTTATTTTACACTGATTAGCCAATACGATCCGAATTCCGCGCAAGCGCGTGTGATTATCTTAACAGAACCGGCTTTAAAACTGGCAGATTTAACGGTATCAAAAGATCAAATACAGGTGCATGAGCGTGCGGCCAAAATCCCGAACCGGTTGATTCGTGCCTGGGGGGAATTGGTGCGTGAACGATTTTTAATCTCTTGCCCGGAACGGAAAATTATTCATCAATCCGGCGTCGCACGGGGTACATTTGAGCTGGAAGTAACGGGAGGAATATGTTTATAGAAGAGGCTGTTAAAACGTGTTATCAAAGAGCCACTTGTGATAGCGTTTTATATAAATTGGGGGAAGATTTCCCGGCTTTTAAAGGCCACTTTGAAGGGCACCCGCTATTACCGGCAGTATGTCATATCTCGTTTTGCGGCGACGCGGCCAGCCGTTTGTTAGGACGATCGGTAGAAGTGAGAGCTATTAAAAAAGCTAAATTTATCAACCCGGTTTTACCGGGCTCGTTTATAGAAGTTAAATTATCCCAACGCCCGGAAGGGTGGTATTTTGCCGAGTTGCTGGAGTCCAACCATAACAAAAAATTAAGCCAAATGATTGTAAGATTTTCGGAGAAAACTCTATGAAACAATATATTTATTTTAAACAAGAATCCCAAGATCCCCAACCGCTTGAAAAATCTATTTTCCACACGGTGCGTTTTCATGAAATGGATGTGATGCAAATTGTTTGGCACGGGCATTATGTAGCTATGTGTGAAGATGCCCGGATGGTCCTTGGAAATGCTTTTGGTATGGGATATAAAGATTTTTTTGACCATGGAGTCCTTTTACCGGTTCGGCAAATGCATTTGGATTATTTGGCTCCGCTGACATACGGACACACCTATGAGGTTAAGGCCCGGTTATTCTATACAGAAGCGGTGCGACTCAATGTGGATTTCACTATTTTAGATGAACAAAAAAAAGTAATGGCCCGCGGTTATAGCGTACAATTACTTATGGATAAAAATCGGCAAGTGCTATTTGAACGCCCTGCCTTTTACGAGAAAATATGCCAAGCGTGGAAGAAAGGACAACTCCAAGCCAAGTAAAATGCTTGGTGGTGATCCCGCATTACAATCATTTGAAAACCTTACGACAGGTAGCCGAGCAGTGCCTGGCGGTATGGCCGCATGTTTTAGTTGTGGACGATGGCAGCGACGAAGCACCGGAGACATATTTGCAAGGATTGGCAGTGGATTCCCTCCGGCAAGCGCACAACCAAGGCAAGGGGACTGCCATTTTGACCGGGGCTGCATGGGCACGAGAACACGGCTTTAGCCACATTGTTACCATTGATGCGGATGGACAGCACGATCCGAAAGAAGTTCCGCTTTTAATTCACGGAGCCCAGCAACACCCATACTCTCTTATTTTAGGAGTACGCAAATTTGATAATACGGTACCGTTTGGTTCTCGTTTCGGGCGTAAATTCGGCAATTTTTGGGTACATGTTCAAACGGGTAAATCGGTGCAAGATATTCAAAGCGGATACCGGTGCTACCCGGTAAATGTGCTAAATACTTTGCGAATATGGAGCAAACGGTATGCTTTTGAAGTTGAAATTGTGGTGCGGGCCTTGTGGGCCGGATTTAGCATAGAGGAAGTTCCCGTTTCGGTATCTTACACGAGCGATCGTATTTCACATTTTAGCCAGTGGAAAGATAATTTACGTTTAACGGGACTGAATACCTATTTAACCACCCGGGCCATGTTGCCGTTGGCGCATCGCCAATATAAACAAGTAGAAGGAAATCTTATCCGAAAAAGTTATTGGCAAACGCTGAAGGAAAATTTGGCAACTCCGGGCAGTACGTTACGTAATGCGGTTTCGGCCGCTTGGGGGACTTTTTGCGGTTCTGTTGCTTTTGTCGGGATTCGGCAAGTGTGGTTGTTTTGGGGAATGGGCTGGTGGAATTTAAACCGCTTGATTAGCCTTACTTTTGAAAAATTGTGTATCGGTCCTTTTGTGCCGGCTTTGTGTATTGAGGTTGGGTATTTTTTACGTCACGGGCATTGGCTTACCGAATTTTCTATGACCACCTTGGGCAAACAGGCCTTGCAGCGCGTGTGGGAGTGGATCTTGGGATCTTTGGTGGTAGCTCCGTGTTTAGCCGGAATTGTTTTTTTGGTAGTGGCCGCGTTGGGGTGGGGATTACGTAGGAGTTTACATGAACGCGTATGAAGAAAGAACCGGCCGTAGCTTGGCTTCGCGTTTTAAACATCGCTTTGTATATGCCTTGATTTCCTTGGGGGGAAGGCCCCTCGCGTATCTGTTTTTGTACCCGTTGGTGTTGGTGTATTGTTTGTACCCGTCGGTGCGGGATAAATCCCGGGCCTATGTAATGCGCCGGTTTGATCCTCAAACAAAATGGGATTTTTTTAAGCATACTTTTCGTCTTAATCTTACCTTTGGGCGGACATTGGTGGATCGTGCGGCACTGGGTATTTTAGGTGCGGCGGAATTTAAGGCAGATCCGCAAGCCCGCCAAACGTGTGAGCGCCTTATTAAGCAAGGTAAAGGACTTTTATTGCTGACGGCTCACGTCGGGTGTTGGCAGAGTGCCGTTAACTGTATGCAATTTTTGAATACACCCATGCATATTTTGTATTACCGGAATCCAAAAGATAATGATAAAACGGTGGCGCAACACAGCGGGAAAGAAGCTCCCTTTACCTTTATTAATCCGGCAGAGCCGTTGGGCGGCGTGCCGGAAATGATGGCGGCACTTAGCCGGGGGGAAATTGTATGCGCTATGGCGGACCGGGTGTTTGGTAATCCGCAAAATGCCGTGGAAGTGGATTTTTTAGGGGGAAAGATACGCGTACCGTATAGTTTCTATCGGTTAGCGGCGGCTACGCAAGCACCTGTGGTGATAGCTTTTTTCCCGTGGGAAGGGATAGGAAAATTAGCCAGCTGGGTATTCAATCCGATTTATGTGGAAGATGAGGGGCCCTCTAAACAACATTATCAACCATATGCCCAACAATTTATAGACGGTTTAACACAATTTTGTATAAAATATCCGTATCAGTTCTTTAATTATTTTGACTGGTGGAATGACTATGCAACAACAAACAATAGATGAAATAAAAACACTTATTGCCGAAAACATTGATTTAGGCGGTAATGATATTTCCGGTTTTGGTGCTGAAGATGCTATCTTCGGAAACACCGGGTTGTGTCTGGATAGTTTAGACGCTGTGGAACTTATCATGTTGTTACAGAAAAAGTACGGCATTTTAATTGAAAATATGCAACAAGGTCGGGAAGTATTTAAAACCTTGGGCACTTTAGCGGACTATATTGAACAAAATCGAAAAAAATAATGATTTCCAATAAAGTATCCGTAGCCGGTATGGGGTGTATAGGAGCTTGTGGTAACACGGTAGGCGAGGTGTTTGAAGGCGCGTTACGTGGAACCTCTCGTTTTGTGCTACCTGCCGGGCGAGTACACAGTACATATACGACTAAATACCCGGTGTTTTTGGTAAGCCCGGATGTTTGTGCCCAAAAACCGGCCGATCAAACTTTCAGCCAATTTTTCTTCATTCGTGCGGCGTTGGAAGCCTTTAAACAAGCCGGGATTACACCCCAGCAACTTAACCCCAAACGGGTGGGGGTAATTATCGGTTCTTCCGTTCATCCTTCGTTTCACTGCTTTGAGATATATAAACACTGGAAAAAAAACGCCTTAACTTCTCAAGATATTGCCGGACTTAAAAATTACTTAGCTACTCCTTTAGCCCAATGGGTTAGCCGCTATTTTGGGTTTACGGGGCCTTTTCAAACAGTGGTAACGGCTTGTGCAAGCGGCACGGACGCCATCGGCTTAGCCAAAAATTGGATACAAACCGATTTGTGTGATGTGGTTTTATGCGGAGGGACCGATGAACTGACCGAGAGTCCTTATGACGGTTTCATCCGTTTGTTAGTAGCCACACTGGAAAGATGCCGTCCGTTTTGCAAAACCCGTACAGGCATTAACATCGGGGAGGGGGCAGCCGCTTTATTATTGGTAAATGCGCAGACGGCTGAAAAATTTCATTTGCCTTGCCAAGGGTATGTGTTGGGATATGGAAATTGTTGTGATGGATTCCACCCGACGGCGCCGGATCCCAAAGGCACCGGATTACAAAAAGCGTTGGCTTTTGCTTTACGGGAAGCTGCAAAAGAGCCTGAAGAAATTGCTTTTATTAACGCCCACGGCACGGCCAGCCAAGCGAACGACAGTGCAGAATCTATTGCTTTTAACGCGTTACTCCCGCAAGTGCCCGTTTGGGGTTCCAAAAGCGTTACAGGGCATACTTTAGGAGCGGCCGGAGCCATAGAAGCCGTGCTTACCTTACAAGCGTTAAATAAGCGAATTTTGCCGGCTACTGTTGGTTTTACTACGCCGGATGAGCAACTGCAGTTAGTGCCTACTACGCAGCAAAGCGCGATTACAAAACATTTTGCGGTATCGGATTCGCTCGCTTTCGGAGGGTGTAATGCGGCGATTGTATTGGGGGCGAGTAATGCTGCCTAAATTATTTATAAACGGATTTTCTTATTTATGCGGGAATGCCGCTACGGAAGATTTTGCTTCTTTTGTGGAAGTCCGTAAATTACGACGGGCCGAACAAATTTCAAAAAATGTATTGTTGTGTGCATTCCGGGCTTTGAAAGAGGCTAACGTTACAGATGTGGCCCGGGCAGATTTTGGTATTAGTCTGGCGATGGGGGCGGGTGCCTTGGAAAGCACCCTCAAATTTATGGATAGCATTGTGGAAGACGGGGACGAATTGTCCTCCCCGACGGCATTTGCCAGTTCTGTACACAATTCTACCGCTCTTTTTCTTTCCATGTTTTTGGGTATTCACGGCCCGTGTGTGGTAACGGGGCAGTTGGATGCCTCTTTTGCGGCAGCTTTACTCACGGCACAACAATTTTTGGAAAAGCATATGTGTAAGCAAGTATTAGTAGCCATTACGGAAGATATCAACCCGCTTTTAACGGAAGTGCTACAAAAAGATCCCCACCTTTTTGATCCTTATATTTATCAGCCGCATTTACCGGCTACGCGGTTGGCCGGAGCTTTTGTGGTAAGCGCAACGCCTACGCCCGCTACCCGGTTTGTTTTAGAAGGCATTTCGCTTACCAATACGGCAGATATACATCACCAAAGCCACCCTCTTTTGCCGGTTCATTCTTGTGCACACAGTATGTTGTTATTAGCTAATTATTTGCAAGAGGGAAAACCATTTGCGTTGCAAGAACAATTTGCCGGTACCCGCTTGGAAATGGAGGGAAAACCGTATGTTTTCTCTTGAGCAAATCGGGTGGATTGTCCAGGATATTTTTTCCACGGAGCTGGTTAAAGAGCGGCGGGATACCTTTGCTTTTTTTGATACGGCAGGAGAATTAAATTTGCAGCAAATTCCGCAAGAAGTGTTAAATCAAGCCACCAAACAAGTAGGGCTGTTTTTTAGTTTTAAACCTGTTTCGTTTACTTCCTTGCAGTCGCTTATTTCTCAGGCCTATCAAGCGTATCAAAAAAACCAATTTGTTTATTTGTCTACTTCCGGCAGTACGGGCACGCCGAAATTGATTTTACATACACAAGAAATGATGAATATTGAGGGGAAAAGTGTCGGCCGTCATTTTAAAAACGCTAAGCGACTAATTACGCTCACTCCCCGTCAGCATTTATATGGTCTTTCGTTTGCGGGGTTTTTTCCGTGTGTGTATAAAATACCGGCCATTTCGTTACCACCACTACCGGTACAACCGTGGAAAACCCTTTTGCAAGCGGGAGATGTGCTTGCGGGATTTCCGTTATTTTGGGAATATTTTTTAAAAGCGGGTAATACATTCCCGGCAGGTGTTACAGCGGTTACGTCTACCGCACCGTGCCCAAAAGGGTTGTTCAAACGGCTCAAACAAGCCGGGGCGGAACGGGTAGTTGAGCTATATGGCGCGACGGACACGGGGGGAATAGGCGTTCGCTATAGTGAAGAGGAACCGTTCCAAATCAATGATTTTTGGGAAGTATCTAATGACGTGGAAATGCCCAAAATCCGCCGACAAGGAATTGAGGGGTGGTTACCTTTCCCCGATAAGGTGCAATTCGTTCCACCGCGCGGCATTTTTCCATTAAAACGCATGGACCGTATTGTCCAAGTGGCCGGGGTAAATGTGTCGCTGAACCGGGTAGAAAAAGTGTTACAAGAGCATCCGGCGGTGCAGGCTTGTCGGGTACGGTTGATGCGCCCGGACGAAGGTAAACGGTTAAAGGCTTTTGTTGTGTTGCAAGCTACCTGTGATGAAAAAATTTTGCCCCAACTTCGTGCGTATTTGATGCAACACTTATCTTCACACGAAATGCCACGTTCTTTTACGTTTGGGGCTACATTGCCCACCAATTCCATGGGTAAAGATAGCGATTGGTAAAGCAAATTTTTCAATTTCTTAAAAAACCCACCGTACAGGTGGGCTTTTAAATGAAAGTCATTGTTTATTTACCGCTCTATATATTTGCCGAAGAGGTACTCAAAAGTTTTTTTGCGGGCGTTTTTTTCTTCGGGGATAACTCCGCGTACATCTAGCCGCAGTACGTAAGAGAGGTCCATTCCTTCTTCTCCGTCCACAAATTCAAAGTGAATATGTGGTTTGTCACTCATTTCATGCTTACCCATGCGGATTCTCCAGCCGTCACTAGCATTGGAGACTTGGGCATTCTGGGAGATATGTTCTAGCAATGTATCAATAGCTGTCTCAATGTCCTGCGGCGTTACGCCGGTTGTAAGCCCCATGACGGAGATTTTTCCGTCCATAAACTTAAAGTATACGTGGGGTACCTCTTGGGGGAACATTTGTCGTATATGGGGTAGTGATGGGAGACCTTGTTCTTCAATTACCAAATGGAAATCCTCCGCACGCGGTGTCAGCGTGGCATTATTGCCCCGATAAATGACCCGGTTAAATACCCCGTCTCCTACATTACCTAACGACAATTGTTGCAGCATATCCAGGGTGCTTATTATTTCCTCGCTGGAACGTCCGGCCGCTACTTGTTTGTTAAGTAGATCAAAAGCGGCTGTGGTCAGCCGGGTAAAGATGATGTTGCCTTTATTTTCTTCAAACCAGACCGGATAATTTTGCCATAACTGGTCGTAATATTCTTCGGTTTGGCGCAACACTTGTTGTTCATCTTGGGAGAGTTGCGTATATGCTTCTTCCAGCTCTTTGGGGGATTCCTCTCCTTGTTGTTCGCCCCGGCGTTTGCGCCGTAGCGGGTTATCTTGGTCAAATACTTCCCACGGTTTTTCACCGCGGCGCACAGCCCGGGCCAGTTGATCTAACCGATATAATTTGTACAAATCGGGATTGGCCTTGATTTCTACCAGAGATTTGTTGCGAAAACGTACACGGACCTTTTGATATTCTACGGATCTGGATAGCGGATATGCGCGATTGGTCCGCAGGTAAGTTAAAAGCATGTTATATACTTCCGGCAGCGTGTCAGGATGGCTGATATTTTCCTGGTAGATTTGTGCCATCTTTAAAGAAAATTCATCCACTTCTTTCCCGGCGGCTTGTATGGTTTTTACCCGACGGTTTTGATCCCGAAATGCAGAGTACATAGCGGTTTGGGGTACCAATTGCTCGGGGTGTTTTGCATATTCCTCCAACCACTCTACCGGAGTTTTTACTCGCTTGGTATTTTCTTCGTAGATTTGTGCCATTTGTAACGCAGCTTCACTTACTTCTTCCCCGGCGGCTTGCGCTTCTCTTACGCGGATACGTTGGTATTGAAATGCTCTATACATCGCGCTGCCATGGAAAAATTGTTCAGGATTCTCTGCGTACCGCTGCAACCATTTTTCCGGAGTGTTTAACTGTCTGGTATTTTCTCGGAAAATTTGCGCCATCCGTAGTGAAAATTCATCTACGGGTTTTCCTTCTTTTTGAGCGGTTTCTACTCGATAGGTTTTGTCCGCAAAAGCCTGGTACATGACCGTCCCTTGTGTAAGTTGTTCGGGATGTTTCTCATATTCTTCTAGCCATGCCTCTGGTGATTTGTTTTGCCTGGTATTTTCCCGATAAATATGATAGATTTTCAACGAAGCATCGTCCACTTCTTTCCCCGCGGCCCGTGTGGCTTCCACGCGTCTTGTTATTCTCAAGAAGGCAAGATACAGAGGGGTTTCGTATGCAAACTGTTCGGGATGTTCCTCATATTCTTTTAGCCAATCTTCCGGCGATTTAAATTGTTTAGTATTTTCCCGATAAATTTGCGCCATCTTCAAAGAATATTCATCTACATCCTTCCCCGATTTTACTCGGCTGAATTGATATTTAAATGCATGGTACATAGAAGTCCCGGCTCGAAATTCTTCGGGATTTTCCGTGTACCTAGTCAACCACTCCTGTGGGGTTCTTCGAACCGGAGATAGTGCCGACAAATCTTGGCTGGGAGGGGGCATTGGTATTTTACTGGTGAGCGCGGAAGTCGGTACCGGAGGTGTAGATAAATTGGGTAGTTTAGACGAAGTTGATACAACAGTTAAACCCTTGGCCGCGCTTTTAATGGTGCTTATCGGAACGGTGGGGTTCAAATTGCGCAAATAAGCAATCCGCTCTGTAAGCGAGGCAATAGTTCGGGCTTGTTCCAGCCCTTTAATGAGAGCCCCTTGACCGAACGCAGGAACCATACATAAACTTAAAATAATAATTGCCCAAATATTTCGCAAGTGCATAAAATACTCTCTCTTTAAGTATTGATTACATGAACTTACATAACAAGGGTCAAAAGACCTACAAACCGGGTGGGCCCAAATTGCTTTGGAGCAGTTTGATTAAGGAGAGAAATAAAAAAACTGCCCACAAGGCAGTTTCTTTATTTTAAATGGTCGGTCAGCTTGAAGTGACTGTGCTTGCATCTTAGATTGCCCGAACGCGTAGTGAGAGTTCCCTGCTTATCAGGCAATTAACAGGCAAACTTAGGGAAAATTGAGCCGCTTTTGCTAGTTTCCCGGATTCGTATCTATAAGCCTTCTCTTCAGAGAAATAGCTACCATAGTTCTCCAAATTCCCTATTAGAGATAACAGGGAAAAAACAGGGAAAATATCTGCAGCGGTAGGGAACAATCTACCTGTTACTTTTTTTATTTTGTTTTTGCGCTTTTGCAGTTAATTTTTTAACGGCGCGGTCAAAGTCGGATTCTATCTTTTGTTTCTTATTAAACTTGTCGTACTCGGCTTCGGCATGCGCCTTGGCTTGTTCGTGGCTGATAGACCCCTTGTCCGGCAAGATTTGGTATTTGCGAAAGGCCAAAAATTCGTTTACGCTGGCGGCAAATTGCTCCATAGTAAACGTGTTCTCGCGTTCAATCAAATCTTCAATATAGTCAAAATAACCCGTTACCGTACGTTCCAATCGGCGTATTTGGTCTTCGGTAAGGTAGTTCTTAGCAATGCTCACATCGGACTTCAAAATGCGTTTATCCGGTGCACCTGACCATGTTTTAAGTCCCATATGCTCTTGGGTACTATCTGCCGTATGATAGACGATTTCTGCGGCAGTTTGGCCCGTAATCGCGTAATGAAACTTGTTTTGGACTGTAGCGAAAAACTCTTGGGTAATTTTGGAGTTTTTGTCATAGTCAAAACTACATTCTTGGAAAATATCAGTAATCTGTTGCCACATGCGCCGTTCGCTCGCGCGGATAGAACGGACGCGTTCCAATAATTCTCTAAAATAGTCCTTGCCAAATACCGTAGTGCCTTGTTTTAAACGGTCATCATCCAATACAAATCCTTTTTGGATGTATTCTTTGAGCACTTTGGTCGCCCAAATACGGAATTGGGTTGCGCGCGCGGAGTTGACGCGGTAACCTACGGAAATAATGGCATCAAGATTATAGAATTGGGTTAGATAATTTTTACCATCGCTGGCAGTTGCCGAGATTTTCTCGGTAACTGAATTTTTCTCCAATTCGCCTTCGTCAAAAATATTTTTCAAATGAAGTGAAATGTTGTCTGTAGAGCATCCAAATAGTGATGCCATGGCTTTTTGCGTTAGCCACAGTGTTTCATCCTTAATGACAGCGTTGATCTTAATATCTTCGCTTGGTGTCGTGTAGAGTAAAAATTGTAAATCTTTTTGCATAAAATCTCCTTAATTCATGCGTACCAGTTTGGCTAAAATTTGGACGGATTCGTCCGCCGGGAACGGCTCGTATTTGGCCTTATTGTCCGATACCAAGCGGTAGGCGGGGCCGTTTTCGGTGTTATATTGGCCAAGCCGCTTGATTTTAAGCCCATCTTCTTTCCGGCACAATACCACGCTCCCTACAGGAGGTAACTGATTAGTCTTGCGGAACATCAACAGGTCACCCTCGCTGATAGACGGCTCCATAGAATCACCCTTGGCCTTAATAAAAAACAAATCTTGCGTGGGAGTCGGCAAAAACTTGGTGGGCATATTCACATAGTCCACAATGTTTTCCTCGGCAAAAATGTCCGTGTCCCCGCACTGGGCAAAACCGTAAAAGGGGATGGGGGTAAACTCATCCACGGGCCTATGCGTGGCAATCAGAGAATGCCCGTTGCGCTCCAAAAAGTTCTCTTTAATCAGTTTACGGATATGCACGTGCACGGTGCTGACCGATTTCAAGCCAACCGCTTTAGCCAGTTCTGCCAAAGTGATTTGCGAGTTCTGCTGGACGAGTTCTAAAATTTGTTTTTGTTTTGCCGAAAGCATAGTGTTCTCCAATACAAACAGTATAACTCTTTTTACCCGTTTAGTCAATTTCTATTAAAAATAGAAAAAGTTGACATAAAATAGAAAATATGCTTAAATAAGTCGGTACGGACTTTGCCTATAAGGGTAAAGAAATTAACTAAATAAAGAGGGATAACTATATGACGGAAACAAATAAAACATAACATAAGGAGCAGTAATATGAACGAAAGTGAAGTAAAAGGAGTAACCGCGCAAGCGGAGTCCACCGCACCCAAACAATACGAAGTAGGGTACGGTAAGCCACCCAAGAAAACCCAATTCAAACCCGGTCAAAGCGGTAACCCCAAAGGCCGAACCAAAGGCAGTAAAAACGGTATCTATACCTACATCCAGCGTGAATTAAACTCGTCCATTACCCTAACGGACGGATCGCGCATTACCAAAGAACAGGGGTTTGCCAGACAACTGACC
>JAFXUJ010000009.1 GCA_017525025.1 Elusimicrobiaceae bacterium | reverse complement strand
ATTGAGATTTATTATTCTTTTGTTGGCAAGGTGGACTTGCCCGAATAACCGCCCGACCTATCCGACACAATGCGCAAGTGCCGGATAGGAACGGCAAAATTTTTTACACTTCTATTACTTCTTTATCGCACATCAGTAAAAATAAACGGATTGAAATGCGTTAGTTGGACATATACCGTACACGCAGAAGATAAGATTGGGAATAGCCTAGACCTCAGACATATAGGCCGTTTTGATACTCCCACTAAGGCAAGCACCTACATACGGGAAAATGGTGGTCATTGGGAGTTCTTTAGCAACTTTGAAACCTGCGAGCCAAATACCACAGCACGAGAACAATTATTAAATGTGTTTGGTAATAAAAAAAATAAACGGAGAACAGCGTAATATGACCGAAAAAGAGAAATTAGAAGTAATTAAACATTCCTATGAAGTATTGCAGGGTCTCGTGAAAGACCTTACGGAAAGAGTAAAGGACGCCAAGGACGGTATTGCCACATCGGACCAAAACCTGATAATGGGGAGCTTGTATGGGTTGGATTGCACCGCAGAGCGCATAAAAAATGTTTACGCGGTAATGACCTATCTACATACCAATCGAGGTTAAATATGCCCAAGACACGCCGAAAATGCCCAAACTGTGGCCGATACATGGTAGGTTACCCTGCTATAAGCCGAAAGGATAATAAAACGGAAATCTGCAGTACCTGCGGATTACTGGAAGCACTAGATGCCTATAAAAACAGGGGTTAGAAATTAATCTAACCCCTTGTACTACTGCCTAAAGAAAGCAGATGTACTAGCAAACCTCACAGGGCCGTTTAGCGTTTTCTACGTTGTAGGTGCGCCGAAGAGTGTATTCCTCTTTCTTGCCCTTATTCCAACCCTGTACGGGCCGCAAATAGCCCACCACGCGGCTATACACTTCGCATTTAGTGCCATGTACTTCTTGCAGCTCTTTTTTAATATCGGAAATCTTGTTCTCAATAACTTGTCTTTCTTGCGCTGTCATACTATATTTTCCTCCTGTTAACGCAAACTAGGGTTAATATAACATTTTTTTTAGGAATTATTCCATTTTATTTTTGCCCCCACAATAGCGGATATGGCAGGGCTTACCTGTCTTGTGGCAGATACACTCCCAAAAGTAATGGTCGTACTCTTTGTAGGGGCAATGTTGCATACTAGTCCTCTTGGACTTTCTTCGGGCCGAAAAGGGCCTTAATTTGGGCGTTCCAGTCCTTTGTGAGCAGTTTGTTTAAGGTTGAAACAGCCACCGAAATAAGCCACTTTACAAGCGAACTGGCAAACGGCTTAATGTACCAAGGCAACTTGTCCTTAATCAAAGGCAAGATGATATCGGATGCGAGAGTGGATTTTTGGGCCGAGGTCAGTTCCACCTTGCCATTTTCCACAGCAGATACCACTAAGGGCAATACCTCTCCGGTTAAGTCTAGCCAAGTAGTCTCCGAACCTGCAACTACAACTCGTTTAAGTTTTGTGCGTAACTCGTCCGTGTTGATTAATTCTTTTACTTCATTTAATACTTCTGTGTTTACTCTTACCATGTTTATTCTCCTTATTTTTAAATATTGGGAAATCTACGGAAAAGTAGATGCCCTGTTGTAATTTCCTTTTAAATAGTGTTTTGATCAGTTTCCACATCGTTATGTCTCAATTCCTCTGCTAAAGTTTCAATTTCTTGCGCCTTGGCTTTTGTATAGTCCGAAAATAAACTGCCCTCTGCCAAAATGCCTTCTCTTTGCCACCTATTCATTTCGTATTTTCTTTCAAGAGCTATTACCTGCTCTTCCAAAGTGGGCTCGATTATAGGTGGCTCCTCCGTATAAAGCCCAATTTCATCTTCTTTTATAATCAACCCTTGCCGATGATTATACTCCACGATAAAGTCTGCGCGTTGCTTGTCTGTGTAAGGTTTAAGTAATTCATGTTTATGCATAATTGTCTCCTAAATTATTTTGACTTTCAGTAATCATTCAGTTAGTATCGGTACCTATCTATTGAGTTGTATCCAAGCTATTTTGCCAGCCCCACCTCCCGAACCACCGCGTCCCCCACGATCTGAACCTGTTTCATTGCCACCGCCACCACCTTGTCCAGTAGTTGAACCTGACATGCCTGTGTATTGCGTTCCGCCTCCACCAACTCCCGCTGTTCCACCATCGGCATTTAATGCCGTAGAACCGCCTCCAGCTCCGCCTCTTGTGTATCCTTTTCCTGTAGATGCTCCACCATTTTGCCAACTCCCTGCATTTCCTACACCGTTCCAAGCACCACCTCCGCCACCGCCACCACATGCCTCATAGGTTCCTTGACCGGATAATGTACGACTAAATAACGCAATCAAACCGCCACCACCTCCGCCATTTCCATTCCAGCTACCACCAGAACCAGGCAACCCGCGAGAGGTTAAATGTCCATTGTGGATAATTGTAGGGGCTACGAGGATAATACCACCCCCACCAGTGCAGTAAACGGAAAGGTTTGATAAATCACCGCCGCCACCACCTCCATACTTCGGGAACATATTGATATCTTTTGTTAAAAAGAAGTCATAGGAGTTTCGTAAAAATGCTAAAAAATCATTAACTTCTACAGCTTGTCCGCCATTATAAATTCTGCCTGCGTTAGCACTACAACCGCCACCCGAAATACCGACAGAACCGGCTATGTTTTGATTGTAAACTGCTAGATTGAAATAGTTCCATCCTTCCTGATATGTAAACCCCTTGCCGTCAGCATTGATTGTTCCATTAATTGTTATACTGCGTGTTGCTCTGATAACTATGGGGTGTAAACGAGTTGTAGTTAATGTTATTGCGGCATCCAATACAAAATCAGTAGCATTTATTTCATTGCTATAGACGGTATTTTCTGAAATAGTCACAGCACCATCAGCACCAGTACCATATCCGCCCCACGGTTCTGTGTCCTTATAACTCCATGCGGCCTTCCCGTTTCGTGGGGATTTGTAAATATTATTCCTACTGTCGTATAACAGTTTTGTAACCATAATCAATTTGACCCTAAGTTTATATAGCCTGATGCTCTCCACATGACTGGCATTGTTTGACTTCCGCCATTGTACCCTTGATATATCTGCGCCGTTGTGGTTGTTAATGCGTTCCAAGAAGCAACAGTTAAAGCAAAATCCGTAGGAGAAGTATCTTGCATTGACAGCTGTAGATTATAATTTGTGCTGTTCCACGTTTTGGCAAAAGTAATATACGAGGGATTTGAAGTAGGTGTATATCTGCCCCACTGTTCACAATAACCATCCGACCATACACGATATCCTGAAGCACCATTGACATATGTATCAATCACTGTGTAACAGGCTCTCAAATCAGCGACATCAACCTTTCCATTTAAAACTTCTGTTACTCTGCCTATATCAACAGCAGTTTGATTTTGGACTGTATTGGCAACATAGAAATAAAGGTACATTCGTGTTGTTCTAGGTTGTACTGTTGAAGATTTACTATAAACTGTTTTATCGGCAACACCACCTGTATAACTGTTGGCATTTTGCGAAACACCATTATATTCGCTACCCGCAGTTAGTACATATGCCCCAGGATCCCCAACGTCCCTGTTGGATCCACCTACATATAATGGGGAGTGAGTATGGTCCGGCAATCCTGCTTCAACATAATCTCCGGCAGAGCCATTACCTATGCCTTGAATAAGCCAACTTGTTCTTGGAAGTTTAAATTGTCGATTTACCGTATCCAAGATATAATACCAAGCAACGCCTGTGGCGGCATAAATTGCTTCAACATTACTTGCTTGGTCTGCTAACACAATCTTGTGTCCGTCGGTAGCGCGATAGAAGGTAATGGTCGTACCAGAGATTGTTTCCGTTTGCGCCGAAACACCGTTTATATCTGCTACCAAATGCATGTAGGCACTCGTATATACTGCGCCGCTTTGCCAACTAAAAGTATCAGCTCTTAACCAGCTTGTATTGTTGCATAGATGGTCAGACCAAGTATGATGGAATAAGGGCAAAGAAGCTTGAATAGTTCTAAGAACGTCCTCATCTATAGCTTTTGCCTTTAGAAGATAGTTTTGCCCTTCGATCGTAATATTGGAAATGTATTCATGCTCTTCAGGGGTTTCTTCCTCGCCACCTTCCGCTAGATCAGTTACAGATGGAAGTTTGGTACTAGGTGTAAAATCTTGATCATACGGATACTTTGTTCCTGCGGTTATAATAACCTCATCAATGTCACCGCTAAAATACTCACTAGCAGACTCAGGGTTAGACGATTTAGCCCCAATGCAGAGAAGTTTCCAAGCGTATTGATTGTTATTGGTTTGAGCACTACCGTGATAAATCCCGTTAATATGGCAGTAAACACGACCATTGATATAGTCCTGTGTGTATGCAATATGTGTCCATTCTTTGTTTGAGATATTATTTAACGTAATATCGCCAAGATTTCCGTTTCTATTCTCAAAATAGATAGATTGGATCTGTGCAACAGAAGCACGAACTTGGGTTTGCAGTTTTTGACTATCTAGCAGGTTGGATGGCATAATCACACAGCCATATGAACCGACATTCCGTTGCCACCATTCAATCGTTAGCGTGGTGGGCATTGTGTTTTCAAACAGGAAATTAATGGCATTTGACGGCATTCTTAAGTAACTGCCATTAACTCCATTTGCCATGGTTTTCCTTGTACCATGGCCCAGTTCATATACACTCACAGTCCCTAGCACACTCGCATCATAGTAATGCTTCGTGCCGCTACAGGGGCAGTAAAATAGGATATTGTTACTCATTCGTCCTCCTAGTTAAAGACCAATGTTTCGGTTTCAGCCACATAACTCACATCTGCGCTACTAGGCGCACTTAACTCCACAGTTTGGTTGGTACTTTGGTTGACCGTAAAAATTCCTTTGGGCACACCGCCCTGCGTAATGGTAATAGTGGCATCATTAACTTTGCCATCGATATAGGTCTTGACGGCCTTTTGACTTGCTACAGTTGTGTCACTATTACCTGATAATGTTCCGTCCGTATCTATGTTTAGAAATTTGCTAACCATTGTTACACCTCATTAGCTCACTTTCTGACCAATAATCACAGCACGATAAGTACCCGCGGCAATATTGGCTGTAGAGTTGATCTTAATAACGATATTGCTTGCAGAATAGGTAACAGATGCAAAAACTTCCTCACCAGTTGCTACTTCTCGCACGGAGCAGAGAACATCAGCGTTATTATGGGTGTTACTAATCGTCCAAGTGCAAATACCACTAGACGGCGTAAGAGCAGGATTGTTAGAAGCCAAAGTGATACTGTAAGAGGCAATGGCGTTCTGTACAAAGGCCGTGGTTGCGATTTGGGTGGTATTGGTTCCTGCCGCCGCAGTAGGTGCTTTCGGGGTCCCTGTTAAAGTAGGGCTTGCCAATGGAGCTTTCTTATTTAAGTTGGTAATGGTGGCATAGGTAGCCGCCGCATCCGTTTTTAATAAGTACGGAGTGAAGTCAATAGTCTCTCCCAACTTGTCCCAAGTTGTTCCGTCCCATGCATAGTTGGCCCCATTTTCCTCTACGTTATAAACCTCACCCACTACTTGCCCAGTAGTTGGCAAGTTTGCATAGGTAGCAACACTCCCTTTGTATTTGTAAACACTCGATACTTTATTGTCAATTTCCGTTTTGGTATAGGCATCTGTAATACCATAGCCGGCAATCGTGGTAGGTTTTTCCAATAAGTCTGCAAATTTACCCGTTTTGCCTGCGGTAGGCAAATCACTTGTCTTTGTATAGTTGGTTAGGTTATCAACTTCTTTGGTAATAAAACCGCTATCGTTCGTAACCTCAGATGTCTTGGTAGGTACGGTAATGTTGGCAGTTTTATTGGCACTAGCGTTCGCCGTAAAAGTCTGCACATTTACACCATTCTTTTGGATGGTTAATGTGGCATTGTTTACAACAGGCAATTCATCTTTTTTTGCAAGTTGTTTCCAAGCAGTCCCATCATAAAACTTGGGTGCTTTTACACCGGATGCACTGTCATAGTAGATTTTGCCTTCTTTTCCGGTGGGTTCTGCTGCTAAATTCTGCAAGACGACGTTTTGAATTTCGTTGTTGTTTAAGTTTAAGTCAATTAATACGTTCTTTTCAGCCATGGTAATTTCTCCTAGTTTAGATATGCTTTTCCTTTGAAAGTTCCGTTAAACCGGACTATCAGTTGATTTCTATCGATGTAGGTTATGTGTCCAACCACTACCGTATTGGCACTATCTACAACCGTTACGCTCGGGTATTTATCAAGATCATGGTTAATTACCCATGTGTCCGATGCTTCTCCCTGTTCATAAACAAATGCAAGTTTTAACTCTTCGCTTGTTTTGTTGCCTGTCAGAATAACCCCGTTGATAGAGGGCTTGTTTATAAAATCCTCATAATCGTTAGATAACAAGCGTAAGGTAATTGCGATCGGATAATTGTCCGGCATTGGCAAGTTTATTTCCTGTGCTTCCTGCGTGAATACTTCTTTGGTAATCGCAAAAGGGATTGTGTTGGTTACAGTTTGTAACCGACCGGAGCTATCTTCCAATCGCAACATCCCGTTTAGATTTCCTACAGGGAATTGCTTGGTTACTTCGTGCGGAATAACTACTTTGAGAGTTTTGGATGTAATATCCGCAAACTCCTGCACAAAACTGCCCAACCTGAATGTGGCCTTAAACCCTGTAAGAGAGGTTGTCGTGTCCAAATAGATGGTTAGGAAATTATTTCCATTAAAGTCGGTGTCATCACCCTTAAAAAGCCTTATTCTTGCCATGTTTCATATACTCCTTGCTTAGGGCTATACAGCACCTCTCGTTTTGTTCCGACCCCAAAGTGCACGATTTGGCCCAGTCCGCGCTTTTCCAAGATAAGCTGTCCAAATGGGTAGCCACTCTTTACAATCGCTTTCAGGGCCGATTTTGCGCCTTTTTTCGTGGGTACAAAGTCCACCGCCTCAATCTTTAAGTGCTGTGAGGTTTTACTGCCCCCAAGAGCCGTATTTAATTCCTCGCTCCGTACTGCAGAGGTAATGACTAAAGGAGACCCAATAATTGAGCGCAATGCTTCTAAATGCCATGCAAGTTGGTCCAATTTCTCGAGGTTTTCTTTGGCTAATAACTCCACGCTAGACCGATATTCCAAATAATTCGTCTTGGTTAACTCCGCAAAAGTGAAGTGCGGTGTGATAAATGTGTTGTCCATATTATTTGCCCTCCAACGTATCGAGTCGGCGATGAGCGGATTTCGTACTTTCTTCAACCCGAGTCATGCGCTCTTGCAGGTGGTTATACTTGTCTTGCTTACTTTCTAACCGTGCTATGTCCTTGCGGATGGCTTTGAGTTCGCCATAAAAAACTCCACAGCCGAACACAATACCGAGAATTTTCCATATGATGTTGATGTCTAGTTCGTTCATTACTCTTCTCCACCCTGTACAGGGATTTTCTCGCGTAAATTAGCGATTAAATTTTCTATTTCCGTTATCTTATCGATAGCGTATTGGTCTCCTAAAAGTGCGCCCCGAATATTTCGAGCGGTTATCTGCGCTTCTAAAGACTGGATTTGTTCTTGTGGCGTTGGCTCGGGCTTTTGTGGGGCATAACCCTGTATATACCAAGCCCCGTTATATGCTTGTTCCACATCCATTTCCGTCATGCCGAGGGATTTATAAAACTCCGTATCCGTACCAAGGCCGACATCTACGGTTTTTGTTTCTTGATTTGTGATAATTGCGTACTTTTTTGTCATACTGTTGCTCCTTTAATCGGAATAAATAGATACTGATTGATGGATTGCGCTCCGCCTGTTGCCGCATAGGTATCCCCAATGGCTACAGGTACGACTATAGAGTCACCGCCACCGTCGTTATCGTCATAACCACCCATCATAAACGAATGGCCACAAATCGTAAAATGTCCTTGCGTGTTATAAGTCCGGATAGAAAGCAACACATAGCCATGCATATCTGCTGTGTAGGTCTGTCCCCAAGTTCTGCCAACTGCGCGAGAATAATCCGGTGCAAAAGGATTGTTAGTATTGACCATCGAGACAATATTATCTCGTCCAGTTTGGTTGATATTGCTCAAGTCCGGCTTAATAAAATGCGCTTCGCCCTGCTCAGACAGGTTAGAAAGAGCTGTATTTGCGCCTACCAATTCCAAATTTGCCACTATGATTTTAATAGCGTTAAGTAACTGTTCCGCATCTGCACTATCCGGTGTAAGTTCTGCCGCATGGATAATTGCCATACAGGAGGCCACTAGCTGATTCCATTCACTAGCTGAAATCCTAGTATGCGTAATAGGTAAATCTCGTCCGTCCATTTTGTCACTTGATAGATTCATATCATTCCTCTATGCGGCATAAAATATTGTTGATTTTGTTTCAAACGCATCCTGCCCACACGTGTCATAGTACAGTTGCGTCCCTGCGGCTACAGGGATAATTGTGGCGGCCCATTTTGTGTTTCCGTTGATATCATCTCCTGCTTGCCATACCACATTTCCACTAGCATAAAGACGATAACCATTTCGATAAGGGCCACTAACAGCCACCGTTAACCACCCATTGGAAGGGGCCGTCCAAACGCTACCTGCTGTGGGAATGTCAACCGATACTCCATTCGTGTAGTTAGGAAATATCCAACTTGCGGCTGTTAGCTTAGCAGAAGGTGTAATGTTGCTTAAGTCCGGATGGGCAAAGTGCGCCTCACCTGTCTCCGTTAGGTTGGCAAGGTTGGTATTGGCCCCGATAAGCTCCAAATTTGCCGCTATCATTTTGAATGCATTTAGAAATTGCTCAGGGTCCGAACCATCCGGTGTTAATCCTGCGGCATATATGAATGCCATGCATGATGCGACCAGTTGATTCCACTCGCTTGAGGAAATCCGTTTGGCTGTTACTGGCAAATCGTGTCCGTCTATTTTATTTGGGGTTAAATCCATATTATTTCACTCCAAGTTGAATCGGTAAATCATAAACAAACTCATAAAATTCTGCTTGTGGCTTGTTGTTGTTATCGCTCACATCTCGCAGAGTGTAGGACATTTGTTTTTTCGCAAAGTTGTAGTTAATGCCGACGATTTTGCAGGCTCGGTAATAAGTCTGTTGTCGTTCGTACTTATTCAAATCGCTTGCGTTCTTATCAGCTGTTTGCGGATAAGAGCGTTTAAGATTCACGATGTCACCGAGTTCCAACGATAGGTTTAACTTTGCGGTTACTTGCAGTTGATTTCGCAAGTCAGAATATATTTCTAACAACTGTGGCCCGATAGCTTGCGCCAATTCGGGGTTGTCGAAATTGAGGATTTCCGGTTTATCAATTTCCTTGTTCACAATCCCATATCTATCTATTGGTGTAGGACGTTCGCCTTCGTTTGCATAAAATTCGAGTGGGGTTTCCGCAAAGATGAGTGTCAGCTTTGTAAAAAAGTCCGATAAATCTTTTTTAATACTGTCTACATGCACCACTTCGGCATGATCCAAATCGTAAATTGGCTGAGCGGTTTGCACCCGTGGTCGAAAAAAGAATATACCGTTACGGCTAACCCCAAACTCATAACCACTAATAAGTGCGAAGTTTTGTAAAGCTTCTAATACAGTAAGCCCCGTTAGATTTACAAGTTGTAGGAGTAGCGTATTGTTTAAGTAATATACACTTTGAAAAACGATAGTAAAACTTGCGGCTGGGGCCGAACCGATTTCCAACAGGTATCGTAAATACCGTTCACTTCTCCCGATAATAGCACCACTTTCGTAAGGGGTTCCTCCATCAAAAGTTGTACCATCATTTGAGAAATAAGCCGTTAGTCTACTGTTAGCACTTCCCTCAGTTTGTATGCCGATAGCACCCCAAGTAGAAGTTGGACTATCAGTTTTGTCTAAAGTGGCAGTCAAAATCCCTGGATTGTACATGTCCGGTCCGATAGGGTTGCCATTAGCATCAAGAGCACGCCATACTTGGTCCAAATTACTCCAAGTCAATCGAACTGACGAGAATAAGAAATCATAATCAGCATTTATTGCTTTAGTAAATGTGCTAACCTGTTCGCCATTTATGTACAGGTACCATTGTGCTCCGAGTTTTCGTATCTTTATTCTTTGTGTAACAATATAACTTACTCCACTAAACTCTCTACTCCAAATATCATTGCTCAATCTGCCACCTGTTGCGATATCAAATCCGAGATGATATGAGCCGTTCGAGTTGCGGTATAAGTAAGCACGAAGTCCATCACTCAATATACTCCCGTTATAAGAAGTTCCAACTTCATAGAACGCATGTGTACCACCCCATGATCCGCCATTGAAATCTAATCGGATATTAAATTCTGTCTCAAAATTCTCAGGCAAAATATGTCTACGAGCGATACGACTTTCACCTGTGGCGGTTGTATTATGCCAAACACCATCTCGCGTGTTTAGCCAATTAAAGGCATACTTATCTCCGTCTTTGTAGTAGCCAATTCCCATGACTGCTTGGATGTTTGAGATGTAGTTGCGAACGGCAGTATGCCATACTACATTGCGTATTTGAGCGGTCTCATTTTCATATCCGGCAATTCTCGCAAGGCCAGCTACAACTTGTTCTACAGTGAGCCCTGTGTGCCATGTATAATAGTCCACCGTCAAATTGTTTAGACTGATAGCATTATTAATAATGGTTACCAAGGCAGGGAATCCTAGTGTATTTAATTGACTAACCATATAATCTGCCCCTTCTGCTATCCTTGTTCCATCCATGTATACGGCTACGACACCGCCCACTCCTAAGCCATTCGTCCGATAAACAGGATGATTCTCTGAATCTCTGTGGCTGTAAATTAAACTCTCGCCAATTATGCTGTTAGAAAACCCTTTTGCTTCCATATCTTTTAAGAGTTCCAAAGGACTAACGAGTTTAATATCTACCTGATGCAGTTCCGGTTTGTATGTCGGTAAATCCTTAATTGCACCCGTAAAAAGTTCCGTCCGATTGTTTGTACTAATGCCATAGTAAAGCACCATGCGAGAGCCATAGAGTTGATATCCTTCCGGAAAGTAACTCTGTGGAGTACCTTCTACAAAGCGGTTGTTTTTATCCGATAAAGTGAGTGTGATATTGTTGGCATTGTACTGAGCCACTTCGTTGACGTCCAAAGTCATCGATAATGTGTTCGGTTTGATAACCATGAGCGTAACATCAATGGGCGTATCTTCCACCACATATTTGTTTGTCTGCTCATCCCATTTATTACGGTAAAGCAGGACGAACGGTTTAAGTGGTCTCAAATCGTGTCCCTGTTGCAGTTTTAATAATTCGCTTGGTAAATTTATCATAGTTCCTGCGCCTCTAGTTCCAAAGCATATAACTCCGTCTTGCGGTTGACCTCGTACTCAACCTTCGGCTCCAAATAGCACTCGTACACCGCTGTAAAATCAAAGTCTTTAAATGGGATAATCGTAAGCTCATTGGTTTCACGGATTTCTTTGGTTAAGGTGTCAAATTGTTCTTTGGGTAAATTAGAAATCTTTATTTTGCTTTGCCACTTTCCATAATCTCCGTAATACACAATATCGCCTGATAAAGTGCGGTAACTGCCGGAGTTAGCATCCACTTTAAAAGAGCTGTCCGTTTCCGCACACAGGTCGCACAAATACTTATAAAGCCCTAATCTGCCAATGGTAACCACGCTCGGGTTTTGTTCGGCAGGAATAGTAAGCCGAATAGAGCATGCAGAAACAGGTACGGGGTCCTTTATGAGAATAGTAGTATCGGTATTGCCTGATAGTGTGAACCATGGGTAATACTGCCCCTCTTTCTCATACTCTAGGGTCGCATTAACGATATTAGTATCTTCAAGCAAGAGAGTATCGATACTACGGTTGATATAATTACCGTATTTGTCCGTAAGGTAAAAAGTCAGTACCCAAGGTAGACTTGATAGCTCTAAATCTTTAAAAGATACCTCGTTTATCTGCTCATCTAGGGCATACTTTGCGTAATTCTGCGATAAAAAGATGTAAGGTTCCCGAATCATATGGAATATCCTCCCTGTTTGGTCCCTGTTTTAACGGCAATATTGGCATACTGTAGGGCTTCCGTCATGCCATTACGGGTAGCTTCCGTCAGCTCCGTTAAAAAGGCAGGTAATCCGCCCGTAGCGTTTACGTTCAAAGTTATGGTCACGTTAGTATCCGCACCCTGTGTAGTATTGCCGATAGCGTCGCCAATGCGAGATAGTGTTTTGGTATCGTTGAGCGGTAATACTGCTTCGTCCGAACCTCCCTCACCGATAATGGCCGGAACACCACCTGTGGTGGCTTTTACAAGTCCACCTTCCGCCATCTTTATGCCACCAATTTCCGCTATTCTCTCTGCACCATAGGCCGTAATAGCTGCCGCCGCCGCTATACCCAACGCAGGACCGATGTAAGGAATATGGGCCATGGCTTGATAAGCGGCGATAGCACCCTGGGCTGTATCAATGGTGGCTTGTGCGATACCTGCCGCTTTACCCACTGCTACTAACTCTTTACTCTTGGAGTTTTGCAGTTGGGCCATAGCATTTAAGCCCTTTTGAAAGTCCTGTACCTTTTGGCTTTGTAAAAACTTTTCGACCTCATACAACGCTTGATTGCTTTCTTGGATGCGCTGATCCAAAGCAAGGCGATTGGTTAAATACTCCTCGTCTAAAATTTGTTTCTCAACATTAAATTCTTCTAACTGTGCGAGTGCGTTTTCATATGCTTCCTGCCCTGCCTCCGTTTGAAGGTCTTGTGCATTACGGGCATCTTCTAACTGCTGTTCGAGAGCTTGTCGTTTAATCTCGGTTAATTGTTCTTGTAAAGTACGTTCTTTTTCCAACTGGTCATCGGCAGAAGCGAGCCCTTGCAAGTCCATGGAACTGATATTTGCTTGGAACCTAACGCTACGTTCCTGCGAGGATTGCAGAGCATTTTGGCGGTAGGTTTCTACCTGCTTTTTGACCTCATCCGTTATTTGCTTTTCGGTTTTAAGGTGGTTTTCAGCACTTACCTTTTGTTGGTAGGCTTGCTTTACTTTTTCTTGCTGGACCTCCAACTGTATCCGGTCCTCTTTGGCTTTCTTGGCCTCTAGGTACCATTGCTCTTCAATTTTCTTATTCTCTTCTTTGAGAGCATCTATCTTCTTTTGGCGTTCTGCGTTGGCCTCATTAATAATCTTCCAGTTGGTTTCACCCAGTTTCTTATTATGTTCAATGGCAAATACGGTGGCCCGATCATTCTCCTTGTTGATTTCTTTTTGCAGTTTGGCTATCTGCTCCATGTTCTTTTGATATTGTTTTTGGCTATCAGTGCGCCCAAACAAATCGCTTAACCCCTGCACAAACTCGCGTGCATACTGGACTAGTTTTAACATGAGCGGAGCCAGTTCTTTGCCAAGCAGTTCCTTGAAATCGCCCCATTCTTGCTTTAATGCCTCGGTTTTAGTGATAGTATCGTTCATAGACGCCTGAGCTACCGCCCCGAACTTCTCATTTATCTGCCGCAGAACTTCGTTGAACTTATCACCCTTTTTTACACCGTCGTCGAGAACTATTCCGTATCTGCTCAGAGATGCCGTAGAACCTGCCGCCGCCTTAGCGATCTGCAGGAGCGCACTCTCGAAATCCATATTCACACCCTGCGATAAAGCATATGCGGATTTAATTGCCTTTTCTGCCTCCTTACCTACGATTCCGTAGTTGGCCATAAGCCGCTGTGCATTAAGGAACGCTTCATCGGCTATTCCGGTAGCAGACTGCATTTCGGTCGCAAACCGCTGGGCTTGTTTAATGGCTTCCTGCGAGGTTATACCGACCGCTTTTAAACTAGCAGACAGTGTATTTACCGCACGTGCATTTTGGGCATAGGCCGTAACTGAGGATTTGGCAAACTCCCACGCATTTTTTAAGAGAGTAAGACCTGCCTTAATACCTCCGGCAATAGCCGCCCATTTAAGGACGAACTTATCTGCCATAGAGGTATTGGCCTCTCCGGTTTTAGCGGTAGCATCCTGGACTTCGCCGAGTTCTTTCTTGGCCTGTACAATGCCCTTATTGTCAAACTCGGAGCCCAATTTTATGGTTGCTTTATCGTCTGCCATGTGCTTTCCTTTTAATCTTGAACCCTAGGTGTTTTAGGGTGTCTAAACTTTCCTTGCCTGTTAATACTTGCGTACTGCCTTTGGACCTTGCCCGTTCTGCTTGCTTAGCCCGAACATACTCCAAGACGTAGGCATTTATCTGCGTAAGTGTTAAATCCTCTATCCTCTGCCCAAAGTTTTCGAGGATTATTTTGGCAATGACGCCAAAACTTGCGTTGTTTTGGGCATTGACGACATTGCCTGAGTAAAATTTGCCAGTATGCGCTCTAGGTCGTTAACACAATAAACCGCAAGCACTAAATCGGCGAATTCCGCGAGTGTAATCTTGTCGGGGTCTATCTGCCCGTCCGGTACACAAAAGCGCAACACAACGGGCAATTTGGCGAGAAGTACGCGGTTAAAAAGCGTGATGTCCGTACCAATCAAGCGCAGGAGTTCTTGCATGTTGCCTAGTGCCGCAAATAACTCCAATGCTTCTGCCAATTTAAATGCTTTGATAGTTACCTGTTTGCCCTGTATGGTTAGAGTTGCCTCTTTGCGTTTAAGGGCATCGGTAATATCCAAGTTCTTTTTGGATTTCGTGAACAAAAAGCCCATACTATTGCGGATCCTCATCCGTTACGCTCATAAACTCCACGTTGGACCCATTGGTGGGGCAATTCACCACAGACGCTTCCAACGTGATGGTTTGTTGGTCCGTACGGCTCATATTTAGCTCGCCATTCGGGATAAAGGCCACCTTGGGGAAGTGAAACGTGCGGACTTGTTGCTTACCGCTTGCGTTCACTACACCTTTGGTTTTAATCCAAATCTGATGGTATTCTTCCGGCACGAGCGTTACGATATTGTTACTATCAATGGTCAGTCCTAATACTTTCGCAAGGTTATCTTTGGTAATCTCCGCTAACGGGATAGCAAGTGTATATCCGGCAGAGGTGGCAATCTTGCGGATAGGCAGTAAGGACTGGTCCACCACCACATCGGTTTTTTCCACAGCGGCGGTTAAGGTAACTCCACCGTTGGTTGCGCCTAACGAGGTAGCGGTTTGTTCGGTTGCGGATAAGTCACCAACTAAAACGTCGGTAACTCCGCTGATAATTGTGTTCTTGCATTCTACGGTCATATGTTCTCCTTATGTGCGTTTAGTGAATTTAAAATCAAAAGCGACTATACTGTTGATGGCTTGCTCATTTTCAAGCGGAAAGTTATTACTCACTTGTGCGTTTACTGCATGGCACTCGGTAATAATAATCCCCGAAAACAAAGCCGCCGAGTTAAAGTAATCGTCGTACTTATTAAAAATCTCATATAACCTGTTCTGAATCGCTAACGATTGTGACAGGGTTTTTGCATAAATCTCAAACGAGATAGTTTGTTGGTATGCCCACCGTTCCGTAATCGGGTTAGTAGGTGCACTCGCATAGTAAATCACGCAGGGTATAGATTTCACTTGGGCCACGTTGGGATAAATGCGACTATCCCTGGACGAGCCACCCAAGATTTTCTGCAATGCCCGATCGGATTTAACTGTGCTATAAATAATTTCTTCAATCATGTTTCTTCCCTAAAATTGATTTATGTAACTCGTTAAATTTCTCTAACAACTGATTAACGTTGTAGAGGTTATCGATGTACCAAAGGAACGGTCTAATCCCATGCCCGTCTCCTTCCAAAAAAGGCGCGTATTCTACAGTATTGGCCATAGCACCACTGCCGACCTCGCTTGATACTGTATTTCCGGTTAGCATGACCTTAAACCCTATAGAGTTACGAAGACGCATAGAGTGTGCGTATGGCATTTCGCCCTTTGGACTGGTCCGATAATCGGCATCATCTTTATTACGCCCTGCACGGTGCGATAAACCTTCCTTGAGTGTTTTACTTGCATTGGCGGCAATTGCCGAGTGTGCCCGTACCAATGTGGCGAATACGTTTTGTGTTTCGCTATCTAATTGGCTCATTAACTTGTCAAAGTTCTTAGTGGTTATGCTAATCATCCAAAGCCACCCGTTCCAAGTCCAGTCGTAGGTATCTTTTCCGGCCACCTAAATCGTGAACTTCGCTCACCTCATAAGTCACCCCACGCACCTCCACTATGTGGGTGTGTTTGCGGATGTCAAAAGAAAGTGGCAATAAAAACACCTTGTCGCTATTATTTCCGACCACTAATCGGCTCTCTCGGGCCACATTACCGCCACCATTTTGGAAGGCGCACTTTACATCGGTCGCTACCGCCACTAACTGCTCGGTCTGCTCACCGTTTGCCTCATTCTGTCCCAATACTCTCTCGTATATGGTGCAGGTATCGTTAAGTAGGGATAAAAAGCTCATACTAACCTCACACTATCCAAGATACTGGCGATTTCTTGGGGAATTCCGCGCACGAGGTTGCCTTTTGCATAGGAGTATTCGCCCAAATGTTCGCTTTGAAAGCCCGTTATGCCCTCACTAGCCACGAAAAACCAGTATAAGAGCTTCTCTGCGGCGAATTGTAGTATGGCAGGAGTATCGGCAAAATCATCATAGAGTCCGGCGTTATACGAGATTTCTAGCGCAGAAATCTGAGGTTTAATGCCCTCCATTCTGCCCAGTTCTACCCCATATGTGCCACATTTGACCGAACCGCTGTACACCTGCCCGTCACCGTAGCGGATTTCCTCGACCGAGTTCACAGGCAAACACTCAGGGCGGATCACCTTTTGCAGACCGTAAGGCAGAGTAATGCGCTCGTTAGCGATGTCTTTCTTGAATAGCGTTAGGCCAGTATACGCTTCTATCATATGCTCGATAGCACGTGACTGCACCGCCGCTTGTTCATCGGTTTTCGCTCCGGTCATCTCTTTTACTTTGCCTAGTGGTATCAAATAGAGTTGTACTGCCATAGTTGTCCGCCCTTAAATGTTTATTTTTTGCCCTGCTTGGTTTTTTCTTGCGTATTATCCGTTGCAGGTTTCTTTACTTCTTCCACGCACTCTTTGATGAACTCCGCAAACTGCTTTGCATGAGCACCATTGAACGCTACGAATTGTCCTTTGCGGTAGGAGCCGAAAGGTTTTACGATTTCATATTTCTTTAATTCAAAATCAGCCATTGTTTATCTCCTTGTGGGGCGGTTTTTAAGCCGCCCCTACAGACACAGAAACTATTAGTGTGCTAACTCCTTAATGTTCGGCGTTAGGCACTAATAGTGCACTTGGCCCAGACAGAACCCGTTACAGAGATTTCCGCACGAGATTCGAACAGGAACGCTTCTTTGTTTTGTTGGAACAAGTTATGCGTATCATTACCGTCCACAATAGTGGCTTGGTCACTAAAGCGCACTTCAAACTCTTTTTTAGGAGAGAAGATTACAGAGCCGAGGTCGCCAAATACGCATCTGCCCGTTCCACCGATGATGGAAGAATCCAGCGGTACGACTTCAGAGCCGTCAATTTTCATCTTGCCATCTTCATAGTAGAGCCAAGAGTATGCGCTAGATTTAGCGAGTTTGGCCACCGTTCCATACACAGAGGTTTCCAAGTAGAACTTACCAGTGGCACGGTATTGGTACGGTACGGCCAGTTTGAGCTCTAACAAATCGCCGATGCCGGAGACAGTCGGAGTCAAAATACCGGACGCATTGAAAATACCTGCGTGACCAGTGATACCTTGGAACAGCCATGAGTTATAGAAATTGACAAAAGACGGAGCGACAATTTCCGGAAGCAATTTTTCCAAATCAATCGCATTATCTTCTGCTAACTCTTGCGTCAAAAGTACGATAGCGGCGGCTTTTACCAAGGTCTGCGTGACTTCGGTAAACGTCGGGTTGGACACACCTTTTGCCGCACCTTCACCCACCACAGCGGCAGTCGGGTAAGCACCTAAGTTAGGAATCTTACGAGAAATGCCGGAAGCACCCCACGGTAAGTAGCGACATTCGTTGATGTACGAGGGATACTTGGCTAGAAGGTTTAACAGTTCAGGAACGAACTCGCCAGGTACAATATACGAACCGCTTGCCGAACCCGCTTGTAAAGCGTCCTTATTGCCCGTATATTTAGCCGATTTCACTTTGGCAAGGAACGCCTTGATTTCGGCAGATTTGTTCTTACGGGCAGGAATAGCCGGATTAAAGGAAACATCGGCGGTGTTGGCCTTTTTCGTGGCCTCTTGCGCGTCGTGTTTGGCTTCGTCCGCACTCTTTTTGGCTTCTTCAGCCATAGCTTTGGCAGATTCGGCCATGTTCTTGGCTTCTTCGGCTACCGCTTTGAGTTCGTCCGCTACGGTTTTGGCTTCGGATGCCGCATTTAATACGCCATCCATTTTTTCGTTTAATTTCTCAAGCCCCATTTCAGGAACCTGAGCTTCTTGTTTGGTTACTGCTTGATTCATTATTTCTGCTCCTTTTGCCCTTCTTTATGGGCTTGATTTTGTTTAACTTCAAATTCTTTTAACTTCTCGTTCATACCCCACGCGGTAATCTTGTTATAGAGCGAGGTAATCATGCCGCCTTTATCTCGGATATCTTTTGGTTTGTCCGGATTGGGTTGCTTGATTTCTTCTACAAGAGCGTTGGGGTCCGCAGGTACTGCTACGAGCGAAATTTCCATAATCTCTGCCAAGGTTAAGTGATCACGGTTATGCTCATCTTCGTAGTGCCAAATACCACCAATGCTGACGGTTTTTAAGATGCCCTCTTGCACCAGTTGTTTGGCATGTAAGATTTCCGCAATATGCTCGCTCTTAGTAAACTCGGCCTCAAAGTACAGCCCTTTGACATCTTCGCGGATTTCCGTAACCTTTCCGGCAATAGAGCCGATGTTGGAGTTATGGTTTAATAAGAGAATCGGGTTCTTTTTGAACTCCGTTAGCTCGTAAACATACTCCCGATTAAACGGAGTGGGCACATCTCCATATCTGTCGGAAATATATTTATTGTTGGCGTATCCGCTAATACGGACTACACCATCGTTTTCGACAGCTTTGACTTCTGTAAGCTCAAAGTTTTTACTGCCTTTGAATACTTTTTCCATTAATAGTCCTCCACAATTGGGTACATGTCGCACAGACAATTGATATCCTGATCTGCCCGTCCAAACTGCCCAGGCGCATCCGCATAGCAATTGGCCTCTGCGTTGTAAAATCGTTCATTAATCCCTACTTCCTGTCCGTCCATTTCCTCGTGCCCTTTATGGTGGTCGCTCACTCCCATGGTGGCTATCCACCCTTTCTTGCCTACGAACGGGGTGCTTTTATAGCTCTCTTTGGCGGCTTCACTCATAGTGGCCAAGGTTTCCGTTTGGACTATGGTTTTAACCCTGCTGTAGACCGTTTCGGCATTGTTTGTACTGTCCCCAGGCAGGTAACCCTGTTCCGTAAAAAAGGCCAAGACCGCATCATTAATTTCATCCGTACTAACCCCATGCATGGTAAGTGTCCGGAGCAGGTCATCTAGCTGATTAAAGGTGGTCGCTTCTATGGTTTCGGCCCAGCGAAAAGCATACTCTTCCACCCATTGTTGGACCCTAGAATTTAGGTCTTTTTGGGCCATAAAAAGGAAGTCTTTTTGGGGCAGTAAACTTTGGATATAACCCTGCTCAAAGGTCAAATATTTGTTAAAAATGCTTGAAATAATAGGCATTTTCAAAATCAGCAGTTTTTTTGCTTGCTCGTTTTGGCTACCCAAAGCACCCTTAAAATCCACCACTTTGCCAGGGTTGTCTCGGACCCATTTTTTAAGGGCTTGATGTTGGAACTCAAAGTGGGTTTTCATGACATTTGCGACACCCTTTCCAAGCACTCCAAACAGGGCTTCTTTGTCCCTTTTATGCTTACGCATTTGGGCTGGAGTGGGCCTTACCAAGCGCACCTTTTTGGTATCTTTAACAGGGGCCTGTAGGTTTGAAAAAGCGGTCATCACCGGATCCGGAGCTTCATCACCACCCAGTACATCACTAAAGGGCAGGTCTAGGGCTCTTTTGACCTCGTTTATAGGGAACCGTTGCGCGAGTATCTGCATGGCCTGTGCTTTAGCAAGCCAATCCTGCTCTAGGGCCTTAACCTTTGAAAAATCGTATTCCAAGTACACACTTTCGTCTTTATAGAAATCACCCACTAAATGTTCGTTGAGTGCATCCGACACGAGGGACATCATGGGGATAATGTTCGTCTCATAGAAAATCTTCTGCTGTTCCTTCGTGTTAAACTGTGGAGCATACTCAAACAGCCCTACCAAAGCCGGAGGAACACCCATGGTGGAGTAGATTTGTTGCTGTGCGAACCGTTGGCCCTCAGAGAACTCCATGTCCTTATGAGAGGTCTTAAAGCTCTCATACTTGCCACCTTGGGCTAAAATGGCCGTCCGGTGTGCCTTTACAGAGCCGCTATGCAGGTCATTAAAAGCACGCAGAATCGTTTGTTGTTCCTCGGGTTTAAGACGCACTGCTTCCGGAAAGGAAATAATGCCACCCACGCTTGCACCGTTCTTAAAATAGGCCAAGTTAAAGACCTTTGCGCTGTTCATAACATCCGCATCCAAGCCACACAGTTTTACGCGACTTATGCCCTTAAACAAGTGCTCTGCGTTACCCTCGTAGATGTGGATAATATCTTCTAGGCCAAAGGGCACTTTACCATTGACGGTTTGGATATGATACCCTGCCGGATAACCTCTGCCATCATAGTCCGTAGAGACAGAAGGGGCCGGAATAGGGATGAGCATACTAGGCCGCCCTTGTAAGTCACGAGCGGTCTTTAATATGTATGCGTCCCCATGGATCAGCATATGGGCAATAAGTATCTGCTTGAAAACGGTTTCGTTAAAAAACGGAGACGGTTGGAATAACAAGTCAAGGAGGATGTTTTCACCTTTTTTAGTGTAGGGAATTTCTGTACCGTCTGCGTTCTTTAACTTTAACTGGCCGTTACAGGCCGCAGTAGCAATAGCGCGGATGTTGGCCACAAGGAAGTTATTCTTGCCCTTGAACTCCGCACTACCCGATAAGACATTCCAAAGGAGTGGTCTGTCCTCGTTATTGCCACTAAAGAGTTTCTTTTTTATCGTCGTAAAAATGTTCATACTGTTATAAAACTTGTCCCTGCGTGTTTATCGTAATACTGCACCGCATACCTAACTGCGGCTATGGCATCATCATGCTGTTTGTTGGGCTCTATCTTGTCCATTGGCTCGCCCATAGAATCCTGCTTCCATTGGTACTCACTAAACTCGCTCTGCAGGTTTTTGCTGTCCGCGTGGATATAGATTTTGTAGCCCTTCAGCACATTTATGCTCGTTACCACATCCGTCTTTACTGCACCGCGAATGTTGTAATCCGCATTCCACATCTCGCGTATTCGGTCGGGCTCTGCGCTATCGGCGATAATGTCCACCGTCTTGCTAACCCCTAGTGCGTTCATCAGCTCCACCAACTCGCCATTTGTTTTGTGCCGCTCATAAAAGATTTCCTCTAAATAAACGGTTTTCTCTTTGAACTGACACTTGATAAGCGCACTCGGGTGGTTAAACCCAAAGTCCAACCCTAAAATCACATCATCGAAATGATCCGGTCGTTCCTCGTCGGTAAAAGTTTCCCAATTGGGAAATACTAAACCGCTCACACCTGTCACTTCGCCCAAATATTCATTGCGATACGCACTCTCATCCGTTAACCGCAACTCTTCGGCTTCTACATATACCTGCTTGGGTAGCCACTCTTTCGGCACGTCCAAATAGGTGCTATGTATCTGCAACTTATCCGCACGTTTATGTTTGGCCTCTTTGTTAATCCAATGCTTCACAGAAGCCGGAGGGTTGTACGAGTAGAAAATCCAAAACTTCTCGCTTGCCCTCATGACACTTTGGAGTGCCTTGCGGATTTCTTTCATACCGGAAAACTCGTCGGCTTCCTCAAACCATATGACCTTAAATGCGCCCTTGTGTAACTTGATGGACTTGGTCTTGGCTGGATCATCCATACCGCGGAATAATATCCGTTGTCCGGTTGGGAGATAGGTTATTTCCAAAGGAGATAATGTGGTCCGGAAATAACTACTAACTCCGAGTATGTTGCACGCCCATAATATCTGCTCATATACCGAGGTTTTGAGCGTGTCCTTAACCTTGCGGAATATGATGGCGTTTGCATCCCTATCCAGTAGAATCAAAAGCACAATAGCGATACTGATAAAACTGCTCTTCGTGCTATTACGCCCACCGCTAAACCAGTAATGCGTATAACGGTGGGTTTTGCTTTTAATCTGTCTCCATACCCCGTAAAATATAGGGGCTATAATGTTCCTTATCCGGATAGGCATAACAAACCTGCCTATTTTTTTGTACTATGGCGGCTCTCAACCGTAACCTCTACTGATAACTCGTCTCCTGTATCATCAAGAATCTCCACAGGATCGATTTCCTGTATTTTGGTTACAGGGTCCTGCCCAATAGTAGAGCGCACAAACTTGCAACTCTCTACATGCCCACTTATGGCTTTGCGGACAACAGCCGACATCATGGCCTCCAAACTAGTGACCTTTTCGCCAGTAGATTTGTTGACCACTTCTTTTTCCAAGAGATAGTCGAGCATCTCTTTCATAGTTTTTTGTCTGCGTTTAGACTCGCCACTAGCAATGCCGCCTTTACGCGCTATTCTCGCCTGTTTCTTCCCTGCTTGAAAGCGTGTGGCAGTCCCTTTTGCTAGGTTGGCAAGTTGCTTTTTTGTGGGCATATTATTTAATCCTCGAAAACAATCCATTCCGGCACAGCTCCGCATAGATAGGAGTGTCCAGTTTGAAGAATTTAATGAGTTCTTTGGGGCTTTTAACTTCTTTGTATTGTTTGAAGAGCACCCCATGCGCGTCATGCAAGCAGATGTCAATTTCTCGTCTGCCAATAGAGCACGCAATATCGCAAAATACGGGCTCATTTAAGTTGTTGTCTTTTAAGAACTTTAATGCGAGGTATCTTGCGTAAAGGTTGAGTGTAAGGTCCGCTTTTGTCCCATCTTTGGTCCAAGGGGAGCCACCACCAATTTGGCAAGAGCCACCGTAGAAATCCACCACGAGTTTGCGTCCGGTAATACCACTATCCGCTAACGGGCCGTGCTTGCGGAACAACCCCGTGCCATTGATAATAAGAGGACAATCGGCATCCTCGCAGATTTTGCGTACATCGTTTAATACTTTGCTTTTGCCGAGTTGCTTTCCGGTTAATATCGGAGCGGCAATTACTACTTTGGCAAGCCGACCTTCTTTTTTAACCACAAGGACTTTGATATCTTTACCGACAATGCCCTCTTTGTAGAGTTCTTCGCCGATAATCGTTGAGAGATATTTTGTACCTTCCAAATAGTCATAGTCTTTGCGCGGATAGGCACAGCCAAAGAAAATGCCTTGATCGCCCCAACCGTCCAAACCTTGCGCGATATCAGGGCTTTGTTCGGTAATGTTCGTATTTACCTTTAAGTCCGCACCACAGATGGTGTTTTCTTTGCCCCAAAAGCGTTGATAGTGCTTGGTATAGCCGATTTGGTCTACCGCCATTTTGACGAAGTGCTTGATTTGCTTCGGGGTAAATTTTGCCTTGGAAGAAATCTCTCCGGCTAAGTTTACCACGTTGCCTTTAATCTGACACTCCACCGCAAAGCGGGTGTTCTTATCCTTACGGATGTATTTATCCAGTAAGAAGGAAGAAATATAATCTGCCACCTTATCCGGATGTCCCAACGAAACGTATTCGCTTATTTGCATAATGTTGCCTCTTTCCCAGTTAAGTTTTCCCAACGAGTCAAAATAACATCGCAGAATTTCGGATCCAACTCGGACATATAACAAACCCTGTTCAACTGCTCGCATGCGATTAGTGTGCTACCGGAGCCGCCAAAGAAATCAGCCACAATATCATTTGCTTGGGAGCTGTTTTTGATGGCCCTAGCCACTAACTCGAGAGGTTTCATCGTGGGATGAAGGTCGTTTACTTGGGGTTTGTTGTATTCCCAAACGTCCGCTTGGTCTCGATCGCCGCACCAGTAGTGTTTAGCACCCTGCGGCCAGCCGTAAAGAATCGGCTCGTATTGTCTCTGGTAATCGGAACGACCGAGTGTAAAGGTGTTCTTGGCCCATATGATAAACGTGGACCATTTACCACCTGATTCCACAAAGGAGTTATATAGCGTGTGTAACTCGGAGGAGCTCATGCAGATGTATATTGCCCCTTTGCAGAAATTTACGATGTTGGCACAAGCATCCGTAAGGAATTGCTTGAAGTTATCGCCGAGATTGTCATTCATGATGGTCCGTCCTGCAGATTTTTGGCCATCTTTTTTGCGAAGCGTATCTTTCATGGTGGCCCCGTAGTTGACGTTGTAGGGCGGATCGGTAAAAACCATGTCGGCTTTTTTACCATCCATTAACTTTTCCATGTCCGTAACTACGGTGGCATCACCACAGAGGAGTCTATGTCTACCCAACTGCCAAATGTCCCCAGGTTTACAGCGAGTTTCCACTTGTTCGGCATCCGGCACTTCTTGGTCTACAAGCTCACCTTCCGGTGCGGCTTGTGGTAAAGTGTCGATACCAAACTCCGGCAGTTGTTCAAGGGCAAAGTCCGAAGAGATGTTTTCTAAATCCCATTCCACTTGGTCAGAGGTGGAATTGTCCATAAGAGCGAGCTTTTTGCGCTTTTCGTCCTCGGTTGCAAGGTCTGTGCGCTTTACTACAACCAGTTCGCTCCCATCGGTCTCCACGATTCTGACAGGAATGTTGAGTGCTTTGGCCTGTTCATATACACCGTTTCCGGCAATAATCTCACCGTTCTTATCGGTAATGATAGAACGTCCGGCTCCGCACTCTTTTAAGGATTTACGAATTAAGGATTTGTTTTTATCGCTATGCTTGCGATAATTATTATGGTCAAAAGTAATTCCATCAGACGACATTTATAACTCCCATTTCGGGGGTTACATCGTCCTTTCAAACATAAGTTTTATTCACCATAACTAGTATAAGTCTTTTTTACTGCACTTTTAGAAAAATCACTCGCCGAGTACACGTTTTGCGTTTTTGTACGCAGAGTGCAAAGAGGGGAAACCATTTTCTTTCTCGTCGGTAATTTTGAATTTATCCTTGATTGCAGTCCAATAAAAACGCGCATTCTGAATTTCATAATATACCGCCCAATTGTTTATGTTTGCGTACCGTTTTTTTGTCTTATATTTCTTATCATATGACCGGAGCCGACGTATATTTTCTTCGCGATATTTCTTGCGATAGTTCTCAAGTTTTTCGCGGTTGTTTTTAATATACTCGCGTTGTTTGTCAGAAATCTTTAACCAGTTCATACAGCGGTATAACTTTTGCTGTATCTTGTATTTGAGCCCGTTACGTTTTACGCACCGTTTTAGTGCTTTTTTGTATTTTTCCGGATGCTCTTCACGCCACTTTTTGGCCCGAGCTAAAATTTCTTCCCTGTGCGCTAAATAATAATCTTTGTTGTACATAATCCACCTACCCAATGCGTCTGTCTGTTCCTGTGAGATGAATGAGGTTTTTCTTGCCACATAACCCCACTATCCGGCTTACCACCTTATCGCCTACCATTTGGCCCAAAGAGGCAATGTCCACGTTAGATGTGATAATAAGTCCGTCCTGTCGGTTTTGCCAACGGTTATCGATGATCTCAAACAGTATGCTCTGCAAATAGTCCGTTATCTTCTCACTCCCTAGGTCGTCCAAAAGCATATAGCAGGAAGAAAAAAAGCGGACCTGCTCTCTTTCATCCGGCACTTCCAACGAAGCACGGAAACGGCGACTTATTTCTGATAACCGGAACACATACGCATTAGGCACATTACGAAGCACCGCTACCGCCGCATGCGTTTTGCCAATTCCGGCATTACCCCACAAGAAGTAATTGCCATGAGGGTATCCGGCCATGGCTTTTAATATCTCTTTATTCGTGTACTTTTCCGCAGTAAAGTCCTCTAATGCCCGAAGTCCACCCAAACGTTTGGCTAAAGTGGCCTTCTTACGCGCTTCTTCCTCTTTGGCCCATTGTGCCTCCATGCGCCTGTATTCGGCCTCACGTGCGGCGATTTCGGCGCAACGACAGGGACTATATCCACATTTAGGGCAAGTATTTTTTAACTTATGCTCAAATTGTTCGCCCAAGTCCTTCATACTTTGAAAAGTCTGCATCCCGTTTGTTGTAGTCCTTTCCATACACCTTTCCTCCCGATTGTTGTCTTCTTTTCTCCCAAGTAATCACAGCGGCCTTCCAGTCGCGCATCGGCTTGGTATTTACCTTCCAACCAACGCTCTCATAGTAAGCGATAAAAGCTTCGGCATCTAACCCGTTGTGTCTGCTTTCGCAGTATTCTTTGACTTCCGATAAAGTGGGTTTAACAAAACGCTTAACGGAAGATTCTTTTTTAACTATTTTTTCTTTAACTTTTTCAATTTCTGTCTCTGTTTCTGATTCTGTATCTGTTTCTGTTTGCTTGTTAGAGGTGCTTGAAGCACTTAAACAAGCGGTGCTCTCGTCTGAAAGTTTGTGTCTTGCTTGCGTTACTAAACCGCCTTTTTTGCCTGCAAGTTTCTTTTGTTTTAAAGCCGAGATGCTTTCATTTTTCCAAGAAAAAAGCATGTTATAAAATGACCTTTCAGCTTCATTTTTCGGCTCATACAGCGTTTCATTTTCAAATGCTTGCTCACAGATGCCTATCATTGCATTGCCTATTTGTTCGGCAGATAAGTGTCGGCTTTTAGCAAGCAGATCCGCTGTGTAAATCTTTATGTATGGTATTTTCATTTGGCCCACCTAGTTTATCGACTTCTTTGATAAACTCATCCACATCTTGAAAAGAACGGATTATCCGGTATGATAACCCACGTCTTTCGCACATTACTTGGAATAGCTTTTGGTCTTGGCTCTGCTTACCCGTTGCGGTCTTTAACTCCAATGCCCAAAAATGCCCATTGTTGCCCACAATAAGGTCGGACTGCCCGTTAGTGTACCCCATGTTCTTATGGTGGCTTATGAAAGAAAAACGGCGGCGGTCATTGTGACTGCCGAGGTATTTTAATGCGTCCATTACATCCGTATCAATAACTAAAAACCCATTAGCCCGTAACATTCGAACTACAGAATATTGGAAAGAGTGCTCCGATCCGGCTTTCATACTCTCTCCTATCTCGGGGAGAGGCAGGAGTGGGATAAGGTTCCTGCCCCATGGGTGTTAAGCTCGTCCGCGTACTTATCTACATCTATCCCGAGCTCTTTTGCCTCGCACTCGATATTACTGATAAAGTGTTGCATCTCCACATCGGAGTATTGACTAGAGCCAATAAATACGCGCCATGCGGTAAATTCGCGCCCATTAGATAGACCGTCTTTTAACTTTTCGTAGTATTTAAAAACCCTGTCTAATGGGATATCTTTTTTAGTGGTAACGATAACGGACTGTCCGTAACGCCGGAGCATTTCCAAGTAAATGTCATCTTTGTTTGCGCCCAATATATGAGCCATTTCGCCCATCAAAGCCCAGGCCTTGGCATTTTGTTCCAAGGAACGTCTCTCTCGGGTTTCTTTAATCTCCACACTCAAATCCTTGTGCAGGAGCCGGACTACCCTGTTAAGGATAGCCGGAGCCGCAGATAAGAGCATGTTAACTTTGAGTTGCCCACCGAGTTTTTCGGCTTTGAGAAGCTTGGCTTGCATAGTTAAAAGGGCAAATCTTCCTCAGCTTGGGGTTCCGGTGCAGAGCGTAACTCTACCGCTTGTTTGGAGATTTCCGCTAAACACGCTCGTTCGCACAAGGTTGCTAGTAACGGTAAGTCCGCCTTGTTAAAAGACGTTGAGTGAAGATACTTGCCGTCTTTGCTTTTGTAAGTCTTTTGGAATGTAAACTGGAAGTAGGGTTTGCCATCAGTGGCCTGTTTAGCCCATACTGCACATTCCACACTCCCAAGTTGGTATTTATATACTGGTCTATTATTTTCTGCCATATTATTCTCCTATTTTACTGTGATACGAATTGAAGATTTTACTTCGCTTTCCTTTTGATAGAGTGCGAACATTTTAGCGTGTTCGGCTTTGAACTTTGTGCTATCAAATTTCTTGCTCTTGTGTGCCGCTACATACGAGATATTGACATCACCAATCGTTACACTTAAAATGCCACGCTGTTCCATTTCGGCCTTGATTTTGGTACGCAACGGCTCTAATTGCTTTTCAAATGCGTCAATTTGTTTAAGTGCATATTCTACATAGTCCAGTTCGTTTTGCGGAACTGTTTGCAGTTGCGTTTGTGGGGCTGGTTGCTCTGCCTTTTCACCTGCGCTATACATTCGCATTGTTTCTAACACGAAGTCATCGCCAAGATACTCAAGCATTATCTCATCACAACCATCTTCAGTTAAGTGCAAAACTTTCAATGTTTTAATCGTCCGGCCCATTTTCTCTGCCATGTACTTGTACATAGAAAGTTGCATTTGCCACTTTTTAATTTGTGCGTTTGTAGCGGTCTTACTCGTTTTATAGTCATCTAAATCTTCGGCTATAATTAAGTCAGCTGTACCGCACACTTCGCCATATGGTGTTTCGGCGTACAAGATTTGCTCTGTATCCGCATTTTTCAGATCTAGAGTGTGTTTTTGTGCGTACTCCACGAAATGGGCTGCCTCAGGAGTTTTTACAATGGAGCGTCGGCCTGTTTTTATGAACTGTTCTATTTCTTTATGGATAGCCGTACCTTTAGCTGCCGCCCGAGCTACGAATTCTGCCGGAGCATTTTCAAGTCCTGTCCCATATACTGCGCCAATAATTTCTGTCACGCTTGGGACAATAAAACCTTTTTCATTAAAGTACAGATGATTTTCTTCGTCAAATTTAATCATTGGTTACCTCTGTGTTTTCTTTCTCTTTTTGCAGTTCCTCAAGCCGTTTGTTATAAAGATTCGTTAATTCCTTTTTAGCTGTCGGGAACGAAGTGAATAACCTGCGGCACTGCTTGCGAAGTTCTGCAGGGGTTTTGGCATTCGCAATAAGTGCCCTTTGTCTATCGGTTAATTCCTTACCTAGTTCTTTGGGTTGTTCTTTGGCAGGTTCCTCAACCACCGTAGCAACTACTTCTTCCTCCTTTTCTTCCTGTGGTAATTCGTCCGCTGTATAGGGCATACCACCTAACTCATCGGGGAAGCATAACCGAAATCCTTGTGCGATGGCTACTTTTTTAGTCATAAATTTCGGCATTTTATTCCATGTCGAGTTAATCGTGCCGTCTTTTTTTCGTTGGACGATTTCATTGAAGTCAACCTCATGTTCAAATGGGTGACTCCAGTCCTTACGGTAAATTTTAATTACGCCTTTTAATGTCGGAGCTGTACCTTCAGTTATGGATGTATAACCATCTAATTTGCCTGTACGTTCGGCCCGCTTAATATAGACGTCGTACCCAGTTATTACCGAGAAGATTTGTTTATTGCCTACCCAACGTGGTACACAATGGATCTCCCGTTTAAAGGGGTTAAGGCAGTAGGCTTGAGCAGTTTCTATAAAATAGTCTTTCTCATGCTGTGTCATTAATTTTGCCACTCCTATAATTTCAAGGTATAAGAGCAACTTTTCCTTGGTGGGCGGCACTAACTGCGGAAATGCTTTGTTATCCGCAACAGTTACTTGTTGTCTATTTTCCATAGTCATTTATCCTTTTTGTTTTCTTTCTTTTTTAAATCAACCACTGGAATAAAGGTTATTTCTTCGCCTTTTTCGACTTCGGCATGGTCCGAGAGTAAGTATCCTTTGACTTTCCAACAGCGGATTGTCTTGCGATTACAGTCAATTTCGTACCAGTAATCCAAGTCAGTATGTACTTGGAAGGCAATCTCATAACTGTCATCCTTTTTAGTATTTTTAACAAGCTCGTTAACCAGTATGTTCCCATCCCAGGTTTTGAGTTGTTTTTGACGTTGGATCAGGTCAAATCCGACACCTTCCGGATACCCATCCCAATGGTGGTACAGCAATACTTCTTGTTTAAGGTAGGTCACTTTAATTTGGCATCGAGTGCTCATATAATTATCCCTCTGTGTAAGGGCGGCTAGGTGGGCTAACCGCCCTATAAGTGTTTATCTTTCTCAACGCCGCTTGTAGGATTGCCTTTCGCCTCTCCGTCAGCGTGGGTCTATTGCCGCTCACTTTTTCCCGATGTGCCTTTACGTCCATGCGGTCAAGCTAAACAATAGCCATAAGTCACGTCTCTAAAGATCAATGTGTAAGGCCTCTAAACCGTTACACGCGGTTGCGCTTTATCTCCAAGCACTAAGGTTTTTTGTTTAAGGAAGTTATTCTTAACTCCACTCTCAAATCTAATCGATGCCATTGTGGTCAAAATCCACACAGTTCGTACACTTGCACTTTCCGGCGTCTACATCTTTTAAAGCGCATTTGTTTCCGTCCCTGTATATGCACTTCCAAAAACTCGGTCTCACAGCCAACTCTCCGGTACGACTAGGTAAATCATCCATATGTACATATAGAAAAAACCCATTATTGCTAAACCTGCTAAAACATCTTTTAAAGTAATCCGTTCGTTCATATTAAAACCCCATGTGCCTACACATCTTTTCAACTGCGCTTTTGTGTATCCGCCAATGGCCTTTTTTTCCAATTTGGAAACACTTGCTTTGGTCTATCCGGCCACCCATAATCCAGTATCTAACGGTCTGGGCTGTAATCCGTAATCGCTCGGCTACCTCTTGGCAGGTGTACAAGTCCTCGCTTAAATCTTCTTTTTTTTCAACGTTCATATAACTTCTCCGTTATTTTTTATAACAAATGTGCTAAAATGTATGTACCGATAATTAAATGTGCTTGGTGGCCCTTTTGACTATCGGTACATGGTGAATACAACTTTATTTGAAAGGGTGTCACCCCTAACAAAATCTGACTCCCGATTTAAATTTTCAAATATCGTTTGCGCCATACAATCTGTAACGATGCGCTCTTTACTGCGTTGTTATAAAGTATAACCTTTTAGTTATAAAGTATAACGGTTTAGTTATAGTTTATAACATAACTTGCATTTTGTCAAGGGGTTATTTTAGAATGTTTCTACCGACGATAATAAAGGTTAGGAGAACAGAAATATGCCTGAAAAAGAAAAAAATCAGATTGGCGAACGAATAAAAGCCGCCTTGCGTGATGCAGAGATGTCGCAAGCTAGTCTAGGCAGAGAAATGGGAATAACCCAAGCCCAAGTTAATTACTGGGTAATGGGACACCGTAATCCCAGTATTGAAAACCTGCAAAAGATTGCTACTATCTTGGATAAACCCCTTGACTATTTCCTTGCCACAAAAAAGGAAACTACTAAAGAATACATCCACAGAGTTAAGGTGGCGACAGATATTAAATTAATCCCTGTGATGGGCATTTCCTCTGCCACCAACGAGAAATTTATTCTTGAAGAAGTGGAAAGCTATATACCCTTTAATAAATCCGGAGAAAAGCAATTCGCAATCAAAGTAGAAGGAAACTGTATGGAAGATCCCAAGGACCCGCGTTCCTCTATCTATAATGGCGATTATGTAATCATTGATCCGGAAGTCACACCCACCAACGGAGATGTTGTGCTCGCTAGAATTTCGGAGGAGTATAGCACCATAAAAAGAATGTTTATTTGCGATGGGAAGGTAGAGCTGATACCTGACAATCCGAAATACCGCACAATTACTAAAAAGATAGAAGATGTTGAAATCGTTGGAAAGATTATAAACATCTACAAACCGCCAAAGAAGAAGCGCAAACGTATAATTGCTTAATAAAAAAGACCACCACACTATTTGGAGCGGTGGTCTTTTAGTTTAAGGTGGTTACAATTTGTAGCCAACTTAATTTTTTATCAGATTATCATATATATTCTTATCCTCTGCTTCAAAACACACAAAAGTCACTTCCTTTATGGTTTTTGATGAGGGAGATATTTGTTTTATAGCGGTTATAGCGATTTGTGCGGCTTGTTCTTTTGGAAAACGATAAACTCCGGTGGAAATACAGGGAAAAGCTATACTTTCACAACCATACACTTCTGCCAATCGCATGGAGTTTGTGTAGCAATTAAATAGGTCTTTTAGCTCGTTATGATTTCCACCATACCAAACAGGACCAACGGTATGGATGATATATTTACAGGGAAGGTTGTAGGCAGAGGTTATTTTGGCTTGTCCGGTCGGGCAACCACCCAAGGTGCGGCATTCTTTGAGCAATTCCGGCCCTGCGGCTTTATGTATTGCACCATCTACGCCACCGCCACCCAAAAGAGTATGGTTTGCGGCATTTACGATGGCATCCACTTTAAGTGTGGTTATATCCCCTTGAATGACTTTTAGCATAGGTATATTGTAGAAAATAAATGCAATAATAGTCTTTTTCTATGGCGATAAAAGCGACAACGTGTTGTCGTGTGTATTTGCTATCATTTTATTATGGAAGCTAATTTCACATTTGGGAAAAATCTACGCACATGTTTCATTCTTATAGGTATTCAGGCAAGTGGCAAGACCACCTTTGCCCATAGGTTTTTTCCTGAATATGAATACATAAGTTTGGACCAATTACATACACGCAGTAACGAGGAGAAAGCTCTTGAAAATGCCCTAAAAAAGGGGCTATCCTTCGTGGTGGACAATACCAACCCTACCAAGGTTGAACGCAAGAAATATTTAGATTTAGCCAAAGCCAAGGGCTACAAGGCGGTAGGACTGTATTTTCGGTCTGCCATAGAAGAATGCTCGCAACGTAATAAGCAACGCACCGGAAAGGTCCAAGTACCTCTAAAAGCCATTTTAGCCACCGCAAAACGGTTAGAACAGCCAAGCTATGCGGAAGATTTTGACGAGTTGTACTATGTTAAAATAGAGAATAACGACTTTATAGTTAGTAAATGGGACGAAACAGTATGAAGTTTGACGAGTTTGACACAAAAATGCGGAAGTTTGAGGAGTCCTTGGACCAAGTAATTCCTGATGACTGCTTTATGGTAGCCCGTTTGGATGGCAAAGGTTTCACTAAACTTACCAAGGAAGATATGGACTTGGAAAAACCGTTTGATATTCGGTTTAGACAAGCTATTATCAATACCATGACTTTTCTTATGAACTCCTACTTCCAAATTGCCTATGCATATAACGAAAGTGACGAGATTTCCTTGCTGTTCAAACCCAACGCTGATAAGTTTAACCGTAAGGTCCGCAAATACAACTCTATTCTCGCCGCAGAAACGAGTGTCAATTTTTCCAAGGAAATCGGCAGAGATGCCATCTTTGACTGCCGAATGATACCTTTGCCGGATGTAGATGCCTTGCAGGATTATTTTGCATGGAGACAGTCTGATTCTGCGCGGAACTCCGTATTGGCCCATTGCTATTATAAACTTGTGGCATCCGGTAAAACCCCACAGGATGCCGCCAAAGAGCTGACCAATATGCCCTTTAGAAATAAAACCGAGTTGTTAGCCCACTTCAACATGGACATAAATAGCATACCCAAATGGCAGTTATACGGAAGTGCTTTGTATTGGGACGAGACCACTAAAGAGGGCTTAAACCACGTTACTAATACCCTGCAATCCTGCACTCGCAGAAAATTAGTGGAAAATTATGATTTGCCTGTTGGGGAAGAGTACAGGAATTGGATTGTCAAATTAGTTAAATAAAGGTATTTTTGACATAGTACCAACGAAATATTTTATAATAAAAAGAGAGAATATTTTAGGAGATAATTTTTTGCCCACAGTCTTAAAAGTGGCTGTGTTACAATTGAAGGATTTAAACTGTTTTTTGGTCTTCCGTTGAAGTTTAGACGGATACAGTTTACAACAGTAAGCGATATCATAACCGAAAGATAGTCGTATTAAGCGCAGTATGGATTGGGAAAGCTACCCATTCTTTGCTGTGCTGAACACTCATCGTCTATACGATGGGTTACGGCTGTTTGTTTATGTGTTATGATATCCATAAGCAGAGAGCCGTTTTTATATGCACACGGCATCGCTTATTACAAAGGATACCGCCGTGCGCTACATTCTTCCTATTTTACTACTTTTTATTTGTCTGCCGTCTTTCGCCAAGAACGACGATATAACCGATGTTACGGTTACTTCCGTTTATGATGGCGATACTTTCAAAGTAATGCTTCCATGCACCCTGCCTGTCGTATGCAACTATATCTCCGTTCGAGTGCGTGGAGTAGATGCTCCGGAGTTTAGAACAAAAGACGATTGCGAGAAGAAAAAGGCCAAACAAGCCAAACTTTTCACGCGTGAGTTCCTAAAAAAAGGGTCTGTTACCCTACGCAATTGTGGTAAAGACAAGTATTTCCGGCTTTTATGCTCAGTCTTCGTGGTAAATACGGAGACAAAAGCGGAAAGCAGTTTAGCCACCGCCCTACTCAATGCCAATCTTGCCGTCCCCTATGAAGGTCAAAAGAAACTCAAATACAACTGGTGTGGTAATAAGCCCACACAAAAATAATTCCAGGCATAGAATATACAGTTCCTTTCTTGAAAAGGGTACTCAAAATAACATATATTGAAAACCGTCTGAACAAAGAGGCGGAGGGCACTTCAGCACAACATCATTAGAGGGTTTTTATTTAATATACCTCAGCAAGAAATCAGCAATCCCAATTATCACAACGCCATTTTCATCAACCGTTTCATTAATGGGTCTATTGATAACAATAATTCGTTGTATACCGTCTCTCAATAATTTAAATGGCCTTTCTTCTCTAGCCTTTACTTTAGCATTAGATATATTGTCAGAAACCTGGATATAATATTTTTTTGTGTTTCTTGTCGCGTAAAAATCAATTTCATTTGTTTTTCTGACAGACACCCCATCCGCATTTCTTTCTATTGAATCAAACGAACCGACATTTACCACATAATCGTTGTATATGAGCTCGTTATAAACCATATTTTCAAGTAAATGTCCTTCATCAGGAAAAACAAAGTTAAGTCTTGCGTTTCTGAGGCCAGTATCTGTAAAATAGTATTTGCGGAGCGCACCTATTTCCTTTCTGCCCTTCAGGTCAAATCTTCTTGCTTCCCGTATAATAAAGGCATCTACAAAATGCGATATATATTTGTCGACTAGGTTTTTTTCGATTTTTTCCTTCTTGATACTTTGATAAGTATTGGCGATTTTTTCTGAATTTATCAAGTTTCCAACTGAACCGCTTAAAATATTACAAAGTTCTTCCAACGATTCAGATCGTCTAAGTTTGTTATGTTCAATAATATCCTTAAAGTAAGTCGTCTCAAATAAATCTTTTAAATATTTCCTCTTTTCCGTTTCCTCTTTTACAACTGCAAGTGGCATTCCACCGTATTGCATATATTCAAAGACAGCATCGTTTTTAGAACCACCCCTGTAGCCATAAAATTCTTCAAAAGAAAGAGGATTAAGACTGATATTAGTTGCCTTATCTCTAAATTCGGTAATTATGTCGGAAGACAGCATTTTGGAATTGGAACCCGTCACATAGAGGTCAATATTCTTCTCATGTGATAATCCAAGTATTACATCCACGAATGAAATAACCTCGGTATCTCCCTTGGTGGCCAAGACATGGTTGCCAGCTGTTAAATTAGGGTTTACTATTGTATATACCCTTTGTATCTCATCAAGAAACACATAGCACTTCTTGAAGGCAGAACAATACTTTCGAACATATTCGCCGAGCTCAAGTGGGTCTCTTAATCTACTGTTTTTTTCATCGTCAAGTTCTATCAAAAGAATCTCTTTTTCATCAACGCCGGAGTTAATCAGATAGTTGCGGAAAATGTCTTTTAGCAAATAGGATTTACCACATCTTCTGATACCTGTTATGACTTTGGGAAACCCATTATCTCTGCTTTTAATTAATAAATTTAAATACTTGGCTCTTTCAATCATATTATCCTTATAACTGATTTTTTTGTAGATTGCTACACTTTTTCTCATTAGAGTGTACCAATTAAGAGGCCCTTCGTCAAATTTTTGTATATAACTTTTCTATATTTTTCTACATTTTTTGTATTTAGAGAATATCGAAATTGATAAAATTTTTTGACTGTTACATGATTTAGAAAAGTTGTATTCTATTGGCTTTATTGAGAAAAGCGTTTTAGTTAATGCTAAAATGGTAGTAATGGCAAAGCAAAAATCCTACATCGCAATAGACCTCAAGTCATTTTACGCATCTGTGGAGTGTGTCCAGCGTAAGCTAAACCCACTTACTACGAACTTGATAGTGGCGGATACAAGCCGTACGGAAAAAACTATCTGCCTTGCTGTGTCTCCGTCTCTAAAAACCTTTGGTATTGGCGGAAGAGCGAGGTTATTTAAGGTTGTGCAAAAGGTCAAGGAAGTTAACCGTAAACGCCAATTAAATGCGCCAAATCGCCGTCTAACAGGCAAATCCCATAACTTTGAGGAACTGGTAGCCAACCCCAGCCTTGCGGTGGATTACATAGCCGCACCACCCCAAATGGCAAAGTACATGGAGATTAGTAATCAGATTTATGATATTTACCTCAAGTATGTCGCACCGGAAGATATCCACAACTACTCGGTAGATGAGGTATTTATAGATGCTACGGATTACCTAAAGCACTACAAATTAACCGCACACGAGTTTGCCATTAAGTTAATACGAGAGGTTTTACAAGCTACGGGGATAACCGCTACTGCCGGAATAGGGACGAACCTATATCTAGCGAAAGTGGCTATGGATATTGTGGCCAAACATATACCTGCGGATAAAGACGGAGTGCGTATTGCGGAGCTAACGGAACAGGCCTATAAAGAGCAACTATGGTCTCATACCCCGATTACAGATTTTTGGCGAGTAGGACATGGGATAGCCGAAAGATTGGAGAAGATAGGCCTCTATACCATGGGAGACGTGGCAAGATGTTCCATGGGCAAAGACGACGAATATTACAACGAAGAATTACTCTATAAAACCTTTGGGATAAACGCCGAGTTGCTGATAGACCATGCTTGGGGTATTGAGCCCTGCACCATGAAAGAAATAAAAGCCTATCGTCCATCCGGCCATAGTTTAGGTTCCGGTCAGGTATTAGATAGACCATATAAGTATGAAGAAGGGCGTTTAATCACTCGGGAAATGACGGATTCGCTCGTGCTAGACCTAGTAGAAAAAGGACTGGTAACAGATCAACTTGTTCTTACGGTGGACTATGATACGGAAAACCTTACTAATCCCTCTATCGCACGTGGTTATAAAGGACCGATAGTAATGGATAGATATGGTCGCAAGATGCCAAAACCTGCCCATGGGAGTGTAACCCTTGATAACTTTACCTCGTCTACCAAGATTATCATGGAAGCTATGAGCCAACTGTATGTAAAAATCGTAGACGAGCATCTAACCGTTCGGAAGATTTATGTTACTGCAGGTAGAGTAGTTCCGGCCAGCCAAGCAGAGGTAATGCCTACGGCGGAGCAGTTGGATTTATTTACGGACTACGAAGCATTAGCAAAGCAAAAGGCCGAAGAGAAAGAAGAACTCCAAAGAGAGCATGATTTACAAGAAACGATTTTAGACATTAAAGAACAGTTTGGTAAGAATGCCATTGTACGTGGAATGAATCTACAAAAAGGTGCAAAAGCCATAGAGCGTAATAAGCAAATAGGTGGACACAAAGCATGAGCGATTCACAATACAAAGATATTATCAACCTGTCACGTCCGGTATCTAAACGGCACGCACCTATGTCTCTGCTTGACCGAGCTGCCCAATTTGCGCCTTTTGCCGCTTTGAGTGGGTTTGAAGAGGGGATACAAGAAACCGCACGCAAGACCACACGCAGGAAAGAATTGGACGAAAGCGAAAAGAATATCATAAATGATAAGTTGTCCCAACTGGCCCAAGAGCTGACTGTATCGGAGTTTCCACCGGAAGTAACTGTCAAATACTTCGTGGAAGATGAGTTAAAAGAAGGTGGCGAATACCAAACTAAGACGGGACAAGTAAAGAAAATAGACCTCTACCGCCATTTACTTATCTTTACGGATGGCACTCAAATAGACATAGAAAACCTTACTGATTTGGAAACCCTTTTCTAAAACCCCACCGACGAGAGTTTCTGAATTTCATAATATACTGGACGTAATTTCATGCTTTTCTTTTAAAGAAGAGTTACTATGTTCCTACGACGCAGAGTTCGACTTTGCTTAGTAAGGAGAACAGACAGATGGCATTAATTAAAAGATACGGCGTATATTATGCCGATTTCAGAGTACCGAACGGAAAACGCTCGAGAACTTCTCTTCAGACCACAAACCTAAGAGTAGCAAAAGACAAGTATGCGGAGATAGTAAGCAGACGCAAGAAAGCCAAGGAAAACCTAGTGGTGGATATGGAGTGGGATGCATTTAAAGACCGATTGTTTCGCTTTATGTCCGCAGAGCGATCCGCAAACACGATTGAATGGACTAAACTGGCTATTAAGCATATGGAAGATTTTAACGCCCCACGTATGTTAAGAGACGTAACCCCTAATCTTCTGCAAGGAACGAAGGAGTTTATGATTAACGAGGGGTTCGGTAAGCATAACATTAACCGCTGTATGCAAGCCCTCAAAGCCATTATGCGACTGGCAGAAAAATGGGATTTAGCAGTTGAGCAGAAATGGAAATCCGTTGGTAAGCTAAAAACCCCAAAAGGACGTGTAGTTTTCCATACGGATGAAGAGATTGATAAGCTATTAGCGGCATGCCCTTCCCTAGGTTGGCGGCTTGTAGTGCTACTTGGGGCCGATGCAGGGCTTAGGAGAGGGGAAATAGCGCATTTACAGTGGCAGGATGTGGACTTTGAGCACAATCAGCTCTACGTTGCCCCTGACAAAACGGAAAACCACCGCTTTGTGCCAATGACCCCCACCTTGCGTGAAGCCCTCACAAAGGCCAAAAATGGCGCGAAAAGCGAGTACGTGGTGGATGTAGGCTGGGCATCTAGCCGCAACAGTAAAGATTTTCTTACATCTTACTACCCAAGAATAGCCAAGGCCGCCGGAGTTAAGAGTTATTTACATAAACTGCGCCACACTTACGCCTCACAGTTGGTGCAGAAAGGGATTGGTCTTTATGAGGTATCCAAACTTCTAGGCCATAGCAGTATCCAAATGACAGAAATCTACGCACACCTAGTCCCTGCCAACTTACAACAGGCGGCTATGTGCATGACTCCTAGAAAGATGCCGGATACGAATAGCTTGTTTAATGTCGCAAATGGAGCCACAAAATGATAGTAAAGTGTATGCGCCCACAAAATCCGAACTTCTTAGAAGAGAGAATGGGTCTAAAAAGTGCCAAAAAGAGTATAAAAATTATGGTACCCTATAATGGACCTGCTCTCGTCGGTAGTGCGTTGCTTGTTGGGCGCACTTTTAAAGAGCCACTTTCATAGTGGTTCTTATTTTTTTGTCGTCGAGAAACTACTTAGAAACGGGGCTGAATTTGGCCAAAAAATCGCGTGCTTTACTCGAGTGATTTATTCTTATACTTCTTCGTCGAGAAACTATATTTTCGGAACGCAAAATAATAAAAAAACTATGAATATAATGGGCACAATTTGGACACTATAAACTATAAGTCTTTTTAATGCTCCCCATGCGCATTAATCAGTTTTATAGTGTCCATTCTACATACTTTATGGCAGAATAGAAATTATTAAAATAAATACATAGGATAATAAGTTTATGAATTTTTTTTCCCCAGTAATGAAACAATACTTTATGGCCCAAATGGAGCCTACGCACCATGCGCGGCAAAAAGCGTTAGAGACCTTTTATTTATCCCAATTTGTGGACACTCCAGAAGGAAAAGAATGGAAGAGCAAAAACATCCTTTGCGTTGATGAAGCTCAAGAAGAACCCGATTTCCTGTTTGCTACTCCTACTAATACTAAAATCGGTTTAGAGATTGTAGATTGGGTAAATCAAACTAGGGAATGTCGTACTACACAAATTCTATCTGATATTGCGAGAGATATTTGCCAAATAGTAAAAAAAGAACGCAATATAAATTTAAGTTTAACTATTGATATTTACGATCCCAATCAATGGGAAATAAGAACTCGCGAAGATTTTTTAAGACATGCTTATCACCCCGGAGTAAAACACTTGCACGGAAATAAGGTCAAGATAAAAAAACAGTTTCTAGAAGTTGTTCTAAATACACCGAACTTGACCGAACGTTTCGAGGAAAAATGGGTGGATGTTAATTCTCAGCATTTTAAACTATCCTTCTGCTGTTCATGGAGAAATTACCCTGAGTTTTTCGTAAATAACACAAGCACTTGTTGGAACGATCCGATACAGGCGCTTCAAAATGAAATAGATAAAAAAAATCAAAAATATGCCGCTTATATTAGGAATTGCGAAACCTGTTCTCTTTTAATTGTCCCACCTTTGTATAGCACAGGGAATTGTTTAATTGAGCCAGAGACGGTTTCTGCACATTGCTTTACTTCTAAATTCAAACATACATATGTCTTGGAATTACGCGGAATAGATGGTCCCACTGTAAGCAAACTGATTACAAGTGAACCACAGTAAAAAGCCCCGCGTTTTGCGGGGCTTAAATCATTTCACCAACTCATCGCTAATGAGTTCTGCTTGCTCTAAAACGCGCTCTGTGGCGGCTTGTTGTTGATCAGGCGGATAGTTATACTTACGCAAAATACGCTTCACGTGGAGCATAATTTGGGCTCTCACACTCTCGCGCTTGCTCCAGTCTACCTTTACGGATTTGCGCAAGTAATCGGTCAATTCTTGGGCGATTTGTTTTAGTATGTCATCCCCCAATTCACGCACAGCCGATTCATTTTCTTCTAGTGCGTTATAAAATGCCAATTCTTTCTCGGAAAGTCCCAAATCTTCGCCTTGTTTTACTGCCGCATTCATTTCTTTAGCTAGTTTAAGTAATTCTTCAATTACTTGGCTAGTCTGCAGGGAACCGTTATTGTATTTATTGACGGTTTCTTTTAGTTTTTCCGAGAATTTTCTTAGTTGCGGCAAGTTTAACTTAAACTGGCTCTTAATCTTTCCGTCCAATAATCGTTTAAGCAGTTCTGCCGCCAAGTTCTTTTGCGGCATTTGTTTGATTTTGTCTAAAAATTGCTCATCTACAAGAGACAAATTCGGCTTTTCCATCCCGGCAGCTGCAAAAATATCAATCGGCTTAGCGGTAATTACGGCTTGAGAAACGAGCGTATCCAATAATGTTTTCCAATCCTTAAGTTTTGGGTTTGGATTCACTTTTTTCATCATAGTAGTACGAATAAGTCCAAAGAACGCCAATTCGTCTGTCAGTTGGGCGGCTTCCGGCAAATAGCCGCTGACTTCTTGCCCGATAGACAGATGGGCTAGCTCTTCATAGGGCACATAAACCCACACGTCCAGTTCTTTTAAATTAGCGACGGTAAGTATTTTTTTACCGGCACTGATAAATTCATTCGGCTCGTAGTATTTATAAAGTACTTGCCCGGTTAACGGACTGGTAAGAGTACACCAGCTTTGCTGTAGGGCAGCCTCATCATACTGATGTTTTTTAAGATCATAATTTTCTCTTGAGCCTGCTGTTGTTTTTAAAAGTTGGGCGGCGCGGTTAAACTCCGTTTGCGTAATTTCTTTTTTGAGATTTGCCGCATCACAGGTTAGGCGTGCTACTACTTGGCCTTGCGTCACCGGGGATCCTTCTTCTACCAAAATTTCTTGAATCGTATCGCTCAAACGGGCTGAAATATCCACAGACACTGCCTCCGCTACCCCGCTGTAATGAAACGGCGTACTGCGGAAAAAGGTCAACGCCACAATTACTAAAATTAAAAGCACTACTACGGCGATAATAATTCTTTTTTTCATAAAGTCTCCTTGGCTAAACTATTCAAAATGGCTAATTGATTTAGTTCCTCCACCTGCACATCTGCCAACGAAAGTTGGCTCTCTAACAAATCCAAATTGGCGCGGTCTACTTCAAAGAAAGTAACCGCCCCGGCTTTATAGGCCTGATAGGTAAGGCGGGCAGTTTCATCAGCTTGTTTAATTGTATCTTTCAGCAAATTCTCTTGTACTTGCAGGCCATACAAACGATCTTTAGCGGTCGAAAACAAGGCTTCTAACGTTTGCTGTGCATCTTGTTTTTCATAGGTTTTTGCACGGGCGAGTTCCTTTTGTGCCTTGGCTTGTTGGCGGTCTTTGCCTCCTTCAAAAAACGGAACAGAAACAGCCGCTCCCGCACGCCCTAAAAATACGTGTTCGCGGATGGCTCCGTTGGGGTATTCAAAATACGCGCCGCCTTGCAACACAATACGCGGATAGAGAGAAGATTGATAACTATTCGCCAAATACTCGTAGTACTGGGCCATTTCATCCAATGCCGCCAATTTGGGCGAATTTTCATCAAACACGCTTTGGTCATACGGACGGAAAATTTGGAGCGTGCTTTCCAGCGAATCTGTATTTAACACGGTAGTAGTTTTACTTTCTTCTTTGGCTTTGGCAAGACGTTTATCCGTCGGATAAGAGGGATCAATGCCATAATCGGTACCGGTTAATTTAAATAACGTGCGCAACTGCCCGGCCAACCGGCTGCGGGCTCCGCTCATAGCGGTTTGTGTTTTTAATACTTGCTTACGGGCTATGGAAACATCCAACTTGCTTTTTGCACCCGCTTTATAGGCCGATTGCACGTCGGAAAGCTGTTTTTGGGCTACTTCCAACTGTCCGTTTAACAACACCAGGCGCTGCAAGAGTTGTTGCACGGAAAAATAGGATTGTTGCACTTGCAGTAAAATTTGTTTGCGTGCAAATTCATACGATTGTTCTTGGGCACTGACGGCTTTAGAAGCACTCTTTTTAAGTGCACCGCGCCCGCCGTTATCAAACAGCACATAACTGGCGGTGGGCCCTACGGAGTATCCCCACGTATCGCCGAATTTCAATTTCTGTCCACCTAATTTTAGGGTCGGAACTTCCGACACCCAAGACGCCTTTGCATCCAACGATAAAGACGGATAGAGCGAAGATGACACACTTTTTTCTTGTGCCCGCGCAGAACGGACTTGGGCTTCTAACCCTTGCAGTTGTGCGGAAGATTTAAGCGCATCCCGTTCACAATCAGCCAAGGACAAAGAAGAAATATCCAACCCATAAAGTACGGTTGTTGTAGTAAATAATACCAGTAACCCGAATAGTTTTTTCATAAGTTTTCCTTACTATTATTTTAGCACTTTGAGAGAACGTACAAGATAAAAGCCCAAAATTTGATTCACAAACCCGTTTAAGTGCCTGGGTTTCCGTGCGTGGGCACCTACTTAACACGTGGAGCAGGATTTCCGACAACCGTTATTTCGTTGCCCACATGCAATTCAAACGATAAAATCCCAGTTAATGATAAACAAAAAGAACAAGATATTGTATAAGGAGCAAGGACAGAGTTTTGGACACTATATCGTCGGTAGTTCGCGTGCTGTTGGCAATGAAACTATATCTTTTGCAATGTCTAAATAACAGAAAAATCATTAAATTTTAAGCATTTTCAGTAGTTTTTGTATGAAAATTATCGGAAGGATTACGGACTGCAACCGTTGTAGTTACAGCTGTGTTTGGCGGAGCGAAATCATTTTATCAGGCATACTTATAACAATTGCTAGTGTTGTGTTATAATATAGTTTAAGGAGATAAATTATGAAAATAACGAAATTAGTAGCGATAATTGCCCTGTTAGGGGGTTATGTTTCCGTCGGGGCACAAGAGTATAAAACGCGCGAAGTGCCAAACGCGCCCGCTTTTTCCGCCATTGAAGTAAGCGGAGGGGATGTGAATGTATATTTTTCACAAGGGGAAAGTCATGCTTTTGCTATCAACGGCCCTGCCAAACTGGTAAAAACCACCAAAATAAAAGTAAAAGATAATACCCTTGTTATTGAGTACAACGAACCCTTTTTTACAGGGGACGATAATGATGTAACTATCCGTGTAACGGCCCCACAATTAGTTCGGGTGCGTGTTGCCGGGGAAGCGGATTTTGAATGTAAAACTCCTTTCCAAGGTCAGGAATTACTTATCAAAACACGCCAAAACGGCGAAGTATCTATGAAAAACGTTTCCGTTTCTCAACTAAACCTTGATGCAAAAGGGAGCTCATCCATTGATATTGACTATATTAATGCAAAGCAAATTAGTGTTTCTTCATTAGACCGTGCCGAAGTGGAACTGTCCGGTACTACCGATTTACTCAAAGTAACCAAGAAAGGTACGTTTGCAGAAATCGATACAAAGAAACTTGTTGCTAAACAGACCGGTGCCGGCGAAAACGATGTTGCCGGGCAAGTTACCAAGGCAGACGGAAGTGTAGAGTTTAATTTTTAACACTTCTTGTTAGTTAAATTTAAAATTCCAAGCCCCGCGTTTGCGGGGCTTTTTGTATCTATTTAATGGCTAGCGTTCGTTTTTAATCGGCAAGTCGTAATCTACAATGCGCACGTTTTCTTTTTGCTCTTGCCACACGGTAACGATATCACATACCGAAGTGCCGTCTTTTTCTATGATATGCGCGTAGGTCTTTGGCTCAGCGGTTTTGTAGGTGGTGCATTGTAGCGTATCACCCAGGAATGTTTCCCGGTTAAACCGCACGTGCAAAGATTTAAGCGTGTGATTTTGTATGAACTCGGTGGGTGCAGTCATTTCTGCTAAGTTGATATAACTTTTGTTGTTTACGTGCTTGTTAAAGTCAATATCCGAGAGATTATTGGTATGCGTAATCTTGGTATAGGGCTCTGTAAACTCGGGCAGCACCATTTTGGCATGGGGGCCAAGGGCTAGGTCTGTACACACTTCAAATTTAGCGGCCATTTCGTCTGCTTTCACAGGGCGTTTGGTGGTGGCGTTTAAGATAATCCACAGCGAGTTGCCTTTGGCCACTAACTTATCGTTGTAGTAAAGGTTAAAATCCGCATATACTTTAAGTTTGGATATTTCCGAAAACCACAGTTCCACTTTGAGCTCTTCGGACCAAAAGGGTAGATTGTCCACAAAATCCATGTGGATTTCGCTAATCACCCAAATTTGGTCTTTCTCTAACAAATCGTAAGCGGCCATGCGCTTGGTAGCACAGTAACGCGCAAATGTGTCTTGCAAGTACATAACAGCCGATATGGGGCGCAAACGGTGTTTGCGTACGTCCATGTCATCTAAAATAACGGTGTAAGTTTTGGTGTATTTATGCATGAGAAACCTTCTTTTTTATATTTTATCATTTTAGTTTTCATGACAAAATAAAAGCCCCCTAACAAGTAGAAGGCGTGGTTAAGTTCTAGCTATTAAAGAGAATTTCTTAACTCGTTATACAGATCATTAAGTAGCATTTTCTTCAATTTACGTATAGTTAGGATAAATATATTGTGTCAGGATTTATGATCTTATAAATGCTTTATCCTTATTGGGCACCCCTTGCTCGTTTGATATATAGCGTTCAACACGCATATGCAGGTCATATTTGTTACGCAGTTCCGTAATTTTTTCCATCATGGGTGTTTGATGATGTAGATCTATGGCCGCTTGATTTTCCCAACTGTCTATCAAAAGTACGGTTTCTTTATGGTTGAACGGATAAAAGTATTCATATTTTAAGTTCCCTTTTTCCGCTCTAATAGCCGCCGCTGTACCACTTTGTTCCATTTCTTCGACAAACTTACGCGCATTACCGTTTTCTCCGGTGTAGTAAATATTTACGGTTATATTCATATCTTTTTCCTTCGTTTTGTTTATGTTAAGCAACAAGGCCGATAAAATTATCAGCATTGTTACTAAAAATAATAGTTTCTTTATCATATAACGTACCCTTGATGACTATTTTTGTGTCACAGAAAGGTTGCTGCCCATTTTTTTAATTCTTCTACGGACGGGTTACCGTTTAGCGTTTTACCTTTCACAATCTTCGTGGATGCGGATACGCTCGGCTTTAAATCCTTGTCTGTATTTCCCATACCGCTACTGCCGGATGTGGCAAAAAGGATAATGGTTTTGTTCGCACAATCCTGACTCTCTAAAAAGGTCTGCACCACTCTCGGAGCCGTCCCCCACCAGATTGGAAAGCCGAGAAACACTTGGTCATATCCTTTGACAGAAAAATCACCGGCCGCCAATGCCGGACGGGAGGATTTATCGTTCATCTCCACGGAACTGCGGGAGCTTTTATTCGTCCAATCCAAATCCGCACTGCTGTAAGGGGCAAGCGGTTTAATTTCATGCAAGTCCGCGCCAATGGCTTGGGCTAGATTTTGCGCGACCCGTTTGGTCGTGCCGGTGGCAGAAAAATACACTACGGCGATTTTGCTATTTGTATTCATAGGTTTTGTCTCCTGTGGCTTAGGTTTGGCATTACAGGCCGTAGCAAATAAAGCAGTTAGTAAAAGTGTCAGTATTTTTTTCATTTTATGCTCCTATTTTAATTTGCCGTATTCTTCGTCTGTTACTGCTTCCAACCATTCGTTAGATGTGTTTTCCCCCTCTAACTCAAATGCCAAGTGGGAAAACCAACTGTCCGGCGCGGCTCCGTGCCAGTGCTTTACGTTTGCGGGGATATGGATGACGTCGCCCGGTTTCATCTCTATGGGCGCTTTGCCCCATTCTTGGTAATAGCCACGTCCGCCAACGGCCACTAGCATTTGCCCGCCCCCCTTAGTAGCGTGGTGGATATGCCAGTTATTACGGCATTTGGGCTCAAATGTTACGTTATAAAAAGTAACCTGCTTGGTGGAGATCGGTGCCAGATAACTTTGCCCCACAAAGTATTTGGCATAATCATCATTTGGTTTGCCGATAGGGAAGAAAATAGTTTTTTGATATTTATCTTTTTCCGTCAGTGCAGGTTCTTTATCCGTCCATACCTCTTTTGCCAAATTAAAAGTAGCCCACGCTTTGGGCCAACCGGCATAAAAAGCCGTATGGGTAATGGCGGCGGCGATTTCTGCCTTTGTTACTCCGTGGTTTTTGGCATTTTGCAAGTGATATTTAAGAGAGGAATCCGTTATCCCTTGCGACATGAGTGAAATAACCGTTAAGAGGGAGCGTGTTTTAAGGTCTAAGTCCGTATTATTCCAGTTTTCTCCAAATAATACATCATCATTATAGTGGGCAAATTCCGGCGCGAAATCGCCCAGTTGGGTGCGTCCCGCGGTTTGCACAATTTTTTTGTTAGTCATAAGTTTGTTCTCCTGTATTTTTTGGGCATAGGAAATGACGGTGAGCATACTGATTCCCAGTATCCAAACAAGTGCTTTTTTCATGGATTGCTCCTATAAACTCTCTTTGAAGATTTGTACAATCTCAGGGCGTTCAAGCACTTTATAACCGCCTTTTAAAATAAGCGTAGCATCAGCTATACCTTCTATCATTTCGGGCGTGACTCCCAATTCGCTGATTTTTAAAGTTAGTCCGATTTTTTTCATCCACGCTTCTAATTGGGCAAGCCCTTCACTGGCTATTTGCTCATCCGTTTTTCCGTTACTGTTTACCCCCCATACATTGATTGCAAATCGTCTAAATTTAGCTAACCCATAGGGCATAATATGACGGTAATAGGGCAAGGATACCGCTGCTAACGTCAGGCCGTGTGTGGCGTCCGTATAAGCGCCCACCGCTTGGCCCAACATGTGTACCATCCAGTCCGTGGTCTTGCCTTTGGCAATTAAGGTATTTAAGGCCCAAGTAGCGCACCACATAATGTTGGAGCGTGCTTCGTAATCTTGTGGATTTTCAACGGCAATTAAAGAACTGTGAATGACCGAACGCATGAGGCCTTCGGCTAAATAATCGCTGGTGTTATCGTCGGTACCAGAAAAATATTGTTCGCAAATGTGATTAAAAATATCATAGATGCCGGCCACCATTTGTTTATGAGGAAGCGTAAAGGTAAATTTGGGGTTTAAAATGGCGAACTTGGGCATTACTTCTTCGCCAAATACGTGTCCAATTTTTAGGTGTTTTTCGTGATTGGTAATCACAGAACCGCCGTTCATTTCCGAGCCTGTACCCACCATGGTCAGCACACACCCGACGGGGAGTATCTTGCAAGAGGGTTCTTCAAAGCGGATAAAATATTTTTCCCAAGGGTCCTCATTGCAATGTACAGAAACGGAAACTGCTTTGGCATAATCACAACAGGAGCCGCCGCCTACCGCCAAGAGAAGATCCACGTTATGCTTGCGGGCGATTTCTATACCTTCTTTTAATTTTTCGGTAGTAGGATTGGGCATTACCCCGCTATCTTCTACAATCGTTTTGCCGTTGGCCTTTAAAATGGCCACAACGGCATCGTAAATTCCGTTTTTCTTAATGGAACCGCCGCCGTAAATAAGCTGTACGGTTTTACCATACTTGGACAGTTCGTCATTTAAGTATTTGAGGGAATCATCCCCGAAGTAAAGCTTGGTAGGGTTGGCATAGGTAAAGTTTCCTAACATAATACGCTCCTTGGTAAAAGATACTATATTGTATCAGTTGGAGTAAACTCCAAGTCAAGTTAAAAATTAAATTACCCGATGTATAGTGCATTCCCCTGGCGCCGACACTATAAAAAGCCCCATATAAGTGCGTGGTTTTTTAGCGTTGGTACATGTATTTGAGAATAGCGTCTATATAGTAATCCGGCAGGAAAATGGCAAAGGGACCTTGTTTGCCAAAAACTTTGATTTGTGGATTCCGGTGTCTGTTCTTTTCTAAAAAGGCCAAGTTAATTTGAATTGCAACGTTTCCCGGAATAGTGGCGGAGGCGTTGCCATCATCAACGGTCGAATCAATAGAAATGATAGGCAGTTTGTTCCCGTTTTCGGCTCGTGCCGCTTCAAGAAAACCGTTATTTTCGTTTACGTACACAACATACATATCCGGTGTGTTTGGTTTTTGAATAACAGCTATTCCATAAGGTACTACCGGGGCCCGCACAGCACTTATGCCTGTAACGTCTTGATAATTAGGTAAATGCCGCGCTACCAGAAGCGGAAAAGTAATGATTTTTGTACTATGCGGTGCATCTTCCTTGACTCGCGCCTGTTGAACTACCCAATCAGACGACGGTGACGCAGAAATGTTCACAGCAGGGTTATTTGACGCGGTACATCCCAAAAGGAAAAGTTGGATAAAAAAGACCAGCGGTTTTTTCATGCGGTTTACCCGTTAATGTTTAGGTTGGTCTGTGTTGGATTGCACGACATTTAACGCGTAATCGCCCATTTTCTCAAAACTGGTTAGAATATCCACATAAAGGGTGAGCCCCGCGGGAGAGATTTGATTCTTGGTAAAATCGTTAGAAGTTTTTTCTTCCCGCAAAGAATGGCGCATATCGTTTAATATGTTTTCCTGTTTGCGAGCATATTCCAAAACTTTTGCTTTGTCTAATGGTAGGGTAGGTAAAATAGTTGAACGCATGTGTTTAATAATTTTACGCACTTGTTGTCCAATGGTTTCCAATCGCTCATAATCTTGCGCATTAAACGCTTTCATATCGTGAGCTTTAGTTAGTAATTTGGCAATCCGTTCTCCATGGTCGGCTATTTTTTCTAAATAAGTTGTTTGGTCTAACAGACGCATGATTTCATTTACCATATCGCGCGAAAGTTGTTCGTGTGTCAAATTCTTTAAGAACTCTGTGATTTTATATTCTAATGTATCGCTGGCTTTTTCTTGAGCGTATATGTCTTGTACAACCGCTTCAAACAAAGCGTTGGAATCGGCTTTCAGCGCATGCAGCAACTTGGAGGTAATAGCACCGGCCATCCCGGCCATGATATCTATTTCTTTACTTGCCGCAGCAATGAATAATTCCGGCGTGGTGGTAACACCCACTTTCAAATAGCGCAGTTCGGTTTGGTTTTGCTCGCTACGTTGGATAGGCAAGAGGAATAGAATCAGTTTTTCAAACGGTTTTATAAACATAAGCATGATACTTGTATTTATAATGTTAAACGTAGTGTGAAACGCCGCTAAATGATAAGGAATGCTAGTCAAAAGTACTTCGGAGCTGGTGCCTTCGGTAGAGCCGGGCACAAAACAGTCAAGCAGTCTTAAAAATGGATGAAAAAACGCAATGGCCCACACTACCCCGAGCACGTTGAAAAGCACATGCCCCAAGGCGGCACGTTTAGCAATACGTGGGGCCCCGATAGCAGCAATGTTGGCGGTAATAGTGGTACCGATATTTTCGCCCAACACAAGAGCACAAGCAGTAGGATAGTCAATGAGGCCTTTAGCGGCGCAGGTAAGCGTAACCGCCATGACCGCGCTGGAGGATTGGAGCAGAACCGTAAGTACCGTTCCTACACCGATTACACCTAATAAAGAGAGTAACGTATCGGGCCGAAATTTGACAATCCATTCCACGACGGCAGAGGAGTTTTGCATATCGGGTAACGATTCTTGTATAAGGGATAATCCTAAGAACAGCAACCCGAAACCCACCATAGATTCACCGATACGGCGTGCCAAGGGCCATTTTTTAATAAATTGTGAGAAAAACCCAATACCGATCATGGGCATGGCAAATACAGAAATGTTGACTTTAAAGCCAAGGATACTAATCAACCATGCCGTCGTAGTAGTACCAATGTTGGCCCCAAAGATAACGCCGAGTGATTGGGATAAACTAAGTAATCCCGCACTGGCAAACCCCACGACCATAACGGTAGTGGCGGAAGAAGACTGGATAATAGAGGTGGCTAAAATGCCCGATAACGTGGCCGTAAAACGGTTGGTAGTAGCACGGGCAATAATCCGTCGCAAACGGTCTCCGGCGGCTTTCTGCAACCCGTCGCTCATCATTTTGATGCCGAGCAGGAAGACCCCTAGGCCACCAAGCAAATTAAATGTTAATACTAATGTTTTCATTTTTTTCTCCAAAAAAAGAGCACCCAAATAGGTGCCCGCTCGTTCAAATACTACATAAATTGTTATCAATTAATATATCATGCTGACGCGAACTACTACATATCCCTATGGAACAATCCCATAAGATTTTTAAGTTGGGAATCAAAACAAGGAATGCGTTATTTTTCAGCATATGTTTTGTATATGTATTATATCATTTTTTATGATGATAGTATGGGTTCCTACTACGAGTCACAGCTTGGACACTATAACGCTACGCTTTTCTTTGTTGTCCTGCAAAATCCTTGCGGCTTTTATTATGCCAACCTACATACTTTTGGACACTATAAAGCCATTTTAATCCTTTATTCTGATATTTGTTAAAATAGAAATATAGATCACGAAGGAGAACAGAAATGAATAAGAAAATTGTAGCGGTAAATGCAGGGCCGAGAAAAGGCTGGAATACGGATACGCTGATAAACGAAGCGATTAAAGGCGCCACGTCCGCTGGGGCAAATGTAGAAAAATTTGATTTATTCCGATTAGAAAAATATACAGGATGTATTTCCTGCTTTGGATGCAAGCGCGAAAAAAATAAAGGCCACTGTATTTGCCGGGACGGATTGACCCCTATACTTGATGCAATTAGAGAAGCGGATGGGCTTATTATCGGTTCTCCTAATTATTTGAGCGAATTAACGGCGTCTTTTCGGGCGCTCTATGAGCGTTTGATTTTTCAAAATTTAACCTATAATACGGAAAATATTTGTTGCAATCAAAATGTGATTCCCGTGTTGCTACTGATGACGAGCAATGCACCGGATGATAGTTACACATCCCTTATCCACAATTATCAACAAACATTCAACCGTTTTGTGGGGCCTACGGAAGTGTTTGTAAGCGGAGACACGTTACAATTAAAAGATTATTCCAAACTGGATTGGGAGTGGTCTATGTTCAATCCGGAAGCGAAGAAACTGCGTCATGAAAATATCTTCCCAAAGCATTGTCAACAAGTGTTTGATATGGAAGTAGCGTTAGTAAAAAGAATGTAATATCTACCGTAAAATATGAATATAATAACTAAAAAAGCCCCTTACGATATGTAAGGGGCTAAAGTTTCTAAACAGACACGCTTATGCTTTTAGGGCTTGGATAATACCAATCATACCAACGCCGGCGATATCTTTGGTAATTTGACCTTTCTCGTTGAAATAATAAAAGTTCATAAACGTAGTTTTAAAACTCTTTTGTGTAGCGGGGATACCCATAAAGTCGCCCTTGTGCGTGCCTGTGCACTCCCACAAAACGGCCACCTTGTTATCCTGTGCTACCATGTCTAATGCGTACCACTGCACATCCGGGAACGACTTACGTAGCCAATGCACCAAAGACAGGTATCCTTTTCCGCCATACAAAGGCGTAGGGCTGGCAGGCGTGATAAACGGGGCGTCCGGCGCAATTAACTGCTCGGCTTTTGTTTCGTCGGCAGTATTGATAACTTGCTCAAATTGTTTCATAATTTTTAGGTTGCGTTCTATGTAGTTCGTAGATACTGTCATATATTCCTCCTGAACCATTGTAGCAATTATACGATACAATGCCCATTTTTTTATGCCAACCTACATACTTTTAGACACTAAAAAGCCCCCTACACTCAAGTAAGGGGCTTTTTATTGCGTCCAAATAGATATCTACCGCACTTATTTTACCATTTGCGGGTAAGCAAGAATACAAGAAGTAGCAGAACGGCACCAATAGCAATAGCCATTGCTAAATTATTATTTTCTTCCGTCTTTGCGCCGGATTTTTCAGATTGCGCCTCTTTCCGAACATCCTTAACGTTCGGCGCATTTGTAACCGATTCTTCGGCCGGAGTATCTATGTGGCCTTTATCAATAGGCTGGACCTCGGCAACCGCTCCTTCGGTTTGAGCAGTTTTTTGTTCTTTGGCAAGATCCTGCGTATTAACGGCCGGTACTTCTGTTTTACCATTTGGTTGCGAATTACCGGTTTTTTGTACATTTACAACAGGTGTCTCGGCCTTGCCGGTTTCTTGTTTTACATCGGGCGTCTGCACGGCTACAACCGGTTCTACGGTTTCCGGTTCTAGGTTATTTTGACTTTCTATAGCACTCCCGGAACCATTATTCCCTTTAACCGTTTCCGTATTTTTACCGCCTTTGCCAAAAGCCCAACGCAAACCACCGGCGATATTTATGCCGTTTCTTCCGCCATTATAGCCCGCGGCTTGTATAAATCCGGTAAATCTGTTGCCAATGGCTTTTTGTACCCCCACATCATAGCGCACATACGGTTTAACGCTTATCTCCGGCAATTTTACAGAATCTGCCATTACATCGGTCTTATCCATTAAGTTCCAAACCATTCCGACAGAGGCATACGGTTGCCAGCCCTTTACATTCCCTACGAGTCTCAAGGTTGGATTCAATTGGATGGTATGTAACGGCTTGGGATCAATTTTAACCCCGGCAGCATTCGTATAATCAAACGTCTTGATCATACCATAGTTCATGAACCAAATAGGCTGAAGGATAAAGTTGCCGGCACCCAACTCAATATTATAACCGGTTTGAGTACCTAACCCCGTTGAAAATAGGGAGGAATTTTCACGCCCGTACATGGTTCGTGTGTTTACAAAATCGGCCCCCACATTGGCGGTAACTCCTGTCCAAAAATTGTTTTTGTAGAAGGTTTGGGTTACACCAACCAATCCCCCATCCATAGAGGCTTTAACCTCCGGATAATCAATCTGCGCGCCGTTATATCCGACATAACCGGTGGTCACACCATACCATTCGCGCCCCCAATCTTGGAAATCGGAATCAACTCCTACCAAGGACCCGTACGAATTGACATCCACTTTCGGTCCCGGCCGTAATGGGATATCCTCAAAAGTAGCATACGATTTAAACCATATGGCCGCATTGGCTTTATATGAATCGCGCAAATTTGACTTATCCTGATAGCCGCCATTCGCAACATTATTCGTTGCATTGCGGTTTCCGTCCAGTATAGCGGCTCTTTCTTGCGCAGAAAATTTGGTGTACCAATCCGCATGCTCATAAGCATGGTGGAATGTATTATTGAGCATGGTGTGCATGCCGACTTGTGCAACCACCGGAGTGGCCAACACGGCCGGATTGAAATCATCTATATCCGTGCCGGTCCCTTCGTAGGTTAACCAACCATCTTCTATGCGTCCGTTAATTCTGCGAATAGGAGTCATAACGGAGGGCAACTCAATGGTTGCAGAAGTTACATTTTCCTGTCCTAAGCCGGTTGCATCCCCTAGATTGATGTTGACATAATCCGCAGTTATTGTGCCAAGCAGATTAACTTGATTTATATTGAACAGGCCGCCATTATTATTAACAACCGCATTAAATGAATCAGAAGTTAAAGTACTCAAGTCAAAATCTATTGCCAAGGTGGCCTCATCATTCAAATTAACGGTTCCAAGATCGGTAGAGGTAATGGTTCCGTCTAATACATTCAGCCCGCCGCCGTTGACATTCAACGCTGTGATTCCCGAAATATTGCCGTTGCTACCGAATGTCAAGGTTGAATCATACAAGTCAATAGACGTGTTTGCAATCGTATTATCAATGGTAAACGAATCATTTGTTCTTAACTCAATATGGGAGTTATCACTACCATCACCCGTAATATCACTAACGGTTTGACTTCCGGCATTATATACCAAAGTACCGTTATTGGTAATTCCGTTCGCAGCTACTAAATTCTCTGAATCGGTAGTAATTGTTCCGCTATTAGTAACAGTATCCTGCTCAATATAATCACTATTTGTGAAATCTCCGCTGTTTGCAAATGTACCGTTTCCGGTAATGGAGCCCGCATTGCTACCGCCGGCAACCGAAATAGCGCCATCATTTAATACGGTTCCGTTGTTTTGGAATCCCGCATCGGCAGCTGTATCCGTTGTAGTAATAGTAGCGCCACTATCATTGGTTAACGTTTGACCGCTAGATATTTGTATTCCGTTCTGAGAAATGGTTCCTTTATTGGTTACATTGCCTGTGACATAAGTCGTTCCGGTGCCGTTTACCGTTCCGGCATTAGTTATATCACTACCCGCTAACGTTAAATCGTTATTATTTGCAATCGTCCCACTGTTTGTTAATGTAGTTTGCACGGTGAGGGCGCCAGTATTGGTTAATGTGGCGCTCGCGGCGGTTACCAATATTCCTTGGTCAATCGTACCGCTATTGCCGGAATTCCCATTGATTACAAGCACACTCGTCCCGGTACCGGCTATCGTTCCGGCGTTATCCAAGGCAGCGTTCACGGTAATGGTCGCGTTATCATTGGTCAACGTATTTGCGCTTTCTACATTGATGTTGTTTTGTTCTAAACTATTATTCACCGTTACGGCAGAGGAATTTCCGTCGCTATCTTTTGCTATATTTAAGGTACCGTCTCCTTGGGCATTATCAAATATAACGGTTCCGGACATATTGGCTACGCCATTATTATCAATATCCGTAGTATTATTACTAAACGTCGCATGATAGATATTGGCGGTTCCGTTTGCATCATTTGATACGGCAGTATTAAAATTGTTAAGTCCGGCTCCGGTTACATTGCCTTCACTATCTACACCTATATTATTTAACGATAAGGTTTGACCATTACCGACCGCTAACCCTGCACCGCCATTACCTGTTATTGAATGACCTTGGCTGTTTCCGTTTACAGTTAGCGAATCACCACCTAGCGCCGGAGTATTGATTAAGGTCTCATCCGTTCCCATGGTATAGGCTTTTTCTTCAACGGACGACGCTATCGCATTAGCTAATGTATCATGTTCAAATCTAAGGAAACCGGCGTCTACACCATCGTGTGATGTTTCATAGGTTATAAAGTAACCTTCCGGTTCGTTATCTGTTATATGTATATTGGCATTTGAACCTAAGCCGGCATAATTTCGTAAATTCTCATCCGTTACCTGTACCCAAAAAGGAGTTTGTTCATCGGCATAACTCATGACATTGATATTAGCTGCTGAAAAAACAAAACTGCCCGAACCGGTAACTTCACCGGCCGCTGTAATCATATCAGCTACCGGAGTTGCACCGGCCAAATCAGCATCTATGGCCAATCCCACTGTACCGCCGATGGAGGTGCTTTGGCCCAATTGATAAGTATGGACTTCGTTGTTACGCAAATCTAATGTTCCGCCGTTTACAGTAAAGCTCGTGGCATCTTGCAAACTGTCCGCCAAGCCTAATTTGAGTGTGCCCGAATTTAATGTAACGCCATTTCCCGCTACGGTTTCGTTAAATTCAACTACACCCGCCCCACCAAGAGTAATTACACCGTCGGAACCTGTTATTTTATCATTAAAAATAATTGAACTATCCGTCCCGGCATTCATATTCACAGTTCCGGTATTATACAAAGCATTTGAAACTCCGTTTGCCGTATTACCGGTGAAGGTTGTATTAGCACCATCGGATGATGTGATTGTTACCGTTCCGGTATTATAAATTGCACCGCCGTTCGAGTCGGCACTGTTAGATGTAAAAGTACCTGCTAATGCAGCAATATCACCTTCATTATAAATTGCACCGCCGTTGGCTGTCGCGGTATTAGAAATAAAGAGAGAATCGGTTATGGCTCCTATGATTGAATCACTTGTATTGGATATTGCGGCACCGGATCCTACAGAAGTATTTTGAACAAATACTGAATTGGATATCGTTGTTATTGTACCGTTGTTTAATACACCTGCGGCTGTAGTGCTGCTTACATTATGTATGACAGATCCGCTTTGATTACTATTATTATAAAATACAGAATTTGATATTTCGCCAATTGTTCCGCCATTATTATATATTGTTCCGGTTTGCTGGCCATCGGCAGTAGAGATGGTAGTATTACCGATAAATTGAGAACCGGATATGATGTCTATCGTCCTATCTGGTTTATTAAAAATAGCACTGGCGCTGCGATTTCGCAAGTCGGTATCCCCGGAAGTCTGGGTGACGGCGGTATTATTATAAAATATAGAATCCGATATTTCAGTCATTCTATTTGTGCCATCGTTATGAACAGCACCCTGTGGCACATTGTTATTAGCAAAAACAGAACCTGTTATGGACATGGTTCCTTGTTCTCTATTTTGTACTACACCATATCTACCGCGGTTATTATAAAAGACAGAATTAGAAATGTGTGAAGTTCCCGCAGATCTGAGAAATCCCACTCTGTCACTCGTTTTTCCAAAATTATTTATGGAATTTCCTACGGTAACTTCCGTAATGATATCCACTCCTTCAACAATGGAGCTGGAAGTAGTTGTGGTATAAGTTCCAAGATTCTGCAAGTAAAACGTCTGGTTTTTGCCTACGAAAAGTCTTGTATCGGTTGCCGTTGAAGTATTATTTATTCCGTAATGCCCCTCTCCGCCATCTATGGTAAGAACAGAATTCCATCCTCCGATATTTCCCAGGGCAGTTGAAGAGGTTTCATTTCCATCAAGTGTATATGTCCGCGGGGTAGTTGTTGCTTGTATTGCATCTATAAGCGAATCATATTCCGCACCCCACGCAATATTCACACTGTGCCAACAAATCATTTGGACAGTTATCAGTAGGGCTAATAACCTTTTCACTTCGCTTATAATTTGTTTAAAATCTTTACGCATGTTTTTATTGATAAATTCAAATCTTTATTCAAAAATCTCACTTATACATCATTGTACAATATTCTAACCGATTTATGAAGAAAAAAAGCCCCAAAATGGGCTGGCAAATCCTGCGCAAATTTACAGAAAGAAATTGACATTTTGAAATAGTGCTAATCTACCTGCTTTTGGACACTAAAATCCTATGAACATTGTATAATGAAATTATGGAAAACATACCGAACCCCGATATGGTGTTCCCGATACCGAACATCAAAACCATAACCTATATCAAACCTACGATTAAAAACCCGAACATCGTGGTAGGCGATTTCACCTATTTTGCCGATACGGACTTTGAAAAACACGTTACACACCATTATGATTTTATCGGTGATAAACTATTTATCGGTAAATTCTGCCAAATAGCGGCCGGAGTAGAGTTTGTAATGAACGGTGCCAATCACCAAATGAACTGCGTTTCCACGTATCCCTTTTATATTTTTGGCACGTGGGAGCAACCTATTCCTTCCACAAAAGATATGCCTCTCAAAGGCGATACAATAGTAGGTAATGATGTATGGATCGGACAGAACGTTACGATACTTCCCGGTGTGCATATCGGTGATGGGGCCATTATTGGTGCGAACTCCGTTGTTGCCAAAGATATCCCACCATACACCATAGTGGTCGGTAATCCGTGCAAAGTTACAAAAAAACGATTTGATGATGAGTTGACGAATTTGTTACTTAAACTAAAATGGTGGGATAAAAGCATAGAAGAAATAAATGCGCTTATTCCGCTCTTATCTTGTAGTAATTTAGCCAAAGTAAAAAAAGAGATTAAGGCTCTTATTTAAACCTTTTTACGCCTTCGGGCAGGCGGGATTTCATTTCCTTGCGACGATTATAAAATTCGCCGTCGGCAAAAAATGTGCCGTCTCCGTTAGCGTGAAGGACGCGGCGCTCTTTTTTAAGCATGTTTTCCCACAGTTGCACCCCGTCTAAAACCAATATCCCGTGCGCTTCCACATAATCCACCACTTTACATTCCAGGGCAGCTAAACAATCTCCAATCAGCGGGGCCTTTACTTTGGCGGGTTTTTGCTTTTTAAGGTCAAAATGCTTGAATTTATCACACTCGGACGCATGTACCGTGCCGATACCAACCACTTTATCCAGCATATCTACCGTGGGCACACACAGGACGCATTGTTTGCTGCGGATAATGGCATCAAAAGAATCATTCCAAGGGCCCGTGCAAATGGCGATCTTCGGCGTAAAATCAAGCACCATCTGCCACGAAATAGTCATCACGTTATCTTTTTGACGGTCGTGCGAGGTTACCAACAACACAGCGCCGGATTCAAAATACGTAAATGCTTTTTCTAATTTTCCTTTCCGCATATTATTTCCTTTTAGGCGAGGGTAAGTCTTTGTACATAGTTTCTAATAACCGACGCAGAAACTCTTTGTCCTCTACCTTATCCACCAGCAGCATTTCTTTGGCGCCTTCGTAGGGCAGTTCTTTATCCGCGTGCGGCATAAGGGCAAGGGCTGATTTCGCAGCTTTTACAAGAAAATGATTATCATAAATACCGCCGATTACTTTGCCCCGGTAATATACAACATACTCTCCCATCATGGCGCGGCAAGTTACTTCCGGCACGCAGGAAAGTTGCTCCAATATAAAATTCAAATATTCCTTGCTGGACGGCATAAGCGCAGTTTCTACTTCCCAGCGGCAGTAATGGCTCCCGCCGGGCAGACATAACGGCAAAGTCCGCATCCCACACAATGCTTTTTATCTAGCACAATATAGCCGTCATCCAAGCGTAGCGCTTGATGTTCCGACTCACTACAAATCGTAATGCATTTGCTGCAACGGCCGCACTTTTCGTGATCTATATGCGGATAAGTAAGCGGATTTTTGGGCAGGGCTTCGTGTGCGGTAATCTGCGCCACCGCTTTGTTTTGAAGAGCCGAAAGATCAGCAAATCCTTTTTCTTCCAAGTAGGTTTTTAATCCTTTTAACATGGGACCGATGATCTTGTAACCGTTTAACATCACTTCCGTACAGATTTGCACGGCATTTGAACCGGCGGCAATATACTGCGCCGCATCCTCCCAAGAGGAAATACCGCCTTGCCCTAAAATAGGCAGCTTACTGGTCTGACGCAACTGGGCCACGCACCGAAGCCCAATCGGGCGCACCATCGCGCCGGAACAACCGCCGAAAGTAGTTTTCCCTTTCACATCCAACAACGGACGCAAGGTATTTAAATCCAATCCCATAAATCCTTGTACGGTGTTGATGGCGGCTAACCCATCCGCCCCGGCCTTTTCCACGGCGCAGCCGATTTGGGCAATATCCGTAACATTGGGGGAAAGTTTTACAAATACGGGTTTCCGGGAGACTTCTTTGACCCAGCCCGTAATTTGCGCGGATACATCCGCATCCGTGCCAATTGCCATTCCAATACCTTTTTCCGGCATCCCATGCGGGCAGGAAAAATTAAGTTCAAATGCATCCGCCGGCGTATTGTTGAGGGTTTTAACAAGATTTTGCCACGCGGCTTTATCCACCGGCGACATAATACTGGCAATGATTACTTTAGAGGGGTATTTTTGTTTTAGTTGCTTAATGCCATCGCACCAGTATTTTACGGTTTGATGGCTTAAAAGTTCAATGTTTTGAAACCCGATAATACGCTTTTTATCCGTCAGCACAGCATAGCGCGGGCTGGCCTCATTCATTTCCAAATCGTCGGGCGTAATGGTTTTAAGAACAGCTCCCCCCCATCCCATCTCAAACGCTTGGTCTATGCTTTCAATGAGCGCCGTCGGCGGGGCGGAAGCGAGCAAAAACGGATTTTCAAAATCAATTCCTAAAATATTGGTATGTAATGTAGCATTCATATTTTACCCTCTATTAAGTACCAGCACGGAAAGTTTTTCGTGCAAGGATGGCAATTCTTTTTTTAAAGAAATGATTTTGCCGTTTTTAATAAAACAATGCACGGAAGATGCCGTAGCGCATAATTGGTTCGTTGTTTTATTAAAAAACTCGTAAGCAAGCTCCAGCTTAACGGATGTATACTCTTTTACAGACACTTTAATTTTCATTTCATCGGCAAAACCCACAGGAGACTTATACTGCACCGCCACGCTAACCACAGGTGAAAAGATTTTATCTTCTTCTACTTGCTTATATCCAAACCCCAATTCCTCCAGGTACGACAGGCGGGCTTCCTCCATCCATTTCACGTAGTTAGCGTGATGAATGATACCCATTTGGTCCGTCTCGTGGTACTGTGCTTTTCTGGTATAGGCAAACATATTTTCCTCGCTGAATATCAATGTATCGCTTTCAACACATTATATAAAAACTGGCCTGGGGTATAACCATACGTTTGGGCTGTATGAATCATTTAAAAAAGAGAGCCCCCTACGGTCTGTAGGGGGCTCTTATTTTGATAAAGTTATTTAATTTGTTCTTGCGCCCAGGCAGTCACTTGCGCCTTACTTTCTTTGGCACTGCCGCCTTGTACGGCCAGACTTTTGCCAAAAGCCGCCCCCACGCATTGTTTTTTAAGGTCACGCTCGCTATTTCCAAGCCCGCTCCCTTCGTGCGTCATAAGGCCAATCACTTTTTTACCGGTAAAATTTAATTTTTCCAATTGGCTAAATACGGCCATGGGATACGTACCCCACCAACACGGCCCGCAAACAAAAACGTTATCATAACCGGAAATATCGGTTAGATATTTTTTTAATTCGGGGCGTGCATGGGCATGAAACTCCTGCTTGGCTTCTTCTATGCACGTACTATAATCTTTGGCATAGGGCCTCACGGTATCCACTTCAAACAAATCCCCGCCGACGGCACCTTGGATATACTCTGCTACAATTTCGGTATTTCCTTTTTCTATCGGGCGAACAGATCCGTTAAAGTAATTTTCCCCCTTGCGGGAATAGTAAATAATTAAATTTTTGGACATAATCTCTCCTGTTTAATTCAAAGGGTTATTTATCAATATCCACCAACGTATATTCGCCGGTTCCCATACCTAATTCCTTCATATAGGAAATTTGGCGCAATCCTTCGCGTGATTCAATGCGTTCTTTTAAGTCATGCCCTTCGTGTTCCGGCAAGGAATATACTTGGTCCAAAGACGCTTGGTCTACGGCCATTAAATCTGTAGAGGCCAAAATACCGATATCGTGTGCTTTGGGTTCGGCGGCGGAAGTGCCCGCGCAATCACAATCAACAGACATCCGGCGCAACACGTTAATGTATACAATTTTCTTGCCGAAATGGTCCACGGTAGCCTTGGCAGATTCCGCCATATTCTCTTGGAAACGGGCCCCTGTATAACCCCATTGCTGATCGCCTTTTTGGTGGATCATTTTTTTACCGATTTTTCCATCTGCCATGCCGATAGCGATATTTTTCATACTGCCGCCATATCCCCCCATGGTATGTCCCTTAAAGTGTGTAAGCACCACTAGAGAATCGTAATTTAATACATGGCTCCCCATGGACATTTCTTTAAAGTGTTTTCCGCCTTTTACCGGGAGCATAACGGCCCCGTCTTCATCTAAAATATCTACTTTACAAAACGTCCAACCGTTTATTTTTAACGTTTCGCGGTGGCCTTCGGTAGTTTGGCGCGGGGAATCATAAAACACGTTCGTTTCCACAAGTGTACTGTTGGGGATATGTTCCCACAAAGCTTTTACCATAGGCACAGGCAAAATATTCGGGCCGTGCGGTTCGCCGGTGTGGAATTTAATAGCCACTTTACCGCCAATATTAGCGGAAATTTTATCATAGATTTTCACTAACCCCTCGGGGCTGATATCCCGCGTAAAATACACCACGGGTTTGTTGGCGGATACTTCTTGTTTGGGCGTGGCTTGGCAAGCAACTAGTACCAAAGCACCCAGTAATACTGTGAGTAGTTTCTTCATATTCTCTCCTTATAAATATTTTTGAGCCCAGTCAGTAAGTGCACTTTCGGACGTATTTGCATCCAGCCGTTTCCCTGCTTCTACGGTAGTAGATGGAGCGAGTTTTTGCATATTTTTACCAGAATCCCCAATACCGCTTGTACCGGAAGTAGCAAAAGGAATCACTTTTTGTCCGTTCCATTTACACGCTTCCATAAAAGTATCAATAATGCTCGGCTCTCTGTACCACCACACTGGGAACCCCACAAAAACTACGTCATATTTTTGCATGTCGGGTACAGGCAGTACCATAGCAGGGCGGCAAGACAAATCTTTCATCTCTAACGTACTGCGGCTATTCTTATCCATCCAGTTAAGATCCGCATCCGTATAAGGTTGTTGCGGACGGATCTCAAATACATCTGCATTTACTGCCTTTGCCAAGCGTTTGGCTAGTTCTGCAGTTACCCCGCTGGCACTAAAATAAGTTACGAGTGTTTTTGTCATCGTTAATCTCCTTTATAAATTATTCAGCCAATGCACGATTTTGTTGTGTACCGCCTGCTTATATTGCTCGCCTACGTTATTAAAATTGGCATATGTACCCACTGGCGCATTTTGGGCACTGGCAGTAAAATCCTCCAAGAAAGTCCCCGGGTTGCTACCTTGGGTAGAGAACGGAATTACCTTTTTCCCCTTAAAATCTACTTGTCCCAAAAAGGAATAGAGCGGGGTAGCCATTGTGTACCACCATACGGGTCCGCCCACGAAAACGGTATCATATTGGCTTATGTCCGGCAGAGCTCCCTCCAAAGGCGGATATATTTTATTCCCCAATTCTTTTTTGATCCGCGCGTAGAAAGCCGGGGAAGATTTGAATTCTTCCTGCGTTTGGATGCGGTATGTATCACCCTTTGTAAGGGCCGCGATTTGCTCGGCAATATCTTGCGTATGTCCCGTCCAAGAATAATAAACAACAAGTACTTTGCCCAAATTGGCGGTATACGTTTCCGCCTGTGCAAAAGCGGCCAATTCTTTTTTATTCTTATAAGCAACTTTTAACTGATGCACAAGGGCGCAAACACCTCCAATCGCTGCCAACACAAGCAAGAAAATCAGTATCTTTTTAACCATATACTCTCCTAGAATTTAAGTTCTTTTGTTTTAGATTTAAGGGCCTTATCATAGACGGAAATTTTGTAATCCAGACGGCTAAGTGTATTTTGCAGTTCCGTCAAACGCACTTGCAAAGATTTCCGCTCTGTGGCCAGCAAGTCACGACGCGCCTTAAGTGTACGTTTGCCACGCTTAAAGAGTTCAAAATACTGTTTTAAAACCGCTACGGATAACCCGGCCCCGCGCATGCATTTAATAAACTCTATTTGTTTACAATCTTGCTCGGTATAATTACGCACGCCGCCCTCGGTCCGGCCCACGCCCGATAGAAGCCCTTCTTTTTCATAATAGCGCAAGGTGTCGGGCGAAATGTTACAACGTTTACTGACTTGGGAAATAGTCATAATTCCTCCTACAAAATATTGTAGCAGTTGGAGTAAACTCTAAGTCAAGTAACAATTTTTCAAGTTGCGTTCGTTTACATATTCCGTAGCTAGTGGTTAGAAAGATCTTTTTGCTATACTATTTATAAGGGAGGATTCTATGCAAAATTTAACCTTAGAGAGAAAAATTCACGTCCGCTATTCCGATATCGAATGTAATGCGCGATTAAAACCTTTTGCTTTACTTAACTTTTTTCAAGATATGGCCGCCGAAAGTGCCGAACAGTTAGGCTTTGGTTATTCTACCATCTACCCGCAAAATTTGATGTGGGTACTTTTAAAATATCGTATTGAATTTACCCAGTATCCCACCCATGCCGACCAATTGACCATTAAAACCCAGCCCCGCGGCTACAACCGGTTATTTGCCTACCGGGATTTTGAAGTGTATGCCGGCGGGGAATTATGCGGTCGGGCCTCCAGCGTATGGGCCTTAGTGAACAGCCAAACCTTGGATATTGCCCATGTGGCCGACGTGCTGAAAGATAATCCCAACATGATTAAATTTGTACCCAACGAAACAGATTTAAAATTCAGCAAAATTCCTCCTTTGACGCAAACGGATTACGAGGAAACTTTTAAAGTGCGCTACAATGATATTGATATCAACATGCACGCAAACAACGGCAATTATATTGTTTGGGCCTTAGAACCCTTGCCATACGAGTGGAAACACGAAAAGAAACTGAAAAATATAGATATTGTGTTTAAAAAAGAAATCAAATGCGGCGAGCAACTGACTTGTAAAGTTCAAAAATTAGACGAGCACACCACCCTGCACGCACTCCTCCATACTCAAACGCAAGAAGAATTATGTACCGTTAAGTGTCAGTGGGCATAATCAGGAGGTCTACCCGTGGATATTATAAAGGAAATAGCTCTTACTGTTTTTGCCATATTTAATGTCATGTCGCCCTACTTATTACTGGGTTTTTTATTCGCCGGCATTTTGCACGTATTAGTACCGCAACACTTATTTTCCAAATATTTATCAAAAAACAATTGGCTGTCGGTCTTTTACGCCACGCTATTTGGTATTCCCTTACCGCTGTGCTCTTGCGGAGTAATTCCCACAGCCATGGCTCTATACAAAGAGGGCGCTTCCAAAGGTTCCGTTATTTCTTTTTTGATAGCCACCCCCCAAACGGGTGTGGATTCTATTATTGCTACGTATTCCTTACTGGGCTTGCCGTTTGCGGTTATCCGCCCGATAGTGGCCTTACTTACGGCTCTGTTTGCCGGCCTGGTAACCAACTTTTTTACTTCAAAAGATACCCCCTCTACGAAATCCCGGCACGCAGAAAACAAACCGGAACAAAATCTTTCTTTTGTGCAAAAATTAAAAGGAGTGTTTCAGTACGGTTATGTGGAGATGATGGAAGACATCGGTAAAATGCTCTTACTGGGTTTACTGATTGCCGGCTTAATTGCCTATTTTGTACCGGATAATTTCTTTACAATGTTTGGCAATAACACCCTTTTGACTATGATGCTCGTTTTATTAGTGGCCATACCTATGTACGTATGCGCGACGGGCTCTATCCCTATAGCCATTGCCCTTATGATGAAAGGCATGAGCCCGGGAACGGCTCTTGTTTTACTGATGGCGGGTCCGGCTGCCAATATCGCTTCCATGTTAGTCATAGGAAAAGTATTGGGTAAAAAAACATTTGCGCTTTATTTGGCCACCTTGGTAATCGGCGCTATATCGGCCGGGCTGATTATAGACAATTTTTTACCTGCAGGTTGGTTTGACGTATCCAACTTCGCCACTGCCACGCACCACGGCGGCCATTTTGGATATTTCAAAATAGTCTGTTCCTGTATCTTGCTTGCTCTTTTTGCCAATGTTATATTATTTAAAAAACACGAAAAAGAGCCGGCTTCAAGCAGAAATAATAATAAAGAAACCATCTCTTTTAAAATCAACGGCATGCGCTGCAATAACTGCAAAAACAATGCCACCCGGGCCATAAGCAATCTCAAATCCGTAAAAGAAGTAACCGTCAATTTAAGTGAAGGCATTGCCTGTGTCAAAGGAAACCCGACCGACGAAGAAATCAAATCGGCGGTAGAGGCGTTGGGCTTTGAATTTAAAGGCCGGCTTTAATGATACCCATGCCCCAATTAACTATTATACAAGGCGATATCACAAGACTCAACGTAGACGCTATCGTAAACGCCGCCAATCACACGCTTTTGGGCGGCGGAGGCGTGGACGGAGCCATCCACCGCGCCGCCGGGCCGGAGTTACTTGCAGAATGCCGCACGTTGGGAGGCTGTCAAACGGGAGAAGCTAAAATAACGGCCGCTTACCGCCTGCCTTGCACATACGTGATTCACACAGTAGGCCCTGTGTGGTATGGCGGTACACATAATGAAAAAGAGCTTTTAAAAAATTGCTATGTAAATTCCCTTAAATTAGCAGAAGAACACGCGTGCAAAACGGTGGCGTTTCCGTGTATTTCCACGGGAGTATACCGCTTCCCTAAGGAGCAAGCGGCGCAAATTGCGCTCCGTGCGGTAAAACAGATATCCCTTAAAACTGTGAAGGAGATTATCTTTGTTTGCTTCGGTGCGGAAGATAAAAAGATTTATGAGACATTATTGGAAAAGCCCGTATGAAACACTTAATTGCTTATTGCGGATTAGATTGCGAATCGTGTGATGCTTACCGAGCCACCCTGCATAATGACAATGCGTTAAGAAAGAAAACCGCCGAGTTATGGAGCCGGTTAAATAACACCGTCATCACCCCGGAAATGATCAATTGCACCGGTTGCCGTACAAAAGGCATAAAAACATTTTTTTGCAACCACCTGTGCAAAGTCCGCCAATGCGCCCAACGCAAAGGCGTTGAAACATGCGGACAATGCGAACAATTGACGACCTGCCCAACCGTGGCGGAAATACACAAACACAACCCAAATGCGCTGAAAAATTTAAAATAGCCGACGGTCTCCCCCCTCGTTGGCACCGTTCAACCGATAAAAATCCCCCGGGGCTAACCCGAGGGATTCAACACATAAAATTTGGAATTTACATGTTAGAAAAAGAATCTCCACAAAAATACAACTACTACAATCAGCCCAATCCAATAGATAATGGTTCTCATAATACGCTCCTTATTTTGAAGTAGCACTCCATAACCCCATTATACATAAATCACAATGCTTGGCAAGCAATTCATAACGGGCACTATTTGTTTAATTGCTTGTCAAAAAATTCCGCGACGATTTTATCCACTGCCGTAATATCTTGGGTAAAATTATGGTCAAACCCGTGGACCGTTTCAAGTCGGGCCTGCGGAAATACGCGGCTATACTCCACCCCGTAACGATAAGGTACCAACTGGTCATCTTGGCTGTGCACTACCAAAACGGGGCCCGTATATCGGGCCGATACTTCATAAATAGGCAAGTGCTGGGTGGTTGTCAAGAATGCGCGCCCCACTTTTAGCCCGTTGGATAACGTAATGTATTCCGGCGGGTTTTTAGGGTCGTATGTAATGCCAAACAAATTGCCGGCAGCCGTATCCTCTTTTAACTCGGGAGCCGGAGACATGAGCACAATACTTTTCAAGCCCTTTTCGCCCAATTCTCCTGCCAACATCCCCGCGATCACTCCCCCTTGGGAATGCCCCACGGCAGATACGGACGTTACTCCGGGCAATCTGCGCGCATAGGCATAGACCCGGCGGGTGTCTTCCAATTCGTTGGGAATGGTCATATCTAAAAAAGAGCCTTCACTCGCCCCGTGTCCGTTAAAATCAAATAGCAACGTGGCAATACCGCGCTCGTTAAGTTGACGGGAAAGCTCCGTTAGCAAATCCATTTCTTTATTTGCATTAAACCCATGCAAAATAAGCACAAGCGGATAGTTTTTTTTGTCAGCGGGAACATGAAATACCGCAGATAATTTACCATGATCTCCCGGCAAAGTAAAATTCTGCCCGACCGGTACACTTACACAACCAACAAACCCCAAGCCAAGTAGTAATGATAAAAATATTTTCCGCATATCAATTGTTTATCAAAAACGTTTGTTAACCTGCATGTGGAACGACATATAGCTCAACCGACGATTTCCATCCCCTTCCACGCCGCTGGGGGCATTGCGCGTAAGTTTTTCGGTATCGTAACGGAAAGTATTATAACGCGTTTCAAAACCCATGGACCAACCGCTTTCTCGGCCCAGGTCAAACTCAAATCCGGCCCCTATAAACCAAGCGAAAGAAGTATCCGTAGCTTTTTTGGCAAAATCTATTCCGCCTTTTTTAATACGCATATCTTGCCGGGCCACCGTTAAGCCAATCCCGACCGGCATATACAACCGGAACGGATTTGTCGGATTAGCCGTAAAACGGGCCGAAAGCATCGCGTTAAAAAGTTTTGTTTTATCATCCACTTTATCACTGGAGACAAATAAATCACCGCCTTCAAAATCGCCGTAGGACACATCCGCCCCCAAACCGATGTTATCCGTTACCAAATAGTAATAAGACAAGCCGCCCTCCGCCCCGAGCGAGCCCCAATCCACACGATTATTGGCCGAAGAATAGGACACGCCGGAATTCTCCAATTGAAACCCCAAGCCCAAACGTCCGCCCAAAAGATGTTGTCCTCGCTCCATTTGACAAAAGGCCGGCACGCCGCAAAACAACGCAACAAACAGAAAGATAATTTTTTTCATATTGGCTCCTTTTATCTTCATTTTAACACATTAGGTCCTACGTTTGTAATCAAGATATTTTTTTGATATATTAATACTCACAGGAGGCCCCTATCACATGAAAAAAATAATTGTTGCATATATAGTACTGGCCAGTTGTTTCATCCCCGTTTGGGCAGATACCCTTTCCAGCGATAAAAGTGATTTTGCCGAAATCAGCACCGTGATTGATGACGCCGTGTATGATATCCGCTATTATTCTTCGTACAATTTCACGGGGCACCGCATCGCCGGTTACAAGGCCCCCAAAGCTTATATGACCAAAAAAGCGTTGAGCGCACTGGCCAAAGCCGCCGAAGATTTGCGCCGGCAAGGATACCGCTTACTTATATGGGACACCTACCGCCCTCAAAAAGCCGTAGATGATTTTGTAGCGTGGATCAATAATCCCAACGATCCCGGCGATAAAACTTTCTACCCCACGCTTGAAAAATCCAACTTACTCGCCGGTAATTACATTATGGCCAAATCCGGCCATACGCGGGGAAGCACCGTAGATTTAACACTCATTAAAAAAGACGGTTCTTTTGTGGATATGGGAGGAACCTTTGATTTATTTTCCGAAATTTCCCACCCCAATTATAAAAAGATATCCAAAAAACAAAAAAAGAACCGGGAAATTTTACGCAACGCGATGGAAAGAGCCGGTTTCCAAGGGATTGATTCCGAGTGGTGGCACTTTACTTTAAAAGATGAGCCGTACAAAGATACTTATTTTAACTTTGATGTAGAATAGTTCGTAAAGCATAAATAAATCCCCCAATTTCAGGTTGGGGGATTTTATTTACAGATCCGTAAAAACGCTCCCACGAGGATGACTCACCTATCTTTTGGTCTAGATTCCCAAACAATTTTCTGCTCTTTGAAATCGTAGCGGTAGGTACGGCGGGTAAGATCGCGCGAACCACGTATTTCAAGCAATTTATCCGGGTGGGCCGGATCCCATTGGACACGCCGAACCGTAAATTCTATAGATTGCGGAGATAAGACGGCTATTTTGTGATCTACTTGGTCATAGGCAAATTTAGATTTAAAATCCCGTTGCCACAGCAGTTTGCCGTTTGAATCAAACAACTTAATAAACGAAATATAACTGGTTACATGCAAATCTAATACTTTTTGTCCACCCAATACGAGCGGGAAAAATCCCTCTCCGTTATGATGATAAGCGTCCACCAACACATTTAACATTTTGGAATTGGTCGTATGGCCGATATCCTTTTCTTCCTCAATTTCGCTAAGCGTACTACCCGTATGGATACCCACCAGTTCTCCCTCCTCATTAAGCAGCGCACTTCCGCACAGTCCCATACGATCGTCGCGCGGATAAGGCATAGCCGTACGATAACAAAGCGGTGTTTGCGAGGCATAATCACGGTGAGGAATAATCACTACTTTTCCCCCGGCAAACCCATAGGAAATGCCCCCGTCCCCCAATGAAAATTTTTTCTTACTAATGGTAAACGGACGTAAATATTCACTTCCTTCCAACGGCACTCCAATTGCCACATCCAGCATACTCGGCGCGGAAGGTTGTACGATTTTCATATGCACCGGCTTAAATTGCCCATCCCCCACGTAAACATCCCCGATAAACTCTTTGCCAAGCACATACGATCCCGATTCTAAAGCATGCGCCGCCACAGCTATATATACTTCTTTCCTACCGTTATATTCCGTTTGAAATACCGTACCGGAAAACAGATTTGTCGGCCCGATGGTATTTTCCCGCGCTTGAAAGATCCCATGTAGAAACGGATTTCCCAGCGATATACCGGCCGGGACAGTGGGCGTTAAAGCATTTATCCCGGCGGTTTGTAAGGCTTCCCTTTCCACGGATGAAGCAAGTGAGGTAACGCGAGACACACTCCCCCGCAAAGCTTGTCCGCTCCGTTGCCACTGGGCCCGGGCCGGTCCGGCGGCGAACGCAAAGATTAAAATAAATAAAATCAACTGTTTTCTCATACTATTAGTGTACGGCATCTGGACGTCTTAAACAAGAGTCAAAAGACCTATATGCAAATAGGCCTTTTGTCCCGGTCACAAAAAGAATTGCTAAGATAATAGGTAAGTGTCCATTCCCAATCGCAAGAAATATATAATTCTTAATTTCCTGCGACCTAATTTCATAACAGGAGTCCCGCGGGTACTACTTATTTTGCGGCGTCACTCCCTTTTAAATGATCAACAAAACGCAACATATTGCGGGCCAAATTAAAATTAACACACGCTGCCAGGACAAACATTTTACGACGTTTGGTAATGGTTTTGGCTTGTAAAAACGGCCCAAGGTGCTGCTTTAAATAATTCGTCAAAAACGAAACATCCTCCCGCCGGGGATCAGCCGTCCGCGCCAACTGTATTAAAAAGTTACTTGCCTGCCTGAATTGGACACGAGCAGGGTGGTACCGGCAATAAACAGTCCAATGATGCGCTTGGGCGTATTTTAGGCATTCTTCGGCCAAAATAATTTTATTTAAGTGCGTTGACTGGAACGTTCGTGTTAATCGGTCGGCAATGAAACGGCAACAATAGTGATATTTCGCTTCCCCCCCGACGGCAACAGTAGGCTCTTGCTTGGCTATTTCAAAATTAAACAGTTCATCTTCCCCAAAAGAAGTGGTTGTATTAAATTGCACTGAAGAGAGAATTTCTTTTTTATACAACTTGTTCCAAACATACATCCAATCTGCCAATTGGAACAAATCAACAAACTTCATCAACGTATACGGAACATTCGTAGATTGAGCGGAGCGAAAACCTTTATCTTCACATATATTACACATAGCAATATCGGCTTGATCCTTACAAATCAGTTGATACAGATATTCGTACATATCCGGATCAATATAGTCATCGGAGTCCACAAACCCGATATAACTGCCCCGGGCCACGCGCAATCCGGCGTTACGAGCCCCGGACAGCCCTTGATTTTCCTGATGTATCACCCGAATACGACTATCTTTTCTGGCATATTCCTCACAAATTTGGCCACAAGTATCGGGGGATCCGTCATCCACTAAAATAATTTCCAAGTTAGAATACGTCTGTCCAATAATACTGTCCAGACAACAAGACAAGTATTTTTCTACTTTATAAACAGGAACAATAACCGAAATCAGAGGATTTTGTAACATAAAAGATTCCTTTATTCTTTATTTTTCAGCAACTCCAAATCTTCCTTGATGCGCGTGGTGCTGATTTCCGGGGTACGAGGTAAATATACGACTTCCACCCCCTCTTCTTCAAGAAAATCAAATTTTCCTTTCCAATCGTCCCCCATCACAAAAGTACTGATACAAAACTGATGCATATCCGAACGTTTTTGCTCCCACGAAGTTTCCGCGATAACCAAATCCACATATCGGATTGCTTCCAACAAAGCCTTTCGCTTCTCGTACGAAAAATAGCATTTTTTATTTTTAAGCGCATTAAACTCGTCGGTAGACAAAGCCACAATCAAATAATCTCCCAATGCTTTGGCCCGCTTTAATAAATTAATATGTCCGTAGTGCAGCAAATCAAATGTACCATAGGTAATAACTCGTTTCATATTGACTCCTTACAGTTTGACGTTCGCCGGGTTATGACGCACTCCCCGTTTTTCTTCCGGGGGCAATTGCATATAATCGCCGTATACCTGCGTAAGCCACTTATGATATTGTATCGGCCCTTTTACCTTCAGATGTTCAAATTCAAGCCTGGCGCCTTCGCCATACCATTCCGTAGGGGTAATTTCTTTTTTCCCCCAAGAGCCGCAGAAATTGGCTGTTAAGGCCGTATTTTGACGCCCGGCATGCATCAATTCGTCCAGCCGTTTAACGGCTTGGTGCCAAGACGGGCAAACGAAGCGTGAAAGTAGTTGATAAAACTTTTGTTTCAGCGTGGTTTTGATGACAAAACGGCAACGGGTTCGTTTCTCAAAAAAGCGAAATTTGATATAAAACCAAAAAGGATTGGCCGGCATATAATCAAGCGGGAATATATCTATCCACACCCCGTGATTCATTTTTAAATTTACCAATTCTTTTTCCTGGTAAACCGTGCGCGTATCACGCAATTTAGCATACGGAAACGGATAATCTTTGTCCGTTTTATACGTTTGCAAAAGATATTCGTGGGGCAAGTAGCCGCAGGCACAGCTCAAAAACCGTTCGTAATCGGCCCGTGGCATTCCCACATCCACATCGTCATCCCACGGAATAAACCCCCGGTGGCGCACCGCCCCCAACAACGTGCCCCCCAACAAATAATACCGTAAATGCTCTTTTTCACAAATGTGAACAAAAATTTCCAGCATTTTCAATTCAATGCGTTGAAGTTTTTTGACAGTTTCCGTCGTTATTTCCATACAATTTTCCTAAGAGAATTCTTTGCGGTATTTAATAACCAAACTAACCCGCGTGCCAAGCAAGACGCTTTCTGTTATATCGCGCACCACCGCCACCATCGGCACGGTAAACATACCACCTAAAATCAAAATTCCAAGCCCGGCACATTGCGTACAGGCTGAAATGACCGTCGTTAAGGTCGTCTGCCGGATTTTGCCGATCGCTCCCAAGGTAGACCACCCGCAAAGCATGGCCGGGAACCCCAAAAACAACACCGGAAGCAGCAAACGGAAAATAGGCACAGCTGCCATATATTTATCTCCCGCGGCTATGGTTATCAGCAAAGGGGCGCCCCAGTAGCAAATAACACAACCCGCTCCTACAAGCGGCATAAAAATGAGGAATAGTTTTTTAATAAGCCCCAAGCTTTTGTGAAGCATCATTTCAGGATAAATGACGTCTAAAATCGGTCCGTAACACATTTGAATAACCAAAATCAGTTGCAACGCAACAGACCACATGGCAATGTCCGCTTCCGGCAAGAAAATGCCGATTAAAAGCGTATTTAGGGCCCCAAATGCCGTCGTAGCCACGTGGGACATAAAATATTCCGCCGACTCTTTTAAATATTCCCAGGCACGCCTAAGAGAGGGCTTTATTAAACGCACGTTGTATTTGCCAAATTGGAAATAAATTAAAATCAGCGCCACGGCGGAGCTTACAATATCCAAAATCGGGATATATAACAAATCCGCATCCGAGTGAACCACCACAAACGTAAGCGCGGTAGAAATGCCTTTCATGGTTACGAAACGAATGGTAATTTCGTGCATTTGCTCGATTCCGCGGAATAAATAATCTGTCATAAAACATGACAAAAATATCGCCACGTAAGAAAGCCACACAAACAGTAAATTCTGCCTTAAAAGAGGAATAAGCGCACTTAAAAACGCCAACGCCGCTGCTCCCGTTACGCCCAGCAAAACACGGGCCAGTATGGTATTGGTAACAATTTGGTTAATCAGCGGGATATTACGTCCCGCTCGGGCAATGTCTTTGGTAGCCGAGAGCATAAAGCCAAAATCTACCCACATTTGCATATACGACATGGCGGCCTTTACATAAGCAAGTAACGCATACCCATCTACCGACAATACCCGCGTCAAGTACGGAAATGTCAAAAACGGAAACAACATTTTTGCCGCGCTCAGCAAGTAGAGCATGCATGTGTTTTTGATAAATTTACTTTGCTTATTATTTATTTGCATCTTCAAATTCCTGCAACAATTTCTCAATTCGTTTCACTTCTACGCAAATGTCAAAACCAGCTTGGCGGAGTGCTTCTTGTGCGTGAGAAAAGTTGCGTTCTGGTGCTGCCTGAAAAAGATTTGCCAACGATTTTTCCCACAAAGAAGCATCTTCTAGCGGCAATTGTTGCGTGTTAATGATTTTAACCTCACCGGGAACTGCTTCGGATATCAATACCGGCAAACCCTCCGCTTGGGCCTCCACGGGCGTTAACGGGGCCCCCTCATACTTAGAAGGCAAGACCAAGCAATCCATGGCAGCGTAAAAATCTTCTACATGAGAAACAGTCCCCGCCATTTTGACCTTCTCCTCAAGATGCAAGTTCTTAATTTGTTTCTCAATCATATTTTGCAAACGCCCCGAACCGATAATAAGTAACCGCATCGTTGGAAAATCGGTTGAGAGAGATTTAAAAACATTTAACAAAAATAAATGATTTTTTTCTTCTGCCAAACGTCCCACCATTCCGATAATCCAAGCGTCTTGCCAACCGAGTTGTGCCCGTATTTTCCGCCGGGTATCCTCTTTAAATGAAAATCTATTTAAATCAATACCGTTTTTAATGACCGTAAACCGGGACCAAAACAGCATCTTTCCGGCCGCTTGTGAAACCGCCCAGTTATCCGTAGCGAATAACCAAATAAGAAATTTATAGAGCCCAATTTTTATTCGGTTGGTGTCATAGTAATACCCCATGTGTGCTACCGCAATACGTCTACGTACTCCCGCCAACCGGGCGGCTAGCAATTCAAATCCCGCAATATACCCCATGTGAGACACTACAGCATCATAATGGTTTTTCTTCAAAGTCCGGTACACCGCATGCGTATAGCTTAAAATGGATTTTATGCCCGCCTTGCGTTGGGGAACTGCCAGAATTTTCCCCCCCAGTTTTTTTATTTCTTCCTCGTAATAAATGGGCTGCGTATTATTGACCAAGAAATCAAACTGAAACAAAGGGTGCTCCATGTGGCGATTCCAATTCATCACCACATTCTCCGTTCCACCGGCAAATAATCCCTCTAAAATATGTAGAACTTTCATTTTGTTTACGCTTCGGCCCGCCATAATTTTGTTAGCCCCCAATGAATAATGGGAAAGCGCAAGATCGCTTTCGTTAGTCCCGGGCATAATAACACTAACTTAAAAAACCATTTTTTAGAATAAGATAATTTAGAACGCTTTATCTTTTCTTTACTCATTTTACCCAATTCTACGATTTCATTGAAAACATCCTTATAATTTTCTTTTTTGTCGCAAAGTAAAATCAAAAAAGCCGCCACGACGGCTGCGTCAAGATATCGGTACTCCACGGCCTTAAGCGCCGCCTGATAATCCTGCCGACGGCACACTTCTATAAAGTGTTTAACCGCCTGATACGAATCTATACGGGCCCGTAAATTGCGGCTGGCCGTAACTCCGGCCGGATTTTGGAAATAATAATAAAACGATTGGGGCGTATAAACAATCTTAGGAGCCTTGGGGAACAAATCGCATAACGCCCAAAAATCTTCCGAGCGCATCCCCTCTTTAAAAGAAAAATCCGTTAGCAGTTCCCGAGCAAATAATTTATTCCATATGCCGGTATCCCCGAACGAATGTTCGGTAATTGCCAGAACGAGGGCCTGCTCAGAAGAAATCCGGGTGCCGGGGGTTTTAAAAACCGGGCTCGGTGTAAAATCGGATTTATGAGGATATGTATAGGTAATATTACAGACGGCCATATCCGCTTGTTCTTGTTTAATGAGGGCTAGCAATTTTTCACACATATCAGGGGCTATATAATCGTCCGAATCAATAAACAATATATACTCTCCCTTGGCCATTTTTAACCCTTTATTGCGGGCATTAGATACGCCCGCATTAGCTTGATGGATGACTTCAACGCGCCCGTCCATGGCCGCATATTTATCACAAATGTTGGGGCAATTATCCGCAGAACCGTCATCCACCAAAATCACTTGCAACCGGGGATAAGTTTGTGCCAACACACTATCCACACAACGTTTTAAGTAGGCTTCCACCCGGTAAACAGGGATAATAACGGAAATGAGAGGATCGTTCATACTTTACTCCTGCTTTTGTAACGGGAATTAATGATAAAAAACATGAAAAAGGTAAAAACCATAAACGGAGTAGTTACCACGTTGCTTTCAAAAAACCCCAACAACAACATGGACAAAAAAGCATCAAAAGCCCGACGGGAAACGATATCTTTCTCTATCACTTCTTGAAAACAGGAAAAAGCTTTGTTGAATAAAAACAAACAAATAACAAAAACAGGAATGCCAAACAAGCAAAGCACGTACATGGAACTATTGTGCGTATCTCCTGTATTCCAGGTAACGCTCCACGCCAAAGCTTCTCTCCCCAAGCCTAAAAAAGGATGCTGTTGCAACCCTCTAAATAATTCCAACCAAATCGTTTCCCGGCCGGAAAACACCCCTTTCCCGGCTTGGTGAAACGCCCAGGACAAATCCATACGAAAAAAGCTCAAATATAAATAAACATACATAGCCGCAAATACAATCCCGCCTACCAATAAACCGTTCATTAAACTTTTATACAATAAAGGCCGTTTGAACCAACGGTCACAACAACATAACAAGGCAAAAAAGATACCGGCCATCAAGGTAGAACGGCACTCTATCTTATAAGATAATATAAACGAGACAGTAAACCACAAGAACATCCATCCCCTGTTAGATCCCCGGAGATAATGCCATAAAATCAAACACATAAACATATAAAAGTAAGCCTTAGCCAGATCATTCGGCGGCCAAAAAAACGGTAAAAAAGCAAATTCAAATGTATGGTAGTAAGCGACCAGCCAAATTAAACCAATCACCGGAATCAGCAAAAGAAATTTGATTTGTCTGTCCGATAAATAAATAGCGGGTGATATCCCGATAAAAAGAATGACATTATACATGTGAATGGCAGAGGCCATATTGTCTATAAATCGCTGACTTTCATAAAACCCCGCAGCGACGGTTGCAAACGGGAAGAAACAGGCCACTAACATCAATAAAAATAAAATTTTATGTTTCTGAATCTCCCGGTAATTAACTATAAAAAGAAGCACGTTCATCGCCAGCAAAATTAAGCTTAGCGCCCGAATCAACACCTCGTGTGCCGAATAAAAAGAAATTACCGCCGTGCTAAATATAAACATCACAGAAAGGGCAAACATTGTCAACGCATTGCGGGTAAACATGTTTCCTCCCTGTCTTTTAAAATAGACGTTATGGCAGCCGGTTTAATATCATTAACACTATAACGCGCCTTAAAACAACGCGTCTGCGGATTTTTGCTCCCCCATACATATTCCACATACGGGCGGGGCGAATCGTCTCTATTAGCTTCCGAAAACAATGCCGTCATGGGTTTATTAAAGGCATCTGCTATATGTAAAATGCCGGTATCCACGGTTACCACATAATCAACTAACGAAACGAGCGCCGCCGTTTCCAACAAATCAGCCGAGCGAAAAACATGCACTCTTTGGGGCAAAGCGGTATATGTTTGTTTATGAGAAAGTACCACCACTTTATAAATGGTTTGTTGCACAAGCAGCTGCGCGAGCTCGCGCGTACGCTGAACAGTTAAAGTGCGGGGTTGTTGGGATCCTTCGGGATTTAGTAAAAGTATTTTTGAAGAAGCAGGATACGTGTCCGCCAAGAATTTTTTAGCCACTTCAACCGCGGTTTGCGGCAAAGATAAATAATATTTCACATCAAACGGACCTGCCGCACCCAGCAATTTGAGCGCTTTTACATACACTTCCTGTGTAATGTGCCTTGGCACTCCTTCCGTCCAGGAAAGCGGATAAGTAATAAAATCATATCCGATTGCATTACAACTTAACGTCTTAGCGGCTCTTATAAAATACAACCAAAGCTGGCGAAACGGTGCATACCCGTTATGCGGCAAATCCAAGAGCAAATCGTAATGCCGGGTCCGGAAGAAAAACACTTTCCAAGTTAACCAAATCAATTTTTTAAGAGGAAAAACCGGCATTTTATAAATACGGCTGACATCGGGGTTGTCTTTTAGCAATAGGGCATAAGGGGCCAACATGGCCACTTCTAATTGTGCCTGCGGATATAATTTTTTAATTTCGTGTATGAAAAAGGTTTCTATTACCGTATCGCCTACGGCCCCGCTGGGAAACAGCAACAACACGCGCTGTACCGGTCCGGGCTGCTCAGAGCGGAAACGATATAAAAAATTTAACCCTTTTTGTACCAGCATTTTCATAATCAGCGCAAAATCGTTCTATAAAACCAACTCCGTACGGAGTTAGGAAGTAAAACTTGCACCACAAACCGAATAGCGAGCGTATACCCATATTCCCACATATTAAGCAAACGCAACCGCCGCATTTGGTCAAACAGGGCTTTATTCATACAAAAATACCGCCACCCGCCCCGCCGACCGTACAGGTCCGAATCCACACGCATATCCGCCAAAACAGCCGGCACATTCGCCGTTTGGTATCCCCGGGCGATTACCCGGGCCCACATATAATAATCTTCCAGTAAATCCAGCGGCTTGAAATTTCCGCTATCCAGAACCGCAGCTTTTTTAAACATGACCGTTTGGTTGTTAAACGGCATGCGGGTTTTGAGACGTTGGCAAATTTCGCTATGGGTTAACGGTACGCACCGTTTCCCCAGCGGAACCAAACTATCTGCCTCCACCTCTTGCACTTGCCCCCCGACCACGGCCAAATCCGGGCAAGTCTCAAAGGCGGCCAATTGTTTTTCAAAACGCTCCGGACGGCAGACATCATCTGCGTCCATGAGTGCAATTAAATCATACGCACACTTCGGCACGGCGTAAGCCAAGGCCGTCCCGCGCCCGCCATTAACGGGAAGCGACAAAACGCGAACGGTTGGATTTTGGGCGATCTCTGCCAAGACCTTTTGAATATCCTCACCGATAGGTCCATCTACCATGACAACCACTTCGGTCGGTTGAACGGTATTGGATAAAATACTTTGCAACGATTGTTTCAACCAAGCCGGTCGGTCTTTCGCGTAGACACTAAGTAATACAGAAAATTTTTGTTCCACAAATACTCCGGGTTACCAAGCGCTCCCTTATATTGTATAAAATACGCGCCCTAATTCTTACGGTTATAAGTGGCGGATGGCCCAGTTTTTGGGATAGAGGTTATTGGCACGGTCCGCCAGGTTTTTTACAAACCCCAACGGATAGTTTTGGTAAGTTACAAGTACAAACCCTTTTGGAGTTCCGGACGGGAGAGATAAACTCTCCCGGTGTAAATACTGCTGGGCTTGTTGTAAAGATAATTCCACCCGTGGATAATCCGCAAGTGAAAAACGAAGCGAAAGGGCCTCCGCGGCAGAAGGAATTGGCTCCTTTCCTTTCATTTCGGGGGTAGGTATTCCGTCTGATAACAAGTGAATTAAACGATGCGCTTGTGCGTGTCGGCGGGCCGAACCGGGCAACATACCCGGTGCGGTAGGCGTGCCTTTTTTACGAAGTACGGCAATAAAGAATCCTTCACTTTGCGTAATTCCCGGAATAAAACGATAGACAGGTTGTTCCCATCCTTCCAGCAAGGAACCGGTAATCTGCCATTCGGGACGAAGCGAAACGGGCAAAATTTCTGCACCCAATTCTTCCGCTATAAAACGTACGTTTTCTTCATCTTCATGGACGTTAAATGTACAAGTGCTGTAAATAAGCACTCCCCCGCTACGCAAGCACGGCCAAATATCTTGCAAAATTTGACGTTGGCGTTTTTGGCAAAAATGTACATTTTGCAAACTCCATTCCCCAACAGCACCTTCGTCCCGGCGGAAAAGCCCCTCCCCGGAGCACGGCACATCGGCCAAGATTACATCAAACGTCCAGTTCGTTTTTGCAAAATCTTGCGCGTAATTATGCGTAATCAGCACGTCCGGGTGGCCTTGTTTAAGCATATTTTCCAGTAAAACATTGGCCCGGCGGCGGTCCGGCTCGTTGCTGACCAGCATAGACCCTTCCGGTAAAGCCGCGCGCATCAAGGTTGATTTTCCCCCCGGGGCCGCGCATAAATCAAGGGCCAACACGGGTGAAGTAACATACTGGCGCAAAACGCGGTCCAAGAACATAGAACCCGCCTCTTGCACGTAGTAAACGCCCGCGTGAAAGAGGGGATCTAATGTAAAATTCGGGCGCGCGGAAAGCCAATACCCTTCCCGGCACCAGGGAACGGGCGTCATTTGCGAAAAAACCGATTTTGGGGGCAATTTCCACGGGTTAAAGCGCACGCTTACAGCAGCCGGCTCATCCAACGATTGCAAAAAACGTTGCCAACGCTCCGCGCCAAACAGGGCGGATGCATAGGATGTAAATTCTTGCGGGAGTTGCATGGTAGCCTCTAATTAATCGGCAATATCCACGTCCGGGGTAATTTGCACTTTATATTGCGGATAGGATTTCTGCATTTCGTCCAATAAAATCTCTAAAGCTTTTTGTGGGGCGATGTCAAAACTGAGCACCACATCAAAACGTAATTTTTTTTCTTTCAAATTAACATAGAAACCATGCAGTTGTAACGCCCAATCATGTGCTAATACTTTTTGCTGGATATCGTTGCGGATTTGGGCGGCCTCCCCTCCGCGGGTATTGTAAGAATACACCCCTACCCCCGTTAAAATCACGCCCGTTTTATGATAGACTTTTTCTTCTATTCTGCGGGTTAGTTGGTCTACTTCTTCCACACACATGGTATCGGGTAGCTCTACATGCAAAGAAGCATAATTTTTATTGGGACCGTAGTTGTTAATGAACAAATCATACACACCGCGGATTTGCGGTTCTTCACTTAAAATAGCTTTAATTTGCCGGCTCATGTTCACGTCGGCACGTTTGCCTAAAATATCGTGGAGCGTTTCTTGTAACATACCTATACCGGCCTTGATAATGGCAAAGGAAATAACCACCCCCATATAAGCTTCCAACGAAACATGAACCAACAAATAAAACACCGCACAAGCCAATATAGAGGCCGACAGTACCGCATCAAAAAAAGCGTCCGAGCCGGAAGCCACCAACGCGCCGGAATTTATCTTTTTTCCTTGTGCCTTTACATAACGTCCTAACCCCAGTTTAACGGCTACCGCCACAACTACTACCACTAAAAATGTAACGGAATAGGTCGGTGTTTGCGGATGAAAGATTTTTTTTATAGATTCTATCAACGCCGTTACCCCTGCATAAAGCACAATACCCGATACTACCATGGAGCTAATATACTCTATACGTCCGTGGCCAAGGGGATGTTCTTTATCGGGGGCTTTGTTTGCCAGTTTGGCACCGATAATGGTAATGACGGAAGAAAGCGCATCCGAAAGGTTATTTACAGCATCTAAGACAAGCGCGATAGAACTAGCCAGCAACCCAACGGCGGCCTTAAAAGCAGCCAACAAGACGTTGGTTACAATACCGATCAGGCTGACTTTAATAATCGCTTTTTCACGGATAACAGCGGCGTCTTCTCTATTCATACATACATTTTACTACATTAAAGGCCGTCTCTACATCCGGTTCATCCGGCAAATAATTTACAGGTGTTTACGCCGGACGGAAACCCGCAAACTTTTAATAAAACTTCTCCAACGGTTATGCGTTTCTTTCTCTACGAAAACCCGCAGCTTAACACCCATATCTGCCCCCGCCTTATCAGCGGCCATAGTTGCTTTTTCGGCATCTTTACCGCGGCTGATTTTTCTATAGAAACTGTATAAATCGGCGATCATAGGTGCCGGCTCTTGGGCATATCCGGCAAGCATGGTACCAAAGAAATGGTACCAATCTCCAAATTTATTAGGGCTATGCACATATAAATCGGTTAATTTACGGTTGACAAGTGTATTTTCCCGTTCGGCTTCAAAGGTAGCGTCGGAAAGGACGTTTTCTATAGTTAAAATCGTCAAATACACGTTCCCGCGGGTAAGCACATAGCTTTTACGGAATAATTTTTCTATGGTTACAGAATCATCCGGTTGCGCTTTGATCCAATCAATGAGTGCTACTTCCTGCCCTACATACATAAACCGTGCCGAAGTAGCTGTAGCAAGTGCTACGATAATTTTGGATAACGCAAAATGCTTTGATTTATCCCACACGTGAATCTGCCCTAACGAAACATCCGCACCTCGTCGTGATTCTTCGCGGATAATGGCAAACAAATTATTCCGCGTGGCGACTTCGTCAAAAGCGGCTTGCGCTTGGGAATTATCCACGGTACGTTCCCCTACGGCAGGCAAAATTGGATTTTCTTGGGCAAAACGGGGCGAACGCAACTGGGATTCCTGCGGCGCTATATTTTCACGCTGAATACATTTTTGCAAACCCGTTTCACACGTCTCTAAAAAAAGAGCTTGCAAGACGGCATCCCCCTGAGCATCTATCAGTTGTAATTCATTTTGCTGGTACATTACCTGCCCAAAAAGCGGCAAGCAACCCCCTATACTTAAAAGGAATGCTGATACCGATAAAAATTTTCCAATCCGGGCTGGGAACATAAGTAGACCTCGTCTATATTGGTTAGTATAATCGGTTTTTTTAAAAAAGCAAACTTTAAAACGCTATATTCCCGGAGTTTTTTATATGCGCTGCGCCTAAATTTTATATTTGCTACAATGTGGCATATGAAATCCATTTCAAATTTAGTAGGTAATACACCCCTATTCCAACTTTCCGGCTACGCGCAACATCAAGCGTGTGAGGCACAACTGTATGCCAAGCTAGAGTTTTTTAACCCGGCCGGCAGCGTGAAAGACCGCACCGCCCTATCCTTAATAGAAGATGGCGAAAAAAAGGGCCTTTTAAAGCCCGGTGCAGTCATTATTGAACCGACAAGCGGCAATACAGGCATTGCTCTGGCGGCTCTAGGCACTGCACGCGGGTATCAAGTTATTTTAACCATGCCCGACACGATGAGCGTAGAGCGGCAAAAATTGTTAAAAGCATACGGGGCGCAAGTTGTACTTACCGATGGCACAAAAGGCATGAAAGGCGCTATTGAAAAAGCACATGAGTTGTCCGCCCAAACACCAAACAGTTTTATTCCCAACCAATTTGAAAACCCGGCTAATCCTGCCGTACACTACCGCACTACCGGGCCGGAAATTTGGCAACAAACCAATGGGAAAGTAGATATTTTTGTAGCCGGTGTAGGAACCGGCGGCACTATTTCCGGTGTGGGAAAGTATTTAAAAGAACAAAACCCCAACATTCGCGTAGTAGCCGTGGAACCGGCCAATTCTCCCGTTTTATCCGGTGGCAAACCGGGCCCGCATGGCTTGCAAGGAATCGGAGCGGGGTTTATCCCTCAAACGCTTAATACTAAAATTTACGATGAAATTGTGACCGTGCAAAATGAAGACGCCTTCAAATCGGCGCGCTTATTTGCTCACACGGAAGGAATTTTAATCGGTATTTCGTCCGGCGCGGCCTTGTGGGCCGCCACCCGACTGGCCAAACGCCCCGAAAATAAAAACAAAAATATAGTGGTCTTATTTCCCGACGGCGGCGAGCGCTATTTATCCACCGCGTTATTTGAATAACTTATTTAGCAGGATAGGCTTTTCCCGTAGTTACGATATTGCGGGCGAAGTTAAGCACAGCTTGCGGGTCTTCATCCACGTAAATACGGCCTTTGATGTTAAATTTATACAACCACTCCGGCGCAATATATTCCCTTGAAAAAAGAATCGCGGGAATGGAAATGTTTTTCTCGTGCATCCACATAGAAAGAATAGATCCGTTCCCCCCATACATATCATGGTCCAATAACACAATATCATACCCGTCCAGACGATTTTCCAACTTATACATGGCTTTTTGTACGCTTTCGGCGTAGTCAATCCGAACGTTTCCATCTTTCCACGCCGCCGCACGGAATAATTCAACCTCTTCCCACTCGTCGTTTACCACCAATATGCGTAAAGGGGTTACCGGCCCGGTAAAGGGTTCGGTATATTCTTCTCCGTGATCTAAATAATTGGACACTATAAAATCCGGTTGCGCCTGAGCCCATGTTTTTACATCTAATTCCGTATGCTTTTTGGGGGAAGTACGTGCCCCCTTATCCAAAAGAGAGGCCGCTTGCGTACTCTCCAAGCGTGATTTATAGTGAAGCAGAAAATTTGCTAATTCCTCGCGGGAGAGTGTTTCACATTGTTGAGCAGGAATCCCCAAGCTCCTACATTCCATCCGCAACGATTCCAAGGACCGGCCTGAATACCCGCGGGGAATGGACGCGGAGGAAATAGGTTCCTTTTGCGGATTGGCCGGTAATTCCCACTCTTCCCGCAAAAAGTCCCGAAAAGGGCTTACATATAAGGGGTTTTTGCGTACGGGGCGGATGGCTGCTTGGGGGCGGGAATAATTTGACACAGCAGGGGCCAACTCGGCGTGAAACATAATTTCTCCGTGGAGCATTTCGCTCGTTACGGGTTCCGGCTTGTACGGCGGGCGTACCGAGGCTCCTACGCCGCGGACCGCTTGGCGTTCCACCCAAGCCACAACCCGCGGTGCTTGAATAACCGCTTGCGCTTCCTTTTGAGCATACAAGGAAGAAACACAAACGGACCCCGTAAGTATAGCCAAACCGACACGAATTACTTTCATATTTTATTTACCGTTTGGGTACGCCCGGCCCGTGGCGACTAAATTGCTTAAATAATTGACCACATTTTGTACCGGTTCAGACGGGCTGATAGAACCTGCCATATTATAGGAATATAACCAACTGGCTGTTCCCCCCGCTTTGGAAAAGAATACAATAGGAACTAACATTCCATGTTCGTGCGACCACATGCCTAATTCCGGGGCACTACCCGCGCGGGTTACATAATCGGTTAGTATCACATCATAATAGGTCGGGCTTCTGCGTAACAGACGAAGAGCCGATGCCACATCATTAACGGACATAACGGAAATTCGCGAATCCGAAGCCGATAATTTCACAAAAGAATCAATAACCTTTTGCTCATCATTAATCAGCAATATGCGTAAATCTTTAACCGAGGAGCGAAAGGGCTGTTGGTAGTCAGTAACTCCATAATTTTCTTCTACAAAATTGGGTTGGTCTTGGGCCCACTTGTCCCGGGCGGCTTCTCCTTTTTCTATATGCTCCTTTTCCGCAAACGCATCAAATAAAGAGGGGATTTTTGCCCCGTTTGACATCGTTTCATAATAATGGACCAGCAACCACAACTCCGGCACGCTGGACGTTTGAATTGTTTGAGTCGGTATTCCTACAGCCCGGGCACGCATTTCCATCTCTTCCATGGAAGTCCCCGGTGGCATTCCCAAATCAAGCGCCGCCAAACGCGTCGCAATAATATCTTGCTGACAAGTCTGCAACCCGCCGGATATTTCACAAGAACGTTCTTGCAATCTCGGGCTTTCCCACTCCCAATCTTCTTGTAAAAACTGCCTATATGGGCTTACATAATGCCCGGGAAGTACATCCGGCACCCCAATCTCCATAAGATTTGCCTCAGGAGAGTGGTATTCCCTTGATTTTGGGATCTGCGCAGATGAAACAAGATGCGCAACTTGCGAAGGCGTAACCACGGGGGGCACCGATATAGATTGTAAAGACACTTTACCGGATAAAGAACGCTTTAATTCAATGAGTGGTACGGGTTCCGGCTTGTACGGCGGGCGTACCATTAGACCACGGGCAGTTTGTCTTTCCATTTTCAGCAATATCTCGGCAGCATTCTTGCCCACTTTAAAGACTGCCTGCTCTTGCGCGCAAAGAGGCGTAGTAACCGTTAAAAAGAAGAAAACCGTAGTGACGAAATGTTTGATGTTCATACCCTTAGTATGATTCTTTTTACGTATATTTGCAAGGGTCAAAAGACCCAGAAATGAACTAGGCCTAAATAGATAGAGAATCCTGTTGAATTACTTCAACTAACCATAAGAGGGCCGTGGCAGAAGCCTTGCCGATATTGCGCTCACGCGTATGAGAGAATAAAAATTTTTTGGCTTGGGTACCCTTAGGGCCCGCTACGGCAATCCACACCGTACCGACGGGTTTTTCCGGCGTGCCGCCATCCGGCCCGGCTACTCCGGTAGTAGCTACCGCATAATCGGCCCCGGTTACGCGCCGCGCTCCTTGCGCCATTTGCAAGGCAACCGCTTCACTAACGGCTCCATATTTTTCCAAATCGGCAACTTTTACACCCAACACGTTCTTTTTAACTTCGTTGGAATAAGATACAACGCCGCCCAAAAAATAGGCCGAAGCTCCGGGCACAGTTGTAATCAAATGGGCGATATTCCCTCCCGTGCAGCTTTCCGCACAGGCCACCGTTTTACCCAACTTACGCAGTTGTTGAGCCACCTTTTCATCGGGGGTTTGTTCGCCCTCATGAAAGTGTAAGCTCCCTAATGCGGTGCGAAGGTCTCTAACAGCTGTATCCAAATTTCCCTGTCGGGCCGTTAAACGCAAACGCACATGGCCCGGGGAAGGTAAATAAGCCAATTTTACGTCCGGTGGCAAACTTTTTTCAAAATCCGCTAGCCGCATCGCCAGTTCCGCTTCCGGGATATTAAAGACGGTAAATAAATGATATGAAAGGTTCAAATCGGTAAATTTTTCTTTTAGCCGCGGCAACACTTCTTCCGGCAATAAATATTCCGTTTCAAACGGCACCCCCGGCAAAGAAACAACCACCTTTCCACCTTGTTCAAACCACATGCCACAGGCCGTTCCTTTTCTATTGCGAAGCGGTAAACAGTTTTTAGGCAACTCCGCTTGCGTTTTATTATACGCATTTAGGCGCTCGGGATTAGCTGCAAACAGTTCTTCCAGCCAACGATATACTTGCGGATTAAATTCAAGCGAGGTGTGAAAAAATTCCGCCAACGCGCCTTTGGTAATATCATCTTTTGTCGGCCCGAGCCCCCCCGTTACAATGACGACGTCCGCCTTGCCGAAAGTATCCGCAAGTGCCTGCAAAATTTCACTGCGCTCATCCCCCACCGAACGCATCTCTACCGTTTCTGCCCCCAGCCGGGTTAATTCCCGCGCAATAAAACGTGAATTCGTATCTAAAATTTGTCCAAGTAAAATCTCGTCTCCGATTGTAATAATAGCTGCTTTCATAGAAACTCCTTGCCCCTATTGTAGCATTTTCCCGCGTATCGGGCCGCCCGGGCCGGATATTTGCACACGTTCCCCCCAAAATTCTATAATAAGGATAAGCCGGTTTTTAGTACGGCCCGACAACCGTTTTAATTCAAAAAAGGAGACTTTCTAGTATGGCTAAATTAGTCGCTATGGACGGCAACGGAGCAGTATCCCATGTCGCTCATGCTACCAACGAAGTAATTGCTATTTACCCGATTACGCCCTCCTCTACTATGGGCGAAATCTGCGACGCGAAAAGCGCCAAAGGCGAAACCAACATCTGGGGCAATGTACCCTCTGTAAGCGAACTGCAATCCGAAGGCGGTGCCTCCGGTGCGGTGCACGGTTCCTTAGTAGCCGGCGCGCTTACCACTACTTTTACCGCTTCCCAAGGTTTACTTTTGATGATTCCGAATATGTACAAAATCGCCGGCGAATTAACACCGACGGTTTTCCACGTTTCGGCCCGCGCTATTGCCACCACCGCTTTGTCTATTTTCGGCGATCATTCCGACGTTATGGCCGTACGCCAAACCGGTTGGGCCATGCTCTGTTCGGATAACCCGCAAGAAGCTATGGATATGGCGCTCGTCGCCCAAGCAGCCACCCTGCGCGCCCGCGTACCTTTTGTACACTTCTTTGACGGATTCCGCACCAGCCACGAGCTTAACATGGTAGAACCGTTAACCAAGGAACAAATGAAGGAAATGATCAACGACGAGTTGGTAGCCGCTCATAAATCCCGCGGCTTAAACCCGGAACACCCGACCGTGCGCGGTACCGCCGCCAACCCGGATGTTTACTTCCAAGAACGCGAAGCCGTTAACAAATTCTATAATGCCGTGCCCGGCATCGTGAAAGAAGAAATGGCCAAACTGGGCAAAATGACGGGGCGCCATTATGATTTATTCCAATACTTCGGCGATAAAAATGCCGAACGCTTAATCGTGGTAATGGGCTCCGGTGCTGATGTGGCGCAAAATGCCGTGGAAGCCATGCAAGGCGAAAAAGTGGGTGTGCTCAAAGTAAAATTGTTCCGCCCCTTCTCCATTGCCGACTTCATCCGCGTAATTCCTAATACCGTTAAGAAAGTAGCCGTATTAGACCGCACCAAAGAACCCGGCTCTTTAGGCGAACCGTTGTTCCAAGATGTGTGTGCAGCTTTCTTAACCGACGAAGCTAAAGCCAAATTCAAAACCACTCCGCTTATCATTGGCGGACGCTATGGTATCGGCTCTAAAGACTTTACCCCCAGCGATATCAAAGCCGTGTTTGATAACTTGGCTGCCAAATCTCCGATTCGCGACTTCGTAGTCGGCATTACGGACGATTTAACCCACAAATCTTTACCCGCCGCCAAACTGGAAAGCAAGGCAAACAGCGACATATTCGCCGCTTTGTTCTACGGATTGGGTTCTGACGGTACCGTCGGTGCGAATAAAAACACGATGAAAATTATTTCCGCCAACGGTTTCTTTGCCCAAGGGTACTTCGTCTACGATTCCAAAAAATCCGGATCTATGACGACCTCCCACATTCGCTTCGGTAAGAATTACATCCGCGCTCCGTATTTAATTCAATCGGCTGACTTTATCGGCGTACACATGTTTGACTTCTTGGATAAATACGACGTTCTCGGTAAAGCCAAGAAAGGGGCCACGGTTTTAATTAACGCCCCCTACTCTGCCGAAGAAGTATGGAACCACTTAACCGCCGAAGTACAACAAATCATTATTGACCGCCAATTAAAAGTTTATGTGATTGACGCATCCGAAATCGCTTTAAAGACCGGTATGGGAAGCCGCACCAATACGATTATGCAAACCGCATTCTTCGGTATCGCGGGCGTAATCCCATCGGAAAAAGCCATTGCGGATATCAAACACGCTATTGAAAAGACCTATTCCAAAAAAGGTGAAGAAGTCGTACAGAAGAACTACAAAGCCGTAGACGCTGCTTTGGCAGGTTTACACGAAGTAAAATATCCGTCTAAAGTTTCTTCCAAACTGCATACCAAGGCTCCCGTTCCGGCTGATGCACCGGCGTTTGTAAAAGATGTCTTGGGTGAAATGATTGCCGGCCGCGGGGATGCCTTGCCGACTTCAGCCATGCCGGAAGGCGGCGTTTATCCCACCGGTACCACCCAATACGAAAAACGCAATATTGCCCTCATGGTACCTGCTTGGGATCCAAACACCTGCATCCAATGCGGTTTCTGCTCGTTAGTTTGCCCGCATGCGGCCATCCGCATTAAAGCCTACGACGCAGATGCTTTGAAAAATGCTCCTAAGACTTTCAAATCTGCCGATGGCAAAGCGGACCTCGCCGGCAAGAAATTCACCGTACAAGTAGCGGTAGAAGACTGCACCGGTTGCGGCGCCTGTGTGTTTAACTGCCCGGCGAAAAATAAGGAAAATCCGGAAAAGAAAGCCATTAACATGGTGCACCAACTTTCCGTACGTGGGAACGAAATTGACAATTATGCTTTCTTCTTGGGCCTCAAACAAGCGGCCGTAAATACAAAGAAAGAAACGGTGAAAGGTTCTCAAATGAGAAAACCCTTATTTGAATTCTCCGGCGCGTGCGCGGGTTGCGGTGAAACTCCGTATGTAAAACTCTTAACGCAATTGTTCGGGGACCGCTTGGCCGTTGCTAACGCCACGGGTTGTTCCTCCATTTACGGCGGCAACTTGCCCACCACACCTTATTGCCAACGTGAAGACGGCAAAGGACCGGCTTGGGCGAATTCCTTGTTTGAAGACAACGCCGAATTCGGTTTGGGTATGCGCTTAGCGTTTGACCAACTTAACCACGACGCCAAAGCCCTTTTGGAACAAGCCAAACAAGACGAAAACTTCAAAGCTCACACCACTTTGATTGACGCCATTTTGAACGCCGATCAAACGACCGACGCGGGCGTAGAAGAACAACGCAAACGTGTGGCCGAACTCAAAGGTATTTTAGAAGGCGGCGCGAAAAAAGGTTGCGAAACCTGCAAACGCCTGTTAAGTTTGACCGACTACCTCATCCGCAAATCGGTGTGGATCTTGGGCGGTGACGGTTGGGCCTACGATATCGGCTACGGCGGTTTAGATCACGTACTCGCCAGCGGCAAGAACATCAAAATCTTGGTACTGGATACGGAAGTCTATTCCAACACCGGCGGTCAAATGTCTAAAGCCACGCCGTTAGGCGCCAAAGCCTTATTCGCCGCGGGCGGTAAAACCATGCCGAAGAAAGATCTTGGTATGATTGCCATGACCTACGGTAACATCTACGTCGCGCAAATCGCGATGGGAGCCAATATGAACCAAGCCATCCAAGCGATTGCCGAAGCCGATGCTTACGACGGTCCGGCCTTGGTCATTGCGTACTCTCACTGTATTGCTCACGGGATTGATATGTCCAAAGGTATGGGCGAAGCCAAACGTGCCGTACAAGCCGGCCGCTGGATCCTCTACCGCTTCAACCCCGAAGCCCGCTACGAAGGCAAGAACCCCTTGCATGTGGACAGCCCACTCGGCGCGCCCACCTTGCCGCTGGCCGACTATATGAGTGGCGAAAACCGCTTCAAAGGGCTCATGCGCGATAATCCGGAACTCGCGAAGAAACTCATTAAACAAGCCGAAAGCGAGTATGCGTGGAGACGCGATTTGTACAAACAACTCGCGGCAATCCAACCGGCTGAAAAAGTAGAAAAGTAAGTTTACTTACTAAAGAAAACCCCCGGCACTTTTTGTACCGGGGGTTTTTAATGTTCCAAAAGCCATTAAAAACAAGAAATAAAACATAACAAATCCCCGTTTCCTTGTATAGAAACGGGGATTTTAATATTTTTTGGTTGTCTTTAATGTTCCGTATATTGATTATAGCGATTCCCGTATAAATAATCGTCCATGTGCGTCCAATAATAGTATACACTATATAGCGCAATCACCAAGCAAAGAAGACCTATAAAAACAAGCATACGCCCGATAATAATATCATAATTCAGCAGTCCAAGCGGCTCCAAAATATGGTGCCAATCTCCTAAGACTTCCCCCGGTTTAAAACTGGATATCATATCCGAAGACGTCAGGGGCAACTTCATAGCCCGGGCATCCGAACAATAAATGCCCGCTTCATATAAAGTATCCCCCAACCAAAGCCATAGGATCGGAAGCAAATAACGGCCCCCGCTCATACGTAAAGATATAATTAACAGCCCCAACGGAACGGCCGTTTCTACGCCGTTACCCATGGCAGCAATCCACCAGTGTCCTAGCCCCGGACACGAATTATAGCACAACATAAAGCCCAACCGCCCTATTGTATTATGCCCTAACATTTCATGAATTAAGTAATTAGGAGTATAGAGCAGCATATTACGGTATCCGTATACCAATTCCACGCCTTCACTGTTCCAATGGGCACACAAAAACGCCCACATGCCCAATACAAAAAGCAAACTCCAGGTTCCCCATTTAAAGTACCAGGGGCCTTGCTTATACGGATCCCACGGATTTGGAAAATTATTCATACGTATATTGTAATAGATTTTAGAATAAAAAGATACGCTTTTCGCGATTTTAGGCATAACAAAGGCGGGATTTTTTATTTTCCCGCCTTTTTTCACAGAAATTCTACAGCTACTTCACCAAGTACCACCTTGTCGCGTTAGTAGTGTTATTAGATCTCCAATGTGCCTGTCCAGAAGAAGCTGGGGAGTCAAAATAAGATCGTTCATCCTCCGGGCCGGTCCCGTAACGCAAACCGTTTGCCATGACACCACTTACCTGCAGAGCATATGTACCACTACCCCCGGCAGGTCCAACATTGATGGTTAATGTATCATCCACCTGAACTTTGCTACCCATCAAGTGCACCTTCGTTTTAGGCAAAACATTATATATGTTCTCATCAGTTTGATACCGCGGGAAAGAGATCTTTGTAGCATATAAAGCTTTGCCTTCCAAAATACCGCCTCTATACAATTGAATATTTCCCACCTTATACTCCCCCTCATCCTGACTCCATAAAACCGTCCAATCGCTCAAATTAAGTGTGCTTATAAGAGGTGATTCTGCCCCCTGCACAGTAATCGTTCCTTTTTGATCTCGGAAAAAGGAAGAATTCTGCAGTTCTCCGAATGACAAATGGCAAACCTGCAGCTGAGAAACGTTCCCCTGTACATCAAGAGGATCCACTTGCTCGAGTATCCCGAACGCTCCACCAGGGGCCGTGGTTGTCGTGTCCATTCCCAAGTGAGTAATAAACTGCATTTCTTCTAACCCGTAAAGGGGCAATGTAGCCGATACCAAGGCTAAAAGCAAAATTTTTCGCATCATATTTCCTCCGTAATTATACACACGAAAGTCCTTACCTATTAGCTTAACATAAGTTTCTGTAATTTTCAATAGCTAAATTGCCGAATGTTCGGTTTGGCCCATCAGGGCATAGCCTTCCACTTTTCCTTCGGCGTTCTTACAAATGAACACTTCCCAAATAATCCGTTGGCAAACGCCACTGGTCTGGAACACATCCAATTTTACCCGGAAAGAGATGTCCGAGAACGAACGGCTCATCGCATGTTGAAACTCTTGCTTAGAGATTTCACTGCGACGCACAAATTCCGCAAATAAGTCTTTCCCCAATACATTTCCTTTGCGCTGATCCGTAAGTTGCAGGAAAGCTTCGTTAACGGCTGTAATTTGGAAATCCGGGTCAATAACAACCGACGGCAAGCGTACATGCTCCAAGGTACGGGTAAATAAGCGCGTCGTATCCCCTAATAATTTATCCGTTTCGCGCAGTTCAATACGAAGCCCCAATATCCGCGCCATCAGGCCCAAAATTTCCTCCGTACCGGGTGGAAAACCCCGACGCGTAGCGCCGGAAGCAAAACATAAGGCCCCTTGCACTCTGCCTTCTATAAAGAGCGGAGCTGCTATCATAGAACCGAATTTTTTAACTTTATGGATACACTGTGTACACGATTGCGCAGACAGATCGGCCGTTAACACCATACTGCCATAAACAACATCCCGCAAGCATTCCTCTACAGGATATTCCATGTGCCGTTCCAAACGGAAATAGTTGGGCGTCGTGTATAGCACAGAACTGTCTACTTGTTCCTGGTTCCGTTCAAAACGCAACACAAACCCAATATCCGCTTGGAAAATCCGTTTTCCCAAGGCCAACAACTTCTCTACCGTTTGCGTCAAATCTAACTTAACCTCTTGGGATAGACGGTACAACTCATGCACCTGGCTATCGTATACACGCCGTTCGGAAGAATCTTTTACCCACAAGACTACTTCCCGACGTTTTTTAAGCGGGAATACAGCCGCTTCATAATAGCGGGGCTCATCCTGATATTTCCATTCAAATTCAAAGCGGGAACTGACCCGTACCGCCAGCGCTTCCCGGATGGTAGCCAGAGCGGAAGCGGTGGCATCTTCCGGCCAAAAAGCCTCCGGCGTCTTACCCAAGAACAACTTTTGAGCCGGGGCATTTTCCAGATAAGGCAAGTTGGAAAATACCTCTAATACTTTGCCTTTACTATCCATCTTTAAATACAATCCCGGTAAGGTTTGACGCAAACCGGCCAGTTCTTGTGCTTCCTTGGAGTCCTTAGACCAATCATCCTGTTGGGCGGTTAAATCACACACAATCGCCAACAAACCTTGTTTCTTGGGAATATCTAACGAAGCCAAAATCACTTGGGCATCTAAGGAAGACCCATCCTTTTTACGTAACGGTAAACGGAAGGTAGCCTTTCCCTGTTGCAACACTTGCGTTTCAGCTTGCGCAAGCAATCTCTCCGCAGATACATCTTCCTGGGACGGCTGTAAAAACAACTCACTAAATACCATTTGAGCCAGTTCTTCATGAGCATAACCCGTTTTGGCAGAAAGCCAGTTGTTCAACTGTGTAAAATGGCTTAATTTATAATTATCTAACTCTATCTGTAAAACAGCTCCGTCAATGGCATAACGCAACGCGCTGAGTTGTGCGGAACGTTCTTCCAAAATCTTCATGATCTGCAAGTGGAAAGCCAAACTATGCAACACAAACAGGAAATCCCCACTTTCTTCTTTGACAGCCGTTAAACGGATCTGGCACGTCTCTAAACTGCTACCCAAATTGATGGTATATTCCCGGTTAGAGAGTTTCCCCTCCCGCTTGAGCAGCTCAAAATCTTGCGCTACCAGCGGCTGATCGTCTTGGTGGAAAATCCGGCGGATATCCTGCCCTTTCAATTCGTCCGCCTTCAATTCGCACAGCGTGCATAATAATTCGTTACACTCCACAATGTTAAAATTCTCATCGCACACCGCATACGGTTCGCTATTAGGCAAAAGCCACATCGGTTGGCCCGTGCGTTGTTGACGGTAATTAGGTGATAAGAACGGAGGCAACGGTGGCAAAGACGCCATAGGGCCATCTCCTTTTGACGTTGGGGAAGAAGCACCTTCCATATCCGGCGGTTGCGGCTTAACCGATTGGGGTTTGGGTTGCAAAGAAACCAAATAATCGGCCTCCACCAATCCTTCTTTTGTATCCCGTTTGGAAACCGGTGCCAAAGAAACCGCTAATTCCAACTTTCCGGACGTATGCATCCATTGAGGGAACTTGGCAGCCGCTTTATCAAAATCCAACACATAATCCATTTTCGCCGGTTGTCCTTCGCGCATCAAACGACGTACCGACAAGGGGATACTGGGCCGGATGTAAACATTACGGTAAAAGTTTCTATCTCCCTCCGTGAACCCTAACAATTGACGGCAAGCCTCGTTCATCACGGTAATATATCCTTTGGAAGAAAGGATAAAAGCCGGAACAGTGCTCTTCTCAAACGCTTGGCGGAAATGGTCCCGTTCATTTTTTAATTCGCGCAAGGTACGGTTGTCGGCTGTCGCGTCGCTGACGAACCCAAGCACAATACGCCGGCCCAAGTATTTGGCCAGCACGGCAGAGAAACGCGTCTCCACGGTGGAACCGTCTGCTTTAACAAAATGGGCCTCAATAGATTCTTCGGGGTGATCGGTTCCGGCCAAAACGGCGTCGTACTTTTCTTTGAGGAACAGGAGGTGATTTTCCGTTGAGAGATCCAGCAATTTCTTCCCCAACACATCTTCCAATGTTTCAAAACCTAATAACGCGCAGAAAGCATGGTTGGCATAAATGATTTTGTCATCCTCTAAGATGACCACCCCTTCCCGGGCATTTTCAACCAACAAGGTGTTTTTGTCTCGGGCTTCCAAAATCTGTTTTTCCATTTTGGTTTTGGCGGTAATATCTTCGGATACTACCAGCAAACAATGCGGGGTGCCATCTGGGTTAAACACCGGGGTTTTGACCGTATGCATGATCTTAATGCCTTCACTCGCGGAAGAAATAAGTTCTTGCGGGATATTTTGTTCTCGGCGGCTTTCAAAAACACGCAAATCGGTTTCTCGCACAAATTCTGTTTGCTCTCTATTTAAGTCAGAGCGATAATCGGTCTTTCCTATTACGTCTTGCGCAGCCGCCCCGAATAATTCTTCACTCTTTTTATTCCACAAGATATACTTGCCGTCATAATCTTTAACGGAAAGAGAAACCGGCAGCTGGTCAATGACCGTCTGTAAAAAGTTTTTAGATTCAACAAGAGCCCGTTCTTGCGCCTTTTTAGCGGTAATATCTTCCACCAACGTAATGACGCATCGGGTATCCGGCGTATCCCCTAATACGGGAGCCTTTACCATGTGAAGCAGTTTAGTTTCGCCGGCGGGTGTTGTGTATTCTTCTTCCGGGATATCCAGGGTTTCCCCTTTAACCAGGATGTCATGTTCCCGGTTTAGATATTGGGTAACCTGTTCTTCGGTTTCATGCGGCAAACCGCTGCGTTCGTCAAAATCTTCATCTTTAGCCTCGCCGAACAACATATTACATTTAGCATTACGCAGGAGCATCCGCCCCGATTCCGCCCGGGCATACAACGCAATAGGTGCATGTTGCACGATGGCAGACAAAAAGCTATTCACCCGGTTAATTTCTTTTTCTTGTTGCAAGCGTTTGGTAACATCCTCAATAATAGTCAGCACCAAAGGCTTAGGTCCGGCTTCCATTAAGGGCACTTTAATCGTATGCAAAATACGCTTTTTGCCGGAAGAGTCCACATATTCCTCTTGCGGGCAATCATACGTTTTACCGTCTTTTAAAATCTGCTGTTCCCGTTGGATATACGAATCTGATTCTTCTTGGGTTTGACGTTCATGTTTTTGTTCAAGCGTACTCGGTTTTTCACCTAAGATTTGCAAGCCTTGTTGGTTAATAAACGTAACCTTGGCGTCGCAATCGCGCGTGTAAACGCCCAAGGGAATGTTATTCAAAATAGCTTCTAACAATTTTTTGCTGCGTTGCAAATCCTGTTCCCATTCGTAACGTTGGGTAGTTTCTTCGTAAACGGTAAGAATAAAACGCGGACTGCGGTCCTCCCCTATCAAAATCGTTTTAGAGACAGATAGCATATGCGCCGCACCGTCGGCCGATTGATATTCCAACCGGACGGCATCTCCTTGCGCCTTACCGGAGCGGACTTCATCGTCCAAACGATTCAGCGAAGCGGATAATGCCTTGGGAAGTAATTGATAAATGGAAACGCCTTCTCCCGGTTCTACCGTAAAACCAAAAAACTGTTGAGCCCGCTTGTTACCGAAGACGTAGTTACCTGCCAAATCTTGCACCGTGATGGCAGCAGTGTAAGCATTTAAAATAGATTCAAAAAACGATTTTTCTTCTTCCAGCCGGTGCATCTGAGGGCTTTCTTCCAACGTAATCACCGTAAAAGGAGTCTCCCCCAATCGTTGGGCTCCTACGTTTACAGGCTTTGAGTTTACCTGTAAGTCTACAATCTCTATGACTTGTTTAGCATGAGTTTCTCCCGCTTGCAATTCTTGCAATCGGGCCGCAGAGATACCCACCTTGCTTATATTAAGCCCCACCAATTTGTCTACTTTGCGTTGCAACAACAAGGCCGCCGCCTCGTTAGCGAAAGTGATTTTCCCCGATTCATCTACCAATAACGCAGCCGTCGGCAAATGCGTAAGCAAGGTGAACATTTCCGGTGTAAGCGTTTTTAAACCCGTCGATTTTTCCGGCTCTTTGGAAGAAAACGAAAATAAATTTTTAAACATAAAATCCTCTGCGCGCAGGAATTGGTTTGGCTACGTATATCTTAATAAATTACACCGTTTGTTGCAAGACACTCAAAGGAACGCGCGCGTAATCAAACGATTCCGCTCTAATCCGATTGTTTGAGACTTCTTTTTTTAAAATTTGCTAGCATATAATTCATCTAACATATGAAACGATTTTTTTTAATATTATTATCCGCCGCTTGTTTAGCCGCCGCTTACAAACCCGTTACCTTACGGCAACAAGCGCAGTACTTGTCTACCGATGCGTCCAAGGTAGAAGATACGTGCCCGGGGCAAGATATTTTCCAACCGTTTTCTTGTTCCGCCGCCACTCCGTCCGGATATACCTGTTTTGACGTTTATCGCGTTCAGGGTGATCCCATCCCTAACGAACGCTATACCCAACTGGATCAAACCATCAGCGTAGAAGCGTCTTCCGCCGAACCTTTATGCCCGTTTGAGGAGTTAACGTGTGAAAACTTCTTATCTTCCCTTAAATACAACTTAGATTTTTCTTGGTTTATCAGCAACTTTCCGTCCTCTTCGTTTCCGCAATGCGGAGAAACCTATTCTTGCACCCGTATTGCCTGTTTACGCCCGCTCCCCGCTTTGCCGGACGGCACCCCGCAGGCCCAAAAACTCTCTTGCGTATTTAAAAAGAACCAGACTTTCTTTTTAGGTGCCCAAGTATCTTGCCAAGATAAAAAAACCGCCTCTGCCAAATAGAATCCAAGCGGGCAAATTGCTATAATACATATATGATTGGAGCCCATTTACAAACTATTTTTTCCTTTCGCGCTTACCACCGTTTGGCACTGGCCACCCGGTTACAGTGTATAGGGTTTGTTGTATATTTGTGTATTTTGTCTTTGCTGGTATTTTATGCTTTTTCCAGCAGTTATATCCGCCGCAATTTACCTTTATTTTTAAAAAACTTCCCCCAAGTTACTTTTGAAAAAGGCGTTTTACAAGCTCCGCAACAAGCAGTATTTGCAGGATTGCCGGATTCCCCCTTTAAAATTGCATTTGACGCCCCGCGCAAAACGCCTCCTTCTAATCAAGAGTTAGTAGAAAAACATATTCTGGCCCTCGTTGCCGGAAATACTGTTTATATGCCCGGTTCTACCGGAGTACAAAGCCGCACACTGCCCCCTACTCTATCCGTTACCACCACGCAAGATTTTTTGAATGCTCACCGGGAGCTTATCGCGGGTGGCCTGGGCCTGACGGCGTTGGCAGCTTCCCTCTTTTTGATACCCATGACACTATTTTTTAGTTTCTGCACCGCAGCGGTAGTAGGGATTTCGTTTAACTTTATGACCAATCGTCACGTACCTTACCCGATTTTGCTACGTTGGGCGCTCTTTCTTTTAGGCCCGCTAAGCATGTTGTGGTACATAAAACTGTGGCACCCCATTCCCCTCTTTACATTGGCTCAATTTATTTTATGTATTATTTATATACAGCAAATTTTTAATTTACTCCCGGAGAAAAATGCATGCGTATAAAACTCATCCGCTCGTTTAGTGCGGCCCACCGTCTGCCTAATTACCAAGGCCCCTGTCACGATTTGCACGGGCACACATGGAAAGCCGTTTTTGTGTTGGAAGGCCCCGTTAAAGAAGACGGAATGGTTTGCGATTTTAAATTTGTTAAAAAATTATTGGATGAGCAACTGCCCGATCATCAATTTTTAAACGATTTAGTGCCTAATCCAACGGCTGAAAATCTGGCCCAATATCTTTTTGATAAAACAAGCATGGTCTTGACCTCGCATGGGCTGGCTCTAAAAACCGTGGAAATTTGGGAGAGCGATAATGCAGCCGCCGTTGTGGAAGGTTAGCGAAATCTTTTATTCCATTCAAGGCGAAGGCCGCCACAGCGGTATGCCCGCGGTATTTTTACGCCTGGCCGGGTGCACCATGGGATGCGAATGGTGTGACACCAAATACGCTCTAACCGCCGGGAAAGAAATGAATAATTTGGAAGTGCTGGTGGAACTGTCGCACTATCCGTGTAAGACGGTCGTGATAACGGGCGGAGAACCTGCCGAGCAAGACTTACCTACGCTTATCGCTTTATTAAAATCGGCCGGGCATACCGTACACATTGAAACGAACGGGGCACACAACTGCGATGTCAGCCGCGCGGATTTTGTATGTGTTTCCCCTAAAAAATATGTAGCTCAAGAAATGCTAAAAAAGGCGGATGTAATCAAACTGGTGGTTAATACCCAAACTGATTTGGAAGATTTACAAAAATACTATCAATACGAAAACGAAAAAACAACTATTTATTTGCAACCCGAAAGCAACAAACAGGAGAATATAAACCTATGCGTAAAACTGGTAAAAGAACATCCATCTCTACGACTAAGCGTACAACTGCACAAGCTCATAAACATAAAGTAAGTGAAGAAAAAATTTTGCAAAATATCCGCGAAATGTTGGCCTACATTGGTGATGATCCGTCGCGTGAAGGTCTTTTAGAAACACCGCACCGCATTGTGAAAAGCTGGAAAAAACTTTTCGGCGGCTACCAACAAAAACCGCAAGATGTATTAAAAACATTTGTGGAAGGCTCGTGCGAAGAGATGGTGGTACTCAAAGATATTGAATTTTATTCTACCTGTGAGCACCACTTGCAACCGTTTTTCGGCACCATTAGCATTGGCTACTTGCCCAACGGGCGTGTGTTGGGAATTTCCAAATTAGCGCGACTGGTGGAAGTCTTTGCGCGCCGTTTACAAATCCAGGAAAAGTTGGTCGCCCAAATTGCCGATAGTTTAATGGAAACCTTGCACCCGCACGGCGTCATGGTGGTATGCAAAGCCAAGCATATGTGCATCAGTTCGCGCGGCATTGAAAAACACAACGCCGTCATGGTAACCAGTGCTATCCGCGGAGCATTTAAAAAATTGGAAGTACGCAGCGAATTTTTGGAAATGATTAAATAGGGGAAATAAAAGATGAAAAAATGTATTTGGGCAGTTGTGATATTGGGTCTATTTGCCTGCAATCAAGAATCGTCTGCTCCACGTAAACCGTTACCTCCGGCGTCCCCCGAGGCTGACCAACAAACCGCCGCCCTTCAGCAAGCATCCAACGATTTAATCACCGTCGCCCAACTAAATGATTTGACAAAAATAGAAGATGCTCTTCGGCGTGGAGCGGATGTAAATTTCATTAGCCAAAATGCCGGCAGCAGAATAAAAGTTACGGATTATAGTATAGAAACAGGCCCCAACGGGGAAGGTATTTTTCGCTATTCGGGGGAAGAATTAAACAAACCCTGGACCGCCCTTATGTGGGCTTGCGACCGCGGAAACACCGACGCGGTAAAAATCTTACTGTCCAAAGGAGCCAATCCGGAAATCAAGGCGTTAGATAACGGAGATACCGCTCTTATCATAGCCACCAAAAAAGATAATACAGAAATTGTCAAATTATTACTTGGTAACCACGCAGCCGTAAATACCCAGAACCAAGAAGGCTTCTCCCCGTTGGCCCTTGCCGCCGAAGGCAATAATATGGAGGCAGTTAAACTGCTTCTGGCGAAAGGAGCCGACGTCAACAACCTAAACGCTTGGCAAGAAACCCCTTTAATGATTGCCAGCGCCTACGGATTAACCGATATGGTAAAACTGTTACTTGATAATGGGGCTAAAATTAACTTGCAAAGTGAAGACGGCGTAACGGCCTTGCTGTTGGCCACCGCCAGAAACAAAAAGGAAATTGTCAAATTATTACTGGAACATAAGGCAGACGTTCATTTGGCCAACGTAGCCGGCTATACTCCTTTGCGGGTAGCGACCGAAGATAACAATACGGAAATTGTAAAACTTTTAAAAGCAGCCGGAGCAAAAAAATAAACTCACACTATGCCACAACTTTGGGGAATTATGAACGCTACGCCGGACTCATTTTATGACGGAAATCCGGACAGTAGTTTAGACACGCTGCTGGCGCGAGCAAGCACGCACGTGCAAAACGGTGCAGACGCATTGGATATTGGTGGAGAATCCACCCGCCCCGGGGCCTTTCCCGTTACCGAACAGGAAGAACAAACCCGCGTATTGCCCCTTATTAAGGCCTTGCACCCCCGGTATCCCCGGTTACCGCTTTCGTTGGACACGCGGCACGTATCTGTGGCCGCGGCCGGGCTGGCAAATGGGGTTTCCGTTATAAACGACGTCAGCGGACAACCGTCTAAAGAACTTTTTTTACTGATAAAAAAACATAACGCGCAACTTGTTTTAATGCACTCGCGCGGCACGCCACAAACCATGCAAGCACAAACCGATTATACCGATTTACTAAGCGAGGTAAAAGATTTTCTGGCTCAAAAAATTTCGCAAGCTCAGGCGGACGGCCTTGCCAAAGAACAACTGATTATTGACGTCGGTTTTGGATTTGCCAAAACACGCGAACAAAACTACGAACTATTAAAAAACCTATCTCTTTTTAAAAATTTAGGCGTACGGCTACTGGTGGCGCTTTCGCGCAAGAGTTTTTTAAGCCAAGGTGGCGATTCCCCACAGGATCGCCTACCGCAAACACTTGCCGCACATTTAATGGCCTTGCAACAAGGTGCCGATATTTTGCGCGTGCATGACGTAAAAGAGACACGTCAATTGCTTACCTTCTATAAGGAGGCCCAAAAATGAAGAAAATATACTTAACCCAATGTTCCGACTTTACGGCTTGCCACGGCCACGGCGGTCAACTGGCCGAGGAAAGCCACTCACATCATTTTTCTTACCAAGTTACGTTCTTCGGGCCCATCAATGAGGAGGGATTTTTAATTGACTTCCGCGCGGTGCAAGATTTTTTAAAAAATAAAATCAATCCCTTCCTAGACGGGGCGGATTTAAACCAAATTTTCACCCACCCTACCACGGAAATGATCGCCATTTGGATTTTTGAGCAAATACTCCCTCTCTTTCCGCAAATTTATAGCGTGCGCGTAGCCGAGGAAGCAGACCGTTGGGTAGAATATAAAGGAGGAAACTAATATGCCGCAAGCCGTATTGGCCTTGGGCAGCAATATTGCTCCCGCCAAAGAAAATATAGACCGCGCCGTAACCGCCCTAAAAGAATTGGGCGCTATTAAGGAAATAGCCCCTTATATTATCTCCAAGCCGGAGGGATTTTCCGCGCAGGAAGATTTTATCAACACCGTCCTTATTTTGAGCACACCTTATGAGCCTATGCCTTTATTAAAAAAGCTCAAAGCGTTGGAAACCCAATTGGGCCGTACCCCGACGTTTCCCAACGGCCCCCGCGTGATTGATTTAGACATCTTATTTTATGATGACAAAGCCCTTTTTGAAGACGATGACCAAACCCCCCTTTTTATCCCTCATCCGCGCCTACATGAACGGGAATTCGTATTAAAACCCCTTTCCTATATTTTGCCCGACTATGTACACCCTAAATTTCACAAACCCGTTTACCAGCTATACCGCGAACTTATGAAAAAAAAAGGCACACCTTCATGCAAGATATTGTAAAATAAAAAGGTAAGATATAAACTCAAACCAACAAAGGAGACTTCATGAAAAAAGTATTCACTATTTTGGCAGCTGCCCTTTTGTTAGGTGCCTGCCACTGTGCCAAATGCACCACCAAGCCCAATCGCTCCAACACCTGCGCGAAAGTAGCTTGCAAATGCAAATACAGCCACAAAACCGGTTGTGTTTGCCCCAAAAAAGCCGTCGCTGCCAAACCGCAACCGAAGGCCATGATTGTTACCGAAGATAAATCTCTCCAAGATGTGGTAGCTGTCAATAAAAAATCCGAAAACTTGACCGTTTTGTCTTTTAAAGAACCGATCAATTTCGCCACCAACAGCGATGAATTGGATGCTGATTCTACCAAGAGAATCAAACAAGTAGCCACTGCACTCAAGAATTATCCCGATAATTCCATCCGCGTAGTCGGTCACACCGATTCTACCGGCAACCCGGATTACAACGTGGATCTTTCTCAACGCCGCGCCAAAGCTGTTGCTATGGCTTTAGTGGACGAAGGTGTCGCTGCTGACAAAGTATCTTTCGTCGGATACGGTGCCACCAAACCGATCGCCACGAACAAAACCCGCGCCGGCCGCGCTCAAAACCGCCGCGTGGAATTGGAAGTAACCAATAAATAATCGGTTGCGAACAATTATTTCGTTTCAAATAGCCTCCAAACCGGAGGCTATTTTTGTTCGCGGCGGTTTCAAAAGTTCCCGCAGGGAATCTTTTGTTAAACAACAAAATGGAATTGGAAGTAACCAATAAATAATCGGTTGCGAACAATTATTTCGTTTCAAATAGCCTCCAAACCGGAGGCTATTTTATTGGAAATTTCGGCCTTTAAATAAAATTTATTTTATTTTTCCCAGAAAAATGTAAAATATAGGTACCTGTTATCTTATATTAAGGAGAATTAGCAAATGAAAAAAGTTATTTTGCTCACGGCGGCAGTTTCTTTATTGGCTACCGCTTGTACTACTCCCGGCAAACGGACTGCCTGGGGTGCCGCCGGTGGTGCGGCCGTTGGAGCCGTAGCCGGAGCTGTCATCTCCCACAACACGGGTGGTAAAAGCGGTACGGGTGCTATCGTAGGCGCCTTAGCCGGTGCCAGCGCCGGTGGTTTGTTGGGGAACTACTACGACAAACAAGCCAAAGAACTCGCTGCCATTGCAGATGTGGTTAAAACGGAAAACGGTATTCAAGTTTACTTGAAAAACGATATTTTGTTCTCCGTAGGTAGCTCGGAATTATCCGCCGCTTCCTTACAGACCTTGACGGATTTGAACCGCGTACTTAAGAAATATCCGAAAAACCGCATTGTGGTACAAGGATACACCGATTCTACCGGTTCCGATGCCGTCAACCAAAAACTCTCTACGGCCCGTGCTAAAGCTGTATACGATTACTTGCTCGGCACCGGTTTAAAAACGTTGAGCATCAACTATGTAGGGTATGGCCCGGCCAACCCGGTAGCCAGCAACGATACAGCCGAAGGCCGCGCTGCTAACCGCCGCGTCGTATTGGCTATCACCGCTAACGAAAAAGATTTACAATAATCTTTCCGGATACGGTTTAAAAGCCGGAGCGTATATGCTCCGGCTTTTTTCGTCGGAAAAATTTTCTCAAAAAATAGCAAAAAACAAATATAAATATGCTATGATACAAATATGGCAAACGAACGTCTTAGAGCTTTATTTAAATTATTAGGTAGCGAACCGGGCTCCCATTCATCCGTTCTTCGGCGGGAAATTGCCGATGCCATCAAAACCGATCCGGTCGGTGTACAAACCGCTTTAGAAAAAGAATTTCCGCAGCATACACCTCTTTGCGTAATAAACATTTTAGAAGAAATAGCCTGGGACGATTTAACACGCGCCCTGGTACAGTTTGCCGCCAAGATTAACCCCGATTTAGAAGAAGGCCTGACTCTACTGGCTAAATTCAACGTACCGGCAACCACGCGTAAACATATTGCTATTCCTACTGACGAAATTGCCATGGCCTTGCGCCCGGCCCTTCTTAATGCCAAAGACTATGCCGAAATTGCCCAAGCCTTCGCGCACTATTTTTTCAAAACCTTAGAGATACAAACCTTGCCCGCTAATTGGGATATTCAAGAAATTTCTTTCGTCCGTTTTTTGCATAAACACCGCGGTTCCAGTTTATGTATCGCGTGTTTATATATATTAGTGGGAGAGCGATACGGCTTAGATATCAACTTAATTGATGTAGCAGGGCGCATTCTGGTTCATTTACAAGACACCGAAAAAACCCAATCTTTATTTATTGATCCGTTGGATAACGGAAAAATCTTATCTTTACAAGATTGCCAAGCGTATATTGATTCGCGCCAACTTTCCTGGAGTAATGACTTTTTAACGCCGCTTTCTTCCAGGCAAATCGTGCGGCGGTTTATTGCCAACATGATTTTTGTATTGAATAAGGTGCGCGACGAACGTCGCTTATCGTATTTGCGTAATTACTTGGAAATTATGAGAAGTTAAAAGGAGGGAGCGTGTCACACTATATATATTACATTTTGGCCGTAGGTTGTTTTATCGGGGAATTATTCACGATGGAATTTTCGCTTACGTGTCTAGGTATCGGGGCCATTGGGGCCGGTATTACCTCGTGGTTGGGATTTGGAAAATGGTGGCAAGCGGGTGTATTTGCCGTAGTAGCTTCTGTTTGTTGGCTGGGCGTGCGTCCTTTCTTGCTACGTTTTATAGATAAATTTACCAAACACGTCAACACACCGGCCGAAGATGTAATCGGCAAAGAAGCCATCGTAGAAATTGCTATTGATCCGGCCAAACAAACCGGCCGCGTAAAAGTATTGGGTGAGAGTTGGAAGGCTACGGCCGCCGGGCCGCTAGCCGTCGGAACGAAGTGTGTAGTAGAAAAATTGGACGGCGTTACGTTAACCGTCCGCGCTAAATAAAAAGGAGCCAGTATGAATGAATTAGGAATTGTTGTCATATCAGGAATTGTTTTATTTTTCATTATCTTGGTCGCCAAAGGGTTGGTAGTTGTTAAACAAGCGCAAGTAATGATTATTGAAAACTTCGGGAAATTTTCCCGCGTGCTTAATCCGGGGCTGAACATCATTATCCCCATTATGGAAAAAGCGCACGAAATGGAATGGCGCAACAGCCGTGAATATGTGGACGGTTCCGGTCGCACCCGCGTCGTGCCTTATATGGAAATGCGTGATACTGTTGATATGCGCGAAACCGTGTACGATTTCCCGCGCCAAAACGTAATTACCAAAGATAACGTGGGCATTGAAATTAACGCTTTGTTATATTTCCAAATCACGGACCCGCTCAAAGCCGCGTATAAAGTGGAATCTTTACCCGTAGCTATTGAAAAATTAACGCAAACCACGCTACGTAACATCATCGGCGAAATGGATTTGGACCAAACCCTGACCTCTCGCGAAATTATCAACAGCAAATTGCAAGTGATTTTGGATGATGCGTCTAATAAATGGGGTGTAAAAGTAAACCGTGTGGAACTTCAAGACATTATTCCCCCCGCCGCTATTCGCGAAGCCATGGAAAAACAGATGAAAGCCGAACGCGACCGCCGTGCTATGGTAACCGAAGCCGAAGGTACCAAGACGGCCCAAATTTTAAAAGCTGAGGCCGTTAGAGAATCAGAAATTAAAAAAGCGGAAGGTATGAAACAAGCTGCTGTTTTGGAGGCCGAAGGTCAAGCCGAAGCCAAAATTAAAGTAGCCCAAGCGGAAGCCGAATCCGTGAAAATTGTAGCCAACACGGTGGCGCAATCGTCCAATCCGGCCAGCTACATGATTTCGCTTAAATACATTGAAGCGTTGCAAGCCATGACGGAAGGAAAAGATAATAAAATTATCTATATGCCTTACGAAGCCAGCAACGTGCTCGGCGCCGTAGCCGCCATTAAAGACTTAACCGGCGGAGTCGCGGCTACTCAAAGCAAATAAGTTTAACAAATCCAAAAATAAAACCCCCGCTTTTATGAGCGGGGGTTTTTATATATAAGTCTTTATTTTACTGTTATCTTATACGTAATATCTTCTTTGAGCGTATTATGCACCGGGCATATTTCCGCTGCCTTGGCATAAAAATCTTTTTGTACCTGCGTAAGGGTTGCCGGGAATTGGAACGTCAGTACAAACGAGATAACGCGCGTGTGTTTTTCATCAAAACCCGGCGCAACCGTCAGCTCCGTCCCTTCCACGTTTTCCCCACGGCGAGCAGCTAAAAAGCCAATCATGGTTAACATACACGCTCCCAACGCATTGGCTAAAAGTTCCCCCGGATTCATTTCCTGGCGCGGTTCATTAAAGGCCGTTTTGATGAGGGCCGGTTTGCCTTCCAAACGGCCGTAAGTGGTCAAATTTTCTGCTAATTTAAGCTTAATTTCAGCCATAGTTTCCTCCTGTGCCAAAATCGTACCAGTTTTCTTAAAACCGCGGGAGTTCTTTTTTTAATTATTCTGTTTGGGCAAGGCGCATAAATAATTCTTTTTGTTCTTTAGTCAACGTGCGGGGCACGTCAATATTAAGCGTAACATATAGACTTCCCTTGGCACTCAATCCTTTGCCGCTTAATTTAAGTTTTTTACCGTTATGCGTTCCGGCGGGTACTTTTACTTTAATGGGCCCGTCTAACGTGGGCACAAAAATCGTACCGCCCAAAGCAGCCGTCCAGGGCATGATCGTAACAGGAATATACAAATCGTCCCCTTCCAAACGGTACATGGCATGCGGGCGGATTTTAACAATGAGATACAAATCTCCGTTTCCGCCGCGGACGGGATTTCCCATCCCTTTTAATTTAATTTTCTTTCCTTCGCCAACACCGGCAGGCAATTTAACCGTTACGGTGCGCCCGTTGGGCAGGGTAAGTTGCATATTGCCGCCGCGGTGGGCATCTTCCAAATTTAACGCCAACTCCGCCTCTACGTCTCCCGCGGCTTGGCCGGCGCCCGCATTACGGCCGAAATTTTGACCAAATCCATCAAATCCTCCGCCTGAAAAGCCCCCCATGCCGCCAAAAATACTTTGGAAGAAATCACTAAAATCTCCCCCGCTAAATCCGCCGGAAAAGCGCGTATTTCCCCCGCCAAAACCGCTAAAGCCTTGTCCACCGTTATACGTATATTGTTGGTAATTTTGATACGGGTTCCCGCTGCTTGCCCCCCCGCGCGGACGCGAGGCTCCGCCGCCACGCGAGAAATTTTGGTATCCCTCCTGACCGACTTGGTCGTAAATCGTGCGTTTTTGCTTATCGGATAAGACGGTATATGCTTCGTTTAAATCTTTAAATTTCTCCGTCCAGGTAGCCTTTTCGCTTTCCGGGTGCATATCCGGGTGACATTTGCGCGCTTGCGTTTTAAATGCTTTTTTAATTTCTGCGTCGGAAGCGGTTTTATTGACGCCTAAAATTTTGTAGTAATCTTTGTAGTCTGCCATAATATCCCCCTTCTTTGATACCATTATATAATTTTATGATAATGTGGAATCAACGCAAGAAATAGTTATGGCACAATAAAATTCACGGAACGTGTTTTATCATGATTCACGCGAATAATATAATGGATTATATCGCCGGGTTGAAGATCAAAATCTTGTAAAGCAAGTTCAGAACGATCATCGGAATACGGGCCGGGATAATACTGTAAATTTTCTTCAAATACTTTCGTTTCGCCACGCCACACTTGTACGATATTGAGAAACTCCGTCCATTCCAAACGATCTACCGGCCACCCTCTAAAATACAAACCGCGGGAAGGCAAAGGGCTTTGGTTAAAATGGAAATCCAATAGCTGAGGAATCGTTTGAGAAAGGTTTACTCCAAACATTTTATTCCCGGCCGTTTGCCCCGGGGCTACACATCCGCCCACATATACGCCCACTACTTTCCATACGTTTTCTTGCAATTGTAAGAGCGGAGAACCGCAGTATCCGCTAAACAAAAAAGGTTCCGCGGATTTTTCTTCGTGAATCAATTCGCGGGATCCTTCCAAATTATATCCCTCGGCCGATATAAGCTTTCCCCGTACCGGCAAAAAATCATGTTGCCCAAATTCGCCGGCAGTGTATCCTAACGAAAAGACCGGTGCCGATAGTTGGGGTTTCCCCACCGGCAACGGACGCGCCCCGTGTGCCAACGCTTCCGGGGGCAATTCGGCAATGGAAATATCGGCTGAATGCCACCCGGCAGGTCCGCGGGCATTTATGGTCACTAAATATTCTTGGGGTTGCCCTGACCGACTAAACACCTGTACTGTCCGTTGATCGCCGATTCTACCACCGACATGATAAGCCATACCCACAAATAAATGCTTGTCTTTTTCAAATAAAAATCCGGTCCCCAACACAAATGAGTGATCCGGTAGTTTAACTTGTACAAGTCCGCGAGGACCATCCGTGAGCAAATTGTTTACCCCGCTCCATTTACGACGCGATACTGCATAGATTTGTTTGGCAATTGCTTCTTCTACACTGGGCAAGCTGAACAGTTCTTCCATACAAGTCCGCACCAAAACTTCACCGGCATCAGCGGAAGCCCGGTACAGTTGTGCGTGCCCGGGAACAGAAAACAAAAGTAATCCCCATAAATAGAATAGCAAACATCGTCTCATATTAATAGTTTGCGTTTTTTTACGACAGCTCGCCAGGGTCAAAAGACCCAGTTTTTACGTGGGCCTAAATGGAGTGATCCGGTCGGTTTGCGCTTCCAAGTGTAAACAGATATAATGGGTACATGGGAAACAAATATAAAAATTCACCGAAGAAAGGAGCCCCCGTCATCAAACGCAAACACGCCATGTTACTTGGAGGGCTATTCGCAATTATTATGATGGGGCTAATGGCATTGCTATACATCCTTTGTATACGGGGACGTCCGCTTTGGCTAATAACAACCGTTCTTCTTGTAAATATAATTTGTCTTGTGTTGTTAGTTATATTTGATATCCCCAGAGATGGGAATTTGGGGGTATGGCGTGATAAAAAATATCGGGCCAACCGCGTAAAATTACTTCGTTGGGTAACTTACATTGCTTTATTTTTTCTAATCTATGAAACCTTAGCTTACCGATTAAAATGGTCTGATTTTCTCGTATTATTACCCATCTATATCCTTAGATGTTTCAATGGATGGTTCCAAAAACACCGCGAGGATGAGATTTGGTAAACCGTTTTGCCCGACCGCGAAAATTGTACTGTCTATACGTTGATACACAAATAAAACACGCCATATGATATGGCGTGTTTTAGAACGCATATATATTCGCTAAAATACGGATTTAATCCGGTGTATTTATCTCTTCCATTTGAGCCCATAGTGCTTGGCCCAAAGTTCCGCTTCCAACAGGGTGGTTTTCTTAAAATCTTCGCTATAAGGGGGCAATCCTACTGCTTTATTTACCTCGTTTACTCTTTTCAAAAAATCGTCTAAAATTCCAAAAACGCCCTTGGAATAATATAACCTCAACTGGCGGTCTCTGTCATGAAAGAAATGTCTGTATTTGGGGTGATTATGGTAAATGTGAAACACGGCCGGAGCATTACTTTGCACATCTGCTAAATTAAACGGTAACACCTCTCCATGTGCACGTGCCCGAAAACGCAAATCGGTGAAAATTACTTCCAAAACAGATTTATTGATAATGTGATGGGCCCCGTTGTATAAACTGGAACACGCCACATCTTCCCAACCATCTTCATTGTGCATTTCTTTATTGGCAAGTCGCAAATAATTATATCCGCCGGCTACTTCTTCCGGCTTACAAATCGGCTGATTGATTGTCGTTTGTAAAATCACTTGTTTTTTTACTTTTTCCGTCAGAATTTCTGGACTTCTGTTAAAAAGGGAAGTCCTTGCAATGGGTACGGTTGACGGACTCACGATGGCCGTACGACCGACCCGGATCACTTGCGGCGTTTTAGTAATAACCTGATAAATATTTTGTGCAAAGCAATTGACAGATACAAAAATCAACAAGATAGCTAGTCGCATACATCCTCATTAGGTAGCAGGGCAATAGCTTGATAGCCCCTAACATCAACTTTCATCACTTTCATTTTACTAATTTGGTACTTAATTTCAACCAAAATATTTATTCGTTTTAACATGGACCGAGCAATTGGCTCGCTCTTTGAAACATAAAAAACCCTCAACGAATGTTGAGGGTTTTTATATGGCTCCCCGAGTAGGACTCGAACCTACAACCTACCGGTTAACAGCCGGTCGCTCCACCATTGAGCTATCGGGGAATAAATCTTTACTACATTATTATTGTATGAAATATATTTAACTTTGTAAATATGTTTCGTACAAGGTAACTAACGGTTAATCCTCAACTGGCTCATATCCGGACGCGGTGTGGCGGGTGGTTGGGGTGCATGTCCCCCGCCACCATTACCGTTAGGTCCCGGATTGGACGGCCCGTGATTGCCGCCATGTCCATGACCAGGGTGTGAAGGCCCGTGATTGCCGCCGTTACCGTGTCCCGGATGGCCAGGCCCCACACCGGGGTGGCCCCCACCCATGTGTGGCCGCGGATGTACGATCACCGGACGGGGCGGCCTGGGCCGAGCAATATGCACCGGCCTAAAGGGCGCTACATAAACCGGACGCGGACGAGGCGCAGTTACCACAGACACATACCGCGGAGCCGAGGATACGTATATTTCCTCATACACCGGGGGCACGTAAGAAACTTCTACGTCCCCGCGTGGCGAAACCGTGGCCATACAACCGCCTAACAGTCCGCACGCTCCTAATAAAAAGATGGCTTTTTTCATAGCATTTATCCTCCTTCCCCCTAAACCCCCGGGCCGGAATTTTTATTGCATCCCCTATACAACCGGATCTATTTTATATAATATGAGTATATGGCTATTAACCGGAAAATTCTGTTTGAGAAAATACGTGCTTTTATTAAATTATCTTTGCGCAAATATTTTGTATTTTTATTGCGCCTGACTCCGCACCAAAACATTGCGCAAACCGTACTTTCTTACACGTTTATTGGAGGGATATTGCTATCCCTACCTTTGATGAACTCCACGCATGTTTCCTTTTTAGACAATTTCTTCACCGCAGCGGCAGCCGTCTCTACCACCGGGTTACAAACTGTCAACTTTGCCGATTCGTACACTTTTTTAGGCAAGCTAATCGTACTGATACTTATTCAAATCGGCGGGCTTGGATACATGACTTTTTCATCTTTCCTTTATCTATCTTTTTCACAACACCACCGCTTACGCCACCACCAACAAGAGAATTTATCCGTAGAGGTATCACTACCTAAGACGTTGGACATCTCTCTTTTCTTACGCTCGGCCTTTGTATTTACCGTGATCGCCGAAAGTATCGGAGCCGTATTCTTATTTAACTATTTCCGTCATCATGATTATTCAGTATTAAGTGCCTTGTGGTACAGTATTTTTCACAGTATATCTGCGTTTTGTACCGCGGGGTTCTCCCTCTGGAATAACAGCTTGGAAAACTTTGTTGACAGCAAAACCATCAATATCGTCATTTCGTGTTTGGCATTAGCCGGATCCATGGGCTTCATTGTCGTAACCGACGTTTTCAACTTCATTCGCCGCAAGACGTTGTCTATTTCTCTCACCACCAAAATTATCGTATTATCCACCTTAGTCATGCTGGCTATCGGCACCTTCACCTTATTTGTTACTTCGCCGGGGCTTACCCTGTGGGAAGCCTGCTTCCAGTCCATTGCGGCTATGACTACCGTAGGGTTTAATACCGTAGATATTGGGTTATTGTCCTCTTGTTCCCTACTCATTCTAATTGTTTTAATGAGCGTAGGCGGTGCCCCTTCCGGTACGGCCGGCGGTATGAAAATGACAGCCTTTTTTAGTGTCATGGCGCTTGTATATACCCGCTTACAACTTCGCACACGGGTGGAAGTGTTAGGGCGGCGAATTCCGCTCTTGCGGCTTTATGCGGCCACTTCTACTTTTCTACTCTACACGTTGTTTTTATTAACCAGTATTTTCTTATTAACTTGGACCGAAAAACTACCCTTTTTAGAGCTCGTATTTGAGTCTACCGCTGCCATCAGCACAGGCGGTCTTTCCACCGGTACAAGTGCCCACTTATCCGCTCTGGGCAAGTTAATCATTATCGGCACAATGATTATTGGACGCATTGGGGTATTGACCTTTGGCACGGCCTTACTCAACCGCGAAGCGGAAGAAGATGAAAATCATAAAGACAAACCTGTTACCACCGAAGATTTGGCTATTTAACATATGAAATTTTACCTAATCAGTTTAGGCTGCCCCAAAAACCTAACCAACAGCGAAGAATTTACGGCCCGCTTAATTGCAAAGGGACACCGGTTGGTTTTCACGCCGCAAGAAGCCGACGAAATTATTATCAATACATGCGGATTTATTGCTTCCGCCGTAAAGGAAGCCAAAGAAGAAATCCGCCAAGCACTTCAACTTAAGCAAAAAGGTCTTGTTAAAAAAGTAGCGGTAACCGGTTGTTTAGTGGAACGCTTTAAAGAACAACTTGCGCGGGAATTTCCCGATATAGATACGCTTTTTTCTATTGGGGCACAGTCCGCGGTGGAAACGGCATTGCGCCGGCAAGGCAGCATTTTAACGCCTTTGCCAAAAACCCTTTATCTACCGCCCTATAAAATGAGTTTAACCGCTCCGCATACGGCTTATTTAACCATTGCCGACGGATGTAATAACCGCTGCGCCTATTGCACAATTCCGTTTATACGTGGTAATTACCGCTCCAAACCCATGGAAGATGTTTTGCGTGAAGCGCGTTTAATGATACAAAACGGAGTGAAAGAAATTTCACTTATTGCACAAGACACCACTTCTTACGGAATGGATTTATATGGCACGCCGCAGTTACTCGCTTTGCTTGAGAAGCTCTTAAAAATCCGTGGACTGGGCCGCTTACGCATTATGTATGCGTATCCACACCGCATGACACGCGAAATTGCACGTTTCATGGCAGGAACCGATAAAATTTTTCATTATGTGGATATTCCCCTCCAACATATCGCCGACCCGGTGTTAAAACGAATGAACCGCCATTGCGACGCAACCCAAATCCGCCGCACTTTGGACATGTTAAAAAAAGAAGTGCCGGATATTTCCTTGCGGACCAATTTTATTGTCGGATTTCCGGGCGAAACAAAGAAAGATTTTAATGAACTTAAAAAATTCGTAGCCGAATACGAATTTGACAACATGGGTGTATTTGAATATTTCCGCGAAAAAGGCACCGCTGCCTATGATATGAAACAAATTCCCGCTGCCGTTAAACACGAGCGCGCCCGCGAATTAGAAGAAGTACAAAGCCGCGTGATTGATAAAATTAACAAACGTCTTATCGGCACCACGCTGGAAGCCATTGCGGACGGAACAGATTTCGGCCGCACGTACAAAGACGCCCCGGACATTGACGGGAAAGTAACATTTACACGCCCGGTAAAAGTGGGAAGTATTTTTAAAGCGCGCGTGCTAGCTGCCCAAGGTTATGAACGCGAAGTAGAACCCCTCAAATAAACCGTTTATTCCAGATAGGGCTTAATAACTTTGTAAATGCGTTGGGCTACGATCTCATATCCGGCCGCATTGGGATGAATCATATCGGACTTATATTTCTGCTTATAGAAAATACCCCGCATAATTCCCGGCACAAAAACAGCTTGTTTTTCTTTAGCTAGTTTTTTATAGGCCTTCGTATACTCATCCATGCCCGGGCCGCCTGTATCCACGATAACCGCTATCGCCCCGGAATCCTGTACAGCATCTACTATTTGTCCAACCGCGTCAACCGCGGTCTGCCGGCTAAACGAACGCATAAAATCGTTCGCTCCAAATTCAATAAGTACCATTTGCGGACGGGCCGCTAGTACCTCGGGCAAACGCTGCGGCGCGTGCGCGGCGGTCTCGCCGGATAAGCCCATATTAAGTACCGTTTTACCGCTTAATTTTGCCAATACTGCCGGATAAGTAAATTCTCCCCCGGCCCCTTTCCCGGCGGTTAAGCTATCCCCAAAAGCGACGATAACATTCACCTTTTGGCCTTCATGTTTGACCGGAATTTTATGAGGCATCCACGCCCAAATTCCCGCCAGGACTAAAAATACTAATAACCATTTTTTCATAACTTCTTGTTTATTATAACAAATAAATTAAATATCACTTTTTCTGCCTTTTATTATACAATAGGGACATGAAAAAATCTTTAAACAACAAAACCGTGCAACAACTCTTAGATGCTGCCCAAGCCATACGGGAACATTCTTACTCGCCCTACTCAAAATTTAAAGTAGGAGCCGCCGTATTAACCGAAGACGACACTATTTTCTGCGGAACAAATGTTGAAAATGCCTCCTATGGGTTGACGATCTGCGCGGAGCGTAATGCCATGTTTGCCGCGGTCAGTGCCGGGTATCGCCGTTTTAAAGCGCTGGCGTTGGTTACAAAAAAAATCCCGGGCATTCCGTTCAATGCCCCGTGCGGCGCTTGCCGACAGGTCATGAGTGAATTTATGGATCCGTCCGCCCCGGTTTATATGGCCGTATTGGATGGCAAAAAACGTACTGTGTATTGCAAAACGCTTAAAGAACTTATCCCGTTTGCCTTTACCGAATTTTCCGCTAAATAATTCCGGCGCGTACTTCGGCGTACGGATACAAAATTCCATTTTGCTATAATATACATATGAAGCCGGAAAACTTTCCTCCCAATCCACTCGCCTTAATTCCTTTGGGCGTTTTTTTACTTTCTTATTTAGCGGTATCGTTGGCCGCGGGTGATTTTTACAAAATGCCTATCACCGTGGCTTTTGTGTTGGCTTCCGTGGTGGCGATAGCTATGAGCCGCGGAGGCTCCTTGCACCGTCGCATTGAAATATTCTGCAAAGGGGCATCCAATGCGAATTTAATGCTCATGGTCATGATTTTTATTTTAGCGGGAGCGTTTGCCCAGACCGCCAAAACCATGGGGGCTGTAGACGCAACCGTCAACCTAACTCTTTCTATCCTGCCGGGCAATATTTTGGCCGCCGGGCTTTTTTTAGCTGCTTGTATCGTTTCGGTTTCCGTTGGCACTTCGGTGGGAACAATTGTGGCGTTGGCTCCCGTAGCAGCGGGATTGGCTGGGCAAACGGGCATGTCAACCGCGTTAATGAGTGCGGTGGTAGTCAGCGGGGCCATGTTTGGGGACAATCTCTCGTTTATTTCGGACACCACCATTGTAGCCACCCGTTCGCAAGGGTGCAAAATGGCGGATAAATTTAAAACTAATTTTGGCATTGTCATGCCGCTGGCAGTACTTACGGTAGTGTTATACATTTTCGCCGGGAGCGGGGCCGCGCAACCGTTCACGCTTGCCCACGTGGAGTGGGTAAAAGTACTTCCTTATATTGCCGTATTAGCGGCGGCGGTAATGGGCGTTAATGTAATGTTGGTACTTTTAGGGGGCACCCTTTTGTGTGGCATTATCGGCCTGTTAACCGGAGCTTTTAATGTGTGGGATTGGACAACCTCTATCGGGGCCGGTATCAATAATATGGGCGAACTGGTAATTGTAACGCTACTCGCGGGTGGCATGTTGGAAATGATCCGCTATAACGGTGGTCTGGCTTGGATTATACATAAAGCCACCGCACGCATTACTTCCAAAAAAGGAGCGGAGTTTAGTTTGGCCGCTGTAGTCAGCTTTGCTAATGTCTGCACGGCCAACAACACAATTGCCCTTATTATGGCCGGGCCGATTGCTAAGGAGATTGCCCAAAAATTCCACATTGCCCCCAACCGGGCGGCTAGTTTGCTAGATATCTTTTCGTGCTTTGTGCAAGGCATGCTTCCCTACGGGGCGCAATTGTTAATGGCAGCCAGTTTATCGGGCGTATCGCCGCTGCACATTATGAAGTATTTGTATTATCCGTATTTACTGGGAGCAGGAGCCTTACTGGTAATTGCCTTGGGCTTGCCGCGAAAGTTTCAAGAACAAGAAAAAGCCCAATAAACGTACTGTTTAATAATTTGATAAAATAAAAATAGATTTACGCGCTCGTAGTTCAATGGATAGAGCGTCAGCCTCCGAAGCTGGAAATGTGGGTTCGACTCCCGCCGAGCGCAAGATATAAAAAACCACCTTGATAGGTGGTTTTTTATTTACAAATACAACACTTTAAACCCTACGCCCATGCTCCAATCCTTGCTTTTCCAATTCCCCGCGGCGTGCGTACTGCCGTTGATAAAAAATGCCGCACCTTCGTTGACAAGGGCGCCCAGTTCCACTTCCGGCACAAACTCCATTTTGCCGCTATCGCGAAAATTCTGGTAGTAATAATAATTCGTTTGCACCCACCATTTATTTTCAGATAAATAACTGATATTACCGCGGATACGGCCATAATTGATATCTTCCCGCGCATGATCCCCCAGCACAGAAACATAGTGTTTGTATGTCGCCGCCACATACCAACCGTTACCGCTCGTCCATACGGCAAATAAAGACGGACTCGCCTGTAGTTTACCGCTACCTAGGTGTTTATCGGTTGCGGTGGGCGTGAGAAATTCCATTTTGGCGCCATATCCCACTCTATTGGACGACTCGGGCTTCATCCACGTCACATTAACGAGTATATCGCCCAGCCCATTTACCGATTTATCAGGCGATTCAAACCGCACCAACGGCACTTCTACCCCCCAATTCCAATGGGAACTAATTACCCGGTATGCTTTAAACAATAATTGCGAGGTGGAAACCCCTCCGCTATCATCTGCCGCGGTAAGCGAGGGGTTTACTTCCAAACTGGTAATATTATCCGTCGGAAGAACCCCGTAGCGGCATAATTTTTGTAGTTGGCTCCACCCCGGTAAGGTAACAAATAAAGTAACCGAAATAACTATCCATTTACGCACATAAACCTCCTTATCATTGGGTTAGTAGTATTGTAATAAGACGGGAAAGCTTTGTCGTAGCTTAAAAAGGGTTAGGCCGTATATTTTCACGGGCCATAAAAAACCCGCCTATAAAGGCGGGTTTAAAAATGATCTTATGTGTTTAGGCCTGCAAGTCCGGCTCGTCAAACCCCAACCACCAGGTGCTGAAAAAGCCCACTGCAACCGCTACGATATATCCCAACGCATAGAAAATCATACTGTGGAGATTGGATAAGGCGAATAGCAAAATCACGCCGGAAACGCCAAACGGTATACTGGATGATACATGGCACAAGGCCACCACCGCTCCGCCGGCAGCGCCCCCTATACAAGCGGCAATAAACGGTTTAAATAACGGCAAAGTCACCCCGTAAATAAGAGGTTCCCCAATCCCCAGCAACCCTACAGGCAAGGCATTTTTAACAATTGTTTTAAATCGGGGATCTTGTGTTTCCAACAAAACAGCCAACCCGGCGCCAACCTGCCCGGCACCTGCCATACACAAAATAGGAAACAGCGGGTTACTCCCCAAAGAATCCAATAACTGCTGGTGAATAGGTATCAGGCTTTGGTGAATACCCAACATAACAAGCGGCAAGAAAGTACCGCCTAAGAACGCACCTACCACTGCGCCCCCGTTTTGTAAGAGCCATTGGGTTAAACTGGCTAATCCGTCGGCGGCCCACCCGGCAACCGGCTGAATCACAGCTAATGAGGTAGCCCCTACCAACAAAATCGTTAGCATAGGCGTCAAAAACAGTTCCATGCTTCCCTTGAAACAATTGCGTAATTTCCGTTCCACCCAGCTGCCTACCCAGCACACGGCCAGCACCGCTAACACGCCCCCCTTCCCCGGGGAAAGCGTCAAACCAAACAAAGCAATTTTGTCCAAAGCGGGGGCATTTAATATCCCGGCAAAAGCCAAGCCTAAAGCAGGAGAACCGCCAAACTCTTTATTGGCGTTATACCCCACAATAGCCATTAAGTAAACAAATACGCTTTGGCCCATTACATTGATAAGGGCCACCACATTGGGGTAATCAGCCAAGCACGTTTTGGCCAGGATATTCCCAATACCAATAATAAGCCCACACCCGATATAGGCCGGAATAAGCGGTAAGAAAATATGCCCAATTCGGCCGCATACCTGACTAATTTTGCTGGAATATTTTTGGCGAACTGCTTTTTTCGTGTCCGATACCAACTGAGAGGATATTTTAGAAGGGGCCTTCGGCTCTCGGCGGACGGCGCCTTCCAATGAAGGGAAATGGTGCCGTTCATTAAAGTAATCGGCTAATCTGGATGCCGTAGAAGGTCCCACAATAAGTTGGTGTTGCTCACCCGAATAAAAATAGCCGGCCACATCCCGGATTTGACGCAAGGATTCCACATTCACTTTTTGATTATCCTTTACAATAATACGCAAACGTGTAATGCAACTCCCCAACGCAATAATATTGTCTACTCCACCGATAACCTCTAAAATTTGTTCATACATGTTCTTCAAATTTGCTGGCATATTTTCCCTCCCGGTTATGTTCCCATTGTATCATTTTCCTCCGTTGCCGGGCATATAAAAACCGCCCTTGTAATTCCAAGGGCGGTTATAAAAACAATTCCGTTCTTATTTAGACAAGTGTTTGGACAAATATTTGCTCATGTCAAACATGCTGATTTGCGTTTTGCCTTCAAAAATCGGGGCCAATTTCGCGTCAGAGTTGATCATGCGTTTGTTGGTTTTGTCTTGCAAGTTGTTTTTCTTAATATAATCCCACATCTTTTTTACAACTTCGGTGCGGGGAAGAGCGTTATTGCCTACTACAGTAGCCAACTGAGCGCTGGGGGTTAAAGGGGCCATAAATTTTGCATTTGCTTTTGCCATAATAAATTCTCCTATAATTTAATTTTTTCTTTATTCTAGTATATTAGGGGCCGGTTGTACATACCGGGCCCCTAATTCAAATAATTCTTAGGCGGCAACTTTCACTTTCGGAGCAGCCGCTAATACTTCCTTAGAGCAACCGGATTCGTATTTTTTGAAGTTCTCAATAAACGATTGGGCCAAAGCTTCGTATTTGGCCATGTAATCTTGTTTATTGTCCCACAAGTTAATGGGGTTCAAAATTTCCGAAGGTACGCCTTCACAAGAAGTCGGGATTTGGAAACCGAAAACCGGGTCCGTAATAAAATCTACTTTGGCCAGTTTTCCGTCCAACGCGGCGTTTAACAAAGCACGCGTATATTTAATGCTGATACGCTTGCCTACGCCGTACGGCCCGCCGATCCAGCCCGTATTCACAAGCCAGCAATCCACATTGTGCTCTTGGATTTTCTTTTTCAAGAGTTCCGCATACACAGACGGGTGAAGCGGCATGAACGGCCCGCCAAAGCAGGTAGAGAACGTGCTGGTAGGTTCTTTCACGCCCTTTTCCGTACCGGCCACTTTGGCGGTATAACCGCTGATAAAGTGGTAGAGGGCTTGATCGGGGCTGAGTTTAGAGATAGGCGGCATCACGCCAAAAGCATCACACGTTAAGAAAATGATATTTTTGGGGTGGGTAGCGCGTTTGCTTTCTACCGCGTTATCAATGAAGTTAAGCGGATAGCAAGCGCGGGTATTTTCGGTTAACGTATCGTCATCCAAATTGAGTTTGCCGGTTTGCGGGTCAAACACGACGTTTTCAAGTACCGTACCAAAGCGGTGGGTGGTGGAATAGATTTGCGGTTCGGCTTCTTGGCTCAGGCGAATTACTTTAGCATAGCAACCGCCTTCAAAGTTGAAGATACCGTCGTTGTCCCATCCGTGTTCATCGTCCCCGATGAGTCCGCGGGTAATATCGGCTGATAAGGTAGTTTTACCGGTACCGGAAAGACCGAAGAAAATTGCACTGTCATTTTGGTTGCCCACGTTGGCAGAGCAGTGCATGGTCATAATACCTTTTTGCGGCAAGAGGAAGTTCATAATTGTGAACAAGGCTTTCTTGTTTTCTCCGCCGTATTCACTACCGATTACAAGCACCATTTTTTTGGCAAAGTTAATTAAAATGGCGGTTTCGGATACGGTACCGTCCGTAGCGGGATCTACTTTCATTTTGGGAAGGCAGATAAGCGTAAATTCCGGCACGAATGATTTAAGTTCTTCTTGTTTGGGTTCAATGAACATATTTTTAACAAATACGTTCGTCCAGGCACATTCCGTAATCGCGCGGACTTTCAAACGGGACGCTTCACTGGACCCTACGTAGGCATCACGCACAAACAAGTCTTTGTCTTGTACATATTTTTGAACTTTGGCAAAAATTTTATCAAAATATTCGGCTTTGATTCCCTTGTTGCTCTTACAATAGAAAAGTTTACCTTCTACTTCGGGGGTTTCCACAAAATAGCGGTCATTGGGGCTGCGGCCGGTGTGTTTGCCTGTGCTTACGCACAAGGGGCCACCGTACACCACGTTGCCTTCTTCGCGTTTCAACGCTTCTTCATACAAGGCGGGGGTAGAGTAGTTCCAATAGACATTTTTTGTGGTATTGATATTGGCATTTTCCAGGCCGTAATCCGGTTTAAAATAATCCGGTGTTGCATTTACTTTTTTCATACTAGTTCCTCGTTACAATTTTATCCCCGATTTGAATTTCATTTGGAGCGGTTTTGTCAAGCGCCCAGCGAATCCGGCGGACACCCTCTATAATAGAGGCTTTATCCGCGCAGAAGCTAATGCGCAAGTACCCGTCCACACCAAATGCTATACCGGGCACAACGGCCACCAACGCTTTGCTCAGCAGGTATTCTGCCAAAGCTTGTGAAGAAGCGTTATAATGGCTAAAATCTGCGAAAGTATAAAAAGTCCCCGCCGGTTTTTGTACCCGTACATGCGGAATGTTGGCCAATTCCGCCAACAAGGCATTGCGGTTGTCTTCTAATACCTTTCGTAAGTCCATAATACAGCTTTGGTCGCCCGTTAAAGCAGCCACCGCCGCCGTTTCCGACAAATCACTATTACACGACGTACTTTGTGCTTGCATACGGCCCATAGCCGCTATCAACCCTTGGTGAGAAGATACCGCCCAACCGATACGCAATCCCGTCAAACCATACAGTTTAGACACGCCATTGATAATGACTAAATTTTTCCCTTCCCGGGTATACGCGCAAGGATTGGGAACCGTTTTGCCATCAAAGACCAATTGATGATAAATATCATCCATGACTAAGAAAATATCTTTTTTCTCGGCAAATTCTACTAGGGTTTTAATAAAATCTTCATCGTAAATCTGCCCGGAAGGATTACACGGGCTATTGAGCAAAATTGCTTTTGTTTTGGCAGTTACCGCGCCCAAGATTTGGTTGGCGGTTACTTGCAAGCCCTTGTCGGGTTTAACAACTACCGGCGTTCCCCCCGCCAGCTTGACCATTTCCGGATAGCTGACCCAATAAGGGGCCGCAAAAACAACTTCGTCTCCCGGGTTGACAGCCGCCAGCAGAAAATTGAAAAGGGCTTGCTTGGCACCGGCACTAATGAGTACATTAGCCGGTTCCAAATGACGACCGTAAAATTTTTCGGTATAGGCAATGACCGCCTGTTTTAAAGCCGGTGTCCCGGTAGAAGGGGTATATTTAATTTTGCGGCTCTTCGCTTTTTCAATAATGGCGTTTACCGCCGCTTGCGGAGCCGGATAGGTCGGTTCTCCCCCACCCAAATGAATAACCGGCTCTCCCGCCGCTTTAAGCGCCCGGGCCGCTGCGTTAATTTTTAAGGTAGGCGAATCTCCAATCAGTTCGGCCAATTTACTAAGTGTAGTACTCATTTCTTCCTCTGCTTCTATTGTACCATTTAATGAGGTAGAAAAGGCAAGTTTGTTATTTAAGTTGCATTAACTTGGCCGTTAAGGGGCCCAAAGCGTCTTCCCGCACAGCTTCTATTTGCCCCTCATCTACGGCTTGGGCTACCGCCGGATTGAGCGGCAACCGCACTACCGGGGAAATGCCAAATCCTTGAGCGGTTTTCTGCGCGCCGGAAGCACCAAAAAGCGCAATCTCTTTTCCGCAATCCGGACACTTTAGATAGCTCATATTTTCCACCAAGCCCAATATCGGCACATTCATCTTTTGTGCCATTTTAACGGCTTTGCCTACAATGAGTTGTACTAAATCCTGCGGCGTAGACACCATAATAATGCCATCTATGGGAAGGGATTGAAAAACGGTAAGCGTTACGTCCCCCGTGCCGGGTGGCATATCAATAAACAGGTAATCTATATCTTTCCAAATTACATCCGTCCAAAATTGTTGCACCGTTCCGGTAATCAGCGCACCGCGCCAGATAACCGGGTCCGTTTCGTCTTCCAGCAATAAATTAAGCGACATCACTTGAACCCCGCTGCCGCTGGCAACCGGATAAATGCCGTCTTGATCCCCTTGCGCACGTTCGTGGATACCGAACATTTTGGGAATAGACGGACCTGTAATATCGCCATCTAAAATACCGCACGAATAGCCGCGGCGGGTCATCTCACTGGCGAGCAAACCGGTAACAAGGGATTTGCCTACGCCTCCTTTCCCGCTGACAATACCGACGACGTGTTTAATGCGGCTTAATAAATGTGGTTTGATTTTGGGCATTTCGCCTTGGCGGCTGGTGCAATTCGCGCCGCAATTGGCGCAATCGTGTGAACATTCCTCTGCCATAAATTCCCCCCTAAAAATCTCTATATACACATTATACAAAATAGATTTACCGTATACGGATAACGGAAATATAGTATACTAAGTAACGAGGTTTTATCTTACCCCTTAAAGGAGAAAACGAGTTGAAAAGAAAATGGATTTATGCCGGTTTTTGGAAACGCTTATGTGCTGCTGCTTGGGACATAACTATATTTTTCGGTATTTTATTTCCTTTGGGTTATGGCTTAGCCGCCATATTAGATGAAAAATCATTATATATTGCCACCGGGATACTGGTTTTAGTTGTATACTTGTTTTATTTTGTGTGGATGGAATCTTCCCCTTGGCAAGCGACCGTTGGCAAAAAACTCTTCAAACTCAAAGTAACCGACACAGAAGGAAGACGTATCTCTTTTTGGCGTTCGCTAGGGCGCCATCTAGCCATGTATTTTTCTAATTTGTTTGGAGGAATTGGTTACCTGATGTGCCTGTGGACGGACCATCAACAGTGCTTACACGATACGTGGACGGACTGCTTGGTAATGGAAGAAATTGAAGAAGTTGAAGAAAATGTGGAAATAATGAACATAGATATTGAAGAAACAAAAGAACACATTGGATGGCATTGAATTATAACGTCTTACGTAAGCTTTTGGAAATTGCTATAATATAGGTAGATATCTGCCGTCAGCCACTCGGCGCAGATATAAAGTGGAGAGGTGTGTGAGTGGTTGAAACAGCAGGTCTCGAAAACCTGTAAACCGCAAGGTTTCGAGGGTTCAAATCCCTCCCTCTCCGTTGAATTTTAAGGGGCTCCCGCAAGGGGGCCCTTAGAATTTAACGGATGGCGCGACGGAAACTGTTTCCTGTCTCGTCGGTATTCCTTCATTTGACAGGACCCCCGCACCCCTATTTATATTTTGCTAAAATAACAGTATGGTTAAACTCAACACTATTTTTTTCGGGACGCCCGATATTGCCGTACCTTTTTTGGAACTAACTCACCAATTCACTAACGTGCAATTAGTGGTTACGCAAGCGGACCGTCCGCGCGGGCGCGGGATGGAAATTTCTGCTTGTCCCGTTAAAAAGCGGGCGCAAGAACTCGGCTTGCCGGTTTTATCACCCGAAAAATTAAAAGATAGTTTTGACGAAATTTCCAGCATTCCCTTTGACGTAGGGATTGTCGTAGCATACGGAAAAATTTTCCGCCCGAATTTCATCGCGTTACCAAAATTAGGTTTAATTAACGTTCACTTTTCGCTCTTGCCGTATTTGCGCGGAGCTGCCCCCGTGCAACAAGCACTCATTCAAGGATATACCCAAACAGGCGTTTCCACTTTTTGGATTAACGAAGGCATGGATGACGGCCCTCTATTTTTGCAGAAAAAATTGGATATAAACCCACAAGACAATGCCAAAACTTTATTTGAAAAGTTAACTGCGCTGGGCTTAGATGCGTTAAAAGAAACCATTTCCCAATTAGAACAAGGACGCATTGTACGGACTCCTCAACAAGGCACCCCCACTTTGGCCCCCATGTTACAAAAAGAAGACGCCCTGTTGCGCCCTGCGCAACTTTCGGCGCAAGAATTACACAACCGCGCGCGCGGACTTGCTTGCGGCCCTAAGCCCAAAGTGCCATTTTTGCATAACGGCCAAACAGAGTGGTTACAAATTTTTCAAACGGAACCCGTTTCCTTGGCAGATAACCGGCCGGCCGGCACGGTGCTATCTATTGAGCGCGGAAATGGAATTTTAGTAAAATGTAAAGAGGACGCCGTGTGGCTTAAAGAAGTACAACCCGCAGGCAAAAAGCCCATGACAGGCGAAGCTTTTGCCAACGGACGACAATTGAAGATGGGAGAAATTGTTTTCGTAGAAAAATAATTTTAAAGTATGACTTTTATTGTAATTATTTGCTTACTGTTTATTGCGATGATAGCTCGTTTCTACTGGAAACAACATACTGCCGTGGATTTTGTCTATCAAGATAAAACATATCGGGTATCTCCTCATTATTATGAATTGGCACAAAAAGCATTGCAGCAAAATGATGAACGCGCCAAGTATGAAATTATTACCCAGTATTATGAATCGGAAAACCCGCCTATCCCGGCCTTGTGTTTTGCATTAACCAAGGAGTTGGCAGAACAAGAAAAAGATTTAGGTGCTTTAACGGAACTAGGGGATTTATATTATGACGGAGTAGGAACCCCCAAAGATGAAGAAAAAGGCAAAGCTGTTTACGCCCGGGCCTTAGAGCTTTACGACAATCCCCCTCCCGGTTTATACATTCCGGAAAACTCTAAGGACTACAGAAATTTTTTGTTGGAAAGAAGTCAATTACGTGAGATAAAAAAATAACTTTATGACTGAAAATAATAACAACCAATCTTTTGAAGATTTTTTTAAGAAACCGCGCAAATTTACGCGCCGCCGCAAATGGTTAGTAGCCCTTTTGGTACTTGTGTTTTTTGCCATTTTGATTTTAGTATCGGCCGATTGGGTAGCCGGCGCACTTGTACACTCCCGTAAGGAAGTGTCCGTACCGGATTTAACTAAAAAACCCGTCTCACAAGCACTTGGCTTGTTGGCCGCGCAAAACCTGGCACTCAAACAAGCGGGCGTTGAATTTGCCCAAAACGTTCCCCCCGGATCCGTATTGCGTCAAATTCCTTCCGCCGGATCCACCGTGCGAGAAGGACGCGTCATCCGCGTATGGGTTAGCCAAGGGGATGAAATGGTTTTTGTACCTAACACCGTAGGGACTGACTTACGCAGTGCCCAACTGGCCATACGCCAAGCGGGGCTTATGGTGGGCAAAGTGGAAAATACGTACTCCCTCACCTACGAAAAGGGAATGATTGTGGCGCAAAGCCCCAAAGCGGATAGCATGATTCAAAAAGGGGAGCAAGTATCCCTTGTAATTTCCAACGGGCAACCCCCTGCCAGCGTAATTTTGGTACCCAACTTTAAAGGCAAAAAACTCATGGAAGCTACGTTGTGGGCCAGCAATCAAAATATCGTTTTGATTACCAAAGACGATCCCGATTCTCCGTTCCGCAATGGTACGATTGCGGACCAGCAACCCGCAGCCGACACGCCGTTATCCCCCGGGTCTAAATTGGAGGTAATCGTCAGCCGCCGGCCCATTATGGACGACGAAAAAACTTACCATTTACATTATGAAACCCCGCAAGGCAAAAAAGCCAGCCACGTGCGTATTGTGTTGGAAGATGAAACCGGTGAAACTGAAATTTTAAGTGAAACCAAGCAGCCCGGCTCTAAAATAGATATGGAAATCCCCTACGCGGGACGCTCCACTTTACGCATATTTACCGACGGAGTCCTAGTCCGCGAGCGGGAGGTGCTGTGAAAATTACTTCCCATTTTCCCGCTGCAAATGGTAAAATATCTATTGCGCCTTCCATCTTATCTGCTGATTTATTTAGATTAGGGGAAGAAGTACGCAGTATGGAAATGGCCGGGGCCGATTGGCTTCATGTAGATATCATGGACGGGCATTTTGTGCCCAACCTAAGTTTTGGCCCAGCCGTTGTACGTTCTTTGAAAGGCAAAACAACACTACCGTTGGATGTACACCTGATGGTGGAAAAACCAAGTCAATTTTTAGAGCCGTTTGCACAAGCCGGGGCAGATTTACTGACCGTACACTTGGAAGCACAGGACGATCTAAAAAGCACGTTGAACCGAATCCACCAACTGGGGCTCAAGGCAGGGGTATCTATAAAACCGGATACGGACCCGCAACTTTTGGCCCCCGTCCTAAGCGAAACAGATTTAGTGTTGATTATGTGCGTCTATCCGGGTTTTGGCGGGCAATCGTTTTTACCGGGTTCCCCCGCCCTTATTGAAAGAACACGCACACTTATAAATGCTTCCGGCCGATCTATCTGGTTGGAAGTAGATGGTGGCATTAACGCTCAAACAACCCCGCTTGTTACACAAGCCGGAGCCGATGCGTTAGTAGCCGGAAATGCAATTTTTAGTGCCGCGGATCCTGTTAGCGCCCTCAACCAAATTAGACAGGCATCCCTGCACCGTTAATATCAGTCTTTTACTTCAAGTAAAAGCAACATAAGGAGAGTCATACATGGCAGTAGTCATTAGATTACAGAGAGTTGGTAAAAAAGCCCAACCTCAGTACAGAGTAGTTGCAATTGAAAAATCTTCCGCGGTCGGCAAAGAAGCCAAAGAAGTGCTCGGGCAATATCACCCTTGCAATCCCAACGCTACCGAACAAATCAAACTCAATATGCCCCGTGTGGAATATTGGATGAAAGTCGGTGCTAAGCCGTCCGAGACCGTCGCTAGCCTGATTAAAAAAGCCAGCGCGAAATAATCCGCGGAGCGTGTGATGAAAGAACTCGCAACGCTGCTGCTCAAATCCCTTTCCTCTACGCCGGACCAAGTAGTGGTAGAAGAAAAAGAAGAGCAGGATAAAATCTATTTATCCACTAAAGTGGACGCAGCCGATAAAGGTAAAGTGATTGGCAAAGACGGATGCATTATCAAGGCCGTACGTACGGTACTTAGTGCCGCCGGAGCCAACCAAAACAAAAAAGTTACCTTAAAGCTGGAAGACTAATGAAAATTGACGTTATCACCGCTTTTGAAGAAATGGTAGACCAAGCCCTCTCACACAGTATTGTAGGACGGGCGCGAAAAGCGGGGATAATAAAAGTGGGGACGTTAAGTCCGCGTAAGTTTACTACGGACAAACACCAAACCATTGACGACCGCCCTTACGGCGGTGGGCCCGGGATGCTCATGAAGGCCGAGCCGCTGTATCAGGCAATTAAGAAGTTACGCAAAAAAACTTCTTTCGTAATTTTAACCAGTCCGCGCGGGCAAACCTTTGACCAGACCTTGGCCAAAAAGTTAGCCAAAAAACGCCACCTGATTTTTGTGTGCGGCCATTACGAAGGAATAGATGCACGGATTTATCCGCAGGTGGATTTGGAAGTATCTTTGGGCAACTTTATTTTAACCGGCGGTGAAATGGCCGCTTGCGTGATGATAGACGCTATCACCCGGTTGCAAAAAGGAACTTTTAAAAAGCAAGGCGTAACGACTAGCGAGTCGTTTGAAGATAACTTGTTGGAAGCACCGCAATATACCCGGCCGGAAGTTTGGCGGGGCAAGCGGGTTCCGGCGGTGTTACTAAACGGAAACCACAAAGAAATAGAAGCGTGGAAACACGAACAAGCTTTACAATTAACAAAAAAAATGCGGCCCGATTTGCTTATCACCGCCTCTCAAAAGCAAGCAACGGCCGTTAGGAAAAAAACAATTCGGAGGAAGTAAGTTTTATGAATATCAATGATATTAAACACAATCTCAAAACCAATGTACCGTCTTTCAAAGCCGGTGATACGGTGCGCGTCAAAGTAAAAGTAGTAGAAGGCGACACGGAACGCTTGCAAGCTTTTGACGGCGTAGTAATTGCCCGCAAAGGCAGCGGCATTGGTGAAACGTTTACCGTACGCAAAATCTCGTTTGGTGTTGGCGTGGAACGCATTTTCCCGGTGCACTCTCCCCGGGTGGACAGCATTGAAGTACTTAAAGTAGGTAAAGTACGCCGCGCGAAACTCAACTACTTGACCAAGCTCTCCGGCAAAGCCGCCCGCTTGCAAGAAGTGAAGAAAACCAACACCACCGCCGATACGACTCAAGAAGCGGCTCCGGCCGCAGCCGAAACGGCGCAAGAGGCGAAATAATTGTTCTAAGGAATAATTAAACTCCGAATAAAACCCCCGGGCAAACGCGTTGCCCGGGGGTTTTTATTTGACTATTATAGAAATCAATTAATAGGACGCCCATTCCCTCTAAACATATTACACCATTGTTCTTGATAATCAAAACACCAAATTCGTCCTGTATCTTCCATTTCAAGCCAATATTTTATATCCATATCATCAGGATGCGCCGGATTTGTATTATTAGCTCGGGTAGCAATTGGCGTTTTGGGAGAAGATGAAACCCAGTTATCCCCCCACAACAAACTATTGTTGGCATAACACCAAAATTGGTTACAGCAAACTTCTTGTTCGTGATTGGTAATATGGCAATTCATTCCCCCGGGCATTTCTATACCCAATTCCTCGTTAGTTATGCCACATGCCGTTGGTCCGTTTGATAATTCGCACAATTCCCCCTGTCTATACATATATTTCAACAATTGTATAGCTTCTGCTGCACGAGCTTTTTCCACCGCTTTTTGGTATTGCGGCAAAGCTATACTGGCCAATATTCCAATAATTAACACAACCACAAGTAACTCTATTAAAGTAAAACCCTTCATATAACAGATTTTGTTTTTCATACGTATCCCCATATATGAGCGAAATGACAAAATCAGTTTATCAAAAAAAAAAAATAACACAAGCGGTCTGCTATATGTAAATAGAATTACTCAAAAGACCTAGACGGAAATTAGGTCTTTTGACTCTTTCGCTCCGTGCATTTCTTTTGCTATCTTTAAAGTATGAGGAAAACATCCATTTCCCATTTTCTTTTATTATTTTTAGGTATCTCCTTATCAACCATGCCGCTTTGTGCCCAAGGGCGGCCGTCAAAAAAGGTGCTTCGTTCCATGCGCAGACAGCAACTGGCTGCCGAAGCTTCCCAATTCGCTAATCCGGTGGTTAACCAAGCCGTTGAAGAAGTAACCTCTAAGGTAACACGCGCCACAACTCAAAGCCGTATTTCTATCCACGCGAACGCCCCCCAAGCCAAACATTCCTCGGTTTCGCCCCAAAGCATCGTTTCTTCTTTATTGAATCAAAAAGCTCATAACAATACGCAAAACCCCCTCCCGCTACTCAATAAAGTACGGGAACAACAATCTCTCTTCCCGCGGACGCCTCTATTTCCTCTTTTTATCCGCCAGTATTATGCCAAAGAATTTGGAGATATTTCCCCTCATATGGATGCCTTTTTTAAACAATTAAACACGATCCGGGATGAAGATATAGAGCTCAAAATTACCAAACGGTTTTACTTTTTAGCTCGTAATAAAGACCTCATAGGGAAGGCCGTATTTCCCTATAGTCATAAGTGCCCTTTTGAGCAAAAAAATTTCCGCGTACGTTATTTGAATAATATGGATAAAATTACCGCTGACAATTTTGATGACAAAAGCCTCGTTTTATCCATTGAGCGCCGCATGACCCCCAATCCTTATCATGACCTGCCCATCCGGCACATAAACGGAAGAAGTACGATTGAACTTGACCAACAAGTATATCCCCTCTTTTTTTACAACGGGCCTTTTGATGATTTGGGCAGTTTGTATTATTTCTTATTAAACGGCTCAAAAACCTCTCAAAAAGTGTCGTTTATATTTGATGAACTTTCCAAAGCGATGATTATGTTTAATCACGATCACACCCTTTGGTTACGCATATCGTCCCATGAATTTATGAATCCTCAAAATCTACACATTCACTTGAACCAACTGCGTTCCGTTTCTTTTACCAATAAAAATGGCGTAGAAAGTGAGGAGCGGATTAATCTTAATTTATCCATCCCGCTAGCGGCGCCGATGGACGTTCCCCTTTCTAAGCCGAGCGATTTTTTATACAAGAAGATGATTGTAACCCCGGTCCGAAAGTTTAAACAAAATCCCGATGTAACCATTGAAAAACATTCTTTTTGGTAAATCTTAGCACAACCGTTTATTGCTATAATAGAGATATGGATACACTTTCTTTATTTGATTTTGACAAAAAACAAGCCCACCGGCTCGGCACTGATTTTTTAATCGGTATAGACGAAGCCGGCCGTGGTCCGTTAGCGGGCCCGGTGGTAGCTTGTGCGTGCCATATCCCGCCGTTTTTGGCAGATTCGTTTTTAGACGTTAATGACAGCAAAAAACTGACCGAACGCAAACGCGAAGAATTATTTGAGCGGTTAACGAATTCCAATATTTTGTACTGCGTAGGTTTTGCTTCCGCCGCCGAAATTGACCGGATGAATATTTTGCAAGCCACTTTCTTGGCCATGTGCCGTGCGGCACAAAAATTTGCCAACACGCCCAATGCAATAGCGTTAGTAGACGGCCCGCACAAAGCGGCCGGGCTTAAAATTCCCCAACATCCTATTGTGGACGGTGATGCCAAATCACTCGTCATAGCGGCCGCCAGCGTTATTGCCAAAGTAACGCGGGACCGTTACATGGCCACCCTGGATAAAATATATCCCGGCTATGATTTTGCGGTCCACAAAGGCTATGGCACTGCCAAACATATGAAAGCGTTACACACGTTGGGGCCTTGCCTGGAACACCGTGCTTCGTTTGCCCCAATCAGCAAAATATTATCCTCTTTAAGGACGTTACCATGAACTCCCGCCAAACCGGCCAAAACGGCGAAGAAGAAGCGGTCCAATTTTTAGCCCGGTTAGGTTACCAGATTTTAGCGCGTAATTTTTCCACACCGCAAGGAGAATTGGATATTGTTGTTCAAGACAAAAACACCCTGGTGTTTGTGGAAGTAAAGACACGTGCCTCCATGGCTTTCGGCGGTCCCATGGCCGCTGTTACCCCCGCCAAACAAAAGCGCATGACGCTTACGGCCGTGCAATATATTAAAGCAAGAAGCCCTAAATTTGATAGTATAAGATTTGATGTAGTATGTGTCTTGCCGGACCGGATTGAACACGTGATAAACGCGTTTACACCGGAACGGACTACTTTATAAACGGAGAAAAGATTATGCCGCAACTCACGCAAGTCAAAAAAGCCGTTGCCTTTATTCAAAAAAAGACAAAAAATTTCAAACCGGAAATTGCCCTCATCACCGGCTCCGGTCTGGCAGGCGCCATCCCTTCTTTGGAAAAAGTGATTAACATTCCGTATGCTTCCATTCCCGGATTTTTGCGCAGTACCGTTCCCGGCCATACCGGCAACCTGATTTTTGGTGTTTATAAAGGACGCAAGGTCGTTATTATGCAAGGACGCTTTCATTTCTACGAAGGGCATTCCATGAAAGATTTGGCCATTTCCATTCGCACCCTTAAAATGCTCGGCGTACAAAAACTACTGGTTTCGGCCGCAGTCGGCTCTATGGACTTAAAACTGCGCCCCGGTTCCTTGTGCGTACTCAAAGACCACATCAATTTTATGTGCAACAACCCGCTTATCGGCAACAACCACGAGCCGGAATTCGGCCCTATGTTTTTTGACCTTTCCGAAGCGTATGATAAAACCTTGCGCAAAACGGCCTTGGCTGCTGCCAAAAAATGCGGTATTAACGCAGGAGAAGGCGTCTATATCGCCGTAACCGGCCCTAACTTTGAAACTCCCAGCGAAATTCAAATGTTCAAGAAATGGGGCGCTACCGTTGTAGGTATGTCCGTCGTTCCGGAAGTGTTGGTGGCCCGCCAATGCAGCATATCCGTACTGGGACTGACTTGGGTAAGCAATATGGGCTGCGGCATTGAAAAGAAACCGTTGTCCCACGCCCAAACCATTAGCGAAACGAAAAAAATTGAAGGTAAATTCAAAAAATTGCTTGAAGTCTTATTTGTAAAACTTTAATACTTGCGCCCGTGCAAGGAATCTTCTTTGCACGGGATTTATTATGGAAAAAGATATCAAACGCTTGGGCAAAGAAACATTGGTATATGGTACGTCTACGGTATTGGCGCGCCTTTTAAATTTTTGTCTGGTTCCGTTTTACACCTACTATCTTGTCCCCGGCGAATATGGTATCATCGCCACCTTATTTGCAGCCATTGCCTTATTAAATGTTATTTTTTTGTTCGGCATGGACCAAAGCTATTTGCGCTTTGCCAGCGACGCAGATGATAAACACAAAGTTTTCCGCCAATGTTTTTACGGCGTCCTGCTTAACGGCCTTGTGTTGGGCGGATTATTGTGGCTTTTTAACGAAGCGGCCGCCCATCTCATAGGCATCCCGTCCCAAGCCGCAAACTTATTAAAGTTAGCCGCCGTTATTTTATTTTTAGACGTATTAAATATGATTCCGTTTACCAAACTGCGTTTAGAACGGCGCGCCTGGTATTTTGCAGGCGTTCGGACGATTTCTATTGTGGTAAACGTACTATGCAACATCTTTTTTATTGCCGTGCTGCACAAAGGGATTGCTTCCATTTTGTGGGCTAATATTTTTGCTTCTTTGGCTTCGCTTATGTTACTTTCTCCTGTCGTCTGGAGCGAACTTAAACACAACTTCTCTTTCCGTTTTGATAAACCGCTTGAAAAAGACTTATTATCTTTTGCTTGGCCGTTTGTTCCATCCGGTTTGGCCAGTTTACTTGTCAGCGTAATTGATAAACCGATTTTGGTACACTTGGCCGGCACAGAGCAAGTGGGTATTTACCAGGCCAATTTCAAAATCGGTGTTTTCATGATGCTCATTGTGTCTATGTTTGACCAAGCGTGGCGGCCGTTCTTCTTAGCACACGCCAAAGATAAAGAAGCCAAAACCACTTTTGCCCGCGTATTCACTTACTTTGTGGCCCTGGCCGGATGGGTATTACTGGGGCTAATGTTCTTAATGCCGGACATTATCCAAAGCAATTTGTTCGGCAACTTTCACCTGATTGCGCCCGCCTATTGGGGCGGGTTATCTGTCATTCCGTTAGTCCTTACCGGATATTTTTGTTATGGGCTGTATGTCAACTTTATGATTGGTCCCGTGCTCACCAAAAAAACGCGCGTGCTATTATGGATTACCCTGTTGGGGGCGGCCGTCAGTATTACGACCAACTTAACGCTGGTGCCACACATCGGCATTTTGGGAGCCGGTTGGGCCGTAGCGCTTAGTTACGCATCCATGGCAACGGCTCTATTTTGCTTTACTCGCCGTGTTTATCCCATCCCCTATGAATACAAAAAACTAGCCGCCCTTCTGTTACTCGGCGCGGCTACTATTTTGTTGAATAAATTTTTTGGCAGCGGAATCGGGACAAAGATTATTTTGCTTACATTATACCCGGTTTGCGGCGGGCTTATCTTAAGAACATCTTCCCGATAATCCAACTATCTTAAGCTAATTAAGGTGAGAGATAGCTCTATTTTCCCATCTTTATAAACCAGCTCATGCGGAACGAGTATTTGCCCGTCCGCATCGGCGGGGGCAAATTCACGGTAAAGTAAATCTGCCGTATTGAGCAGCGTGCTGGTCTTGGCGGCAAACGGGTATTCTTCCGCCCGGTTGTAAAAGAAACGCACCGTCGCATCTGTTCCCTTGTAACTCAGTATTACTTGGTCATCCTGTACCCGTTTACGTTGGTAGAGACCGGGATCTAGTAGTAAGACATTCAAAAATTGCGAAATACGTCCGCGTACTAACGCAGTATTTACTTCCGGAAATAAATAGCGGTAAGCAATCCCCTGTGGGGTTACCGTAGCCTGCAAAACGCGGTAAGCCCCCCCCGTCATAACCGTTACTTCATAATCGTCCTCACCAATCTTTTTGACAACCAACACCCCTTCCAACTCGGCCTCATTAAGCGTTCCTACTGTCTTAAAAGCGGCTTGGGAATGGCCCGCCGCAAAAAAATTTACTTTTTTATGCACAGAGGCCTCCGCCTGCGGACGTTTTAGCGGACCGGTAGCACAAGCACAAAGTAAAAATGCTACTGAAAATGTTAAAATTTGTTTGAGCATATCTTTTCCCCTTATTATGATATTATAAATATTATGGATACGTTTGTCCTTTATCTGTGTACGTGCCTCATTGCATGGCTTTGCACAACAGGTGCTCTGTGGATATTACCACGCCTGGCAGGTTCTTATTTATTGGATGCCCCCGGCGGCTTAAAACACCACGGACGAGCGATTCCTGCTTTGGGCGGTAGCGGCATTTTAATTGGGCTGGCCTCAAGTCTTGTTTTTATCCGCCTGGTTACGCACTTCCCAACGGGCACACTACACAGTTTGCGAGGCATTTTGTGGGGCGGAACGATTATTTTTCTCATGGGGATGTTAGACGATTTTAAAAAGCCGCAAGGCCTCCCCATTTGGGCAAAATTAACTTTACAAGCGGCCGCCACCCTGTGTTTGATTCACTACGGAATTGTCATCCGGGTATTTACCAGTCCCTGGTTGGCTTACCCGCTTACCTTCTTGTGGGTAGTCGGGCTTACCAATGCGTTTAATTTGTTGGATATTTTGGACGGTCTTTGCACCACGCAGGCCTTGGTAGCTACCTTGGGGCTTACTCTCATCGCGTTACCTTCCGAATGGATTTACGTTAACTTTGCTGCGCTTGCTCTCTTTGGGGCGGGCCTGGCTTTTTTACCGTTTAACTTTTCAACCCGGCACAAACTCTTTTTGGGAGACAGTGGCTCTAATTTACTCGGCTTTTTGATTGCCGCCCTTTGCTTGGGGACCGGATATAGTGATTCTTCCCATTGGGGGTTTTTGGCCCCGCTTTTTATCGTGGGCATTCCCTTGGCTGATATTACCTTTGTTACCTTAGCCCGCCTCTTACAGCACAAAAACCCATTTAAAGGGAGCCCCGACCACGCAGCTTTACGGTTACAAGTTGCGGGGTGGCCGCTTTCCCGCATTTTACGAACATTTATTTTGATGGCTCTTATCTGCAATGCGGCAGGAAGTGCAGTAACCATTTGCTCTCCCGTTGTTACGGGGCTGTTGTTCGCGATGTCCGGTATTATTTTCCTGCGGATTTTTTACATTCTATTTAGGTTGGAGATACCGCATGCACGTTAAAATACTTATTTTAGGCGGCGGAATAACCGGCTTAAGCACCGCGTATCACCTGGAGCAACAGGGCCAAAAAGATTACTGGGTGTTGGAAAAAGAAAACGAGCCCGGAGGCTTGTGCCGCAGTATACGTAAAAACGGTTTTACATTTGACTATTCCGGCCACCTGCTCCACCTGCATACGCCGCAAGGTAAAAAATTGGTGCGCACATTACTGGCAGGCAACCTGCGCCGTCAAACCCGTCGCGCGTGGATTTATACGGAAAATTCCCGCGTTCCCTTTCCGTTCCAAGCCAATTTATTTGCTTTACCGCCTGCTATACGCCAAAAATGTTTGGACGGCTTGTTACAGGCCAAAAAGAAAAAACTTACTTCCGCACCAAAAAATTTTGAAGAATGGTGTTTGCAATCTTTTGGCAAAGGGATTTACCAAACATTTCTAAAACCTTATAACACAAAATTATGGGGCTGTCCCCCCCGACGTCTAACAACAGAATGGTGCGGACCGTTCATTCCATTACCGTCCGCTAAAGAAATCTGCCAAAGTGCTGTCAAAAAACCGAACAAAAAATTTGGTTATAACGCGCACTTCTACTACCCGCAAACGGGTGGCTGCGGAGCCTTAACAGCTGCTTTAGCCGACTCGGTTTCCCATCTTAAAACCCGGTGCCCCGTTACACAAATAGACCTTTCCAACAAAACAGTTCGCGCCGGAGGGAAAGTGTTTTCCTTTGATTTTTTGATTAACACCCTTCCCTTGCCCAATTTCTTGCGTCTGTTACGCGGGCAGCCTGCCCTACGTGCCCAAGCAGACAAGTTGGCTGCCCAATCGGTAACGGTTTATCAGGTGGCCTTTCAAGGAACACCCAAACCCTTTAGTTGGATTTACTGCCCGGATAAGCAAGATCCCTTTTACCGTGTGGGAATGCAAAGTTCGTTTTCCCCGCAAAATGCTCCGGAAGGGTGTTATTCGCTGTATATAGAACTTCCGGGAGAAATACGTCCCGGAGTCTTACAGGAACGAAAAATAGAAAAAGCGCTACTTAAAAAAGCTATTATTGGCAAACAAGATAAAAAAATTTTTTCATTTTGGACGAAATTGCCCCAAGCGTATGTTTTATACGATAAACGCCGGTCTGGCACGGTTACGCAAGTAATAAAAAATTTAAAAACATACCACTGCTTTTGCGCCGGACGGTATGGGCTGTGGGAGTACTCGTTCATAGAGCAATCCTTGTTACAGGGAAAAGAAATCGCGCAAAAACTTGTATAATAAAAGTATGAAAGTTCTCGTCTTTGGGGGAAGTTTTGACCCCGTTCACAAAGGGCATGTAGCACTTTTCCGCCGGGCCATGAAGGTAATCGCCCCGGACGTAGCGCATATCGTACCGGCCTATCATTCCCCGTTTAAAGCCAAATCACCCACTCCGTTCCGCTTGCGCATGAAAATGCTTAAACAAACGTTTGCCAAATTCGGTAAAAACATTATCTTTGACGATTATGAACTACGCCAAGGGGGCAAGACCTACACCTACCAATTGGTCCAATATTTGCAAAAACGTTACGCCCACCCGGAAATTTATTTACTTGTCGGAACCGATTGCTTAAATGATTTACACAATTGGAAAAACCCCCAAATTATTTTTGACCACGCAACCGTGGTAGCCGGGAAACGAAAAGGATATAACGAAAATCCCGCCCAATTCAAACATTTCTTTTTGCCGGGCTTCTTTCCCAAGCTTTCCTCCAGCCGCGTGCGAGCCCATATTTTATCTTGCGGTGATATTCCCAACACGGTCCCGGCTCAAATTACGGACACTATCCGCAAGAATAAGCTCTACGGGCTGGATGTACACGAATGGCTAAGAGCGCACCTCAAGCCCAACCGCTATTTACACTCTTGTAAAGTAGCGGAAATGGCCGCCGTGCTGAGTGATATTTATGACGTCAAAGTGGAAACAGCCGTGCAGGCCGGTATTTTGCACGATGCCGGCAAGGGGTTTTCCGGCCCGGAGTTAATTGATTTTTGCCACACCCATAAAATTAAAGTACCGTTTTTTGAGGACATCTGCCGCCAAGAGCCAAGCCTATTGCACAGCTTCGTATCCGCTTGGTTGGCTAAACACCATTTCGGGGTAAAAGATTCGCAAGTAGTACGTGCTATTGCAGAGCACACCTTAGGAAGTCTGCACATGAGCGTCTTATCCAAAATTTTATTTGTGGCAGATATTTCTTCTAAAGACCGCAAATATAAAGATGCATTCCTCATCCGTAACTTAGCTTTGCAAGATTTGGATAAAGCCTTATTGTATGCAGCCAACCGCAAGTTACTTTTTACCATTGATTCGCAAAAATGGCTTTGCCCGCTGGGGATTGACTTATGGAATCATCTCATAAAGCAAGAAAAATAATAGAGCATTGCCTGTTATGGATACTCCTGTTGGTACTGGGCTGGTCGGCAGTAACCCAGGTTTCCTCCCCGTTGGTCAAAACACTTAGCACCCACCAAGATAAAGCCGTAGAAGTCTTGTTGCAAACGTCCCCCGCCATGCTGGTTTCTTATAATCCGTCTTCTAAAAAAGCCCGCATCACCATACAAAACAAAAAATGTACCACTTCTCCCCAAAAGTGCTTTCCGCACACCAAATTTTTTACCCCTAAAGAAACGAACCGACAACATTTTTGGGAATCCTTTAAAAATACCTTATCCAACTGGCGCTATAATCCCTTGCTTATTACACGGGCCATGTGGGGTTACTTAACGGCCTGGCACGAACGGCGCACCAATCTATCTCCCGCAGAATTTGTACTGTTTGGGATGGAATTATCCCAGCTGGAAACAAATGATTTTGCTATTTTAGAAAACACATCCTCTGCCAAACGTTCTTCCCGTAAAAAAGAAGCCGAACCGGATGGCCCACCCCCCGTGGTGGCGGATAAAGCCCCGCTGGCCGTAGAGGACCGGCCCATTATTGTGGAAGTACTCAATGCTTCCGGCAAAAAAGGGTTGGCCTTGGAATTAACCCAATACTTGCGGGAACAAAATGCAAAAGGACTTTTGCGGGTGGATGTTTTGCAATACGACAATTACCCCTCCGCCCAAGAAACTTCCTGGCTGGAAGACTATTCTGGCCGTCAAATTCAACTCAAACAACTGGGGAATGCTATCGGTATCAATGGAGAAATTCGCATTGGCACTACGCCCAACGTAATCTGCGACACACGTATCATCCTAGGCAAAGATTTTAAAATGCCGCTTTAACTATCGCAAAAACCTTTAAAAATGCTAGACTAAAAGTATATTGTTGAAAGAGGAATTTATGAATACAAAGGAACTTGTTTGCTTGGCTGCGCGGTTAGCCAGTGATAAAAAAGCTGAAAACATACAGGTCTTTGATTTGTGTGGTCTGTCCAGTTTGTGCGAATTTGTACTAATTGTTACGGCCACTTCCAAACCCCATTTAGAGGCCATTGAAGAAGAAATCAGCAAAAAATTAAAAGAAAAAGGTATCTATAAACTCAACCGCGACGGAAGCGACAGTAACCTTTGGCGGGTGAGCGATTATGGGGGCTTTTTAGCGCACGTCATGACGCAGGAAGCCCGAGATTTTTATGCTTTGGACAAAATTTTTAGTTTTGGTAAACTCGTAGATTTTACCAAACCCGTTAAAAAACCGACAACTAAAAAAGCTGTTAAAAAACCGGCTACAAAAACTGCGGCTAAAAAACGAGCCACTCCCAAAAAGCCGGCTAAAAAAGCAGCTACCAAGAAGACAGGAAAGAAAAAATAAGTATGTTAGACAAACTGAAACAAGATATCATTCTCAAACTTTCTAGTGCAGACTTTTTCAAAGGATGTGAGTTACCTGCCGTAGATTTTACCGCAGCTCCGGTCCATACCGGAGCGGATATTTCTCTTACGTGGGCATTAGCTGCCGCTAAAAAAATGCGTAAAAATCCCATGGAAATTGCCCAAGAGGCATGCAAAGTTTTGGGAGAACTTACAGCCATTAAAGAAGCAACCGCCACGGCCCCGGGGTTTATTAACCTAAAGTTGGAAGATGCCCTGATTATCGAAATTGCCTCTGACCGCCGCATTAAAGACCGCGACAGCCAGACCTCTCATCAAAATATTTTAATTGAATTTGTTTCTGCAAACCCGACGGGTCCCTTGCATGTGGCAAGCGGTCGCGGAGCCAGCTTAGGAGATAGCTTGGTAAAAATACACCGCGCGCTGGGTTATTCGTGCGATAGCGAATACTACGTCAACGACGCAGGCAACCAGGCCGAATTATTAGCGGTTTCCATTAAAGCTCGCAAAGAAGGTAAAGAACCCCCCGAAAACGGCTACCATGGTTCATACTTAATCGATTTAGCTAAACGCATTCCGGCTGATTTACCGGAAGAACAGTACGGCCGGTGGGCAATGGAAGAACTCATCAAAACCCAACAGCAAGACATGAAAGACTTCCATGTGGATTTTACGCGTTGGTTTCGCGAATCCGACCTTCACAAAGAAGAAGCCCCTAAGCACGCGTTGGATTATTTAACCAAAAAAGGATTTACTTACAAAAAAGAAGACGCCGTTTGGTTTGGCTCTACCAAAGACAGTGAAGCACAAGACGACAAAGACCGTGTACTCATCCGCAAAGACGGACGTCCCACCTATTTCATGGCGGATATTGCTTATCATAAAAATAAATATGACCGCGGATATACAACCCTCATTGATATTTTAGGGGCCGATCATCACGGTTATGTACCGCGCATGAAAGCCGCTGTACACGCCTTGGGGCATGATGAAAAAAGTTTTGTACCGATCATTCACCAGTTGGTACACTTAACCGAACACGGAGAACAAGTCAAAATGTCCAAACGTGCCGGCCACTTTATCACCCTACGGGAACTGATGGACGACGTGGGCACCGATGTGTGCCGGTTTTTCTTTGCCAGCCGCACGCCCAATGCCCATATGCTTTTTGATATGGACTTAGCTAAAAAACGCACGAATGAAAACCCTGTTTTCTACGTACAATATGTACATGCGCGCATTTATTCCATCTTTAAAGCGGCGGCCGAAAAAGGATTTACCGATTTCCCCGGCATTACAACTCCTTTGGCTCCGCAAGAACGGGCCTTGTTATTAAAGCTCATTTGGTTTAAGCAAGTCTTACGCAATTGTGTGGCTGATTTGAGTCCGCACCATTTAACCACTTATTTGGTAGAATTAGCCGGGCTTTTCCATACGTTTTATGATACCTGCCGCGTATTGGACGAATCAAACAGCGAACTGACCAAGTCCCGCCTGTTTATTTGTCAGCGGGTAGCGGAACGGATTAAAAAGGGGTTGGAATTTATCGGTGTCAGCGCACCGGAACAGATGTAGATTTCCGCTCTTAATTCCCCTCAATAATCTCTGTCCGCTTGCGCAGGGACGGAGATTTTTATTTTTTTATTTTTATGGAGAGTAACTTATGAAAAAATATATTATTGCGTTGTGCAGTTTACTTCTCGCGTGCCCGGTATGGGCACAAAGTCTAAGCGAAGCCGAAAATGCTTTCCAAAAAAATGACTTCGCAACCGCCAAAACGAAATACGAGGCCTTACTTCCCTCCGTCTCCGGTGCTGAAAAAAACCAGGTCCAGTTACGCCTGGTTGCTTGCGAATACCACCTGGGTGAATTTTTAAATGCTGCCAAAACCATGCGCTCCTATCCGCTTCCGGAAGATTCCACCTGGCAAGCGCGTTTTTTGCTTTACCGCATCTATACAGCCCAACAAGCCAGCTCCGTGTTTCGCCCTATTTTGAATCAGCATGAGATTGATTCCGCCCAAGCGGCTGAAGATCCCGCCCAATGGACTCGCGAACAGTGGCAAGAAAAAATAGATCAAGACTACAGACACCTTTGGAGCTTGCGCGACCACTTGGCCAGCGCCCCTATTGAACGAGAAAATTTAATTTTAAATCTAGCCGATACCGACACCCGGCGTATCCCCACGTTATTTGATTTTACCGTAAACAGCTGGCTTACTTATTTACGAAATAATCTAACAGAAAAAGAAAAAGTATTATCCGCCCAAATTCCTTCCTACCTGGGTAGCCATGCACGGCTCAAAGAAGGCAAACGCAAAAATAATCTTTTATTACAAACCCAAATTTTAGAGGCAGCCGCCACTCCTTTTGGGCAGAATCGTCAAACAGCCGCTCAATTTTGGCAAACAGATTTACTTCTGCTCCCCTTCTTAAACGAACAAGATTTTGCCATAGAAAATCAACAAAAAGCATTGGCCTATGTTACGGCCCAACTGCGCCCGTTGATTGAAAATACCCCCGCTGAAATGAGTTGGTGGGAACGCCTAAAACAAAAATTTTATCCCCCCGTCGCTACCAGCGATTACGCCCGCGGATACATGGCCTGGCAATTAGCCCAAATACTCAACAAAAACAAGCAATATGCGACCGCTTTGGAAATAACTACGTTGGGGCAAAAATTATCACCCTCCTTTTTCACCAAACAATGCGAGGCCCTGGCACAAGAGATTACGCGCGAAGAATTGTCCGCCCAAATACCGCAAAGCCCGATTAACCGCGCCCAACCGCAATTATCTATTTCCGGTAAAAATCTGAAACGGGTTTTTGTACGGGTTTATAAGACGTCTTTTGACGAACTTTCCCGTTTGTATCAAGCCAGGCAGCACCGTAAAAGCATTCACGCTTGGAACTATATTGTTAATTTAGACCGACAAGACATTCCCCCCTTTTTAGAGCGCGACCCGCTGCATACACAAAACTTTGCCGTCGACTACCCGGGAGTTGGGCAACCACAAGAATCCTCTTTTCAACTACCGGCGTTGGAGGAAGGTTTCTATGTAGTACTGATGAGCACACAAGAAAATTTTTCTCTTAAAGAAAAAGCCATTTACGGTTGGGTAATTAACGCAACGGATTTAGCTATTTTTGCCACCACTGCTATTGCGGATACGCCCACCCGCTATGTAGCCACCCGCCTGGCTACCCCCAAAACTTTTCAACCGGATGTCTTCCACATTTATACCGTTAACTTGCGCACCGGGAAGCCGGAGCCCAGTGCCTCTTTGCGCCTGTTAACAGATTGGAACAGCGACTCCGGCTCGCCAGCCAAAACAAACGGTAACGGAATACTGGATATAAGCCGCAAAGTGGTAGTTTCCAATAAAGGCACTTCTAATGAAAGTTATTCCTTAGACGTACTAGCACAAAAGGGCAACTCAACCGCTTATTTAAACAACCGGTTATATTTCCATTTTTATAACCAAGAACCGGTTAAACTTTTTGCTCAAACGGATCGCCCCATTTACCGCCCCGGACAAAAAGTATACTTGTCCGTACAGGGCTTTGAGTACCTTCCCCGCGGTCTAAAAACGCTGGAAGGTCTTAAAACACAAATCCGAGTAACGGCCCCTAACGGTAAAAAAATATTTTCTTCTTCGCCTCTGCTGAACAACCTAGGTAATGCCCAGACGGAATTTATGCTGCCGGAAAACGCTCTATTGGGGCACTACTCTATTGCCGTTTCTTTATCGGCTAACGGCCAGACTTACTATACGCACCATTCCTTCTCTTTGGAAGAATACAAACGCCCTGATTATGAATTGACATTAAACGCTCCGGCCAGCGCCTTGGCCTATGACAAAAAAGCCGTACTCAGCGGAACTGCCAAATATTACTTCGGTGCTCCTATGGAAAAAGCCACCGTAACGTATACATTAAAACGCCGTGGTTATGTTCCACCGTTTTATTGGTGGTGGTTTCGCCCGCTTGGTAAAGACAAAATAATTGCCCAAGGAAAAACCGTTACAAACGAAAAAGGAATTTTTGAAATTTCTTTTACCCCCACTCGCCAAGAAGAAGATGAAGAATTTGCCAATTACGAACTAAATGCCCAAGTATATGATGAAAGCGGCCGTGCTATCAGTGCCACCCGTTCGTATAAAATCAGCGTACACCCGCATTTATTTAAAGTGGAATTTACCCAAGGTTTTTACAACGCTAACCAGGCGGCCCCCTTGGCTAACATCAACTTGGTAGACGCAGACGGTACACCCGTATCCGGCGAATTATCATTTGTTATATCGCAGTTGGAAAACCGCCAACCCAAACAAACGGATGCCGCCCCGCGTTGTTACGATTGCCCGAATACTACCCATTTGGATGCTTTGTACCGGGATTTCGCCGCACAAAAAACCGTACTCAAAGATAAATTATCGTTCAAAACCCCCGGTGAGCAAATGGTATCCTTGCCGGCCCTGCCGGAAGGTGTCTACCGGCTGGAACTGACGAGTGAAAAAGCCGCCGCGCAAAAAATGGTATTCATAGTAGCGGATGAAAAATCTAACTTACAACTGCCGGATGTGGCCCTTGTCCAGCATGCCACTTATCACCCCGGAGAAACCTTGCGTGCGTTAATAGGAGCCGGAAACCTGCAAGGTTCCAAACAAATCGAGGTTTACCAACAGGATAATTTCCTCACACACCGTGCGTTACTGGCCGGCGGCGTAGAAGTATTTACTATGCCGATCACAAACAACCACCGCGGCGGAGTAGCTTTGCGTTGGTTTGGGGCGAGTGATTATCAATTACATACAGCCCAAACCGCAGCGAAAGTTCCCTTTGATAATAAAGAGCTTAAAGTAACCGCCCTTATCCCTGCCGCCGTCAAGCCGGGACAAGCGACGAACTGGAAAATCACGGTTAAAAATGCTTCCGGTACGCCGGTAAACGGGTTAATCAATGCGACTGTATACGATAAATCGTTGGATTATTATGTTACCAACAGTCCTTTCCTAAAATTTGGTAATTTGTACTCGCAACGCACCGCACTTCCCCAACAAATCCGTAGCGGACAAAATATTGTTTCTGTTGCCTATTATCCGGATACGAATACCCAAGAGGAAAACGATATCCCTTCCTTGGATTTACCGGTCATCAACTTACAAATGAGGTATCGCGCGTATGGAGGAAGCTTTAACGAATCCTCCCCCCACCTTCGCATGATGGCCAAGGCCGCCGCCCCCACCGCGGCCATGGCAGAGGAAAGTATGGTATATTCTGCCAAACAAATGCTTGATACCAACGCTGCGGCAGATAACGAAAAAAGCGCCTCAGCCGAGCCGGAAACAGAAACTCCCTCGCCACGCACAGATTTCTCGGAAACGGCTTACTTCAATTCGTCTTTGCCGCTCACGCACGGAAAAGCGTCTCTGCGTTTTACTTTACCGCAAAGTCTAACGACGTGGAATATCTTTGGCTTTGCGCTTACCGCCGATGTCAATTTTGGCGGATTCAACGCTTCTACCGTATCCCGTAAAGACTTGATGGTGCGGTTACAACTCCCGCGTTTTTACCGCGAAGCAGACAAAGGGGTCATTCAAGCCGCTGTAACCAACCAAACCGATAAAAAGATGGTTGCGCAGGTTTCGCTAAATGTATTGAAAGAACAATCCTCCGCTTTGGCGGCTTTCGGTATTACCCAACCTGTACAAACCGTAACGGTTGAACCCAACCGCACCCAATTTGTTACCTGGGATATTACCGTCCCGACCGAGCCGGCACTTTATACAATAACTGCTGCGGCACGTAGTGGCCGAGAGAGCGATGCCGAGCAGAAAGTGCTCCCCGTAATACCCGGCAAAATGCGCTTGCTGGCGACAACTCACCAGGCACTTCAAAATGGAAGTAATGATTTATTCTTAGATGAACTTTCGGATATACCCACCCAACAGGTAGACCTGATCTCTCTAACAATAAATCCCAGTTTAGCCCTGTCGGTATTAAATACAATGCCGAATCTGTTGAATTGTCCGTTTAAAGATCTGGTATCTTCCCTCAACCGCTATGTACCCTTAGCGGTAATCCACCAGTTCTATACTACTTATCCGCCGCTCAAGGAAGCAGTCAAAAAACTCCCGGCACGCACCGGGCTGACTCCCTCTTGGGACGAAAAAGACCCGCTGCGCTTGCAACTTTTAGAACAAACTCCCTGGCTACGCCAAGCTCAAGGACGTCAAGCCAACCAAGCCGATATTATCAGCCTGTTTGATGATAAAATAGTCTCGTCTTATTTGGAAAAAGAACTTAAAAACATTCTTCGTTTCCAAAATGCAAGCGGTGCTTTCAGTTGGTTTGCCGGTGGCCCGGATGACGATTATTTAACATTGTATGCGCTGGAATCGTTTGCCCAGGCCGTGGTCTATAAAGCCACCGTGCCGCAAGCGAATGTACAAAAAGCAATCGACTACATCCTTCCGCGCATTGAAAAACAGCTCAAGCAGGATAAACAAGGTTCTGTGGAATCCGTATCGTACGCCTTGTATGCGGCGTACACCCTATCTTCCTTCCCGGCCAATTGGGCACAAATCCAAAAAGCCAAACCCTACATAAAAAATTGGATAGAGTATGCGGAATCACAAGCCGGATTTATGACTCCGCTGGGGCAAATCTATGCGGCAGCCGTCTATTACCGCCTCAATGATGATGTAAAGGCCAACGAGTACCTGGATTTGGTACTTTCCCGGATGAAAACCGATCCGCTAACCGGAGCCTATTTCGCCCCGGAGGAACAAAGTTGGGTATGGTATAACGACACGCTAACAACCCAAACCGTTGTACTGCGCACCTTGCTGGAAATGCGTCCGCAATCGGATAAGATTCAACCGCTTATGCAATGGCTGTTATTCAACCGTCAAGTAAACGAATGGACCAATTCCAAAGCGGCGGCCCAAGCAGTATTTACCATCTTAGATGTCATGCAGATGCAAGGAGCCCTCAGTCAATCTTCTTTCTATACCATTGACTGGGCCGGCCAAACCCAAACGCTGTCCTTTGAACCGCTTGATTGGGTGGGAGATTTGCAATTTGTACGCCAGGCACCCCATATTATGCGCGCCGCGTACAGCGCCCAAATTGACCGCCGCGGCCCAACCACAACAGATTTCGCCTCTTTGGCTGCCGTTTATGAAACGGATACCGCGCAAGCTTCTCCCGAAGGGGTTATCAATGTAGAACGGGCCTACTTTCTGCGTGAGAAACAGGACTCGCAAATTAAGCTTCGCCCCTTAGCCGAAGGGGATGTCCTGCATGCGGGAGATGAAATAGAAGTTCACCTTACACTCAAAACCGATAGCGACTTTGAATACGTCCTGTTGCAAGATCCTAAACCCGCCGGATTTGAAAGTCAAAATCTGTTAAGCGGATGGACGTATCAAAACGTCTCTTTCTACCGAGAAGAAAAAGATAATATTACTCAATTCTTTATAAACTCGGTTCCCCACGGCACGCTGACCTTGCATTATACGTTCCAACCGACTGTCAGTGGGGAATTGCACGCCTTGCCGGCACAAGTGCAATCTATGTATGCTCCCGAATATGCGGCGCACTCGGCAAGTAGCGTGTTTAAAGTAGAAAAATAAAAAATGTTTCCAAACCCCCGCGGAATTATCCGCGGGGTTTTTTATTGACATTGGCCCGTCAAAGATATACTATAATTACATAGATTCCCCACTATGGAGCTTATATGAACGCAATCACGATGGTCAGCCCGTTAGACGGCACACTTGTACCGTTAGAGAAGGTGCCCGATCCGGCATTCAGCCAACATTTATTAGGAAACGGACTGGCTATCTTTCCCGCGAGTGAAACAATTTATGCTCCCATGAATGCCACCGTATCAAACATAAACCCGTCATGCCATGCGCTTGTGCTTACCAGCGGGGAATTAGAGTTACTAATCCACGTAGGTCTTGAAAGTGTTAACTTAAAAGGCGAAGGTTTTAAACTCTTTGTCAAAAAAGGAGAAACGGTAAAAACCGGACAAAAACTCCTTTCTTTTGATTTAAACGTACTTACCAAAAAGGCGGCTAGCCCACTTGTATTGTTAGTTATTACCGCTCCGGCCAATGCACCTGTTACGCTCCTGGCCGAGGAGACTATTAAAATGGGACTACCGCTCATGTCTGCCAGCGCCGACCAACCGGCAACGGCTACTCTTGTTTCCGATCAAAAAATAGAATCGGAACCGCTTATCTTATCAAATCCGACGGGTTTACATGCGCGGCCAGCGTCGGTTTTGGCCAATTTGGCGGTAACGTATCCATACCAAGTAGAAATGTGTGCGCGCGGTCAAAAAGCCGATGTGAAAAGCATTGTCAGTTTAATGGGGCTTGGGTTAACCGCCGGAGATACGGTAACGATACAGGTGTTTGGTCCAGCCGAAAAAGCGGCCCCGTTGCTCCAAGCATTAAAAGACGCTTTCCAACAAAATTTAGGGACCGTTTCCAATCCATCTCCCGTTGTGCCTCAAGCAAATGCCCGGCAAAGCTCGGATACCGTCATTACCGGTTTATGCGCTTGCAACGGGCTCGCCTGCGGCCCGGCTTACCTGCTTAAAAACAATGCTTTATCTTTTGAAGAAAACACCACCAACCCACAAGCGGAGCTGGAAATACTGGAACGCACCTTGCGCACTTTAAGTGAGCAGATGGAAAAACGCATTAAAATGGAAAAAAATGCTGTCTCTCGCGACATTTTAAATGCCCATTTTTTACTGTTGAAAGATCCCCTGTTGGCAGATACCACCCGCAAGACGATTGCCCAAGGAAAAACCGCCGCCTTTGCCTTTAATAGTGCCATCCGCCACAGTGTAGACATTTTAAAACAAACCAACAACCGTTTTCTCATGGAACGCATTGCCGATTTGAAAGACTTACGGCGAGAAGTGCTTAGTCAATTGACCGGGCAACAATATCGCACCCATACGGTTGAAAACGGTTGCATTGTGGTGGCTGAAGATTTACTCCCATCAGATGTATCAGCCCTACCGGAGCATACGGCCGGCGTTTTATTGGCAAACGGCTCGCTGACAACTCACGCCAGCATCTTGTTGCGAAACCGGAATATTCCCGCTATTGTGCGGGCCGGAAATGAGGTATTGTCCATTTTGCCGCAAACTACAATCTTATTGGATGCGGATAATGCCCAAGCAATTATTGCGCCCAATGCCTCCAGGCTCAAAGACTTTACGGCCCGTTTGAGTCAGGCACGCAAACGCATCCAACAGGAAGTGGTCCACGCCAAAGAATCTGCCAAAACCCAAGATGGCACCCGCATTTATGTACAAGGCAATATCTCGGATGCGGAAGAAGCCCAACGCGCTTACGCCGCCGGAGCCGAAGGGTTTGGCCTGGTACGCACCGAATTTCTGTTTCAACACCGTGCTTTTGCACCAACCGAAGAGGAGCAAGTGGCTACATACCAAGCCATTTTAGACGCCTCCCCCAACTCGCCGGTAACCTTCCGCATTTTGGATGCCGGAGGTGATAAACCGCTTCCGTTTATTCATATTGCGCCGGAAGAAAACCCCATTGTAGGGGTACGCGGTGTACGCGTGATCAAACAAAACGAAGCTTTCTTTCGCACCCAATTACGCGCCTTGCTACGTATTACCCCGCAAGAACGCGTGCGAATCATGCTCCCCATGATTACTTTTGCGCCGGAAATTTCTCTGTTCAAAAAAATCTTACAAGAAGAAGCTACTTCCCTGGGCCTGACCCAAATTGCGCAGTTGGGTATCATGATTGAAGTGCCGGCTGCCGCATTATGTGCCGAGCAACTGGCTAAAGAAGCCGATTTCTTCTCCATCGGCACAAACGACCTGGCCCAATACACGTTAGCCATTGACCGAGGACATAAAGAATTAAGCCCGTTGGCAGATCCGTTACACCCGGCCGTATTGCAACTAATCGCACAAACCTGCCGCGGGGCAAATGTTCATCATAAACCGGTTGCTATCTGTGGAGCCATGGCCGCAGAGCCGGCTGCTATTCCCCTTTTAATTGGCTTGGGAGTTACCAGCTTAGCCGTCAGCGGCGGGGTGGTGGCACGCACCAAGGCACTTGTTAGACAATTGAACAAAGCCGATTGCGTAGCCGTTGCCCAAGAAGCGTTGCAACTTTCCGATGCACAAGATGTACACGTGTTAGTACGAAAGAAGTTTAACATTTAGTTAGGAGAGATATGACTACCCTGAAATTTTGGATTTCCCGCCTTGGAGCGGGCCTCGTACAATTGGGCCGTGCGCTTATGCTTCCCATTGCCGTACTGCCTATTGCCGGTTTACTGCTGCGCCTGGGACAACCGGACTTACTTAACATTGCTTTTCTATCCGAAGCCGGCAATGCGGTATTCAGCAACCTACCGCTCATTTTTGCCATCGGTGTGGCCATTGGGTTTGCGCGCGAAAGCCACGGAGCGGCGGCTCTTGCCTCTTTGATCGGCTATGTGATTGTGACTTCTGCCCTTAAAGTGCTTGATTCTTCCATTGATATGGGGGTATTGGGTGGTATTATTGTAGGCACAATCTCCGGCCTGCTTTACAACCGCTTTCACGCGATAAAACTCCCCCCTTATTTGGCGTTCTTCGGCGGAAAACGGTTTGTACCCATCATTACCGGGGTAGCCTGTTTGGGAGTAGCCGCTATTGCCTACTTTGTTTGGCCGCCTATTGGCCGATCTATCGGTAACTTTGGTAATTGGATTATTAACTCCGGCAATATTGGGTTGTTCTTCTATGGCTTAGCTAACCGTTTGCTTATCCCGCTGGGGCTCCACCACATCCTTAACAACTTGGTTTGGTTTCAATTCGGCGATTTTGCCACCGTACAAAACGGAGTGGAAACCATTGTCCACGGAGATCTAACCCGCTTCTTTGCACAAGATCCGAAAGCCGGCTCTTTCATGGCGGGATTTTTCCCGGTGATGATGTTTGGGCTTCCGGCCGCCTGTTTGGCGATGATTCACACAGCCGATTCCGCCCGTAAAAAAGCCAGTGCCGGGTTGCTATTATCCATTGCACTTACTTCATTCTTAACCGGTATTACGGAACCGGTAGAATTTGCGTTCATGTTTTTGGCTTTCCCCTTGTATGTGTTACATGCTGTCTTGACCGGGGTTTCTATGGTCGTCATGAACGTGTTAAACATCAAATTAGGTTTCACATTTTCGGCGGGTTTATTTGACTATTTGCTTAGCTATGGACTGGCTACCAATCCGTTAAAAATGTTGCTTATAGGTTTCATTTATGCTTTTATTTACTACGTCGTTTTCCGTTTTGCTATCGTTAAATGGAATTTAAAAACCCCCGGGCGCGAGGATACTCCCGTTGAAGCGCCATCCCCTTTACCGGCCGGAAATAACCACGCTCAACAATATGTTCAAGCTTTGGGCGGAAAAGATAATGTCAAAACTTGGGGGGCCTGTGCTACGCGCCTGCGTTTAGACGTAGTAGATCCTCAACGCGTAGATGAAAAAGCTCTTCAGCAATTGGGGGCCCGTGGCGTCCTTAAAACCGCCACCGGGCAAGTGCAAGTTATTATCGGACCGAATGTGGATTTATTGGCAGACGAATTAAAACCGTATTTAAACTAAAAAAATGATGCGTTTAATTGTCAGCAAACAAGATATTGGATTATGGGCTGCGTCGTTCATCAAATCGCGCGTGCAAGCTTTTGCGCCCACTGCCCAAAAACCATTTGTTCTGGGATTGCCTACCGGCGGAACCGTAGAAGGCATGTATGCGTATCTATGTGATTTTTGCCGCAAAGGGGAGCTGAATTTTCAACATATCATCACATTTAATATGGACGAATATGTAGGCTTATCCGCGCAAGATCCGCAGAGTTATCATTCCTACATGAAACACCATTTATTTAACGGGGTTAATCTTCCCGCAGAACAAGCCCACATTTTAAACGGATTGGCTGACGATTTACAACAGGAGTGCAACCGCTACGAACAAGCTATCCGGCAAGCCGGGGGCATTCATTTATTTTTAGGGGGCGTCGGCCGAAACGGGCACTTAGCCTTTAACGAGCCGGGTTCCTCGTTTTCATCCCGCACGAGACCCGTTACCCTAGAGCCCAACACCCGACAAGCCAATGCACGCTTTTTTGGAGGGGATGTGTCGCGCGTGCCAACGCAAGCGCTTTCTGTGGGAATCGGAACCGTGCTGGATGCAAAAGAAATTTTATTTCTAGCGTCCGGAGAACAAAAAGCACAAGCCGTCGCCCGGCTATCTTTGGGTGAAGTTACCCCCCAATGGCCTATTACGGCACTGAAAACCCATCCGCATGCTACCTTGCTGGTGGACGAAGCGGCGGCCTCTTTATTAACGGGCTATGCCGCGGAACAATTGGCTCGTTTACGCAAGGAACATCCGCAAGATCATTTCTGGCAATTAGAATTATGAGGGGAATATGTCATCTACTTTAATTGAAAACATTACACTTGTTACTTCAAACGCAATAAAGGAAAATTATAGTCTTTTACTCACGGAGGACAAAATTACCTCTATTTCCCCCTCCCATGAAAATTCCTCCCTTCCTCCTGATACCACCACCTTGGACGCAAAAGGGGCGTATGCGCTCCCCGGCCTCATTGATTTACATATTCACGGTTTTGCCGGCCACGGGCCGGAAGTAGGCACCCCGGAAGAATTGGAAGCCATGTCCCAAACACTGGCTCACTACGGGGTAACCGCGTTTTGCCCCACTTTATACTGCGCTCAACCGCAACAAATGAAAGAATTGCTCCGCCGCCTATCCCCGGCCATCGGACGAGAAACCGGTGCCCAAATACTTGGATTTCATTTGGAAGGGCCTTTTATTTCCCCCGCTAAGCCGGGTGTGATGAAACCGCAAGATATTGCCCCCGCAGATGTGCGCATATTGGAAGAATTATACGAAGCCGCTAACGGAAAGATCACTTGTATAACCTTGGCTCCCGAATTACCCGGCATAACACCCGTCATTGATTTTTGTTTACACCACCACATTTTGCCACAAGCCGGGCATACAAACGCCACGTACGAAGAATTTATTTCGGGTGTACGCAGCGGAGTTACCCACGCGACGCACGCTTTTAATGCCATGAGTGCTTTCACTCAGCGCGCCCCCGGCGCGGCAGGGGCGGTACTGATGTGTCCGGACGTATCTTGCGAAATTATTGCGGACGGCGTGCACGTTCATCCCAAGATTATTTCGTTCCTACAACGAGTGAAAAAAGAAGATCAAATTATTCTGATAACAGACGCCCTGCGTCCTACCGCACAGCCCCAAGGCCCTTTTATAGCAAACGGGGAAGAAGTGGTATTTGAAGGCGGAGTATGGAAACGCGCAGCGGACCGAGTAATAGCCGGCTCTGCTTTAACCTTGGTACAAGGTATTAAAAATCTGGTTAATTTTGGGTTTTCATTGCCGCAGGCCGTTTCCTGTGCTTCGCACAATCCGGCCCGACTTTTGGGGCTTAATGACCGAGGTCTCTTGCAAGAAGGACTACGCGCAGATGTAACCCTACTGAATAAAGATCTTACCCCTTTGGCGACTTTCGTGGCAGGACATAAAGTGGCGTAAGTTATCTTCCTACTTCCTTAGAAACCACCCGTCCTCTTTTTAAATCATAGGTTACTTCCCGCCGGGATACCGATTCTTCCACATAAGCCGGATCCTGGTCGGACCATCCGGTCTTCCCGATTAAAAAGCGGAGATAACGCGGTGTTTTTTCTTGGATTATATCGTTAACGGTTGAATATGAAAATTTAAAACCGGTTATATACAATCCTATCTTTTCCCCGTGTTTATCAAAAAAATCTATGGTAATGATATGCTCATCGGGAGCTAAATCTATGGTTTTCTTGCCACCCAACTCCAACGGAAATGTTACATTTCCCTTATGGTGAAATTCATCTACCAGCAGATTTAGAAAATGAGCATACGTAGCAAACCCGATATCCGCCGCCAAAGAGGAACCGCAATGGCTCCCGGTGTGAATACCCACCAACTGTCGTTGATGATCCAGCAACGCACCGCCACAAAACCCAACCCTTTTTAAACGGGGCCACATCATATCCGTACGTAGCGAGATGGGGGATTGCTCCAATAATTTACGCGAAAAAGAAACCTGACCGATCCGTTCAGAAAAGCCTTCGTATACAAGTTCCTCCCCCTCTTTTAACGGCGTTTGGCGCAATGGGAAAGGGTTGAATAATTTTTCATCTCCCGGGCGAAATTTGACAAGCGCTATATCCAACATTTTAGGAGAAGATAATGCCACGACTTCTGCCTCAACCAAATGCTGGTTACCCCATTGGTCTTCCACTTTCATTTCAAAAAAACGATTCAAATAATATTGGTTTTCCCTCCGCTCCACCGTACCAGACGGCACATCCGCCAACGAGTGTGCCGCTATAAAACCAAAAACCTCTTTTTCTCCGTCGCGAGTTACTTGAAACACCCCTCCCGAAAAGGCGTCATTACCCTTCTGTGCATGTGCGCAAAATACCCCTTGGTTTATCTGGCTAACATGATAAATTCCTTTCCCTGTTTGGGCACCGGATTGAAACGCTCGTTGAGCAATTTGTCTGTGTAATCGGGTAGCTAACGCGGGCCCACGCAACATAGCCCGCGCCCCATGGGAAACGGAGCGCTGTGCCCAAAGCGTCCCCGCGCCCGCCGTCAGGCAGACCAAAATCAACCCCATTATAGCTACTAAGTGCAATTGCTTCATGGACGTTATTCCCTTTTTTCTTTTACAATCTGTCCTTCGCGCAAATTATATCTAATTCGATGAGAACCTTTACTAAATTCCACATATTCCGGATTCACATGAGCCCATTGAAAACGCTTCACTACAAAATCAATTTCAAACGGGCCGTACAAATCCACCAATGATTCCAGCTTTCGGTGAGAGAATTTTTCTTCAAATTTATGTCGGGTAATTTCATGTCCTTCATTATCAAACAAAATAACTGCGTGAATATATTCGTCTGCCGCCAGCGAAATGGCCTCACGTCCCTTTAGCTCCACCGGGAAGCGCACTTGCCCGCCGGTTTGATAATCTTCTACAAATTTTTTCAAAAAAGTAACTGGCGTAAAGTAGCCGATATCTTCATCTATATCCCCCTTGGACCACGAACTACCCGTGTGAATCCCTACCAGTTTAGCTACGGACGTTTCGTTCAGGCTTTCTTCTTCTATAAATACAGGACTCCCACATAATCCCACCCGTTTCAAACGGTTGGTAAGCATCGTGGTGCGAAAAGAAAGGGGCGTAATGTCTATTACCTGCCGGTTGGGAACATAAACGGATAAATCTTTGGAAAATCCTTGTTGCTCTACTATATCTCCCAACGCGGGGAGTTTGTCACTTAATTCAAACGGAGTAAACAAATGTTCCCCCCAAGGGCTAAACTTCACCAACGCCATATCCCACATTTTAGGAGATGAAAGCCAGACGACTTCCCCCATAGAGGTATGCAAAGTGCCGGTTTTATCAAGCATTTCCAGTTTGAAAGTTCTGTGTAAGGAATAATCCGCCTGAGATCCGCTGATCAAATCCGTAGGTAATAAAGCGAGGGAGTGGGCCGCTATTACACCATATATTTTACGTTCTCCGTTTTCTTCCACCGCAAAAACACTACCCGACCAGGCACTCTCGCCCTTTTTGGCGCGTCCGCAAAACACCCCGTCTTTAAATTGACCCGTACCACCCTGGCTGATAGAACGAAAAACTGCCTCCGAAACCACTTTTCCCAACGATTCTGCTGCTGTTGTGACCTGCTGCGTACTCCTGGCAACACGCGCGCCGGTTGAAGCCGGCACTTGTCCAAAGGCAGGATACACAACCGCTAGCAGCAAAAAAATTATTCCGCCGATATTCTTATACATAAATTTTTTTACTTTATTTTACCCGTTTGCCCGGTGCGAAAATCGTACCGGTACCAAGTAGCATCCGCCGGGATCAACCCATGTTCCTCCGTTAATAATTTGCCATCCCAGGATACACGTCCTACAGCAATTTCCAAATACCGAGGGGAAAAACCGGTGGCAATTTCCTCCACTTCCCGGTACGGGAATTTAGATGTGAGCATCTTATACCATACCACCGATCCGTCCGCATCCAACAACCGGACATACGCAATATATTCATCTATATTTAAATCAACAATCTTTTGTTTCAGTAACACAAACGGAACCGATAATTTCCCATCATTATGATAAGCTTGTACTAAACTGTTTAGAAAAACGGCTTGTGTGGCATAGCCCACGAACATAGATTCCGTCTTTTTCCCTTCCGCACTACCAATATGTACCCCCACTAATTTTCCTTCTGCATTTATTACCGGGCTACCGCATAGCCCACGCCGCTGGGTGGGGCTCAGCTCCATAACAGCCCGCAAATAAAACAAATTTTTACTCAGCAGGGGGCGCTCCGATAAATAAAGGGCACGGTTCACACTAAACCCTTGTGTTTTCAAAACATCTCCCGGCAGGGGGACGGCCGTGCTGATTTCAAAAGGAGTAAGCCAGGATTCCACTTCCGGTGGAAATTTGACGAGTGCCAAATCTAAGGTACTGGGTGCCGATACCTGTATGATTTCAGCCGGGACGGAAAGAAACCGTCCGTTTACATAAACATCCGCCGTAAAAGACCGCTGTAAGGATTGATCCCCGATGTGATCCGCTATGGCATGAGCCGCCGTTACCCCATAAATCTTTCCGTCATAAGCCCTGAAAATCGTACCAGAGAACATATTGGGCTCTTTCGTTCCGGTCGGCCGGGGAGGAAGTATGTTCTCCGGGCGGGACTGGAACACTCCCCTTATAAAATTTTCATGGGTCGGCCACATTTTAAACCGCTGCGTGAGCAGTTCATTCGTAGGGTATAAAGGCACACGGGTTGCTGCCTGTATAGCCAGTTGAGTAGGCGCAGGACCGGTATACGCTACAAAGGTTGATGGCGAAAACACGATCTGTTGGGCGATTTCTCTCTCAAAAAACCGGTTGGAAATTTTGCTTGCCGTTTCAATCCCTTTCAAGCTACAGGGAGCGTGCATTAACGAACCTTGTGCCCACAAAAAAGAGGAGGCAAAAATCAAAAATAAAAATAAAATCGCCGATTTGCTCATAACTATTACCGCACTTCCCGCCTCGTTTTAAAATCGTATTCCACCGAACGGGTCAACAGATGATCTTGCTGCAAATAATTGCCCGTCCAAATCGCTTTATTTATTGACAACTCAATATACCGGGCACGAGGCAATCTTTCCACGATTTTCTGGTACGGGAATTTATCACGCACTTCCCGTCGCCAAATAATTCTTCCTTGGTCATCTTTCAATCGCACAAACGATATAAATTCATCCGGCTGCAAAGACGCAATTTTCTCTCCGTTTAAATAAAGCGGAAACGTAGCGTTTCCATTATTATGATATGCTTCTACTAAGGTGTTTAAAAATTCAACGGGAGTAGCATATCCTATATCCCTATACTCTACATCTCGTGTGCTGCCGGTATGAATTCCCAACAGTTCGTGTTTGGCATTAAGCACCGCACTGCCGCATAAGCCACCTCGGTTCACCCACGGCACAGTAAAACTGGTTCGTATGGAAAAGGGTGTCTTTGCCAGGAAGCTGCGCTTAGAAAGCACCCACTTCCCTTGGCCAAACCCCAAGCCAACTATTTTTTCATCAGCGGACACTTCCTGCTTAGCTAGTGCCAGCGGTGTAAATAATTTTTCATCTTCCGGGCGAAATTTTATAAGGGCCAAATCAAGCGTGCTGGTAGCCGAAACCTGCACCAATTTAGCAGGTACCGTAGTAAATCCCCCCTCACCAAACACTTCAGCCGTAAATTCACTCCCCAACAACGACATCCCCGGTTCGGGCGATAAGGCATGCGCAGCTACCACTCCAAACATTTCTTCTTGCCCTAAATAGGTTGTTTTAAAAGCCACCCCGGAAAAAGTAACTTCACTTTGCTCACCCAAAGAACGCGCCCGAAAAACACTTCGTGTATAAGCCGCCATTTCGGGCGGAAGCGGCTTCCATAAATCCGGGTGTACCGGCACAAATCCACGTTTGGATAGATCCGCTCGTGTAGCAGTTAATTGTTGCATAGCCGCTACTTGGTCATGCACCGCAGCAGATAAATGGGATAATTCTTCCGTGGCGGCCGGTAATTGGACAGCCGTTTGCCTCGTTGTCAACCACTTACGCAATTGCCGGAAAATCCGCTCTCCGTTCCTTTGCGCACAGGCCGGTTGTGTTACGGCAAACACAAAAAATAAAAATATGAGTATCTTTTTAATCATCTTTACCCAGTAAAAACGGAAATATTTTCTCTTCTTATTTCACAATCTTCTTCCTTTTCAAATCATACTTTACCGTACGCGGATTAAGGCGCGTTTCGGAAAGAAATTTATCTTTCCACACAACCCGGCTGATATCCATTTCAACATACCGTCCGTAGGGGAGCGCATCCATAATAGAACTATACGGAAATTTTTGATAAACAACCCGCCGAAAAATCATTTCTCCTGTTCCGTTAATAATGCGCACAGCGGAAATATATTCATCTACGTTTAATTCAGCCACTTTTTCATCCCCTAACATTAATGGGAAAACCGCCCGCCCTTCTTCGTTATGATAAGCTTTTACCAACGCATGCAAGTAAGAGGCTTTAGTTGCAAAACCGATATCATCCGTCGGGCGCGCTTCAAAACGAGAGCTCCCCGTATGAACGGCCACCACTTCGTGTTTGTCATTTAAGAGGGGACTGCCACACAATCCTGCACGGTCTATGCGCGGAAACGGCATCCGGGTACGTAGAGACACTAACGTATTTTTCAACAATTCACGCCCCGGCACAAAAGCTACCTGGTTATGACTATATCCCAACCCTTGCAAAACTTCCCCGATTACCGGTTCTTGCTCGGCTAATTTAAACGGAATAAATAGTTTTTCGTCTTCCGGATGGAATTTAACAAGAGCCAAATCCAACATACTTGGCGGAGAAACTTGTACTACCTCCGCAGGGATATCAACCGCCCGTCCACCGGACAAGACACGCGCTGTAAAAAACCGTCCTAAAACACTTTTCGTATATTCCGGAGAGATAGAATGGGCCGCCACTACCCCAAACCGCTCCTCACGCCCCTTGTAAGAGGTGGTAAAAACAAATCCGGAAAAAGAATGGCCGTCTAAATCTTCTTTGGGATAAGCACGGAACAAGCCCTGTACCAACGGTTCATCTTGCGGCGGAAGCGGCACCCAGGAAGTCCGGCGCCCCGGGGTATATCTGCGCCCCCCGTAAGAAAGAATCTCCGGCAGAGAAAAGGAAGTCATTTCCGGCACAGCAGCTGAAGAAGCCACGCGTAAAGACTCCGTCTGCGAAACAACCCGCCGGGTCACCTCCTCTGCATTGACAACAGCCTGGGGCAAAGAAGAAGATGCAGAAACTCCGCGAGCAATTTCCTCGCCGCTCTCAATAAGTCGCTTTGGCAAACGGCCCTTCTGCGCCCACAAATCGGGCCCCAAAAAGCAAAGGCCCAATAAGCCGCTAAAAACAAATCCCCATTTCATATCTTAATTTTACCTTTAGACGAGCGTTTAAAAAAGGGCCAAAAGCCCTATTTCTAACACGAAAAAGGACCTAGTAGTAGACAGGGCCCTTTGGTCTGAAATTTTTGACAAACAAAAACCCCGGGGATTTCCCCGGGGGATAAATGATAGAACACAACTTTAATGCTGGTCCGCTACACACTCATAGATATACTTCGTAATCCAACAAGGTGTAGGACCGGGAGTGCCGCTATAATTATACGATGAAGATACATAATAAGTCACTTCTTCTGCCCCTACGTTAGATGGACCGCAAGGTGTTGCTGGCGCTCCCCCGTCATGCACAATAGCATGATGGCTCTGATGGTAATCTATACAGAGCTGCCACAAGTCATTATTGTACCACCAATTTAGGCCCTGGTATAAAAAGCCTTGTATGTCTTGTTTATAGTGTCCGGAAAAAAGAAGAGACGAATCTTTATATTTCCAATAATACCCCGTTCCATTCATATTCATTACAATACAATGGGATATCCAATCCCCAACGGTCGTACCGGTTTCATTTCCGTTACAATCATAGTGTGTTGTTTTTGCTCTTACCCGATATCCAAGACCGCTTGGGCAATTGTTATCCCGCTCAAATTCAACATGCGGAGATGGAGGCGGCGTACAAGCATCTTGATCCCAAGAAGCACCAAGGCTTGGTTTCCATTCACCGGCGTTTACATCACAATAATACGGCCTCGTTTCCGTTCCGCAAAAACCACCGGAACAGGGTCGTGTTTCAACAGGCATAGTTCCTTGGCACTGAGCAGGGTCTTCCGTTTCACCCGGTTGCCCGGCCGTACAAGCCTCATTGGGGACTTCATAATCCGGCATGCGCCGCAAAGCTTCACAAGTCGGGTAGTCTTTGTTGAGTTGGGAACACCCGGCCCCTTCGCAACAAATACGCCCATCCGTGTAAGACGGCATTTGTAATTGATAATCCAATTGTTTGCTCTGCGCATTTACACCGGCCGCTTGTGCTATATACTCGTAACTATCTGTGCTTGTATTGGGCACGATATCACTT
>JAFXUJ010000008.1 GCA_017525025.1 Elusimicrobiaceae bacterium | reverse complement strand
GCAATGGACAGAGGCGGCGGGCCTCAACAAGAAAGTAACTTTTCACGTTGCCCGGCATACCTTTGCAACCCTTGAATTAACGGCCGGAGCGGATTTGTACACCGTTTCAAAACTCTTGGGGCACACCAACGTAGCAACCACACAGATATACGCCAAAATCGTAAATAGCAAAAAGGTTGAGGCGGTTAACTTGTTAGACGGTCTTTTCAAATAGCGGGCAACTATGAAAAAGTATGAAAAACAGTATTTTGAGGGGCTGAAAAGAGTTTATACAAAAGATGAACTATTGCAAATGGTTTCCGATAAAGACCGGATACTTACCCCTGTTGAGGTTTCCAAAATACTTGATACCTTTTGGCCGCTTGATTACAAAGATACTTTCATAGTCCCAAAGGGGAAAAAAGCCAAAAAGGATTTAGGAGAGAAAGGGCGGTATCTTGTCTTTCGTGGGGGCGGTATATTGTTCAACGGCAAAAATGATGTGCCGGGATTGAAAGCACTTGGGGAGAAAGAGAAAACAGGCAAACTTTTATTGAGGCGGTCTAAACTTAACCGGATTTTGGCCGGGGAAACCGATTGCTTAAAAGAGCCTTTAACACCGGAGGCAATAGGGAAATTTGAAAGGGAGCGGGATTTGATACAGGAGGGCATTTTAAAGGCCGTAGAGCCACTTTTAGACCCGGATAGTATAATTACTCAACCGGGCGAGGAAACGGCCGGAAATGGAAAAACGGAGGAAAATAACGGCGGGATTTCATTGCCGCCGGAGATTGACAGGCCGGAGGCAAGAAAAGCCTTTGAAAAGGCCCTTAAAGCGGGGTATCTGGAAAAGACCTCAACGGGGTACAAGTGGAAAGGATTACCAAAGGCGGCCGCCGCTTATCTATGTGAAAAGATATATTGCCCGGCTATCACAGACGAGCACCCAGATTGGGGGCTTTTGGGGCAATTCTTGGGCTTTGATAGGCTTGCACAAACGGCATATCAAAACAGGGCAACACAAAAAGAAATGCCGTGGAAACGGGCAATAAATGAACTCTTTGAAGATTGAATGAAAGCACCTTGAACGGGTGCTTTTTTCTTTCACTATTTACGCCACTATAAGACACTATTTTTCTTTTCAATCCTTTCTCATTTTTGCAACCGGAAACCACCGGAGGCCGGAGGGTGCAAGCCCGGCCAAAGGAAACCACCGGGGCAAAGATGGCCGCCACTTGCACGGCGGGCCGGAAACCTCAACAGTTATACAGTTTTAGCAATGGATCGATTAACCGAGCAACTAAACAGGATTGAAAGAAACACCCTTTTAGCGGCAAAGAATGTACTAACCTTTGATGATGTGGCATTGCTTACCGGGTTAAGCAAAAGCCACTTGTACAAGTTGACAAGCACCCACCAAATACCCTATTACAAACCGAGCGGCAAGAATATCTATTTTGACCGGAAAGAGGTTGAAGATTGGTTGAGGCAAAACCGGGCCAATACCGAGCAAGAGGCCCAGAGCGGGGCGGCGGCATTTCTGGCAAAGGAGGGCCTTTGATATGTACCTTACCGATTATTACCGATTTGAACACCTTGCCGGGACTGCAAAAACCCGCCTTGATTGTACCACCTCAACGGGCGGTTACGATGAGTTTGAAATAAGGCGTTGCCGGAAAGGGACAAAGAGCACCAAACCGGGTGACCTCGTTATCTATTGTACCGATGTGCAAAGAAACGAGAATTTCAATGCTGATGCAAAGAGAAAGGCCGATAAAAGCCTAACTCTTGGGAGCAAGAATATAACGAGTATCTACACCTTTGAGCCAGACCCAAAGACGGGTTTTGGAGATTTCAAAGATACCCAAGATGCACTGTTATTTGTGTTCAAGGGTTTCTCAATTCTTGGTGTTGCCGATGTGGCCGGGGCGGTTATTGAGATATACGTTGCACGGGGATTAAGAAACAATGCCCGGTTACTGTACAACTTGCTTGAAGATGGAGGGCTTGAAGATGAAATGAGGGAGTTACAGGAAAGAGCACGGCCGGATAAGCCGGAGGGCCTGTTTTAGTACTTGCCTATATTAAGTTGTTACGGGTTACTGTTTTTGTAACCCTGTTACCAAGAGCGGGTATGTATGATACAGTTAATTTGAGGTTGAGGGGGTACGATGTGCCCGGCGTTTCTTTCCTTGAAGAAACGGCCCTCTATCTTGATGAGATAACAGGCCAATTTGAGCACCGGAACGGGTTGCACGTTGTTATTGGCAAGTTGGGGTGTTTGACTGTTTCAATAGATGAGGCGGCGGTAAGAGTGAAACAGGGGAGTTTGTGCAAGTGGTTTTTGGGGGATAACGTGCAAGAAATGGGGCGGGGAGATACAAGGCGGGCAATTGAGCAACTTTCCGATACTTTGCATTTGCCGATGGAGCGGGCGGCGGTTACCCGGATAGATGTTGCACACAATCTCTTGATGAGATACCCGCCGGGGGTTTATTGCAACCACTTGGGCGGGTTAAGGTATGCAACCCGGCTACAAGAGCCGGAGGGGATTTACTACAAACAGGGAGCGGGGCGGCTTGCTTTCTATGATAAGACAAGGGAAACCCAGAGGGGCGGCGGCCCAATACCGGAGATTTGCACGGGTAACAACATTTTGAGGTATGAAAGGCGATTTGATAAGCGGTTAACCCACTACCTACAAGAGCCGGAGATAACGGCGGCAACACTGTATAATGAGGCCTTTTATATCAAGGTTGTAAAGATGTGGCTACGGGCATACAGGGATATTGACAAGATAAACGATATAACGATAAACCCAGATGTTATGAAAAGCAAGAAAGACTTTGACCGGGCGGCCCGGCTTGCTCTTGTTGAAAAGTATGGAGGGGAGGCGGCAACAATGGAGGCAATAAAGGAAATGCAACAAAGGGGAGATATCACCAAGAAACAGGCCTTTGATATGAGAAAGACCGTTAAAGAGGCCTGTCTATCCGGCGTTGGTCTGTTTGTCCAAAGTGAGGTTATAACAGAGTTAGACCGGAAAGTAACAGAGGCGGCGGCCTATTACCGATAAAGGGCATTGAAAACAACAATCATTAACAATCAATTTGCAATCAAGATGGGACAGCCAAAAGGTAAGACCGGAAACCCCAAAGGGCGGCCAAAAGGCACACCTAACAAGGTTACAAGCACCTTGAAAGAATGGATAACAAAACTAATCAACGGCAACCGGAAACAGATTGAACGGGATTTCAAACAACTGTCAGCACGGGATAGGCTTTTGATAGTTGAACGCCTTTTGCCCTATGTTATCCCCAAGCAACAGGCAATTACCGGGGATTTCCAAAACGAGGTAAAAGTAAGCACCCAGAGCAAGCAACCGGATTTGAGTGCAATTCCAGATGATGAGTTAGAAACAATCCTTGATATACTGACAAGGCACAATATCGGATAGCCCGGCCGGGCAAGTGTCCCCACCTCAACGGGGCAACTTGAAAGGGTGTTTGTTGAAAATCTGGAAAGATTTGCTACCTTTGTTGTTAGAAAGCCCGCCAAACGGCTTGATTTTGTCCGTTTTGTTACTGATTTGTTACCCGCTTTCAATAACGAGCGGGCTTTTTTATTGAATATGAGCAAGTTACAAGGAACAATAAGGAATTTCTGCATAATTGCACACCTTGAAATAATCCCTTAAAGAAAAACCGAAAATAAACAGTTTGAGAGCGGCTTTTTGCCCTTTGTGGGGGCGGGCCGCTTTCCTTTGTTTGACCTATTTTTAACTCTTTTTTGTTACTCG
>JAFXUJ010000007.1 GCA_017525025.1 Elusimicrobiaceae bacterium | reverse complement strand
CAGACAGACAGACTAGAGTATAGATATCCTCTTGTTGAAATTGGTCGTTTTATACGACAACGAGATGAGCGGAATACGGATGGGAAATATACTTTAGAGAGTGTTCGGGGAATAAGTATTGATAAAGTACTAATTAATACAAAGGCGGATATGACAGGTGTTCCTTTAAATTCTTACAAGGTTATCAAACATAATGATTTTGGGTTTGTAACTGTAACATCTAGGAACGGGGAAAAGATTTCATTGGCTATGAATACTGATACTGATAGTTATATCGTTTCAGCAACGTATGAAATTTTTCAAGTAGATAGCACGAAAATATTGCCGGAGTTTTTGTACTTATGGTTTTGCCGTCCCGAATTTGATAGATATGCTCGGTTTAATTCATGGGGAAGTGCTCGAGAAGCTTTTAGTTTTGAGGATATGAAACGTGTAAAGGTACCTCTTCCACCCATAGAGGAGCAGCAGCAATTAGTGAATCTCTACAACTGCGCGAAAGAAGCCAAGGAGATCGCTAAACAGGCAGAAGAACAATTGACTAAAGTGTGTCCGGCGTTGATGCGCCAGACAATAGGAAAAGCATAATGAAAGGCAGATTGTTTGAAAGTGAATTTGAAGAAGCAGTAGTACAATTATTCCAACAAGTGGGGTGGCAGTACACCTGTGGGGCTGATTTACATCGTAAGCCTACAGAAGCATTATTGGAAGCAGATTTGCTTGCTTATTTACAAGGCAGATATAGTGATAAAAAACTTTCAGAGACTGATTTTCAAACGATTATTGCCAATGTTCGCAACGTAGGCGGTGCTAGTGACTATTTATCACTTTACAAAGCTTTTGCTCTTTATCACGATGGATATGATTTAATACGTCCAAATTATTCTCCTTTTAAATTGGAATATATTGATTTTGAAAATCCACAAAATAATATTTTTCGGGTAGTGAATCAGTTGGAGTTTCAGCAGGGACAACAAACCCGCATTCCTGACGTGATATTGTACGTTAATGGAATTCCGGTGGGAATTATGGAGCTCAAAAATCCTACTGATGAAAATGCTACTATTCGGGATGCCCATACGCAAATCACCGTTCGTTACCGTCGGGATATATCTCAATTGCTTAAATATACAGCAGTTGCATGTATTAGCGACGGAAGTAACACTCGTCTAGGTACAATTTTTACACCGTATGAATTCTTCTATGCTTGGAAAAAGGTTTCTAATGAGGACGAAGCTGGGAAAGGACTTAAAGAGTTGGAAAGTTTGATCCACGGAGCTCTTACTCCGAAACGTTTGCTGGAAATTCTGCGTGATTTTATCTATTTCCCCGATTTAGCTCAACACGATCAGAAGGAAGTGGAGATTATCTGCCGTTATCCCCAGTTTTTTGCGGCTAAACGCCTTTGTGCGCATATTTTAGAGCATTTGCGTGGTAAGGGTGGCGATGGAAAGGGTGGAACCTATTTCGGAGCGACCGGATGCGGAAAAACATATACGATGCTATTTCTTTCTCGGTTACTTATGCAACACTGCCAGGGAGATTTGGGAAGTCCTACGATTCTTTTAATTGTAGATCGTGAAGATTTAGAAAATCAAGCTGCTAAACAGTTTTGTCAATCTACCACATATCTTGGAGATAAAGCTATAAAAGTATTTGATACAAGGGCGGATTTGAAACGAGAGCTTTCTTTGCGTAAAAGCGGTGGTTTCTACATTACTACTATTCAAAAGTTTTCTGCTGATTTAGGATTATTAAGCGAGAGAGACAATATTATTTGTTTGAGCGACGAAGCCCATAGAACTCAAATTAATACTGGTAGCACGTTAAAAATCAATAAAAAAGCCGATGACGCCGCCCCTATGGGAGCTTTTATATCCTACGGCTTTGCTAAGTACTTACGTGATTCGTTGCCTAATGCCACTTATGTGGGATTTACTGGCACCCCTATTGATGAAAGTATTCATGTATTCGGCGAAATTGTGGATCAATATACAATGATTGAATCTCAACGGGATGGAATTACTGTCCCAATTAAGTACGATCCACGATTGGCGCGTGTATTTCTAAATGCCCAGCAAGCGGCTGAAGTAGAAAAATACTATCAACAATGTGAAAAAGAAGGGGCATCCGCAGAAGATGTAGATAAAAGTAAAAGGGCCATGAGCAGTATGCAAATCATTTTGGGAGATCCGGACCGCCTAGCTCGCGTGGCAAAAGATATTGTTAATGACTATGAAACCCGCTGTGCTGGCAAACCTGATACCTTACAGAAAGCAATGATTACATGTAGTGACCGAAAAATTGCTTTTGCACTCTACAAAGCTATTGAAAAAGTTCGTCCCGAATGGTGCCAACCTACTAAGACACTGCGGACTGATTTGACGGAAGAAGAGCTTAAAAAATTGGAATCCGTTCGCTTTTTGAACGTAGTGGCTACCCGTGATAAAGATGATCAACCCGAAATGTACGCTCTATTTGGAGATGATGCGTATCGGAATATGTTGGATGCTCAATATAAGAACGAAAAATCGAACTTTCATATCGCTATTGTGGTAGATATGTGGATTACTGGATTTGACGTTCCAAGTTTAACGATTTTGTATAACGATAAACCTCTTCAAAAACATACTCTGATTCAGACCATTAGCCGCGTTAATCGTACCTATCCCGGGAAGGAATTTGGGTACGTGGTAGATTACATTGGTATCCGTGAAAACATGAAACAGGCCATGAAAAAATATGGTGGAGATGTTACCCCGGAAGGAGATGTTAAAAAGGCCCAAGAAATTTTTAAGAATGAGTTACAAATTCTCAAAGAAATGATGAAGAATGTTAATTTTAAACCCTTTTTTGGCACTAATCCATTGGAGCGATTACAATTTCTACAATACGCGGCTGAATATATTTTGGCAAATAGTTTTAAAGAAAAAGGGAAAGTTTCGTTTGAAACGTCTTATAAAGGCCATGTAAAACGATTAAAAAGTGCTTATGATATTTGTAACCCCGCTGGGGTACTATCCGATGAAGAAACGGCATGGGCACAATGTTTCATGGGTATTACGTCCTTCCTAAAGAAAATTACAGATACACCACATGATATTGAATCCATGAATAGAGCAGTAGAACAAATGGTCGCAGAGGCTATTTCATGCCAAGGAGTAGAAACTGTTTTGAATCAGAGCGATGAAGAAGGCATTTTTGAAGAGAAATTTCTCAAAGAATTAAAAGATATCAAAATGCCGAACACAAAATTTCAACTCTTGGCTAAGATGTTAGCACGAGCGATTAGAGAATACGGAAAGACTAATAAAGTTCGCGCTGAGCACTTCCAAGAGTTATTGTCTGCCACCGTTGATAGTTATAATACGCGAGATAAATTAACATTTACAAACGAAGTTGCCACAGATACGGTAAATGCTATAGGCGAAGTGGTAGAAAATGAAGTTAATTCTCTAACGGAAAAACTATGGGAAATCTTCCGGGAGCTCAAAGAAGATAAACAGGAATTCAAGAAATTAGGCATTACGTTTGAAGAAAAAGCGTTCTACGACATCTTGGTGGATTTACGCGATAAGCATAAATTTGAATATCCTCACGAAAAATGTATTGCTTTGGCCAAACAAATTAAACAACTAATTGACCATTCTTCTCTATATGTGGACTGGCTTAATAGCGATAATATCAAGGCTCAATTGGCCGCAGACTTAACTGAAGTGATTTACAAAGCGGGATATCCACCCGAGTGGGATGAGGAAATTTTCCATAAAGTGCTTGAACAAGTAGAAAACTTCAAAAAGTACGATAAAAGATAATATCTCACGCCGGTTATTAAAGCCGTATATATCTTCAATTATTTTACTTGACTTATCTCCCCATAGTAAGCGTGAATGTAGTACGAAGTAAAATTCGCTTACTTAAGGAGATAAGTTATGAAGAAAAACACTAAAAAATCAGTAACAAAAACCGCACCTGTAAAACCTGCTGTTTTGCGGGTAGTTAGTCCTATCACGCAACCAGAAAACACAGTTGAAAATATGCCTGCCCGGCAACGTGATAACCGTCTGCCCGCGCCGGGGAGTATCATTACCAAAACCTACCGCGGTAAAACCATAGAAGTAAAGGTGTTGGAGAACGGCTTTGAATATGAAGGTAAAGTATTCAAAAGTATTTCGCGCGTGGCAATGACGATCGTAAAGCGCCAAGTCAGCGGTTACGTGTTCTTTGGGCTTACCAAATGACACCGCGTCATTTGCCGCCGGTATCGGGGCGATTTATAAAGGGCCGCTCGGGTAATCCCTTGGGGCGGCCCAAGGTGATAGAAGACAAAGAACTGATACTGCTTGCCATCAAATTTTTTGATACGTTTGCCAAAGTATATTTCCGGCAAGGGGATTCCAACGGACGGCTAGAAAGGATAAAACAGATACTCTATGAGAAGAAAGTGTTACCTACCAAAAAGTTTTGAAGAACTTAAAAATTTGTCAGATGAGAAATTGCAGTTTTATTGGGACACGTTTTACACGTATCCTATGATAGGCCACAAAGCCAAATTACGGCCACTATGGTATGCTATCCAATGTGAATTAGGGCGCTGTAGGCTACCATCAAAGTACATTACGCGGCTTAACCGATATGCATCCAATCCTGAGAAATATATTGAACACGCTCACAAAAATCGGTATGCACTATCCATTGGAACTTTACTGACTAAAAAGTATAAGGGAAAAATCTACCAGGTAACGGTTAAAGGCGAGCAAGAATATGAATGGGAAGGTAAAATCTATCCCAATTTAACAGTTATTGCATCCACCATATCAAATTGTCATGTGAGTGGCCCGGCGTTTTTTGGACTTATGGAGCGAAAAAATGGCAAAAGTTAATTGTGCGGTATATACCAGAAAATCAAATGAACGGGGGCTAGATTCCCAGTTTAGTTCCTTGCAGAATCAAGAGGAAGCGTGTAAAGCATATATACAAGCTCAGGCCTTTAACGGATGGCAGTATTATAAGACGTTTGAAGATGGGGGTATTAGCGGGGGGACAATGGATCGCCCCGGATTACAGGCCTTATTGGAAGAAATCCGTTCTCATAGAATACAGGTAGTGGTTGTTTATAAAGTGGATCGTCTATCCCGTTCCATCTTTGATTTCCATAAAATGATGCAGGAATTTGCCAAATATGACTGCAACTTTGTATCTATCACACAGTCGTTTGATACCAGCAACTCTATGGGCAAACTGACACTTAATATGCTGTTATCGTTTGCCCAATTTGAGCGTGAAGTATCTGCCGAACGCATACGCGATAAAGTAGCCGCTACCAAAGCCAAGGGTTTGTGGGGCAGTGGTGTTCTTCCGCTTGGTTACGATATCAAAGATAGACAATTAGTTCCCAATGAACAGGAAGCCCTTGTTGTGCGTCTTATCTTTCAAAAATACTTAGAAATTGGCAACGTTATGAAGGTTGTAACTTGGATGAATGAACAAGGATACCATTGCAAACTATGGAAAACGAAAAAAGGGGAATATCGTGGCGGAAGGCCATTTGTTTACAGCAGTGTCTTACATATTTTGTCTAATCCCTTGTATGTGGGCAAAATGCCACATTTTGCGGCTAATAAGGTCTATCCAGGCAAACAGCCGGCTCTTGTATCCAAAGAAGTGTTTGAGGCAGTACAGGATAAATTAGGCCATTTTAAGAACGGCCTTAAAGAATACCGTGCGTATATCCGGAAAATAACGTTAATGGCAGATAAATTATTTGATGATAAGGGGAATCCCTATAAGTTAACCAGTACTAGAAAGCAAGGACAAAAATACCAATATTATTGTATCCGCAAAGGAGTTCATATCCCGGTAATTCAACTGGATGATTTTGTGTTGGATACCATACGCAGAGCCGATTTATCTTCCGTAGATTTACAGGCGGATAGCAGCCAAATTACAGCCGATGAAGTCAAAAAGTGCCTTAAACAGGTAATTTGTATGAAAAATGGTACAAACTGCCGTTTGCAGATTACATTGGATAGGATGGTATTTTTGGATAATTGCCGCCAATGCCAAAAACAAGCCGATAAGCCCAATAATCCCGTATTGCCGGAAGTAGGGGCTGAAACCATTACACTTCGGGATACTTTCTACATAGACAATGTCACATCTACCCGTTTACAACATGGTACGTCACAAAATATACTGACAGTACGCCAACTCAATGAAAGTTTGGTCCGTGGGCTTTCCCGGGCATGGAAACTCAAAAAATTATTAGAAAAAGGACTAACAACCCGCGAGTGGGAAAAGGCCAGCGGTATGAATAAACGCAATTTCGCGCGGTACATCAATTTGTGCTATTTATCCCCGCGTATTGTGGGAGATATTTTAGAATACAAAAACCCGCGCAATTTGACTCTGCGGGAGCTAATGAATATAGCCGAAGGTAATGTGGATTTTAAGATACAAGAACAACACTGGCAAAGCAACTAATTGTAGTGGCTTTAAGAAAATATATAAGGGTCGCGGGATTCGAACCAGCGACCTCATTTTAAATATTATAGTGCATAGTTTATTTATAACAAACTATACACTATTCACAATTGGATTAGCCTATAAAATAGTGAGGTCGCAGGTTCGAATTACAAAATAGTAGGGTACAACCCGGAATTTCGGATCCTGCAAATTCGGCCCACAGAGAAAAAGATAAGAAAATGGCCTTTTACGACGGGGAAAATACTACTCTAAGACCAAGATGAATAAGAAAATCGGTTGTTCTCCGACGAGAAAGAACAAAACTGTCGACGAAAAAGGCACCTTTAAAAGGTGCCCAAAGTAAAGTTTCGGGGCGACTGGATTTGAACCAGCGACCTCACGGTCCCGAACCGTGCGCGCTACCATCTGCGCTACGCCCCGTAAATTTGTTGCACCTAACGGCAAGGAAAACAATTTCAAATGGTCGGGAAGGCGGGAATCGAACCCGCGATCTCTCGCACCCCAAGCGAGCGCTCTACCTCTGAGCCACTCCCCGAAAAATAGCCACCTTAGCGGCTACCTATATATTCTATCATTCTTTTAGCAAATCTTCCAGCGTTTCTTTAATTTCCGTTAGAAGTTTTACATCTGTCCGGGCACATTTGGGAGTGTTGGCCGTCGGTAAATGATAGTGGCTTAGTTGCTTTTTGGCCCCTTCTAAGGTGAGTTTATGTTTATAAATTAAATCTTTAATTTTTAAAATAGTATAAACGTCATCTTTGGTATAACGCCTGTGTCCGCTTTCCAAGCGGATGGGACGGATGAGGCCGAATTCGGCTTCCCAATAGCGCACGGAATACTCCGGCACACCGGTAATGCGCCGTACGTCACCGATAGAAAAATATTCTTTCTGTTCCAATTCTTCCAATCCCATAAAATTTATTATACCATTTTTACTTTTTTGCACGATTACGTGCAGCTTGGCTTGTTTTATTTTTTTGTTTTTGATAAACTGAATTTATCACATTCTCGTCAAGGAGCACACATGAAAAACAAAAACGGCTTTACACTTATAGAATTATTGGTAGTGGTACTCATCATTGGAATTTTGGCTTCTATTGCCTTGCCGCAATACAAAGTTGCGGTGTACCGGGCGCAATATACTGAGTTAGAACAATTGGTTACGCCTTTACAGGCGGCTGCCAAACTCTATCATTTGTCATCGGGTGAATACCCGTCGTCATTTGAAGATCTTGATTTTGATTTTACTGGAAATGTTACTTTTAACTATAAAACTAATACGTATCATTACAGATACTACAACGGATTCCCTAATAGTGGGCATAATTTGATGATTAACAAAGCCGGTAGCTGGTATGCTACGAATCAACATAATGCGTATGTCGTTTATGCGGATGATGCTAATATATCGGATATTTCTTTGAGAGGAAAACGTTTTTGTTACGCCTCTTCCACAGATAAAGCCTCCCAAACGGTCTGTCAACGCGCTACAGGGAAACGAAATCCGGATAAGACAACTTCCAGTACAGCCGTTTCCTCGTGGGGGAATTTAGCTGGTCGTGGTAAATATATTTATGTTTATTTCTATAATTGAAACGGTATGACATTAAAAACCCCGGGTATTAAACCCGGGGTTTTTTATATAATTCTTTTATTTTCCTTTTTTATGCTTAATAGGTTTACCGTAGTAGGCTTTTAAGAACAAGTCTTTGATCTCGCTAATCAGCGGATAGCGGGGGTTAGCCCCGGTGCACTGATCGTCAAACGCTAATTCGGATAGTTTATCCAAATTCTTTAAGAAGTCTTTTTCCGGGATGCCGTACTCCTTGAGGGATCGCGGAATGTTGAGTTTGCGTTTTAATTTCTCAATCATATCAATTAACTTCTGTACTTTGGCGTCTTTATCATTACCCAATTTATGCTCGGGAATAAGGTAATCAATAATCTTGGCATAGCGTCCCTTTACAAACGGATAGCGATATTGCGGGTATAAACCTTGTTTAGTGGGTTTATCCGTAGCATTAAATTCAATTACGTACGATAAAAGCATAGCATTGGCCAATCCGTGCGGCACATGGTACATGGCCCCTAATTTGTGTGCCATGGAGTGACACAAGCCCAAAAACGCGTTGGCAAAGGCCATGCCGGCGACCGTTCCCGCATAATGCATTTTCTCACGCGCTGTAATATCTTTGGCCCCTAAATTATACGAACGTTCCAAATATTTAAACACAAGACGCATGGCTTCCAAAGCTTGGCCTTCGGTAAAGTTGGTAGAGAAAATAGAAGTATATGCTTCTACCCCGTGTGTGAGTACGTCTAAGCCGGAATAAGCCGTCAATGTTTTAGGCATACCGAGTACAAATTCCGGATCAATGATAGCCATATCGGGCGTAAGGGCATAATCGGTAATAGCATATTTGGTGCCGGATTTTTCATCTGTAATAACCGTAAACGGCGTTACTTCCGAACCGGTACCCGAGGTGGTAGGAATCGCCACCATGACGGCTTTTTTACCAAGGGGCGGGGCCGCATAAATGCGTTTGCGGATATCCATAAAGCGCATGGCAATATCTTCAAAACTGGTGGTGGGATTTTCATACATGAGCCACACCATTTTGGCTTCGTCCATGGCAGATCCGCCACCCAAGGCAATAATCAAGTCCGGTTGCCACGATTTGGCAATATCCAAGGCTTTTGTTACGTTGGAAATGTCGGGGTCCGGCAATACGTCGGAAAATACGCGGAATTTAATATTTAAGTTTTCCAACACGTCCGCTACCGTGCGCACGTGCCCCAGCTGTTCCATGGTTTTATCGGTAATAATATAAGCACGCTTTTTGTCTTTGAGTTCATCCAGCGCTTGCGACAAGGCCCCGCGCTTAAAATAAATTTTAGAGGGAACCTTGTACCAATACATATTTTCGCGGCGTTCGGCCACTGCTTTGATGTTCATAAGATGTTTGACTCCGATATTTTCACTTACCGAGTTGCCGCCCCAAGAACCGCAACCCAACGTCAAAGAAGGAGCCAATTTGAAATTATATACGTCTCCAATAGCTCCTTGCGAGGACGGAATATTGATGAGCGTGCGGGCCGTAGGCATGTCTTGAAATTTTTCAATATGTTCCTCGTTCGTTTCGTCTGTATACAAGACAGAGGTATGTCCGGCTCCGCCGTAAAGAATTAAATCCCGCGCCAGTGTAACGGCGTGGTCAAAATCGTTGGCACAATAAAAACCCAGCACCGGGGAAAGTTTTTCCCGTGCAAAAGGTTCCGCATCATTTACTTCTTTGGCCTCCGCAATCAAAATCTTGGTATGCGGGGGGACTTTAATGCCGGCCATGCGAGCAATTTCAACCGCGCTTTGCCCTACGATAGCCGAATTGAGTTGGTTATCCACCACAATGGTTTTGGCTAATTTTTGCCGGTCTTTACCGGTTACAAAATGACATCCTCGGGTAATAAATTCTTTCTTTACTTTTTCATACACGGCTTTTTCTACCACGACGGCTTGCTCACTGGCGCAAATCATGCCGTTATCAAAAGTTTTGCTCATGATAATTGAGCTAACGGCCATTTTAATATCGGCAGTGGCATCAATAACAGCCGGAGTATTACCGGCTCCCACACCGATAGCCGGCTTTCCGGAGGAATACGCCGCATGTACCATGCCCGGGCCTCCGGTGGCTAAGATAATGTTAATGTCCGGGTGGCGCATGAGTTCATTTGAAAGCGAGGCTGAAGGCGTTTCTATCCAACCGATAATTCCCTTGGGGGCTCCGGCCGCTACGGCCGCTTCCAAGACGATTCTCGCTGCCTCTATGGTGCATTTCTTGGCACGCGGATGGGGGGAGAAAACAATTCCGTTGCGTGTTTTTAAAGCCAGCAAACTTTTAAAGACAGCGGTGGAAGTAGGGTTGGTGGTGGGAATAACGCCCGCAATCACGCCGATAGGCTCGGCTACTTGTCTGTAACCGAAGGCATCATCATCCGATAGAACGCCACATGTTTTAGTATCTTTGTATTGGTTGTAAATGTATTCGGAAGCAAACTGATTTTTGATCACTTTGTCTTCCATGACGCCCATGCCGGTTTCTTCTACGGCCATCTTAGCCAGCGGAATGCGGTGTTGCGCTGCGGCAATGGCCGCCGCCCGGAAAATTTTATCTACTTGTTCCTGGGTAAAGGTGGCGTACTTGCGTTGAGCCGCTTTTACGCTTCCTACAATTTTATCTAATAGGGCACGGTCTTTTGCACTTGAATCGTGTTTCTGTATGACTTTTTTCTTTTGCACCATGTTTTTCTCCTCTTGTTTAAAACTAAACAGGGGTATTGTTTATATTGTAACTTTTGACAGAATTAACTGTCAAAGGAGTTTGGGATATGTTTTGTGAAAATAAAAATCCCCCGGATAGTCCGGGGGATATAAGTACTAGGTTTATTGGTCAGATTACCGTGCTTGTTCCGCGGCGGCTATTTTAAGCATTTGTACGATCATTTCATCTTTGGTTTCTTTGGCATAATCAACCGCAGTCATCCCATGCTTATCAGCCAGCAATACGTTGGGTTTCTTATCCGCTTCCAACATATCTACAATAAGTTTTTTGCGTTCGGTAATTTCTTTGCCGGAGGCGTTGGTATTCAGGGCCTCGGTCAGAGAGATAATGGCCAACATGAAGGCCGTTCTCCCTTCTTTATCTTGCAAGTTGCAATCGGGCCGAGTGGATACATCCAGACCGTACATTAAAGTAAAAAATGTTGGTCTATCACCCGTAATTGCCGTATGCATTAAAGCCGTTTGTCCGTTATTGTCTTGGATGTTTACATCCGCATTCCCGAACAACACTAAATCTTGTACAGACGGGTCGGCTCCGTCATTGCGTTGTTTGTAACGTTGTGGGACAGAACACGCATGTATAAGAGCCGTGCGTCCTTTTTCGTCCCGTGCGTTGATAACTTGTTCCATTTGGTTGCGCTTGTTTAAAGCACTGAGGACGAAATCCACCAGATCTCCGTTTCGGGTGCGCGCAGCATGCATCAGGGGCGTTTTGTCCGCGTAGTCTTTTATCTTTACGCTGGCTTTATGCTGCAGCAACAGTAAAACGACCTCTGTGCGTTCATGGACAATGGCATACATCAACGCGGTCATTCCCGTTTCAAAACGGCGGGCATCTACCTTGATCCCGGGTACTTGTAATAATCTGTCTACAATTTCCATGTGCCCGGCATCACTCGCTAAGATTAACGGGGTATTCCCATATTCGTCTCGTATATCATTGATATCAAAATCTTTGCGACCTTGGTGTTTGTCCAAGAAATGTTTAACGGTTTTGATATCACCATCTTTACAGGCCTTCAAAAGCTTATCCGGCCGGGAATCCTTGGCGGTAGATGAAACCTGCGAAGAGATCCGCTTGTGTAAGCTCATTTGTTTATTACCGACTTTAGCCGGTGTTGCCTGTGCAGAAACAACTAAGACCAGCAGTAAACTGGCCAGGGTATAAATCTTTTTCATAGGCCCTCCCGATTACTACGAGCAATAAAATATACACATAGTATAGTGTTATTTTGATTTTTTTCAAGGGAAAGCTAAAACAATTCGTTTATTCCCAGCTTATCAAGCAAACCGTCAATAATTCCGGTTGCTTTTTCAGGGGTGGCACCCAGTTCGTGTGATTCGCGTAATAGTGCGTTGCTGATTAAGGACAGCGCACCTGCATAGGAGGGCTGATCGGCATCTCCGCAATCTGTTACCAGATTTTCGGGAGCAGCTAAGCGTGCTTTACGTGCGTTAAATGTGTTTTTACATGCTTTTAGCAAGGTTTTGTTGGCGGCACTTCCGCACAAGATCAATTGGGAAGATGGATGTTGCAAGTAAATAAGTGATTGCAGAAGTTCTTTTTTTATGGATACAAGCAGTTTCCCCGAGGCATCTTCCAACACTTCATCAATGATTTCATCTGTGCCGGGTTCGTAGGTTTTTAAAACTTCCCGGGCCGTATCCAGATCATTTTGCAAGAGTTCCGCCAGGGCTTCGGCTATCCGGTCCTTACCAAAGGGTATTTCCCACGCCTCTACCAAAGAGCCTTTATGATACATCAAAGCGGAAGATAAATTTTGCCCAATGTCCAGCAGCAGACACCCGGCTTGCTGTTCTTCCGGCCGGATCAGTTGGTCTCCTTGCGCTATGATTGACGGAAGGGGCAGGTATTCTCGGCAACCGCAAGCAGAAAATACGCTATCTAGCGTGTTTAAATGAGTTACCACCGCTAAAGACAGAAAAGTTTCTACTTCCAAGGTAAATCCACTCATGCCTTTTGGATTGATAATACCGATATTGCCATCTACGGTATAAGATTGCGGCAATATGTCCAAGACGTGCAACGTATCGCTTAATGTGGTGGGAACGGAATTTTGTAAGGCGGCTTCTATTTCGTGCATACCTATGATGCGGTTTCGTGAGGCAATTGAATGAAACCCGCTGGAGCGTTTAAAAGAGAGAAAACTTCCTCTTAGCCCTACTACTACACTTAGCGAATTGGAAGTATATTCCGCAATTTCTTCAAAGACGGCCGCTAACTCTTGTTTGGCCCCTTCCATGTCACGGACAAACGCCCCCGAAAATGATTTACACGGACGGCGCAACGCGTGGCGCACCCGTAAGGAGTCCGTTTCATCATCAAATACGGCAATTACGGCAATGAGCTCGTTTCCGTAAAAATCAATAGCTAAAAATTCGCGGGTCATAAAACACTCTTTGTTGCTATTTTATCAAATTTGGCAAAAAGTCAAGTTTGTATAGGTAATTTAAAAAACAGATAAAAACAAATCCCATTCTTGTTTCGTCATAAAAACGATTATCTTTTATGGTTTTTTAGTCGGTAGAATATTTGGTAAAATATATGCAAGTATGATTGATATACAAAATCTTTCCTTTCATTTTGGCTTGCGCACTTTGTTTGAGGACACTTCTGTCATGATTCAAGACGGACAGAAAGTGGGGCTGGTGGGCCCGAACGGATGTGGCAAAAGTACGCTTTTTAAACTTATTGAGGGAAAATTTTCTCCGGATGGGGGAAAAATAGAAATATCCCGCAGTACCCAAATTGCCTCCGTTGCGCAGGATATTGCGGATCCTTCCGTACCCCTTCTTTCTTATGTGTTAGCCGCCGACAAAGAGTTAACCCGCTTGGAGAAAGAATTGGAAAATCCGTCTATTTCCGGCCAGCGTATGGCGGAAGTATTTGATAAATTGGAATTTTTAGGAGCGCATAGTGCACAGGCACGGGCCAGTGCTATTTTAAGCGGACTCGGGTTTGTGAATGAAGATTTTAACCGTCCTTTGCAAGAATTTTCCGGAGGATGGCAAGTGCGGGCGAATTTGGCGGCCACCTTGTATGCCCCGTCCAACTGTTTGCTGTTGGATGAGCCGACGAACCACTTAGATTTAGAAACAGCTTTATGGTTGGAAAATTATTTAACGCGTTTGGATAAAACAATTTTTATTATCAGCCACGACCGCCACATCTTAAATCGTTTGTGCGATAAGATTATCCACGTGGAAGATACCCAGCTTAAACTGTATAACGGTAATTATGACACGTACGAAAAAACCCGTGCCGCTGCCATAGAAGGGGCTAAATTAGCCGCCGCTAAACACGAGCGTGTAGTGGCCCACTTACAATCATTTGTGGATCGGTTCCGTTACAAAGCCACCAAAGCCAAACAGGCGCAAAGTCGTATTAAAATGATTGAAAAATTAGGAGCGGCTCCGCAAATTCCTAAAGATCCGCAAGCTCATTTTGAATTTCCTTCCCCCGAGCGTTTGCAAAATGCGTTGGTAACGATAGAAAACGGAGTGGCCGGATACGATGATAAACCGGTATTACAAAATTTAAATTTACGTATAGAGCCGGATGACCGGATTGCTTTGTTGGGGGCCAATGGAAACGGTAAATCTACCTTAGCTAAAATTTTATCCCACCGGTTACTACTCATGAGCGGGAAAATGACGTTGGCTAAAAAGATGAAGATTGCTTATTTTTCCCAACACCAAACGGAAGAATTAGATGTGGAGAAAACCCCGTATGAACAACTTTCGGCCGTGATGCCCCTGGCTACCGAGACGCAAATCCGCGCCCAACTGGGGGCTTTTGGGTTGAATAAAGCCAAGTCTGATACATTAATCGGGCAACTCTCCGGCGGGGAAAAATCGCGCTTGTTATTGGCCCTTATTACCAAAGATGCTCCGCATTTGCTTATTTTAGACGAGCCGACCAATCATTTGGATTTGCAATCGCGCCAGGCGTTGCTGGAAGCGCTCAACGCATATACGGGTGCCGTAGTACTCATTACGCATGACTTGCACGTGATTGAACTTACCTGTGATACTTTGTGGATTGTTCGTCACGGTACATGCCAAAATTTCATGGGCGATTTGGAAGATTATAAAGCCCAACTTTTAAAAAACAATGACCGCAATGATTTGGCGAGCGATAAAATGACTTCCAAAGAACAAGCCCGCAAAGAGGCGGCTGCAAGACGTGCCAGAGTAGCTCCGTTAAAAAAAGAAATTCGTGCCTTGGATGAAAAAATAGAAAAAATTTCTGCCCGAAAAAAATTATTGGAAGAACAACTGTTGGTTGCCTACTCGGCGGATAGCAGTATTGAATTGGCGCTTTTAACCGCACAGCTAAAAGATTTGGAAGAAGATTGGTTGCGTCTAAATGAGGAGTGTGAAGTCGCTTCCGCTGCGTAAGTATGAAAGACACTGTTTTTGCTTCTCTGCCTGAATTTTTATGCCGCGCCCTAACCGCGCAAGGCATTACAACACCTACCCCGGTACAAGCGGCTGTTATCGGTACGGCTCTTGCCGGGCGGGATGTGTTGGCCACGGCCCAAACGGGTACGGGTAAGACCTTGGCTTTTCTGCTGCCATTAGCCGTTCGCTTACAAGATAATCCCGCACAAAATGCACTTGTTTTATCGCCCACACGGGAATTGGCCCAGCAAACATTTGAAGAGTGGAATAAACTAACCCAACAAACAGATTTACCGGCGGTACTAATTATTGGGGGGGATAATATCCACAAACAATTTGCGCAGCTTCGCAGTAAACCGCGGCTGATAGTGGCTACCCCCGGGCGCGTGATAGACCATATGCAACGCAAAAGCATTGATTTGCGTTGTACGCATATCTTGGTGCTGGATGAAACAGACCGCATGTTAGACATGGGATTTATTGACGATATGCGTCGCATCGTCGGAGCTCTGCCGGTTCCGCGCCATACGTTACTGTTTTCGGCTACGTTGCCGCAAGACGTAACACAACTGGCGGGTGAGTTTTTACACAACCCACTACGGGTGCAGATCGGCTCGGTAGTGGCTCCGGTTGATTTGGTGTTGCAAGAAATGGTACGCTTGGACATTCGCGAAAAACTGCCGCAATTATTGCACGAATTAAATACGCGCTTCGGGTCCATTCTCATTTTTACGCGTACGAAACACGGGGCAGAGCGATTGGCCAAACAACTTAAATTGTATGGCCAAAAAGCCAATGCCCTGCACGGAGATTTGCGCCAAAACCGCCGTCGTCAAGTGTTGGAATTTTTCAAAAATCAAACGGTACGGATTTTAGTCGCTACGGATGTGGCTGCTCGCGGAATTGACGTGCCGCATATCGCACACGTTATCAATTATGATTTGCCGCAATCACCGGAAGATTATATCCACCGTATCGGCCGAACAGGACGTGCGGGCGCGGTGGGAAGTTCTATTTCTTTTGTGGCAGGTGAGGAAGATAAATGGAAGGAAATTTGTAAAGTTACGCGTTTTTCATCTCCGGTAAAAATAGTTGCCAAGACTATTTTGCCTCTTCCCACTCCTAAATTTGTCGCGCAGGAAGAAGGTGCTGCCCACGGTAAAAGCCGCCGTTCTAAAACGGTGCGTCCGGTTGCTCGCTCGGCCGCAACCCAGCGAGCAAAGGAGTTGCTCAAATCGGGCGAGGTTCATTTGCCGCAAGGGGAGGAGTTGAGACGCGAACAACGTGAAAAACAAGTTTCCCACGTTAAAATAAAAACTTTTCAAAAGGCGTTTCGTGCGGCACAGGTGTTGGCTACCCCGGCATATCCGTCTTCTTCCTTTCGCACGTTAAAAGTAGGCGTGAGTAAAAAAAGTCTTCGTACTCAAGAGAAGAAAGAGCGCAATTTTACACATAAAAAAACGGTTAAAAAACATAAACGCCGCTAACTTATACGAAAAAAAGCCGCTTTTGTGAGCGGCTTTTTTAGATAACATAAGGTGTGGGTTTATCCACGGATAATGAACTCGTTAGCCCCCAAGCTGGCATCTTCTTCGCCAAGGGCCTCGCATAACCAGTCATACTTTCCACCCGCAGGCGAAAGCAGACAAGTAAGGGTGTCCCTTCCTAACGAGGGGTGGTTATAATACATGACAAAGCAGTAATTTCCGGTCCGGCGGCAAGCAGATATGCTGGTCGGGGAAAATGTATAGTCATACTTTCCCAAAGCAAAGTTGTTACCCTCTTGGGTAGAAGCATCAAAAAAGGATACGTCCAACCCGCGCAGACGCTGAGGCGCAGACGAATTAGCCGCTCTAAACCGTTTGGCCGATTCAAAAAGCGAACGTAAATTAACCAAGGCTTCGGTAGAAGCGGCCCGTTCAATGGTCCGTTGGTATTTGGGCAACGCAATAGACGTTAACATGGAAATAATTAACACTACCGCCAGCAATTCCATCAAGGTAAAACCAAGTTTCTTTTTTAACATAATAATCTCCTTAATAACTAGTATAACGGTTTTCTTAAATTTTTTCAAATTTTTTATCAGGGGCTTGCAACTCGCTCAAAAAAGGTTATAATGAAAATAGGCAGTAAAATTTAGATTTAAAGAGGTTCTTATGAAACATGCAAATATGGGTTTTGGCAAAGGGTTTACTCTGGCCGAGTTGTTAGCGGTGGTTATTATTCTATCTATTTTGACCGCTATCGGAGCGGGTACGTACAAAAAAGCTATTGAACGCAGCCGCTTTAACGACGCTCTAAACATTGCCACTACCATACAGGAAGCGGTAGACCGGTATACTTATGAAAATAATGGAGCTACCACTACAAACAAAAAACAATTGGATATTGCATTTGAAAATATGCAGGAGTGCTCCACCCCTGCCGACAATTGCATCCAAACCAATTATTTTGTAGTTACCATCAATGGTTCCAGTACGGTGGCCCAACGCAGAACCGGGTTGTACCAAGCTCGTGTCTATTCGGAAGTTGTTGGCAGTAATACGCGGAAAGAACCGACGTGTGCCGGCTATTTGGAGGAAGGCAAAAATTTCTGTGTATCGGTTGGATATGGTGGCGGGTGTTCACAAAGTGGCGACTGGCACGTATGTGAAAAAACGTTTTAATCTTAAATCCGCCCGACACGGGCGGATTTTTTATGGGCTGATTTCCTTGCGTGTAGGTTTTATATAATATATATATGAGAATAGTTCATACCGATTGCTTAGTAATAGGGGCGGGATTAGCCGGTTGTGTTTACGCGCATGAGGCCGCCAAACAAGGTTTAAACACGTTGCTGCTTTGCTGTGGGGAATTGTCACAAGCCAATAGTGATTTGGCACAGGGCGGTATTGTATATGAGCCGCAGTTACAGTTGGATGATTTGGTGGAAGACGTTCGCATGGCTACGGCCGGGCTTTGTAACGAAAGTGCCGTGCGTACTTTATCCGTAGCCGGTTGCCAAGCCATAGAAGAAATCTTTTTGCACGATTTGGAAGTCAACTTTGACCGGGATGAGCACCACGCATTGCGTTTTACGCGGGAAGGTGCCCACCGTAAAAACCGTATCATCTATTCTAAAGATACCACCGGGCATGCCCTGTTATCTTCTTTGCAAGAAGCGGTGCGTCGTAACCCGCATATTAAGGTATTGGAAAATTCATCCGCGATTGATTTACTTACTTTTTCACACTCTTCGGTTGATCCGCTGGATCGTTACGAACCGCTGACGGTATTTGGCGCGTATGTACTGGATAACACAACGAAAGACGTATTTGCCGTAACCGCTAAAAAAACTATTTTGGCTACAGGGGGAGTGGGGCAAGTGTACCGCTATACCACAAATGCTGCCCATTCGTACGGGCATGGGATTGCCATGGCCTACCGCGTAGGGGCACGCGTGATGAACATGGAATTTGTCCAGTTCCACCCCACGGTTTTTGCCCAAGGGAAAAGTTTTCTTCTTTCCGAAGCTTTACGTGGGGAAGGTGCTATTTTGCGTAACGTAAACGGTGAGGCTTTTATGCAGCGGTATCATCCGCTAAAAGATTTGGCCCCGCGTGATATTGTGGCTCGTGCGATTGAACAAGAACGGCTGAATACCTCCCATGATGTAGTATATTTGGATATTACCCACCGCCCGGCGTACGAAACAAAAGAGCGTTTCCCGGCAATTTATCACAAATGTTTGGAAGAAGGTTTTGATATCACAAAACAACCCGTGCCGGTAGTTCCGGCAGCGCACTATTTTTGTGGAGGGGTATATGCCACTCCGCAAGGGCGTACGAACATCAAACATTTAAATGCTATCGGTGAAACGGCTTGTACCGGTTACCACGGAGCGAATCGCTTAGCCAGTACTTCTTTATTGGAAGCGGTGGCCATGGGATATTTGTGTGCCCGCGCAGACGCACAGGATATTGCTGCGGAGCAATTCCGGATTCCAACGCCTAAACCGTGGATAGTTCCCTCAAGCACGCCAGACTTGAACTTGGTGAAACAAGATTTATCTACCTTGCGCAGCACCATGTGGAATTATGTGGGCCTTTTGCGTAGCGCAGTCCACTTAAGCCGGGCAGAAAAAATCTTGCGGCACTTGCATAATGAAATTGACGCTTTCTATAAAGGTACAGCTTTGTGCCAAGAACTCTTAGATTTGCGCAACGGTACCCAAACGGCGTTGTTAATTACCTATGCGGCCTTAAAAAACAAGCATTCTGTCGGGTGCCATTTTTTAACAGATAAGTAGGAAAGTATAATAATATGAATCCGCCGCGGAATCTCCGGGCGGATTTTTTTATTTCTTCTTAGAAGAGGAAAATAAGTTCAAACCGTGTTTGGCAAAGAAGTGATTAAGCATATAGACGGCGATAAAAGTAGAAACTCCGTCAGCCACTACCGGCGCCATGAAGACCCCATCTAATTTGAAAAATAGCGGCAAAATAAATACCAGCGGAATCACTAATAATACCTGCCGCGATAGGCTTAGAAAGGCGGCTTTTAACGGTTTATTAATGGCTTGGAAGAAACTGGTTGCCAATATTTGTAGCGGAATCAACGGCAATAACAAATTGAAAATTCGTATCACGCGGGCGGAAAGCGTAACCAGTTGAACATCTTGTGAATTAAATACGGAGGCGATCGGAACCGCAAAAATTTCCGTTAAAATAAATCCGGTTGAAGTAACCAACATGCCCCAGCGGATAGCCATTTTAAGCGTTTGGATGGCTGTTTTATATTTGCGTGCACCGTAGTTGTAACCGATAAGCGGCTGCGCCCCTTGTGAAATACCCAGTAGCGGCATAATGATAAGTGTATTGACGCTTACGGCAATTCCCACCGCCGAGATGGCCAAATTCCCACCGTATTTTAATAAAGCATGGTTTAAAATGAGGTTTAATAAACTGGAGGCCAGTTGAAAAGCAAATTGAGAAAACCCGATGGCCATGGTTTCTAAAATGATGTATTTTTTCAGTATGCAATATTTCCAGCGGAGCCGGTACGCGCTGCGTTTGCCCAAGAAGAAACAAAATACCCAAACAAACGATACAATTTGCCCGCATACCGTGGCTGCGGCCGCCCCGCGTATACCCCAATGTAAACCGAAAATAAATATAGGTCCCAAGACAAGGTTAATAAATGCCCCGAGAAGTTGGGTGGCCATAGCGGTTTTCGGGCGGCCGGAAGAACGGATAAAGTGATTCATGCCCGCCCCAATACCAAACAAGAAATAACCGGGTAAAGCAATTTGTATGTAGGCGCGGGCATACGGAAGTACCTCTGCATCGGCTCCCAGTATGCCTAAAATAGTGTCCAAAAAAGCATAACTAAACAAAGTTAAAACGGCTCCCACCAAGGTCAGCATGATAAAGCCGTTTCCTAAAATCAAATGGGCTTCTTCCGTCTTTTTTTCGCCGAGCCGGATTGAAAAAAGCGCATTACTTCCAACGCCAATGAGCGCACTGAATCCCATATATACAAGCCCCAACGGAAACAAAATAGTAATGCCGGCAAGTCCGTTACCTCCTACATCTTGTCCGACGTAAATACGGGAAATGATATTGTACAGTGCGTTGGCAAACATCCCGGCGATGGCCGGAGCCGAAAAACGGATTAATAGCGTAGAAAGGGCTTTATCTTTAAAAGGATTTCTTGCTTGTTTCATAATTATACACGCTGCTCAAGGGTACAACCGGGGCCGTACGGGCAGATATTATATTTTAGCAAAAATGCCCTTTGAGCAAATAGGGGCTTGTTTTTTTGCATTGTATCTAGTAAACTTTAAAAAGGAAGTTGAAAACTAAATAGGAGTTTACTATGAAAAAGTTTTTAATTTTGTTTTTTATGTTTTGTGCGTTACCCGCGCTAGCGGAGACGATTTCCGCGGTTTCTTTTAACCCGATGCGGGTGGGCTCTTTTTTTGAGTCCCTTAAAGTCAGTAAGGGAGCTATCTTTCGCGGTGGATTGTATGTATGGAACGAGCCAGGAAGCAAGTGCGAAGGGGTACCGGATGGTATGTTGGAGGTGCGTGGAACCTCTGTCAAGATGAACAACCTTACTGATCCTAAAGAATACAGAATTGAGAAGGTAGATACCTTGCCACAGTTTCTTACCTTGTTTGAAAATTCTAATCCCGCCGTACAGCCAGAAACAAAGGTAAGTTTTGAGCGTATGCCGTTTCGTAGCTCAGGCGGACCGGATACTTCTCAGGTAGATTTTTCAAATCCTCTCTCGTGGCCTAGTATCGGTACTCAAGTTACCGTCCATGGTGGTCGAGCGACTTTTATTGGAGATCCTGGTACTTATAAAAATTCTTACGTTAAAGAATTGGATTTCCCTGCGTTTGATATAGGGACATCAACGGTGGATTGTTATACACAATTAACTGGCGCTGGTAATGTCGTAGCTAAAAATTATGCAGATTGTGCCAACAGAATGATGGTATATGCTAAGAATTTCCAAATGCCAAACATGAGTAATAGGCGATTACAAATTCTAGGAAGCGATGTGATATATGATAAAGGACGCATACGTTTGATGACCTCTGGTTTTGGCGTCGGTAGCTATACACGTGGACTCCGGTTAGGGGGCATTGATATTCAAAAGCCGAGGAGACATGTGGAAGGATATTATAATGGAAATGTTGAAAAACCGAACGGCGCTTTCGGTGGGATGATGCCTCCTGATAATTTAGCGGGTTGTTGTCTTAAATGGAGCTATAATCAGGAAGTGGTCGGTGCAAGCCAGAAGGTGAGCGTTCTATACTTGGAGTGTGGTGGACACTGTTAAATATATTACTAATTTCCCTTTTGCCCTCGCTGCGTAATATGATACAATGAAAGCAGCTAAACAAGGGGGCGTTAAATGCGCAAATCATCTTTTAAAGTAGTGTCGATTGCAGCGGCCTTGTTAACAGGGCCGCTGTTTTTACAGGCCGCACCGTTGCAGGTGCTGTCCGCCGCACCCAAAGGGAATTTGGGAGAAAATAGTCGCAAAGCTGTAAGTGTAACCTTTAACCAACCGGTTGCGGCTTTGTCGGAAGATAGTGAGTTTGCTTCGGCGGATTGCCCGATTACCATTATTCCCAAAGTAAAAGGTACTTGCCGTTTTACGGGCACACAGACCGTATTGTTTGAACCGGAAGAAAATTGGCCGGTGGCTTCTTACTTTACGGCGCAGATAAAGGCCGGGTTTACATCGCGTGTGTCCGGTGAAAAATTGGCTAAATCATACGCGTTTTCTTTTACCACCACTCGCCCCGAAGTCCGCGGAACATTGCCCCACGCGGATGAACATTGGATTTCTTTAAATCCCACTCTTTTTGTCCGTTTCAATTTACCCATGTCTCCGGCTAAAGCTTCGGCCGCTTATTTGCAAGATCCTGCCGGAAACAGAATTCCGCTTGAGGTGCGTTCCATCACGCAAAAGGAATTTGATAAAGATTTTTCTTATTTGAATTCTATCCAACAAGTATTGGCTTTTACTCCGAAGAAAACCTTACAAAAAGACACTCTATATACGTTAACACTTCCGGCCGGTTTACGGGCGGCTTCGGGTACGTTGGGATTAGCACAAAACTATCAAACCCGATTCGTTACTTACCCCGATTTAAAAGCTCTGGGAATTTCCCGCCGCCAATGCTTGCCTTATACGCCTTCTATCCGGTTTTCTTCTCCGGTGCGTTTAAGCCAATTGTTGGCCGGAATGAAAGTTTCACCGCAAGAATCTTTTACGCCACCCTCTGAAAGCATGCTGGATTCTTTGGGAAGCGAAACGGTATTGCCTCCGTTAAAAACGATGCACCCAAATCGTCGGGAATACATTTTGGATAATTACGATTTAACTCCGGAAGAAAAAGAAAAAGGAGCTGCTTTTTTTGAAACACAGTTGTCTTTTTTAAATCTGGAACCCGGTAAATCCGTTACGATTACCTTGGATAAAAATATACAAGATATTTACGGAGGGCGGTTAGGTAAAGACTACACATTTACCATAGAAAATGACGGATATTGCCCCCGGGTTGATTTTTCAGGCGGTTTTGGTGTGTTAGAAAGTTATCTGCCGGCCCGGCTTCCTATCAAATTAGTAAATATACCGTCTTTGGAAGTAGTAGCCGCACGCTTTAATAAAGAAAATTACATTCCTTTTGCCAAGCAGGAAACTCGTCATTGCGCCAAAAAACCCCTGGAAAAACCCACTTATCAGGGCACTTACGAGTTTGCGGACAATTCCGATAAAATTTCAAATACTTACTTGGACTTAAAACGTTTTGATCCGACGGCACAAGACAGTATTATTTTTAGCCAAATTTGGCATGAAAAACAATCTTGTTGGATTTCTTCAACGGATAATTTAACAGATGTCGGCATTACCTTTAAAACCTCTCCGCAAAACATTTTGCTTTGGGCTACTTCCTTAGAAACCGGCTTGCCGCTGCCCAATTTAGCGGTGGAGCTGCGCGATAAAACGAATAATATTTTGTGGTCCGGCTCTACGGATATGCATGGTTTGGCGCGGGCCCCCGGTTGGTCTCAGTTAGACATAGCCGATACCTCTACGTGGGGTTCTCCTACCTTGTATGCATTTGTATCCAGCGCGGGGGGAGACGGTGTAATCAGTACGGAATTAGATGACGGATTAGAGCCTTGGCGCTTCAATATTCCCTACAATTACAACCCCAAACGTGATGCGTTCCGTACCGAAATGTTCACGGAGCGTGGTGTTTACCGCCCCGGCGAAACGGTTTATTTAAAAGGGGTTGCCCGCCGCCGCCAGAATGAAGGGTGGAGCGTGCCGAAAGAGTTGCGTGGTAAAGTAAAAGTAATGGACGCAACTTATACGGAAATTTTCACTCAACCGGTCAGTTTTTCAAACGATATGGGCACGTTTGACACTTCTTTTACAGTACCGGCTTCGGCCCATACCGGACAGTGGGAAGTTGTTTTCACACCGGAGATAAAAGGAGAAAAAGATCCGGCCAGTACGTATACGTATTTCCGGGTGGAGACAGCAAAAGAGGCTTCTTTCAAAATTGCACTCCAACCGCAAAAAAATACTTATATCTCAGGTGAAACGGCCCGGTTCAATGCCACAGCTAACTACCAGTTTGGAGCACCTCTTTCCCAAGCCCCGGCTCAATGGACATTGCGGCGCGAAATGGCTTGGTTTAGCCCAAAAGAGTTTAAAGAGTATACTTTCACCCCGTATTTCCTACGGGAAGACGAATATAAAGAGAATAATGCCTTGTTAGCCAGCAGTTCTAAACAGACGGATGACAAAGGGGCTGTTTCTTTTGAAGCGTCTTTGCCGCAAGTAACCGCTCCTATCCACGTGTTTGCGGAGGTAGGGGTGCAATCGCCTGCCCGGCAGGATTTATTTTCCCGCACTTCAATCTTTGTTCATCCGGCTTCCTTTTATTTAGGGGCCAAACCCGCTTCGGACCGAAATGAAGTGGGTAAACCGGTAGAAGCTTCCGTTATTGCTGTTACCACGGATAAGAAACCGACGCGGGCTTCCGTAACGGCTCAAATCCGTAAACGGGATTGGCACAGCGTGCGCAAGGTGGGCCTATCCGGACGGTTGGAATGGATTAATGAAAAGGAAGAGATTGAACTTCCGTCCCAAACGTTGGAAGTAACCGAAAAGGGTGCCACTTTGTCTTTTACTCCGCAAGAAAGCGGTAACTATTACATTACGCTTTTGTCTAAAGACGCCGCCGGCCGTCAAGTATTGGGCGGGTTTGATGTGATGGTTTACGGGAAAAACGGTGCCTCTTGGAAGCAAAATGATGAAGATATCCTTACCTTAAAGCAAGATAAAGATACCTATCAGGTAGGACAAAAAGCACGTATTAACGTCCAATCTCCGTACGAAACAGCCACCGCGTTGGTAACGGTGGAGAGAGAAGGTATTTTAGATTCTTGGACCACGACGGTTAAAGGCGGTAGCGATTACGTAGATGTGCCGATAAAAGCCAATTATTTGCCCAATGTGTATGTGAGCATTGTGCTTGTAAAAGGTCGTTCTGCGGCACCCGTTACAGATGACGGAATAGACTTGGGTAAACCGCAGGGAAAAATTGGATATGCCAAGCTTAATGTGGCGCCCGTTTCCAAAAAAATAAGCGTAGAAGTACAAACAGCCAAAAAGAATTATCGCCCGGGAGACAACGTCTCTGTTACCGTGAATACCAAGCTGGGTAAAAAAGGTGTTCCGGCGGAAGTAACCTTATTTGTGGTAGACGAGGGAATTTTGGCCTTGAGCAATTACAAAACGCCCGATTTGTTTACCGCTTTTTATAACACGGTGCCACTTTCCGTGTTGACGGCAGATAACCGCGCTTATGTAATCGGTCAGCGAAATTTTGGAGAAAAAGGTGAAAACCGCGGCGGAGGTGGATCAGCCGATGCTAAACTGGGCGGAGTAGATTTGCGCGCTCGTTTTTCATTTGTGCCTTATTTTATGGCACGGCTTAAAACAACCGCCAAAGGGAAGGCTAAAGTGTCTTTTACCTTGCCGGATAATTTGACTAAATTCCGCATTATGGCCGTAGCTGTACGCCCGCAGGAATTTGGAGCCGGTGAAACGGAAATTCAAGTTTCTAAGCCGCTTATGGTGATGGCCAATTTGCCGCAAATAGCCCGCAAAGGCGATTCGTTCTTGTGCAGTGCTCTAGTATATAATTACGAGGACAAAAAAGGGAATTTTGAAGTTTCTGCCCAAAGCGAAGGAACCGTGCAACTTACCGGGGAATCGGTACAATCTGTAGAAGTACCGCTTGGGCAAGCCCGCGAGGTAAGCTGGCCGTGCCAAGCGCAGGAAAATGGAAGTGCCAAAGTCGCTTTCCGCGTTAAAGGTCGCCAAGCGGAAGACGGAGTGCTGGCACAAATTCAAGTATTGCCCGTGGAGCAGAAACAAACGTTAGCCTTGTATGCCAACACACAAAAAAGCCAGGAAGAGTTGTTGGATAAACCCGGACAAGTAACCGAAGATTCCGCCAACCGGGTAGTCTTTTCGTTGGCTTCTACGGCGTTACTTAATTTGAAAGGGGCTATGGTATATTTGATGACTTACCCCTATGATTGTTTAGAGCAACAAATGTCCAAAATCGTGCCGGTTATTGAAGGTATGCAACTGGTGGAAGATTTTGGATTGGCTAGTGATGCGGCGGCACTCAAAAAGCGCACCCAGGAGATTCTAAACAACATTCCGGCTTATCAGCATATGTCTGGCGGTTTTGGATACTGGAAAGATTCTATGCCTGATCCGTATGTAACGGCCTATGTGTTAGAAGTTTGCTCTTTGGCGCGTAAAGCCGGTTACAACGTGCCGGAAAAGAATCTGCAAGAAGCCGCTAATTGGTTAGAAAAATCTTTTAATAAAAACCAGCAGCGTGCTTTCACGTATTCTAATGACGAAACACAAACGGCCCGGGCGTATAGTGCTTACGTCTTAGCTTTATATGGTAAACCGGTTGCAGCGGCTTTTAATAACTTGTATGCTTCCAAAGATACATTGCCGCTTACGGCCGTTGCTTATACTTTGAAAACTTCTGCCGTATTAAAATCGTCATCCGCTATACAAAAACAGCTGGCTCAACGTATTTTAAACCGGGTTGTACACACGCCGTTATCGGTTTATTTTACTGTGCCGACGCAGATGCCGTGGTTGCACTTGAATGATGTGTCCGCTACGGCCTTGTCTTTGGATGCGTTATTGGAAGCAGGCCAACCGTTTGCGCAATCTTTTGAAGTCGTTTCTTGGTTGCTCAAACAATTAAATGCTCAAGGAAATTGGAACTCTACGAGTGAAAATGCGGCTGTTTTCCGGGCATTAAACCGCTATTACAATACTTTAGAAGCTACCACGCCGGACTTTACGGCCGAAGTTTCTTGGAATAAAGCGGAGCCTGTAAAACACACTTTCCAAGGACGTTCCACCAATCAGGTCCTACAGACCATACCTTTTCAAGATGTATACGGAGAGGGTACGGAAGCTCGTTTTAAATTCTCTAAAACGGGCCAAGGTACGCTTTTTTACTCTTTAGCGCAGGAATATGAGCCCAAAGCTTACACCAAACGGGTAAATGCGGGTTTTGAGGTTTCCCGCCGCATTACCACTCCGGAAGGAAAGCCGGTAACTTCGTTGCAGGCCGGGAAGCCCTATCGTATTACGCTTACGGTCCGCAGTGCGGCTGCGCGGCATTTTGTAGTGGTGGAAGATTTTATCCCCTCGGGCGTAGAAATTATCAATACGGAGTTAGCTACGGCTTCGCAGAATGTCCGGGAGGGAGGTAGCTATTCCTTCGGACGGGTGGAACGGTATCAAGACCGTATATCCGCTTTTGCCGACTATTTGCCGGAGGGAACACATGAGTTCTCTTATTTGGTAAATGCTACGGTACGTGGCGAATTTTCTTATCCCAGTGCGTGGGCAAGCTTGATGTATGAGCCGGCCGTATTTGGGCGGAATGAAACTTCTACCATCAAAATTCAATGATGTATAAGTTTTTTATAGCGTGTTTAATAGGACTTCTTCCCTGCCTGGCTTGGGGCGGGGAAGAAGTTTTTTTGCCTTATTCTACTCAAATTGCCGATAAAAACGGCGCACCCATGCGTGGGTTTTTGTCATCTGAGGATACTTTTGCCGAACCGGTACCCTTAAGTGAAGTATCCCCGTGGCTGGTGGCGGCGGCCGTCGCGGCGGAAGATAAGCGTTTTTATTCACACGGAGGAGTGGACAGTAAAGCCATTTTGCGGGCTTTGTGGCAAAATTCGCAGAAGGGGGAGGTCGTATCCGGTGCGTCTACGATTACACAACAATTGGTACGTTCGCTTCGGCCTCGTAAAAAAAACTGGTGGGGTAAAACAGAAGAAGCCTGGGCGGCTTTTGCAATGGAAAAGGATCACACAAAAGAAGAAATTTTGGAGGCCTATTTTAACCGCCTAGAACTCGGTAATTTGACGCAAGGCGTACAATCTGCGTCTCAATTTTATTTTGGAATAGATGCAGCCGATTTATCTCTTTCTCAAGCCGCTTTTTTGGTAGGGATTATTAAATCTCCCACTTATTATAATCCGCGTAAACATTATTCCCGTGCCTTAAAACGTCGGGATTATGTGCTCAAACGTATGGAGGAAGAAGAATTTATCGATCCGAAAATGCGTACGTTGGCGCAAGAAGAAAAAATAGTTTTACGCGGTAACGAGCGGCCGTTTGAAGCCCCGCATTTTACACAAATGTTACGTCCTCTGTTGCCCCCGGAAGTTTCTTTTGTGCGTTCTTCTCTTGATAAAGATTTACAGGTTTTTGCTCAAGAACTCGTCAAAACCCATATTCAAAAATTATCCGAACAACAAGTAACCAACGCCGCTGTTGTCGTGCTGGATAACGAAACCGGGGCGGTGTTGGCTTATGTGGGTTCGGCTGATTTTTATCACCAAGCCAATCAAGGACAAGTGGACGGCGTGCTGGCTTTGCGTCAACCGGGTTCTGCATTGAAACCCTTTGTATATGCTACGGCTTTTGAGAAGGGAATTTTAAATCCGTCTTCGTTATTGGATGACGAAGATACTTTCTTCCAAGATGGGTTCCGCCCGCGTAATTACGATAAAAATTTTCATGGGAAAATAACGGTACGTACCGCTTTGGCGTGTTCCTATAATATCCCGGCTGCCAAAGCGGCGGAAACCGTTGGCGTGCCGGCTTTGTTACAAAAGTTGCACGAAGTGGGGCTTACCGAATTAGGGCGTGGACCGGAATTTTACGGATTAGGAATTTCTCTGGGAAACGGGGAAGTTCAATTGCTGCATTTAGTTAACGCCTATGCAACTTTGGCGCGGGGGGGAATGTATAAACCCATATTGCTGGCACACGAGCCGCTGATCCAATTACCGGGGAAAACACGGCGGGTGTTTAGTGAGCAGACTTCTTATCTCATCAGCCATATTTTGAAAGATAACCAAGCTCGCTCGGCTGCGTTTGGGCTTAATTCCCCGTTATTTGTTCCCTTTGAAATGGCGGCCAAAACAGGTACTTCCAAAGATTATAAAGATAATTTTGCGTTAGGTTATACCCCTCGGTGGACGATTGGGGTATGGGCGGGGAATTTTGACGCTTCTTCCATGCAAAAAGTTTCCGGCATTACGGGGGCTGGGCCGATTTTACACGATTTGGCTATTTACCTAAATGAAAAGTATCCCTCGCCCGCTTTTAAAACGCCCGATGGGATTGCACAGGAGCTTATTTGTAGTGAAAGCGGCTTACGCGCCGGGAATACTTGCCAACATACCCAAGAGGAAATATTTGCAAAAGATTTTTTGCCACCGGTTTGCCAAGGCCAACATGCCTATAATTCAAGGCCGGTAACCATTGTATCACCAACAGCGGGGGATGTGTATAAATGGGATCCGGCCAGTTCGGCTTCTTTGCAAAAATTACAATGGAAAGCAAACTGTGCCTCCTCTATTTGCACGTGGAAGTTAAACGGTAAAAAGCAATCGCAAAAATCATGCCAGACATGGTGGCCGATTAAAGCCGGCAAATATCGGTTAGAAGTCAGTTGCGAGGGGAAAACAGATACTATATTTTTTGAGGTTTTACCATAAAAATTCCCCGGGCTATTTACCCGGGGTTTCTTATGTGTGGAAGAAACTTATTTTTTGTGCTCTTCTTTATATTTTAAACTGGCTTTAATTAAGCCGTCAAATAAGGGATGAGGCCGCATGGGACGGGAGCCAAACTCCGGGTGAAACTGCCCGGCAATAAAGTACGGATGATCGGTGCGTTCCACAATTTCCGGCAGGACTCCCTCGTGCCAGCCCGATACGTATAACCCCACTTCCTGCAATTGCTTTACGTATTTAGGGTTTAATTCATAGCGGTGGCGGTGGCGCTCTTCAATGCGATCTTTACCATAAAGACGATGGGCAAGCGAACCCGCTTTCAAATCAGCGGTGTAGTTCCCTAAACGCATGGTGCCGCCTTTGTAAACTACATTTTTTTGTTGGGGAGTTAAATCTACCACCGGATCTTTCGTTGTCGGATCAAATTCAGTAGAGTTAGCGTCGTGTAAGCCGCATAAGTTACGGGCAGCTTCCAATACAGCACATTGCATACCCAAACAAATACCTAAAAAGGGAACTTTATTTTCGCGGGCAAAGCGTACGGTGTTGATTTTGCCTTGAATGCCCCGGCTACCAAAGCCACCCGGAATTAAAATTCCGTCTGCATCTTTTAATTCGTCGGATACATCATCTTTTTCGGTGTTGACATAAACAACTTCTACCTTGGCATCATTGTTCATGCCGGCATGGCGTAGAGCTTCGTGGATAGATTTATAGGCTTCTTGAAATTCCGCGTATTTCCCGGCCACGGCAATTTTTACCGTTTTGGATGGATTTAAAGCTCTGTCAAAAAATTCAAATTGCTTAGGATCTACCGCCTGGGTAGGTTTGAGCCCCAACAAGGCCAAGATTTGTTTATCCACTTCTTGCTTATAGAACATTTCAGGTACGTGGTAAATGGACTTGGCATCGGCACATTCAATAACCGCCTTAGCAGGAACACTGCAGAAAAGAGAAATTTTCTCTTTCAGGTGGTCATTAAGCGGGCGTTCCGTGCGGCAGATGAGCATGCTGGGTTCAATGCCGACCTCACGTAGTTTATTAACGGAGTGTTGGGTTGGTTTGGTTTTCAATTCTTGTGCTACCGCTATATAGGGAATGAGCGTCACGTGTACACAGATTACATTTTGAGGCCCTTTTTCCAAACGTAACTGTCGGGCTGCTTCCAGGAACGGCAACGATTCAATATCCCCTACCGTCCCGCCGATTTCAATAATAGACACATCCGCGTCATTTTCAAAAGCTGTAAAGCGTTTTTTTATTTCGTTGGTAATATGCGGAATAACTTGCACCGTAGAACCCAAATATTCGCCACGGCGTTCTTTATCAATAACGGTTTGATAGATGTTTCCGGCTGTATTGGTGTTGGCGCGGGTCATGTTGACGTCTAAAAACCGTTCGTAGTGCCCTAAGTCCAGGTCCGCCTCGGCCCCGTCCACGGTTACAAATACTTCTCCGTGTTGGTAAGGGCTCATAGTGCCGGGATCCACATTGATATAGGGGTCGCACTTAATCATATTTACGCGCAACCCGTTTAATTGTAAAAGCTTGCCGATGCTGGCTCCTGAAATTCCTTTCCCCAGCGAGCTAACAACACCGCCGGTGATTACGATAAATTTAGACATGTTTAGTCTCCTGTTAAGAAATTAAAATCAACGATTATGCATGTATTTTAGCATAATAGGCTTCGGCTGCTGCCAAATCGGCCGCTGTATCAATGGCAGGTCCGGCAGGTTGCACTTCGGCACATTTAATGGTCATGCCGTCTTCCAACGCGCGTAGTTGTTCCAACCGTTCCAACTTTTCAAGCGGACTTTCCGGCAAGGTTACAAAGCGGTTAAGTGCTTCGCGGCGATAGCCGTAGATACCGCAATGGTGCCAATACGGGGCACGTTTGTTTTCTTCGGTTTGTTCCCGCTTATAGGGTACACGGGAACGCGAAAAATAGAGAGCCCGGCGGTCTTTTGCCAGAACAGCTTTGACGATATTGGGATTGTCAACTTGGTCGTTGTCCGGCATGGCAAAAACAGCGGTAGCAATATCGCAACGGTCATCATTTTTTAGCAATTCGGCTACGGCCCGAACCGTTTGGGATTCAATAAAAGGTTCATCTCCCTGGACGTTGATAATCAGCTTTTCCGGACGGTTTTGGGCCGCTTCGAAAACGCGGTCCGTTCCGCTTTGGCATGCTTCACTGGTTAAAACGGCCTTGCCGCCGAATTGGGCAGCAGCCGCCACCACAAGGGGGGATTCCGTGGCAATAAGCACATCCCCTAATTGTGTATTCAGGCAAGCTTCGTACACGTGCTGGATAACGGGTTTGCCGCAGAGCGGTTTTAAAATTTTGCCGGGTAAACGGGAAGAACCGTAACGGGCCGGAATGATAATTAATACATCGGTCATGGTAAAACTCCTTCAATTTCTTGGCGGCTGGCGGTAGCCGTGCCTGATTTTTCAACAACAATACCCGCCGCATAATTGGCCAGGACGGAAGCTTCTTTTAGATTAGCTCCGGCCGCCAAGGCTAAGGTTAGTACGGAAATGACGGTATCTCCGGCACCTGTTACATCATATACTTCGCGAGCGGTGGCACGGACGGTATAAGGCTTTTTGGCATTTTTTTCAAATAAGCTCATCCCTTCTGCGCTGCGGGTAATTAAAATAGAGTCAGCGCGGAGCATTTTTAATATTTTGTTGCCCAGCCGCTCCATTTCCGCCTCGCCGGATTTGGGTGTTTCACCGGCGCCTTCCCACGCTTCTTTTGTGTTGGGCGTCATACAAGTAATATTTTTGTATTTTTTGAAGTTATCAATTTTGGGATCTACGCAAACCGGAATATGTTTTTTGCGGCAAATGGAAATAATTTTTTGAATATTTTGGTCGCTGAGCATGCCTTTTCCATAGTCGGATAAGATAACTCCTTGGGCGGTTTTGACCGCTTGCTCAAAGCTTTTCATGCATGCATTGGAAATGGCAGCGGAAATGGTTTTTTTACTTTCCCGGTCAAACCGGACGATTTGTTGTTGGTCGGCCATGACGCGAATTTTTTGAGTGGTGGGCCGATCCAAATCCTCGGTTATTCCGTTTACATCTACTTTTTGTCCGCGCAAAAAGTCTTTTAACATTTCGCCGCCTAAATCAGATCCCACGACGGAAATCATAACCGGTTTAGCGTCCAAGGCCGCCAAGTTAACGGCTACGTTTCCGGCTCCGCCGGCGACATAAAATTCTTGCCGTACATCTACTACCGGTACGGGCGCTTCCGGGGAGATACGGCTGACAGCACCTTTAATGAAGTGGTCCAGCATAACGTCCCCTACCACGATAATCTCTTTTCCTTTAAAGGAATCCAAAATGCGTTTTAAACGGTTATTCTTGGCTTGCATAATCTTCACCACCAATGATTTTATTATACTTTAATTACGTTTGTAGTCCAATAATTCAGCAGATACGCTGCCGATAAATACTTCTACGGTCATTTTGACCGGCATTTTATATTCATCATCTGTCAGCCATACTTTCAAATCTTTGCCTTTGCTTACAAAGATACCTTCCCCGCGAAATTGCGGCTCTACTACTATGCATTTAAATTTTCCGGCATCTGTTTTTACCGTTTCTTTTCTTAGCACCTTTACCACCAGCGGATATTTTTCTTCTCGGTTTACAATATCAAAAACCACTTCTTTGCCGGGTTCCAACGTTTTGGAACGGACGTAATAAAGCGAAGTGAGCATATCTAATACCGGTTGTGTCAATTCGCCCGAGAAAGAACGGGGCTCCGCTTTCTTTTTTACTTGCCCGTAATATTCTTTTTTGGGATAATCAAAGCGAACCCACTCGTCCCGTTTATATCTACCTTCACGCAGACTTTGGCTATATCCTAACGAGTGAAAATCCCGAGCATCCAGCCAGGAAAGGTTAATATCACGCACTTTAAATACGCTGTCAATTACCGAGGCGGAAAAAGCACTCGTTTGAATCACATAGGCCGGACGTCCGTCTACGGATATAAGTCCGCGGTTTTTGATATAGGCTGTTCCTGCTTTTACAAAAGAATAATAAATACCATATTTTAATTGTTCCGCTCTCCAAGCAACCGATTGGGCAGCATCTGATGTGGGTACTTGGGCAGCCAACGGGTTTAACAAGCGGCCATTTAAATCAATAAGCGGCTCATCCTTAAATACGGCTTTATCCGGAACGGGTTTAGCCGGGGCTACCGGCTTTGTGGGGGTATCGGAAACCGGCATTTGAGAAAGGCTTTGACTTTTGGGTGTATCGGTCGTTTGGTGGGCGGAAACCGTATTGGCGACAACTGCCGGTTTTGGAATGGGTGCTGTTTGAACAGGTTTGGTTTCTGTTACGGGCTTAGTTGCTGTGGTTGCTTGAAGTGGAGCCGGCGTCGGTTCAAGCGGTGCGGCCTTGTCCTCGGGCGCGGTTTGTGCGACGGATACGGGGACTGTTTCTTGCGGTAAAGGGGTGGGTTCTTTTTGGACCGAGCAATTGCAACAACATCCGCTCATTAAACAAATACTGCATAATAATTTGATGGCATGTTTCATTATATTTTCTCCCGCAAAATAGCATGAACGGCGACCGGTAACGTAGAAGCTATAAAATCCGGTTTTAAATCTGGATATTTTTTAAGATGTTTATTTCCGTTGGCTGTTCGTACTAAAATAGATTTGCAACCTAACGCTTGGCCAAATTCTACGTCGGATTTTTTATCGCCTATCATAAATGAGTGTTTGAGGTCGATGTGGTATTTCCCGGCAAGTTGTAGCCCCAGTTTCGGCAAAGGTTTTCGGCAAGAACAGCCCTCGTTGGGGGCGTGTGGGCAAAAAACGATTTCATCAAAACGGGCCGGACGGAACAATTGGCATAAACGGCGGTTGACGTCACGGGCTTCTTTTTCTGTAAAATATCCACGGCCAATCCCGGATTGATTAGATACGATGAATAAATGATATCCGGCTTTTTGTAAGGCGTGCAGGGCCTCCGGGGCACCTTTGTACGGGTGCACTTTGTCGGGGACGGACAGATAACCGTAATCATAAATAAGGGTGCCGTCTCGGTCAAAGAATACCGCTTTTATCATAGACGTTCCTCAGGGTGTTTTTCTAAATAGGCATTTCCTTCGGCTTCGCGTTTCCAACGGTTATGCGCCCAAAGCCAAGAGGCGGGATTTTGCCGGATCCACTGTTCATAATACCCAATTAACGTTTTGGTAAATTGACGGGTATTCTCTAAGGTATAGGTGGAAGGGGGAATGATGGGATCATATACCGTACAAGTTAATAGTCCCTTATTATCACGCGAAACATAGACCGGGAATACGGGAACTTGGGCCTTAATAGCTAATAGGGCCGTAATGGGGGAAAAGGCAGCGGTTCTTCCTAAAAACGAAAACCACATCTCTCCGGAAATTGTATTTTGGTCAAATAAAATACCCAGCATTTTTTTCTTTCTGAGCCAACGCATACAAGCCAAGAAAGGTTTATCTTGGTGGTTACTATAAAAGGTTGTTCCCGAGAACATATTGCGCAGACGGTTGATTTCTTCGTCCACATAAGGATTATCCACCCGTTGGGCTAAAACAGCTTTATCAAATCCATACGCGGAGGCGGCCAGACCAAAAGCTTCCCAATTAGTGAAATGCCCGATGTGAATGATTCCGCCGCTCACCCCTTGGGCCTTGGTCAGCTTTTCCATGCCTTCAATGCGGCAATAGTTTTTAAATTCGGCGACGTCCATGGCACTGAATTGAAGAAATTCGGCAAAAATTTGCCCCATGTTGCACCACGATCCAACGGCGATTTGATGTACTTGTTGGGGGGACTTATCCGGAAAAGCGCGGGCGATATCTTCGCAAACGCGTTTAAAACGTTTGTGTAGCACAAAACGGGTGAAGCCGACGAGTTGCCGGCCCAAAAAAACAGCTGCCCGATAGGGCAGCAGACGGACAAAGACGCAAACCGCTTTAAGAGCCAGGTATTGCACAAAGTGGGCCGGGGTTTTTTGGAATCGTGTTTCTCCCATGTTTTTATTATACAAATTTTATTTTTAAACAGTTTGTTTGAAAATCCGCTGGAAATGCTAAAATATGTACAGCCGTTTTTTAAAAGGAAATATTATGGATTTATTAAAATTAAGAGATAATTTGTCAAACAATATACTGGGCCGGGGCGTTTTGTTGGCGGCTTCTAAACTTTATGGGGCAGGCGTGGCACTTAATAAAAGCGCTTACGCAAACGGTTGGAAAAACAGCAAAAGCGTAAATTCCCGTGTGGTGTGTATCGGTAATATTACGGCCGGCGGTACCGGGAAAACAACGGCTGTGTTGCTGGCGGCCACTACACTCGCCAAAGAAGGAATACGCGTGGCCATTGTTTCGCGCGGGTATAAACGGCAAGAAAAAACGGATAAACCGGTTGTTTTATTTGATAACCCGGATGCAGATTGGCGTTTGGCGGGGGATGAGCCTTTTATGATGAGTCGGGTGCTTAGCCAATATAAGGTACCGATTGTTATCTCACCCAACCGCGTGGCGGCCGCAACGGAAGCTTTGCGCCGGTTCAAGAGCCAACTTATTTTGTTGGATGACGGATTTCAACACTTTCCGTTGGAGCGGGATAGTAATATCGTCCTTATAGATGCCAAAAACCCCTTTGGAAATAAACAGTTGCTTCCGTACGGAATTTTGCGCGAGCCTTTAACGGCTTTAAAACGGGCTTCGCTTGTAGTACTGACTCATTGCGAACAAGTACCTGCCCGCGATTTGGAAAATATTAAAGACCAAATTCGGGAATATAACGATACTATTGAAATTTTAGAAAGTGTCCATGAGCCGGATTATTACATGGATATTTGTAGCGGTAATAAAGTGGATTTAAAAGATGTAAAAGGCCCGGTATCCTGTTTTAGCGCGTTAGGCAGCCCGGTTACGTTTGAAAATACCCTCACAGGACTCGGTTTGGAACTAAAACAAAAGTGGCGCTTTCCGGATCATCAACATTATACGTTAGAGAATTTGCAAAGTTTTGAGGATACCCGCGGCGGTTTACCGCTGATTACCACGTTTAAAGATTTTGTTAAATTCCCCGATAATTGGCGCGATGTGTTGAAAAAAGATGTTTATGTATTATCCGTCAATTTGAAAATCTTGGGTGGGGAAAAACAAGAAAATCTATTTATGGATACCTTGTATCCGAAATTCTCTAAACTCAAACAGAACGGATAAGTACCTATTTAGGTTGGTTCTTTTCAAAAAGGTACCAAAGTTTCGTGTACTTTACAAAAGTATAGAAAGCGGACAAAACGGCCCATATAAGGCCGCGCATGCCATCTAACATCCCGCCTTTTACGATATACCGTTTGATAAACCCGGTCAGGACGGATAACGTGGCCCGTATCATTAAGAACGGTGGTTTCCCGTCGGGGCTCTTTTGTTCATAGAGGGTTTGTGCAGCCAGCGTGGTATATGAGTTAAATTTGGTAAAGTAATTTTCCAGATCCGCGTAGGGCGTGTGTACAAATACATGTTTTAATTTTTTCGTCATACCGGAAACAACCAACCGTTCATGCACTTTGCCACCTTCAAATTTGGCTTTTTGAGTGCGAACTAATCTTAAAATATATTCTTTTCCGATATCACCGTGGTACATGCGGCCGCCTAAAAAATTGTTGACGCGGGGCAGCTCGTATCCGTCATAAGACGGATTGGAAACAGCACGGCGGATTTCCTCGGCTAATTCCGGGGTAAGCGTTTCATCGGCATCTAAAGACAAGGCCCATTCGGTTGTCACTTTTTGTAAGGCGGCATTTTTTTGTTTCGTAAAATCTTCAAAAGGTTGTTGATATACTTTTGCTCCTAAATCCCGGCAGATTTGCACGGTATTATCGGAGGAGAAACTATCTAACACGACCGTTTCTTGTACCAAGTTTTTAGCACTTTGAATACAAGCCGCAATATGAGCGGCTTCATTTTTGGTAATGATAAATAAAGTGATTTGGGGTTCTGTGCTCATATACCGTTATTCTAATATTTTTTATGTTTCGGTGTATAGCTTTTATTGTATAATTTAAAAATACGGGAGGCTTTATGAATAAATTGTTAATCATTTTATCGGGAATAGTTACTTTAGCGGCGTGCACGACCTTGCCTACTTCTTCTGAAAATTTAGTGAGGGGGGACGGTTATTTTAAAGACGGACAATATGAGAAGGCTTTAAAGGCCTATAATCGGGCCATTGCGCTTAATCCGGAAAGTTTAGAAGCATATGCTTCCCGCGGTTCTGCTCATTATTTTTTGGGCCATTATTCTTTGGCGCAGGCAGATTTTGAACATGTTTTGCAACAAAATCCGTACAGCGCAGACTCTTACAGTGCTTATGCCAGTACCTTGGCCGCTCAGGGCGATTATCAAAATGCGTTAAAAATAATTGAAATGGCCATCCAGTTGCAACCGAATGATCCTAAGAATTTGTTTTCTCGTGCCGGTATTTATTTTATGTTGGGCAAATTGCAGGAAGCCGTAGAGGACTATTCTACGGTTCTGAGCGTGTATCCGGCCGTGGAAGTCTATAATGCGCGCGGCGCGACCTATTTGTATATGGATAAAAAGGATTTGGCCGAGCAAGATTTTGAAAAAGCCAAACAGCCGGGAATGCCCGCCACGTTGGGCGTTTACAACATGTATAAATAAAAATTTGCCCCTTGGCGCCGGTTTTGCTATAATAAATATATAAGATTTACGTCACCGTAGCTCAGCTGGTTAGAGCGAGCGTTTCATAAGCGCTAGGTCGGTGGTTCGATCCCACCCGGTGACACTTTTACCATCCTTTTCTATACGGGATGGTTTTTTTCTATTTTTTTCGTGCAAAATGTGTCAAAATGTACTATTATTTTGTTACGGAGTAATTATGAAAAAAATTTTTATTCTAGTGGCGTTATTTTTCCTTTCCGCATCCCTGACATGGGCGCTGTCTACATGCGAAACGCGCGTAGACAAACATCCTTATTCCTCAACGATAGAACGGGTGGAATATTGTTTGAACGAAGAACCGGAAGAGGATAATAAGCCCAAGCTAGTTACATATACAGTTACCACGTATACACAACAAAATCCCCGTTCACAAAAAAAATCTTCCCGGGGACAGTCCTATTTTAAAAATAAAAGGGTTCGGGTTACCCGCACGTACGTGCCCACAGATCGTTTCCCAGCGTGGGAAAATGAAGTTCTTAATGAACCGGAGTATTTAATGGATTCACAATCCGAAGACGATCTCTGGCAGGAACCGCTTTTGGATTATGAGCCCGGAGCGCAGCAACCTGCCCAAATACAAGGGGTATTTGTGGAAGAACCCTCCGTTACTACCACCACTACTACTACCTCGGTAACTAACACGCAAGGGTATGCGCCTTCTTCTCGTGTACATGGAGTCTTGGTGTCCACTACCCAACAAAGTAGGACTGAAGACGAAGCTGAATATTGGTCGTTTAATAAAGATGACTCGCAACCGGGTCGTACCGTAACAAAATCACGCACCGTTACTACCAAAACAATTTCTACAACGGCCCCACAGACATCGGAGGTCGTCGGCAAGACAATAGAAACAACGCCTGCTCCTGTCAAACCCGTATCTGACACTTTTGATGAAGCAGATAGAATGTTTAATGAAACCGCTTCAGAGGCATTGGGCCGAACCGCGCAAGCTTACGAACAAGTGCAAAATACTGCTAAACAAGGCGCTCAAGAAGCCAATGCCCTGCTGGTAGAGACGGCAGATAAAGCCATTGAACAGCCTTATACGCGCGCGCAACAGACGGTTCAACAAGCCGAACAACGCGCCCAACAAACGGCGCAACAGGCCGAACAACGGGCTCAACAGACGGCGCAGGATGCGTATGACCGCGCAGTAGAAAAGGCAAACCGGGCCGAACAAAAAGCCAATCAAGCAATTGAACGAGCCCAGCAAAAGACGCAAAATCTTTACGACCGTGCCGAACAAAATGTAACTCAGCAGGCACAACGAGTGGATGAGCAACTAAATAAACCGGTTGCCAAAATGGAGCAGAACCTTCATCAAGCCGCTCAACAAACGCAAGATGCGGCCGATCAGGCATGGAGAGAGGCCGATGAATTGCTAAACAATTGGAATTATTGATAGATTATAACCCGGAGAAAAACTATGCAAAAATTTTTAGCTTTTATCAGAAAACCTTATGAAGAAAAAGGCATGCTACTGGGCACGTGTGATGTAGTGCTAAAAGCGGTTGTTTTGTTAATATGGTGTTATTTGACCGTGGTATTAGCCCGGCTGTTTATCGGTTCTCTTTTAAGCGATTACAATCCGCTTAATAAATTGTGGTGGTTTTCTTATTGCTTTTGGATATTTTTCGGGGCTTCGTGGTTAACCTATATCGTATTTTTTGTACGCGATTATAACGAAGATTAAGAAAAAATATTTACATTTTAAAAGAGCTTCTTACAGAAGCTCTTTTTTTGAGGGATCAAATTTACACCGGCGTAAAATTTGGCTGGCTTGCCTACGGTCCTGCTTGAGCTGATCAACTAAAAGGGGTAAACTGCCAAACTTCATTTCGTCACGTAATTTTCGGATAAACCAAATGGTTACGTTGTGACCGTAAATATTTTTATTGAAATTAAAAATATGTACCTCTACCAAAGGTAATTTCCCGCTTAGCGGATTTACTGTCGGTCTAAATCCAATGTTACAAAATCCGTCATATATTTCTTTTCCTACGCACACTTTGACGGCAAACACGCCCAACGGCAATATTTTATAAATGCCCGTACTCAAATTAGCCGTAGGAAAACCCAAGTGCCGGCCTAATTGCTTACCCTTAACTACTTTGCCGGTTAATTGGTAGGGGCGTCCTAATAAATCATTGACACGGGCTATATCACCGCTAGCCAGTATTTTGCGAATTAAAGAGGATGAAATTTTTTGGGTACCGGTTTTATAAAACCTGGTTTTTTCAAATATAATACCGATTTTTTTACAATAGGATTCTAACCAACTTGTGCCGGCTTGGCGATCTTTCCCAAAGGCAAAATCAGCCCCGACTAAAATGCCGCCAATTTTAAATTTTTTAATGAGGATATCTTCTAAGAAAACTTGGGGAGATAAATTGCGGCAGGTGGCAAAGTCTAACGGTTTGGCCGGGGTGCCCAACGCTTGTAATAATTGCTTTTTTTCTTTGGGCAAGGTAAGAACCGTCATTTCAGGTTTAGTGCCCAGTAATGTTTTGGGTGGGAGGGGAAAATACAAAACAAGAGGTTTTAACCGGTACCTTGCTGCCAACATTTCTAATTGCGCCAACAAGAAGCGATGCCCCGCATGCACGCCGTCAAAGGTCCCGATGGTTATAAAATGGGTTGCTCTTTTTTTCATACAATAGCTTTTATGCGCTGGCTTAGTACCTTCGGATCGGTAGTTTTTAACAAATTCCCGTCAAAGGATTCTGCCACTTGATACGGGCCGATTTGTAACCGCCGTAACTGTCTTAAATGCCCAACAGTCCCCAGCTTTTGCGCCAGCAAGTATCCCAATGCTCGCACATAGGTACCGCAAGAACAATGCACCGTAAATGTAATGGTTTTTTCATCCGTTAATTTAACTTGTTGCCATTGTACGGTTACTTGGTTATATTTACGTTCTAAATCGGTTCCTTTCCGGGCCAAGGCATACATGGGTTTACCGTTGATTTTTTTTGCACTAAAAAAGGGAATGGGTTGTTCAATGGTTCCCGTCAATGCTAAGGTGGCTTGTTCTACTTGCGCCTGTGTAAGCGGGGGGACCGGTTGTTGGGAAATGACTTCTCCGTAGGCGTCCCACGAATCGGTCAACGTACCTAAGGACAAGGTGGCCGTGTATGTTTTGTCCAATCGTAAGAATATACTTTGTTGTTTGGTAGCTTCCCGGCCGACTAACAAAATTAGCAATCCCGTTGCCATGGGATCTAATGTGCCGCTATGCCCGATTTTCTTTACTTGTAAAACCCGCCTGGCAATAGCAATGATATCATGCGAGGAAAAATCTTTCGGCTTATCTATTAATAAAATTCCGCTAGGCACAAGGCACCCTATTCAACGGTCTGCACGACTTTTTGTACGGCTTCGGCCAATGCGTCCGTTACTTCTGTAACGGTTTTATCGGTAACTTTAAATCCGGCCGCCCGGGCATGACCGCCACCCCCGAATTGCTGCGCAATGCTGCTTACGTCTACGGTTCCCCGGGAACGTAAATTGACCGATACCTTATCTGTTTCTTCTTTAATGAGGGCAGAGACTTCCACGCCCGGAATCATAGTGGGTTGACTGACGATTCCTTGTGTTTGGGCCGGTGTAGCCCCGAAAGTTTCAAAATCACGTTTCGTCAAAATAATTTGGCTGTATTTGTTATCAAAACGCATTTCCATTTTTTCCAAGGCACGGCCTAATAGTTTAAGTGCAATATAGGACTTGGTAAAATAAATAATTTGGTTGATTTGTTGTACGTCAGCCCCCAACGCAACCAAAGCGGAGGCCACCCGCAAAGCTTCTGCGGTGGTATTGGAGTGAACAAAACGCCCGGTATCGGTAACTAACCCGGTATAAAGACAGGTAGCTTCCTGCGGGGTGGGGAGAAGGGATTCTTCTCCGGATTCTTCAAATAATTGAAAAACAATTTCCGCCGTGGAAGAAGCGGTAGAATCTATATGGTTGATATGTCCGTAAGCATCACTTACCAGGTGATGGTCAATGTTAATGAGGGTCTTGGCAGCTTGGAGGATCGTTTCCAAATCGCCCCCGCGTTGTCTATCGGAACATTCCAACAAGATGACGGTATCAAAATCAGGCCTTTGGGGGAGTACTCCTACATGTACTTTATCCAGCCCAGGTAAAAATGTCAGATCATCTCCAATGGCCGGCGCAGCATAGGCATAGACGGTCTTTCCCAAACGTTCCAACAGGGACGTCATGGTTAAAGTACAACCCAGGGAATCTCCATCCGGGTTTAAATGCCCGGCAATAAAAAATTTGTTACCCCGGTGCAAGGCTTGCCAAATTTGCTGCAAACTTTCTGCTCTATTGTTCATGGGAGTGTTCCTTTTCAATAACTTGGAAAATGGCTTCCACCCGGGAAGCTCTTTCCGGGGTGTCATCATATTCAAAAGAAAAAGACGGAATCCGTTTCAAATGTAATCGGCCGCGTAGTTGGGCGCCAATTTCTTTGCGTAGCATGTTAAGTGATTCTTGCGTTTTTTTGCGGTCTTCCGGACTACCGAATACGGAAAAAAACACTTTTGCCATTGATAAATCTTTTGAAATGTGTACCGCCGTAATCGTCACAAATCCGCCAAAATCTCCATTGGCGGCTTTTTTGGAAACAAGGGTGTTGATTTCTTCCAGTAAAAGGGCTTCTAAACGTTTTATTCTATCAATCATATAGTTTATTATATCATTTTAAAACCCCTTGCATTTTTTTTAAAAATGCACTAAACTATTCTAAAGGGGGGTAGTATGCCCTTTTATTCTAGAATATAGGAGATTACTTATGAAGAAAGGTTTTACTTTGATTGAATTGCTGGTGGTTGTATTAATCATCGGTATTTTAGCTTCCATTGCCTTGCCGCAGTACGTAAAAGCGGTAGAAAAAGCGCGTGCAACGGAGGCCATTCAATTGTTAGGTGATATTTCCAGAGCCCAGAGAATTTATCAAATGGCTACCGGTACTTACACCAACAATATGAACTTGCTGGATGTGGAAATGCCCGGGATTTTAACAAACGATCCCAGTCAGGCCCGAACCCAAAACTTCAACATTCAAATTAAAAACGCAGATGGTGCGGATACCTTTTGGGCCACGGCTCAACGTGCGAATAACGGGACTGTTGTGAATACCGGCGATCAACAATATGCCATTCAAATCCAACTTAGATCGGATGGTACTTTGACCCGCCTTTGCACGAAAACAGTGGGCAATGCGTTTGTGGGAGATGGAACCAATGCTACGTCTATGTGCAAATCCATTGCCAGCAACGGACAGGGTATTATTAAATAAGTTTATTGCAAAAAACACCTCCCAATTATGGGAGGTGTTTTTTTGTGTCAAACTAATTCGTTTACATCTTGATACGGCGGGTTACGTTTTCTTTCTTGATACATTCAATGACGTCCCCTTCGGCAACGCCTTTAAATCCTTCAATCAAGATACCGCATTCGTATCCTTTCTCCACTTCTTTTACATCATCTTTGAAGCGTTTTAAACCGCCAATCTTTCCATGGCCGACTTCTTCGCCGTTGCGTTTGATACGGACTTCATAACCGCGGAAGACCGTTCCGCTATCTACTAAGGAACCGGAAATAAGCCCGGAGCTTAGTTTCATTACTTTTTTAATGGTAGCGGTGCCGACAACGGTTTCCACTACGTCGGGCTCCAGCAATCCTTCCATAGCGGCTTTGATATCTTCCAAGAGTTCAAAGATAATCGTATAGCGGCGGATTTCAATGCCTTCACGTTCGGCTTCCAATTGGGCTTTATTTTCCACGTCTACGTGGAAACCAATTACAACGGCATTACTGGCCTTGGCCAGCAAAATGTCCGATTCGTTTACGTTACCCGGAGCGGAAAGAATAATATCCACTTCCACTTCATCCGATGGAATACGCAACAATGCGTCTTTAATGGCCTCAATAGATCCTTGCACGTCTGCCTTTAAAATTAAGCTTAACTTCTTGACAGCGTTTCCGCCGTTTTCTTCCGTCTTAGCCAAGTTCATGAGAGAAGCTTGTTTGCGGTGGGCAAACGAATCGGCTTTTTGGGCTAGTTTACGTTTTTCGGCTGCGTAGCGGGCTTCTTTTTCGCTAGACATAATGTAAAGCGTATCACCCACTTGCGGAGGTTCTCCGTTAATCCCTAAAATTTCAGCCGGCACACTGGGGCCGATCTTTTGATACCGTTGGGAATTCTCATCAATCAGCGCGCGGATACGGCCGTAGTTGGTACCCACAATGAAAGGATCGCCTATTTTCATGGTTCCTTTTTGTACAAGTACGGTGGCTACTACGCCACGTTTATTATCGCGCTTGCTTTCCAAGATAACCCCTACACCCGGACGGTTGGGATTGGCTTTTAATTCCATAATTTCCGCTTGCAAGGCAATCATTTCCAAAAGCTTATCAATATTGATATGTTTCTTAGCGGAAATTTCCACAAAAATAGTACTTCCTTGCCATTCTTCCGGCACGAGGCCGCGGGCCGCCAGGTCTTGTTTAACACGGTCCGGATTGGCACCGGGCAAATCAATTTTGTTAACGGCTACAATAATCGGGGCTTTGGCGGCTTTGGCGTGTTCCATAGCTTCTATGGTTTGGGGCATGATTCCGTCCGTGGCGGAAACAACCAGTACCACAATATCCGTTGCTTGCGCCCCGCGGGCACGCATGGCTGTAAAAGCTTCGTGACCGGGAGTATCTAAAAATGTCAACACACCACGGGGTGTTTTTACCCGGTAGGCACCGATATGTTGGGTAATCGCTCCCGCTTCACCGGCGACTACGTTAGATTTGCGGATAGCATCCAGCAAGCTGGTCTTTCCATGGTCTACGTGTCCCATGATCGTAATAACCGGGCTGCGCGGCTGAAAAGAAGCGGGATCATCTTCCGTTTCCATAAGGGCCAATGTTTCTTGCGTTAAATCTTCTTCGGCCAATTCCGCTTTAAAGCCACATTCATCCACAATTAGTTCAATCATGTCTTTTTCAAGCCGTTGGTTAATCGTAGCGAAAATGCCCATGGTCATGAGCTTTTTGATAAAATCATTCGTCTGAAAGTTCATTTTTTCTGCTAATTCTTTCACGGTGGGTTGTCCTACAATGCGAACGACCTTATCATCTTTCGGTTTTTCTTGTACCGGTACGGATTTGGCATGCCCGTGGCGATCTACACCCGGTTGAGAAACGGATGGCCGAGGGGCCGTAGCCGGTTTAGGAGCGGCCGATTGAGTTGGTTGTGGCAGCGGTTGTTGTTTCACCGGTTGTGCAACAGGGGCCGATTTGTGGACCACCGGTTGCGGCTTAGGAGTCGGGTTAGCGGCCGGTTTTGCTTCCGGTGTTGGCGTATGAGTCACCACCGGCTGCACCGGGGCCGGTTCTTTTACGTGTGGTTTAGATAATTTATCGGCAGAAGCAGTAACCGCCGTTTTTTTAGCGGGCTCCTTAGCAGCTTTTGCCTTTACTGTTTTTTTTGCAGCAGGCTTTTTAGCGGCTGTTTTAGCCGTGGTTGTTTTTTTGGCTGCTGTTTTAGTGGCGACAGCCTTTTTGGCCGCGGGTTTTTTGGCGGCTGATTTTGAAGCGGTAGTCGCTTTTTTCTTGGGGGTAGCTTCTTCCTCTTTATTACTTGCTTTCTTGGTCATTGGCTACCTCCTGCGGTTGGGCCGTTTGTGCAGCAATATATTTTTGGGCCCCTTCAATTATTTTGGCAGCTGTTTTCTCTCCGATGCCTTGTACGGTGGATAAATGTTCCGGCGTAGCGGAAGCCAGTTGTTCTACACTGGTAAAACCGGATTTTTGCAACACTTCCGCCATTTTGGGACCAATACCTTCCACATTAGCAAAAACAGCTTGGATGGCATCGGTGGCTTCTTTACCTTCTTGGGCTTTTTGGGATTCGCTCTTCACTTCCAAATCCCAACCCGTTAAGCGGGAAGCTAATTTAATGTTTTGCCAATCTTTTCCAATGGCAATAGCTAATTGGTCATCCGGTACAATGATAGTAGCTCGTTTTTCAGCTACGCTATCAATTTTTACGAAATCTGCTTTAGCCGGGGCAATGGCATTCATCAAAACCGTAGAAATATCGTCGGAATAATTGATAAGGTCAATCCGTTCGCCGGAAAGTTCATTCATAACGGCACGAATACGAATTCCGCGCATCCCTACACAAGTGCCGATGGGATCAATTTTATTATCAATGCTGGAAACCATGACTTTAGCACGGAAACCCGGATCGCGTTGGATATTTTTAATTTCCACGATTCCTTCATTGATTTCGGGCACTTCTACTTTGAATAATTCTTCCAGGAATTTGCCATTTGCACGGGACAAAATTACGTACGGCCCACGCTGCCCTTTATCCATCTTAAAGGCGGCCGATTTGTAGCGGGAAAGGACCGGATCGTCTCCTACATTGGCCAAATCATTTTGATTTAATACTTTAGCGATAATAGCTTTAATGCGAGAACCGTTAGAATAACGTTCTTTTTTGATTTGTTCACAGTAAGGTAAAATGGCTTCTACTTTACCTAAATCCACAATGATATCGCGATCGGAGAAGCGGCGGACAGAGCCGGTAATTACTTCGCCTTCGCGCGGTTTAAATTCTTTGTAAAAGTTATCGCGTTCAATGCCGCGTACTTTTTGAATAAGAACTTGTTTGGCAATTTGGGCAGCGATACGGGAAAAGTCTTCTACTTCCAACGTGATGGTGACGGTATCGCCCACTTTAGGATTTTTGAGGTACTTTTTAGCGCCGGCCACATCAATTTCCATTTCCGGATTAGTAACTACCTCTACCACATTAAGAATTTGAAACGCTTTTACAGAGCCTTGTTCCACGTCAATTTTGGCGCTGATTTGGGCCGTTTTACCCAAATTTTTGCGAAGAGCTGATACCAAAGCGTCCTCAATGGTTTTTAAAATATCTTCTCGTTTAATGTTTTTTTCTCTTTCCAAGCCTTCTAAGGCTAAAATTAAATCTTTTGCTGTTCCTTCCATAGTTGAGTCTCCTTTTTTAGTTAAAATTCAAGGACAGGGTCCAAGTTAGCTTTTTTGATATTGTCGTAGGCGAAGTGGTACTGGTTGGTCCCGTCGTCTAATACAAATTCGTGGTCATCGGCCGAAGCGATCACCCCGGTAAAAAATCCGCGGCCTTCCAAAGGTACTTTAAGTACGATTTTCACACGCTGCGAAATAAATTGTTTAAAGTGGGCCGGTTTCTTTAAAACACGGTTCACTCCCGGAGAAGATACCTCTAAAATATAAGCACCTTCTACCAAGTTTTCCATTTCCAAGATGGCATCTATTTTGTCCGTTAGGGCGCCGCAATCGTCCAGCGTTACGCCGCCTACCTTATCTACAAAAAATTGAAGTAATTTCTTCTTGCCTTGGTTTTGGATGACCAAGTCTACCAGCTCTACCTTATCATTTGCCAATGCGTTGGCAACGGTTTGTTCAATGGTTTTGGCGTCTCTCATTATAAGCTCCTTTATGAGCGGTATTAAGCAAAGAGCGACTTGTTGTCAAGTCGCTCTTACTATAAATATCTTAACATTTAGCCAGAAGCTTGTCAAATCAGGTTCCGGTTCTAATTAATTTTTAAAGTTGCCTGTATAAACGGTCCTGATTAAAATAAGAAGGTAGTTATTTAAATGAGGGGGAAAATACATGAAAAAAACACATGTCATCGTTATTGCTATTGTTGTGTTATTGATAGCCAGTTTGGCCTTTGCACAACAAAATAGCGTTACTTACGGGGCGGTTGCGGCCGCTCAAACGCCGGCGGGGGTAGTGGTAGAGGGGGAGGATATAACCTATACACTGCCTACTACACAAACTCACCGCTCAGCAACATCTGCGCATAAAGCGGCGGCCCATCATGCCACAGCGGTTCAACATTCCGCCAGCCAGCAAGCCACCCATGCGGCGAATGAGGCCGTACTTAAGCAGGGGGAGCCTACTTTAAAAGTAAATACCACCACTACCACCACAGATGTATATGATGTTCGGGTAAAAAATAATAAAGGAATTACAAATTATGGGGTAGCCGAACAAACCGTAACCAACCCGAAAGGGAAAAAGAATACGGAAGGAATAGTCTATGCCACCTATCAGCCCAGCAAAACCGCTCAGGCTAATGCGAAAGGAATGGAAATTTCTTTGGCCGCTGGAGAGACAATCTCCTACAATAAAGACGATAGAAATGACCGCTATGCTACCAACGGCTTGGCGGCAGATATAAGTATCCTTAAAAGTATGGGATCGCATTTGGCTTTGGGGTTAGATTATGCCATGCTTCACCCGCGCGGGAAAACACATGATGATCGTCATTACCACGGCTTATATACGCACAATATATCCCTAGCGGGAAAATTAACCGTCAATCCGTTTGATATGTTCCAAGTGTATATGCCGATGGGGGTAGGTATGGCAAATGCCCGTATCAAGAGTGTTACGGATACGCTAAACACCAGTGAAAATAAATGGGGGGCCTCTTTCTATGCCGGGTTGGGTGTACAGTACGATATTACTTGCTGGATGTTTGCCGGGCTGGAATATCGCTACAATTATGCCTTTATCAGTGATAAAGATTTAACGCCTTTCCACAAGGATAGAAACTTACAATTCCACACAGCTATGATGCGTGTAGGCATGCGGTTTTAAAGCAAGAAATTTGGTGACGAATCCCTCCGGGCCAGCCGGAGGGATTTTTTATGCCATATTGTTTTTCTTCTTATTTGTGTTATAATAGAAAGAGCTTTTTAATCTTAGGAGAATAGAATAATATGCAACGACTTTGCTTGTCCCCTGTTCGCGCTCAATTTTGACCGCGAATATGAAATCATGTACGGATCTTCCGATTATCAACCGAGTAAGAAAACGTCTTATTTATATGAGTTGGATGAAGAGGTTTCTCCCAAGAAAAATAAATTAGAAATTGGTTTAGAGTATTCGGACTATGTATACCGGGAGCCGCATATGGATTACCCTATTAAGTTGTCCGGTAAAATGCAAGGAATTGATTTGAAATATACAATTCATTCCTTGATGAGCGAAGCTTGGGGAGAAAACGATAATTTCATGTCTGTTGAACTACTCTATATGACCGGAAAAGTAGATTATGACGGCTGGTTGCAAGATGGCGCCGGAAACGTGGTAGGGCCATCTTCCACCACGGGAATTCACGACTGGTATATTGATGCCCGCTTGTTATTTGGCAGACGTGTTTATCTAACGGAAAACAAATTGATATTAGATCCTTTCCTCGGTATTGCGTATCGTTTCCTGCGGGATGAACAACATAAGAAATCGGATTCCGGCTATTTGCGTGAATCTAATTATCTTTACGTACCCCTTGGAGCTGATTTTACCTGGCAAGCCACTTCCTCGTTCAAACTAACGCTTAAAGGGGAATTTGATTGGTTGTTAGGGGGAAAACAAAAAAGCGGCATGAGCCGTTTTGACCCTGCTTTTAGAGATATGATGAACAGCCAACGGAAAGGTTTTGGAGCCCGTGCCAGCATAAAGGCCGAGCAAAACATAGGCCAGATTGGTATTTTTGTAGAGCCTTTTGTGCGCTACTGGAAAATCCAAAATTCTAAATGGAACTACTATTATGTGGAAGATATCGGCGGCGGTATGGGATACTTTTATGGTGGAATTGAGCCGTTCAATACCACCCGTGAATACGGTTTGCGCGCCGGGGTAAGCTTCTAGTAGTATCCTATATAAAAAAAGGCAGACCAAACGGTCTGCCTTTTTTTTGAGTGAATTAAATTACGAACGAACTTCTTTTAACAAATTAGAAACCGCCTCTGCCAACGTCCAACGTACAGCTTCTTTTTCGTTGCGTTTTTTGTATTCGCATTGGCCGTCCTTTACCGTGCGGCTGCTAATCACTAACCGATACGGCAAACCGATTAAGTCCATGTCTTTAAATTTCACACCGGGACGCTCGTCTCGGTCGTCCACTAATACAGACAGACCTTTTTCTTCCAAGGCGGCGCAAATTTCATCCGTATATTTTTTTACCTCAGGGTTAGAGTCATAATCAATGGCTACTAGTGCCACATCAAACGGCGCCAAAGGAGCCGGCCAAATAATACCGTTCTCGTCGTGGCTTTGTTCAATAGCGGCAGCTACCACACGGCTGATACCGATTCCGTAACACCCCATAATCATGGGTTGGGCTTTTTGGCTTTCATCCAAGAAAGTGGTGTGCATAGCGGCGGAATATTTGGTGCCCAGTTTGAACACGTGGCCTGTTTCAATCCCGCGTTTAAAGGTAAACGCAGCCCCGCATTTGGCGCATTTATCGCCGGCGGAAGCCATTTTCAAATCCGCATAGACATCTACTTTAATATCGCGCTGAGGGGTTACATGGACAACGTGTACATCCTTTTCGTTACCACCCGCTACCCCGTTTACGATATTTTTAACATAGTTATCGGCATAGATTTTTATATTTGGATTCTTTTCTTTAAGCCCTTGAGCTCCCGCAAAGCCAACGGGGGAAGATGTTACCTGTGTGTATACCTCTTCACTGGCTTTCTCAAGCTCGTTACATTTTAAGAGGGCTTTAAATTTAAATTCATTTAATTCATGATCGCCACGAACAAGCGCAATAACCGGTTGACCGTCTGCGGTAAACACCAACAGTTTAATCAGTTTATCCGTACCGACGCCTAATAGTTGGGCGACATCTTCTACCGTATGGGCATTAGGCGTATTGCGTTTTTCAATGGGTTTTAACTCTTCTTCCCGTATTTTCACTTCGGCCGGGGGCTGAATTTCCGCTTTTTCCGTATTGGCGGCATATCCGCACGCCGGGCAGGAAGCAATGGTATCTTCGCCGGTATCGGCCAACACCATAAATTCATGCGAAAAGTTTCCGCCGATAGAGCCGGTATCGGCTTCTACGGCTGCAAATTTAAACCCACAACGCGTAAAAATACGTTGATAGGCGTCATACATTTTCTTATACCAGGTAGAGGCATCTTCGTCATTAGCGGCAAAGGAATAGGCATCTTTCATGTAAAATTCGCGTGCACGCATGACACCAAAACGCGGGCGGATTTCATCGCGGAATTTGGTGCCGAATTGATATAAGCAAACGGGTAGTTGTTTATAAGAGGAAATATCTTTGCGCACCAGGTCCGTAATGACTTCTTCGGCGGTAGGAGCAATGCAGAATTCGGCTTTTTTACGGTCCTCAAAGCGCAAGAGTTCCTTACCGTAAAACGTCCAACGGCCGCTCTCTTCCCACAGTTCCTTAGGTTGCACAACGGGCAGCCATACTTCGCACGCGCCGGCTTTATCCATTTCTTCGCGAACAATGTTTTCTACCTTTTTTAGTACACGTAAACCAAGCGGCAACCATTCATATAGTCCGCTGGCCAGTTTACGGATGAGTCCCGCGCGAATCATGAGTTTAGCCGATAAGGTATCGGCGTCTTTCGGTGCTTCTTTAAGTGTAGGGATATAATATTGTGATAATTTCATAGTTTAGTATTCCTTAGTAATAACAGATTTCCCGTAAAATTCCGTACGATTGGGGCAAGTTTGTGCCGATTGTGCCGAATGAGTGCGATAGTAACGAACGATTTGGACATAATAACTTTTGCATCCATCAGCAATGTTTGTGTAATAAACATGATCTATGATTCCTTTCTTGTCAACATGTGCGTGTATGGTACAAGTAGTTTTTTCTACTTTTTCAGGGTAGTAAGTCGTAACTATGCTCCACTCAAAATATTTATTACCGTCAATTGTTTTTTCCCCAGATGGTAATCCCATGGCTTCAAAAGCAAATTCTTTTGTACATCCTTCTATACTCATAATAATTTTATCTATGGAACGTGGAATATTATCTGCCTGATACGTCCGTTTTGCCTGCTGTTTTTTATCCGTTTGCTCATTTGTAGTAGCACACGCGCCCAACATTCCTAAACAAAGTAGTAAGGTAATTATCTTTTTCATAGTTATTTCTTCCAGGTGTTAATTTTATCAATCAAAAAATCTACCCATTTTTCTTGGGGGAGTTTGAACATGGTTTGTCCGTGTTCAAAGTATAAGCCCTCGCCTTTACCGCCTGCAATACCGAAATCGGCGTCGCGCGCTTCCCCGGGGCCATTGACAATGCACCCCATCACGGCAATTTTAAGGCCGGTGGCTTTTTCACGCAAGGATTTATCGTTATAAATTTTTTCTTCCAGGGCGTGTACCGTTCCCGTTACATCTACTTGGGTGCGTCCGCACGTCGGGCAAGAAATCAAGTTTGGGCCGTATTCTCGTAGTCCAAGCGCCTTTAAGATTTCATAGGCGGTGCGTACCTGTAAGCGCGGATCCTCGGTTAAAGAAACGCGAATGGTAGCCCCGATCCCTTTTTGTAATAATGTACCAAGTGCCACGGAACTTTTTACCGTTCCGCTTAAAAAACTGCCTGCTTCGGTAAGCCCGATATGCAAGGGGATATCACTTTGTTTGGCAAAGAGTTCATTAGCCAAAACCGTACGCTTAAAATTATCCGATTTTAAGGAAACAACCACATTTTTAAAATTAAGTTGTTCTAAAATGTTCGCTTGTTCCAGGGCTTCGTTCACCATGACTTCGGCCCATTTTTCGTCGGAAAGTTCCATGCGGCCTTGCACTTGTTTTAAGTATTTGACACTTCCCGCATTAACTCCGATACGAATAGCAATTCCTTTGTCAGCGGCGGCACGTACAACTTCCTTCGTATTTTCTATGGCCCCGATATTGCCGGGGTTAATGCGTACTTTATCAACGCCCTGTTTAATGGCTTCCAAGGCAAGTTTATAATCAAAATGGATATCCGCCACGAGGGGGGAGTGAATCCGTTTTTTTATTTCGCCCAAGGTTTTAGCCGCGTCCATATCCGGTACGGCTACGCGGTTGATTTCACAACCGGCATTTTCCAATAAATTGATTTGATTAGACGTGGCGGATACGTCATGCGTATCCGTATTGCACATACTTTGTACACGCACCGGGTGCCCGGTGCCTAAAGTGTAAGGGCCCACCTTAACAAGCCTAGTCTTGTACATGGTTTGCCTCCTCGGTGGGTTGCTCCGTTGTTTCCGTAATAGCGGTTTGCGCTTTAACCGGGAAGAAAATACGCTTAATATCCGAATACGACGCATATACTACCAAAAGAATCAGCAAATACAACCCGCAATTTACAGCCACGTTTAAGGTTTTTTCGGTAGGTAATTTATTGGTTAATCCTTCCCATAAATACACCAAGGCATAACCGCCGTCCAATATCGGAATTGGGAACAAGTTAAACATCCCTACCGCTACTGACAAAAGCGCAATTAAGAATACAAAATCCGTCCAATTACGGTGCGCGGCCTGGTGGATGATGTTTACAATACCAATCGGGCCGGCTAACTCGGGCGCCTTTTTTTGCTTAAAACTGCTTCCTAAAGAAGTTAAAGAGAGCTTGGTCCAGTAGTAACATTGATAGGGCCCGAATTTAATGGCTTCCCATAAAGAAACCGGTTTGTATTCTAATGGTGCGGTAATCCCTAAGGTGGTAGGTTCACCGGCTTTAAAATCGTTTGCTTTTAAGAATACTTCTTTTGTTTCGTTTTCGCGCCGGTAGGTAAGGGACAAATCCCCTTGGCGGTTTTGTAATGCCTCGGTTAATTCCTTCCAGTTGGAAACAGCTTGTCCGTTTACCCGGGTAATAATATCCCCGGCCTGTAAAGATAATTGTTCGGCCGGGTAACCTTTTACTACACTGCCAATTTCGGCCTTGATAAGCAACGGGTCCGTTTCCGGCGCGCCTTTAATATAGATAAGCGCACTAAAAATAACGGCGGCGAACAGATAATTAAAAAGGGCACCGTTGACTACCATAAAAAATTTGGCATACCATTTTTTGGCCGCAAACTCATAGGGTTTGGGGGGCTCGGGTGCATCTTGCGGATGAAACATCGGCCCGGCCGGTTCCACAAAACCGCCAAAAGGAATGGCGCGGACTTGATAATCGGTATCCCCTACTTTTTTGTGCCATAAAATTTTGCCAAAACCAAAAGAGAATTCGTTTACACGGATCCCCGTCAGACGGCAGGCTAAATAATGGCCAAATTCGTGCACAATTACGATAGGACTTAGTACAACCAGTACGGCTATGATAGAAAGTAACATATTTTCTCCTAAAGGCTCGCTTTGCGATACGTTTTATTTTGTAAGCACTCGGCGGCTACTTCGCGTGCCCAACGGTCGGCTTCCAGTGCCTGATTAATAGTGGCATTCCCCGGGGTTTGCGGAGCCGCTTTGAGTACGGTGTAAACTAATTTAGAAATATCCGTAAATTTAATTTCTTCTTTCAAAAAAGCTTCTACGGCAATCTCATCCGCCGCGCTTAAAACAGCCGGATAAATGCCGCCTTGCCGGCTGGCCGCTAAAGCCAGTTCCAGACAAGGGAAGCGGTCAAAATCCGGCTCAAAAAATTCCAATTTTGCCAGATCAAATAAATTTAATTTTTGCACCGGACCGGGTAAACGTTGTGGATACGTAATAGCATATTGTATCGGCACGCGCATATCCGGCTCTCCCATTTGGGCCAGAATAGCTCCGTCGTTAAATTCTACCGCGGAATGTATGATAGATTGCGGATGAATGACAATTTGCACTTTTTCTTCCGGCACGTTAAACAAATTCATAATCTCAATAGATTCAAAACCTTTGTTCATAAGCGTGGCCGAATCTACGGTAATTTTTTTACCCATTTTCCAACGCGGATGATTTAACGCTTCCGCCGGTGTAACGGTGGATAGTGAACCTTTGCGTTTGGCAAAAGGCCCTCCGGAAGCGGTCAGAAAGATACGGGAAATATTAGTAGAAATTTTTGCATAATTGGTAGCGGTTGCCATACCGGCTAAACATTGGAAAATGGCCGAAGGCTCACTATCCACCGGTAAAATGGAAGCTTGCCAACGTTCACATTCGTTCATCAAAGTTTTACCCGCCATAACCATCGGCTCTTTATTAGCTAAGGCAATGGTTTTACCCGCTTTGATAGCTGCCACCAAGGGTTGAAATCCAACGGCCCCTACTACACCGTTGACAATCAATTGTGCCGTAGGCAAAGAAGCCATAAAACACAAACTGTCAATTTCCGGCGGCAAAAGACGAGTACCTTCCGGAATTTGGTCTTTTATTTTTTCGTAACTATCCGGATTGAGTACCGCAGCAAAACGCGGATGAAACGCGTGAATTTGTTTTAAAAATAAATCTGTATTATTGTTGGCGGAAATGCCCAATACTTTATAGTCTTCTCCCAAACGGGCAATAACATCTAGGGCAGAAGTACCGATAGAACCTGTAGAACCTAAAATAACAATTTGTTTCATAAGGTGTACAATACCACGTAGTAAAATAAGGGTGCTAGCAACAGGTACGAATCAAACCGATCTAAAAATCCACCATGGCCGGGTAGTAAATTGGAAGAATCTTTTACGCCCGCAGAGCGTTTTAAGACGGATTCAGCCAAATCTGACACCTGCCCCACAATAGCTACCAAAAGCCCCAACCAAAGCGCTTTTTGAACGGAAAAAGCCGTTGATAAAAATAAATGGTGCATTAAAGCGGCCGCGCCAACTGCCAAAAGGGTACCGCCGATAGCTCCTTCCCATGTTTTTTTAGGGCTGACTTCGGGATTTAATTTGTGACGCCCAAAGAACCGCCCTGAAAAATACGCGCCGGAATCAGATACCCAAATCGTAACCATCATAAAAAGGGTTAAGTATTCGCCATATTGGGGAATATCGCGCAAGTTAATCAGGTGTACAAGTGCCCACGGAATCATAAAAATCCCGGTAAAAGTATTACACACCCGCTCCCAGGAGCGTTTGGGGGTTAATACTTCCACAAAAAGCACTCCACAAATCACCACACTGATGGAAAAAGGATATAAATTATCCGGTAGATCCGTAATAAGTGAGGTCCGCCCTAAAACCGCCACCACCGCCATAATTAAGCCAAAAAATAACAGACTGGGGGTATGAACGGGTCTCCGGCCCGACGTTAGCACTAAGCTATATTCATATAAACAAAGCAAGATTACACAGCCTACAAAAACCATGTAAACGATGCCACCAAAGTGGATGGCAGCCAATACAACAGGTAAGCCGATAACGGCCGTTAAAATTCTAGGTAATAGCATATTTCTATTCTATAAATTTTCCGTACGCGCGCGCAAGAAGGGTTATTTGCGCGTAGCAATCAGGGCTTTGATTTTGGGGCTGTTTAGTTCCCACAGGGCATTATTAGCTACCCAACGGGCGACTCTATTATCCGAGTAAAGGTCCAAAATATCTTTAGCACAGGCAATGGCGTGGGGGGTAAGGCGCGGATTTTTTTTGCCTATATTACGTAATGCCCAATTGACGGCCTTATGTACCATGGGGCGCGGATCGGACGCGTGAATTTTGATTAAAGGTAAAAAGAGGCAAAGATCTTCATCTTTGGTTTTGGCACGTGGCAAAGATAGCGCACATAAGGTGGCAAACCCGGCCCGGCGGATAAATTCGTCTTCTTTTTTTATCCAACGCTCGGCTAATTTTAATGGTTTTTTTACTTTGGCAAAGAGATTGGCACTGCATAAATCGCAAATATCCCATGAATTTAAATCTTTTACCCACGTATCTAATTTTTCGCGCGTCATCTGCGCCGGATCGGCCACCATAGAAGCCAAAATACGTGCTTCATGGATACCGGTTTGCCAAAGAGATTCGGCTAATTCTTGGTCGGGGCGGGGCAAATTTTTTACGAGTTTACGCAATTGGGTAACAGGAGTTCCCAAAGCTAAGTCCGTATTAATACCAAAACGTTCTTGCATTTGTTTTTTAAAACGGGCCGAAGAATAACGTTTAATCTGCGCCACAACTTCTTCCGGACGGACAGTGGACATATTACACACCCCCAAAGCGGCGCGTACGGGCCGCATAAGCCGTAAGAGCGGCTTGAAATTCTTTTTCGGTAAAATCGGGCCATAAAACGGGAGTAAAATAAAATTCGCTATATGCGGCCTGCCAAAGCAAGAAATTAGAAAGCCGTTCTTCCCCGGACGTGCGGATTATGAGTTCCGGATCCGGCAAATCGGGATGGTACAAGTAACGGCGTAGAATATCCGCCGTAAGGAATTTCTCACCGGCATTAAGAGCCGCGTTGGCGGCATGGATAATTTCCTGCCGGGCCCCGTAATTTAGAGCCAAATTAAGCGTCAGCCCGGTATGATGGGCAGTAGCCGCTACTACCTTGTCTATTTTACCCAAAATGGCCTGTGGCAACGGTTCACGTGCCCCGCTAATCCACAAACGGAAATTATTTTTGGCAGCATCTTCACCGTAACGGTCCAACGTTTGTTCTAACAGTTGCATCAGCCCATTGATTTCTTCTTGCGGGCGCGTCCAATTCTCGGTAGAGAATGCGTATAAAGTTAAAAACGAAATGCCTGCCTCTTGGGCAGCTTTGAGGGTACGTTCCACCGCTTTGGCTCCGGCTTGGTGCCCGGCTAAACGCGGCAAACGACGGGCTTTAGCCCAACGGCCGTTCCCATCCATGATAATTGCTACGTGCTTAGGAATAGACATATATATTATTTTACTTTATTAGAAGGGGTAAAAATAGAGTCCCCGTTTGGGGGACTCTATTTTTCAAATACTTGCAAACCCGATTAGATGGTCATGATTTCGGCTTCTTTTTTGGAAATCACGGCTTCAATTTGGGCAATACTGGCATCCGTTGCTTTTTGCACGTCGCTTTCATAGCGTTTCAAATCATCCTCGGTAATTTCGGAGGCTTTTTGCGCTTTTTTGAGTTTTTCCATTACGTCGCGGCGCACGTTGCGAACAGCCACTTTAAAATCTTCACTCATTTTGGAAATATTTTTAGCCAGTTGTTTGCGGCGTTCTTCCGTCATAGAAGGTAATGTAATGCGGATGACTTTACCGTTATTAACGGGGCTGGCACCGAGGTCGGCCTGTTGGAGGGCTTTATCAATATCGTTTAAAGAACTGATATCCCACGGTTGGATTTCCAAGGTTTTGGCATCTAAAATGTTGATGACGGCCATTTGTTTAATCGGCGTAGGCGTGCCGTAATAATCTACACGGATATTTTCCAATAATCCTGCGCTGGCGCGGCCGGTGCGGATGGTGGCCAAGTCGCGCTCCAAACGGGCGACGTGTTCGGCCATGTCGGTTTTGGTTTTGCTTAGTAAAGCGGTAATTTCTTCCATACGTTCCTCACAAAATAAGGTTAATTTATTATAGCAATTATTGCGGGTGTTGCTCACGGTATTGCTGTAATCTGTCATCAATTATCTCTTTAAGTTCTTCGGGAGAAATATCCGATAAACTGGTAACGCTTAACATAAATTCATTGGGACGAATCAGGCCCCGACGAAGTTGCCTTCTGGCCCCTTCATCCATTTGTTGGTTGAGCAGGTTTTCTTCGGAACGAATACGCAGCATAGCCCAGGGCAATTTTGCACGCTGGACCTCTTGTACCCAAATACTCGTTTCAATAATTTCGTACCAAGGAATATAGATACAACTGTTTGGCTCGTAATGCAATAACGAATAATTAAATACACGTATCCCGTCGGCGACGATTTCAAGCATTTTTTTAGATTTTTGGCACAATAGATATAAAATCACCATACCGCAAAATCCAAAAAAGATGATACTTGCCCAGCCCCATAATTTCTTTTCCGGTACAAAACTCACAAGTACCCAACCTCCTAATACAAATAGCAAGCTGAGAAAAAAGAATTTGATAAGTTTCTTTTTACTGGTATAAAAAGCAAGAGGTTCGGTATTCATAAAAAGCCCTTAATAAATCACGGTGCCGATTTCTTCACCGCAGAGTGCTTTTTGTATATTGCCTTTTTTGTGCAAGTTAAATACTTGGATGGGCAGTTGTTTTTCCATGCACAAGGCAAGTGCGGCCGTATCCATAAACTGCAAGCGTTTTTCAATGGCTTCGGCATACGTAATGCGGGAGATCAGTTTGGCGTTGGGATTCTTTTTTGGGTCGCAATCGTACACGCCGTCCACTTGCGTGGCTTTTAAAAGTACGTCGGCGTTAATCTCGGACGCGCGCAAGGCAGCCGCGCTATCCGTTGTAAAGAACGGGTTACCTGTGCCGCCCGCAAAAATGACCACGCGGCCTTTTTGTAAATGGCGCACAGCTTTGCGGCGCACAAAGGGTTCGGTAAGTTGGTAAATGTTAATAGAGGTTAAAACGCGGGTTGGCACACCGGCATCTTCAATGGCCGATTGCAAGGCAATTGCGTTAATGACGGTAGCTAGCATACCCATATTGTCCGAATTAACGCGGTCAATTACGCCTCCGCCGTCGCGCACACCGCGCCAAATGTTTCCGCCGCCGATAACAATGGATAGTTCGCAATTGCTTTTTTGGTAAGCCTCGGCAATTTCCACGGCAATTGCTTTTAAGGCTTGCGGATCAATGCCGCGGTGGCCTTCGGTGCTTAATGCTTCGCCGGAAAGTTTAAGTAAAACGCGTTTTTTCTGGGGTTCTTGGCTGACGAGTTTCATAATAGTCTCCTGTTATCGGTTTTTATTATTCTAGCACAAAATGAGTGACTTTTTCTTAAATCCGCTTTCAAAAAACAGACTTAAAAAAAAGCCCCTCGTTTGAGGGGCTTTAAATTAGAAGCGTACAAAACGCACAACGCTCAGTTCGCAACCTAATTTTTTGGATTCTTCTTTTAAGTAATCTGCCACGGTCTTTTTGTTATCTTTAATCGTGGGTTGTTCCAAAAGGCAGTTATCCTTGGCGAACTTTTTAACCTTGCCGGGGAGCATTTTTTCAATGGCGGCGGCAGGTTTGCCTTCGTTTTGTGCTTGGGTGCGGTAAATGTCCAGTTCGCGATCAATGACTTCTTGCGGAATATCTTTGGCATCTACCCAACCGCTTTGCATACCGACGGTGTGCATAGCTAAGCCGCGGGCAATTTCGGTCGCGGCGTTTTTATCGCAGTTACCTTTGATAGCGAGTTCCAAAATGGAAGCTTTTTTATTATCCGAGTGGACATAATAAGCCATTACGGAACCTTCGGCCGGAGCCCAGTTATAGGCGCCTTTCAAAGCGGTATTTTCGCCGAATTTCGGCGCACGTTCGGTGATTTGGCCTTTGATATATTCGTCGGTCATGTAGTCCACACCCGGGTGTTTGAGTACATAATCGGCCAGTTCATCGGCCAGTTTAATAAAATCATCGGTCTTAGCTACGAAGTCCGTTTCACAACCGAGGTATGCCATTGCAATATTTTTACCGTCGGTTTTCACGCTGACGCGGCCTTCTTTGGTATCGCGGTCGGCCCGTTTAGCCATAGCGGCTAAACCTTTCTTGCGCAAGTAAACGACGGCTTGTTCCATATCGTTATTGCACTCCATAAGGGCTTTTTTGCAGTCCATCATGCCGGCGCCGGTTTTTTCTCTTAAATTTTTAATATCGTCCATTAAAGACATGTGTTTCTCCTAAATTATAGAATCTGTCGGAAAGTTCCCACAGGGGGAACTTTCCGTAGAAGCGAAATTATTTGGCTTCTGCCACAGTTTCTTTTTCTGCTTTTTTGGTAGCGGTCTTTTTAGTGGCCGTCGTTTTTTTGGCAGCGGTCGTTTTTTTGGCGGCCGTTGTTTTTTTAGCAGTTGTGGTCTTTTTAGCAGTTGTTTTTTTGGCTTTCGATTTATCTTCTTCCGTGGCCTTTTCTTCTTTAGCTGCTTCCACTTTTACTTCTTCTTCGGCAACTTGTACCGGGGCTTCTTCTTTGGTTTCTTCGGCGGTAGCTTCTTCTTTTTCAGCGGCTAACATCGCGCTTTCAAAAGCTTGGGCCATTACCGGGTTTTCGGTCGCCGGGGTTTCAGCCGGGTTTTTGGCGGCTTCTGCTTCGGCGCGACCTTCCAAGATAGAATCGGCCATGGCAGCGCAGAACAATTTAATAGAACGCGCGGCATCATCATTCCCGGGAACGGGTACGCTGATTAAATCCGGATCCGCATTGGTATCGCACACGGCTACTACCGGGATACCCAACGTGTAAGATTCACGTACGGCACCGGCGGTATCAACCGGGTCAATCACAAAAACCACATCGGGCAGTACCTTCATATCGCGGATTCCGCCGAGTAGTTTTTGCAAGCGCAACATTTCTTTGGTTAAGCGGCTGGCTTCTTTTTTAGAAATGGCTTTGAATACACCGGAAGATTCCCATCTTTCCAATTCGTTCAAGCGTTCTACCGATTTCTTAACGGTTTGAAAGTTGGTTAACGTTCCACCGAGCCATTTTTCGTGGATGCAATAAGCACCGCAGCGGGCGGCTTCGGTTTGGATAGCTTCTTGAGCTTGTTTTTTAGTACCGACGAACAAAAATTTAGCACCTTTTTTGCTTTCTTCTTTTACGAAAGCGCAGGCTTTTTTAAGTTCTTTAGCGGTTTTTTGTAAGTCTAAGATATGGACGCCGTTTCTTTCTCCAAAGATAAACCGGCCCATTTTCGGGTTCCAGCGGGAAGTTTGGTGACCAAAATGCACGCCAGCTTCCAACATGGCTTTCATTGATACGTTACTCATTATTTATTCTCCTGTGGTGCGCGCCTAAATTAAGGTAGAGGATACCTCGGTGGCGTTCACCTTGGGTGACGTCGGAACGGCCTTTGATTTACAACTGTTGGCGGCCTTCCGCTCAATTTCACCTTATATTATTATATCATAAAAACAAAAACCGCGCACTTTTAAAATGCGCGGTTTTACTAAGAATATCTTAGATTAGAAGCGGCCGTTGACAAGTACCATCACCGGGAACCAACCGTTCTTGGCAATGTTGACGATACCGATTTGTAAACCTTTGCTGATGTGGCGGGCATTGTTTACGATACCGATTTGCGCACCGTGCAAGTCTTCCACTTGGTTGTAGATACCTAATTGGGCACCAATCAATTTACCGTTTGCAAAGTTCACGACACCAAATTGCGCGCCGCCGAAGTGGCTATCATTGATATCAACGATAGCACCTTGAATCCCGTAGAATTCGTTGGAGCGAGCATAAATCCAAGCCTCGTTGATACCATACCCTTCGCTTACTTTAGCAACACCTAACGCGGTGTTAATACCGCGAAGTTCATCAACTTCACCCAGAATTAAGTTGGCATGCCAACCATAAATAGAATCGGTTTTAGCACCAATACCCAAGTTGACACCTCTTACGGTTTGGGTGTTGTTGGGCAAAGCAACGGCAATATCGTCCCACAAGGACAATTTCAAAATGCCTTTATCACCCGCGAAAGCAGGGAAGGCGCATAATACAGCGGCTAACAATACGACTACTTTTTTCATTTCGTTTGTTCTCCTTAATAATTTTACCGGAACGAAAAAACATCTTTCCGCGCGGTATGCTAGTATTGTACCAATTAAAAAAATAAATTTACAATAAAATTTTTGTTTGCGGTGTTATATAGGTGTTATACAATATATAAAAGGTGGAATTATATGAACAACAAAATAAAACTATTCTCTCTTGTACTCCTCGGCTTTTGTTTGGTTACGCCGAGCTACGCGCGCAACGCTGCGTCTATTAAATCAATCAAAACGAGTGCGGTAAGCGTACACCCAACCCCACAACCTCCGCACCCGCCTACACCGCCTACGCCACCTACGCCACCACAACCGCCGACACCGCCTAATCCGCCACATCCTCCAACACCGCCGGTGCCACCGCACCCGCATCATCCACACCATCCGCAACATCCGCCCCGGCCACCCAGACCGCATTTGCCGCCGCCGGTGCATGTTATCTCGTGGGGAACAACCGTTTATATTTCAACGGGGGGAACCAACACGGCTAATTTGTGGGCTTATGACCTTTATCCGCAACAAAAAAGATTAACCGGTAAAGGCGTCAAAATTGCTATTGCCGATAGCGGTATTTCGTCCCACACGGAATTTAACGGCAAAGATATCCAAGGAGCTGACTTTACCCATTCTGCCAATATACAGGATTCTAAAAATCACGGCACGGCCATTGCCGGTATTATCGGCGCACGCGGAGCGGCCTTTACCGGAGTAGCGCCGGATGCCGAGCTGATCGTTTACAAAGTTGATAACGGCAGCCGCCTGATCAGTTCGCAAGCGGTTACCGCTGCCATCAATAATGTAATTGATTATAATGAGACACATCCCAATGACAAAATACTTATATTAAATTTAAGTTATGGGATTTCCGGCGGTGGAGATACCGCCCTGACGCAAGCCATCAACCGTGCATACGAGGCCGGCATACTTATTGTATGCCCAGCGGGAAACACCGGCTTCCCGGGTGTTTATTATCCGGCTAATTTATCTACCACGATCGCTGTAGGATCTATGGCGGATGACGGGGCCAGTGTATCCGGCAATTCTTCTTACGGCAAAGAGGTAGACTTTATTGCCCCCGGTGAGAATATTTATACCACCGATAGAAATGGCCACTATTCTATTATTAACGGGACATCTGCTTCCACAGCGTTTGTCAGTGCTTCTGCCGCGCTTGTAGTAGAAGGATTCCAAAAGAAATACGGCCGCTATCCTACCGTGGATGAAATTAAGGGTTACTTGATTAAAGCTTCTGTGGAACTGCCAAATGTTCCGCGCGAAAAACAAGGATATGGCTTTATTGATGTAGAACGCTTGGAAAAAGAATTCTTGTACTAGCAACCTTTGCAGATTTGCTAAAATATAAGTATGCAAGAAAATTCTTTTTACCGGGACTACGATGTTCCGCAAGATTTGCGATTTAAAACCACCGATATTATTCATATGGGGGGATTGCAATGTTCTTGCCAACTGAACAAAAAATATATTAGCGATATTTTAAGTGAGCCCAACCGGATTACGCAAGCCTCGGTGGAATTATCTTTTTCCATCGCCAACCAAGAAATTTTGGTGCAAGGTAAAGTAACCGGCCAGCGCGAGATACAATGTGCCCGCTGTTTGAAGTTGGTCAAGCAACCCTTTGGCGAAGAATTTTTTGAAACATATAGCAATAAATTGGAAATAATTGATATAATGTTTCTTGTACGGCAAACATTGGCCTTAACGGAAGATATTCGTTTTCTGTGTAAACCTGACTGCCGGGGTATTTGTCCGATGTGCGGTCAGGATTTGAATGTTGCTTCGTGCAACTGCCAGCCGGTGAATTTGTCGCCTTTTGCAGTATTGAAAGGAAAATTTAAGTAATAATTCTTTTTGAATTTTACTGAGTAAATAGGAGTAAATGAAATGCCGAATCCAAAGAAAAAACACACTCGTTCCCGCCGGGATATGAGAAGATCTCACAACTCGGGAGTGGAACTTCCGCAGCTCGTGGCTTGCCCGAATTGCAAGTCTCCCCGTTTGCCGCACAATGTCTGCCCGACCTGTGGTTTTTACAAGGACAGAGTAGTAGCTGCCCCCAAGGCAAAAAAGACGGAACAACCCGAAACCAAATAATATCCTCTTATGAAAATAGCCTTAGATGCATTAGGCGGGGACTTCGGTGCAAAACCCAACGTATTAGGGGCTTTAAAATCCATCAAGCATAATTCTAATTTAGAAATTATGCTGGTGGGTAATGAGGCCGTTTTGCGCCAGGAGTTGGCAACGTTAGGATATGAAAAGCTTCCGCAGCGGCTGAGTATCGTTCACGCTCCGGAAACTATAAATATGGAAGCGGAACCTGCCAAAGAATGCCGGCAAAAAAAAGATGCAAGTATTGTGGTGTGTGCTAATTTAGTACACAAACACGAAGCGGATGCTTTCGTTTCTGCCGGTCATTCCGGCGCGGCCATGGTGGCGGCTCTGTTTGGTATGGGCCGCATTAAAGGCGTGCAGCGTCCGGCTATTGCCAGCCCGATGCCTACTTACCAAGGTGTTAGTTTATTATTAGACGCCGGAGCCAATGCCGATTGCAAACCCATACACCTATTACAATTTGCGGTCATGGGTTCCACCTACATGCAAAAAGTATTTGATATACCGGCACCGTCGGTTGGGGTATTGTCTATCGGGGAAGAAGAAACTAAGGGCAATATGCTGGTAAAACATACGGTACCGCACATGCGCCAAATCGGAATAAACTTCCGCGGTACGGTAGAAGGCCGCGATGTAAATACCGGAGAAACGGATGTAATCGTCTGCGACGGATTTGTAGGAAATATCGTACTTAAAACAGCCGAAGGGTTAGCCAAAACGATGATTCGCATGATTAAACGCGAAGTCAAAAAGCGGCCGTTGGCTATATTGGGAGCGCTCTTATCCAAAGGAGCTTTTAAAGCCGTCAAGGAGCATACCAACCCCGATTGTTACGGCGGAGCTCCGCTGGTGGGGGTAAACGGAGTGGCTATTATTGCCCACGGGAAGTCCAACGAAACCGCTATTTTCAATGCTATTAAAACAGCGGCGCGACTCGTTGAGAAAAATTTTATCGGCGACGTGGAAGCCAAAATTGCGGCCTTGCAACCCACGTTTGAAGCCATTGAAAAAGAAATACATGAGGAAAGATAATCATGGCGGATTTCAAAGGTAAAAATGTGATTGTAACAGGTGGCACGCGCGGAATCGGGTTTGCCTTGGCAGAGGCCTTTGCAACCGCCGGGGCCAACGTAGCCGTTTGCGCCACGCGCGCAAACACGTTGCAAGAAACCGCCGATAAGTTAGCTGTACACGGCGGGAAAGTTTTTACCAAAGCAGTTGATATTTCCCAAGCGGAAGCGTGTGAAGCCTTTGTAGCAGACACCGTAAAAGAATTTGGTTCATTGGATATCTTAATCAATAATGCGGGGATTACTAAGGATAACTTGACCGTCCGCATGAGTGAACAAGATTGGGATGACGTTATTAACGTAAACCTAAAAGGAACGTTTGTAATGTCAAAAGCAGCTTTAAAAGTGATGTTTAAAAAACGTAGCGGCAGTATCGTGAACATTTCTTCCGTTGTAGGAGAGATGGGCAACCCCGGGCAGGCCAATTATGTGGCCAGCAAGGCCGGGATTATCGGACTGACCAAAACGTTAGCCAAGGAATTTGGTAGCCGCAACGTGCGTGTGAATGCCGTTGCTCCGGGCTTTGTGCAAACCGCTATGACGGATGCCTTGCCCGAAGAAGTTAAAACCAAAGCCTTGGAATCTATCCCGCTTAGGCGCTTTGCCTCGGCGCAGGATATTGCCAAGGCGGTTTTGTTCTTGGCCGGGGACGATGCTTCCTATATCACGGGGCACGTGCTTGCCGTCAACGGCGGGTTGTATATATAAGTTGTAAGGGAAATTCCTTTTTAAGAATACGGAGGACAACATGTCAGTAGAAAACGTACAAGAAAGAGTAAAAAATATCATCGTGGAACAATTAGGGGTAGAAGCGGATCAAGTAAAACCCGAAGCCCAATTCGTAAATGACTTGGGTGCTGACTCCTTAGACACGGTAGAACTCATTATGGCGTTGGAAGAAGAGTTTGACATTGAAATTCCGGATGAAAAAGCCGAAAAAATCAAAACCGTCGGCGAAGCTGTTTCTTACATCGAAGAAAACGCCAAAAAATAAAAGTGTACACGGATATTGAAAATATCATCGGGTACCGCTTTAAAAACAAGGAAATTTTAAAGGAAGCACTCACTCATAAATCTTTCGCCGGAGAACACCGTAGCGCAAAACAAAATGAACGCTTGGAGTTCTTGGGAGATAGTGTATTAGGTGCCATTGTTGCGGATTACATCTACAACCAATGCCCTCAGGAAGAAGAGGGAGTGCTTTCTAAAATTAAAGCGAACCTTGTTTCTAGGCGCAATCTCCATTTGTGGGGCAAACAAATGGATCTGGGACGTTTTATGCTTTTGGGGCATGGAGAAATTGCCACCGGTGGCCGCGAACGTGACAGTATTATCTCTAACGCGGTAGAAGCCGTTATCGGTGCCGTGTATTTAGACGGAGGATATCCGGCAGCACAAGCGGTTATCTTGCCCTGGGTACGCACCCAAGAGCTTACCCAAGATTCTCAAGATTTCAAGAGTCTCTTGCAGGAACGATTACAAAAAACAGGTCCTGAAACACCCGTCTATGAGGTTATTCAAACGGTCGGCCCAGAACACGACAAAATTTTTACGGTCCGGGTAAGTCTGGCGGGAAAAGAATTGGGTATTGGCAAAGGCCATAACAAAAAATTGGCCGAACAAGCAGCCGCCCAAAATGCGTTATCTAAGTTTCATAAATAGTTAGGAGCAGTTTTCATGGTTCCATCTAAAAAAATGACAGACCGTCTAAAACGTTCTGTTCAAGCTAAAACATCGGGGATTTTTTCTTTCGTCGCAAAAAGACCTTTTTTATCCCTCCTGATTATTGCCGCACTGCCTTTTGTATTATTAGTTGTTTTTACCTTAAAGGGCGGATACGATTTGCCTGTCGGAAAATCCAGCAAAGCCAATAAAATCATCGTCGCTAAAACACCCACGGAATTAGCTGACCAAGCAACCGCCTTTTTGCAAAAACGTGATACACAAAGTTTTTTGGAACTTCTGGATAAGCAAATCAAATCAAACGTCAATATAGTCAATGGGAAAGGCGATCCGCTTATTGTGGCGGCTGCCACTTTGGGAAATACCGAAGCAGTTAAAAGACTCATTTTGTCCGGCGTAGACGTAAATAAAAGAAATGCATTTACAAGGGATACTGCCCTTATCCGCTCTCTCTATTACACCGATAATACGGAAATTGCCCAAATGCTCGTATCCTACGGAGCGGACATCAATGCCGTAAATAACTATAAACAATCCCCGCTGTTTGTTGCCTTAGAAAAACGACGGGGGGACTTAATTGATTTATTTTTATCCCATGGGGTGAAAGAGGGGTTAAGCGCCGAGTATCTGTTCCGGGCCTGTGCCGCCAAAAACCACATGGGTGTACTCGCCATGTTAAAAGGGGGGATTGATCCTAACGTCGCTAACGATAAGGGAAACACCCCGCTGATCATTTCAGCTTCCCTGGGAGATCTGGCAAGCGTGCGCGATTTATTGGCGTATCGGGCGGATATCAATGCGGCTAATAAAGACGGCAATACGGCTTTAATTTATGCAGCGCGGTATAATCATCCGCAAGTAGTTCGTGAACTATTAAAACCGCAAACCATGCAAGTATCCGTAGATGTGAATGCTCAAAACAAACTAGGACAAACGGCTTTGTACTGGGCTGCCGCCAAAGGCTATGTGGACATTGTAACACGATTGCTGGCCGCCGATGCCGATACCACCTTAGCCGCCAAAGACCACCTGATTCCTTATATGGCGGCCAAACGTAATCGTCGAACGGCGGTTTTGCCTTGGTTTGAGAAAAATTTAATTGAAGTAAAAAATAGCGTAATAGAAGAAGATAACGCCGCCTTGACCGCGGAAGCAAAAGCCCAAGGGCGCGATTTGCCATCCGCCCAAGAAGAAGCCGCCGCCATACGCGATGAAGATATTTTTAAAGCTGCCCGAAACGGAGACGCAGACTTGGCGCGCCGTGTTATAGAGCAAAATAAGGCCGTTGTTTTTGATAAAAACAGAGAAGGGGATTCTCCGCTTTTGATAGCCGTTGCCAATGGCCATACGGAAGTGGTAGATGTATTACTCCGCAATGCGGCCCGGTTATTTGAAGCCTCGGCCAAAGGGAATATATTTCATATTTCTGTAGAAACGCAGAACATGAAAATGTTGAAGCACTTAGTACAAATGGCACGCCAAGAAGGCCGTTTGGCTATGATGTTGGAATATAAGGCCAATTTAAAAGGGCAAAAACAACTTACTCCGCTGGGACTTGCCGCACTTAACTGTAACAAGGAAATGTATGATTATTTAGTTTCTATTGGGGCTAAACCCGGCGTACACGCCACCTCTGCTAATATTTTAGGGACTATCTCCCCTGTAGATTTAATGGCTAAATGCAAAGCCAAACCTATCCAGGCCAAAAAGCTGACCAATAACACCCGCCGTGCGATTACCCGTAAACCGGCCACCCGTCGCGCCGTTTCCCGTAGCAGATAGATTATTTAGCACTTTTTTCGCACTCAAAAAGGCCTAGATTTTATCTAGGCCTTTTGACTCTTGCGACAAGAAACAAAAAATTATCATAATGGTGGTATGAAAAAATCTTTTATCATTTTGAGTTTGTTATGTTGCATAGTGCCTTCTTTTGCCCAACGTCAAATAATCAAAGGGACAGCGAAGTCGCTTCACACGGAAACAAAAATAGCACAAGAGGGCGCGCACACAGTCCGAACGCTGGAAAGAGCAGTTACAAAAACCGTTGTATCTCAAATCAAAGCCCCCGGGGGAGAAAAGGGAATTTCCGCGCAGCCGCAAGGTTTACCGCAAAATTTAAAAGACGTTTTGCAGCAAACCAAAAGAGTAACCAAAAAAGTTGCCAAAAGGAAACCACAAACACCTCCGCCGTCTACCCAACCGCGTTACATTAGCCCGTTGGCTATGTTTTTGAGTGACGAACCGGAACTACCCTCTTCCGCCTGGAGCCGTTCCGAGACACCTTACGACTGGGCCACCACGGTAGCTAATCGCAAAGCGTCCTCCGGCCACTCCTTAGAAGAAATAGAAGAGGAATGTTTATCAAAAGGTATGCTACCGCAACTTATAGACTTAATTCCGCCTACAGAGCGACTGGCAAAACTTACAGAATGGTTATCCGTCTATAATTCAACCACCCACGGGGAGCAGGGACCGCAGCGTTACAAAGATGTTATAGCGGAAGGCAACTTAGTAGCTACCGAAGTAGAAGGCGAGGAAATCGCTCGGATTCGCTTGCAACCTAAATTTCAAGCCGTTCAAGCCAATTATATAAATGCTCCCTACCAAGACCCTTTCAATCCGCAAGTAACTTATATGCGCATTTTAGCCGTAAACGATATGCCGGAATATATCGCTCCGCTCCAAAAGGCCGCCCAAGAAAACAAACACGTAACGGTCAACATCGCACCGACGGTGGAAGCAGCCCGGGAGGCATTGGAAGAGGCGTTTGAAAGGCATGACCCGTATGATATAGTACTGTTAGATTATCACGGCTTACAAGGTAGCGCGGCTGACTTATCTAAGTGGATTCATAAAAATACTTATTTATCCGTACCGGTAGTATTTTATTCCGCGGCCCGATCTATGCCGGAGATACTATTTAAATTTAATATCATAGGCAGTATTTCTATTGCACCAACGGTAGAAGAGGCCCACCAGGTGTTGAATTACGTCAGTAATCTGATACGCTGAATTTGAATATGAAAAGAATTTTTGTACTGTTCGTTTGCTATCTTGCCGCATCTACCTTGTGGGCGCAGAGCCCGGCTGCCTTAAAAAATCTGCCCAAAGGCACCAAAGCCGATCGTAAAAAAGCAGAAAAAATATTCTATTCCACTTACTCCGCGCCTCCCAAAGACTAAAAAGCATTTCTACCCGCACAATTAACCCCGTACCTTTGGTACGGGGTTTCATATTGTAGAACATGACGGTAAGAGCCAATAGCGGTTTTTAGACCGCTGTGCGTGGACGGCACTCCTAGGGGTGTATTTTGTCCATCATGCGGGCAAAGGGGATGGTTTCGCGCACGTGTTGCAACCCGCACACCCAACGCACCATACGTTCAATCCCCATGCCAAACCCGGCATGCGGCACACTGCCGTATTTGCGTAAATCCAAATACCAACTGTACCCTTCGGGGTCTAACCCTTGTTCTTTAATGCGGGCTAAAAGGGCCTCATAGTCGGCCTCTCTTTCGCTCCCGCCGATAATTTCGCCCGCACCTTCCGGTCCGATAACGTCTACTGCCAGCACGACTTTGGGATTTTTCGGGTCGCGCTTCATGTAGAATGCTTTAATAGCGGTAGGGTAGCGGTGAATCATAATAGGCGTGTCGTAATCTTCGCCGAGCAAAGTTTCCTCGTCGCCGCCGATGTCTCCGCCCCATGGGGTATCGTTGCCTTTTTTATGCAAGATTTCAATGGCGTCCGTGTAATCAATACGCGGGAATTTCTTTTCCACCGTGGCTTGCAATTTGGACGTATCCCGCCCGAGCGTTTTTAAATCGTCTGCGCGGTTTTTGAGCACCTGCGCCACAATATATTTAATAAAATCTTCGGCAAGGTCCATGTTATCGTCTAAATTGTTATACGCTACTTCCGGCTCTACCATCCAAAATTCCGTAAGGTGGCGGCGCGTTTTTGATTTTTCCGCACGGAACGTCGGCCCGAAACAATACGTTTTGCCAAGCGCCATAGCCGATGCCTCGCCGTACAACTGTCCGCTTTGGGAAAGAAATGCTTTTTCGCCAAAATAGTCGGTTTCAAATAAGGTGCTGGTGCCTTCACACGCGGCGGGGGTTAGGATGGGGGAGTCCGACAAGATAAATCCGTTGTTATGCAGGTATTCGCGGATAGCAAAAATAATTTCATCCCGCACACGCAAAATAGCGGTTTGTTTCGCCGAGCGCAACCACAAGTGGCGGTTTTGCATGAGAAAATCCGGGCCGTGTTCTTTGGGAGTAATGGGGTAATCTTTGGCCATTTGTACAACTTCCAAATTTTTTACGCCGAGTTCAAAACCGAGGGGAGAGCGTTTATCTTCGCGCACGGTGCCGGTAACAATAATAGAAGATTCTTGCGTTACTTTATCCCCTAGATCAAACAGTTCGGGGCTTACTTCGCCTTTGAACATCACGCATTGGATAATGCCGCTACCGTCACGTAATTGCAGAAAATGGAGTTTACCGCTGGAACGTTTGTTGTACAACCAACCATGCAAGGTAATTTCTTGGCCCAGATATTGGCCCACATCTTTGACGCGAATTTTGTTAAGCATACAAGACCTCTAATTAAACAAATATACTCTTATTTTATCTTTTTAGAAGAAAATAAAAAAGCCCCGCTTTCGCGCGTAGCAAATAAATATGCTATAATATTAACAGTAGAGAAAACCGTTTTTCGGGCGTGTAGCTCAGCTGGGAGAGCGCCTCGTTCGCAACGAGGAGGTCGTCGGTTCGATCCCGATCACGTCCAAAATTTAAGAGCCTCGCATTACGCGGGGCTTTTTTATACGTGGGTTACTACATGTAGAAAATGCTAAAATAAATATATGGCAAAATTAGTCAGGGGTTTCCGTGACATCTTTGAGCCCCAATCTAAAAATTTTACGGAATTGGAAAATTGCGCCCGCGGGGTATTCTCGCTCTACGGGTTTAGTGAGTTGCGCCTTCCCACGGTAGAATTAAAGGAATTATTTGTCAAATCTACCGGGGAAACAACGGATATCGTACAAAAAGAAATGTACGCGTTTGAAGATGCCGGACATCGTCAACTCGCAATCCGCCCGGAAGGCACTCCCGGTGTAGTACGTGCCTACTTGGAAAACAATTTCGTCCAACAAGCCCCTGTTCAAAAGTTTTTTTATATCGGCAATATGTTCCGCGCCGAACGCCCACAAGCAGGCCGCTACCGCGAATTTGAACAAATCGGTGCTGAATACATCGGCAATTCCGCCCCGGCAGCTGATGCGGAAGTAATTTTAATGTTAAAAGATATCGTGGCCAAATTCGGCGCAAAAAATTACACCGTTAAAATCAATAGTTTGGGCTGCGATAAATGCCGGCCGCTATACCGTCAGGCACTTATTGATTTTTTATCCAAAGAAAAAGATACCTTGTGTGAAAATTGCCAAACGCGCTTGGAGAAAAACCCATTGCGTGTGTTGGACTGCAAAATTGACGGAGCTCGCTTTAAAGGCCGCGTACCCACCCTGCAACTCTGCCCCGAGTGCCAGACGCATTTTGAAGAAGTGCAACGGTTGTTAAAAGGCAAAATTAATTTTGAGGTGGACCCCATGCTTGTGCGCGGATTGGATTATTATTCCCGCACTGTGTTTGAATTTCAAGCGGGGGATGCCTCCCAAAATGCAATTGCCGCTGGGGGAAGGTATGATACGCTCGTTAAAAACATGGGCGGCCCGGCCACGCCTGCCATCGGTTGGGCCATGGGGGCGGAACGCGTTATTTTATCGCGCGGAGAAGTGGAACTTCCTACATCCAAAAGCGTATATTTTGTTTCTATGGATGCCACTTGTAATGAAACCGCTTTTAACTTAATGCAAAAATTGCGGGAAGCCGGTATTCGCGCCGAAGGCGGCCTCTTTGATAAAAACATCAAAGGCCAAATGAAACAGGCCGACCGTTGCCATGCTTCTTATGCGCTCATTATCGGCTCGGATGAATTAGCCGCCCAAGAAGTAACACTAAAAGATTTAAAAACAGGGGATCAAAAACGGATTTCCTTTAACGCTTTAATAGACGAGGTTAAAAAATTAGTATGAAAAGAACCAACTACTGCGGGGACGTAACTGCCGCCCTGCTGGGAACAAAACAAACTTTATGCGGCTGGGTAAACAGTTACCGCAACCACGGCGGAGTGTTATTTATTGACGTGCGTGACCGCAGCGGTGTGTGCCAGATAGTCGTAGAACCCACCAGTCCGTTTTTTGACACAGCCTACGGTTTACGTAACGAATACGTAATTGAAGTAACCGGTACCGTTAAACGCCGTATTGAAGGGGCCGTCAACCCGAATATGAAAACGGGGGAAATTGAAATTTTAGTAGAAGACTTAAAAGTATTAAACACCTGTGTGCCGCTTCCTTTTGATGTGGATAAATCGCGCAATGTGGCGGAAGAAATCCGCCTTAAATACCGCTATTTAGATTTGCGCAACCCCAAAATGTACGCCAATTTGCAATTGCGCCACCGCATTGCACAAGCGGCCCGGCGCTACTTGGACGGCCAAGGATTCTTGGAAATTGAAACGCCTATCTTAACGCGCTCTACGCCGGAAGGCGCGCGGGATTATTTGGTTCCGTCCCGCGTCCACCATGGAGAATTTTACGCCTTACCGCAAAGCCCTCAAATGTTTAAACAAACTTTAATGGCCAGCGGCATTGACCGTTATTTCCAATTGGCCCGCTGTTTCCGCGATGAAGATTTGCGCGCCGACCGCCAACCCGAGCATACGCAAATTGATATGGAAATGTCCTTTGTAACGATTGACGACATCCATGAAATTGTGGAAGGACTGATGAAGGAAATTTTTAAAACAGCCGGCAAAGAATTAAAAACGCCTTTCTTAAAATTGCCGTTTGATGAAGCCATGGATCGTTTCGGTTCCGATAAACCGGATTTGCGCTATTCCTTGGAAATCAAAAACGTATCCGAAATCTTTAAATCTACCGGGTTTAAAGTATTTACCGAGGCCCTGTCTGCCGGTGGGGCGATATACGCCTTGCGGGGGGAGAAAGGGGCTTCGCTTTCCCGCGGACACTTAGATAAGCTGACCGAACTCGCCAAGAAAAACGGAGCCAAGGGGCTTGTGTGGCTTAAATTAAAAGGAGGTAAGACGGAAGGACCTACCGCTAAGTTCTTTACAACAGAGGAACTATCTTCTTTGCAAAAAGCGGTAGAGGCAAAAGACGGGGATTTAATTTTAATCGGCTGCGACGTGTCCAAACGCACTTGCCAAACTTTTATGGGAGCCTTGCGTAAAGAATTCGTCAAAGATCTGCCGAAACAAAGTGATTGGGCCTTTGCGTGGATTACCAATTTCCCGCTACTGGAATATATCCCGGAAGAAAACCGTTGGGATGCCGCGCATAACCCGTTTACAGCCGCGGTAGAAGAAGATTTACCGAACTTAGAAAAAGACCCCGGATCGGTCCGCTCGTATCAGTTTGACCTTGTACTCAACGGAAACGAACTTGCCTCCGGCTCGGTACGTAATTGCCGCCGTGATGTACAGGAACGTATCTTAGCACTTATGAAACATTCCAAAGAAGATGCGGCGATCCGCTTTGGCATGCTTTTAAACGCTTTGGAAGCCGGGGCCCCTCCTCACGGGGGAATTGGCCTGGGTTTAGACCGCATTACGGCGCTGTTGGCCGGGGAAGAATCCATTCGGGAGGTAATTGCATTTCCCAAAACGGCACAAGCTGTTTGTCCGTTAACGGAATCACCTAACAAGGTAGATGATATCCAATTACAAGAATTAGGTATTGAAATTACAAAAGAATAAACGAAAAAGCCCCTTTTGGGGGCTTTTTCCATTTACCCTTAACTATGAACCAGAATAAACATTTTTATATTTTAACTTCCGCTATCGGAATTATACTTGCCATAATAGCCCTTGGGCTCTATTTGTCTACCAGAGACAAAAACTATACGGCTACGCGCCGCACCGTTTCTTCCCGTTCCCAAACCGGAAAAACGGTAAATTTACCCGATTTGGAACAGCTTAAATCACAAGAATTTTTGGATTTATCTACGGAACCAGAAAAAATTTCTCTGTCGGAAAGACAACCGCTTGCTTATGCTAACAATCCGGTTTCTTCAACTCCAGATACGTTTGTTTCCAAAAGGGAAAAACCCCGCAGATTAACCGGCTTAAATACGCGTACCGCTGAGCAACAGCCCAGTTTATACGCACAAGCGCAACAAACAACAGATTCAACAAGAACGTTGGGAACAAAAAATACTACGGTTCCCCTTCCCACGCAGACAGCCGGTTCTTTTGCTCCGCTCGGATCTTATTCGCAACAAAAATCATTTAACGAACCGTTTGCCCCTTATATGGCGTCCCTACCCAAAGAACAAGCCGAAAAATTAGAAAAACAACTAAACGGGTTATCGGACCGGGTAGAAGCGGCTATTTTGCGGGCCTTCTTACCCAAAAGCAAGAAAGACATGAATATTGAAAAATACCTCGCACACCGGGGCAACTCAACCAATTCATCCGCCTCAACTTCCACCCCTAATGCAAATCCATTTGCCGGCGTCGCTCAACAGTTTAACCGCCAAAAAACCGAACTTGTAGACAGTATGAAGCAGGCGTTTGGAGACAAAGCCGCCGGACAAGCCGGGCGAATTATGGATTCATATCAAAAAGAAATTATGAATACCTTAAATCAGCCGGGCCTTACGCCGGAACAGATCCAACAAAAAACGCATAAAATCAGCCAAAAATACAATAAACAATTACAAAAGCTGAGTGAAAAAAGCGGTTTAGAACGTATGGAAAAAGAACGTACGGAATTAGACAACGTGTTCCAAGATAACTTAACTAAGTCATACGGGACGGAGATGGCCGATCAATTAGGAAATATATTAACCAAATACCGCCAGCAGGAATTGGAATTAGCCCAAAAAGGTTTACCTGCGGATGAATACTACGAACAGTTATTAACCATGCAACGCCAACGCCACAAAGATATGGAGAATTTACTAACGCAACAGGGCCGTTCGCTAAAAGGCTTATTGGATGCGGAAAACAAGCAAGAACAAACAAACATTGAACAACAGTTACAAGACGAACAAGAAGGGAAAATACTTCCTAAAATATACCATGCCAGTGAAGAAGAAAAAACCGCTTTTGGCAATAGCTTAAACCAAGAACGCAACGATAAAGTTCACGTAGCCCAAGACATGTATGGCTCCGCCGGGGCGGAATTAGTAAACCAGGTGTACAACCGTTACTACGACGAAGCTACCCGGATTATGGAAGATGAAGAAACTTCGTTATTGGAAAAGCAACAGCAGCTCATGGATGCCCGCAAAAAAGCGAATGAAGAAATTGAACGTATCCAAAATTCTCCGGAAATGAAGAGACTCCGGGAAGATAAACAAGTGAATGAAACCATGCAACAGCTGCTTAAAGACGCTGCCTTTACCCAAGCTACCGAAGAGCAAAAAGAACAATTTGAAAAAACGGCCCGTCCTATTTTGCATGATATGTTTGCCCGCATCAATGAGGTAACCGCTAACCCAAATCTAACCGATGATCAAAAAAAGCAACAAATCCAAGCCATTCAACAACAAGCCCAACGCCAACTGGCCGGGCAGTAAATAAAATAAATTAAAAAACGCCCAACCTGAATAAGGATGGGCGTTTTTTTATGAATAAAAGCGTATTAAGAAGGATCTTTCAACTCTGCCAGCGGGAAATAATGCTTTAAAATCGTTTTATAATCTTGTCCTTCTTCAGCACGGCCGGCAGCGCCGGTTTGGTCAAAACCCACGCCATGTCCCCAACCGCCGCCGTAAAAAATAAAATATTTTAACTTACGGTGCTCGTAGTTGGGTTGCACAATAAAATAACTGCTTCTAAGCATACCCAAACTTAAATTATTGCGGATGACATTTTCTTTATTGAGGGTTACGGAACCTTTGCTTCCTTTTACCAGTAACCGGCTCACATAACCGGATCGCCCGCGCCGAAGCGGAATCAAAGCCCTGATTTCACCAATGTCTTTCTTTTGGCGCTTAATTACCTCACGCAGTTCTTTTTCTTCCACTACCCGCACCCAACGAAAAGCGGCCATGCTCACATGCTTATCATAACGGCTGTAAGCATCATGGTGGTACTGCAACAATCCTTTAAAGTGGTAGGGTTGTAACTTCGTAAAGTCAAAATCTTTGTAATCGGATACAGGGTGTAAATAGGGGGTTTCGCTCCAACCCGCTTCTTTGGCACTTTGCGTGATACCGCCGCAGTTGGCGGAAAATACGCTTTCAATCGGTTTATCCTTATAGACAAGCGTCTGGCCGAAAGTAGCTTCCACGGCAGCATTGGCCCGTTCACTTTCCGAGCTGACACCTCCGTATACCTGGCAATTCTGCGTGTCGCACACATCATAGCCGTAAGCTTTATGTTTCCCTAAATGATTCATGGTGTAGGTACGCGCCAGGACGGCTTGCGCGCGCAGGGCATCCATCGGGAAATAAGTGGGCATTTCAGACGATATTACCCCTTGCAAGTATTCTTCTATAGTTACTAAATTTATAGGAACCAAGGTGTGTAACGCGGTATTATGTAAAATTTGCAATTTGCCGCGGTATTCTTTATCATCTACGCTAGCCCACGTCATACCGTCGCCGCTAACAAGCTCTTTAACAATAATAGTGTGTCCTTCTCTTTCGCTGGAAGAAGTGGGGGAAACAACCACCGATTTGCGAAACGGTATTTTCTTGCCCGCAGGGGAAAGCAGATAAGGTCCGCTTTTTCCCAGGTGAACTTTCCACATTTCTTTGCTATTTCCGCGTGCTAAAACACGCCCCTCTGCCCCGGTTATCACAAAAGGGTGCGACGGAATAAATTGCACCGTATCGCGCGGCGCCGGGCGACCGTTTTGACGCATGCCAATCCCTACTTTAATTTCTTGTGGTTTCACCTCCGGTAATTCCAACATGGGGCGCACCAGGGTATGGCGTTTTTTTTCTTTTCCGCCTGTAATTTCTTTTTCCGAACGGGTCAGTTTAGGACGTAGGCGGGCTAATGCTTGGGGGATTTCCGCACTGGTCTTATCCGAAGAATAAATCATACGATACTGGCGGTAAGCTTCGTTATAGTTTTTGGTTTTTTCCAGGGCGGCCGCATAGTGTTTTTTGGCCTCTATAAATTGGGAATCATACTCGGAAGCTACTTGGAAATATTTAACCGCTTTTTTATAATTCTTTTCGCCTTCGTAAATGAGTCCCAACAAATAATTGGAAAGGGCCGTATGCACTTGCCCTTTAATAGCCAAAAGTAAGTTGGCCTTAGCCAGTTTGTTTTCGTTGAGCCCCAATTGGGCACGTGCCAGGTTGATATGCAATAGTTCCGTCCGGCCCGATTCTTCAGGCAATTGGGATAAAAGCATTTCCGCGCTTGCATATTGCCCATCGGCTAAATAAGCTTCGGCGGCAGCTTCAATAATTTCCGTATCTTGCGGATAAATTTTATAAGCCGCTTGGGTAATATCCACCGCCAATTTGGGATTATTTTGCTCCATGGCAATAAACGCCGCGTTTAAAAAGGAATCTCTATCCCGAGTATCTTTGGAAAGCTGCAAATAAGCGTCCAGGGCTTTTTCAGGTTGGTAGGAAAAGTACAAATCAGCCGCGGCTTGTAAACGAGCAGGCACATCGATGGGAAGTTGCTCCGTCCGGCCGGCTGAAAACACACCCGACATAAAACCGATCAAACATAAAAAAATACGATATTTTTTCACGCAGGCTTCCTCATCTTTTTATTATTTTATCATATTCACGCCGGGCCTCGTTTTAGTATAATGGCTATATGAGTTCAATCCCTACGTGGTTAAAAGAAATCGTTGGCCGAAATAAAGCTGCCTTGCGCTCTGCCGAAGCCTTAAAAGCACAAGAATCGCTTGATAAGCATGCACTGCATACGGTTTGCCACGCCGCCAAGTGTCCCAATAGGGGGGAATGCTTCAATTGTGGGGATGCTACTTTTATGGTGCTGGGAGATCGTTGTACTCGCGGATGCCGATTTTGTGCGGTTTCGCACGAAAAACCACTCCCACCGGACACACTTGAGCCACAACGTGTAGCTGCCGCAATTCAAGAATGGAAGATCCGTTATGCCGTACTGACCATGCCCACCCGGGATGATTTACGGGATGGGGGAGCTCATCATTTTGCTCAAGTAATACAAACCATTCATGCCACCACTCCTACGGTACGTATTGAACCTCTTATTTCAGATTTTCAAGGGGATACAACAGCATTGCATACCATCTTGGATGCTAAACCGGACGTACTGGCACACAATATAGAAACCGTGGAAAGCTTATATCCGCAAGTCCGCGTAGGTGCCCTATATAAACGCTCGTTACAATTGCTGGAAAACAGTAAAAAATATGCCCCGCAAATTTTAACCAAATCGGGCTTTATGGTGGGACTTGGCGAAACAGAAGAACAAATCCGCCGATTGCTGTTGGATTTACGGCAAGCGGGGGTAGATTTGGTAACCATTGGACAATATTTAGCTCCGTCCGCCAAGCATTATCCGGTAGCCGGATATCCGGAACCGTCCCAATATAAAAATTGGGAAGAATATGCCCTTTCCATCGGTTTTAAAGCCGTTGCCAGCGGCCCGCTTGTACGCAGCAGTTACCGGGCAGGAGCCCTATATCAACTCGCACGTCAATTGGAAAACATCCCCAAATCTATATAGATTAAGTATAATATCTTTATGAAAAACATATTAGGAATTTGGTTACTCTGTATGGGATTAGCGGCTTGCGCCGGCAATCCGCCCGCATGGTGGAACCCCGGGAATATTTATTCGTCTCAAGGTGAAAGCACTTCCGCTACCCCTACTGTGCTAACGCGTCCTGCCAATTCATCTCAAACACCAACGGAGCAAACCTTGGATTTGCCAAATGAAGATTATGAAGAAATGGCCCTAACCCCGTTGCAAGATGAAGAAGGGGAAAACGATTCCGGAGAAGCTTCCGCTCAAAGCATACCGGAGTTGGAAGAGCTATTACCACCCCCGAGTATTTTAAACTAATCGCTAAAAAAATGCCCCCGTTTGGGGGCATTTTTTAATGCAGAACAAGTCCATTTTATTTTGTTACTGCATCTTTAAAGAAGTAGACGTATTTTTTTGCGGCATCCATACGTAAAATAAGTTTGGTGTTATATACCGCGCTAATGGTCAGTTCCACTACTGCTTTTTCCGGTTTGGAAACCGTCGGTTCAAAAACCCAATCAAAATCTTTTGTCTCAACGGACTGCTCAAGGAAACCATACAGAAAATTCATTTCTTCAATCGTTAAACTAGACAGCATTTCCGGTACAGGTACTTGGAAGGTATACCCGTTCAGCACCGGGTGATTATCCATTTGATTTTGTATCATGTTCACGCGTTGTCTATACAAATCTTTATCCTTTTTCACAGGACGCTGTGTATAATTCGTTGTAAACATTCCGTAGGAAGTATAGCCCATGTACCCCGGTTTATTAACTTTGTATTCCTCTCTTTTAAGAGCTTTCACCCACTCCACATAATCCGTATGCCGTTGTTGAAAGATCAACCGCGTCACATTATTATTTAAATCCTGGGTATTAACGGGGGAACTAGTTCCCGCAGTGCCTGCCATCGGCAAGGATAACAAAATACTCACAGCTGCAAAGAATGTTTGTTTATACATAGTTTTCTCCTATGTATATAGTGTATGAGATTATCACTCACTCTACAAGGGTCGTTGTACCCACTCGCGTCTAGGACAAAAGACCTAGGCCGCTTGGCCATAAAAAAGGCCCCCCGGTTCAATAAACCGAGGGGTTTAACTATGGTGCTTCATCATTACTCCTTACGTTGTACTACCTTGCAGGCCAGTGTCAGGACTTACGCCGCCTTCGTTCATTCTCCCAGCCGAAGCAAATTATCAACCGGGCACAGAACACGCATTCACTGCAGCAGACATGCTGCACGACCGCTTTCCTATCAGGCGCCCTACCCCACAATAGGCACGCACAACGCTTGCGCCCTATTGCGCCGCCGACTAAAGTATGCTCAAATGTCTAACCCGAAACCCGGCTCCCCGAGAATACCCCGAAAAACCTGCCCGGAACAAGCACACCAAGCAAAACCAGCCGACAACAGACACCCACTATGCACAGATGGCCATCTCACGGGCCACCCGACTGCAACCGGCGACACCCAAACCTGCCTGCGGGCATATCACCATACGGATAGTATAGGCATAAAAAATAAAAAATCAAGGGGTAATTTTGTAGTATAATATTTTTGCATCTTCCTCGTTAGGAGTGATTCTTATGCTTATATTATTACTTGGTATTATTTTAGCAACAAGTATACTCATCATTTGGTTTGTTCCGTTTGTGGTACGCAAGGTAAGCAAAAACACTCATACCATTAGGCCGCTGGGCTTGGTGTGTTTTTTGGTGATGACGGCCATTGTAGTAGGCATAGGTTATGCGTGTATTTTGGGCGGGGAATCTTTGTCAAATATCTTTGACAAGCCCGGCAAAGCCGTTGGTATGTTACTGTTTCTTTGGATTGGCTCTTGGTTTGGGGTAGTTACCAAAACTTCAAAAGGGAAACTGGCCCAAATACATACTTTCTACAACCGCTTTTTAAAAGAAAACGACATTGATATTTTAATGGAATTATGTGCTGAATTTTCCGACGAAGAATCCATTTCTTCACTTAAACAACATCCGGCCGAAGGAAAGATAATAATACAAAGCGCGCAACGCGTACTTGCTTGGTTGGAATCGCACCCACAGGAAGCACCTGTATCGCCCGGCGCGTATTATGCCACCGGCCGCTTTTACGAAGAAGGCATAGACGGAAATGCGGATTTGCCGCGCGCGATTGAAATGTATACCAAATCATTGGCCGTTCCTTGCCCCAACCCTGATGACAGAGAAGAGTTTGAAGAGTATTATACGCTTGCCAAAAAGCGTATAAACGAGTTAACAAATAAATAATTCTATGAATCTTATTGTATTAGCGTTCTGCAACGATTAAGAAGATTAAAACGCGCGAAATAAATTGGCGCCAACAAAAAACGCCCCCGCGAACTGCGAGGGCCGTTTTTTTATTAAAAACATTCTTACAACCGTGTAATATCTGCGCCTGTTTGCGCTAAACACGCACGCACGCGCGCGAGTAACGCCAAGCGGTTTTGACGTACGGCCTTATCTTCCGCATTGACCATTACTTCTTTAAAGAAGTTTTCAAGCGGCGTTTGAAAAGCCGTGCACGTTTTCAAGCGGGCCAAATATCCATTTTTGTCTGTGGTGGCGGGCAACGCGGCTAATTGGTTTTCCACTTTTTTAACGGTATCAACAAGCGCCTGTTCCGCCGGTAGTTCAAATAATTTCTCATCTACCGCCGCAGTTACCTGTTCGGCTTTTTTCAGAATGTTATTGACGCGTTTAGCGGCTTCCAACACGGCGGCAAAAGCCGTATCGGTCTTAACCGTATTAAGTGCGCTGACAAGGGCCTCAACTTGCATAAGTGGCAATGCGTACCAATCCGGCACCCCCGCCAGCACTTGCGTTTGGTGTCCGCGTTGTTCCAGTACGAGCGATACACGCGCCCCTAAAAATCCGGGCAGTTCTTTGAGTCCTTTATCGGGCGTACCCGCGGGATACAAAGAAGCCGCTTTGTCTACCAATTCTTTTAGAGAAACGGGTAAATTCTTTTCCAATAAAATCCGCACCGCGCCAAACGCTTGACGGCGTAAAGCAAACGGATCTTCACTTCCCGTAGGGATTTGTCCGATTAAAAAATTACCTACTAATGTATCCATTTTCCCGGCTAAAGACACCAGTTGCCCGGCAATGTCAGACGGCAAAGCCGAAGCAGACGTAAGCGGGAAGTAAAATTCCTCCATGGCCTTGGCCGCCTCTTTGTGGCCTTCCAAGGCAGCGTATTGCCCGCCCATGTAACCTTGCAATTCCGGAAACTCGTATACCACGTGGCTGGCTAAATCCGCATACGCGTGTGAGGCAGCATATTCCACGTTATCTTTTAAGGCGGTATTTCCCGTTTTATCGCATAACCACAAGGCCAACTCACATGTGCGGCGAGATTTTTCGTACATTGAACCGAGCCCTTCTAAAAATAAAATGTTTTTTAGTTTATTTTTGAAGTTTTCAAGTCCCTCTTTTTTATCGTTTTCAAAAAAGAACACCGCGTCGGAAAGCCGGGCCGACATGACTTTTTTAAATCCGTCGCGTACTTCGTTTTGGTTGACGGATATACCATCCCGCACGGCAATAAAATACGGCTCCAGTTCGCCTTTTTTATTAAGCACCGGGAACATCTTAATTTGTTTTTTAAGTACGGTAGTAATTAACTCTTTGGGCAGCGTTAAAAACTTAATTTCAAAATCCCCGCTGACAGCTACCGGGTGCTCGGTAAACCAAACAGTTTCTTCTACCAAATTCTCATCCAAGTCCGCTTGATATCCACGCGCCTTGGCTTCGTTAGAAACCGTTTTAATAAGAGCCTCTTTGCGCTCTTGCGGCACCACCAAAACCGGTTGCGGTTGGTTACGCAAAAGTTCGGCATAGGCCACAGCGTCGGCCGTGGATACTTTAATCGGTTTACGCCCGAAAGAGGAAAGCGGATAAGTGTTGCGGTTGGACGTTACACCCGCCACGGTAAACTTAATAATTTTATTACCGTATAGGCCGATTAGCGAACGTATCGGGCGGCCGTAGCGCAGGCCCGATTCTTCCCACACCATATTTTTGGCAAATTCCAAACCGGTTACCAAACGGGTAAAAATTTCAGGGAGCAACTTGACGGTTTTTTCACCTTTGATTTTTACATTGGCATAAATAAAAGGTCCTTTATCGGTTTGCACCACCGTTAATTTTTCCGGTGCGATTCCGTTCTTTTGGGCAAATCCGGCACTTTGGGGGGTAAAGTTGCCGTTTGCATCTTTTAAGAGTTTGGCAGGCGGCCCTTTAACTTCTTTTTGCACGTCAGCCGATTTATCCGCAAGGCCTTTTATCTCTACTACCAAACGGCGGTACGTACCAAACGCTTGAATTCCTTCGTACGAAACCCGTTTTTCCGCCAGTAACTCCGCCGCCAGTTTTTCTAACTGCGCCAAAGCCGGTTTCATAAACCGGGCCGGCAAATGTTCTACGCCAATTTCCAACAGTGCGTTCATTTTGCGGCCTCCTCTTTTTTACCTTCCACACTTTCCACATAGGCTTTGGCACAGGCCTTGGCTAAATTGCGGATTTTAGTAATATTATTGGTGCGATCGGATACACTAATGGCCCCGCGCGCTTCCAACATATTAAAATAATGCGAGAGTTTCATCGTATTGTCATACGCCGGAAGATACAAACCTTTTTTGCACAAAGCCAAACATTCTTCTTCACATTCTTGAATGTAGCGGCGCAAATGTTCCACATTTGATTCCTCAAAATAATAATGTGAAAATTGCCGTTCGTTTTCGTGGTGGACGTCGCGGTACGTAACCGTATCGTTCCAACGCAAATCAAATACGTTATCTACCTTTTGGCAGTACATGGCGATACGCTCTAATCCGTATGTAATTTCAGCCGTAATGGGGTTTAGCGCATACCCGGCCATATTTTGGAAATACGTAAACTGCGTAATTTCCATACCATCCAGCCAAATCTCCCACCCTACTCCGGAGGCCCCCAGCGTAGGCGATTGCCAATCATCCTCAATCCAGCGCACATCGTGCTGTTTAGGGTCTAATCCAATGGCTTTTAAAGAATTCAAATAAATGTCTTGTATATTGGCCGGAGCCGGTTTCATAATTACCTGGTATTGGTAATACTTACCCAAACGGTTCGGGTTTTCACCGTAGCGGCCATCTGCCGGTCGGCGGCAAGGTTCTACATAAGCACGGCTCACGGGTTTTTTAGTGAGCGAACCGAAAAAAGTTTCCGGGTTATACGTTCCGGCTCCTTTTTCCACATCGTACGGTTGAACAAGAATACACCCTTGTTTCGTCCAGTACGTGTTTAAAGCGGATATCATATCCTGAAAATTCATACCGTATTTCATAGGTAGTTATATTATATAAAATAACACGGAGAACCGCCTACCCCACACCCGCACGGAAATTTATACAATGTAAATATGATCAAGAGTGTTATTTTTGATATGGACGGCCTGCTGCTCAGCACCGAACCGATTTATTTTGAATGTTACCGCCAAGCCGCCAAAAGTTACGGGGCCGATTTTCCGTTTGAACTATATGAATCGTGCGTCGGCATCAGTACGGAAGATGCCGCCAGGCTCATTAACCACCATTTTAAAGGCACTATAAACGTAACCCATTTGTACCAACAAACATATAAAAACTTTGAAGAATATGTGCGGCAGGGGGGAGAAATTCCGTTTCGGCCGGGAGCTAAAAAAGCGGTTACGTTTTTTTATGAACGCGGATTTAAATTGGCCGTAGCGTCTTCTAATATACGGCGTTGGGTGGAAGGTCTTTTATATAAAAAAGGAATCTTAGATTATTTTTCCGTTATCGTCACTTCGCAAGATGTCTCTGCGCCTAAACCCGCCCCGGAAATTTACCTAACAGCCACTCGCCGATTGGGACAAGATACCGTCAACTGCTTGGCCTTTGAAGATTCCATTGCCGGAGCTACCGCCGCAATTTCCGCCGGTTTGCGCACTTGTGTAGTCCCACAGATTAAACAACCCGATACTTTTGTGCGCGAACATGCTTTCAAAGTATATAAATCCTTGGAAGATATTTACCCCGATATGGACGAATTATTGGGGTAACGTTATAAAATCGGCCTCCAGGTTGACTTCAAATCCTGTATAAGCTGATCCAATTGTTCCTTATCAACCGAAATACCGTCCAAACATTTCCCCGGCATATTAGTACGGTAGATTTTTTCTTCGTCCGCCTCATAGCACCATTGAAATAAAACAGATTTATCCAATTCATCTAATAGCCGCTCACTTGCCCGAATAAACCGTTGTTTCTTTTCTGTAAAATGCACATCTTCGGCTGTTAATTCGTCAAAATGATCCTGCACGTATTTTTTCTCCTGTTTAACCAACCGTTTTAACGAACGCCACGTACGATCCTTGGCGGAAATTTCTTTTTCCATTTCAGAATAAGCATAAGCGGAATTTGTTAAAAAACGAGTAAATACCTTTTCCAACTCTTTTGATTGGGATACCAATATCGCATATTCCGTAATCCATTGATGCAAGGGCCCCGCCAAAGATTTAAGTTCCATAGCGACTTCCGTCATATAATCATAGGCCATGTATTCAAAATCGAATTGGCTTGGCAAGTATTTTACACTCTTAGTAACAGCCTCCTTGGGAGCATGATTCAAAAATCGCAATAATTGAAACTGGCTTTGGCCTTCATTATCGTAACCCAAATTTGCCGAAGCAGACAAATAGTCTACCAATCCGCTCTTTGACAGATGATAAGCAGTATAAAAAGAACCCATATGGCAGGAGGACAATTCCGCTACGTCTATGTGCAAATTTTCACTTTTTAAAGTGTTGGCCAAATCTCTCATGGTGATTGTTTGCTGATTATAATTTATGCCCCAACCGCTTCCATGTCCATGAATTAATAACCCGGTATAAAAAGAAGAGGCATTTTGTTTTAAATGCCGAAACATCGTTGTCAACAACTCTTGTGGATTGATATCCTCATCTATATCCCATACAATTTCACCCAGTTGCATGTTGCTTTTGCGAAATAAAAAATACAATTGGGGTTGATTTTTCTTCGTCATATCCACAAAAACAGCGTGTTGTGCATTTCCTTTTTGTACTTGTATACGTAAATATTTATTTACCCGTTTTAACACCTTGGGCCGGTCAATCGCCATGAGGATCATTAATTGCCACGGCTTGTGCACCTCCTGCGTCTGCGGGGAAGATGCGGATGCTACGGCTACATAGGTTTTGGTAAACAATTCCGGCCGGGCAGAAAAATTTTTTTGCAAATATAAATTATGAAAATCCGTCCCTTCCGTTAAATTTTTAAGATCTCCTCTTTCGGTCGCTTGTTGAGTAATAATTTGCGCCTGACGCGCTTGGCGAGACTGAGCAAAAACGCGACTCATTTCTTGCCTAAAATTAGCTGCTGTCAGTTGACGGGTTTCTTGGGCAAACCCGGGCAAAGCACAACACAACAAAATAAATACTGTCCAAATATGTTTCATATGTAGGTTCTCCCTATCTTGCATACATTTTCTTACTAATAGGCTAGGGGGAAAACCAACAAAAACCAGGGGCAAAAGGCCCATTGGGATTATACCCAAAAGACCTATCTGCCCAGGTAAAAAAGATTTATTGAGTGACCGGGATCGGCTCTGGAGAAGCGACTTCCTCTAATCCAAGCGGTTGGAGCGTATGAAGCGGATAAGTTAAATACTGATTTAAAAAACGACGGCAGACATTGTTGCATTTGGCTAGGGCCAGCAAATCTTCCGGCTCTGAAAATTCCAAAGAAGAAAAACGGTCTTCGTGCATGCGTCGCCAAAACTCCGGTGAAATTTTTAAGACGGGGTGGTCCAACCCAAACCCGGCCAAAGCCATGAGACGCAACGTAAACGCGGCTTGAAACGCCGGAACAGGTTTTGCGCAGTCCAGTTCAATAAGTGCTTGGCGGAGTAAATCAAACTTTCCCGTACTGGGTTGGTGTAGCGGCGTCATACGAAACAAAAGTTCACAAAAGTGTAAAGCTAAACGCGTACGTTTCAAATCGGCACGAATCGTCGGGAAAACGCTTTCTATTTTCCCACCGGTAAGCGTTCCCATGGCGCCTCCGCGGCGCACATAAATACGCACCTCGGCACATACAAAAGGTTCGCTGAGGGCTTTTAATTTTCCACTTTGACGCATTACTCCCGGCACGCGCACATTGACACGCCCGTGTTCACGCGTGTACAAAGAAATCACTCGGTCCGTTTCCCGAAATGGCTGCCGCAACAAAACAATGCCTTTATCTGTGAATATCATTATAGTAAGCATAGCAAATTTAAAAGAAACGTTGATACGGTTTTGCAAAGTCTTCCAAGAAAAGATATAATAATGATGTGGTTTTTTTAAACCCCTTTAAATTGATTACAGGAGATACGTTTTTTCCAGTTCGGTTTATCCGGGCCAGAATCAGCGTATAAGAAAAAAATGTTACCGACATATAGACCTAACAAAAGAAGACGTGCCAAACACATTGGTTTTAGAGCCCGCATGGCTACTGCCGGCGGCAGAAAAGTGCTCAGCGCACGTCGTGCAAAAGGCCGCCACGAGTTAATCAAAGCCGCCTAAGTTTTATGCAGCCTCATGGCCTACCGCAAAGTTGCCGTCTACATTTAAAACGTGATTTTGAACGTATTATTTTAGGCGGTGCAAAGCTTAAATACAACGGCGTTGTGTTGTGGTACGGAAAGCAGAAAGGTTCCTTTCCGGCTCGTTTTGCGGTAGTAGTGTCCAGAAAGTTAGGACCGGCGGTTGTTCGCAACCGTGCTAAGAGGTTACTGCGGGAAGCATTCAGACTTAATAGGGAAAATATAGTATCCGGTGTTGATATTATCGTCAGTCCAAAGGACTGTACCCAGCTAGGCAGTATGCACGCAGCGCAGCATGCGCTCAAGACATTATTGGTTCAGGCCAAATTGCTTAGCCACCTTTCCACCGATATGGGTGACGGAAAACTATGAAAACGATTTCGCTTTCTTCCAGAAAAGTTATGCTCCGGTTGCTAGACGTTACGTATTTACTCGTACGGCCCTTGTTGGGGCCGCGTGGGGTGTGTCGTTTTACGCCTACTTGCAGCCAATATGCAAAACTAGCGATTTCTAAATATGGCATATGGAAAGGTTCTTTCCTAGCCGTTAGACGATTATCAAAATGCCACCCGTTGCATGCGGGTGGATATGACCCGGTGCCGTAAATATTTTTCTTAACGGTCTGTTCTTTCCGCCGTCCTGATTTGTTTTCAGGATAACCAGAGGAGTTTTTATGAACAGACAGTTCCTGGCCACCCTTATGTTGTTCCTGCTCGTTTGGACGGGATACAACCAGTTTGTGGTCATTCCCCGTGCCCGTGCAGCCAAACAAGCCGCCGAAGCACAACTTAAATTACAAGCCCAACAAGAACAAAAAACACCTTCCATCGCAACCATCGCCGATGCCCAAACGCCCCGGCTGACGAAGGAAGATGCCGCCGCTCCCAAACCCGAAGAACTCTTTACGCTTAATTTGCCGCAAGCGGATGTAACGTTTTCGTCTAAAGGGGCGGGTATTAAAACTTATTTGTTTAAAGACGTAGTCGGCGATGTGGATTTAACTCCATATAAAGGTGACGGCTATTTTGCCACGTTGCCCCAGTTGGACTTTACCGAATATGCCCGTACGCAAAATTCCATTACTTTTACCGGTGACATTTTGCCCGGTTTTAGTGTCATTAAGGAATATACCTTTGCCGAAAACGGACTTAATCACCTATCTTTGACTTTCCGAAACAATACGTCAAGAGATATTGACTTATCCGCCTGGAATTGGAGCTTTGGCCCCGGTTTAGCTACCGTCAAAAGTGAAATGAAAGATAACGAACGGGAGTCCAAAGCCGTTTATCTCGTACAAGAAGCGAATAAACGCTTTCCGACGCTGGAAGTCTTTACGCCCAAAAGCAAACAACCCGAGTTATCGTGGTTGTGGGCCGGTATAGAAAACCGCTACTTTTTAGCCGTGCTGATTCCGCAAGGCTGGAAGCCGGGCGCACTTACCACCCAAAAAGAGGTAATCGGTACTCAAAAACGCTTTTTTGGGATGTCCTCCGGCGATTTATCAGGTCCGGCTTTACAAATTGCCGTAGCGGGGGAAAAGGTAGCCGCCAAATCAAACGTAACGTACCAATCCGATTTTTACTTTGGTCCCAAAGATTATCAGTTATTCTCACAACTGCCGTATCATTTAGAACGCAGCATTGCGTTTGGTTTCTTTGGTGCCTTGGGTAAACTAGCCCGTAACGTGTTGGAATTATTTTATAAGTGGACCGGGAATTACGGCATAGCCATTATTATGCTAACGGTACTTATTCAAGCGTTACTGTTCCACTTTACGGTAGCACAACTAAAATCTGCTGCCAAAATGAAAAAAATCCAACCGGAAATGAAGCGCATTCAAGAAAAATACAAAGGGAATAACGAAGCCCTCAACCGCGAAACACTTGCCTTGTACCGCAAATACAATGTCAATCCGCTTTCGGGTTGTTTGCCGCTTTTAATTCAGTTCCCCATTTTCTTGGCGTTGTTTAATGCCTTGCGCACTTCTTGGGCATTGCACGGAGCCAAATTCGGTTTATGGATTACGGATTTGTCATCGAAAGATCCGTATTACATTTTGCCCGTGCTCATGGGGGGCGTCATGTTCTTGCAGCAGCGCAACTCCATGCCGGCCGGTAGCGATCCGGCCCAAGCCGCCATGTTTAAATACATGCCGCTTATTTTTACGTTGTTATTCATGAATTTTCCGTCGGGATTGGTGTTGTACTGGTTAACCAACAGTCTCATTACCTTCGGGATTCAATCGTTTCTCAACCGCCGTATGGCAAAAGTTAAGTAAAGGAGCATAAAAAGATATGCCAACTAAAATTAAAATTCAAGCTAAAGAAGTTTCCGATGCTATTACAAAGGGTTTGCGTCAACTCGGCTTACGCCGCGATCAAGTGGAAGTATCCGTTTTGCAACACCCCAAAAAAGGTTTCCTGGGAATTGGATCCCGTCTGGCCGAAGTAGAAATTCGCCCCAAACGTTGGAGCACGGCCGAACTGGATTCTCAAATCTATATGGACGTTCCCAAACGTAAATCCAGAGGACGCGGAGGACGCAATAGCCGCAAAAATAACTTAGAAAAAACAAACCGTCGCGGCCGCAAGTCTATGCGTAATGATCGCAACGAATCCCACGAAAGAACACCCAAAGCAAACGAACCGCAACTCTTGCCGTGTGAGGCAATTCAACATGCCGTAATCCCAGATAATGTGAAAGCCCCCATGCAAGAAGCTAAAGAATATGTGGAAAAAGTACTGACTCACATGGGTGTAAAAGTAGAAAATTTAAATGCTTGGTGGGATGAAAAACAACAACGCATCTTGCTTACGTTTGATTGCGACCACCCGGCTATCGTCATTGGCAAAGAAGGCAAAACATTGGAAGCTATCCAATATTTATCTACGTTAGCCATTAGCCGCCATTATGATACACCTTTTTCCGTAATCACGGATACGCAAAACTACTGGCGCAAAGCCGAAGATAAAATTGATGCCGAAATTGAAAAAGGCATTTCACTTATCAAGAACGGCCACAGCGTTTTCCGCTTCCGCCCGATGCCTGCACAACTGCGCCGTTATATTCACCGCGCCGTAGAGGGAAATGAACTCGTCCGCACCGCGTCAGAAGGTGAAGGAAAATGGCGCAAAGTTACCCTGCGACCGACTGAAAAAACAGCCGAATTGTTAAATGCCAATAAAGCCCCGGCCGATTTTGTACCGGGTGTCATCGGCGAAGATAAGCCGGAAGAAACGGCTGTTGAAAACAATACAAATGCCGAAAATTCCACCCCTACGGTAACGACTGAAATTTCTACTACTACGGTAGAAACCCCGGCTGCCGTAATTACCGAAACAACGGTTACCCAAACGGTACAAACTGCCACGGAAACTACTGTTACCGTTGCGACGGATAACACGCAAAACAACCCGGTAAATTGTGGCCCGTTGTTTGAAAATACAACGGAAAATACGACAGTAAATAAATAAAAATCTATAACATGCACAAATACCCCGCATTAAAAATGCGGGGTATTTTTTGCCTATTTACCTATGCGGCGTCCTAGGTCCTTTTTCATTTTTCGTGTACCCAAAAGGCCCATGTATTTTTTTCCTTTCCATCTATACTATAAATAGAGAAATGGATAGGAATCTATGAAGTTTGTTATCAAATTAACCGCTTTATTTGTGATACCGGCCCTGGCTTGTCCTTTGTCTGCACAAGAGAGAAGTATTGCGCGCGGTGTGACTACCGCTGCACGTGCCCAACAAGCAGGCCTTGATGCGGCCATGCAAACTTCAAAAGCAGGCGTGAGAATAGCGTTAAGCACTTCACAAGCGGGCGCACTCGCATTACGGTCTGCGCAAGAGCTCCTTAATACCCCGGCAAGCGTCCCACAGGCAAGCATATCCCAAACCCTAGAAAAACGCCTTCAAACTTCGTATCGTCACGCTCGTGAAATACAAGTGCAATACCCCGATTTATTTACCGGCAATGGGCCCATGTACAACACGGGTCCAACCAAAAGCGCCTTTCCGCAGATATACCACAGAGCCGCGCGTTTATATCCAAACGCACCTTTTCTGAAACATAGCCCCAAAAATCTGACTACCTATTTTTTGGCACAAGAGAACCGTCACATGTTTTGCTTGGCCCCGCAACTGAATGCGTTGCAAGAAATATGGCGGTCCAATATGGCTAAATTCAAACAATTGCAAATACAGGTGCCCTGGAGTGCCAAGGAAGATATTCACTGGCTGGCTGATAGAATTCCGCTCAACACCTATTACTTACTCATTGGAGAATATCACGATGAACCAAATATTAAAAATAAAGTAGCCCAATTATTACGCGAATTACGTCTGAAGCAACCCGAGCGTGAAATTATCTTATTCACCGAATTTCTGCCGGAATATAAACAGAGAGACCATTGGTTAATCAAAGATTATGCACCCGAAGTACGGAATGCAGCAGATGAAAACGATATCCCCATTATTGGCCTGGAACCCAATTTTGTTTCTACCTTTGAAAAACATGAAACGTCCATACATTACTATAGTGATGAAGATCCCGTTATGTATACTGAGGGAAAAACAAACATATGGCGTTCTTTGGAGGGGAAACGACTACGCGATAATTACTGGCTTACTATCATGCAAGAACTTCGCCAAGAACATCCCGATGCTCTTTTCGTAGTATATGCCGGAGATGCTCATATCCGGGGATGGGAACCTTTTTCTCTAACTTCCCAGTTACGTGGACGAAACACCTTCACAGTCTCGTTCATCCCCCAGAATGAAATTACTTGGTTTGACGATGTGACGGAAGAACTGTTCTCTGATGCGCGTGTCCTGTCTTTTCGGGATAAACATCTTCGCCAACTCTTCGGGGCAGACGTACAAATCCGCGTAGAGTAGTAATCCCCGAATCTAGCCCTTAAAACACCCCAAAAATAGGGTGCGTATACACCCTAAAATTGATAAAATATTTATATGCAATCTACCATCTGTGCTTTGGCTAGCGGACAGGGGGGGGCGGTGGCGCTTGTACGCCTATCCGGGCCACGCGCGCTAGACCTGTTAAAATCGCTTACCCATAAGGACGGCGCCTTTGCACCGCGCCAACAGGTTTTTTGCACCATTTACGACGGGGGAAACATCCTGGACAAAGCACTCGTTACCTATTTTCAGGCTCCCCATTCTTTCACCGGGGAAGACGTGGTAGAATTTGCCGTGCACGGTTCTTCCTACATCACGGGCCGCCTATTGGAACTTTTATGTCAGGCGGGGGCCACCCCGGCCCAACGCGGCGAATTTAGCCAACGCGCCTTTTTGAACGGCAAGATGGACCTCGTAGAAGCACAGGGACTATGCGATTTGATAGCCGCCGGAAACAAATCCGCGCACCAATTGGCCATGCACTCATTAGACGGCAAGCTAAGCGCGCGCCTAAATGAAATGAAAACAAAACTGGCCGAACTGTTGGCTCAAATTGAAGTCCGCTTAGATGATGTAGATGAAGAAATGCAACCCTTATCTCCCGATTTTATCCGTCAAGAAATTTCCGCCGTACTTACCCATATTCAAACCCTAACCGATACATTTTCCGTCGGCCGTTTAATTAAAGACGGTTTAAAGGTAGCCATCGTCGGCGCACCCAATAGCGGTAAATCCAGTTTACTCAATGCACTCGTCGGTTTTGACCGCGCCATTGTTACCGATATCTGCGGCACCACGCGTGACACCGTTGAAGAAACTCTGGAAGTAAACGGGCAGAAAATCATTTTAACCGATACGGCCGGCATCCGCGCCCACGCTCTAGACGTAGCGGAACAGGAAGGTATGCGCCGCAGTTTGCGCGCCATGGAACAAGCCGATGTAATTTTGTTTGTGCTGGATGCGGCCCGCCCATTATCTGCGGAAGAAAAACAACTGTGGAATGATATTGAAAAAGCCCATAAACGCACGCTTGTCATTTTAAATAAATGCGATAAACCCGGCGCCGTTTCCACCGTTGATTTACCCCACATAGCGGATTATAAACAACTGTCCGTTTCGTGCAAAAAAAACATAGGTTTAGACGAGATAAAAACCATTTTAACCGCCCCAATGAATAATGCGCCCACAGATGGGCTGATGCTTTCCAACTTGCGCCATTATGAAGCGTTACTGCGCGCCCAAACGGAACTGGAAAGTACGCTTATCCGTTTAAAAAACCACGCGGGGGGAGAAATTCAGGCCGAGCACTTGCGCGGGGCGCTGAAGTATCTAAAAGATTTATTGGGCGAAATTACGCCGGATGATATTTTGGGAATTATATTTTCTAAGTTTTGCATGGGAAAATAAATATGTTTGTATGTAATAAAATATACGATGTAGTGGTGATTGGAGGCGGACATGCCGGGTGTGAAGCCGCCTTGGCCGCCGCCAAATTAGGTGCTCAAACACTGTTACTTACGCAAAACTTAGATACGATTGCTCAAATGTCTTGCAACCCATCTATCGGCGGAATAGCCAAAGGGCAAATCGTACGCGAGATTGACGCCCTTGGCGGAGCTATGGGCCGCGTAACCGATCACGCCGCCCTCCACTACCACATGTTAAACACCGGCAAAGGCCCGGCCGTTCACTCGCCACGGGTGCAATGCGATAAAAAAGTGTATCAGTTTACGTTCAAACATTTTTTAGAACTCCAACCTAATTTGGATATCATGCAAGATGAAGCCGTCTGCATTTCCACGTCGGATCATGGGGTAGACGGCGTGCTTACCCTGCGTGATACTTTCTACAAGACCAAATCGGTCATCTTGACAACCGGCACTTTTTTGGGGGGAACCATTCACATTGGCACCGTCATGACTCCCGGCGGACGGTATAATGATATGCCGTCTAATTTACTTTCCAAAAATTTAAGCAAAGAGTTAGGCTTACACCTCATGCGCTTTAAAACGGGCACGCCCATGCGTATCAATGCGCGCGGACTGGATTATTCCAAGTTCCGTTTGCAACCGTCGGACAACCCCTTACAACCCATTTCTCATTTTACAGATGAACACGAACAACAAAAACGAAAGTTTTTAAGTTGCTACATTACCCATACCACGTTGGAAACCGATAAAATTCTGCGCGAAAATTTCCAACGTTCGGCTATGTACGGCGGCAATATTCACAGCATGGGACCGCGCTATTGCCCATCGGTAGAAGATAAAATCAAAAAATTTCCGGAAGTTACTTCCCACCCGCTTTTCTTAGAGCCGGAAGGGGCCCATACGGAAGAATATTATATCCAAGGTTTTTCTACCAGTATGCCCGAAGACGTGCAGCGCGCGTTGATAGCATCCGTACCCGGTATGGAAAATGCTTCCATTACCCGCATGGGATACGCGGTAGAATATGATTGCGCCAACCCCATGGATTTATATCCCCATTTGGAAAGCAAAATCGTTCCGGGTCTTTTCTGTGCCGGACAAATCAACGGCACGACCGGTTATGAGGAAGCCGGCGGACAAGGCATTATGGCGGGTATTAACGCGGCTTTAAAAGTGCAAGCGAAAGAACCGTTTGTATTGCGGCGTGATGAAGCCTATATCGGCGTCCTCATTGACGATTTAGTTACCAAAGGCGTTAATGAACCGTACCGCATGTTTACCTCTCGGGCCGAGTACCGCATTTTACTGCGTAACGACAATGCCGATTTGCGTCTTATGCCGCATGCGTTTAACCTTGGGATGTTAGAAGATATCTACAAGCCCGCTTTTGAAAAATACCGGACCTTGTGCGAAACTTTAAAAGCCAACCCCAAGGCCCCGGTAACCGATGAACCGGATTTATTTCCGTGGTCGGTAGAAAAAGCCCAACGCCATGCGGACATTCACCGCAAATACGAGGGGTATTATGAACGTAACAAAAAGGATGCGGAAAAATTAGCCGAAATTGATGCCATCAAAATACCCGAAGGATTTGATCCCTCTACCGTGCGCGGAATTTTATTTGAAAGCTCGGTTAAGTTGCGCGAAGTAAAACCGCAAACCCTCGGCCAGGCCAGCCGTATTCCCGGGGTTACCCCGTCGGATATTCAATTGCTTGCCGTGCATATTGAGCGTTTTAGGAGGCTTAAAAATGCCAAAAAAACTGCTTAATTTTGCAGTCTCAATCGGTTTACCGCTTTGCGAAAGCCAAGCGCAATTATTGGCCGATTATGCCGCGTTAGTATGGCAAAAAAGAGAACGGTTAAATCTAACCAGTGCGGCCGGCATAGATGAAATTTTACTGCGCCACATTTGCGACGGATTACAAGGAGCCGCCCTTGTCAAACAACTTTCTCAAAACAAAGGGCTAACTACTTTCTCCGTCATAGATGCCGGCGCCGGTGCCGGCTATATTGGAATCACGTTGGCTATTGCTTTGCCGCAAGCGCAGGTAACGCTTGTAGAAAGTATTGAAAAACGTTGTGCGTTTATGAATTGGGCTATTTTGTCGTTAGGGCTTAAAAACGTACAGGTAAAAAATATACGCTTGGGAGAACAAAAAGATATTCAAGCCGACTTTGTGACGGAACGGGCCATGGGCCAACTGCCCGATATTTTGAATATTTGTTTAAGCGCCGTCAAGCCCGGCGGAGTTTTTCTGGCCTATCAAGGCGAACAACCGCAAACCCAATCTTTACAACCACCGGGAATTCGTTTAAGCGGGGAAACGTTGTATCATTTGCCGGCAGACAGTAAAAACCGATATTTGGTTCTATTTGAAAAGGAATAAAATGAATTTTGGGCAATTTTGTAGAATAATCGTACTGCTAGCCATTCTCACCTGTGTATGCATGGTGGCGGGAGGCGCGTGGGAACTAGACGATATTATGCGGGTACTGTTTACCGACAAGCCGCGCTTTTCCCAACACGTGAGACCCTACCCAAAACCTGCCGAAAATCAGGAAGACCAACGGGGCCGCGCACAGGAATTGAAACCGGACATCAATGTTCCGCCGCCATCGTCCACAACCCCGGCTGACACACCCGTGGCTCCGCCGCAGGATGAAAAAGATTTTACGGAGATGATTTCCGGACTGGAAAATATAGCTTCGGTAGCTAATAACAACGGATTAAATGAAATTCCCACACAAGCTATCCGCCCACAAAATGCAGCCAATAAGGTGCGTTGGGCACCGCCGCCGCCCGGCTTTTTAACAGGGGAAACTTTCAATTATTTAATCTACCGGGAACAAGCCCCCGTTACAGCCAGCATTAAAACCGTTCTGGATAACATCCACGGGAATCTCATGTTGGATTTAACCCCTTTTACCATTTTGATAAAACCCAACAAAATTTTGGTTATGCTGTTTAACCAAAAGGCCAGTTACCAACAATTTACCCACTTGCCTTCCTGGTCGGGGGCATCGTCCGACTTGCAAGCCGATACCATGTACGTAATTGAAGGAAACAGTTTCTATCCGCTTTCGGTACACGAATTAACGCATTTGTATTTTGACGGATATTTCTTGCCGACAATTTCTCCGTTATGGCTCTCGGAGGGCATGGCAGTGTACATGCAAATTTATGCTTCTAAGCAAAAACCCAGCTGGGTGGACCACAGTTTAAAGCGGATTTTATCGGGCGACATTATTCCTTTAGACGAAATGACCGTAACCGACGATTTAAACTCGTATGATACTTCCCGCGCGGAATTATGGTATACCCAAGCTTATAGTGTGGTAGATTATTTGCTCAATAACCGCACCCGCGACGAATTTTATAAATTTTGCAACGAACTTAAAAATAAAACACCGCTCCACCAAGCTTTGTACAGAGCCTACGGAATGCCTTTTAACAAAGTCAGCGTCTTGCAAAATGTATGGTTGCACGACTTACGCAAAGCTTACCAAGAAGGACGCATCTTATCGCCTCAGGCACAGGTGCGCTCGGCCTTTGTACAACAATTACCGCCGGCCGACGGGATGACCGCCGCCCAACCGGCTGCTACCAACAAAACGAACCAGACAACCGTTAACCGACAAGCCCCGGTAACTCAGCCCCAGAAGAAACAAGGGGTTCAAAAAACAATTATTAACAAGTTGCAAATGGTTCCTACCAACGGATATAAGGGGGGATTTTAATGACGCAACCTTGGACGCATATCCCCATTATGGTTGAAAAAATCGCAGATTTTTTACTACGCGATCCCGACGGAATATATATTGACGGCACTTTAGGATTAGGTGGCCATACCCATTACTTTTTATCACGCCTATCCCCTCAAGCGCGTGTCTTCGGGTTTGACAAAGACGAAGAAGCCTTGCGCTTGGCTCAAGAACGCATTGCAGATAATCGTTTAGTGGCTTTCCATGCCAGTTATACCCAAGCCCCCAAAATTATCCGCCAGGCAGGATTGCCCGGCGTAAACGGAATTTTATTAGATTTAGGCCTTAGCTCGTATCAATTGGACAATCCGGCCCGCGGGTTTAGCATTATGCATAACGGGCCCCTGGATATGCGTTTTGACTTATCTTCCCCGTTAAGCGCAGCCGACATTGTCAACACGTGGCCGTTGCAAGAGTTGGAGCGAATTTTAAAAGATTTCGGGGAAGAACGCCAGGCAAATAAAATTGCTTTAGCCATTATGCGCGCGCGGAAAGAAGCACCTTTGCAAACAACGGAAGATTTAAAAAAAGTAGTGGAACAAGTGCTCCCCAGACATGGGAAAAATCACCCGGCTACCCAGACGTTCCAAGCCTTGCGTATCGCCTGTAATGCCGAGTTAGAAACCGTACAAAAAGCCTTACAGCTGCTACCCGAATTGCTTTTACCCGGCGGACGGGCGGCCATTCTTACTTTTCACTCGTTGGAAGACCGTTTAGTTAAAAACTGTTTTAAACAATTAGCCGAACAAGAAGCGTGGCAACTGATTACCAAACATCCCCTTGCCCCGGATTATCAAGAAATCCGCCAGAACCGTCGGGCCCGCAGCGCTAAACTCCGCGTCATAGAGAGGATAAAATAATGCCTATTTTTAGAATTATGTTTTTAATTGCCCTGTTTGCTTTCTGCGTTATGTGGATCCGTATTGAGGTCAATCGCTCCGGCCGCGAAATCGGCCGTCTGCAGAATGAAGTAGAAGTAAAAGAAGCCCGGAACCAATACCTAAACTTGGAAATTCTACGTTTAAGTAGTCCGGAAACTATTACGCAGCAAGCACATGAAAAATTTGGATTTGAACCCATCAAACCCCATCGGGTTGTTGTGTTAAATAAATAAAATATGTTTAAAAAAACAGTATCCCCTTTTAATATTAAAAACCGTATGGCGGTGGCGGGCCTTTTGCTGTTGCTCCTACCGATTATTATCTTCGTACGGTTATTTTACATGCAAACGTTCTTGCATGAATCTTTCTCATCCAAGGCGGAACGGGCCATTTATAATTACCTGGCCGAAGACCGATTGCGCGGCAAAATTTTAGACGTAAACGGAAAAATTTTGGCAGAATCCGTCCGTACCCACTCTTGCGGTATCAATAAACGCTATGTCAAAGACAAAGAGAAAACAATTTCCTTCCTTTCCGAGACACTCCACATGCCTAAAAATCAAATTTTGGATAAATGGAATAAATCCGCCAATTTCTTTTTTGTAGCTAAAAAAATCAAACCGGATAATTATATTAAGATTTCTCAAATTCTGCGCACGCCGTTAGGCCAAGGGTTGGAACTCACACCGGAATACGAACGTATCCACCCGTATGGAGAAAGCGCATTAGACGTAATTGGGGCCTCTAATTCCAAAAATTTTGGGTTATCCGGCATTGAACAAATGTTCAATAAAGAGCTTAGCCAAGACATCAGCAAAAAACGCGCCAAACACGCCCGCCGCGGCGAAATTATTTATGACCGCAAGCTCAAAGAAGAGCTGTCTGTCGCTAACGTCTACCTTACTATTGATGAACTGGCCCAATATCATGCTGAAAAAGCCCTCTACCGCGCCGTGGAGGAAGTAGGAGCCGAACGGGGCGTGGCGCTGGTACAAGAACCCAAGACCGGTAAAATTTTAGCGGCTGCTTCGTATCCGGTAAAAGACGGACAATCCTTGGCGTTTCAATTTACCTATGAGCCGGGCTCTACTTTTAAGACGGTGGCCGTTTCTTCCGCACTGGATGCCGGCACAGCTCACATTACCGATAGCGTACCCATGGAAGAACGCCAATGGGAAGTGGCCCGCGGATTTATCATACGGGATAAACAACATAAAAAGGACTACCTTTCTATCCCGGAAATCATGCAACTGTCTTCTAACATTGGGGCGGGAAAAATTGCTTTAGAGTTGGGAGCCAAGAATTTATTTTATTACATGAAAGCTTTTGGATTTGGCTCCAAAACAGATATCAATTTTAACGGGGAATCTAAAGGGAGTGTTACGCCGTATAATAAATGGACAAAAGTAGATACGGTAACCAAAGGATACGGCTACGGGGTAGCCATTACTCCTATCCAACTCATCGGGGCCTATTCGGCCATTGCCAATGGCGGATACTTAATGCAGCCGCATCTCATCAGCCATATTGAGTACGCCAACGGCAAGACGGAAAGATGGGCTAAACCGGTTAAAATTCGCCGGGTCCTGCGGGAAGAAACCACCCAAATCATGAAAAAAGTGTTGCAAAGCGTCGTAGAAGCCGGCTCCGGCAAGCACGCCCAAATCAAAGGGTATAATGTGGCCGGGAAAACCGGAACCGCCGAGAAACTGAGCAAAGAAGGGGGATATGGCAAACGCAGCCACGTAGTTTCTTTTTGCGGATTCGTCCCAGTTTCCGATCCGCAATTTACCATTTTAATTATTTTAGACAACCCGTCTAAATATTCCTTCGGCGGTACCGCCGCCGCACCGGTGTTTAAAGAAATTGCCGAGCCGCTGCTAAGTCTAAAAGGGGTACCTCCGGATCAACTGGATTTTGAATAAAACAAAGCACAATTTTATATAGTATAGGAGATTATGTATAGTATGGAATTAAATTTGACACTTCGTAAAATGTCGGGAATTATACAAGGAAAATTAATTTCCGCCACACCCGAAGATAAAATTACTTCTTTTGTAACCGACAGCCGCCAAGTAACGCCGGGAGAAGCCTTTTGGGCACTAAAAGGGAAAAACTATGATGCCCGCCAATTTATTCCCCAAGTGCTTAAACAAGGCGCTCGCCTCATAATTGCCCAAGAGGAAGGATTCACCGTTCCGGCTAATACGAAATCTTCTTTTATTTTAGTACAAGATTCATTACTGGCCCTGCAAGCACTTGCCAAATACCATCGTTTAAATAGTCCTCTTAAAGTAGCGGCTATTACCGGTTCTAACGGCAAAAGCACCACCAAGCAAATGTTACTCTCTATTTGCCAAACCGCCGGAGAAACGGTAGCTAACCTGGGGAATTTAAATAATCAGTTTGGGGTGCCTCTCTCGTTACTGCAAATTAAGCCGGACCATAAATTCGGGGTATTTGAGTTGGGGGCTTCTCATCCCGGAGATATTACCGAAACCGCCCAATTAGCTGTACCGGATGTGGCCATATTAACCAATGTTTCGGCGGCACATTTGGAGTTTTTTCACGATTTGCAAACCGTTTATCAGACTAAAACGGAAATTACCCGGCACCTCAATTTCGGCGGCACATTAGTTTATAATGCCGATGATGCTTATTTGTCTCGTTTAAAAACGGAATTTAAAGGCAAAAGTCTTTCTTTTGGTTTTACGCCCGGAACTGATTTACAAGTGTTGGAAACACCGGATTTTTCATTTATTTACAAGGGGGAAACCTACTCCCTACCGATCCAGTTGGAGCGGCATAACAAGTTAAACGCCGCTGCCGCCACGGCTGCGGCCATTGCGCTGGGCCTATACATGGAAAATATTCAAAAAGGTCTCTTGCATTTTACACCTATGCCGATGCGGTTAGAACGCGTAGTTAAAAAGAACGTACACTTTATTTTAGATTGTTATAACGCCAATCCGGCCAGTATGAAAAATGCGTTGGAAATATTGGGGCGTGAAAATGCTTCCCCGCGTATTGCCGTACTGGGAGATATGAAAGAGCTCGGATCTTCGTCGGCGGAATACCACCGGCAAGTAGCTCAGCAACTTCTTGCCAATCACGTGGAAACCGCTTTTTTAGCCGGGCCGGAAATGCGCCATGCTTACGAAGCTTTACAAAAAAATACTAACATAAAAGTAATTTATGCCCCCGAAGCCAAACAATGGATACCGGAATTAAAAAAAGCCCTTTCCAACGGAGGTTGTTGCTTGGTAAAAGCTTCCCGCTCTATGAATTTTGAAAATATTGTAAAGGAGATTTAATATGTTGTACTATTTGTCCCTATTAAAAGACGACGTTTCTTTCCTCAACATCTTTAACTACATTACCTTCCGTACGGGAGCAGCCATTTTTACGGCCTTTTTTATAACTTTGTTGATTGGACCGCGTGTGGTAACCAAACTGCGCTCGTATAAAATTCAACAAATAGAGCGTGAATATGGCCCGGCCTCACACCTTTCTAAAAGCGGTACACCCACCATGGGGGGGATTTTGATTTTCATCAGTTTAATTGCCAGTGTGCTCTTATGGGCCCGGTTAGATAGCGAATACATTTGGTTGCTGGTATTTACAACCGTAACCTTAGGGTTTGCCGGTGTGCTGGACGACTACACTAAATTAGTCAAAAAGAACCCGGAAGGGATGAAATCTTCTGTTAAATTAGCGATTCAATTATTTACAGCTATCGTGGTAGTGGGTTATTTAGGTATTAATCCGCCTAATGCAGAATACGCAACCTCGCTTATCATCCCTTATATGAGCAAAATGTTCATCAATTTATCCGTGTTTTATTTTGCATTTTCCATGTTAATTATTATCGGTTCTTCCAATGCTACCAACTTAACCGACGGATTAGACGGCTTAGCCAGCGGGTGTATGGTATTTACGGCCACTACCTATGGTATTTTTGCGTATTTAGCTGGTAACATACAATTTGCCGATTACTTAAAAATTATTTATGTACCCGGAGCCGGGGAAATAATGGTATTTATGGGGGCCTTAGTCGGGGCATGTTTGGGCTTTTTGTGGTTCAATGCTTACCCGGCCCAGGTATTCATGGGAGATACCAGCTCGCTATTTTTAGGGGGCGTAATCGGGACGGCGGCTTTATGTGTTAAACAAGAACTGCTTTTACCTATTGCCGGCGGAATTTTTGTGTTAGAAACGCTCTCTGTTATGTTGCAAATGGGATATTTTAAATTAACCCACGGCAAACGGCTTTTTAAAATGGCCCCTATTCACCACCATTTTGAGTTAATGGGAATTGCCGAACCCAAAGTGATTGTTCGCTTTTGGATCGTAGGTGTTATGCTTATGTTGCTGGCATTAGCGTCCTTAAAGATCAGATAAATATGGTAAAACTATTCCGTAAAGCCCCCGCGCGGCGCAACACTTTTCTACGCAAAGATTCCCGGTCAATCCGGGGAACCTCCCGTGCCCGGACGAATCAAACGTCGTGGCAACCGCTACGCTTGGATAAACGCATTGTATTTATTACAATGGCCTTTGTTATTACGGGGTTACTGTTTACGTATTCTTCCAGTGCCTTTGATTCGTCTTCTTATTTTCAGCGGCAGTTAATTTTTGATGCGTTGGGAATTGCTTTTGCCATTTTTCTATCCCAATCATACGAGAAACTCCAACGTTGGAAAATTTTTCGCCCGATTAACTTAATGTACCTTACTTGGGCATTTTTGATTATCGTATTATTTACTCGCACGCAAGCCAATGTGCACCGCTGGATTGATTTTGGCTTTTTCAAATTACAACCCTCCGAAATTGCTAAAGTAACCCTGGTTATTTATGTGGCGGATTATTTAAACAATGTCGCCGGTAAACTGGCCAAAAATTGGAAACTGTTAATCAAGCCCATGTTGGTAGCCGGTTTTACCCTGGGGCTCATTTTAGCCGAGCGTGACTTTGGTACTCCTTTCTTAATGGGGCTTGTGTTTATCTGCATGATGTGGATAGCCGGCATGCGTTTGCTACATATTTGCATACCGGGAATTATTATTTCACCGCTTATTGTCCAGCAATTGTTTTTCGTAAGTTATCGGCGGGACCGCATTTTCTCCTTTCTCAATCCGTTTGCTTCTGCCGGGAGCACCGGGTACCAACTGGTGCAATCCTTTTTAGCCGTCGGCTCCGGGGGATGGTTTGGCAAAGGGCTTGGAAACAGCGAACTAAAATTAGAATATCTGCCGGCGGCTCATACCGATTTTATATTCTCGGTCATGTGTGAAGAATTGGGGCTTATTCGCATTGCACTTATCTTGGCCGGATTTTGTTGGTTACTCATCCGCGGAATCAGTTTGGCCCGGGTTGCTAAAACGTATTTTCATAGTCTGGTAATCTTTGGATTGACCATGACTATTTGTCTGCAAGCATTTTTGAATATGGCCATGGCTATTGGTCTTATGCCTACCAAAGGGATTGCGTTGCCGTTTTTCTCCTATGGAGGATCTTCCGTTATTATGACGCTTGCCATGATGGGAATTATCCTTAATATGGCGGCCGTAGATAACGCCCAAAACAATGTACGGGAAGATATTACAAATTATAAAAATAGGAACAAATAATTATGAATAGAAGATTTTTAATTGCTTCCGGCGGAACGGGAGGCCATTTTTATCCGGGGTTTGTAATTGGAAAAAACTTGCGCAGGCAGGGATGTGCCGTATTGTTTATCGTTCGCAAAAATGATCCTGCCGCCCAAATTTTGGAAGCAAATCACCTCCATTACCGGGAGATTGATTTCATGGGGTTGCCGCGCTCTCTCAATCCTGTTCGTCACTTACAATTTACCCTTAAATTCTTTAAATCGCTTTTACAAACCCGGCATATTATACGCCAATTTAAGCCGGATGTGGCGTTGGGGACGGGGGGCTATATTTCATTCCCGCTTATCTTTACCGCGCACCTAATGGGCCTTAAAACAGCCGTACACGATTCCAACGCCCGCCTTGGCCTGGCTAACCGGATCTGCGGCTGGTTTGCCGACTTATTCATGTTAGGTTTGCCCATCAATAAAAAGCTTAAAAATTCCGTATTAACCAGTACGCCCATCCGCCGGGAATTTACCCAACCGGTGGACCGCAAAGCTATTTTGGAAAATTTGGGGTTGGACCCAAACTGTAAAACAGCCCTCGTGGTAGGGGGAAGCCAAGGAGCCAAAAATTTAAACTGGGCCGTTGTACAAATAGCCCAACAAAATACCGCCTGGCAGTTTATACACATTACCGGAGAGCGATGGTATCAAACTCTCAGCCAAGCCTATAATCAAACTGCCCACGTAGCCGTATTACCTTATAGCCACGAAATTTACGCCTTGATGAAAGCGGTAGATTTAATCATATGCCGCAGCGGGGCCAGCACATTGGCAGAATTGATTTATTGTCATTTACCGGCCATATTGGTTCCTTTTCCGCACGCCGCGGCTAATCACCAATATTACAACGCTAAAATTCTAAAAGATGCCGGCTGCGCCGAGTTGTTACTTGATGATTCCCATTTACCGGCCCGGTTGCAAGAAACATTTAACCAATGGAATACATCCGGGAATCTTTCCGGCCGGTTAGATGAAATGCACCGTGCTTATCAACGTCTAACTATTCCAAATCCAATATCTTCAGCTAAAAATATTGCCCGGTTACTTTGTAAATTATGAACTAAAAAATCCCCGGGTGTTAACACCCGGGGATTTCTATATAAGTATTGCAACTATTACATTCTATTTACGAAATCGCAAATATTTTGGCCTTCTATCGCAGCTTGGCCTTGAACACTTGCGTCCACTATACAGGACCTGTTCCCATTGCCATCTATTATAATCGTATAGTTTACATTGGGAGTATCACGCGTTGCCTGTACCGTACCGTTTCCCACTAAAGCGTAGGTAAAGTTAGAAGTTACATACAGGTCACAGTTACCATGTCCCGCTCCTAGATTCCATGTACCACCTCTCAAATCCACATCTGCGATGTCTGTTCTTTGGCAAACACCTAGATCATTCGGGTTGGCCTGCAAGTAACGGCCTTGCGCATCGGAAATAGCCTTCAAAGTTACTAAAGCTTCCGTCAAACGTGATTTTTCTACGGCACGTCTGTATTGCGGCAACGCAATAGCAGCCAAAATACCAATAATCATAACAACAGCCAGTAATTCAATCAACGTAAAACCTTTTTTCATATCAGCCTCCTGTAAGTATATTTATAGTATACAATTTTTCCGTATTTTATCAATCTTTATTTAAACCTTTATTTACCCCTGATACGCTTAATGTTGCTCAAATGCTCATCATACGTACGGGAAAACACATGCCGCCCACCGGATTCTGCCACAAAATATAACGCATCAAAATGAGGGGTAGGCCGCAAGACCGCCTTGACCGATTCATATCCCGGGTTACAAATCGGCCCCGGCGGAAGCCCGCCATAGCGATAGGTATTGTAGGGAGAATCAAATTTTAAATCTTTATAGGTCAGGCCCTTTTTCCAATAGCGGTTTTCACGCAAGGCAAAACCCAGGGCATATTGAACCGTAGGATCTGCTTCCAAACGCTTGCCGATATTAAAACGATTTAAGTATACAGCTGCTATTTGCGGGCGCTCATCATGTACGACCGCTTCCCGTTCTACAATAGAAGCCAGCGTCAGCACTTGCGGTTCCGTAAGAGAAGTGGGATATTTTTCAAATAGCGGAATAATATTCTTGCGGTATTGCGATAACATTTCATTTACCACACTGCGGGGGGACATATCAAGTGAAAATAAATAGGTAGACGGAAACAAATACCCTTCTAAATTTTCTCGACGCACAATACGTAAAAACTCATGTCCGTCCGTAATACCGCGAGACACCAATTCTTCCGCCATTTCTTCACTTCTCCACCCTTCTAAAAAGGTAACCTTTTCATAATGGGTGCAACGGCCGCTTTTAATGCAGTTAATAACTTCCAGTTCCGACGTGTTTTTTTGCAGGTCAAATGTTCCGGCCTTTAAATCATTGGCTGAAGAAGTAAGACGTAAAAGACCCCTAAATACAAGCTCACTGCGAATGACGCCCTCTTTTTTTAGTTTTTGAGCGACTGAGGCTCCGCTCATTCCCGGTTTTATGGTAATGGTTACCGGAGTGCTTTTGCTAAAAAAATACACCTTTGCGCCACAAATCAAGGCGCATAGGAAAAGCGCAAAAATACCAAAACGCAAAAGGGTTCTTTTCATATTTATTTAACGAGTTTAAAGAAATGGCGCTTACCGGCTTGTAATACATCACCGTTTTCAAACGTAAGCGGGCCGTCCTGCGTAACGCGCTCGCCTTTTAAGCGTACAGCACCTTGTTCAATAAGAGCACGGGCTTTATTTTTGCTGGCTGCGGCCCCTGCTTCAAAGAGTACCGCCGAAAGCATGGCACCCGGTTGGGGGGTAAAAGAAGGCATATCCGCCGGAAGTTCTTTTTTAGAGAAAACCTTTTCAAAATTTTCCAACGCTGCCTTGGCCGCTTGTTCGTCATGAAAGCGTGCCACTAAAATACCGGCCAGTTTCTTTTTGGCGGCCATGGGATGCATGGTTTTCACTTCGTCCATGTTTTCACTCGTCAAGAGTTCATAATACAGGGGCATCAGTTCGTCCGGGATAGACATCAACTTGCCAAACATATCATTCGGCTCGTCGTTGAGTCCCACGTAGTTGCCGTAGGATTTAGACATTTTTTTAACACCGTCCAACCCCACCAAAAGCGGTACGGTAATAGCTACTTGCGGTTCAATACCGTTATTTTTTTGAAGTTGACGACCGACAAGCAAATTGAAAATTTGATCTGTTCCGCCCAGTTCCACATCCGCCTTGAGAGCGACGGAATCTTGCCCTTGGAATAAACTGTATAATACCTCTAACAGGCTAATCGGGCTGCCGGAAGCCATACGCGCTTTGAAATCTTCGCGCTCCAACACTTGGGCCACCGTTACTTTTTGTAGGGTTTGAAGTAAATCCTTTCCACCGACAAAAGAATCTAACCACTCACTGTTAAAACGAATTTCCGTTTTGGTAGGATCTAACACCTTAAATGCTTGGGCGGTATATGTTTTAGCGTTTTCCAAAATCTGCTCACGCGCCAAAATCGGGCGGGTGGAATCGCGGCCGGACGGATCGCCGATAGCCGCTGTGAAATCCCCGATGACAAGCACGGCCTTGTGCCCCAAATCTTGAAAGCGACGCATCAGGGAAAGGGCCACGCTATGGCCCAGGTGCAAGTCCGCACTCGTCGGGTCGCAACCGAGTTTTACTTTAAGCGTTCTACCGCTTTCCAACTTTTTGGCTAAATCCGCCTTGGAAACGACATCCACGCATCCGCGTGTTAAAAAAGAAATTTGTTCTTCAATGGTCATATAAAAAACTCCTAGAGAGATTTGGAACGTTTGTTTTGATCTTGCTGCTGTTGCTGCATTTGTTGCTCATATTGCTGCCGTATTTGCTCTTGCATTTTCTGTATCTGTTCCTTGAATAATTTTATTTTTTCTTCGTCGGAAAGGGACTCTTGTCCCTGCACTTGCATCAGCTGTTGGCGATATTGCTCTTGCATTTGCGACATTTGTTCTTGAAATTGCGCCATTCTTTTTTGACTGGCTCGCTCTTGCTTTACTAGCCGGACCGTGGCAGTCACTTGGCTAACGGCAAACAGTATTACACAAAATATCCATATCCCCCGGCGGTCCATAAACGCAGGATAATAGTGCTTGTCGTATGTTCCAAAACGGTTTTCCCCAGATGTGCCGGGAATAGAAAGAAAAATAATAGGTAGTATGATTCCAAGTACACCGGAAGAATACCCCAGACCTGCCGGGAATAAAAAAGTTACGATTAAGTTTATCAATATACTTAGAAAAATAAGTCCAAATAGCCACAAGCCGGAAAGGTTCATATCATGCAACCGCCGGACGGCTAATGTCATTCCGAGCCAAAACCCCGGAATAGATAATAGTATAAGAAGTAGCAATCCGAGCAGTTGCCCGGCAGTAGGGGGAAAAGTAGGTTGCGGCACTAACAGAGCAAGTATCCAAAAAAATCCTTGAAAGACAATGCCCCAAAATAAAAATTCCGTCCGGTTGGCCCGAGAAGAAACCCAAAACAAATGTTTTAACATAGGACCTCCTTAAACATTACTATTATACCAAAATTAGCAGTGGGACTCGGGGAGATCTCTAAAATCTATGGGGTTCAACCACCCAATACCAAAAGACTAAAAAGCTAATAATAACACCAAAAAATAATAAGACATACAAAAGATAGTCCCACAGAGTCGATTTCCCAAAAATTGTTATTTTCATGAGCAAAAGCATAATTTTTCGCCCGAAAATAGACATGACCACGGCTATTATCGCAAATAATAAAATCCCAATAAGCACCTACAACATCTCCTTTTTAGTAAAAATCGTACGGGTCCGCCGCCAATTTAACGGCTACTTTTTTAGCTGGCGCAAACGTGTCCAGTAACGCCAGTAAATCAGCCCGGCGGGCATCATCCGTCTTAAAAAGCAAATACTGCTTTTTAAGCGTATCGGTCTTTTTGGCACACCACACCGGTCCCAATACGTCCAAAGACAGCGGCGCGGCCAATTGGCGCAAGCGCGCCGTTTCCGCTTTTAATAAATCTATATCCTTACATTTAAGCGTTACCCGAAATAAATGTACAAAGGGGGGATAATTAAAACTTTCCCGTAAGAGCATTTCCGTATCGGCGGCATCTTTATAATGTCCGCTAAATACCGCGGCGTAATCATAGGACTCTTGGTCCGCCGTTTGAATAATGAGCCGCCCACCTTTAACCCCGGACAAATGACCACGTAAATCAAATAAAAGCCGGGTAAATTTTTCGGTAGAGCGGTAATCAGCCCCGGAGAGTTCCAGTTCCGCATCCAACACGGCCGCCAAAGTAATTTGGGCCCCGCGCAGGGCTCCGGCCGCCACCCGGGTACCAACGATAATATCCGCATTTCCGCTTTTTAAAGCGTTTAACGCTTCAAACCCTTGGCCTTTTTGGGTTTTGAGGGTATCGGACTCCAAACGTAACAACTTGGCCTGTGGGAAAATTTTAGCCAAATCGGCAATAATTTTTTGCGTGCCGCCGCCACGGGATTTAAAAACTAAATTATGGCACTTGGGGCATTCTTGCTCCATGGGTTCTTGCGCTCCGCATTTTTTACATACAAGTTTATCGCCTTGGGCACTTTTCTCATGTGCAAGTACCGCTCCGCACTTTTTACACTTGGCATATGTACCACAATTCAAACACGCATACGCACTCGCGTACCCCTGACGGTTTAAAATGAGAAGGGATGTTTCTTTACGGGCCAAATTATCCGCTAGTTGAGAAACAAGAAAATCAGATAAAAAACGAGATTTACTGCCTTTCTTTTCACTTAAATTAAGCTGGGGAGGAAAAAAGTTCCCGGGTATCGGGTCCGTAAACGGCAAACGGCGGATGTGTCCCTGTTGGGCCAATCTTTCCAATTCTACACTTGGGGTAGCGGAAACAAAAAGCAACAGGGCCCCATGTTGCTTGGCCCGGAAAAATAATACATCCCGCGCGTGGTAATAGGGCTTATTTTCTTCTTGTTTATAATTATCGTCGCCCTCGTCCAGCATAACGGCTAAACGTAAATTTTTAAACGGAAGCAAAACCGAAGAACGCGTTCCGATAACTACACAAGGCCGGCCGCTGGAAATGGCGGAAAAATATTTTTTCTTCTTGCTTTGTAACATGCGGCTGTGCCAACAAAACACATTATCTACTCCAAAACGTGTTTCGGCTTCGGAAATAAACTGGCGCGCGGCAGCAACGTCCGGAACAGTAATGAGTATCTGCCCGTACTTTTCCAGTGTTTGCCCGGCCATACGAAGAGCCGTTTCCGTTTTGCCCGTATTAGCCGGACCGTCTAACAAAACAGCGTGAAATTCATACGCGGGGAATCCGCCCAACACTTGCAAAGCGGCCTGTTGCGAAGAAGTCAGCGTACCGTGAATAGACTTAACTGCTATTTGTACCGGAATAGAAGAAGTTTCCAATTTGAGATAAGGTTGAGAAGGAACAAGGGCCCCTAAAATTTGCCCGATAGGCCCGCCCCAGCGGCTTTTAATGAAACGCGCCAAGGGAAACAAATCCGAGCCAAACAAAGGCTGCGCATCTACTACAGAAGTAATATCTTTTAGGGTAATATGGGAAGGCGCGTCGGAAATTTCAGTTACTTGGGTAACCAGGCCACCTGTAAGTACCCGCCCGAACGGAGCCGTGATACGCAATCCCGGGCGGACTCTATCTGCCAACTCCGCCGGGATTTGGTAATCAAATTCCCTATCTAACGGGACATCAAAGGCAACTTTACAGAACATACGTTTATTTAGACAGGCCTTTTAAACCAAGCTCAGCCATAACCATTTGCAGATCTTTCCAGGCATCTTTTTTCCAATTGGGATTACGCAAGAGTGCCGCCGGGTGAAAAGTAGCCAAAATTTTAACGGGACGGGGAAGCTTAACATTATCTAAATTTAAATTATAAAACTGCCCGCGTAACGCGCCAAGCGACTTAGCATCCGATATAAGCGCCTTAGCCGATACCCCACCTAAGGCAACGATATATTTAGGGCAAATGATTGCAATTTGCTGTTCCAAAAATTTGCGGCAACAGGCAATCTCCCCTGCGTTTGGGGCACGGTCGTTACCGTGTTTATCGGGATGTAAAGGATCCGTCATCGGGTGGCATTTAGCGATATTGGCAATAAAGACTTGCTCGCGCGTAAGCCCCATGGCGATAATCATTTTATCTAACAGTTGTCCCGCGCGCCCCACAAACGGACGCCCTTGCCTGTCTTCATCATATCCGGGGCCTTCGCCCACAAACATAAGTTCCGCATCCACATTTCCTTCCCCGGGGACCGCATTTAAACGCGTAGCCCCCAACGGGCAACGGGAACAATTTTTGATTGTGTCGGCCAGTTTGGCTAAAGCCGTCAGTTTTTGGGCAGTTGTCATCGGGGTACTCTCTTGGTTGGAAACAACCGTCTGCACCGGTTGCGACGCAGCAGACGGCTCAGAGGTTTCAGCCCGGCGAAAATTCACCGTCAGCGTGGAACCTTCCGCCATCGATTGTGGTTGTTTAAGCGGGCGGGAAACGCCGGCGGCCTCCTGGGTAGTAGCGGGGGCCGCCGTGGTAATAAATTCGTCTTCGTCCTGTTCTAGCAAAAAACTTTTCAATTCTTTTGCCAGCCGGCGCAGTGAATTTTGTCCCATTATAATCTCATGGGTTCTTTGGCTTTGCGTTCGGCTTCTTTGCGGGCTTCTTCTTGGGCTTTGAGTTCTTTTTCCAAGTTTTCTTTGCTTACACGCAATACTTCATCTTTGCTTACACGGCCCGAAAGAATATCATCCAAGGCGACTTTGATAACTACCGCATTGGGTTGGCCTTTGTATTCGGTTTTCTTTTTAAGCTCTTTGGCCCACATGGAAGACAGAACTACAATGTCGTAGCGGTCGCCATCAAAGTTCATCAACTTTGAATCTAATTCTTTATCGTTTTTTCCGGACATAATTCTCCCTCGTAATTATTTCAGATTTTTAATCTTTTTTAAATCTTGCCGCACTACCCGGCATTGCTCTGCCGTGATAATTCCAGACATCACTTCTACGGCTTTTTTCAAATCATCATTAAGTAAAGCGTAGTCGTAATGGTCCAGCTCTTGCACCTCTTTTTTGGCGGTTTCCAAGCGCAGTTCAATATCTTGCGTATTGTCATTGCGGCCCAAGATACGTTTTTTTAGTTCTTTTAAACTGGGCGGAATAATAAAAACCGTAGCCGCCTGCGGGTAAATCTTTTTAATCGTGCGGGCCCCTTGCACGTCAATAACTAAAATCGGGCAAATGCCTTTTTTAAGCAAACCATCTACCGATTTTTTAGGAATACCGTAGTAAGAAGTGTGCACTTGGGCCCACTCCAACATTTGGCCCTTTTTAATAGCCTGCTCAAATTGTTTAATCGTCCAAAAATGATAATCTTTACCGTCTTTTTCACCCTTACGGGGGGAACGGGTAGTGGCCGTAATTACGCGCGCAACCGTTTTATTGCGTTTTAAGACGGCATCTATAATAGTCGTCTTACCGGCTCCTGACGGAGAAGATATAATGATGGGAAAAGCCTTCATGATTATATTTTAGTAAAAAAACGTACGCGCGTAAAGGGTAAAAATACCCCCGGGGATAACCGGGGGCGTAAACCTACATATATCCTTCGGGTATAGGGGGCGGAGGAGGAGCTCCGGAATCCTTCAAAGCCTTGACAACCGCTTGTGTTATCTGCGCGGAATAGGGTTTACCGAATTGTTCCCATCCGGGGAAATAACTATACCCCGTAATCATAAACATACCATCCTCTTGGACAGACCAAAGTTCGCGCGCTTTTTGCACCACCTCGTCCGGTAAATTATTTATCAAGAAGTCATAAAAATTATATAGAACCGGGGCTCTATTTCCAAACAATTTTTGTAGATAATCTTCTCTATTCATACGTATACCGGATTCAAAGAACACGTCGTCCAGATCTTCATCATACCGCACAAAGACAGCTATCTTTTCACCTGAAGATAATTGGTATTCACCCGCGTAAAAGGGAATCCCAGGGGAATCATAAATATACTCAAAGCCCTTCTGTGAGAAATACGTTCCAGACCGTTCCTTCATATCAGGCCCCGAGATCTCCTCCAATTTAAAATAATTTTCATCACGTAGCGAAATAAGGTTGGCGAGGGTCGTCCATATGGCCATATTGGTCCAGGCTCCCATCCACCCATCTTGCCTTTGCAACATCTCTTGCTTGGTGAGCAGCGGGTTGAGTATAATTCCCGCTACAAAATAATTATATTCCCTGCTTAACTCAAAATCACCTTTTAGGGCGTAAGTCCGGCGGAAATCCCGGATACCACTTCCAAAATTTTGAGCATCTGACACTTTTACCGGTAAACCGTAGTTATACTGGGAATAAAAGGCAGCCAGTTCATCCAAGTGATCCTCCCGTACATTTCCCGATGATAGAATAGGCAATATATGGGTCCCTTCGTGTATGCCTTCATTGATTAGTACGGGGGCAATTTTACGCGTTCCAGTAAAAACTTTCAACCGGTCCTTCCCACTACTCGCACGGACGTCATCATCCACACCGAACATAACCGGCAACTTGGAAATGTCCGCTTTTATCCCGTAAACAGATGCAATATAGAGAACTCCCAATTGTAGCCAAAACGACTGCCCTGCCCCACTTTCTCGCGCGTAGCAATCATCATAAGCAGACGTCCTTATCATCCCTTCTAATTCCTGAGAATGTATCCTTACCCACGTCAAAAAATCATCTACACGGTACCACCCCGTTTGGTGTCGGGGGTCAGAAAAATCGTTCCTCCCGTAATAGTTTTGCAATTCACGCTCTACCTGCGTGTATAAAGCGGAGTGTCCGGCTTCCACTTTTTTTTGCACGTGACGAACCAAGCTTGCCCGATTATGGGCAAACCCCGGAGAGAGCACCAAGAACAATGTGCATAAAATGGAAGTTAGTTTTCTCATATGAATAGTGTAGGAGTAAAAAGAGAGATTTCAAGAGAAAATATACCGTTCAAACAAAAAATACCCCCGGGTTAAACCGGAGGTATAAGTATTAAATGTATCCCTCTGGAAGAGGGGGAACAGGGGGAGCACCCGTTTCCCGCAAGGCCTCCACAATGGCTTGGGCTATTTGTTTAGAATAGGGCTTGCCGAATTTGTTAATTCCGGCTTTTAAGTTTTCGTGGGGCAGAAACAACCTGTCCGTTTGTACCGGCCAAGAATCACGAACGGCTTTTACCACTTCCTTGGGCAAATGCATTAACACGGCATCGTAAAAAGCCGATACCGCAGACGTCTTATCTCCAAAGAAGAGTTCCAAATATTCCTGTTGATTTAAACGTTTGTATCCGGTAGAAAATATTAAGTCTTTTGTATAAGAGGAATATTGCACAAACATGGATTCTACTTTATGTTGGTAAGGATCGTGATATTTACCAACGTAAAAAACAGCCTCGGGCTGAGCCCGCCATTGGTCCATATCCTTATTGGTAAAATGCATTTCCTTTTTAAAAGCCCTGCCGGAACCTCTGGGGAAATATCGCTTTCCGGCATACCAATAGTTTCCGTCACGCACGGCAATTAAATTGGCAATTGTCATCCATACCGGCACATTGACAAATTCGTCTAAAACCCCTCCGGACATCTCCAATAATTCTTGCCGTTTCAAGGTAGAATTTAGCAAAATACCTGCTATAAAATAATTATACTCGTTCCCCAGTTCAAAAGCCCCTTTTAAAGCATACGTACGGCGAATATCCCGAATACCTTGCCCAAAGCTAGCGGCATCCGTTGCCTTTACCGGCAAGCCGTAATTATATTGCGAATAGAAGGTAGCCAATTCACATAAAGATTTCTTTTCGGCATTGATGAGATACGGAAACATGTGTGTTATTTCATGCATGCCTAAATTGATCAATGCGGGAATCGGGGCGTCTTGTTCGGGGGAAACCAACATTTGCCCACTACCGATTTTGGTACAATTCTCCCCACTGCAATAGGATACCTTAAAACGCGACAATTCTGCCTTTACCTGATAGACATCCACAATATAGCGCGCTCCTAAATCTATCCACAATTTTTGCGTCCGCCAATCACTTGACTGGTGGTAAAAATGTTGCAAATCATTTGACCGATATTCACCTTCCAACGTCCGGGCGTTTTTCTTAAGCCACTTCAAAAAATCATCTACCCGGTACCATCCCGTCTCATGCTTGGGATCGGCAAAACTTACCCGGCCATAATATTTTCGCAACGCAAGTTCCGCCGCTACGTACAAAATGGGCTGTTCTTGCGCTTCTAACTTAGTTTGTACGCGGCTTTGCAGGCTTGCCCGGTCATTGGCAAACCCCGAAGAAAATAGAAAGAATAACGAAAACGTAATTAAAAATAATTTCTTCATACTTACAGTATAACAATAAATAAACACAAAACAAGACAAGTACAGATACTGCTAAATCAAAGGCCCCACCTTATTAGGCGGGGCCCTTGATTACAAAAACAACTTATTTGCGTTTGCTGGCCAATACGTCTTTGGCAGCGGCTTGTGCGGCCGCCAAGCGGGCTATCGGCACGCGGAAAGCCGAGCAAGACACATAGGTAAACCCTTCGCGGTGGCAAAATTCCACACTGGTCGGATCTCCGCCGTGTTCACCGCAGATACCTACCTTGAGGTGCGGTTTTTGTTCGCGGCCTTCGGCTACGGCGTGCTCAATGAGCATACCAACCCCGCGTTGGTCAAGCGTCTGGAACGGATCGTTTTCCAACACACCTTGCTTGAGGTATTCGGGCAAGAACGAACCGATATCGTCGCGGGAGAAACCAAACGTCATTTGCGTAAGGTCGTTGGTACCGAACGAGAAGAAATCCGCTTCCGCGGCCACTTCATAAGCCAACACGGCCGCACGCGGGATTTCAATCATGGTACCTACAGAGTAGTTGAGTTTTTTAACTTTCGTTTTAGCAACTACTTCTTCATACGCGGCGCGGATCAGTTTCTTTTGAGTAATGATTTCATTGACGTCGCAAGTCAAGGGGATCATCACTTCAGGAATAGCTTTCACGCCTTCTTTAATCAGTTCGGCAGCGGCTTCAAAAATTGCGCGCGATTGCATGGTTGTAATTTCCGGATAGGTTACACCCAAGCGGATACCACGGTGTCCCATCATCGGGTTGACTTCGTGTAAGCCCGCGGCGCGTTCCTTAAATACCGCCATGGAAATACCAAGTGCCTTGGCAAGTTCCTGTTGCTTGTCAGCCAAGGTGGGTACGAATTCGTGGAGCGGCGGGTCCATCAAGCGGACCGTTACGCTGTAACCGGCCATGGCTTTGAGCGTCGCTTTGATTTCTTTTTTCATGTACGGGAAAAGTTCGTTTACCGCGGCTTTGCGTTCTGCTTCGCTCCCGGAAAGAATCATCTTGCGCAAAATGAAAAGCGGTTTGTCGGAATTTTTACCGTAGAACATGTGTTCAATGCGGAATAACCCGATACCTTCGGCACCGAATTTGCGCGCTTTAACCGCGTCTTCTTCCGTATCGGCATTGGCACGAACTTTAAGCGTGCGAACTTTATCGCACAAGGCTAAGAAATTCGCCAAGTTTTTATTGCCTTCGCCGGCGCCTAACATCTTTAAAGCGCCCGCGTACACATATCCTTTTGTACCGTTCAAAGTAATGGCGTCGCCTTCTTTGTAGGTTTTTCCGCCCATAGAAACGGTTTTCTTGTTGAGGTCAATTTCCAGTTCGCCACAACCCACGATGCAGCATTTACCCCAGCCGCGGGCTACTAAGGCCGCGTGAGAGGTCATACCGCCGCGTTGCGTCAAAATACCGGCGGCCGCGCGCATTCCTTCAATATCTTCCGGGTTGGTTTCCTCGCGCACTAAAATAGCATTTTTACCTTGTTCGTGCAGTTTAATGGCGTCGTTGGAATTAAAAACAATCGTACCACATGCGCCGCCCGGGCCGGCAGGCAACCCTTGGGCCACCGGTTTAGCACCGGCTTCGGCTTTCGGATCAATGGCGGGCAGCAACAATTCACCCAATTGGGCAGGCGTTACGCGCAAAACGGCTTCTTCTTTGGTAATGAGGCGTTCTTTGACCATGTCAAGAGCCATTTGTACAGCAGCCGTGCCGTTGCGTTTACCCACACGGCATTGGAGCATCCACAATTTTTGGTTTTCAATTGTAAATTCAATATCCAACATATCGTGGAAATGTTTTTCCAATTTCTTTTGAATCTGGTCCAGTTCTTTATAGACCTTGGGCATGACTTTTTCCAAGGTGGGCAAGTTTTTGGAGTGCGCGTTTGTAGACCATTTATTCATCGGGGAGGGGGTACGAATACCGGCTACCACGTCTTCCCCTTGTGCATTGATTAAATATTCACCGTAGAAATGGCTATCGCCGTTACCGGGGTTGCGGGTAAAGGCCACACCGGTGGCACTATCGTCACCCATGTTACCGAATACCATGGTTTGTACGTTTACGGCTGTACCCCAATCGTGCGGGATGTTTTCAATGTTGCGGTAGGCAATAGCGCGTTTACCGTTCCAAGAAGCGAACACAGCTCCAATCGCGCCCCACAATTGTTCCATCGGATCGTCCGGGAAATCTTTTTTGAGAACTTTTTTAACGGTTTTCTTAAATTCCACACACAATTTTTTGAGTTCTGCGGCCGGAATTTGGGTATCGTCTTTGACACCGAGTTTTTTCTTTACATCACCCATCATCCCGTCTAAAATTTTGCGGATACCTTCACCGTCTTTAGGTTCAATACCGGCGGCTTTTTCCATCACCACGTCGGAGTACATCATAATTAAGCGGCGGTAGGCATCATACACAAAACGTTCATCTTGGGTTTTGGCAATCATACCGGGAATGGTTTTTTCAGTTAAACCAATGTTTAAAATCGTTTCCATCATCCCCGGCATGGAGGCACGCGCACCGGAACGAACAGAGACCAACAGCGGATTTTTTTCAGAACCGAATACTTTACCGGCCTTACGTTCCACTTCGCGCAAGTTGGCTTGTACATCGGCTTTTAAAGTTTTAGGATAGGTTCGGTTATTATTCCAATAGTAGGTGCAGACTTCGGTAGTGATTGTAAATCCGGGAGGGACGGGCAATTTTAATTGGCCGGACATTTCAGCCAAGTTGGCCCCTTTACCACCCAACAATTCTTTCATTTTTCCGTTTCCTTCAGCTTTACCGGCTCCAAAGGAATAAATATACTTTACTGCTTTTTTAGCGGTACCTTTAGCCGCTTTCTTTACGGTTTTCTTTACCATATTCGGTTCATTCTCCCAAAATAAAATAAAACTACCACGGACGGTTTTTCCGCCGCATTATGTCTATTATATTGTAATATATTTCCCACCAGGAAATAAAGTATAATTACTTTGGAGTTCGGGATATCCGTAAGGAAAGAAAATATGTTAAAAGAATTGTTTGTCCTTTTTAGAGAAGAACCAAAATGGTTCGCACTGCTATTACTTTGTGTGTGTTTTATTGCATACTATTGTCTTTTTCATCATCCGTACGATCCCCAACCTAACCGCACTCTTTGGACGATCAATTCTTCTTGGGGAAAACGCATTGTTTTTAAAACGAGAATTATTCAAATTCCCCAACCTGTTTTTGACAATTTAGCAAAGAATCAGCCCGGTCATGAATTTTTTATGGGAACAACCAAACACCTCGTTTTGCTCCAATGGGAACCCTCGTCGTGTCCCTTTTCGGACCATACAGCCAAGCGGGCTTACTATCAAGCGTATTTTTCCCAAAAAGCAAGCACCAGTTTTGACAAAGATTCTTCGTTAAAGGATTTCTACCGTAAACATTTTATAGAGGATGCCCGCCGCTTGTCATGTCAAACAGGGGCCCCTGTTACACCGGCCTGTTGGATTTGGAAATATTGCATGAAGGGATTATGTATCATCAATCCGCAAACCCGGGAAGCCGTGGTGGACCATTCACAGTTTCCCTTTCAAGTGAGGGCCTTGTTAAACGCTTATAAGGATTGGACAAACGAGCCCTTATTAAAAAAGACCAACCATAGGAATTAAACATGAAATTGACGGAAAAAATACAAGGATGGGAAGTGTGTATATTCGCAATATGTGCTTGGATCATTCTACTCCAATGCGCCAAGTATATTGATTTTGAAAATGCTTTAAAAAAAGATTCGCCAACGCCCGTTCACATAGGGGGCCCCATCCAGCGCGATCCCAACTTACCGCAAGTAACCGTTACGGACATTCCGGATTCTGTTTACAAAACGTTGGATAGAGACAGCAAATTTAAACGTTATCTTACCGGAAATCATAAATACGTCGTTTTGTTTGCACATCCCAACATTTCGTCTTCAGAAGATTATGCGCAAAAGCTGCGGTATGCATTTAGTAAACAGGGCTTTGCGCAATATTACCGCAAACGTATCTACCAAAAGGGTTCGTGGTTTGCCACGTGTCCAAACGGGGAAATACAATGTGCCAGTCTCTGGTTGCACCAAACATGTTTCGGGAACTTATGTCTTCTCAATCCGGTTCGCAAGCAAGCGGTCATAGTACCACTTCACCATGCAGATCAACTACCTGCGCTATTGGAAGCCTACAAAGAATGGTAAACTGATAACAAAAATTTAAAAAGGAGTGAAATATGAGTTTTTGGCAACAAGTAGAAAAGTGGGAAATTTATACACTCATCGTTTGCATTCTATTCTTTACATTTTATTTTGGGAAGAGAATTGATTTTGAAAATATCATGAGAAAGGATTCGCCCGTACCCATGCACATGGGGGGAAATGTGGCATCTACTGCGCAACTTAAAGAAGTTACCGTACTTGATATCCCAGATCATGTATATGCCAGCTTGTCTAAAAAAACGCATTGCCAGCACTACTTGACGGACAATCATAAATGGGCCCTATTTGTTACCTTTCCATGCCCGGGGTTACTTTCTTATGAACGGGCCTTTAAAAAAATATTTCAAAAATCCGATCTCTCCGAATATTACCGCAAACGTGTGGTAAACGTGGGAATACTTTTTAATTTTTATTGTCCTCGTTGGTCCAATACAGATGAGGCCTCGGAATGGATTCTCTCTCACTGCCTTAAAAAAACCTGTATTTTTAATTCGCAACGTAGGCAAGTCGTCATAGATAAGTCATTGGAAGAGGAACAATTACCGGCATTATTGGAAGCCTACAAAGAATGGTAAGAATTATTTACCTTTTTTATAATCTCCGTGAAAACCTTTCCCGGAGGATACATGTCGCCCAATAGAATTAATTTTTCTTTCCACACAACCGCGGCATTTTTCTGCACTATCCCCCAAACAAATCTTACCAGGGTACAACGCATAAAGCGGTCGGTATTCGGTATCGGTGGTGTTGGGCATAACTACGTTTGCACCGGCTTGCAAAGCCAATAACCGCCCTTGGGGGTGCAGGGTTTCCATGGCGGTGGTGGCCGGGATATTGATATCCGGCAGTAACAAGCGCATAACGGCCATCATTTTTAGAGCAAGTTCAAAGTGTCCGTCCGGTTTTTCATTGGAGAGCGGCGTTTGAGGGTGGGGGATAAAAGGTCCTATTCCCGCCATATCCACCGGCAGCTTTTGAAAAAACAATAAATCATCTGCCAAACTTTCCAACGTCTGTCCGGGCAACCCGACGAGCGAACCGGAGCCGACTTCATATCCTAACTCCTTAAGGTCATGCAGACACCGCACACGGTTATCCCAACTCATGCTCGGATCCAGTTTTTCGTAAAGGCTTTTGTCGGTCGTTTCAATCCGCAACAGGTATCGGTCGGCACCGGCCTGATGGTAGGCCGCGTATTCTTCGCGTGTTTTCTCCCCAATGCTTAATGTAATCGCCACGTCCAATTTTTTAATTTGGCGGATGATATCGCATAATTTGTCCGTATCAAACCAAAGGTCTTCGCCCGATTGTAGGACAACGGTTTTATAGCCGTATCCAACGGCTTTTTTCGCCGTCTCAACAATTTCCGTTGGCGTTAGGCGATAGCGCTGGACACGGGCATTTCCGGCGCGAATGCCACAATACAAACAGTTATTTTTACAATAATTGGAAAATTCTATAAGAGCACGCAAATAAACACCGTCACCCACAAATTCTCGGCGTACTTTGTCCGCCGCCTGAAATAGTGCAGATGGTTCGGAAAGCTTTAATAGTGAAATAATGTCTTCGCGCGTAAGGTGGTGGGTGCGTTCGGCTTTTTGCAAAAGTTTCTTTTCCATATATAAGGAGTATACCAAAAACCTAGGCCTTTGTACCTATTTTCTTCTAGGTCCCATCCATGCAAAAAAATAGGACCGTTGCATCTAAAAATATAGGTCCAAATTCCGCCATAGCCTAGTACCAAAGACCCTGGGTTTTTCCGTCTAAAACTATAGTCTATCAGTAGCAGTAAATATCATTAGGAAAGGAGGTACCAACTGTTATGATGACAGATCATAAATTACATGAACTTCAATCAATTAGACGGCAACAATGTCTATTTCGGGCTTTTGCGGACATTAATCTAAGCTTTGCGGATTGGTACCAAGCCACCGAACGTATTGCTGAAGAAATGGACAAAAAGAACTTGAAATAGAATTTATACCGACTCACGTGAACCTCCTGAGTCAAAAGCATCCGCCCTCACCCTGCGGGTGCTTTTTTTGCGTATGTTTTTTAAAAATGATATCCTTTAGGTGCCCGTTATTACTTCCGCCTTTTACCATCTACCCGTACAACCGCATAATTTGGTATAATAAACTTGTACTTTCAGGTTAAGTATAAATTAAATAAATAGGAGAAGGTTGGACTCCGGCTCGGTACTCCTTGGGATAAAGAGTGCTTGGTCAGCAGTTTTCAGCCTAAGTGTAAAGTAAAATGGTACTTTCAGTAAAAGACAGAAAAGACATTATCAGCAAATTCCAAACCAGTGCAAACGATACCGGCTCTGCCGCCGTACAAATTGCGCTGATTACGGAACGCATTCAATACATTTCTAACCACCTCAAAGCCAACCCGAAAGACTTTGCGGGCGAAAGAGGCCTTAATAAACTCGTCGGCCAACGCAAACGCTTACTGGCTTATTTGAAACGCTCGGACTTTGAAAAATATCAGTCCGTTACCAAAGAACTTAAATTGAGGAAATAACGCTGCATGCAAAACTTCAACCATAAATTTGACATTCAAACGGTAGAAGTCAACGTCGGCGGCACAACCATTAAACTTCAAACAGGTTTAATTGCCAAACAATCCGACGGTGCCGTTATGGCTACCATGGGGGAAACCATGGTATTGGCTACAGCCGTATCTACTAAGGAGCAAAAACCGGGCATCTCCGATTTTATGCCCCTTACGGTCAACTACAAAGAAAGAACCTATGCCGCGGGAAAAATCCCCGGCGGTTTTTTTAAGCGCGAAAGCAAACCAAGCAAAAAAGAAACGCTCTCTTCCCGCATTATTGACCGCACCTTGCGCCCGATTTTCCCGGAAGGTTTTGCTTGCGAAACCAACGTAACGGCCATGGTGGTATCCAGCGACGATCAACACGAAGCCGATGTGCTTTCCGTATTTGCTTCGTCTGCTGCGTTAGTCATTTCCAACATTCCGTTTAACGAGCCGGTAGCTGCCGTACGTATCGGCCGCAAAAACGGTCAATATATCGTCAACCCGACCAAGAAAGAACATGAAGAATGTGATATGGACCTCGTCATTGCCGGTTCCAAACAGGGGCTGTTAATGGTGGAAGGTGGCGCTAAAGAAGTAGAAGAAGAAGCCATCATCAAAGCCATGGAAACTGCCAAACCGGAAATTGACAAAATGTGCGATGCGCAACTTAAATTGCGTGAATTGGCCGGTAAGCCGAAATTTGAATATGTTGTTGAAAAGCTACCGCAAGAAGTGGTAGATTTGGCTAACGGAAAATTCCGCGAGACCGCCAAACAAATCTTGCACGCATTTAGCGACAAACAAACCCGCGACAAACAAGTAGCGGAACTCAAAAAATCCTTCACGGAAGAATTAACGCCTACTTACGCGGATAATGCTGCCACCTATGCCGGAATTGCTTTAGAAAACATTATGTACGAAGAATCCCGCGCCATGGTACTCCACGAGAACGTGCGTGTGGACGGCCGCAAACCGACCGAAATCCGCCCGCTTAGTTCCATGGTAGGGTTCTTGCCGCGTGCACACGGCTCTGCCTTGTTTACTCGCGGTCAAACGCAATCTATGGCGGTAGCCACGTTAGGTACGCCCGATGACCAACAAATGGTAGAAGGGTTAGACGATACAACCTACGAACGCTTTATGTTGCACTACAACTTCCCGGGTTATGCTACGGGCGAATGCAAACCGGACCGCTCTCCGGGCCGCCGCGAAATCGGCCACGGGGAACTTGCCCGCCGCGCTTTAATGCCGCTCATCCCCAGTGAAGAAGAATTCCCGTATACGATTCGTGTCGTGTCCGACATTACAGAATCCAACGGTTCTTCCTCTATGGCCAGTGTGTGCGGTGGCTCTTTGGCCCTGTTTGATGCCGGCGTACCGATGAAATCGGCCTGCTCCGGTATCGCCATGGGTGCTATCAGCGGAGAAGGTAAATTTGTAGTGCTTTCCGATATCATGGGCTTGGAAGACCACCTGGGAGACATGGACTTTAAATTGACCGGTTCCCGCAAAGGTATCACGGCCTTCCAAATGGACGTAAAACTCAAAACGGGTATTCCGTTAGATGTATTACGCCAAGCCATTAAACAAGCGACCGAAGGCCGCATGTTTATCATGGACCACATGGAAAAAACGATTGCCGAACCGAAGAAAGAAGTTTCCCGCTATGCGCCGGTTATCTATAAACTGCGCATCCCGGTAGACAAGATCGGTGCGTTAATCGGCCCCGGCGGTAAGAACATTAAACGTATTACCGAAGCGACGGAAGCCAAAATTGATATTGAGGAAGACGGTACGGTAACCATTGCCGCCGCCAACGCGGACCGCTTGGACCAAGCCAAAGCCGAAATTGAAATGATGACGGCCGAAGCCGAAGTAAACAAGATCTACAAAGGCAAAGTGGTTTCCATTCAACCCTTTGGCGCATTTGTGGAGATCTTGCCCGGCAAAGATGGTTTACTCCACATTTCCGAAATTGAAAAACACCGCATTAACAAAGTAGAAGATGTCTTGCACATTGGAGACATCATTGAAGTAAAATGCGTGGAAATTGACAATAACGGAAAAGTACGGCTTTCCAGAAAGGCCTTACTGAAATAGTTTGTAAAGTTTCACGAACAAAAACCCCGCTCATCCGAGCGGGGTTTTTTATATAAACAATAATTAAAATCCCCAGATTTCCTCTACATTCTTTTCGGGTATTTTAAGAATGTCATGCTCAATTATTTCGGAAACGTCAAACACGCGACTCTGTGCCGGAGTAAAAACAAGTTTTCCGTTTTCCAGCGTCGCCTTGTACCAACCCGGCTGACCACCCACCTCCAAAAATACCATTACATCCATGAGGTTATTGGCAGGGACATCAGAAAAAATAACGTAATCCATAAACCCGGCCCTTTGTTCCCGCTGAAAATACACTCCTCTAGGCACATTAAACCGAACTATAGTAGGGAGCAGATTATGCTCAGATGCATAGTCCGTGCTGAATTGAATTGTACGAAGTAAACGCCCGGAAAAATACATTTTCCCATGGAATTTTGTGGATACCTTCTCCGTTTCTAGGCCATATCTTAAAATATTTTTTACAGATTTTAAATCAAACAAATGAATCCCTTTGTAAAATGATGGCTCCTCAGTATTTAGAACTGATGGGATATATACAGCACTATATCCATAAACATTATTTTCTGCAATACTTTTGGCACTTTCTTCTCCGCTTAACATGCGGGCGGGCAAAACAGGAAAACGCCTACGAACCGTCATGCCTTCCGGCACCGGGAGGGGGGTACCTAGTTTGACTAGCGGTTCACCCGGCAAATTTGTAATTTGTATATGCGTAGCCATGGGCGGAACTGTTTTTGCAAGCGCACGCGTAACGCCCCATTCCACATTTTCCGCAACGCGCGGGGCCGACGCGGCGGATTTCCGTAGTCCGTTCCAAGCGCTCCAACCGCTCAAAGTCCGCCATTGTGCAAAGGCGGGACCTGCGCCACATATAAACATTAAAATAACAAGTAATTTCTTCATTTATCTTTTTTTAAGTAGCCATTATCACCATTCTCTAGGTACACGGAAGCGATGGACGATTAAATCACGTGTTTCAAACAAACGGGTCGGCGCAGGCACGAAGGTCAACTCGCCATCTACCAATACCGCTTTGTACCAGACCCCTTCTCCGTTTACCTCCAAGAACGCCACCATATCACTAATAAATCTTGCCGGAATCTCTTGCGAAATTGTATAAGTATTGTTTGCACGTAACCGAAGAGAAGGCCAAAGTTGCGATTCGGGCGTTACGTTTACTTTTACCACTACCGGGATTAACACTTCCTCTTTGTCAGCGTAGAAAACGGCCTCTTCTGCCTCGGACGAAAAGAATAATTTTTGATAATAGGATTTGTTTAATCCCATACCTTTGGTCAAAATATCCTTTATATCCGCTATTTTTAATCCCAAACCTCTATACAAGGCCGGCTGCGCATCATTCAATGTTAACGGTAAATGTATCAAGTCATCTTGGGGGAATATACCCTCGCTAAAATCCGCTCCATTCAACACCCGCGCCGATATTATCTGATCATCCGCAGAAATAACGGTTTGCGGCACCTGTACACGCAGTAGCGGCTCCTTGGGCATATTAATTAATCGCACTAACCGAAAAGCCGACGCTTGGGCCTCTTGCACAGCGGCAGCCGCTTTACGAGTGACGGCGGCGGTCAATTCTGCTCCGCGCCCGGCTGCCTCTGCCCCGACTTTTGCTATTCCTTCCCATTGTGCAAAGGCAGGGCTGATACAATCGATAAATAGCAATATAACAACTAATTTCTTCATTTGTTCTGCTCCTTTAATCCATCAATATTAATATAATTTTTTTCATTTACATCCTCTTAGGGGTGACACAAGGGGTCCCTATTTCTTTCCGGAAATGTTTTACCAGGTTTCCTCTATATTCCGCCCAGGTATTTGAAAATCATGTTTAATTAGTTCACTGCTCTTAAACACACGGCTAGGAGCCGGCGCCAACACGAGTTCTCCGTTTTCTAATGTGGCTTTATACCAGCCCGGCACACCCTCTACTTCTAAAAAAACCATTACATCTTGTATATAGCCGGACGGAATATTTTTTGCCCAATAATAATAGTTCAAATCAAAAAACAGTGAAACATTCGCATAGATATTGCTTTTATCCGGCAACAATTTAAACCTAACCAGCGTGGGTAATTCCAAATATGAAGAGTCGTTGTCGGTTATATAACCGGCAGCGTGATATACTCCGTCGGCAAAATAAATCTTATTTTCCATTTTTGCAGTTACTTTTCTATATTCTAACCCGTATTCCAAAATATGCTGTACATCTCGCAAGTTATACAATTTCAACCCGCGAAACCCGGCTTCCTCTTGCGCATTAAGGGCCTCCGGCACATAAACCGGGGGGAAGAAGCCGCCCCTATCAGGGAGTAAATGCTTGTAATTTTCCTCCCCGCTTAATACACGGGCTTGCAATATCGGGAACGGGTTGCCGAGTACACCATTTTTTACCGGAAGGGGGGTAGCCAATTTAACAAACGGTTTGCCGGATAAATTGGTAATTTGAATATGGGTAGCCATGGGCGGTTTAACTTGCACAAGAGCACGTGTAACAGCCTTTTCCACATTTCCTGCCACGCGTGGGGCCGACGCAGCCGATTTGCGTACTCCGTTCCAGCCGGTCCGCCCATTCCAAGAGGTCCACCCGCTCAAAGTCCGCCATTGCGCGCACGCCGGGAAAGCACATAAACCCATTATAATTATCAGTACAATTTTCTTCATAAAAAAATTACTTACCCTCTATCCCCGGCATATCGGGCAAGGGAATAAAAATCATTTCATCATCTAATACGACCCGGTACCAAGCCGGCTGACCGCTAATGTTCAAGAAAGCAAACACGTGTGCAATGGTTTCAGCCGGAATATCGGTTTCGGAAAAATATTCACTGAAGGCCCGTTTTGGCGTCAAATAATCGGCTACCAGATCTTCATCCATCGCCACAAACACCGGAATTTTTGTACCGTCCAGCAATTTTGAGTAACTCCTAGCATACCAGGGGACTGTAGATACATATACGGCCTCGCATGTTGTTTTGCTTGTCTCCAATCCATGCAGTAAAATATGTTCCAACTCATCCAAATTACTTAGCGTCATACCTCGGTATAAAAATCTTGTCCATTCCTCATCATGCTGCTGGGAAAGGAAAAAATTCAAATTCATATCCGCCGCTCCATACGTATCATTGTACCCTTCCGGCAACAAACGCCCGGAAATTATTTCTGGGGGGGTGGCCTTTTGAAAAGGCATAGCAAACACCGTCGGCCAAGAACCGGTTAGGCCGTCAATTTTTAGCGGAACCAGTTGGTACTCGGCTAATTCCATCGTTAAAAGCTCCCGCCGGGCCAAAAACCGCATCTGTTGGGCTATTGCATTACGTACGATGGCTTCTTCACTTAAATGAGGCAAACTCCTCACGGCCCTATTCACTCCTTTTTGTGCAAAAACAGGGGTTATACATAAATTGCATATTAAAACAAATAATAACCGTTTCATCGTGTTCACTCGTAATCTGCTATCCGTGTAGTGGGCGTATAAAGAAACTTTACCTCTCCTTTTTCCATTACTACGCGGTACCAATCTGCCCGGCCGTTTATTTCTAAAAATACCATTATTTCCGATATAAACTGTGGGTTAATATCCTCATTAAAAATAATATCGTCGTTGATGAGCGCAGCGGGGGGGTTGTTCTTTAATATTTTTTTGTTAAGGGGTATTTTTACTAATACCGGTAATTCATAATTTACAACCGAAGATTTTTCATAAGAAGGGAAAATATACCCCAGGGCCTTCCCTAATTTATGAGAAGAATAGATTTCCGGAAATTCACTCTTTTTAATTTCCATTCCCTTCCTAAACAGGCGCGCAAGTGCCGGCAAATTTTCCACGCTAAGCCCTCTATATACGGCAGATTCTTGCCGGGTAAAGGATTGGGGAACGTGTAACTGGCCAAAAGCATCCAAATTAACAAACCGATAAACCTCGCCCGGTGTTAGTAACCGTGCAGATAAAAGGCCCCCGGTTTTTGCCGCTACATTTTTCGGCAAATGCACCGATACCAGCGGTGCACCGGGCATATTCACAACACGTGCCGGATAGATCTGCCGGACAGTTTTTCCGCTGATTATTTGCCTAACTGTTCGCAAACAACTTCTGGCCCTTTGTTGAGCAGGAGCAGGGGTAAAACAACCCACCAGTAATAAAATAATAAATAGTTTCTTCATTTATTCTTCTTTTCAACCCCGGCAGACCAGGAACGCATTTTCCCGGGAGCCGGTGTAAATACCAATTCACCATTTTGCCATACAACTTTGTACCAATCGGGCTTTCCGTTCACTTCTAAAAACACCCAAATGTCCGAAATAAATTGTGCCGGTACATCCCGTCGGAAAGTCTCGTGATATCTAAACACTTCCGGAGCATATTGACGCAACTCTTCTGTGGCCGGGATTTTAATAAGCACCGGTAAATTGGCCTCTACCTCCCAAAAACTGTTATACGCCGTGCTGGGCATGGCATACGCCACGGCAAAAGATGCTTCCGACGTGGCGTAGATTTTATCAGGAAAATCAACGCTTTTACCAAGTTCCAAACCGTTTTTAAATAAGTTGGTTAAATCTTCCAAGCTGACCAGTTTCATTCCCCGATAAAAATTTTTGTTTTTACTCAAAAATCCTTGCGGTACAAACATTTTTTTAGGGTACGTAGCCCGCGGACCTTTGGAAAAAACCAGCGGATACACATCATCCGGGGCAAGTAACGCGGCTGTACTTTTTTCCACACCCGCTACGAATGGCAAGCGAAATTTTACCGTTGGTGATCCCGGCAAATTGGTAATAGGCACATACTCGGCCGCCAACGCGGTACGTACCGTTTTTTGCGCCGCCCGGGCGACCTGTCTTTCCAGGCCTGTCAAACTCTGTGCGGCCTTACCGGCTCCCTTTTGGGCAAAAGCAGGGCCGATACAATACACCAAAAACAACATAATTAGTATTTTTTTCATAGAGATTTACTCCTTTGACAGTGGTATAAAAATCATTTCATCGTCTAACACTACCCGGTACCAAGCCGGCCGGCCACTAATGTTCAAAAAAGCAAACACGTGTGAAATAGCATCTGCCGGAATATCGGTTTCGGACTCATATACATCAAGGTCAGGCCATCTAATACTGGGTGCTAAATCATCTATTATGTCTCCCTCCAGGACCACCAACACGGGAATTTGACCGAGGGAATTTTCGGCATATCCCAAGGCAAAATTAAGAGATTGGGAAACATAAACAGCGTCATAACCTGTTTTGTCTATTTCTAATCCTTCCAGTAAAATATGCTCTATTTCGCTTAGATCTCCTAAATGCATCCCCCGGTATACGAACTTTGTGTCTTCCGCCTCAGTGACATGCGTGAGGTAATTTTGCAAACGTGTAATGGCCAATTTATATATATTTTGGTCATGGTTTAGTGATAAGTGGGCCAACGGCAAATTGAAACGGCTGGCTTGCATAGCGGGCAACGCCAGGGAAGCCATCCCGGTAGTAGATAACCCGGTAATTTGTAACGGAATCCGCCGACAGTGCTTCAATTCATCCAACAAACGTATTTGCCGGTTTGCAAACCGCATTTCCCGTCGCATAGCCCGGGCGACCTGTTCGGTCAGTCTCGTATAATTTCCCATTGCGTGTTCAACTCCTCTTTGGGCAAAAGAGGGGGCTGTACAACAAGCAAGTAGTAAAATAAGAATTATTTTATTCATTTAAAACCTAAAAATTTTCTTCCATCTGTTCCGCCATGAATTAACATTTGGCACATCAAACTGATGTATCGGCAAACTATCACTTCTAAAAAAATCGGTAACCGCCGGGATAAAAATAAGTTCATCATTTTCCAGCACGGCCTCATACCAGCCGGGCTTTCCGTCCACTTCCAAAAAGACCACCACTTTGGTAAGAAAAGGGGAAGGCAAATCACGCGTAAACACATAATTATCTGCCACGTCATGGTACGGGGAACGAAATCTGCGCAATAATCGGGATGTCATCTCCACCTTAATCAGCACCGGTATAGCCGGCCCTTCGTTTATGGCAGAAGATAATGCCTCGTCTATATTCCCCGAAAAATACAATGCCGAATAAATAGATTTATTTCGTTCAAGCCCTTTCTGTAAAATATTTTTTAGATCTTCTACCCGGCTCAACGACATCCCCCTAAACAAAGACGGTGTGCCATCGGTAAACGTTTTAGGCAAATACCTTAACCCTTGCAGAGGGAATACTTCGTTTAAAAACTTATCACTGTTTACTAATTGTGCCATCAAGAGAAAATGTGTTTTTTGCGGTAAAGCCACCCGCACAGAAAAGTTTTGAGGCGGTTTGCCTGCTTGTAATAAGCGTTGCGCAGCGGTCCGCTGTACGGAGTCCGCCAGCCCCACCACATTCACGCTAGACGCTATTCCCCTGCCAAATTGGGCAAAAACAGGCATTATACACATGCTATATAGTAAAGCGAGTAATAATTTTCTCATACTGTTTACCAAGTCTTTAGGCTTCCAAAAGCCGGAATGAAAACAAGTTCACCTTCCTGTAACACTACTTTATACCAGCCCGGGGTTTCGTTTACTGACAAAAATACCATTACATCTTCAATCTGATCCGGCCTAATATCACGCCGGAACAACCGCAGAAAATCAGCATATCCGTCCGGTTCGTTTTCTTTTGACAACTCAAACGTAGCCGGCATCTTTACTACAACCGGCAACACGGGGGCTACCGCTCCCCAAGGAACGGCATGTTTCAAGGCCAGGTCAACCTCGCTCGTTGAAAAAATACCCGGATAGCGAGGACTTATTTTGCTTAATTCCAGCCCATTTTCCAGCAAATTTCTCAGCTCAAGTAAATTATGTATTTTCATGCCTCTATACCAGGCCGGCTGCGTTTGGTTCTCCCAAGGGGTAGGTATATAAATTTTATGTTCATCTCTGCCTTCAGGGAAGATATACCGTGCCGCCACATTATAGTCCAGCACTTTGGCCAGCAACGATACGGGGTTTTCAGGGCTGAAAGGGACAACAATATCTTCCGACCGCCGCACCCGCACTAAAGGTTGTCCACTCCAGTTCAAAATTTGTGCCATCGGAATATTACACACCGCTTGCCGGGCAAGCTGTTGTCCGGCTTTTTGCCCTACTTTTAACACAAACTCTTTCGGCGAAGAAGCCGCTTTCATACCAGTGTCCAAAATCTTCCCGCTTTGGGCAAACAAGGGGGAAAAACATATAACCGATAATAAAATAAGTATCATTTGTTTCATAGTGGTTCCGTTTTAATGCTCCTTAATAGGCGTACCCGGAAAAAGAACTATTTTATCCTCTTGCCATTTTACGTCATACCATCCCGGATGGCCGTTAATTTTTAAAAATACCATTACACGGGATAGGGCATCTGCGGGGATATCCCTCCCAAAAGTTACCGTCCAATTATCTCCATCCATCACATTGTTGAACTTCAAGTGATCGGTCTCCGGAATTTGTATCAGAGCCGGCAACTGCCCGGGATTCACGTATGCATGGTCCAACGCTACGGCAAGATACCGGGAAGCAAAAATCCGGTTGTAACTGGTCTTTTTCCATTGCAGTCCTTTCGTTAACACTTCTTTTAAGCCGGACAAATCCGCCAATACCATACCCCGGTAAAAAGCAGGCCCCACCAAACTTAAAGAACTATATAACTCTAAATCGTCAAATTCTTTCATATGCCGCGTTAATTGCCTGGATGGAAAAAACTCCGCCTGTACTAATTGGACGTCCGGCCCTATGCTGAGTTTTTGGGCTTCATCCGGTTGTATTACTAATTGGGCCGGTACGGCCGGAGCATTGGTTAAAACCTGCGGCAAGTTTACAAACTCAAGCGGAAAAACCAAACGCGTAGTAGCATAAAGATTGGCGGCCTTCCGGCCGACAGTTTGTGTCATCCCCGCGGTTTTTGCCACGCCCCAAAGCACTTTGCCTTCCTGTGCGTGGCAAAGTCCTCCTCCTACCAACCCCAATAGCAAAACAAATAACCCTGTTTTCATTTTTAGTTTCCGAACTCCAAACCCTGCAATTTTCCGCGAACCGGGGTAAAGATTAACTCATTATTTTCAAACGTCACTTTGTACCACCCGGGTTCTCCGTCGGCGCTCCAAAATACCAGTATATCTCTCATATATTTGGTAGGGACATCTTTTTCAAATACATACTGGAAACCATCTTCGTAAAAAGCATGTTCTTCTTCCAGTTCACGGGTGTATGGAATAGTAACCAACACGGGAATAATTTTTTCATCTTCTTCGGCCACACTGCTATAACGGGAAGGGAATGTATATCCAAGTGCTATATTCAACGCCGGCGTGGTATGAATTTTTCCTTCATAATGGCTTTTACTCAACTCAAGTCCGTTCTTTACAACATTTTCCAACTCCGCCAAATTCTTTAATTGCATCCCCCGAAACCAAGTCCACTCTTCTGCATCAATTATCTCCGGTATAAATAACCCTTCTTGCGGAAATACAATGTCCCGCATTTTTTGGGGGGTGAGTAAGTGCACCGGCAGTAGCTTAGCTTGGCTAACCGGGCGGGGGTTTTCCAAACGAATTTTTAGGGTGGGCTTTCCGGACAAATTGACAATTTGCGCCGAGCGTAAAGCTGCCGCTGAGCGGCTTATAGCTTGCGTAGCCATCTGGCGGGTAATTGCTCCGGCCATCTCCGGACCGCGCACAACGGCTTGTCCACCGGCTTTTAGTGTTTTTTCTTGTTGGGCAAAAGCAGGAAACGCCAATATAAATAAAAGCATTATCAAATATGTTCGTTTCATTTATTCTCTCCCTTAAAAAAGTGTCTCTACCCAGCCCGACACCCGTTTGGTGGGGGTGGGAATTAAAAGTAACTTTTTATCTTCCAATACCGCTTTGTACCAGTCGGCTTTCCCGTCAATTTCCAAAAATACCATCACATCCGATATCATATCTGCCCATAGATCTTGGCGGAATATTACGTCTCCCATATCGTCGTAGGGCGTGTTTTTTTCTATCAGTCGTATCGTAACGGGGATCTTTACTATTACGGGCAATTCCAAATCAATCTCACCTATGTTTTCATATACCAACCACTCGTATGGAGGCAAAGCATACCCCAGCGCGTCACCAAGAGAGTAAGAAGAATATATAGCCGAAAAATGGCTCTTTTTTATTTCCATTCCATTTTCTAAAATATTTTGTAAATCATTCAAATTACTCAGTCGTACTCCCCGGTACAAAGCCCGGTATAGGGCCTTGTCCTGCTCGGCAAATGCCCGTGGCACATACAGTTGCGCTGTTCTTTCCAAATTTATTAAATGGTACACTTGGCTGGGGGGCAACACACGCGCGGATAAAACCCCGTCTGTCGGGGCAGCAGGCCGGATCGGGAGCCGCACTTGCACCAACGGCATACCGGGCAAGTTAGCAACTTTGGCCCAATAAATACCTGACGATGACGACGCAGCCGTTTGGGTTACCGTTTGCGCCACCGAACGCTGAAGCCTTAGGGCACGGAACCAGTCTCTAACGCCTTTACCTCTTTGGGCAAACCCGGGGCAGGCACAGAAGCAAATCAATAAAAAAACAATAAATTTTTTCATGGTTATCAGTTTTCCTCTTAGAGAACTTACCTATCCTCAAAATCACTTCTTATTCAACTGCTGCTCAATCACTTCCTCCATCTTGACAACTGCGTTAGGCGTACTTTCCAATACAAGTGTTCCGTTTTCCAAAGTTACTTGGTACCAATTTCCTACACCTTCCACTTCCATGAATACCACCATACCCAACACATTCGCAGCGGGAACATCTTTGCGAAACATATATTCATGACGCACAAAAAATGTTGACAGGCTACTCCTTATATCGGGAGAAAGTGATACTTTAACAACAACGGACATATTTCCATATAAAGCCGCACTAGATCCTATGGCATCAACAAAATAGGTGGTCACAAACACTACCGGAAAACGCGTCCTTTTTATTTCCAAACCATTCTTCAAAATATTTTTTATCTCACCCAAATTTCTAAGCCGCAGCCCTTTAAACAGCACCCCTTCCTCGCGGTTAAAAGATAGGGGGACCTGTACCTTTGACCACCGCTCCGAAAAAACATTATTTGATATTTCTTTTCCCGTTAGCATGCGGGCTTGTAAAATATCGGAAGACGAAGCCGGCAAATCGGTTTTCAGCCGTACCACAGGCCGCCCGGGCAAATTAGTAATTTGCACAAGTCTCTGCCCGGCAGGCAACGCTGCGTTGGCAGCCGCTATAGCACGCCGGACTTTATCCAAAACCTGTTTCGGAACAACTCCCTGACGCACGGCTGTGGTAGCCCCACAAGCAATTTTACCTTCTTGGGCAAACCCCGAGGAAATACCCAGAAATAAACAAATACTAAAAATAAGATTTTTTTTCATAATAAAATTTTTTATCAAGGCAAATCGTATATTCTAGCCGCCCACTCCGCTTTCAAGTCGCGTACGATAAGCTGTTCTCTTTTAAAAATGCGGTTGGGTATCAGTTCAAAAACAAGTTCCCCATGTTCTAACGTCACTTTATACCAGTTGTATATTCCCTCTGTTTCCATAAACACAACCACATCCGATATTTTATCGGCGGAAACATCCTGCGGGAATAAGAACTCATTGGCCCAATATCTTTTAAAGGTTCCCGTCATATCGGACGAAACAGGCACCCGGACTACAACCGACATTTTACCGTGTAGCGCACAACTATATCCCACCGCATCCGCTAAAACACTCGTAAAAAATATCCCCGGGTAACGCGTTTTTTTCACCTCTAAACCTTCGGTTAAAATATGTTTGAGTTCATCTAACGTGTTGAGTCGCATGCCTCTATACAAAACATCTTCGTCTACATTAAAAGACACCGGAGTTTGCAAGCGTGTCCAATGGTCGGAAAAAACTTTACGGGTTACTTCTTGCCCGTTTGGGAAACTAACCGATAAATAGGATGGGATATCCAATGCCTTGGGTTTCATATTCGCCAAACCGGGCACAGCAACCATTTTAACGGTAACCAGCGGCCGATCGGGTAAGCTGGTCGCTTGAGCAGTCAACGGAATTAACGGGCCAACTGCGTTAGACAGCATCGCTTGCCTAATACGCCGCAGAGCCTGCGAAGAAAGATACGTAGGGGACTTGCTTGCCTTCGTAAGACCCGCCATAACTTTCTCTTCTTGGGCAAAGCTCACTTGCACACAAAAAAGTATAAAGGAAAAAATTATATATTTACGCATAATATCCCTTATTTTATTTTCACAAACATTGAATAAAAGCACAAGGGTCTTTGTGCCCAAAATGCGCCTAGGACCTTTTGTCCCTTTAACCCATTTAAACGTACTCCATTTTAAGACAAGTACCCCAAAATACCGAAAATTATGTAAAATAAGTAAAAGTAGTTTTTCGGTTATCTATACGAAAGCAGAGGTTATATGAAAAAAGCAACTACTAAAAAAGCCGCTCCGGCCAAAAAAGCCAAAAATACCGGCAAAGATTCTCCCATTTTAAAAGACGTAAAACAACTGTATAGTTTCATGCAGGACAATCAGTTGGAAACCATTGAATACGACCAAAAAGGTTTGTATGTCCGCTTGGTAAAAGCCCGCCCGGCCGTAATGCCTGTACCGGTAGCGGTAGGGGCAGCCGCCGCAAACGCTGTGGGAACAGGGAACGGAACGCCTATTTCTTTTGAGCAATACAAAGAAGTTTTGAAAGCCCCGTTAACGGGAATCTTTTTCCGCGGCTCTACGCCCAGTGCTCCGCCTTTTGTAAAAGAAGGCGCCCGCGTAGAAAAAGGGGATGTGATTTGCTTGATTGAAGCAATGAAAGTATTTAATGAAATGCGGGCTGAATTTCCGTGTATTGTTAAAAAAGTCTTGGTAGAAAACGGCAAACCCGTTAAGCAAGGGGATCCGTTATTTGCGATTGAGCGAGTGTAAACTATGAATCCATTACAAGAAAATATCCAATTAGCCGTAAAACAAATTAGCGAGTTCTTGGAAAAGAACCAAACCGTTTCTTCCTGGCAGCTAAAAGTAAAACTGCGCTTATCCAGCTCTGTTTTATATCTGGCATTGGGGGCCTTGTACGAGCAAGGTAAAATCTCTTTGGAAGCGGATGACATTAACTACCAGGTAACCTGGGGCCAAAAACCGGCCAACGCCGTAGCCGCTGCACCAACGGCCCTAAAAGAAAATATGTAAGAAAAGTAAGACACCTAAACGCCCGCTTTAAGCGGGCGTTTTTTTATTTAATGTTTTATCTGCGATAGACCTTATTATAAAGGCCTACTTGCAACTAGGACCCAATTACCCTTGTATCTAGGTCCAATGACCCTGGAAATACAAACAGAAAGCAATAGCATAATAATGTGGTAATAATTATAACCGGAGAACTGTATGAAAAAACAATATTGGCTAAGCATCATCGTTGGTTTTATGCTTCTGGTACATACTCCTCAATTTATCCACGCTCAATCCGGGTTACACCCATTAACGAAAACCGTTTCCAAGTATATGTTAAATAGTGAGGCGCTATCACCAATAGCAACATCTGCGGGAGAGACCGCACTGGAGTACGCTGTTAATAAAGTCCTTACCCGTTCGCAGGCCGCCCTTACTGCAACTGCTTTTGAAAATATGACTATGCTTGAACTAAATGTTTGGCTGAAAACTACCGGGTTAGAAGTAGCAACCGAACTTCAAAAACAAACTGTGATAGCCAAAAGGCACATAGCCACACCAGAAATTACAGCCCCAGTTCTGCAAAAAAGATTTAGTGCAGAGGCCATAAAATTTCCTCGCCAGAACAGGTTTGAATACGAACTTCGCGATCCTAATTACTTCTATGCAGGCAAAAACATGGCACACAATTATATACTTCAAACAGCACAGTTTTTACCTATAATAAACAGTTTGCCCAGGGGGGAAAATATATGGCTTGTGGCAGGCAACGCTACAAGTGCCTGCGACCTTCCAAATCCACTTTATTTGGGGTACAACACCATAGTAAATGCTGTAACTCCCAGTGCCCTTGAAGACGACTCAGATCCTCACCTGATAGGATATTGGAAAAAGCGTATATCCGCACTCCAAGCAATTGAACTAAAAGAAGATCTCACCCCACAAGACCTGGAAAAGATGCTAAAAGATATATCCGAGGATAGCCAAGAAGGAAGTATGCCTGCTTTATTTATTGTACGAGCCAAGCCGGATGTAATGACCGAAATGCTACAATTCGGCGCCGTCCCCGCGTATAGCATATCCGATTTCTACCTCTATTCTAAAATACGCCACTACCAATTCACACAACCCGTAGAAGGAACTCCAGCCGCTTGGTATAAACTTTGGAATAACCAGGAACAAGGCCTATACGGCACTCCGGTAGGACTCCTACCGTATTAATAAACCGCCTATTTGTTTGGGTACGAAAATTCCCTATACATGATTGGATGGGGAGTTTTCATAAGGAAAACTTTTATTATTTTAAATGTTTAATACGGGCTGCATATTTTTCTTCTAAGGCACGGTTATGTGCGTCCCCACCCGCAGCATTACTGCTTTTGTAGACGGGCAACGACACACCTTGTTTATCCAATAACACCGCCGCCTGATATAAAATGTGGTGCAACACCGCGGCAAATGCTATCGTGGAAACAGGGGCCACGTCATAATCCCCAATTTGTAAACACGTTTCATTTTGTCCCACACAGTTATCAATTACCAAATCGGCCACGTCTTTGAGTAGCAAACCCGAGGAATGGCGGCTTTTGCTTTGTTGATGTGCGGCTGCCGCCGTAAAAGCAACAGTAAAAACTCCTTTTTGTTTGGCGGTAAGCACAGCGTCGATTCCCGCCGGATTACGTCCGGAATTAGAGAATACAAATAATACATCTCCCTTACGCATATCGTGCGTAGCAAGCAGTTTAGATGTATACCCTTCTTGCCGTTCTAAATCGGTTCCGGCTTGTGCCCCGCGTTGGAACATCAACCCCGGATCTAAAATTGCATTAACGGCCGCAAAACACCCACTGCGGTGAAACGGCTCCAACGCCGCACTACCGCTATGCCCGCAACCAAACGTATGAATAATACCGTCGTTTTTTAAACACACGGCAATACGAGCAGCTGCCTCATTCATAGCCGTCTGTTGGGTTTGCTCCAAACGGCTGAGCAGGTGGAAAATTTCGTTAAAGTACGGAGTGTTAAAATGATTTTTCATAGACCTATTATACCACAGATTGCTACCCCTTTTCGCCCGCCGGGGCACATTTCCCGTTCCGGGCCGGTTTCGTGAAGAAGCTTACAAGGAAAAGTCTCCACAAAATTTGCCTAAAATAAGGTAAAATAATCTATATGCCTAAATATTATTATGCCGCCAAAAAATCACGCAAGAAAACAAAAAAAGCTTCCTCTGCTGCGTGGATGCGTTCCGCGTTGTATATTTTGGGGGGAACGTTGTGTGTATGGCTTTTCTATATTTTATGGTTTAATAACGCAAGCGGTAAAATCGGCCAAGCCGCTTCCGACACGCTCTTTCAGGTGTTAGGGCAGTCCTCTGCGTTGCTACCACTATTTTTGACGTACTGGTTGGTACAAACTATCCGCAAACATAGTTCTTCTTTCTTATTTTTCTTAATTGGCACGGGCCTGACGTTATCGGCGGCATCCAGTGTACTTACCTGCTTAAAACTCATTTTTACCGATTCAATGATTTCCGGGGGAAAAGTCGGAACCACCATTTTCTATGCGTTTAAAGGCGTGGTAGGGAGTGTAGGCGCGGCCCTTTTTTCGTTAGCATTTATGCTCGTCGGATTGCAAATTTTATTTGCCATCCCCTGGGCAGTTATTTTCCAAAAAACCATTGAATTTATCCGTAATGATTTTAACGGCTGGCTGGAAGCCCGTGCCGAACTTAAAGAACAAGTGGCCGAAGGCCGCGCGGCTATTAAAGCCAAAGAAACGGCCTCTCCTACCGATAAAACAACCGCTCCTATTGCCGTAGCGGAAGAAATCCGTTCCATGCCGGAAATCCACCGCTCCAAGCCGGAAATCCGCCGTCCGAAAGCTGAACCCGTAAACACACTGCCCAAGCGTGAAGATAAGCAATCTTCCCCGGAAACGGACCACCCTGCGGAAAAAGCCGTTGACGAAAACGGAGAAGTGAAAAAATTTGATCCGGCTACCTTTAAGTTGCCTTCCTTGGATTTGCTACACGATCCCAAGGGAGACGGTATTGTCGGGCCGAGTGATGAAGAAATTGCTCAAGCTACCAAACGCTTGGAGGACACCCTCAAAAGTTTTGATATTGGCGCGCATGTTACAGGTGTATCTCCGGGCCCGGTAGTAACCCGTTACGAAATACAACCCGATGCCGGCGTTAAAATGTCCTCCATTACGGCCCTTACGCAAGATATTCAAGCCAGCATGCAGGCGCGTTCCATCCGTGTGCAAGCCCCTATCCCGGGTAAAAGCACCGTCGGGTTTGAGATTCCCAACGACCGCACCGTAACCGTAACCATGAAAGAAATTTTACAATCGCCCGTCTATGCCAAATCAAAAGCGGTGCTGCCCATTGCACTAGGACGCCATGCTAACGGAGATCCGGCCGGAACAGTCGCCGAGAAATGGCCGCATATGCTTATTGCCGGCGCCACCAACAGCGGTAAGTCTATTTGTGTACATACTATTATAATGTCCATTTTATTCAAACACCGCCCGGACGAGGTCAAGTTTTTACTCATTGACCCCAAACGCGTGGAACTCACTTTGTACGAAGGCATCCCGTATTTGTACGACCCCAAAACCTCCTGCGACGACGCCGATATTATTACCAAAGCGGCCGACGCAGCCAAATCGCTGCAAATGCTTGTAAAGGTAATGGAAAAACGTTTGGATTTGTGCCAATTAGCTAAGGTGAAAAACATTGAGGGCTACAACCAATGGGCTAAACAAAATAACGAAGAAAAAATGTTCTATATCTTTGTTATTATTGACGAAATGGCCGACCTCATGTTACAAACTAAAGCCTCTATTGAAGACTCTATTCAACGCCTGGCGCAAATGGGCCGCGCGATGGGAATTCACCTCATTCTTTGCACGCAGCGTCCGTCTGTAAAAGTAGTAACGGGTATTATTAAAGCCAACATGCCATCGCGCATTGCTTTGCAGGTTGCTTCGGGTATTGACTCCAAAGTTATTTTGGACGGAGTCGGAGCCGAAGATTTGTTGGGCCGCGGAGATATGCTTTTGTTGGATTCTTCTACCCAAACCCCGCTGCGCATTCAAGGAGCGTATGTATCGCCGGAAGAGATTAAAGCCGTAGCCGATTTCTTACGCGCCCAAGGCGGGCCGGACTACCCGGTGCAAGTAGTAACGGAACAACCGGCCGGCAGTATGCGCCCGCAAGACGGCCTGGGAACTACTCCCGAAGAACAGCTCCAAGCGTTACGTTTAATTAAGGAACGCCGCCGCGTCTCGCAAGATTTATTGAAAGCGCACTTTGGTTCTTCCGCCCGGGCTACCAACATGCTAAGCGTACTGGAAATGCGCGGTTATATTACCAAACCGGAAGGATCTAACCGGTGGGAAATTCACTATGACTTGATTGATCAGGGAATAGAAGAGTTGGAAAATCCGCCGTATGACAAAGATTACAAGGAATCTTCTTATGAAACCGTTTATAAATAATCTTCTCGTCTTGGGAATTGGGGCAATGATAGCCGGCGGTTGTTCTTCTAAAGAAAGTGAACCGGCTTCTACGTCGCAGTTACCTGTAATTGAAGTCATAGAACAGCCCGTAATCCCAACCGAGCCGGCACCGGCTCCTAAACCGGTCCCCGAGTCAAAGGCGGCCCCTGTTCCACCTGTCAAAACCGTTTCAGCCCCAACTCTTACGGAGCAGGAAACTGTTAGCCGCTTTAACCAGTGGGATCAAAAACTTCTCTCTTTAAAAACTTCTTTTGTCCAAACGACCGAATACGACGGAGTGCAAGTATCCCAATCTAAAGGAATTTTATTTTATAACAAAGAACATCAGTTGTTACGTTTGGATACGTTGGGAGAGGACGGAAACGTGGAACAATCCGCTATTACAAATAAAAAAGATATTTTGATTTTAGATGAATCCGGAAAACACGTTACCACCTTATCTTGGCAAGAATGGCAACAAGGCCAAGCCAATCAGGCATTATTTGATTTCGGTAATTACACAGCCTTGATTGAACGTCACCACGTTAAACGAACACAACCCCACCAGCTCGTCCTAACGCCCAAAGAAGGCGACCCTTATACGTTGTATGTAACATTATCGGAAAAAGATTTCTTCCCGACGGAACTTAAAATTGAATCTGATTTACTAGTAACGCGGGCACAACTGCAACAAACGCAAAAAAATCAACCCTTGGATTTAACCCTTTTTGGAGGATTTGTAAAATGATGACTCTTGCCAACAAAATTACGCTTATACGGGCGGCTATGTCCATAGTCATGTTTCTATTTATTTTGATGCCTTTTGCATGGGCCCGGTTTACGGCCATTGTAATTTTTACCGTGGCCGCCAGCACCGATTGGATAGACGGGAAAATCGCCCGGGAAACCCACACCATTACTCCTTTTGGTGCGGTGGTAGATCCGTTTGTGGACAAAATTTTAGTTATTGCCGCGTTTTTTGCTTTTGTAGGAATACATGAGTTGGACGTGCCGATTTGGGCCGTATTTTTCATTTTACTGCGCGAACTGATGATTTCCACTTTACGCGCCATTGCCGCGTTGGAAGGCAAGGTCATGGCGGCCGAACGGTGGGGGAAATTTAAAACCGTTATCCAAATGTCCGCTATCGGCACCATCTTTTTCGTGCTACTCGTGTACCACTTATCGTTTTTATTACACGGCGTTACACAGCGAGTCTGTGTATTTTTATTTATTTTGTTGTGCAAGGTCCCGTATACCATTACCGCTATCGCGGCCGTTATCACGTGGATCAGCGCCATTTCGTACCTGCGCAACAATTGGGATTTACTTAAAAAATCGTGGAGTTTGCCCACATGCAAACAGTAATACGTTGCTTGGCAACCGGGTTTTTCATCAGTTATTTACCGCCGCTTTTGTTCCCTTTTAAAAAGAACACCGGAGCCGGCTTTCTTGGTACTTTGTTGGGAGTTCCGCTGGTGCTGTTATTTCCTGCCGATTTTACCTTATATGCTATTTGTATGCTGGCTTTTTGGGTGTTTGCAGTATGGATATGTAAAAAAGTACAATTTAAGGGACAAATCGGGCACGACAATCCCAAGATTGTAATTGACGAAATAGCGGGTTATATAACTGCCATGGCGTTTATTCCCCGTACGGGGCCGTATTTGTTGGCCGCATTTGTGTTGTTTCGCACCTTTGACACGTTAAAGCCGTGGTTGGTCAAAACGTTTGACCGCATCCCCAATGCTTTTGGGGTAGTCTTTGATGATGTGGCCGCCGGATTATTGGCCAATATTTTAGTACAGATTTTTATTATTTTTGTAGCACGGGCCTAGGCCCAAGGAGAAAAACCGTTTATGCAGATGACTACATTGCGCGAATTATTATCCGCGGGAGGACCCGTCCTCATCTTATTGTTGTTACTGTCCGTTTACTCTATTTCCGTTATCTTGGAACGCTTTTTTAGGATGCGCTCCTCTATTTCTCTTTCGCGCCAGTTGATTGCTTTTTGCCGTCCTTCGTTGCAAAATGCCAATTATCAAAAAATACAAGATGCTTGCCGGAAAAAACTGGTCAAAAATACGCCTGCCGCGCATTTATTGGGTGAATTGGTAGCGACGCGCGGACGGACTACGGCCGATCTGGAAAAAATTGCCGATAGCGTCATTGATTGGGAAACTACCAAATTGCAACGCCGCTTAACGGTACTGGGGACTTTAGGCAGTATCACACCGTTTATCGGTTTATTCGGTACGGTAATTGGAGTTATGCATGCGTTTAAAGATTTAGCTGCCAATTCCGCGGCCGGAGCGGGTGCTTCTGTTGTAGCCGCCGGTATTGCCGAAGCATTGGTCAATACTGCCGCCGGATTATTTGTGGCTATCCCGGCGGTTATTGCATATAACTATTTCCTTTCCAAAACAAATTATTTTGCCAAAGAATTGGAAAGTATTGCCAATGAATTTATTTATCAAATTACCATGGAACGTTAAATCATGAGCACACATAGAAACCGTACCGTCATGGCAGAAATTAACATGGTGCCTTTTATTGACATCACGTTAATCTTGCTGATTATTTTCATGGTTATGAGTCCGCTCCTCGTGCAAATGCAACTTACCGTTGATTTGCCGAAAGCCCAAGCCATCAACACGCAAGCGGAAGAGGATGTAATCCGTATCGAAGTACAAAAAAACGGCACCATCTTATTACAGGACCGGAAATTTACCTCTAAAACCTTGGAACGTGAGTTAATTTTACGCATGGGTAAAGCCAATAAAAAAACCATTTTGGTCCAAGCGGACAAGAGCGTTCCCATACAACAAGTAGTGACTGTTTTTGATATTGCAAAAAAATTAGGTGCCGCCAAATTAGGTATCGGCGTACTTTCTAAGAGCGAATGAACAGATATTTAGCCGTTTCCAGCGGGTTACACGTATTAGCCGCCTTATTTTTATTACTCTTTTTGGCACCTTCCGCCAAAAAGGTAGCGGCTACATATACCATTGATTTTATCGGTTCGGGAAAAGTGATCGCCACCACCGGGCAAGAAGCCGGGGCCAAAGCACCTGCAACCGCTACCAAGGATACTACCGTAGCTACACCTGCCCCCGCTGAAAAACCGGCCCCCAAGGCAACTCAAAAAACGTACGCTTCTAAATCGGAAATTACTACGAAACCAACTAAAAAACAAACCACAAAACCAGTCCCTTTGGCTGCTCCCAGTGTTTTAGAAGACACCAAAAATGAAACCACCCCTGCAGAAGCCGGTGCTGCCGGAGGGAGTGACGAACCCAATGCTTTTGGCGGGGGAAATATTCAAACTGATTTTGCCAATTTCCCTTATCCTTGGTACATTACACAAGTACGCAACTCTTTATGGAGTGAATGGGAAAAACGCCGCCCGGCAGGGAACACTTTGTCCGCCATGGTTTCCTTTGCTATTGCCCGGGACGGGAAAATAAAAGATTTGAAGACGGAAAAAAAATCGGGAGATGATACGTTTGATTTCGCGGCCACTTCGGCCGTGATCAACGCCGGGCCGTTTGCCCCTCTTCCGATGTATTATGAAAAAGATGAACTCACGGTTACCGTAGAGTTTAAACAGGAGAAATAAACATGAGTGGATGGCAACGTTTCGGTATTCTGATTGTATGCTGTTTTTTGCTTGTAGTTTTGTTCCCCAATTATGATACAGCCGGATTATCATTTGTTGGGCTAGCTTTTTTAATGTGGACAGGGGCCATTATTTTGCTGACGATTATCTCAAATATTTTTGGGCTCTATCGTTTTGAATGGTTACAAAAAACGGTTACATTTGCCGTGTTTTTTGGTATTCTATACACCTTGTTGTGGAATTTTCCGCAAACGGATAAAGTTTCTCCGATCAACAAACTCAAACACGGCGAATATCCTACCAAGGCCGACATTGAGAAAGGACTTAAACGCTTGACGTTTAATTTTGACTTTGAACACCGCAATGTACGCCGTAACGAAAACTTCGTCAATCAAGAAGAGCTCAAAAAAGCAAAAGAACCGGTGCAAAAAGCGGGAAAAGGAAATATCAAACCGCTGATTAAAGTATTAACGGGCGACGAAGAAGAGTAATGAAAAAAACAATCGTAATTACCGGCGGAAATGGTTTTATTGGCCGCATTTTAACCGATAAACTCTTACATGAAGGGTTTAGCGTGCGTATTTTAACAAGACGCACCCCTAAAAAGCAGCCTGCCAATCCGGCAGTTACGCTTATCAAAACGAATTATGATAGCGTAACCTCACTTACCCAAGCGCTTGAAGGGTGCGTCGGGGTGTTTCACCTGGCCGCAGCCATCTTTGGGTTTAATCGCACGGACTTTGAAAAAGCCAATGTCTTGCATACTCAAAACGTGGTCAAAGCCGTAAATCAAACCCCCGGAATTACGACTTTTGTGCACGTGTCCAGTTTAGCGGCCAGCGGTTTTGCACCGGATACCCAACACCCGCGTACGGAAGATATGAATCCTACCCCGGTTTCCGACTATGGCATTACAAAATTAGGGGGGGAAAATGCCGTCAAAACGTTACGTCCCGGCGTCAAGTGGACCATTATCCGCCCGCCGATCGTATACGGAAAAAATGATTCCGGTGTATCCAAAATTGCTTCGTGGGTCAAGCGTGGAATAATGGTAAATACCTCCGGTAACGGAGTATTTAGTTTCGTACACGTAAACGATTTGGTAGAAGCCCTTTGGCAAGCATATAAACGCCCGGAAACCGCCCAAGAAACGTATTTTGTGGCGGAACCGGATGTCTACGAATGGGATTATTTCATTACCGAAATGGCTCGTGCCATGCATTGCCGCCGCCCCTTCATGCCTCAAGCGCCCAAATGGTTGCTTAAAACTGCCGCTTTTACGTATGAAAACATTGCCCGGATTACAGGTACCCAACCGGCCTTAAACTACGATAAAGTAACCGAAGCCACCATCCCCGGCCATTGGATTTGCTCCAGCAAAAAATGGACAGACTTAACGGGCCAGCATTTTACCCCGCTCAAAGAGGGGCTGAAAAAGAGTTTTACCAAATAGGAGAAAAAATGTTTCAGAAACTGGCTTGGTTTCTCTTTTTGCTATCCATAGCTATTGTGGTAGGATTATGGTTTCCCAACCGATATACCGTGATAGAATGCACCAATGCAAATAAAATTTGCCAAACCTATCACATCAATTCCGCCCTTAAAATGAAACGCCTAGTTACTTCGGTAAATGTTGGTTCGGGCCGAGGAACCAGTTGGCATGTGTTGGGCGTGGGGAAAAATGATATTAAACATTTATCTTGCACGGGACACCAAGAAACCGTTACCCGTCGCAATGGAACAAAAGAAATCAAGAACTCCTATTTACTAACCCCTATCAACGCTCCGGATAGTTTGCCTCATCACGTTCTCCACGAATATATTTCACAAACTTCTTGTGAAGTGGATAGAGTAGCCATTGAATCTTATTTAAGTTCAAACCGTAATGAGCCTTTTGTCTATACAGTCAGCAGCAGTTGGTTTAGATATTTATGGTATTTAGTATCTGCGTTATTTGCTATTTTGGCGTTTTTGGTGTTGTTTAAAGGGGAAGTTGTCTCGGAAGAAGAGGAAAAACAGTTTGACCGAATGTCGGCCGAAAAGAAGAAACAAATACACACGCGGGTTGAAAATATGATAAAAAACATTTCCAACCTGGACAAAACAGGGGCCGATACAATCCAAAAAGCCGACGAACAGAAATTTGATATACGAAAAGGCCCCGAAAAATAATTAGGCCAACAGGCTTGCTTATTTGTTATAATGAATATATCCGTCAGTGTTGCTGACACGACGATTTTGGAGAGGTGGCCGAGAGGCTGAAGGCAGCGGTTTGCTAAACCGCCATACAGGTTAATTCCTGTATCGAGGGTTCAAATCCCTCCCTCTCCGTTGAATTTTAAGGGCTCTCGCAAGGGGGCCCTTAAAATTTAACGGATGGAGCCACGCAAACTGCTTTGCGTGGCGTCGGGATTTGAAAGGCGCAGCGTTGTACGAGTTTTGCCGCTAGGCAAAGGCGAGTACCGCGAGCCCGGCCTGCAAGAAAAATCCGTCAGGATTTTTACTGGAAGGCAAATCCCTGAGGTGGAGCGACAGGAACGCCCTTCCGGCGCGTCGGGATTTGAAAGGCGCAGCCGTCTTCTCCGTCTTTATTGCTATAATTAGGTTATGAACCCTGTGAAAAAATTCCCTTTTGCGTTGTTAGGTATTTTATCCGCACTGACGGTTTGGTCCGCTTGTGCCCCGTTTGACGTACAAGTTTGGTGGACGGAAATGGCCAGTGTGTTCTTTTTGGTGGCTCTTTTTACGCTTACCTATAAGAAATTCCAATTTTCCAACTTATCTTATTTTGTGATTTTTTTCTTCTGTGTATTACAAATTATTGGGGCACACTATACCTTTGAGCGTGTACCGTTTGATACCATTACCCAACTTTTCGGATTTGAGCGCAACCATTACGACCGGCTGGCCCATTTTACTATCGGCGTTAGCGGGCTCTTAGTGAGCGAATTTGCTTGGCGCAAAAAAATTGTAACTTCTTTCAAATGCGCAGCGTTGTTTGGCATTATTTTTATTATGGCGCTGGCGAATTTTTGGGAACTGGTAGAGTGGATCTATGCCGAAGTAGACGGTGGCAGCGCCGGGCTGGCTTTTTTAGGTTCGCAAGGGGATATTTGGGACGCTCAAAAAGATATGTTAATGGACACTTTAGGCGCGCTACTAGGTTGTGGACTGTTTATTTATCAGTTTGCCCGCAAAAAAAAGTAATTTTACCTCCATATACTTTGAAAAATACAGGCTAATTTACGTAAATTCTGCCAAATAAGCGGATTTTTGAAATCCGGTTTCCACTTTCCTTCATATAACCAATCACTGATAACATAAACCGCGGCGGCTTTTATTTCTCTCCGGGCACAAACGGCATACAAGGCAGAAGTTTCCATTTCTACCGTCAGCGCGTGATTCTTTTGATAATGCTTGATTTCGGCTTTCGTCTCACGGAAAATAGCATCCGTGCTCCAATTCCGGCCCATGTGGAAATCTATTTTCCGGGCGTGCAATCTCTGCCCCAAATGCGCTAATAATTTTTTATCTGCCCGCACAAGTTCTCTACGGGTGTAGTGGGGGGAAGTGCCGTCGGCACAAATACTCTCACTGCATAACACCATATCCCCAGGCTCAACTTCTTCTTGCAATGAACCTGCCAGCCCCAAAAAAATTATTTCTTTGACGCCCAACGCCACCAGTTGCTCCACAACCATAGCTACCGCCGGTCCCCCGCAACCAAACCCCGTTACAAAACAAAAATCTTCTTTCTCCGCACAATAGATATCGGCTGACACAAAATGTTTTTTCCAGTTTCCTTGGGCAGTAACCGTTTTGGCTAGCGGCGTAAGCGGGCAAACCACCGCCTTAGAGGGCAATTTTAAACCGGAAGCCGTCACTTGCAACTGCTTTTGGGCCGACACTACCTCCGGCGAACGTAATTTTTTATGTGGGGGGAAAATTAAATTCATAAAAGACTCCTTTAGTTTTTAAATTATACTATATCCCGCGCCGTCAAAAAATTGTAAAATATAAGGGAAGTAAAAAATCCATGGAGGATGTACAACTTATGATTAAAGTAGGTATTAACGGTTTTGGCCGCATTGGTCGCTTTGTATTCCGCGCGGCTCAAGAACGCAAAGATATTGAAATCGTCGGTATTAACGACTTATGCCCGGTTGACTATTTGGCTTACATGCTCAAATATGACACCATGCACGGAAAATTTGAAGGCACCATTGAAGCAGACGTTGCCAACAGCCAACTTATTGTAAACGGCAAAAAAATCCGCGTAACTGCCGAAAAAGATCCCGCCAACTTGGCTTGGGATAAAGTTGGTGCCGAATACGTAGTAGAATCTACCGGTTTATTCTTGACGCAAGAAAAAGCAGAAGCCCACATTAAAGCGGGTGCCAAATATGTAGTCATGTCTGCTCCGTCCAAAGATGCCACCCCGATGTTTGTGGTGGGTGTAAACGAAAAAACCTATGTAAAAGGAACGAAATTTGTTTCTAACGCGTCCTGCACCACCAACTGCTTGGCTCCTATCGCCAAAGTATTAAACGATAAATTCGGTATTAAAGACGGTTTAATGACCACCGTTCACTCTACCACCGCCACCCAAAAAACAGTAGACGGCCCGTCCATGAAAGATTGGCGCGGCGGCCGTGCTGCTTCCGGCAACATCATCCCGTCTTCTACGGGTGCTGCCAAAGCGGTAGGTAAAGTTATCCCGGAACTCAACGGTAAACTGACCGGTATGTCTATGCGCGTACCGACGTTGGACGTTTCCGTTGTGGACTTGACCGTCAACTTGGCTAAACCGGCCACGTACGAACAAATCTGCAAAGCCATGAAAGATGCTTCTGAAGGCGAACTCAAAGGTATTTTAGGTTACACCGATGAAGCCGTCGTATCTTCCGACTTCTTGGGTGATAAACGCACCTCTATCTTTGACGCCAAAGCCGGTATTGCTTTGACCGACACCTTCGTCAAAGTAGTATCCTGGTACGACAACGAAATCGGCTACTCTAACAAAGTGCTTGATTTAATCGCCCACATGGCCAGCGTAAACAAATAAGTTTACTAAACCAACTAAAACCCCCGTGTAAATTTTACACGGGGGTTTCTTATTGTTTAAAAAAATAATTGATTTATTTTTTTAAAAACTGGTATAATAATGCGTATGGAAATAAACACAAGCATTTTTAACGTCATTATTACCCACGTGGCTTTGTCTGCCAAGTGGGCTGCTTGTGCGTTTATTATTATGCAACTAGCCGCCTTGTTAATTAGCATGTTGTTGAAACGTAATCCGTCCGGCAAGTTGTGTATGATTTATAATTAAACTGATTTTTTTAAATTGCAACTTGAACCCGGACTTAAAAAGTCCGGGTTTATTTTTTGAGGAGATTATGAAACAAATTGTAAAAACAACCATCATTACTTTTTTAACCGTCCATGCCATACCGGCATGGGCCCAAACGCAAGTGAAAATTGCTAAAACTGCCGGTACTTTGTCGGCGGCCGCACCCATTTCAACCTTGTCCAAAAATCTCTCTGCCGCGGTAGAACGAACTGTAGCGGAAGCACGCCTTGCCACCCTTGCGCAACCCGCATTCATTCCGGCCCCACCGTTTGGACCGACATTCCCTCAGCAGTGGGAGCACCCTACCTGGCGTGTTTATATACCCGAGCCGGAAACCGTTCGCACACGTTCTTGGCTGGAACAACAAAAGCGCAATTTTAAAGCTTGGCAGTTAAAACGGATACATGCCAAACAATTAGAACTGCAAGCCCAGATAGATGCTTTACCTAAATTACAACCTGCCAAAACCTTTCGGGTTGGTGATTTAAAGGATCTTTTAGTAACAAACTTACAGGTAAATGACATACCGGCATTACCCGTTCTGGAACATCCGGACTATTTATACCGCGGCTTAGGTTTAAATAGTAATCAAGATATATCCAACATTTTAACAAACGGTTTACGAGTACAGGATGTCGGGCATTACTCCAACGGGCTGATCTTAACTTTAGCTGCCTCACCGCATGACGCCGCGGCCGTATCCAGTTCTAAATATACCAACTTAACAAGGGACCCCCAAATTGCCTTACATTATGCCCTTAGAAACAGTCGCGGCATTGCGGACCGGGTGGCCGTGATTGTGGGAGTCCGCGGAGAAAATCGGCGAGGACCGATTATACAAGTTCAGCACGACATTCCCGCTTCCAGGGTGCCCCTGTTCATGGCTCTTTTAAATGTGGAGGGAATCCCCACTTGGTGCCGCATACAGTTGCAAGAAGGGGAATTTGTAGTTACTCCCTATGAGAATAAATAAAAATATTCCCCGGAGATAATTCCGGGGAATATTTTTCTAAAAATGCGACTCATTTATTTTGCTTCGTGGAAAATGTGGTTAAAGCTGAACGAAATACCCACATACACATTTTCTCCGCGCGGACCTACATATTTACCTTGTGCCGTGTAATAGCTGATAAACGGAGCGACGTACAAGTTTTTATATAGCTGTACATCCAAGCGGGCGTTGGTTTCAAATTCCCAATCTAAATCCGTGGGATGTTTTTCCGTTGTATCTAAATAATCGCGGTACATGGCATCCCATTTGAACATAACGCCTTCACGCACCGGCAGTTCCAACTTAAAACCCGTTTCCCATGCTAGTTTGCTGGCATACGGTTCATAGGTAAAATCTCGCTCGCCGACGAGTGCTGCATATAAACTCTTGATATATTTCCCTTCAAAAAGCTTGGCACCGGCCATCCCGCGCAAGATACGTTTGCGGGGGGAATCATTAGGTTTTGTAAATTCGGTTTCGTAGCCGATATTGGCAAACGGTCCCGCTTCAAACCCACCTAAAAAATCTTCATCTACTTTCCACAACCGTTGGGTATATCCGGTAGTAAGTAAGATTTTGTCGGCATTTTCATTGGTGATGGTATCATCATCTACCGGACGGATTTTCGTGCGGCCGTACTCCATCACAAGTTCATTATTCCACAAGAAGTGTTCCGCATGATAATCGGCAATAGAATCCCAACTGCCACGCATGAGCATTTGCGAATCGGACGTCAAACGTGCATCTGAAAACCCTTGGTAATCTTGGGCATTTTTGACTTCCGTGCTCGTTAAATCTAAGGCTAATTTTTTTAATTCTACTTGCCAGCCGAGTTTACCGTCTTGGGCAAAAGCGGTATGCGCGGCCAGGACCAACAACATAACATATAATAGTTTTTTCATATAACTCCTCTAAGAAAAAATAAGATTCCCCAAAGGGTAACCTTATTTATATTTTACAATTTTTCACATCTATCCCAACGAACACACAAAAACGCCCCTTATAAAAGGGGCGTTTTTTTAAATCGACGACAAGTATTTATTTAGTGGAAGAGGCGGCTTCTTTCTTCCACGTAGTCGCGATACACAAACCGGCTAAAATACAAGCCACGATACAAGACAGGTACACATTTTTCCAACCGTGGTGCTCAATCATATAAGCCACCCCTTTGCTGGATAACATGGCCCCGAAATACCCAAACATTCCGGTAAATCCACAGGCAGCCGCAGCGGCTTTTTGTACCGTTACGCGGGAGGCCTGCACACCACCGGCCAAGTTCTGCGGACCGTCAACAAAGAAACCAATCAACGCCGCAAAAATAGCCGTTACCCAGAAAGACGTGGGAGCTGCAAATTTATAAAAACCCCAGCAGCTGGCCGCCAAAATGACTAAATAAATCAGGTTCATTTGCGTACAACGTCCACCGAACCAACGATCAGCCAAATACCCGGCCACGATACCGCCCGGCATACCTAAAAACGGCATAGCGGAAGCGGCCCGTCTGGAAACTTCCTGCGGGAAACCTCTTTCCAATTCCAAGAAAGACGTAGCCCAGTCAAGGGTAGCAAAACGCACATAATAGATAAATACATAGGCAATAGCCAAAGCCCATAAGAAGGGGTTTGTAAGCACATACTTGGTAATGATTTGCCATTGAGTCATATCACTCTTTTCTTGTTTAACCGGCATAACTTCGTTGTGGTAGACTTCAATAGCCGGTAACCCGACCGATTTAGGCGTATCCGCCATATACCATACCATGAAAACGCTGTACGCAATACCCAGAGCGGCCGGTACTAAGAAAGCCAGTCTCCAACCGGATAATAAAGCGATTAACTGCGCTACAAAGAAAGCACCAAAAGTGTGGGAAGAAGACCACAACGTCCATTTGGTAGCACGTTCAGAGGGGGAAAACCAGTACACTAATCCTTTGGCCACGGGAGGGAATCCCATAGATTGGGCTGCCCCGTTTAATCCCCACAAGAAGGAACCTAAAAAGGCCACCGATATCGGTAGCCCCATAGATACAAACGCATTGTTAATTTCCGGCAAGAAGGCAAAACAAATGTTAACAAGCGAGGAAGTAAACAAACCCAAAGCCATAATAGAGCGGATGTTACATTTATCGGCAATGGTACCGCTGATAAATTTACCGATACCATACGTTAAATAAATACAAAAACCAATCGTCCCCAATTGCTCAATCGTAAAAATATTACTCTTGATTAACTCCGGTTTGATAATATCCAGGTTCTTGCGGGTAAAGTAGAAAAGGGCATACCCAAAATACATGGAGAAGAACATCTTAAGCCGCCAAGAGCGGTACAATTTTTTAATTTCTTGTTCGTTTGTTAACGGTGCGGCATCCGGCAAGGGTTTAAACCAATTGGCAATCTTGGACCACATACAATCTCCTTTTTAACTGATACAAGCACTCCCTCCGCAACCATGTTTTGGAACAGAAGGAAAACTAAGTACCTCAAATTTTTTCGTTTCTACTCAACGACTTATCCGTCTCCTTATTATAACAAAATTCAAATGATTTTTATACATTATTTAAAGTCAAAAAACCCGGAAGAAATTATATCCTTCCGGGTTGAAGAAAGTTAGTATTTTTTTATTTTCTATATCCCATCAACAGATCGCGTAAAGTTTGTTTTTGTACGCGGGTCTCCGCAGGGTCAACTTTGGTAGGCGCAAGTAGGTTTCTGCGTTTGTCTGCCTTGGCCAAACCTTCGCAAATAGTATTCATCTTTTTGCGCAAAGCCGCTACCCGCGGAGAATCGGCCGGATTGGCTTTTTCGTAGCGCAACAGATCTTCTTGAATGCGATTCACATAATCTACAAAGGTACCGTAATCAACAACTCCGCCTTTTCCCAATGTATACGCCATTTGGTCCAATTCGCGCAATAACGCGCTAGCCGATTCGTAGGCATCGTATTCCGGCGGTAAACCGAAGGCACCTTCTTCCACGTAGGAAGGGGTTGCTAGCAATTGCCCCGTGGTAGGGTTATACAAGTTCGCTTGCAGTTTGCCAAATTCACGGTTCAACATCACGGATAGATCACTATGGCCCAAGATCTTCTCGTACGTTTTGGAAATTTCCACCAATTCTTCAAACGCCGGTTTAACCCGGTCCATGCCTAACAGTTCCGCTTCGGCCACCAAACGGTTATGTAAAACTACCATTCTGTTAAACAAGAAGGTCATGCGCTGTTCGGAATAATACCCGTAATCTACGACCAGCGTTTTGAGCGTTTTAATTTCTTTATTAGAGTCCACTAAACGCAACTCAGCATTTTTCTCCGTAATACCAAAGTTGGAAGCATGGATCTTATTGGCGGACAGGGCTTCTTCCGTCACTTTTTGCCGGCGGAAGAAATTAACAAAATCTTTAAATAAGCCCCGATTCTTAAACGCCAGGATACTGGATATCACCGTAGAATAACCGAAAATCAACCGGTTGAGTGCTAAGCTGGGTTTCGCATCGCCAAACACATGCGAAATCCATGTTAAGGTATCCGCCGCCCATTGCGGCCCCAAATCAGCGAACAAGTACGCACCCGCCGTGGCCGCGCCAACACCCCACAATCCGCGGGCGTTGTAGTAAGAATACCCTTTAGAGGCCTGGGCAGACCATACTTTTTCTTCGTCGGTTAAGCGTTGGATTGCCGCTTCTTTGTCCGCCTCAGACAAGGAAGTATTCTCTAACACTTCTTGTTTGCGACGAGACATTTCCGCCGTTACAATGTTTTGCATACGGGCCGCATCTAACTGTCCGGGTACTGCCGTAGCCATGTAATGCAAAATACCGGCTACCCCGGTCGCTAGCGCTAACGGGCCGGAATACGGCGCCAAAGCTAAAGCCGCCCCGGTTAGAGCTAACGTCGGTAAGGAAATCCCCGTCAACTGGTCATCCGTCATAATATTTCGCTTAACCAATCGGGTTGCCAGCAAACGAGTCGCCAACGTGGCCCCCATACAAACTGTAATAAAGGTTTGCCCTATCGCGGGGAAGGCAGCGTTGGCGGCCTGTCCCATCATCATCAAACTGGCCGCGTAACTGGCGTATACCATTTTAACACGGTTCTTAATGGCTTGCATTTCCGGCATATTCCGGGCAAAATCTTTATAATCTTTTACAAAAGGAGCTTCTTTCTCTCTTTGTACTTTTTGGTCGTTCCGTTTCTTTTGCAGTTGGGCATACCAATCTTTCAGCGAGAATTTGTTGGCTTGCGATTTTTCCGCTCTTGCCTTACGCGCCGTTTCTTGGGCCTCTTTAAACATAGGCGTATTTCTAAATAATAAGTACGAAGTGGTCAATAATCCTAGCCCTATTGGCGCCACAATTGTCCAGTTACCACCCAAGGCAATAGCCGCGGTCGTCAACAATGAAAGTCCCATGCGCGACGCTTGCTTTTTCGTACTGAAATCAAGGTTTGCCGCCGTACGGGCTGCAGGATCTTTATAGAAGTTCAAGAACGTAGGGATGAACGAGTTAGCCAAACTGGCACCCAGCACAAGGGCTACGGTAGGAATAGCCAATGCTCCTAAAGATAAAGATGTCGGATCTATCGTACCATACATCCCTAACCTAAATACGGAATACGCCAAAGCGGCGCCCGCCGTTCCATAAATAACTTTGGTCGTAGTAGCATTCCCCCAGCGTGACATCATAGGCATCATCACCCCGCCTGCAATGGGGGTAGCATAACCCACACCGCTGACTGCGTTGGCCATGGTATTGGCCAACCCTTGCATAGTCCGGAGGGATTCTTTAAAAGGTCCGGTAAGCGTATTACCGGCGTCGTTACCGACGAACAACGCATGGAAAGTTAAAAATCTATCCAACGAATGGGGCGTATTTAATTTCAGTTCCAAGTTTAACGTTTTTGGATTGTGCTCCAACATGTGTGCCATTGCCAGTAAGTCCGTAGAAGAATACGGCAAATCCAACGAGACGTGAACAGATCCGTCCTTTTGTTGGGATTTTAAAATTTTGGATGAATATTTATTTCCTTCTACAATAGACAAATTCCCACGCGGCATGACGAATTTCCATTTTCCTTGCTCATCCAACGCAAGTACAAACCCTTGCGGAACAGTAAACCCGGGTTTAGAAGCCATGCCGATAGAAGATAAAAACCGTCCATACCAGTTAGCCGGCGTTTGAGACAGAATGCCCACCGGTTGACTGGAAAGGCGGCCGTTTGAAGAACGGAAGTAAAACGGGATGTTATTTTCATAATAAATGCCCTTAGGTCGCACGACGCCCGGGGCACTGTTACTGGCGGCAAACCCTTGTGGGCGGAACGTGGCGGCAATGGCTCCCTGGTCGGCTTCCGGTACCGTCGGAACCGTACCTTCAAAGGTATCCTCTCCGTTAAACGGTAATTGCTTTGCGTAAGAATAAGCCAAATCCGCCTTATCGCTCCATGTCGGATCGGTAACAATTTTGTTCAACTCGTCCAAAAGCGAACCTTGTTCCAGCACATCCGAAACAGCCTGTAAAGAAGGATCTAAATATTTGGCCAAATATAAGTGCAGCAATGCCTGTCCGCGAGCTGCATCCGAAGAAGCCAATTCAATAGTATCACGTACGGCACTGGGTTGGTCTTTTAAGAATGTATTAAAAACACCTCGTTTGTATAAGCGGACTAATGCTTCTTTCTTATGCGTAATGGCGGCATCGCTAAACACAATATCACGCAACTGCGTAAGCATAGGATAGGGCTTGCTCAAAACAATCTGCGCGTTTGTGTTGGCCGATCTACGACGGAAATGTGAAGTAAAAGATTGCCACCGGGCGGACAAGCGTTGCCATATGCTGGGCATTGGGAATTCGCCCACAGGCTCCACTCCACCCGCTTCGGGCTGGGGAATAATACTTGTCTTGGAAGACATCCTCCTCGTTATATCGGGATTTACCCCGGGAGTAACCCCGGAGGAAGGAATCTGCGTAGAAGATAAAGATAAATCCCCTGAACCCGGAAGAAGCGTATTAGCGGGGATTTCCAATTCGGGAATTTGTAAAGGTTTTGACGGACGGGCCGGTAAAGCAGGTACCGCAGAAGAAGGGGTTACCCCTTGCGTAATTTGGGAGGCAATTTCTTTTTCTTCTATGCCTTTGCGCAATTCCAACCAATCGCGAGTAATCGGAGCAGAAGGATTTGTATGAATTAAATTGTACGGGTTATAATAATTAAGCCATTCACTGGCGGAAGTAGGTATTTGTATGTTAGTAGAAGCAATCCGTTCTTGCGGGATAGACAATTCCAAAGACGCCTCTTGCATATACTGTTGGATTTCGCGCCAGGCGGCCGACAATTGCATCGGGCGGCCCGCATTATCTGTTAAACTTAAACGGAAATCGGCCAAAGCTTGTATCTCTTTATACGCGTGTAAATTCAACATGGCCCGTACGGCTATCGTATCCGCCACATCCGTCAGCGTACCCAGCAACCGCTTTTGAGCGGCTTTTAAGATAATTTCCGCATCCGATGCTTCTCCAAAAAGTCCCAGGTTCGTAATACAGCCCATCGTCTTGGCCCAGGATTCAATTGAAAATGTTTCAAGAGTAGCCGTACCTGCAACAACAGTCCGGTAAAAAGCTTTTGCTTCTGCCAGTTGGGTGGGCGAAAGAACCACTGGGCCTTCCGCGGCCAACATGGGAAAACCGGATAAATACAAATGTTCTTTTTGTTGAGGAGATAAACTCTTATAGGCAGTTTGATTTATATCTAAGACAATACGGGCACTTTCTTGCGGAGTTAGTATGGAGGGACGAACATTTAAATGTGCTAGGTAAAACCGGGATAGCCAACTTGCGTTCAAAAAAACATCAATATCTCTATTTCCGGTTACTCTTATCGCCTCCGGTACGGCCACCCGGGCTACTTGGGCCGCTTGGGAAGTTCCTTTAGCCAGTTGTTGACTGATACGCGCCATAGCCTCACCGGCACGCTTGCTTGTATTAACTACTGCCGCACCACCTTCCGCCTGCATCTGCACCACTTTACCGGCAATACGTCCCGGATTAACCTGGGCCAGAGCAGGGGACATGCTGGTTAAAATTAACACCCAACTGAGCAATAGCGATAAAAATTGTTTCATCATATATCCTCTCCCGGTATTGGATTAATATATACTTCCCTCTATATTAAGGTTAATACATAAATCAAGCTTTAACAAGAGGGTCAAAAGGCCTACTTTTGAGGTAGGCCTTTTTAACCCTTGACACAAAAAAATATGCTATTTCCCGACAGTAGCAGAAGCCAACGAAGGTTTTTCAAAGGTAAACGTTTCCGGGATTTCCGTAGACGGAAGATGTTGACGTAAAAAAGAACGGATAATCCCTAAATGGCTGGGCGTATACCCTTCATGCAGAGAAACAACCGCTTCCAAACGGCTATCCTTCAAGGAAGAAAGAGGACGGACCCGGCAAGCCCGAACGGCCGGATGGGAAGCCAACACTTGTTCTACATGTTCAAAAAAAGGGGAAACAGCGGAGGATGAAAGCGTTTGATGAGCCGGCACACCCTCTAAAATCTGAAACTGTCTATCTTCTCCCAGTTTGACTTGGGGGGATAAAGTAATCCATTCCGTTTGCCCGGAACGTTTGGCCCGAATGGCCCCTTGGCTAAGAGAAATATTCCAAAAGGAAAACATCTCAAACATTTCGGATCCCTTGATACGAAATCCCAACGCACCTGTTTGAGAAGATCCATACAATTCCGTTACCCGGGCAGCCCCCACGGCAGTCAACTCAGCCAGCAGCTCTTTGCTGCAGATATCCGTACCGCAAACTACTTCCACACCGGAGGGGAATTGGTTTCCGCAACGCAGCCAATAATTCCAAAATTTAGGAGTGGCCACAACCAAATCGCCCGCTTGCAACTCAACATTCCACTCTTGCGCAGGTTGATCCGGCAAGTAAATAACCGGCACTTGCAGAATATGCGGCAACTCTATCCCACACGTAAATCCATACCAATCGTTGGAAGAAACCAACGAAATAATCCGTTTTGTATCGGGAAACAAAACGGCAATCTCACGCGATTCTTTCCACATCATTTCCGTCGTGATCGCCCGTTGCTGGAGCTGTCCGTTTTCATCAAGAATCGTATCAACAAATAACTGTCCGTTTTTTAAAAAGGAGGCATAACAATAATCCAACATCCGCTCAAAAAGCGAAAACGAACGTTGCGGATAGCCAAACATGACAGACGCTTTGGAATCAACTTTCTGCTTAATATCTAACGGAATCCTAGCCCATAAACTTTCAGCAGTTTCACGGCAGTTCACAGACGCTTCCGGCTGAAAGTGAGACAATTCCGTTCGGTATAAATCAGTTAATATACGTCTGACATCACTACGCTGTAACATATAAAACAGCCTCCTAAAATGGGCGCCGGACCAAGCCGGCTACGTCTTAGCAAATTTGTAAACCAACTCTAAATAAAATAAAATATACCTATAATATGATAACTAAAAACGCCGGAAAACACAACTCTATTTTCCGCTGGCAGTGATATTAACCGGCCCATTAGCCAACCCATCCGGCGTATATTGATAAAAGTTTATGCAAATCAAAATACCCCGTCTATCTAAAAAATGGATGATTTTTTCCGTTACAGCCAACGGAACATTTATGTCTACGTTATCGGCGGGTATTATGAATATTGCGCTGCCAACCATGTCGGAGCAATTTCATGTATCGTTGGAAAATATACAACTCGTAGTAAGCTTGTATTTGCTGGTATTAACATCTCTTTTACCCTTGTTTGGCAAGCTAAGCGACATGTACAGCCGTAAATGGATGTACTTGGGGGGATTTATTATCTTCGGGGTTGGGGCTTTCTTAGGAGCCATAGCGGGTTCCCTGCCTTTTATGTTATTTGCACGCGCCGTGCAAGGTATAGGATCTTCGGCCATGATGGCCACTTCGCAGGCACTTATTGCGCAAGTATTTCACGGGGCATCCCGCGGTAAAGCTTTCGGTGCCATTGGGGCCGTTGTGGCCGGCGGCTCGCTTGCCGGCCCGGCTATTGGCGGAGCTCTCATTCAGGCGTGGGGATGGCGTTCTATTTTTTGGCTGACAATTCCCATTTGTCTGCTAGGGGTTTGGCGTGGAATTTATTTAATTCCGCGTTTCAAAGCTGTCAAAAAAATCAAAATGGATTACCAATCCGCCGCTTATTTTACTTTAATGAGTTTCTTTTTTTTATATGCGCTTAATACCGCTACGGATAAGGGTTGGACGTCCCCGCTTATTCTCACATTTTTTATCTTTAGCTTTGTATTTTTCATTCTTTTTATCTGGCGGGAGAAATCGGCCAAACACCCTTTTATTGGATTGTCTATTTTCAAAATTCCGACTATTTCATACGGTTATTTAGTAGCCGTGTTGGGTTTTACCTCTTTGTTTACCAACTCCGTTTTGTTCCCTTTTTATTTAACGGATATCATGCATATGGATCCTTTTTCCATTGGGCTACTCATGCTGCCGTTTCCTATAACCTTAGCCGCTACTTCAGCCGTTTCAGGGGCCTTGTGTGCGAAGTGGCCGGCCCGCATCATTACTACGGTTGGGTTTATATTTTTAATCATTGCTACGCTGATGTTTGCCTGCATTGGCACGGCGCCCAGCATTTCATATATTGTACTGGCGCAACTCGTTATGGGGGCCGGAAGCGGCACCTTCCAAGTGCCCAATAACAACACCGTCATTAGTGCCGCCCCTAAGGGGAAATTGGGCATTGTGGCCAGTGTAAACGCGCTAGCCCGGAATGCCGGAATGATTGGGGGGATTGCGCTTTCGGTGGCCGTATTTGTGTGGGTGCAGCGTTACCAAATTACACAAGGGGTAGCCGTTCAACAAGCGTTTTTGACCGCTTACCGAGCTGCTATGTTACTGGGCACCCTCTTTGCCGTAGCCGGGGGGATTTTATCAGCAAAGCGAGACTAAACTTGCTACAATACCCTTGATATCTATTCGCTAAGGAGCATCTATGAAAGGCATTATTTTAGCAGGCGGAGCGGGCACCCGGTTATATCCGGCTTCAAGCCCTGTTTCTAAAATTTTACTTCCGGTATACGATAAACCGATGATTTATTATCCGTTATCGGTCCTCATGCAAGCCAACGTGCGTGATATTTTAATTATTACCACCCCCGAAGATGATGCTAACTTTAAAAAATTATTAGGGGACGGCAGCCGCTGGGGCTTACGTATATCCTACACCGCCCAAAAGGTTAAACGCGGCATTGCCGATGCCTTTTTATTGGGGGAAAACTTTATCGGTCAAGATGCTTGCGCACTAATCTTAGGCGACAATTTATTTTACGGAAACGGCTTTGAAGCGCTATTAGCGCAAGCGGTTAACCGGCCCCAAGGTGCTACCGTTTTTGCGTACGAAGTGGGCGATCCGCACCGCTTTGGCGTAGTAGAATTTGATGCACAGGGCCGTGCTATTTCTTTAGAAGAAAAGCCACAAAAACCTAAAAGTAATTTTGCGGTAACGGGATTATATTTCTACGACAATAACGTCGTAAAATATACCAAACAGCTAAAACCTTCCGCCCGCGGAGAATTAGAAATTACCGATTTGAATAAATTATATTTAGCGGCCGGGAATTTGCACGTAATTACCTTAGAACGCGGATTTGCCTGGCTCGATACCGGAACACACGAAAGTGTTTTACAGGCCGCCAATTTTGTGCACAGCATGCAAACAAATCAAGGTATTGAAATTGCGTGTTTGGAAGAAATCGCTTTGAAACACGGGTTTATTAGTAAAGAAATGCTCCAAGCACAACTTGCCGCTTTGCCGAACAACGTGTACTATAATTTTGTACGTAAATTAATCAAAGAAAAATAAAATTTCAAGAGGGATTATGAAACGATTAACTTTATTAAGCATGTCATTTGCAGTTGCTTGTCTATTTACCCTGGGTGCTTGTTCGCACCGTTCTTCTCTTACTCCGGAAGAACAATTTATTGAGGCTGCAAAAACGGGTAAGATAAAAACGGTCAAAACGTTACTTAGCAAAAGAACCGATGTAAATACCACGGACACCAACGGCTTTACCGCTCTGGCGCATGCCGCCAACACCGGTCATTTAAAGGTTGCCAAGCTCCTCTTGGAAAACGGAGCGGATGTCAACGCAAAAGGTAATAATGATATCACTATACTTATGCCTACTGCTACCAAAGGACATACCGAAATTGTAAAACTACTCCTTGAAAAAGGAGCGGATGTAAATGCCAAAGATATTAACGGCTTCACTGCCCTTATGTTTGCGGCCGGACAAGGACGCACGGATGTAATTCAGCTCCTTATTAACAACCAAGCAGATGTAAACGCCAAAGATAATCACGGCTCTACCGCACTCATGTGGGCCGCCGGTAACGGCAATGCCGAAACCGTTAAGTTACTCTTGGAAAATGGGGCAGACGTAAATGCCAAAGATCAAGATGGCGACACCGCCTACGAAGCGGCCACGGCCAGCGAATCACCCGAAACGATGCAAGTAATAAAAGAATTTTCCAAGCAAAAATAAAAACTACTTAAAGTAAAACTCCCCGGCGTAAACCGGGGAGTTTTTTAGTATACCTTATAACCTTAATTAATAATTTTCCGGACGAATCATAAAGTACGCTTGCGGGTGGTTGCACACCGGGCAGACTTCGGGTGCTTTCTCACCAATCACTACGTGCCCACAGTTGGCGCATTCCCACATCACAATACCGGCTTTTTTGAATACGGCGTTCGTTTCCACATTTTTCAAAAGCTTGCGGTAGCGTTCTTCGTGCATTTTTTCAATTTTGCCAACAGCTTCAAACATAAAAGCCAATTTGTCAAAACCTTCTTCTTTAGCTTCTTTGGCAAATTGAGCATACATGTCGGTCCATTCATAATTTTCACCGTTAGCCGCGTCCAATAAGTTAGCGGTGGTGGTGGGAATGTCATTATCGTGCAAAGCTTTGAACCACAATTTAGCGTGCTCTTTTTCATTATTAGCGGTTTCTTCAAAAATCTTGGCGATTTGAACAAACCCTTCTTTTTTCGCCTTAGAGGCATAATACGTATATTTGTTGCGCGCCTGAGATTCGCCGGCAAAAGCGGTCATCAGGTTTTTTTCAGTTTTTGAGCCTTTGAGTTCCATAGGTAAGTCTCCTTTATTAATTAAAAATTAGTGCTAATGGCGGCACCGTTTACAAATTCCTTTCAGTTGTACATTCACGTGCGTCACATCCCCACAGGCCGAGGCCGCCGTTTTCCAATCCGGGAGTTCTGCCGTTGAAAAGATATCGTATACCTCTCCGCATTGGGAACAAATAAAATGGGCATGCGGCCGTAAATCTCCGTCAAAATGTTCTTTTTCCGGAGTCCCCACGCGGATAAGCAAATTCATTTTTTCCAAAGACGCCAAAGTACGATAGACCGTATCCAAGGACACATTATTCATCTTTTTGCGCACCGTGCAAAGGACCGTCTCCGCGCTGGGATGTGCGTGTGAAGCCGCCACCGCTTTAAAAATTTCCCGGCGCTGGCTGGTCACGCGCAAACCGCTTGCGCGGCAGGCGTTTTCAAAAGCATCTAAACGCTTATTGAGTTCTTTTTTCGTCGAAGCAAGCATTCCCATAAGAGCTTATCCGTAATCTTTCCTATGTAGAGTATAGCATATTTCCATACGATAAAACATAGCACGTAAGGTGTTTTTTTTGCTATTCTATTTGAAATGTCAAATATCACGTTGCCTAACACAATTTTTCACACAGCGATCGTCGGTGCAGGCGCCAGTGGGTTGTTCTGTGCGGGGAGTTTTTCAGCCCCCAAAATAGTGCTTGAAGCCAACCAATCGCCTGCCCGCAAGGTGGCTGTTTCCGGCGGGGGAAAATGTAATTTTTCCAATCAATTAGTAAGTGCCGCTCATTACGACAGCCAAAACAAACATTTTTGCAAAAATGCCCTAGCGGCCTTTAAACCTACCGACTTTACAGATTTGCTGGATCAAGCCCATATCCCTTGGGAGGAACGCACTCACGGGCGTTTGTTTGCCAAGAAAGCGGATGATATCGTCCGTTTTCTACTCCAACGAGCTAAAAAACTACATACTACACTGGGAACGGGAATACAAGTGTTGGACATTCGTAAAAAACAAGATTTATTCACTTTATCCACATCTGCCGGGGTAATACAGGCCCGCAATGTGGTGTTAGCTACGGGGGGACTTTCTTTTCCCTCTTTGGGGGCTTCCCCGTTCGGGTGGCAGTTGGCCCGCCGCTTAGGTCTTAACATCGTTGAACCACGCCCGGCCTTGTGCGGACTTACCTGGCCGAAAGAGCTACGGGACCGTTTTGCCTCACTCGCCGGCAGCAGCCTGCCTGTAATTATTCGGCAAGGTAAACATTCTTTTGAAGATGCCCTTCTCTTTACCCACGAGGGGATTAGCGGGCCGGCCGTCTTGCAATTATCTTTATTTTGGCAACCAGATATCCCTGTAGAAATCAACTTTCTGCCCAATCAATCTGTTGCTGATATTTTTCAACAACATAAAAATTCATCAAAAACTTTTGTGGGTGTAATGAATAATTTTTTACCCGGCAAAATCGCCCGCACCTTACTGGCCGGTTGCGACGCCCCGCTATCCAACGCCACCCGAGCCCAACTTCAGCAAGCGGCCCACGTTTTAAACCATTTTCAATTTACGCCCGCCTCTACCTCCGGGTATACCAAAGCGGAGGTAACGGCTGGCGGCATAGATACCCGGGAACTCGTTCCGGCCACATTAGAGTGCCGTCGCATTCCCGGTTTATTTATCATAGGGGAATTGGTAGATGTAACGGGCAATTTAGGGGGATTTAACTTGCACTGGGCCTGGGCCAGCGCTTGGCTGGCCGCACAAGCTTTGAAAAAAAGAGATTAGCAGCTACTTATTTTTAGGATATTTGATATAATAAGGAAAAGAAATTAGGAGTAAATTTATGGAAATCAGAGACCCCCATTCATTACTTGCTTTATTTATAGAGAGTTTCCGTGTAACCAACCGCGCTTTTGGGCGGATTATTACTTTCTGTATCATATCCATCGTAGGCGTGGTACTATTACAGCTTTTATTGTTTATCAGCGTTCCGTTGCTATGCGTGGAAATACTAAATGCCGTATTTTCCGCATTTTTGGCGGTATTGCTAATTAAAATTATTGCCGCCCAAGCCGAAGGAGATTTGGCTTCTATATGGGACTTAATGTCGGCGTCTTTATTGCCGGCAGTGTATATGATTATCTTCTCCTTACTGCTGGGGATTGTATCGCTGGTGGGCAACCTACTTACCGTGGTCATCTTACATGCGTTTTCCTGGATAGGAGCGCTCATTCTCGTCCCAATTGCTCTTTTTATTTTCGCCCGCATTATTTTGGCAGTACCTGCCATTGCTTTGCGTGATATGGGCCCCATGCATGCTATTGCTTATAGTTGGGAATTAACGCGCGGCCATGTATTTCGTATGTTGGTAGCGTTCTTTTTAAGTGTCGTTTTCCCTTGGTTGTGTATTGCCGGTATATTATACGGATTATACACCCTCATCCCGCTTTATTTTGCCAACAGTTTTGACATCCTGCACCTCTCGGCGGCCTGGTGGATTACGTTTGCTTTACTGGCTGTACTCGTTGGGTTTGTATTTTTATCCATGCAGAGTTTCTTTATCCTAATCTTCCTTAATTTAGATTTCACAGAAGGTTCGGAAACCAGCTCGCAAGTCCTACAAGCGCCCCAGATTCACGACAACGGAACAGCTCTGTCAACCGGCGCGGCCAAAGCTGCTAAAACTACCGATACTCCTAATGTGCAAGTCTTAAAAGCCTCTATTAAAACGCATACCAGTGACGACTCCCTGGATAAACACTTAGATGCGGTTTATCAGCCTGTTCCGCAAAATGAAATCATACAGACCGAAGAAGACCGTATGCCGACCATCGTGTTTGACGACAGCATGGCCGCCCAAATAGCCAAAGAACGGGAACTGTTTGAACAGGAAAAAGCCCAAGCAAAAGCCCGGCACAACCCCGAGGACGATGGGGAGCCAACTATTAAAATGTCTAAATAGTAGGGTTCAGGCTGCTATCTAAATACAAATAGAAAAAATGAATATGAATGAAAACCCATTAGCCATTTGGTTAGATGTAAAAACCTTTTTCCCTATGTTGTGGGCGATTGTGCGTGGAAAGTATAAAATGCCATGGGGAACTTTCTTTTGGGCAGTGTTGTGTTTGGCTTATGTAATCAGTCCGGTAGATGTATTACCGGATGTCATGCCTTTGTTGGGCATCACCGATGACGGTGCCTTTATTGTTCTCATACTAACCATGCTTCATAAAGATTTAGCGGCTTTCCGGCAAGACCGCCGGGATAAGGCGAACATCATAGAAGCAGAAATTGTGTCCCCGGCCCAAAAAGGGGAGAAAAATGATGAAAAAATGGATTAAGCGCTTTTTTGTATTGTTTGCCTGTATGGCTTTACTGGCTGGGGGCGGTTTGGTGGCTTTGCACTTGGCATTCCCGCCTGAAAAAATCAAAAAAATTACCTTAGACTATGCCCAAAGCACCTTACACCGGGAAGTACGGTTTGAATCGGTTTCTTTCAATTTTATCGGTATCACATTAAATAATTTTTCTCTATCGGAAGAATCTTCTTTTGAACAAGGAACATTCTTACAAGCCAAGCAGCTGCAAGCGAAAGTTGCTTTTTGGCCCCTACTTAAAAAAAGAATAGAGATTGATACGTTATCTTTGGATGAATTAGAGATCAATGTAGTACAACGTCCCGACGGATCTTTCAACTTTGACAATTTGTTTACTTCCGCTAAAACGGATGACGCCTCCGCTTCCCAACAACCTGCCACGCCTGAACATCCTTTTGTTCTAACAGCCAAACATTTTGCCGCTACGGATTGTAATTTACATTACAATAACCAACAAACGCAACTTTCTACCGGTATTAACCACCTTAATATCCACGTAGAAAATTTTGATTTGAATCAGCCCTTTAACGCCCAAATTTCTTTTACCGGAAAGATCCAGGAAACCGGAGGGCCCCTTATCTCCGTACCAACGGATATTGACCTGACCGTATTTTTAGCCGGTTTAGATCTATCCAAAGCCAATACCCAAATTAACCAAGCCCGGGTTGCTTACAAAAAATTAACGTTAGATTTGCAAGGCAAAATTGAAAATTTCAATAATCCGGTCGTAGATTTAACCGGCTCCTTGACGGGGCTGAACCATACGGCTTTTGTGGACTTCTTGCCGGATTTGCCTGCTTTTGCCTTCCCCAAAATAAACCTGGCATTACAAGCTGAAACAGACTTAGCACAATCTGCTGCACAAATACAGAATGCGTCATTACGCATCTTAGATAATTCTCTGAACCTAAAGGGTACTTACGGATGGGGGAAAGAGCACGCCGCCTATCAGCTGAACGGCCAACTACGCACGGACTTAGCGCAAATCGTACAAATGGCCGGCAACTCGGAATTTAACCCGCAGGGAAGTATCCGCGGCACCTTTACCGCTACCGATAAAAACAACGGGAAAGATTTTTCCGGTTCATTTACTTTCCGGGATATGAGTGCCCTGTATCCGCCTTTTACGCTGGCCCAAACAAACGGCACCTTGAAAATTGACTCTTTGGAACAATTTTCGTGTGACAAATTAACCGGGCTATTAAATAATGAAAAATTTACCGCTTCATTTGCTTACATAACCAGAAAAAACGTGTCCGATTTAAAATTAGATCTACAACTTGATAAGCTGCTCTTGGAGCAATGGCCGTCTTCTGAAAAGGAACCCAAAGAAGAAAAAAACACCGCGGGCCCCAAAAAAGAAGAACCGGAAACCTATTTAAATCTCACATCTAAAATTTCCATAGAATCTGTCCAAGTGCCTTATTTCCGTTCAGACGGGGTTGAACTCCAAACGGAACTGAAAAATATCAATGATTCTCTATCCAAAACCGACGGAACCGTTTCCTTTTCAATCAAGCCGGGTGCTATTACAGATATTGAAAAACTAATGAAACAAAACAAAATTGTGCGAATTGTTTTATTACCGCTTAATTTGTTAAATGCCGTCGGGAAAAAATTAAATTTAGATTTGCTGGATGAAAAAACCCAATCCAAAAAAGGAGAAATTGCTTTAACCAAAGGCGAAGGACATTACACCTTTACCAACGGTCTGATGACGTTAGATACCACCTCTTTTGAGTCGGAACTAACCAATTTAAATGCAACCGGCTCTATCAATTTTGCTACGGACGCACTGAATATGCGTGCTTCGGCCACCTTGGTTACCAAGCAAACTCCCGTAGTTTTCAAAATTACGGGCAGTTTGGACAATCCTTCGGGGAAATTGGATGTAGCCCATACGGTGGGCTCCGTGTTAGGCGGAATACTAAATTATAAAGCCGCTAAGAAAGAAGCCCAAACAACGGAAGCGTCCGCCTCGCAAGACGAAACGGAAACGGAAGCATCTTCCGCGGAATCCATGAAAGAAACGGCCGAAGCTGCCAAAGCAGCTGCAAAGGCGTTGGGTAGTTTGTTTAAAAAGAAAAAAGATTCTTCCGCCGCCCAATAATTCCGCTTCATTTTAAGTAAGTATTTCACAAGGGCCCATTTGCAAAATGGGCCTTTTGACCCTTGTGCAACCCTTATTTTTTGTACTACCATACAAAGTATGAATATGCGAATTCCTTCCAAAATACGCTTGGCAGGTATTGCCTGTTTATGGGTATTTGTTGTAACGTTGCCGGTGATTGGGCAAGAAACCTCTTTATTACGAGCTGTTTGGCACAATGGCACGATACTGCGTCTTCCGATACATTTTGAATATCCCATTGCGCAACTTTCCAGACAAGCACTCTCTTTTCACGGAACGCTAGCCGCACAAGTAGCCAGTACCCACTTGCCGGGACCACATGATTTTGCGTCGTTTGAAATACGTATCAATAGCACTTGGCCTGCCCGGGCCGTACATGCCCAAATTTGGCAACATCCTCATCTAACAGTACAAGAAGCCACGCAAATTTTAGTGGGGGAAAAACCATTTGACGAGTTATCCTCTGTTCAACAGGAAGATTTTTTCTTGGCAGATTATCCGGCACTTGTCTTGGAAGGACCTTTTGGCATACAAAACGATCAACACACTGCCGCTTTAGATTATTATAGAAAGGTGTTAATCCAAACTTCACCCGATGAGGGGCTGAATGCATGGGCTAAAAACATGGCAGCCGTTTCGGACATTGGCTTATTAGGAAGTCCGGAAGACGCTTCTTTACTCTTGGAAAATGCCCAGAAAACAACCCCGGAAGATTTACAACCGTGGACAGATGTTATCACGGCTCGCGCCCTGCTTAACCTCCGCGCACCCGAAGCACTCCAAACCTTGGCTTCCTTCCGCTTGCAACAAGCATCCACCGAGCCTGCACCTAAACAACTCCCGGCCGTATGGAACGACCTGGCTCAGTTTGCCTCTTTGCGTATTCACACCCATTTAATTGAAAAGAATACATATCCTACTATGCCGTTGGAATTACAAAAAGCGTTGGTGGAACATAACCCTTATAATTTGTTCCATATATCTGCCGGGCCGGAAATTACCCAAAACTGGAAATTACTACGCGATAATTTAAAAAAGAAGAAATCACTGCTAAACGTAGAGCAAGATCGCAAAACTATTCGGGCCATGATTCATCAAAAATTTAATTTCCATCGGCAACCTTATGTTTTTTCTCATATGGTTTCGCAGCGCCCTGCAAGCGGATCCAATCCTTTCATAAAAGTGGCCCCTGCTTACTCCAATCCGGCCATTTGGGATACCAAGCAACAAAAGGGCAAACAAAGATTATTAAGCCGAGCCCTTGAAAATAAACAAACCGCTTGGCAAGACTTGCAAGAAAAACAGCAAGAATTGGATCAATTGTTCGCTAAGTCGGTTCGTTACGAAGAAGGGAAGTATCAACCGCTATTTGCCAAAATAGCGTTATTACAGGAACAATACGAAACCGCGGTAACGCAATTCAATCAAGTACAAAAATATATAGAAGATCAAGTCCCGGTGGACCGTATTTCATACCAAGTATATGGTTACCCCTTGGCACATGCAAGTAGCTGGAAATACACAACCAATCTGCACCTTGTTGACGGCACCGTACAAAAAGGTCTCCTTTCCTTTCCACCTGCTCCGGCGCAATCCGAGGAAGATCATGCCCTTAAGCAAGCTCTCTTAAATCGGGCGGAACAGGAATTCCTTCTTATCCAAGAATCTCAAGGCCCCGCCTTCGCCGATTCACAAAAGGCGGCTAACCGTTGGCAATATATTTTTCAAGAAATACAAGCCGGTACACCTTACTCCACTATTATGGACAATGCTTACACACACTCCTTTGAATCACTGCCGCCGATACCCGTGCGTTTTGCCGGGCGGGGGGAATATCCCTCCTTTGAAGCCCTGGCGGCCACGCAAGAAGAAGGATATGCCAAACAAGAACTTTTAAATTACGTCCAACACCACTATTTTACGTTGCGGCAAACTATTTATATAGATAAACAGGAAATTAAATTATTGGATAACAACCTCCGTCTTTTCGGCCGTAAAAAACAAAATGCCCGGCGCAAGGCATTACAAGATCATTTATGGCAAGCCAGTTGGGATTTGGGCCAGGCCGATTATAATTTACGCACAGCACGCAAGGCTCTCATGCAAAATCAACCGATTGACCAAATTATTACTACCCTTTACGGAGCCCCGGCCGCACAACCTAACAAACACTTTTGGTTTAAGGATGCCACCCTGCCAAAGGGGGGATTTTATGCTCCGGTATCCTCCGCAGTGGACGGCTGGACCAAACAATATTTCTTGGACCAAATTCTTTCGCAACCGCGCCCTAACAGCTATGTGTTGGAAGAAGTCCGCTGGAATATTCAGCGCGGCAATTCCTTGCGGAACATCCGCCACACGTACTATCGTATTGATTAACAAATAGTCAAAAGACCTATTTATATAATGGGTCTTTTGACCCTTGTTTTGCACGGATTTATGTGAAATAATTTAACTATAGAAGTTTATATTAACCTGGAGGAAACATGCAAACAATACGTCCGTTATTGTTAAGTCCGTTACTGCTAATTGTCGGTATGGTACCGGCCTTAGCCCAGCTACCCGCCCAAGTCGGTGAAGTAGCCATTCAATCTACCAAAGCCGTTACTGAAGTAGCCAGAACGAGCCCTATCGCACTTCAAGCGATCCAAAGCATGGGCACACGCGTGGCTGCTACTTTGCCGACTATTACGAAGATTGCGAATCCCGCTTTGCTCTACAAAAACACGTCCGGGGCATCTATCCAATTAGGCCGCTCCACCTTGCAAGCAGGTTGGGCTTCCCACCAAGCGCAGGTTCTTCAACAAGCCCAAGTGAATCCATCCATCGTTACACCCGTCCAAACCGTTCATATGCTTTTTGAAGAAAGCGGCGAGACGTTCAAGGCCCTAGATAAGGCACAACAAGAATATGCTTATTTGGCCGGATATCCGTCCGTTGCTTTGGAAAGCCCTTTAGTGTTTAACTACGAGCAAATTGCAAAAGCAATGCAAACATACCGCAGTATCATCATGAACACTTCTTCAGGGGCGAATTCGTTGGAAAGCTGGGGAAAATCAATGGCTGCCGTAACGAACGTTGGTCTGTTTGGAGGTGCCCAAGATGCAGATCTCATCCTTACCGCTGCTAAAAAAGGAATCATAGGAATATTAACAGGCCCCACGGACGTCATCGCTACCCGGGCTTTACTCAACTTAAAAGCGTATAGCAAAATTCAAGAATTGGCAGATTATCGCTTGCGTACAATAGACGGCACCGGAAGACCGATGCAGTTGCCGTACGAATGGGCCGAAATCCAAAAATACATGCAGGAAAATAATTTCGCGTTAGAAATTCCGGAAGGGCGCATTGCGGCCACACCAGAAAAACCAACCTTGTCCCGCATGCCGACAGCCACCGAATGGTTGACCTATTATAACAGTTATAATTTCTTCCATGGAGATCCGTCTGCCGCCACCACCGCAGATTGGTTAAATTTGCGTAAAGGCATGGAAGAAAAAGTCACCACTGCTATCATCAGACAAGACATAGCCAATGGGGTAGGCACTCTTCCCATGAGACGAGCTACCTCTATCACATCCGGCGCGGTTACACCGGAAATGACGCCCGAGCAAGTATTGGCTAGAAAGAGAACATTGACCCGCTTATACGCGAAAGCCAAAGCAGCCGGGTCTAGCTCAACCCGGTTAGCAGAAATGAAAGATGCCATCCTTGGGAATGACACCGTATTCGCCGATGACGCATTTCGCAATGCTCTCGAAGCGGATGATTTTGGGGCCATGGACTTTTGGCTTGAATACGGAGCGGACATAAATGCAAAAATAGAAGGTGAGACTGCATTGAAAATAGCCGTACAAACCCAAGATTTGTCAGCCGTAACATACCTGGTGGACAAGGGAGCAAATGTTAGCACCCTGGATTGGTTGCCGTTGGAATTCTCCTATAATTTACCAGAAATCGAAGATATTGTTATTTACATCATTGATCACGGCGGGGCCAAAGCTGTTGACGCGGAGGGAGTATCGCTATTAGACAGAATTCAAGTGGCTTCCGGTCCGACAGTTCCGATATTACAACACTTGTATAACCAAGGGATTGATATAACTAAAAAATTCTATTCCAAGGATTTAGAGAGCCTCGGTATCGTACTAAAGTAACACCTTCCGCCAAACGTTATTACACAACAAAAATCCCCGGCACACAACCGGGGATTTTTGTACACAGCGCTACAAAACACCTAAATTTCACACGGCAAATTTATGAAAAGATAAATATTCATAGGCCCAAAGGCCTAGAGTTCAATAGGTCTTTTGACTCTTGTTCTCACGTCATAAACGTTCTAGAATATAAGAGTGAGATGTAAATAAAAAAACGGAGAAAATCATGAAAAAGATATTCTTGTTATTATTGAGTTCACTTGTCGTATTGGCCGGGAATTTACCGGTGTGGGCGGACGGACTACCCATTAAAGCGGCAAGTGAGATTGCCAACGTTGTGAAGGGGGGAACCTTGGCCGTACAGGCAAGTAGTAACAGCGGCTTGGGTGCACTAAATGCCATTGAAGCCATGCGTAGCGCATTGGCCGGTACTGAAACCCGGGCCTGCGGTTTGGCTCAAATACCCACCAGCTTGGCGATGAAAAAACGCTTTGAAGCGGACAGAACCGTAGCTTTAAAATTTGGCTGGGCGGAAAAAGTCCGAGAAGCCAATTTGGAGATGCTTCATGCAAGAGAGAGATTACAAACAACAGATCTGCTGCCCAACAAAACGGCGCACTCCCTTTTAAAAAATCCTGCTAATATTGAAAGATTGGAAGCACCCCAGCTTGAGTACGTGCTATTAGCCAATTACCCGGCCGTGGCTGTAGAAGGATCCCTTGTACTGGGTAAAGTACAAGTAGAACGCGCCTTGGTTACCTACCAACAAATTATTGAAACTTCCCCTACTATTTCCATTGGAGAAGAAGCCTTTAAAAACTGGGGCAAGCTCATGTCTGCCGTTACAAATATTGGGTTTTTCTCTACGGCAGAAAGTGCAGATTTAATCATTACCGCCGCCGAAAAAGTACAAAGCAGTATTTTAACCGGCCCGACCGATGTAATTGCTGCGTGGGCTTTATTAAACTTACAAGCATACGACAAAATTCAAACGTTGGCCGATATCCGTCTTAAAGCCGTGGATGGTAACGGTACCCCTATGGTTCTCCCGTATGAATGGGGGGAAATTCAGAAATATATGCAAGCCAACCATTTGGACTTGGTAATTCCGCAAGGACGCATTGCCCCTGCAATGAACAAATCAACTTTGTCACACATACCCACCGCTGAAGGTTGGCTGGGATATTACAATCCCTACAATCTCTTTACGGCTAACCCCTCTGCGCAGAATACGGATAACTTTATGCAACTGCGCAAAGCCATGGTAGAAAAAGCCATGACCGTTCAAGTGAAACAATCCATTGCCGAGACCATCCCGGCCTTGACACCGAAAAAAACCGAAGCAGGATTTATAGAAGAAATAAATCATCCTACTCCCAAGCACTGGTATCAAGTGCGACTGGAAAATGGTAACCCAGTACCGACGGAAGTTGACCCCGCCTCAATTCATACGGGTCAATAGCCGGAAATTGACACGCAAAAACAAACATTGGAAAGGAAAGTAACACCGCTTAACACAATTACACAAAAAATCCCCGGCACATAGTCGGGGATTTTTGCGTAACGCTACAAAACGCCCAAATTTCATATAATAAGTACATGGGATTATTTTTACTTTTCCTAATCAATTTAGCGTTCCCGCTTGTCGCCCTGGGCGTACTTATGGGTTTTTTATTTTCCGGCCGGCGGCGGGTGCTTAAACATCTTACTCAAGAATTGCGTGAACGCTTCGGCCTTGAAAAAGAGGGTACTATCATCCAAAATGCGATTTGGATACATTGTGCTAGCGTAGGGGAGGTCATGTCCATTCAGGGGCTTATTGACCGACTAAAGAAATTTTACAAGCGCGACATTCTCCTCACCACTACCACCCAAGCCGGAAAAGAAACCGCCCTAAAAAATAAACAAATTTCCCAGGTGCTTTTAGTCCCGCTTGATTTTTATCCGTCGTGTCGCCGGTTTATCCGTCTGGCTAAACCTTACCGTCTCTTTTTAATAGAGCGTGAGATTTGGCCCAATCTATTAGAAGCCGCCCACCAAGCCAATGTTCCGGCTGCCCTTATCAACGGGCGCATTTCCAAGAAATCTACCCGCGCTTATTGGCTGGTTAAACCTCTTTTTAAACGGGTATTGGGGCACTTATCTTTTGCCGCGTTGCAAACGCCGGACGCAGCCAACCGTTATATAAAATTAGGCATGAACCCGGCTTGTGTCTTTGCTTGCGGCAATGTGAAATATGATACTTTAAGCGATGCTCCCAAACACCTCCGCGAGGTAGACCAACTGTTAACCTCTTTAGGATGGAACGGCAAACCGTTACTCGTTTTGGGTAGTACCCACCCGCTGGAAGAAACCATGTTGTTACGCGCCGCGCCGGACTTAATTAAACAAGGCATTAAAATTATTTTTGCTCCGCGTCACTTAGAGCGGGTACCCGAGATTCGCCGCACGTTGCGCCAAAGTGGGCTTAACCATTGCTTTTGGAGTGATGAAAAATTTTCTAAAAATACAGATCTGGTATGTGCAGATACCATGGGGGTACTTTCTTCTTTATATGCACGGGCCAATTTAACTTTTGTAGGGGGATCGGTAGCCCCGCGCGGTGCCCATAATTTATTGGAACCGGCCATTTTATCCAAAACTGTTTTATTTGGTAAACACTTTTATAATGTTCCGTATGAAGCGCAAACATTACTGGAAAATGCCGGCGGAACGTTAGTAGATGAATATAATTTCAAATCCGTTGTTTTACGGTTACTTGCCGAACCTTCTCAGTTAGAAAACATGTCCGGCAAAGCCCGTCAAACAGCCGAAAGTTTTAAAGGAGCAACTAATAGAATAATGGAAGTGGTACAAAATTATGAACGAAAAACAACCTAATATTTTAGTCATCCGTTTATCGTCCTTGGGTGATATTGTGCTATCCTCTCCGGTGTATAAAAACATCAAGGCAGCTTGGCCACAGGCCCGTATTACGCTGTTGGTTAAGCCGCAATTTGCCCATGTATTGGCCGGTCATCCCGATGTGGATGAAATTATGATTGCCAAGAAAAATTTATGGGGGAATGTCCGCCAAATCCGGGCTAAAAACTTCACCCATTTACTGGATTTACATGGCACTCTTAAAACTATGTTAATGAGCTTTTTTAGCCGCGTGCCCAACCGCATTCGCTATAATAAAAACTCGTTAGAGCGTCGATTATTTGTACGGTTCCGCCGCATGTCACCGGCTTTGGAACGCCACACACTGGATAAATATTTGGAATCGTTGCAAAACTGGAATATCCCGGTGGTATACCGCGAACCGAAACTCGGCGACTGGGCCTACCGCCACGCGGAAGGAAACGGCAAAAAAGTAAACACCATTGCCATTTTCCAAACGTCCTTTATCGGCGATAGCGTGCTCACGACTCCCTTGATTCAAAAAACCGCCAAGCTATTTCCGGAAGCTAAAATTGTGGTAATTACTCGCCCGCAAACGGAAGATATTTTCCGCCCGATGAAAGAAGTTTCCCAAATCATTCTCAATGATAAAAAAGGGTGGAACAAAATTGCCGGAGTGTGGAAAACCGCCAAAGCCATCGAAAAAACAAATGCGGATATTTTGTTAGTGCCCCATCGCAGCTTCCGTAGTGCTTTAATTGCCTGGCTTTCCAATGTGCCTATACGCATTGGGTTTACTTCCAGCGAAGGACGCTGGTTCTACACCAAGACGGTTCCGTTCTCTTGGATGATTCATGATGCGGAACGCAACTTATCGCTGTTGCAAGGAATTGTAAAAGAAAAATTCTCTGCCGAAAAGCTGAACATGCGTTATGCTCCGTCCGCAGAAGAAAATGTAGAGCGTTTAATTAAAGATTTCAATTTGGCCGGCAAGACTCTGGTGGGTATTCACGCCGGGAGTGCCTGGCCTACCAAATGTTGGCCCATGGAATATTTCGTCCAGCTCATTAGCCGGTTACAAACGGAACTGGGCGTTCAAGCCGTATTATTGGGTGGGCGTGAAGACGCCGCCTTGGGTGAAAAAATCTGCCAATTGGCACAAGGACACGCCGCCAGCTTATGCGGCAAAACAAGTCTAGCCGATCTCATGGCCTTCATGAAACATTTTAAATTGTTTATCACGAATGATTCCGGCCCCATGCACATAGCCGTAGCCTTTGATGTACCGACGTTAGCTATCTTCGGGCCGACCACCCGCGAACTGGGTTTCTTTCCTTATGGGGAAGGGCACCGCGTAATGGAAGTGAAAGGTTTGCCTTGCCGCCCGTGCGCGCTGCATGGGGGGAAGAAATGCCCGGAAAAACATTTCAAATGCATGAAAGATATTTCCCCGGATGAAGTATTTAAGAATGCTAAAGAAATGTTGGAAATAAAAAAGGCACACCGATAGCGCTCTTTTCAAAACAAAAACCCTCGGCACAAGCCGGGGGTTTTTTATGGATAATCAAATTTTATTAAAAGTCGTCTTCGGGTTCTTCATTTAAAATCTCACGTGTTTTACGAAATAATGTTTTGATATCCCGGATTTTATCAAGCGGCAACCAAATGCCCTTCTTGGTCCAACCGACATTATCTTGCCATTGACGTAAAAGCAACCCACGCTGGCCTTTAATCATTCCAACCGCCGCCACGATACAAATTCCGGGCCGTTTGGCAAAACGTCCCAACTGGACATCCGCGATTTGAGAAGGTTGATCCGACAACGCAGCAATTTTGGGCTCTAATAAATGGACGATTTCAGGCGTTAAAGCAAGCCCGTCACGAGTCGGGCCCGAAAAACCATCTGTTTGTATATAACGCCGCACAGACACATAACGAAACCCCCGGTAAGCATCAATACTAAACCGGATTTCTTCATTTTCGCCCAGTGCCATCGATCCAATCTCACGTAGCAGTGTAAAGCTGCTGTCTCCTACCATTCTATTTCTCCTTTCGCAGAATTGTTTGTAACTTGTGAAAAATATGATATGATAAAGTATCAGTTATATTTTAATGTTTGGATATCATAAAATCAAGTAGTTTTTGTATAATAAAAGAGATTATTTAACTTACTAATAATAGGATAGCATATGAAAGAAAATCCTTCTCTCGTTGGACAAGTAATTTCCGGTTGTGAAATTTTGGAAAAAACCGCCGAAGGCGGTATGGGATCTGTTTATAAAGCACGCCACCGCGCATTGGACCGAATTGTGTGCGTTAAAATTTTAAGCCCGGCGTTGTCTGAAGATAAAAAAGCAGTTGAGCTTTTTCTTACCGAAGCCCGCGCTATTGCGCAATTAGATCATCCAAATATTGTCAACGTATATAATGTAGGGAAAGAGAGTGGCTACTATTTCATTGTTATGTCCTTTATTGAAGGGCAAACGCTATCCGCTAAGTTAAAAAAAGAGAAAGTAATCCCCGTCAACGTTGTATTGGATTTGTTTGACGGAGTGTTGCAAGGGTTAGCTGCCGCACATGAAAAAGGTATTATTCACCGCGATATTAAACCTTCCAACATCTTAATTACTCCGCAAGGACAAGCTAAACTGGTGGACTTCGGTATTGCCAAAAAAGTAAATAAAACCGGCTCTGCCAAAACGACCGAGCTTGCCGGAACCGCTTACTTTATTGCCCCGGAACAGGCGTTGGGTTCTAATTTGGATACCCGGGCTGATTTATACTCCATCGGCGCCAGCATGTATTATGTATTGACGGGGCACTTTCCGTATAATGGTAAAAATACAATTGATATCATCCAAAAACACATCAACAACCCTGTCCCCGATCCGAGCACTTTACGCAAAGGTTTACCGGGATGGCTGGTTCAAATGATTCAAAAGTTGATGGCCAAAAATCCGGATGATCGTTTTCAAACGGCCAAAGAAGTCGGTGCCTTTATCCGCAAAATGCGTGCGGAAGAACAGCTCCGGCTTAAAGCAAACCCCAAACATGCCATTGATGTAGCCGAGCAAGGCCCGCGGTTGGTCATTCAGGAAGATCTTAAAACCACCACCCGCACTTCGCGCAAAGGGTTGACACAAAAACCCGCGGAGGAAGTTTCCCAACCGCAAAACGTGCTCATGCCGCAGATTAACGAATCTCCGCGCGTAGAAGAGAACAAACCGGCCCGCAAGAAACGTGCAACTCCGGAAGCGAATGTTGCTATGCCTCACGCGGAAGATGTTAAACCTGTCAGCATGTATACACCTGCTCCGCGCAGAGCCACCCGTGAACAAAGCAAACTGCTCCTATTGGCTAAAGAGAATTTGAAAAAATTATTCTCGTTAGTCATATTTCTGCCGTTGTTTGCTGTTTTTGCCGGAATCGTCATTTATACCTTTTATCAGTTGGGACACATTTGTTCCGGACATATCACCGAACCGAGTGCTCGCCTGATACAAGATATTATTGCCCCGTTTGTGGCGGCCAACTATGCCCCCAATCAGCTTCTGTACATCGGGATTTGTATCGTTGTGCTTGCCCTGATATTTGCTTCCTCTGTTATCAAGGCTTTTTCCCGTTCCACAGCTACGCTGTTATTCTTGGCAGCTACTTCCTTCTTAGCAGGCCTATTCACACCGGACTTGCCGTTTATGGAACTGGATTATATTGCGGGAAACTTATTTTCTCCCGAGTATTTCTTGTGCTATTTTATATTGGCTTTTGTGTGGGCGTTGTCGATTTGTTTTACCATCAACCGCTCTTTCTGCCAAGGCATTTTAGGGGCTTCGCTAGTCTTACTGGCGGTTTTGACCGCTTTCTTATCGGCCCACTTGTCTATCGCGCCTAACCAACAAGACGTATTCTTCACGGCGCTCTTATATGCGTCTTTATTCTGCGGGCTATGCACTATTTTCTATCTGCTGTCCCGCTCTTCCAAAGATACCGCGATACTGCCGGCTTTTCTATTGATACTAGCCGTGGCCGGTATATGGACGTATACGGTATCCGGTTTAACGGTCTCCCTTAGAGACACCGCTAACGTTTTGTTAGCCCGTGTACAGGTAAAACCCAGTACTGTGAACAACAATTTGTCCGGGATCGGCTTAGAAAAAGAATTTCTAACTACCCGAGAGCACTTCCAAAAGATTGACCGCACGAACGAACTGACGGGCATTTCAGACAAAGAATCGTTAGCCGTATTAGGTGCCCGTATTGAGAAAGCTGTTCCGGGCGTATTTGATGAGAATATGAAACCCTTCTTTGCGGATCTCTTGGCCGATTATTATCGCGGCGGGGGGAAAGACCCCATGAAAATGCGTATATGGGAATATGCACTTACCTTACCCATCCGCAATTTTAATAACGACGCACGCGAGAATGATGCTTATTTCTTCTTAATCGCCATGTTATATATCTTTGGTTTGGCCAACTGCGCTGGAGCTATCTTATTTAAAGAGGATCTATGAGTAGCTTTGATATCGAATTCGCGGCGGTAACCGACATTGGTAAAATCCGCGAAAAAAACGAGGATAACGTACTGATTTCTTCTGCCTTAGGCCTAGGCGTAGTTGCGGACGGCATGGGCGGACATAGTGCAGGAGAAGTTGCCAGTAGTATCGCCGTATCCGTATTGGCTGAAACCATCCGAAAAATCAATAACACTCAATTGCAAATTCCAGATTCTTTTTTACCAAAATTAGATCTTTCCGAACGCAAAATGCTGATGGCGGCCAACTTAGCCAATGCCGCTATTTACTCCACCGCCCAATCTTCGGATATCTACAAAATGATGGGGACGACCTTAACAGGTATCTTGCTGGAAAGTGACTGCGCGACAGCTGTGCACGTAGGCGATTCGCGCCTTTATTTATTCCGGGAAGGAAAAATTACTCAAATTACGACCGACCATTCCCTGGCTATGGAGCACGTGCGCCGCGGCTTATTATCCAAAGAAGAAGCGGACCGCTCTAAAATACAAAATGTGCTTACCCGGGCCATGGGAATCAAAAAAAATATTGAATTTGACTTACTACGCTTCCCGGTAAAAACGGGAGATATCATTTTGCTCTGTTCGGATGGCCTGTATAAAGGGCTGCATGAATCGGACATTACAAACGTGTTAACCTCCGGCAAAGATCTGTCCATCGTCAAACTTTGCAAACGCCTTGTACACGTAGCCAATGACAAAGACGGACAAGACAATATTTCGGCTGTCTTAATCAAAATTTTGCCTCCCAAACCGCTTACGTTTAAACAACGGGTTAAACGGTTTCTTTCCCACACTTAAAAATATTTTTAGCCGTCTAAAAACCCTTCCCCTTTTTTAGCACTCAAAGAATGGGGTTGACAATTATTTACAGATATGCTAAATTAGCATTATGCTTGCGCGAGTGCTAATAACGCTCCGCGGAGCCAAATTCATTTAAATTCCAATTATAAGGAGTGTATGGAATATGGCAGAAGTAAAGATTAAACCGTTGGGTGATCGTGTTATCGTTAAACCCATTGAAAGAGAGACGATGAAAGGGGGGATCATCATTCCTGACACCGCCAAAGAAAAACCGATGGAAGGGGAAGTTTTGGCCGTTGGCCCGGGAAAACTGACCGAAAAAGGCACCCGCAGCAGTATGGATGTTAAAAAGGGGGATCGCGTTCTGTACGGGAAATACTCCGGTACGGAAGTAAAATTGGACGATGAAACCTATTTAATTATTCACCAAGATGAAATCTTGGGGATTTTGGGGTAAATTAAGAGGTAGATGAATATGGCTAAACAAATTGTGTACGGCGATGAAGCCCGCGCCAAAATGAAATCGGGCATTGAAAAAGTTGCAAACGCTGTTAAAGTAACTTTGGGGCCCAAGGGCCGCAGTGTGGTGTTAGAAAAAAAATTCGGGTCTCCGCTTATTATTGATGACGGCGTGACCATTGCCAAAGACATTGAATTAGAAGACAAATTTGAAAACATGGGTGCCCAGCTCATCCGTGAAGTTGCCTCCAAGACCAATGACGTCGCCGGTGATGGTACCACCTCGGCTATAGTGCTGGCCAATGCCATGCTCACCGAAGGGATTAAAAATATTACCGCAGGGGCTAACCCGACCTTAGTAAAAAAAGGTATTGAAATGGCGGTAGAAGCTACTAAAGAGCAACTCAATAAAATGCACAAGCCGGTTAAAACCAAAGAAGAAAAAGCCCAAATCGCAACTATTTCTTCCAATGACCGCGTGATTGGTGATTTGATTGCCGAAGCTATTGAAAAAGTCGGCGCGGAAGGGGTTATCACGGTGGAAGAAGGCAAAACCGCTACCACCCAATTGGATGTAGTAGAAGGTATGCAATTTGACCGCGGTTATATCTCTCCGTACTTTGTAACCGATTCCGAACGCATGGAATGTGTATTGGAAAATCCGTATCTTATTATTACCGATAAAAAAGTTTCTTCCATGAATGAACTTTTACCGGTATTGGAAAAAATCGTACAAAGCGGTAAACAATTCTTAATCATTGCCGAAGATGTAGACGGAGAGGCGTTAGCCACCTTGGTAGTCAATAAACTGCGCGGCACGCTAAAAGGTTGCGCCGTAAAAGCCCCCGGCTTTGGCGATCGCCGCAAGGAAATGTTGGAAGATATTGCTATTTTGACAGGCGGAGATGTATTGTCCGAAGAACGCGGCATTAAATTAGACAAAGCCGAACTGGCTATGCTCGGCCAATGTGCCCGCGTCGTTATCGACAAAGAAAATACCACCATCGTCAGCGGGAAAGGTAGCAAAGAAGCCATTTCCGCGCGCGCCGAACAAATCCGCAAACAAATTGAAAACTCTAAGAGCCAATACGACAAAGAGAAACTTCAAGAACGTTTGGCCAAACTATCCGGCGGCGTAGCCGTTATCAGTGTAGGGGCAGCCACCGAAACGGAACTCAAAGCCAAAAAAGCCAAAGTGGAAGATGCTAAGAACGCCACCAAAGCCGGCGTAGAAGAAGGTATCGTTCCCGGCGGTGGAGTGGCCTTAGCCCGCTGCCAAAAGGCATTAGACGCATTGAAGGCCGATAACGATGACGTCCGCACCGGTATCAATATTGTCCGCAAAGCTTTAACCGCTCCGCTTACGCAAATTGCCGTAAACGCCGGTTTAGACGGCGCCGTTGTAGTGGATAAAGTGCTCTCCATGAAAGGCGCAGCCGACGGATATGATGCCGAAAAGAACGAATATTGCGATCTCTTAAAAGCAGGTGTCGTAGACCCGGCCAAAGTAGTTCGCACCGCATTGGAAAACGCAGCGTCTATCACCGGCACCGTTCTGTTAACGGAGGCCTTAGTGGCAGATGCTTCCGAAAAAGAACACGCACACGGCGGTCCTGCCATGGGCGGCATGGGTGGCATGCCCGGCATGATGTAACCCATCACATGGGCTCCCGAAGCCTATGCTAAACGATTAGTAGAAACCCCTTGCTATTCATACTTGCGAGGGGTTTCGTTTTTGCCGGATGCCTCAGCACCCCGCAGCATGCCTTAGACCGCTATCTATTTAATACGCGCTTTCGTTAGAAGGGGCGCGTGCTTTTTATTTGTCCGCATAGGACGGCCTATTTTTAACTAGGTCCATTTATCGTATGAAAATAGGTCCTTTGTCCCTGTTGCAAAAAAATCAAAACTGTTAGAATATAGCTAAGAAATTTACATATTATAGGAGATTTTATGAAGAAAATAGTTGTCACATTTATTTTGATAGCGTTGGGGGCCATTTTAGCTTTGGCGCAGGAAAACAAAAATTTAACTAATCAAGTGCAACGGGCTGTTCAAACTGCCGCAGTCAATTCGGGCGCTGCGGAAAGTAACCGTACCCTCTATTTTATATTAAAAGAAACCGTCCGCCACGAATTAAATGGAACGGAAGGCACCTACCATGCTGCATATCATTGTAAAGCCTATGCGTTGGATGAACATTGGTATATTTTGGCCGGCACCTGCGGCAATTCTATTAAGGCCGATGTAGGACATAATGACAAAAACGAGTATACCCGCCGCGGGCTAACCTTATTGGCCGAAGACGGAACGGAATTGAAGTATAAGAAAAATAAACACCTCATGCTCTTGCACGATGAAAAATTTATTCCCGGGTTGTATGTAAACGTATTAGCCACTTCGTCGCCGGTTCAATTATTCACATTAACCGCCGACAAATATACCGCCGTCATTAACACTTCACGCTTCGGGCTTAATAAAGTTGTTACCCGTGAATTAAAGCCCAAAAGCATTCTGTCTGATTCTTTCCAGTTGGAAGAAGGCACCTTTGACCTCAGTGGCACCGCTACCGATCCGCTCTTTCTTATCTCGCCGGAGCAAAACACTTTCTTAGCCGGCTATAACAAAGCTCCCATGGTTTATTATTTTTATGACCACCCCGGTCAAGTACGTGGGAATCTGGATCCCAGAGGGGATCGTTCCTCCAATTGGTTTAGTTTAACGGAAGAAGATTTGAAATTTATCAAAGAATCTATCCAGAAAGACTACCCGGAAGATTGGAAACGGATAAAAACGCGTTTATTCTTGGACCAAACCCAAACCCCGTATTTTAAATAATCGTGAGCACCCTTATGCCCCGGTTTCTAATTAAAAAGAAACCGGGTTTTTTATTTGTTTAAGAAGTAAAATTTCATATAATAAATTATCTTAATTTAAGGAGATATTATGGCAAATAACCCCATGTTTAACGAGGCCGCTTTTGAGCGCGCCAAACAAGCTCAAGCCCATCCAACAACCGCCGTCCAAGAAGAGACCTTGCGCGCCGAAGGTTTTGCGCCGCGTTACCAAGCCGTCAACACGAGTGTGATGACCTTGCAAGGTACTATCAACAAAACGTTCGCCCTTTTGGCGTTGTGCGTAGTGGGGGGAATGTTGGGTTGGACGAAGGCCGCGACCTTGTCCGTTGGAGTCATATCCGTATTAGCTTTAGTAGCGTTTGGCATAGCTGTATGGACCTCTTTTAAACCGGCCGTATCGGGTTTTACCGCACCGATCTATGCTTTTATGGAAGGAATTTTACTGGGGTTTATTTCCGCTTTTTATAATGCCCAGTATCAAGGTATTGTACTGCACGCCGTGTCTGTTACCGTGCTTGTATTTTTTGTCATGCTCTTTGTGTATAAAACAGGCCTTATAAAAGTAACGCAAGGCTTTGCTACGGCTGTGGTATCAGCCACGGCGGCTATTGCTATTATGTATTTGGGTTCGTGGATTTTTAGTTTATTTGGCGGCAATATATCTTACTTAACTGCTTCATCGCCGCTTTCCATCGGGATTAGCGTAGTGATATGTATTGTGGCCGCCTTAAACCTGATGCTGGATTTTCAGTTTATTTCCGTGATGACCAACCGGGGCGATGCGCCTAAATTTATGGAATGGTATGCCGGATTCGGGCTATTGGTTACTATTGTATGGCTTTACATTGAGATTTTGAAATTACTGGCCAAAGCCAAACGGCGGTAAGGTAAATTTGATAAAATATAAGTATCACGGTTCCTACGGGAGCCGAAATAATAACAAGGAGTCAAACATATGAATTTTAGCAGCATTAAAAAAATGCAAGATATGGACTTGAAAAACAAAAAAGTCCTCGTGCGGGTAGATTATAACGTACCCCTAAAAGACGGCAAAGTAGACAACACCAAACGTATTGTAGCTACCGAAAAAACTATTAAACATTTGCTGGATAATAACTGCCGCGTAGTACTCATTGCCCACTTAGGCCGCCCGAAAGGAAAAGTCTGCCCGGAATTTAGTTTGGCTCCCGTGGCCGCGGAAGTGGAAAAATTATTCGGCGTGAAAGTACACTTTGCTAAAGACTGCGTCGGCCCGGAAGCCGATAAAGTAGTAGCCGAAACGAAAAACGGCGAAATTGCCCTCTTGGAAAACTTGCGTTTCCACCCGGAAGAAGAAAAGAACGACGCTGAATTTGCCAAGCAACTGGCCAAACACGGCGAAGTATTTGTGCAAGAAGCTTTCGGCACCGTACACCGCGCCCACGCTTCCACCAGTGCCGTAGCGCAACTCCTCCCCAGCGGCGCCGGATATTTGGTACAAAAAGAAGTGGAATTTTTGGGTAAAGCCTTAGAAAACCCGGCCCGTCCGTTTGCAGCGGTGATTGGCGGAGCGAAAGTGTCCGATAAAATTTTACTCCTTAATAATTTGTTAGACAAAGTTAATGTGCTGATCATTGGCGGAGGCATGGCCTATACGTTCTTAAAAGCCAAAGGAATTGAAGTAGGCAAATCGCTCTTGGATGAAACCAAAATTGATGAAGCCAAACAAGTCATGGAAAAAGCCGCTGCCAAAGGTGTTAAAATGTTGATGCCCGTTGATTACCGCGTAGCCAAGGAATTTTCCGAAACCGCTACCGCTACGGAAACCGATGTTATTCCGGCAGATATGGAAGCCATGGATATCGGCCCCAAAACCGAAAAATTGTTTGCGGATGAACTCTTAAAATGCAAAACCATTTTCTGGAACGGCCCGATGGGAGTATTTGAATTCCCGAATTTTGCCAAAGGCAGTTTTGCTATTGCCAACGCCATGATTGAAGCCACCAAAAATGGCGCGATTTCTATCATCGGTGGGGGAGATAGTGTAAACGTGCTCAAAAAGGGAAAAATCAATTCCAAGGAATTTTCACACGTTTCCACCGGTGGCGGTGCGAGCATGGAGTTTGTGGAAGGAAAGGAACTACCCGGGCTCGTAGCGTTAGCGAAGTAGGCCGGGAAGGACTTATTACAGTAAGAAAGTTTGCTAAACAAACCAGCCCCACCGAAAGGTGGGGCTGATTTTGCTTTCAAAAAGAGTTGCCGGGTTTAGTGGCGTTAGTCAAATAATAATACAAAGGTCATCCTGAACTTGATTCAGGATCTTCTCCTTTCTTTTTGAAAACGAGATGCTGAAATAAATTCAGAATGACAACATTAACAAACCGGCCCTGCCCTGCGGTAGGGCTGGTTTCTATCCCAAATTTTTATATTACAATTCACAACCGGAACTGGCACTTCCCCATATTTGTGTCAACGTAGAAGTTTTACATAATTGTTGGCAGAGTTGGGCAGAACGAGAAGTATCGTTATTCACACCTGTATTACACGTTATACCACGTTGTCGCCAAGCAAGGGGCGCACCAGGCGTCTGTCTCATTGTTTTAGAAATCATATAATGAAAGCGAGAAGACCCTTGGCGGCTGGCCCCAATATAGGTATTATAATGTTTAAAAATCTTAAATCCGTTTATCTCTGGCATTTCAACATCCAGTTCTTGATTAATTTCACTTAAAGGTTGTTGTGTTTGCTCATTAGCAGGGTAAGCCCCGTTGGCTAAATAATACCGTTCCGTGGCTTCTGCCAGTGCTTTGACGGCTACAACAGCCTTCATCGCATGTGCTTTTTCAACAGCCATTTCATATTGCGGCAGTGCTATGGACGCCAAAATGCCGATAATGAGCACTACGACAAGAAGCTCTATAAGAGTAAAACCTTTTTTACAACTCATTTCATTAAACATACATACTCCTATACGGGGAAAATAACAAAATCAGTTTATCAAAAAAAAAAAATAAAACAAGCTGCGGGGGAAATCTTTTTAGAAAAACTGTTTGGATACAAACCAGCCCCGCGTAGTTTAGCGGGGCAGAATTTTGTTCTAAAAGAGGTGCCGGGTATAGTCGCCTTGGCGGAATAAACACGGCAAAACCAGTTTATCAAAATAAAACAACACCTCGAGGATTTTTTGCAAAAAACGCCCTTTGTAGGAAAAATTGCTATAATATAAATATCATTGAACAGGAGAAAATTGCATGTATACACTCATTTTGATCGTCCATTTTTTGGTTTGCGTTTTGCTTATTTTACTCGTACTTTTACAAAGCGGAAAAGGTTCCGCCGCAGGTATTTTTGGTGCCTCGGGGGCAGACAATTTGTTCGCCAGCCCTACGGCTTTCAATGCAGTTAATAAATTTACCGCTATACTGGCTGTTATCTTGATGGCTACGTCAGTAGCTTTGACGCTTATGTCGCATAAAAAAACATCCACCTCCGTTTTGGATAAAGTAAATGTTCCGGCGTCCGCTCCGGCTCAAAACTAAGTTGGATTTATGAAAAAAATCGCCAGTTTTACCATCAACCACGATGTACTGGAAAAGGGCCTATATATTTCACGGATAGACGGAGACGTAGTTACGTATGATGTCCGCATGAAAAAGCCCAACAACGGCGATTATTTGCAAAACGCGGGTCTTCACAGTTTAGAACATTTACTGGCTACTTATTTGAGAAACACCTCGCAAGGAAATGAAGTTATTTATGTAGGTCCCATGGGATGCCGGACCGGATTCTATGTACTGTTGCGCGACACCATATCCGCCGAACAGACCATTAAACTGTTGCAGGATGCTTTCGCCTTTACGCGAGATTTTAACGGGGAAATCCCCGGCAATTCCCGTAAAGAATGCGGCAACTATTTAGAACACGATTTAAAAAATGCAAAAGAAATTGCCGCGGATATGTGTGAAGTATTAAAAGATTGGACACCTGAAAAAATGGTTTATCCCAAGTAACGGATTTTTTAGTGTTTGCAGTACACAAAAGAAGTTTGCTAAAATGTGTTGGTAGTGATTCCCTCGTTGTAACAGATTTTCGCGCAGGTGGCGGAATTGGTATACGCGTGCGTTTGAGGGGCGCATGCCGAAAGGCTTGAGGGTTCGAGTCCCTCTCTGCGCAAGTTTAGAAACCCAGACAAATTGTCTGGGTTTTTTAATTTTGAATAAAGGAAATATCCTTTTACAAGATCCGTCGCGTTTAGCGGCGATCTTGTTTGGAAATGATGTCCGCTCCGGATGCCACCGGCATGCTGCTATTAGGTCCCCATGCGATATTTTTATTAGCCGGAGAAGTTAGTTGAAACGCAGCTCCCGGGGGGAGTATACGCTCAAAATCAGTCGTCCGCAACGTACTCTGTCCGGCTGCATCTACCCCAGTAGTGGGTGCCAAATGCAGTACTTTCACTTTGCCGAAAGAATGAACTAAATCATCCGCCACCGAAGCAAACCCGCTATACAACATATTCACAGGCCGCCCGTATAGGATGAATAATGGCTTAATTCCGTTTTTTTGAACGGCCTTAATGTCGTTGATGGCCCTCACAAATTGCTTGCGTTGTTCTTCTTGGCCCATAGCCGTTTGTCCGGTGGAAGATTCGGTTATTTCAATGGGGGTTTCGCTCTGCGGATGGAGATAACCCGTCTGGGGCATCTTCACGGAAATATCCACGCCCGCTACGGTCATATTGTTATTCAAGGCACTCTGCCATACTTGATAGTGGTAGTCATTCCTTGGTACGGAATTCCCGGGGAAAAACACCGTTTGGTTAGGTACAAAAGAAGTAAGCAGCACAATTTCGCGCTCCGGAAATTTAGCCCGAATGGCCGTTAACAGATTATCCATGGTGGTTAATCCCTCTAACATAAATGCATTTTCTTCCGCAATACATAAAAATTCCAAATTTTGCGGCAATTGTCCGGCAATCCACGAGCCTGTGTTTTCGCCGACAGCCGGATGAAATGCTTTTGCAATTTCCTCTTTCATATACGGTGCATATTGCGACAGCAACGGAAGTTGGCGCTCCAGTATTGTGGCGCGTGTGGCGATTAGCTCATTTTCTTGAGCCAATAAAGATTCTTTTAATTTTTCTATTTGCTCTTGCGAAAGGCCCTCCAAAGAATAATTAAACGCAAGCGGATCAAAAGACGCTGCCAACCCACGCACGTTCAAAGCCATTTGTTGTTCCGGCGTCAAATGCTTTAGTACCGCAGCGGCCTGCACCATATTCTTCCCGGCCTGCGCACTCTTTGCCAAAACAGCCGCCGTAACTTGTTGTATACGCATTTCTACCAACGGGATTTGAATGCCCAATTTCCCCGCAGTGCTAGCACCCGCCGCTAAAGCTTCTACCCCTGTTTCCGCTGCCTTTACCGGCACTTGTGCCATAGCTGCCCCGGCACATAAACACATCATGCAACTCACCAGTAATTTTTTCATTTCTTCCCTCCTGAAAATCATTTCTTAACATCAGTCTATTGGTATATTCGCACAACACAAGGGGCAAAAGACCTAGCATAATCTGGGCCCTTGGGCCTAGACCACTTACACGTCCATAGCAAATTGCTACAATATAAGGGAGGAAATAAAATCTATGTCTCCATTAACTGCCGCCTGGATTTGTTGGGCCATTGTAGGAGTGTCACCCATCGCGGGCAAATTTGCTGCCGGAATTATCAGCCCGGCTCTTCTCGTATTTTTAGGTACCTTATTGGGAATTATTTATTTTACCCCGTGGGTTGCCCAAAATAAAAAATGGGGGGAACTTTTTTCCGCTAAATACGTGTGGAAATTTTTATTTATCGGCACGTTTGGAACCGCCCTTCCGTTTACTATTTCACTTATTGCGCTTCACTATACTACCCCGGGAAACGCAGCCATTTTGCAACAATCGGAACTGTTTTATTCGCTCCTTATTGCGGCTATTTTCTTACGTGAAATCCCTACAAAAAACCAGCTAGCCGCCAGCGCCCTGATTGTAGCCGGAGTACTCATTATTTTATTAAAAGAACCCTACTCCCCGCGTTGGACGGGGGATTTACTGATTGTAGGTAGCACCTGGATGTTACAAGCCGGCTCCACCGTCGCCAAAAAATTACCCAAACAAATAGATTACCGTTTAATTGGCATGGCCCGCAACTTATTTGCTTTGCCGGCACTGTGCCTGATTTTAGGAATAATGTACCTGTTACACGAACCTTTTATTTGTAAACCTACTCTTATGATGTGGGGCGTACTGGGATATACCGGATTTTTAAAATATGGTCTAGCCATGGTGGTATGGTACAAGGCAATCCGTTATTTAGATTTGAGTAAAGTGACTGCTATTTATTTATCTTATCCGGTGCTATCACTTTTGATCTCCGCCTTATTGGGGTTGGAAACACCTTCTCCGTACCAACTCGTTGGATTACTGGTAACCTGTGCCGGGGCTTATTGGATCAGTTTAAGTGCTAAAAAAGAAGGGCACTAACCCTCCACGCACCCTTTATAATTAAGTACAATAGTATATATGTCTAAAATGTCGCCTTTGTTGGCTATTTGGATTTCATGTGTTTGCACTGCTACCAATGTAGTAATTTCCAAATTGGCTACCCCTTTTGTTACATCCGCCCTCTTCTTGTTGGGAGCCTGTTTTGTGGCTTGCGCGGTCTTTCGGTTTGCGTTAGGAAAAGAAAAGTGGCAACGGCTGTTTGACAAAGACGTCCGTTGGAAAGCATTGTGGATGGGCACCTTCGGCACCGCCCTTACCATGACTGTTTTTATGGTAGCACTTAACTACACCACACCCGTCAACAGTGCCATTGACAACCAGTTTGAAATGATTTATTCGCTCATTCTTTCCACCCTCATTCTAAAGGAGCGTCCTACGTGGAAACAAATCAGCGGTTCTTTCTTCATCCTACTGGGCGTTATATTGATTATTTTACAAGGTGGGGGATACGTACAAGCCAAGGGAGATTTTATGATTCTGGGCAGTTTGTGGATGTTCCAAGTCAGCCATATTTTCGCCAAAAAATTACCGGCCGATTTATCCGCCCCGCAAATTGCCGCTGCCCGTGCCTTTTACGCCATGCCTGCGCTCATTGTGCTGATTATTGCGCTTCGCTTCATCCAAGGGCCGCTTTTATTCAACGGAACCGGTATTTTATGGGGTACGTTGCTTGGCAGCGCAGCAATTAACTATTTGTTAGGTAATACGTTATGGTATCACGCTATACGCAACATGGATTTAAGTAAAGCAACTGCGATTATTTTGTCGTATCCGGTATTTACATTTGTATTGTCCGTGTTATTAGGACAAGATACCCTGTCTGCTTCCAAAGTGATAGGAATGATCTTGGCCGTAGGGGGGGCGTATATTGTAACCCGTTCAGCTAAACAACAAGGAGCCAAAGCATGAAAAAACTCGTTTTATTTGATTTAGACGGAACACTCGTAGACGCGGGCGGTTGCGGTCGCCGGGCCTTGGAACGTGCGATGAAAGAACTTTACGGAGTAACCCCGAAATTTGAACACGCGCTGATTTCCGGCCGAACTGATTTAGACAATTTTTCTCTTGTATACGGATTAATTAAAAAAGGCAAAAAACCGACCGCCGCCGAAGTGATGAAAATGAGAAATAAGTATTTGGAATTATTGCCGCAAGAAGTACAATTTTCTGTACGCAACAAAAAATATAAATTAGTTAGTGGCATAAAAAAATTTCTGGAACTTTTGGCTACTCATAAAGATATTATTTTAGGTTTGGGAACCGGGAACTTAGAAGAAGGCGCCCAATTAAAATTAGCTCCCAGCGGCCTAGGTTCGTTTTTCTCCATTGGCGGATATGGAGAAGATGGACACACGCGCGAAGAAATGTTGCAAGCGGCCGTCAAACGTGCAGAAAAAAAATTTAAAACTAAAATCAGCCCTGAAAATGTTTTCGTCATCGGAGACACGCACCGCGATATTGTAGCGGCTAAAAACTGCGGTTTTCACAGTGCCGTATTGACCAGCGGGTTTGGCGAAGCACAAAAAATTCTACGTGCGGCAGCAGAACTGGAAGCAAAAAATTTCACCAAGGATTTACCCTTGTTTTGTATTTGGCTGGGCCTCAAAACGGACCCCAAAGGAGTCAAACGCGGCCGGTACATCATGCCGGCTACAGCTATTGAACACGTATTTTTCAGCCGTACCGGAATTGATGAAGACCGACTGAAAATGCTTCGTATCAAAAAATACGAAGACTTGGAATCTGGTACAATTATGTGAGGTATACAAAATGGAATGGTTTACCGCTGCACAACATTTTACTAAGGCATTAGCTTCCGCAGAACCTACCCCGGGAGGGGGGGCGGCAGCCGCTCACGCAGCCGCCATGGGTTGTGCCCTTGCCATGATGGCAGCCGGTACTACCGTAAAGCGTAAAAACACGCCGCAAGAAGTAAAAACGCGGCTGGATAAATCTATCAAACGACTCGGTTCCTTAAAAACGCAACTAACTTCTTATGTGCAAAAAGATAGCGAAGCCTACTCCGCCTATCTGACGGCCACTAAATTACCCAAAGATGATTTGGCCCGCCCGCAAGCGTTGGAACAAGCCCTTCTGTTTGCGGCCAGTGTGCCGGCCGATACTGCCTCTGCCGCCATAGAAGTTTTAAAAGAGATAGATTTAATAAAGGAAGATATTTCCGTTGTCATTATGTCTGATATTTTATGTGCGCGGTATCTGCTGCAAGCCGGCATTCGTTGCTCGGTGGAAAATATCCGGGCCAATATGATGTTTTTTCAAAACGAAGATAATAAAAATTTATTTGAAAAGCAAATTACCAATTTTCTAACTTGGTGTTAGGGAGAACGCATGACACAGCAAACGGATTTACGTAGCGGAATGTTGGCTACCATTTACCAAATGTTACCCGGCATCAATGATGATTATGCCGCCCGATTGGTTTACACGTTAGAGAATAAAAAATCTATCGCCCAATTGCAACAAGACATTGCCGACACCGCCGCCCAATTAAATTCCGATTCTCCCAGCTGCGATACGTTAGTAGCTAAAATCTTATTAGATGAAATCACTTTGCATGCGGCCTTGCGCCAACTACGCATTTATAACAATGCTACTTCTATTGCAGAATTGGGAGAAGCGTTAAAGCTCCCTGCACCGGATATCCAAAAATTACTGGACGTTTATGCATCTTTTTCCTCTCATCAATATTTTGACCAAATATTCGCCGCCGCATTGAAAGATTTAGAGACACAGACTTCCCTATCCGACACCCAAAAGGCATCTTTGGCCGTGAAAAGCTTGTTAGATCAAGCTACGCAATGGCTAGCAAGTCACCGACAAATTATTCAACAAAACAAAAAAGATATTTTAGCATTGGCCGACCAATACCACCTGCCGCTTAAAACAACGGCAGAATTGGAATTATTATATACGCAGCCGGGTAGCATAGCTTTTAAAGAAGAAGTAGATTCTTTGATTGCTCAACTCAAACGCCAAAACTCCGATGAACGACTTTGTGCGTCTTTAGCCGCCTATGTTATGCTGGGCAAACTAACCCCTAAAAACGCCGAAGATACGGCCCTCGTTTCCAATTTGGTAGGAGGCTTAATCTTAGAAGATGATTTGTTAATTATTGCGTGCCGCTATTTAAAAACCAAAACGCCGGCCGATATTGTGTCCGCCTTTAAAGCCGTCTTAGGCAAATTACCCCATGTTGCCGATCCCAATGAAAATTTAGGGTTGGCCGTGCGCGTTCTATTGGAAGGCACCCCCGAAAGTTTTACCCATGCGTGCAAATTAGCTACGGTTCGCCAAGCGCGCGAAGTGCTGCGCCGGCGATTATCCCAAAATGAATTATACGCCGGGTATGAATACGATTTAGCAGAAAAATTCGGTGGCAAAAAGACTTTCCCGCAACTGGAACAGGAGTTATGGGAAATGCTCAAAGTGCTTCCGTTTTGCGAAGATGAAACAGAAAACAAAGAGTTGGCCTGTAAAGTACTCTTAGGCGTCATCAGCCAAGAAGAAGCCACTCAACAGGCCCAATATTTACGCGATTTAAAAGCCCAGTCACTTACCCAAGGGTTGGCTCCCACTTTAATGAAAAGTTATTTGGGCACCAAACCGGCCGATGAAATTTTAAAATTTTTTGAAGATTCGCTCTCTCCCTATACTTTTTGGAAATCTAATCGGGCCAAACATGAATTTGCATTACGCGTGCTTTTGGGGGAATTAAACGGCACCTACAACCGCCAAATTTCCCGCTTTGTTCTGGATATGTTGGAAGAAGGTTCTTCGTTAGAGTTAATGACGGATATGCTGTCCAACATCCAGGCCCACAAAACAAGCCGGGAAGAGTTGGACAAACTGCTTAATTTATATAAACAGGCCCGGGTAAGTTCCAAGGCATAAATTGCTAAAAAAATAACTATTAAAATACGTGATAATTTGCTATGCTATTATCGTACCGTTTTATATTTATTTTAAGGGTGGAATACAATGAGATATTGGGTTTATATTAACGATAAGGTGGCAGGACCTTTTACAGAAGATAAATTGGTAACGCTCAACGGCTTTACCCCGGACACATTGATTTGCTCAGAAGATTCGGCAAATAGCGGAAATCAAGAGTGGGTGAAAGCCTCCACAGTTTTTGAATTTGACGAAGTCACGCCGGAATCGGCTGCGGCGGATGCCGCTACGCCTGCAACGGCTGCGGCCGACGGCGGTTCAGACGCTTTAGCCGTTGCGTTACTTGCTAAATTAGACGCCTTAACCAATCAATTAAACAACATACAGGCTAAAATGGACGGCATGCAAACGAAACTGGACGAATCTATTTCTGCCCAGCAAAAGGCCTCCACGGAAGCCGCCCAACGGGCGGATGCCTTGGCTGCCCAGGTAGACTCTTTTGTAACGTCGTCTCAAGAAGACCACAACTCATTTTTAAGTCCCCAAAACGAGGATTCTACCCCAACCGATGAAAATGTAAGTTTTGATGGAGCGGATGCTTCCCAATTGCAAGGATTTGAAAGTCCTACTTCCATTGATCTGGGAGAAATGCCTCAAGAAGAACCTGCCGCTGTAGCGGAAGCTGAAAAACCTGCCGAAACTCCAAGTGAAACGACCGAAGAACCGGAAGCTAACGTAAGCCAACCTGCCGCCACCTCTGCAGAACCCGAGTTGGCAGATGCCACCAAAACGACGACTCTTTCCGGTGAAACGGAAGAAGAAGCTGTGCTCAATGCCGCTTTGACTTCTTTGCATAACGAAGCCGAAGCTGCCAAAGCACCCAAACAACCTGTTTCCAATGAATACGTAATTCAAGATTTGTTACATCCTGATCAAAATATCACTATAAAAGAAGAACCCAAAAAAGAAGCTCCTAAAAAAGAGGAAAAACAATCCACCTCTGACGGCGCTAAAACCCCGACGGATGCTCAAAAAGAAGCCCTCTTGGCGGAATTAACAGCCCCGAAAAACGGGGAAGAAGTCGTTGATCAGGTAATCAAGGAAAAGGAAGCAGAAAAAGCGAAAGAAAAAGGAAAACAATCTCTTTCCCAACGCTTGATTGCGGCCGGTGCGGCTGCGGCCACGGCGGCAGCTACTTTCGTCGGGTTAAAGAGTGCCCATCCGGAACCTAAACAAGAAGAACAAAAACCCGAAAAACCGGCCCAAGAACCTGCCAAACCCGTGCAAGCTCCCGAAGCCCAAGTATCCGCTAAACCGCAACCGGAATCTCAACCCGAAACAGATCCGGCTCCGACAGCCGATATTCCTACGCTTGACGCAACCGGTGATGAACCGACAACCTCAGAAGAACCGGCGGCAGAGCAACCTAAAGAAACCATTGAACAATTATCCTCTTTGGCGGATCAACCCATGCAACCTATGGAAGCACACGTTACGGAAGAACCTGTAGCTCCGCAACAACCGGAAAATGAAAACAAAATTGATGTCATGGCGTTAGAAGAGATTTCTGTAGATTCCCAACAACAGGATATTCCGGTTCTTTCCGATATGGAAAAACCGGTAACACCGGAAGTTAAAAACGAAGAGCCTGCAGCTCCGTCAGAAGTTACTATGCAAGAATTGGTCCCGGGAGCCAAATTGGAAAAACCTGATTTTGACCCGAATGATCCGTCTCATTTGCCCGGCCAATCCGAATCTCTCATTAGTGATAAAGATTTGAAAGAAGCTTTTGAAGAAGGCCCGGTCTCTTCCACAGCGAACCAATCCGTAGAACAATTATTTGGCTTAGCTGACGATAGAGAAGTAACAACCGAACCTCAGCCGGAACAACCGCAGCCATCTGCAACGGATCCCTTGTTGCAAGATCTTCCCACATTAGCTATGGGCCCGACGCCCCAAGCCGACGTAGAAAAGGAAAAGACGCGCGCAACTACGAATCCTAATGAATTAACTGAAATTGAACTCAAAGAAGGTTCTACCTATTTAATTTCCGACTTTGTACCGCCGGCTTCTTCCGCCTCAATTGAAGAGGCCTATGCCAAAAGAGACGGTAAACCGCTTCCGGCAGAAAAAACAAAAACCAATATAAAGGAAAAAGATGACAATATTGAAATCCAGGAGTTTGTTTCTTCTCCACGCAATATAGATCTTCAACCCAAACAGGAAGTAAAACAACAAGCTGCGCCTGAGCCGGCCAAGGAGCAAGCCAATCTCAACAATCCGGAAGCCACCGTTACGGTATCGCAAATTATTTTGGAAAATACCATTAAAGCTAAACGCGGAGCTGCTTTAGATATTAAGACAGTCCCCATGGTACCCGAACCGGCCCACTCCGACCGCTTACAAATAGACGGTTTAGATGATGAAATCAATGCACAGCATGATTTGAAAAGTGCCGACATACAACCCGCCGGAAAAACAGCCCGGATGGTTGTAGGGATTTTGATTACCCTGCTATTAGCGGGAGTCATATACGGAATGCTTGGTTTTATGGAACTTATTCCGGCTAAATTTAACATTTTAGCTTCCAAGGAAGAAACCGTCCAGGCCGAGCAAGAAGCTCAATTAAATGAGATGTTAGGTACGGATAGCGGGGGAGATTCCATGAACAATGTTTCCGCCCAACCGCAAGACACAGGGATGGCGCAACAGGACGCTGTGATGAAAGAAGCACAAGACTACCTGTTGTCCAACGGTTATTCACTCAAACAATATATTGAGTATAGACATCCCAAGATGGTAGGGTTAATCACGTGGACGATCTCCAACGCGGTAGATCCGGATACGTATTCCGTATTGGTTAAAGTACCGCCGGAGAATCCGCAAAGTTTTAAGATATCCTATCGGTTTAACTACAATGCGGTATCGCGCACCTTGGAGCCGACTACTTCGGATGCACGCAATCTGTTAGATTCTATCGGAAAATAAGAAAATCTGCCCAACAAAAAGCCTCCCTATTTCGGGGAGGCTTTTTTACGTAAAGCGAATGTTTATTTCACTACGTTTTTAGCAATACTTTCCAAAATATGGAAGGCCTTTTCCACCCAAGCCATACTCATCCATTCGTACGGTCCGTGGGGGTTCTCATATCCGGCAAAGATATTGGGGGTAGGCAATCCTCGCAAAGAAAGTTGCGCGCCGTCCGTTCCGCCGCGGGCCTGCGTCAAGCGGTATTCCACCTGATTCTCTTTTAAAGATTGTTCTAATAGCTCCATAGCTTGCGGGCGTTCTTTCAGCACCTCTCGCATATTACGGTATTGCTCTTTAAAAGAAACCGTAATCGTAGCCGCCGGGTATTTTTGGCGTTTTTCTTCTAACAGTTTCTCCAACAACTCTTCAAATTGTTTAAATTTAGTTAAGTCATGCTCACGCACAATCCCTTGTATTTGAGCACTCTCCAAACCGCCGGTAATATCTTTAAATAAAATAAATCCGTCTTCTCCGTCTGTCGTTTCGGGGAGTTTATCTTCCGGCCAAGCCGAAATAATATCCGCTGCTATACGCACCGGGTTAGCCATAAACCCTTTGGCAGAGCCGGGATGGCAAGATTTACCCTTGATATCAATGACAAACATATCCGCGTTGAAATTGCCGCAATCAATATCGCCCAGCAAGGCGCCATCAATGGTATAAGCGAAATCAGCCCCAAATCGTCCCACATCAAAGTAACCGATGCCGGCCCCGATTTCTTCATCAATAGTGAAGGCTGCTTTAAGGGCGCCGTGTTTAATTTCCGGGTGTTGGATAAAATATTCCGCCAACGTCATAATCACGGCAATCCCTATTTTATCATCCGCCCCTAAAATGGTACTTCCGTCGGAAGTAACGATATCGTCCCCAATACACAATTTTAAATTAGGAGCCGTTTGGGGGAAGAGAAACATCCCTTTTGCCGCATTGATAGTGAGTGTTCCGCCGTCATAGTTAGGATGAATCTTCGGCTGGATATTAGCCCCGTTATAATCACAAACGGTATCCATATGAGCAAACAACCCAATTACAGGGGCTTCCTTCTCCGCGTTCGCCGGTAAGATTCCGGTTACAAAACCGTATTCATCCACTTCCACGTCTTGAAAGCCAATTTGTTTCATTTCCGCCGCCAACGTATGAGCAAACGAAATTTGCGCCGGGGTACTGGGCACGGAAGAACTTTCCGGGTCGCTAGTAGTATCCACCGCTACATAACGCGCAAAGCGGTTATAAATTTTCTGCTGTAAAGGGTTCATATTTTCTCCAAATAATACTCTATTTATTATACAATTATTTGAAGGGCTATTTCTTCGGAGGTTTTATGAAAAAATTTTTGATTGTATTTTTATTGACGGGATTGTTATGCGCTTGCGCCGGGGTACAGGAAGCGCAAAATTTAGCCAATTGCAAATATACTTTGCGCAATGTGGAACTAACTGACTACAATTTAACGTCTCTTGGTTTTGAAGTAGTAGTAGCCATTACGAATATAAGCAAAAAACAGACTGCCTCTTTAAAGCGCTTTGAAGGGAAAATGACCGTCAATGAAGAATATATGGCAGACGTTACCTTAAAAGATATTGTCATTGAACCTAATTCCACCAGAAACGCTAAGGCCAAATTTACGGTACCTATGTCCACCTTCAATAATAAGCTCCTGGGCCTTATCAGCATGAACAGTGCGACGTTGGATTATCATTTATCCGGCACCATGTACTTTGAAGGCCCTCTGGGAGTGGAAATTCCCATGCCGGTAGATATCGGCCGCTACGGCAACGGAAATAATTAATTTTTCAAATTCTTATAGCAATATCCCTGCTCCTTTACTTTGTAAAAGAGCAGGTTTTTGTTATCTACCCAAAAGGCCTAGGATGCATCTGGGTCCAAAGACCCTTGAAAAATACATCAAGTTACATACACTAAGAGTGTAACCATATAAATAATGAGAGAGGTTCACGCATGAAAAAATTAGTAATGGCCGTAAGTGTCTTGTTAGTGTGTTCCGTTTTAATGCCCGTTGCAAGTTATGCGCAATTCCATATTCGCACCTCACGTGACCCAAAACCACAACCTATACCGATGGTCACATTTGATGAGAAAACAACAAATGCCTTTATGCACGCATTGGTAACAGATGATGTAGAGGAAATAAAAAGATTAGGGCTTGGGGATTTTTCCCAGATTCGAGGAAGAGGGATCTTACTCTCGGACAAACCGGAGGATCCCACCCTAGTTCAATTTACTCCCTTGTTATTTGAAGCAATTGCGGCTAATGCCGAAAAGATTATATCTTACTGGGCAGAGAAGAAGGAGCAAGATCGCTTTGCGATACAAGCGTGTCACGAGAGATTGCATGATTACGTCATGTTTGGTGATGATACACGCATTGATGACGAAGGCCCGTTAATAAACGCCCGTGCGTTTGCCGTATCAAAAGGCAATAAGAATATTGTGGATATATTAACGCCCCAGGGTCCCCTAGGAGAAATGGGAAGGGATTGCGTAGGAGCACAGGTATACGCCCACAACAAAATTCTCATACGGGACCTATGGCAAAACCCCAATGAACCTCAACAAGAATTATTTACAAAATCCGTTGAAGGATTTGGCTCCGAACGAATGAAAAAACAACTTGAACTGATGATGCCCGCAAAATATATACGAGGGGAAAGGGCAAATTCTTATAGTGATGCCTACGTGGTTTATAAGAACCCTTATTTTGGTACAAAGCCCGAGGAAATTGCTGCCCCCAAAGAACAAGAATATTTCCAACCGCACCAATCAGGGATTCCCATGGACGTGCTAAATGGATCTCACGAAATAGAGGGCTCTAAGGTGGTCTCTCAGAAGGCTATTGAGACGACTACTCAGAAGGCTGTTCAGCAAACTTTAAGAACGCCGTCCGCGTTACCCAATGTAACACCCATGCTGCGGCCATCCATGCCAAGACCGCCGATGCCACGTCATTAACGTCTCTCATACAAAAACTCCCGGGTGATAAACCCGGGAGTTTCCTTTTATAAGAAAAGTTTTTATAACAAAATCATCCGTAGTACAAAACCCGTTGCAAAGGCCAGGCCCAAGGTTAAAGCCACCACGCGCAATGTATCTTTCCAGCCATTCTCGCGCAGCATTACAAAGAACGTCGCGATACACGGCAGGTACATGGTCATAAATACGCACGCCACCACAAGTGCCTGGGGGGATAAACTAAACGGCTCTAACAGCGCAATTGCCACGTCTTTGCGCAAAAAGCCCAAAATCAACAGCGAGGTTATATCCGCCGGCAATCCTAAAATATGTTCCACCGGGTAACGTGAAACTTTGGTAATGAAATCCGTCACGCCGGACATTTGCATTAAATCCACAAACGCCACCCCGCACAGAATAAGCGGCAAGGCATCACACAAATACTCTTTCATGCGTAGCCACAGTTTGCGCCCAAGCGCCCGCCAACTGGGGATTTGCCACGACGGAATTTCCATAAATAATTCCGGCGTTTCGCCTTTCATCAAGCGGTTTAAAATGGTTCCTGCCAAAATTCCGTTTATCACTAGCACCCCAAACACCATGAGCATATATTTTAGGCCGTGGGGGGATAAAATGGAAATAATCATCGCCGTTTGTGAAATACACGGAGCAAGCACTAACACGAGCGCCAACGCAATCACCCGTTCGCGGCGGGTTTCCAATACGCGGGCTCCTAGTACAGCGGGTACTTTACAACCAAACCCGAGCATAATGGGGATAGCCCCATACCCGTGTAAACCTACTTTGTGCAAAATACCGTCCAATAAAATAGCCAACCGCGGCAAATACCCGATTTCTCCCAAGAAACCAAATAACGCATAAAACGCGAGCACGTAGGACATTACATCCACAAGCGCAATTTTAAGTCCGTCGGTTAAAAGGCCGAAATATGTTTCGCCGCCGTCTCCTACCAACAACATGCCAAGCCAGTTATCCCGCCAAGCACCTAACAACCGTTCCATAAACGGAACGTAATATCCCTCATACAGCGGATCTACAAAATCAATAATACTTTCACCTACCCACCGCACGATAAAAAACGAAATAATCAGCACTGCCAAAGCAATGGGAAGTCCGGTAATCGGGTTAGTTGCCCACGCTTGTAAATGCTCCCAAAACGAAGGGTGCTTGTGTTTAACTTCTTGCACTTGCCCCACAATTTTACCGATGGTCTGCCACTTGCCTTCATCCGTGCCGGGAATTTCAATTTGCGGCTGCTTGCTATCCAGCTTAACTACGGTATTGGCCAATTCTTTTAATCCTTCTCCGGTGGTAGCCACTGTGGGGATGACTGGCATTCCCAGCAATTTGGAAAGTTGCTTAATGTTAATAAAGATACCTTTCCGCTTAGCTTCATCAAATTTGTTCAACATCAATATGACGGGCTTGCCAAGCTCCAATAATTCCAATACGAAATATAAATTACGTTCCAGGTGGGAAGCATCTGCCACACAAACTACAAAATCATAATCCAACTCTTTAAACAGATTATGTTTTTTTCCTTCCATCTGCCATTCTTCTTCCAAGCGGTACATACCGGGAATATCAATGATATCGTACGACTCCGCATTAAACTGCGTTTGACCGTAATTGATCCCCACCGTAGTCCCGGGGAAATTGGAAGAAATTACTCCGATTCCCGTCAAACGTGAAAAAATTAAACTTTTACCCACATTCGGGTTGCCGGCTAACAAGAAAGTATTTTTCTTAGAAGTAACAATAATCTTTTTGGCGGTCTCCCGGCCGAGGGCCACATCCGTACCGGATACATTAACCACCACCGGGCTTCTACCTGCTTGGCGTTTCACAAATTGACCGCGCACTAAACCCATAGCCGCTAATTTTTCTGCCATTTTGGAATCGGTTTGAATTTCTTTAATTTGGGCAGATTGCCCTACCCTTAATTGATAAAGAGAACGAGAATTATTTTTTTCCATAAAAGTTAGTTTTTCCTTACTTTTATATTGTATCATTCCTAACCCTTTTTGCGCAACCCCGGGAGGACGACGTTTCTGCACGCAGGGAATATTTTTTGTATAATTTATGTGTTAGTTTATTGTAAAAACAGGAGAATCTCAATTATGGCTTATAAAGTAAATCCGGATGTTTGCATTAACTGCGGAGCTTGCGAATCGGCTTGCCCGGTAGCTGCTATCAGCGAAGCAGATGGAAAACGCAAAATTGATGCATCTAAATGCATTGAATGCGGAGCTTGCGCGGGAACCTGCCCGGCCAGCGCCATCGCACTCTAATATTTGACACTCACTAAAAAGCTCCCTCTACACGAGGGAGCTTTTTGGCAATAAAAAGAGCTAGGGGATGTACCTAGCTCTTTTTTCAGAACCGTTCGGGGGGTAAATCGAAAGGTTCTGGGGGATAAAATGGATATTATAACGCCCCCTTTCCCTTTTATGATACCTCGTATCTCATTAAATTGCAAGCTTTTTGTTTTAAAATAAATATTTAGTTTAAAATAATCCTTTTAAATTACTTTTTGATGAAGTAATTCCCTTGTTTTTATCCAGGGCGGATATGATATAATGATTTTATTGAGGAGAAAATTATGCCAAAAACGTATCCTATAGTTGTTTTGTTATTATGTATCGGCGCGCTGGCCTTGCCGGCCCACGCCCGCCCACAAGATCAAGAACTTATTTTAGGTGGGCCGCAAGCTCGCTCGGCCAGTGAGGCCTTAACCAACCGTGCGGTACAAGAGGGAACGTCGGGAGATATTTATCGCGGAACGGTTTTCGGTGCCGAGAAAAAGACATATCCCGGCACGGTACTCGGCCAACGCCAAACCCCCGAAAAAAAACTAATGTATGATACTTCTCTCATTCATGCCATCAAATCCAACGATGCGGACCGCGTGCGCACGCTGATTTATGCCAATGTGGACGTCAATGAGAAAAACTATGCGGGTATCACGCCTTTAACGCTCGCCGCTGAAAAAGGCAATTTGCCTATCATTCAACTCTTAGTGGAAAGAGGACATGCGGATGTAGACCAAAAATCAAACTACGGAATTACCCCGTTAATTGCAGCGGCCGCCGCCGGCCAAAGTAAAGCTGTCATCTATCTGCTTGGACAAGGGGCCGACAGCAAACTAAAAGATGATTCCGGTAAAATACCGCTTTTGTATGCCTCTAAATTTAATGAACCGCAAGTGATATCGTTGCTTGCTCATGCGTCCATGGATTCCATTGATTTAGCAGATTCCGACGGTAATAATGCTTTAATTTATTCCACCCAACGCGGGTATTTGGAGAACGTACAGAATCTGTTAAAAAATGGGGCAGATGTAAATTATGTCAACCCGCTTACCGGGCTGAGTGCCTTATCTACGGCCGCTGCCGAAGGCCACTTGCCTATCATCAAATTTCTTGCCAAAAAAGGGCATGCCAACGTAAATACGGTGGACAAAGCGGGGAAATCACCCCTTTTCTATGCTATTGAGCAAGACCAACCGCAAGCCCTCAAAACCTTGCTCTCGTTAAAGGCGGATCCCAATCAACCGGATTTTGCCGGGGTAACCCCTTTGATGCATGCGGCCGCGCTCAACCGCCAGGAATGCTTGCAGTTTTTGTTAGGCAAACGCATAAACATCCATGCGCAAGACAATCAAGGACGCACCGTGTTAACGTATAGTGCCTACGCAGCAGATGATACGTTAACCAAAAAATTAATTCAAGCCCATGCAGATATTGATGTACCGGATGGGGACGGTAATACTCCGCTCATGCACGCCATCATGGCTAAAAATGATGGGGCTGCCGTGTTATTATTGCAACGCGGAGCGAACCCCAAACGCGCTAACAAGAAAGGGGAAACGCCGGCTTCTCTGGTCGCGCAATTTTTACCCCGTTCCAACACCGCCCGTTTGTTAAAAGCGCAATAATATTTCGCTCTGTTAAAAAGCCCCTCGCCAAAGCGAGGGGCTTTTTCATTTACCTGTAAAATTTTATTTTTGTCGCTGGCGCATAAGAAACTGCTGCCAGTAGGTATACAATTCCCGCGCCTGTGGGGCCGACAAGGTAGGGGCTATACGCCGGAAATCTTTTACAAAATTTAAAGCTACCCCTTTTTGCCGGGCGGCCAACAAAGCCGCTCCTAATAACGTCGCGTCGGCCTGCGGCAACACCCACAAATCCTGCTGCAAAATATCCGCCTGAAAAGCCGTCAAATAATTCAAACGCGAAAGTCCACCCGATACCTGGATCTTACCGCTTGTAGCACACCCGTTGGCACGTAGATAAGCCCCAATGTCTGCGAGCAAAAACGCCACGCCGCGCACGGCTCCGGCAACCCAGTCTTCTTTTTGCGTAAGCGGGCACAAGCCTTCTGCCGCGGCTGAGATTTTAAAATCCCAATACGGGGCGCCCAGTCCGCCCAATGCAGGCAAAAACCACACCGGCCGCTTGGAAGACACGCAAATCGTTTGAAGCTCTTCCTCATCAAACGAAATTCCTTGCGCTTTTAACCATAGCAACGCACTCCCGGCGGAATTAACCGGCCCTTCTAACAAATAGGCGTTGGAAGCGGTGCCGGCTGTAGCCGCCAACGAAGTCAGCATTCCCGGCAAAAAGACAGCTTTTTCCCCGGTGTGGTACAACCAAAAAGCACCCGTACCGTAGTTAATTAAACTATCCGTTGCTTGCAAATTAAAATAAGCGGCGGCCGCTTGTTGGTCTCCTACGCAAACGGAAATAGGAATCTTGACTCCTTGATATGTGTAGGTGCCGTAATCCGCGGCCGACGGTAATAGTTTGGGTAAAATTTCCATCGGTACACCAAAAGCTTGGCAAAGGGAAGGGCTCCACGCCGCCGATTTTACATCTAATAAAAGCGTGCGCTGTGCCAAGGAAACATCCGTAGCAAAAACTTGGCCATTCGTTAAATGCCAAATAATATAAGACGCCACCGGAGCCGCCAGCAAATTACCTTGCTTAAGTGATTGCGAGGCTTGCGGAACGTGTTGTAAAATCCAAGCAATTTTAGGAGCCGAGAAAAAGGGAGTTTTATAAAGTCCGGTTTGGGCGTGTACTTCTTCTTGTGAAATAGAGGCTTGTTCGGCCTGGGCTTGGGCTCGGCCGTCTTCCCACGTAAGCACGGGACCAATGGGCTTACCCGTTGTTTTATCCCATAATACAATGGTGGAGCGCTGTGAAGTTACCGCCAAACACGCTATCTGTTGGGGACCAATCCCATCTAAAACAGCATGTAATGTTTGGCGTGCGGCCCGGAGTAATTCTTCTGCCTGGTATTCCGATAAACCCGGTGCACTGCGAAGCGGCACCAACGGTTCTTCTTGTTGCAACGCGACAGAGCCATCGCCCCGCACCGCCGCAGCTCGGCAGCCGGACGTTCCGATATCTAAGGCAACAATCATTTTTTGATACGTCATGGTAATTGGGCAATTTTTTCCAAGGCCAGCTGTACTTCTTGCACACGTTGCACCAGCGCGCGCAATTTTTCTTTGTCTTTAGCGGACACGGCCTCATCAGTAAGTAGCCGCGCCACCGTTGTCTTAGTAGGCACTAACACTTTACTTAGTAAACCCAATTTACTCAGCAGTTCCACGACCTGGTTATTATCGGTAAGTTCTATTTTTTCCGCAGTATTTAATTCCGCTTTATACGCGGAACCGAAATGACGCTGGAAATTATTTTGCTTCATACAAGAAATAATTTCTTGCTCCAGTTTTTGTACTTGTTCTTTTAATTCGCCCAAACGGTCAATTTTTTGGCTGAGTTCCTCTTGCGGATTTTTTTGCGCAAGGGGGGGAAGTTCTTTAGAGGATGAGTTTACCGCACTGTATTCTTTACCGGTAAATACCGGGCAGAGGTTGCGGTAATCGCACCAGCGGCATTGGTTTTCACCGGGAGTGGGGGCAAACTTTCCGGCGCGGATATTATCTGCAATTTGCAAAACACCTTGCCAGAACGAAAAAATTTCTTTATCCGGCGCGCGTTCAAATTTCATTTCGGTTAGGGTAGGCAAATGATAAAAACTAAGCTCCCCGACGCGTACCTCTTTTACGGCCGGGTCTTTGGCCTGTACAAGTGCTTTGATGACGGGGGAATTTTCCACCACTTTTTGGTACATATACAACTGGTCGGGCTCGCGCTGGACGGTTTTGCCCGTCTTATAATCTAAAATTTTAATTTTACCGTCGCCCAGATAATCCATGCGGTCCAAAATGCTAATCAAGTTAAGGCCGTCTATTTCTAGCGTACTTTTGGTTTCCACGGAGAGCGGATGCGTAAACGACAGTTCGTTCTGCTCGTAATAACTTTCCAAAATACGGCGGCCTTCGGCATATCCTTCCAATTCCTTTTCTACGGACGCATACCCTTTTTGCTCAAATGTAGTTTTGTTCCACGTGGTATCAAAAAATTGAAGGGCTTCGGCCAGCGTTGGAAAAACGGTCTTTTGCGGGTTATAGATAAATTCCATCACCGCGTGCATGGCAGATCCAAATGCAAAGTAGTATTTGGGTTTTTCGGGCAGCATGTGGACATAGCGGAATTTGTACTTCTGCGGACATTCCTTATACATCCCCATTTTGGAATAAGAAAACGAAAGATTTTTAGCCATAACGCACCTGTTTATAAGATAGTATATTGTATCATTTTCCTGCCTACATACTAAAACCCCCGGAGAATCCTCGGGGGTTTCAGGAAAGGAATGTGGGCAATTTTCCCTATTATTCGTTACCGAAAATAGTATTTAATTGGCGGTTGACGCGGTAAAACGTCGCGCATTTGGGCATATCTTTAAGCCGCTTCGCACCGATATACGTCATGCAGCTACGGATACCGCCCAAAATAGCCAGTAGCGTCGGTTCCACGGGGCCGCGGAAGGGGAGTTCCACCAGTTTACCTTCACTGGCGCGGTATTTTTTTAGTCCGCCGTAATGGCGCTCTTGCGCGTAAGCGGAACTCATGCCGTAAAATTTTTTAAATTGTTTTTCAACAAGGGCCATTTCACAATGTTTATCATCTAATAAATTCACTTCGCCCGTTTGGAAAATTTTAGTAGTCATTTCGCCGCCGCTTTCCGCGTGTCCGGCTAGCATGCCGCCCAACATTACAAAATCGGCCCCGGCGCAAAAACTCTTGCACACATCCCCGGGAACGGTACAACCGCCGTCAGCGCAAATCATCCCGCCTACGCCGTGTGCGGCATCGGCACATTCAATAACGGTAGAGAACTGCGGACGGCCTACGCCCGTTAATTTACGTGTGGTACATACCGAGCCGGGCCCGATACCTACTTTAACAATATCTACCCCGTTTAAAATTAAGTCTTCGCACATATCGCCCGTTACCACGTTACCCGCCAAAATGAGCACTTTGGGCCATGCTTGGCGCACTTTGTGTACAAAGTTAAGCAAATAGGGGGAATACCCGTTGGCTACGTCAATGCAGATATTGGCAATAAGTTTTGTTTTTAAGATTTGGGTTACTTTTTCATAATCTGCGTCGGAAACGCCCGTGCTGATAAAAACCAATTCGTTATTACCGTATTCTTTTTTATTTTTGCGCAAGAATTTAATAATCTCTTCGGCCTTGTAATGTTTGTGAAGGGCGCAAAATAAATGTTCCTTTTGCATGGCCCGGGCAATTTCAAACGTACCGGTAGTAAACATATTGGAAGCAATAATGCCCGTAGCTTTAATGGTGCGCGGACACCACTTAAATGTATATTCACGCAAGACATCAACGTCCGAGCGGGACGCCAACGCCGAGCGTTTGGGCCGCAACAATACATCACAATAGTCTAGTTGGATATCGTCGTAAATTCTCATAATTCCTCCGCAGTTCACTTTATCCGGGCATAAAGAATACCCCCAATAGGAATCGAACCTATATCCCCTGCTTAGAAGGCAGATGCTCTATCCATTGAGCTATGGGGGCGCAAGTCAAGCCTTTATATTTTACCAAAAAACAACTGGCCTTTAAAGCCCTTTATAACGTCCCTCGTGGAAAGTTGGTATAATATGAATATAAGTCTTTTTTATTCTAAGGAGATAAAAAATGTCCACAAAAAATGCTTATTCCGTACTCCAACAGCACCGCGCTAAATTTCAACCCGTGCTGCCTGCTATTTTGAAAAAAGGTCCGGCTTTCGTTAAACCCAAATTTGGCAAGGCCACCAAATCGGTAGCTGACCAAGCCACCGTCAAAAAGATTTTCCCTAATACCTACGGTCTCCCGGCTGTTACCTTTGTGAAAGGAAACAACACCGCTCTCTGCAAAAAAGCTGTGCGCGTAGGGGTAGTACTTTCCGGCGGACAAGCCCCGGGCGGACACAACGTCATCGGCGGTTTATTAGACGGACTCAAAAAAGCCAATAGCAAAAACAAACTCTTTGGTTTCTTGGGTGGCCCCAGCGGTATTGTAGATAATAAATTTATAGAAATCACTCCGGCACTTATGCAAGAGTACCGCAATACCGGAGGATTTGATTTGATTCAATCCGGCCGCACCAAAATTGAAACAGATGAACAATTAGCCGCCGCTAAAAACAATCTCATTAAGAATAAAATGGACGCGCTTGTGGTGGTAGGGGGAGATGACTCCAACACCAACGCCTGTGTGATTGCCGAATACTTAAAACAACAAGGAGTGGATATCAGCGTCATTGGTGTACCAAAGACAATTGACGGCGACCTGAAAAATGAACACATTGAAGCTTCCTTTGGGTTTGATACCGCTACCAAAATTTATGCGGAACTCGTCGGCAATATAGAACGCGATATGAACTCTGCTCGTAAATACTGGCACTTTGTGCGCTTAATGGGCCGCAGTGCTTCGCATATTACTTTGGAAGTCGCGCTCAAAACGCACCCGAACGCCGTTTTGGTCGGGGAAGAAGTGTTAGCTAAAAAAATGACGCTCGGTCAAGTGGTTAAAAACTTGGTGGATTTAATCGTTAAACGTGCCAAAGCCGGTAAAAATTACGGCATCGTACTCGTGCCGGAAGGACTTATTGAGTTTATCCCGGAGATGAAGGAGCTAATCGGCGCGCTGAACGATTCCTTGGCCGACCACGAAGCCGCTTTAAGCAAACTTAATTCTGCTGCGGAAAAGAAAGAGTTTATTTTGGCTAAACTGCCTAAAAAACTAGCCGACTTGATGCGCTCGTTACCCGACGGTATCGCCAGTCAGTTAATGTTGGATCGCGATCCGCACGGCAACGTACAAGTTTCTTTAATTGAGACGGAAAAACTTTTGGTAGAAATGATCCGCAAAGAACTGGGTACACTTAAAAAAGCGGGCAAGTATACCGGCAAATTTTCCGCTATCACGCACTTCTTTGGCTACGAAGGACGCTGCGGGGTTCCGTCCACCTTTGACGCTACTTACACGTATGCGCTTGGCTATAACGCGGCCGTACTCGCGCTTAACAAATGCAGCGGTTATTTGTCTTCCGTACGCAAACTGACCCGCAAAGCCCAAGATTGGGAAGTGGGCGGCGTGCCACTTACTATGATGATGAACATTGAGCGGCGCAAAGGCAAAGAAAAACCGGTTATTAAAAAAGCTTTAGTAGAGCTAAAAGGCGAACCGTTTAAATACCTCGTTAAAAATCGCGTAATATGGGCGGAAAAAGACTTGTTCGTATTCCCCGGACCAATTCAATTCTTTGGTCCCGCAGAAGTAACGGACATCACCACTTGCACGCTCTTATTAGAGCAAGGCAAAAAATTGAAATAAGCGCCTTATATACTTGCTTATACAGCCCGGGATCAGCCCTCCCGGGCTTTTTATGTCCTAAAAGGCCTAGGTCTAAAAAGCCATTTTTTCTAGGGCTAAAGGCCCATGTGTCTTAAAAGCGTTTTTTCTACAATATTTGTATGAAATTCTCTATCAATAAAATTTTCTTTTGCCTGGCGGCTTGCTTTTGCTTGAGCGCGGTAACGTATGCGCAACAGAGGCACGTTGCCAAAGCGGCTCAGCTTTCCCTACCTCTCTTTACGTCAACCGAAGAAGAAATTACCCGCGTGCTAACCCAACGAGTGCAAAACAGTTACCGTCAACTCCGGACACAGTTATATTTAACCCCCGGACAACATTTTTCCCAACCTTTCCCTGTATCTCCCGCGGAGGTTTATCCGGACGCGTTCTTTTTAACTAACTCCCAACAACTGGAACTATACTTTATCTCCCGTAATAACCGCGCCACGCGGCAAATGCTTACGGACATATCCAATCAACTAACTATTTTACAGAAAAATCGGCGCGCTTTTTATGCGGCCTGTCAACACCCCACGATTCCGTCAACGAAAGTTCCGGCCTGGTTGGCCAGTCAAATTCCGCAGAAAACGGACTATCTGTTTTTAGGGGAACAACACAAAGTCAGTGAATTAAAACGAACCATTATATCCCTGCTACCCGAAATCAAAAATCGATTTGCCAACCGCCCGATTCTTTTGTTTACGGAGTTTTTGCCGGAACAACAACGTTGGGAAGGGGACATCAATATCCCATACAAAAATCGCCTGCCCATCTGGCAACAGGCGCAAGCGTTGCAAATTCCCGTCATCGGCTTAGAACCACAATTTGTGTTAGATAATTCTCACATCTACTTAGCCTCCGCCACGCCGGTTAATTCGGAAAATATTTGGAGCAGTTTGGAGGGAGCCCAGATACGTAATAATCGCTGGAGTAAGACCTTGGCCAAATACCGCAAGAAATACCCCGACGCTTTGTTTATCATCTACTCCGGGGATGCTCATGCCTCCTATTCGGAACTTCACTCATTAGGACGCCGCCTGGAACAAGCCAATGCTTTTGTGGTTTCTCTACATCCGCAACATAGCCAAACACCCGTTTTTTTTGATATATTGACCAACGACGTATTTGCTAACGAACCGGTATTGCATATACAAAATAAAAATTTTTCCCGCGTTGCCGGATTTGACATCCAAATTAAAGTACCTAACCAGTCGGAGGGAATAGAGTAATGCTTTCGTATAAAAAATATTTTGTCTCGTTTTTACTATGTATCTTAACCGCTACATTGGCCGGAGCGCAGGGGAGGGCCGCCGGACGGGCGGCCGCACTGGGTAGATTTCCTAAAGGGGTATCTAAAGCGCTGGAAAACCGTGTTATACGTACCTATCACACTTCTTTACAGGCCCAACAAGACGTTTTACTTCCCGTTGAATTTATAGCAGCGGTATATAGAGACATGTTCCCACAGTTACGTGCTAATTGGAAGGAATTATATCCGGACGTCCTCTTTTTATCCAATGCCAAACAAGCAACCAATTATTTCTTGGCCCGAAATAACCGTGACGCACTAACCTTTCTTACCGCCAACCAAAAACGAATAGAAGAAATTAACCGCCGCTTAGACGATTTGAAATCAGGCCGTAAATCCATTGAAAAGGGGGAAGAAATAAATTGGATTATCAGCCAAATTCCCAAAGAAACCTCTTGTTTATTACTTGGAGAATACCATGACGTTGATGATATTAGGTTAAACATTGCCAAACTGCTTACCACCCTCAGGGAACAAAATCCAAAGCGTCCCATCGTCTTGTTAACGGAATTCTTGCCGGAACGCTCTATATTTGGCAGAAACACCTTGGGAACCTACAAAAATTTAATTCCGGTATGGCTAGCCGCGGACCAAGCAAAAATCTTGGTATTGGGGTTGGAACCCAATTTTGTATTAAATAACCATAGTTCCCGTCCACTTGATCCAAAATTTCCCATAAGCAAAGACGCCGAAACATCCATATGGGCCAGTTATGAAGGACTTCGTGTACGTAACAACTATTGGGCTACATTTATTAACGGTTTACGCCAGACAATGCCCAAAGTACATCCGGAACTAAGCGACGCTCTATTCATTGTCTATGCCGGGGACGGGCACACCGCCTATCACGAGCCCTATTCGTTGCCCTCTTTATTACCGGACGAAAAAATTTTTTCCGTTGCTTTTTATCCTACCTATGACGAAACGAAAGATGGCCTTTATCGCATCTATGAAACTTCTGATTTTGACAGAGCAACCCAGAACTTTTTCACGCACGAGCGAACCGTACAATTCAAAGATCCCGAACTAGCCAAACTGGCCGGCTTTAATATTCGCTTAAAGGTGGAGCCAATACATAAAATAGAAGTGGATATCAATATCTCTAGGAAGAAATAAGCGAAGAGAAACGAATTTTTCTACCTCAAAAATTAGTGGACTTTTGGTAAGTTTTTGTTACAATACCGTATGGTAGGCTGCATAATATGATAAAGCGAATCTCTGCCCTATTTATTCTTTTTATTACGTGCTATAACTTGACGTTCGCTCAGAAAGAAGTCAAGGCCACCAGTGCGTTATGCGGATCAAATCGGGTGGCGATTTCTCGCCAATTGCGCAAGGAAGTAAAAAGCACTTACCTGCAAGCCACCCAATTACTACGGGCGCATCCGAATACCGCTTCCGCGCTGAACACCGGCCCCGGCAAATCCATACGACCGCGGCTATCCGGCACTCCCAAAGCCCTATACCCGGACTTATCGTTTCTGCACAATTCCAGGCAATTGACTAACTACTTCCTGGCCTGTCACAACTATCACCTACTACAAATCATCCCGCAAATTGAACAATGGCATCGGGACGTGATCTACAACATCAATAATTTTCACAAGACAAAAAAAGAAATAACACATCCTCAAGAACAAGATATGGCCTGGTTGGCTAATCAAATTACGGACAAAACAAAATATCTTTTAATCGGCGAAATGCACGCACGGGAAATCAAATACCAAGTAAGTGATTTACTAAATGAACTTCGCCGCCGACACCCAACCCACGAAATCTTTTTATTTACCGAATTTCTGTCCAGTGACCAAATAGGAAACCATAGCTTTACCCCGGTTCGGCAAATTAAAGTGGTCGGCCTGGAACCGGCTTTTGTATTAGAAAACCGCCGGACAGAATTACAGTACAAAACCCTCGCAGAAGATAAGAAAACACTGCCTATTTCACTAAGTCAAAATGTATGGGAGTCTTTGGAAGGAATTCGCCTACGCAACGCACGGTGGCTAACTGTGATTCAAGATTATCGCCGGCGTCATCCGCAAGCATTGTTTGTCATTTACGCGGGGGCAAGACATCTTTCTTATAATGAGCCGTATTCCATTGGCATGGCTTTGGCCGGACCGGAAACTTTTACAGCCACCTTATACCCGGCCAGTACCAAACAAAACGAGAAGGTTACCCTGTTAACTTCCGATTTTGATGAGGTAACGCGGGGGGAATTCTTGGATAGGGTCCTTCAATTCCAAGATGATAAACTGTCCAAACTGGCCGGATTTGATGTCCGCTTACGTATTACTCTTCATACCGGGGCCCTCAATTACTAATTTCTTACCTTACAACCTGCTTGCAAATGCCGCAATTATATTGTATCTTGTGGGTAGTAGTGTATTTTAAGAGGGAGGATATGCATGAAAACATATTTCTTGGACGTAATTTTTAAACATTATTTGGACTTTGGCGGCAAAGCCACCCGCACACAGTTTTGGCTGTTTGTATTAATCAGTGTGTTGATTTCTATCGTACTAGGATTCTTCGGTAAAACCGGCCAAACTATTTCCTGGATTTTTTCCTTAGCGATCTTCTTGCCGCTTTTAGGAATTGCCGCGCGTCGCTTGCGTGACGGGGGCTTTACGCCGTGGTTATTGTTGCTTTGCCTGCTGCCGCTTATTGGGCCGCTAGCCTTGTTAATTCTTTGGGTATTCCCGTCCAAATAAGAATATTGTAACCCATAAAAATACCGCCTTTTCAGGCGGTATTTTTATGTACCTCACAACTTCACACCTTGCCCCTATAAGGATTATATTGTACACTACTGGTAGCAACGCATTCCACTTGGGGAGGACTCTCATGAAAACGTATTTTTGGGACGTAATTTTTAATCAGTATGCAGATTTTGACGGGCGCGCAACCCGCACGCAATTTTGGTTGTTTCAATTATGGATGGCTATTTTTTTCATTTTGTTAATGGTATGCATGCTGGTAGCCACAGCATTGGAAATCCGGTTATTAGCTTGGGGCTCCGTACTCGCGACATTATTATTCATGTTGGGAATTATTATTCCCAATATTGCCATTCACGCCCGCCGTCTACACGATATTAATTTCAGCGGGTGGTGGTTACTGCTTTGGTTGATCGGGCCCGGGAACTTGATTATTCTTATTTTCTGCTGTCTGCCCACTGTAGATGAAAACAATGAATTTTAAGTAGAAAACTCATCAAAAATACCGCCCGAAAGGGCGGTATTTTTTGTCCATTCCGAATCCTAGGTCCTAGGTCTAAAATACGGGCGAACTAGGTCTTTGGACCCTGGTTTATTTTTTTAATTTGCCTTACAATAGAATATAAGGAAGCTTTATGTGTAAGCCAACTATTAAAAGACTCATATTATTTCTAATCCTGCTGCTACCGAGTGGACAAGCATTTAACGCCATAGCGGGTATTCCACCCGTACCCAAATTACCAGTAACAAATGCAGGTATCTCCGCGTTAGCAAAATCGCCCCGAATTACCCTAAATGCATCTGCACGCATTGCGAGCAGCACATTATCTCCACAAGTATCCGCTCAAATTACAAAAACGCTGCAAAAACGCGTTTTAACCTCCGGAGCTCACTTTGAACAAACACGTGATAAATATCCGAAAATGAACCCCAAATTTTTAGCGATCAGATGGGTCAGCGGAGAATCTCTTTCCCAAAACTTGACGGTATCTCCCGAAGTTCTATATCCGCAAGCTCCTTTCCTGCAAAATCAGGAGCAGTTGGGTTTGTATTTTTTGGCGCAGAATAACCGCGCACAATCCCATTGGTATCCCAAACTCGTTACATGGTACCAAGAAATTGTCCGACGACTCGACGATTTTAAAAAAAACCAACTGTCCATTACGCATCCCATAGAGAAAGATGTATCTTGGATAGCCCAACAACTCCCTGAAGATATTTCATACTTGCTATTAGGGGAGTGCCACTATCTCCCGGATATACCCAAAAACGTAACGGAGCTGATCAGTTACATTCACAAGGTGCTCCAACCAGAACGTGAAATAATTGTATTAACCGAATTTTTACCGGAAATTGTCACGTGGGGATATTCCGGTCCAGTATCCACCTGGGAAATATATACAAATTTATGGAAAAGCCTTGAGGAAATGGGAATCCCTATCATTGGCATGGAATCGGACTTTACATTCAATGATTTTAACAGCAAAATTGTAAGTTCAGAACCGGAAATTGCCACCGAAAGTTACTACGCTAAAATCTTGGAAAATAAAGATACCGATAAAATCCTTGATACTTCCCAACAAGCAGCCAGCTCACTAGAAGGGATAAGGTTACGTAATGCTCATTTTATGCAAATTATTCAACAGACCCGCCAAAACCACCCTGATGCGCTTTTTATTATTTATACCGGAGGGGGGCATGTAGAATATTCATACCCCTATTCCTTAGGAGACGCCCTAGCCGGACCGACTACCCGTGTCATATCTTTGAGTCCTGCGCCCGTCATGGCAAAAGGGCAATGGCAAGTGCCCGGAATAAGTTTTGATGTTGCAACAAACGCCCGATTTGCCTTTGACCGCCTGGTACAATTCAACGATCCGGAACTTACCCGTTTGTCCGGCGCGGATATACGATGGAGAATACCCATTACCCAAGGGGTAAAATGGTAAAACAGAAAGGATCTTCTTACAATTCTTTTTCTAGCGCGGAAAAAAACTCACTCGCTTTTTGCGAAAAATAATAATCCGTAATTCTATCTGTAAACGCCGAAGGTTGCGGATTCACTTCAATGATTTTTGCCCCAAATTCCTTGGCCACTAGCGGCATGCTACACGCCGGCATAACTTGCCCGGCGGTACCCACAATAATCATTACATCGGCATTTTGCGCCATTTCTAACGAGTTTTGGTACGCGGCGGGGGGGATCCCTTCCCCGTAAAACACAAAATTGGGTTTTAATACACCGCCGCACGCACAACAAGGCGGGTCTTTGGATAAGTCAATATCCGCTAAATTATATTGTTTACCGCATTGCACACAAGAAAGCGTATAAATCGTCCCGTGAAATTCCTGTACATTCTTGCTGCCGGCTTTTTGATGCAGACCGTCAATATTTTGCGTAATTACGCCTTTTACGTTTCCGCGTTTTTCAAGCGCGGCCACTACCTCGTGCGCCTTGTTTGGTTGGGCGTCATGCATATCGTTAAAAAAAATTTTTTTCATCTCACGCCAACTTTCTTGCGGGTGCGACATGAAAAAATTGATTTCAATATATTTAGGGTCGTACTGGTTCCACAAACCGTCCGCCCCGGTAAACGGTGCAATGCCGCTCTCCACGCTGATGCCCGCTCCGGTAAAAACTACACCGGACGAGGCCTGTTTGATTAGTTTTATAACTTCGCTCATGTTGTTCATAATTTGATTGTATATTTTTGTCTTATAACCGGACAAGGGCGCGGCAACACGAAAAAAAACAGGAACAAAACCTGCTTGGTTTTGCTCCTGTGCTGTTACAATTACATTCCGTTACAAACTAATATGGCCGTGGCACATCATATACAAAGCAGCTACCGCAAACAACACCAGTAACGTAGCCACTATTTTTTCGCCGCCGCTAAATGCCGGTTTACCCGGTTCTTGCTCGCGTCGGGCCCGCATAAATACAGGTATACCCACGGCTAAAAAGATAACCGCCATAAACAGATATTTTACTCCGGCCGCGTATAAAAGCCACACGGCATAGACCGTACCCATTACGGACGTAAACAAAGCCGCCGCCCGCCCCGTAGAGGAAATTTTGGCATATTCTCCGTCTTCGGTCATTTTCCATAAATACCCCGTACTGGCCAGATATGCAGGCAACACCATTACCCCGGTAATGGAAAGCATGGTGTTCCACGCATTGTTGGAAAAATATACCATCAAAATAGCCAGTTGCATCAGCGCGCTGGTAATCCACAAAGACACGCACGGTGCACCCGCTTCATTTTGTTTGGCAAATATTTTAGGGAATGTACCGTTTTCGGCAGCCGCCGCCGGGACTTCCGCCGCAATCATCGTCCAAGCGAGCCACGAAGAAAGAACCGCTATGAGTAGCCCGCAATTCATAAACACGGCTCCCCACGGCCCGACGACCTTAGCCAGTACCCCGGCTGTAGAAGGATTGGCCACCGCGGCAATTTCTGCTTGGGACATAAATCCAAACGGCAACACGGATAATCCAATATAAATGACCAAACATCCCACAAATCCCAGAAAAGTAGCCCGGCTGACCGCTTGTTGGCTTTTGGCCCGGTTAGATAACACTACCGCGCCTTCTATGCCGATAAACGCCCATAACGTAACAAGCATGGTACTTTTCAGTTGGGCGGGCAAACTGCCTAAGGATTTGCCGTTTTCTACCAGACGCCCCCAAAAATTGGTATCAAATTTATCCCAATGAAAAGCGAAAAGCAAAATTAAGCAAAATAGCAGAAGCGGCACTAATTTACCAATCGTACCGATGACGTTTAAAATAGCGGCTTGCTTTACACCGCGCAACACCACCCAGTTAAACCCCCAAATCAGTACCGAGCCGCACACGATGGACAATAAATTATTTCCGCCGGCAAAATGCGGGGGGAAAAAGTAATTGAGTGCATCCATCGTAATCACGGCATACCCCACGTTGCCGAATATTTGACACAACCAATACCCCCAGCCGATTGTAAAACCGACGTATGGGCCGAATCCTTCACGCGCATACATATAAATACCGGCTGTCAAATCCGGCTTTACGCGAGAGAGAACGCTGAATGTATTGGCAATAAAATACATTCCTACGCCGGTAATCAGCCACGCTAAAAGTACCGCGCCCGCGCTGGCCCCGGCGGCCATGTTTTGGGGGAGGGAGAAAACTCCGCCCCCAACCATGGAACTAATCACAATACACGCTAAACCGATGACGCCCAGTTTGGCGACTGTTTGCTTTTTTTCTCCCATATCTTCCCCCAAGTAAGTTTATTTCAAATTTACCGGTTCGGCAAATTTAAAATTCAAGAAACCCATGCACGTCAAGCAATACGCAAACGGTTGGGTAATGTTGATGTAGTTGTGCCAAATTTGGAAATCACTGTGTTTTTCCACATTGCGGATTTCCAACTCGTGGTTGAGCGACTTATTGAGCCACATACGCGCATGACCTTCGGCAATTTCGTCGTTAATAGGCGTATCAAAATACTCTACATATTCGGCTGCCCAACCGCCGACCAATTTGCCTTGTGCGTCTTTGCCCCAGCACACACCCACGCCCGTGGCAATGGCTTTGTGTTCTTCAATACGGGCCCCGTTCCCGGCAATAATCGTTTCCAACACGGCTCCGTGTTTGAAATACGGCGTCACGCGATTCACCGGTACAATATTGCCATGTAGTTCCTTGGGTAATACCGACGTATACGGCACAATATTAAAATTTTCAATTTTAGCTTGTAGCAAAGCCGAATCGTAACAAAATGTTTCAAACGGCTGCGGAGGGATACCGTCGCCGGCCTGCCCGGCTCCTCCGGTGATAAATGCTAAAGTTGGGTAGCGCGTACCTAATAATAATTCATTTTTTTCCATACTTTTTCTCCTTGTAATTACAACATAATCGTCGTGCGAAGTCCCACAACCGTTACCGCATCTTGCGAACGGTCAAGCCCGGCCTTGGGATAGAACTGCAAATCGGGGGTAAGTGTAATCCAATTACCGATACCCCAAATCCATTGGAGTTCTAACGCTACTTCGTTGTCCCGCATGGTCGGTAAATAGCCATATGCGCGCTTGCTTAAATCGTTATAAGCAACACCGGCCAAAATAGCATCAGACGCGTTGCGGTTAAGCGGATTTAAATAGGCCATACCGAGCGCATAGGAATTTTTCACCCCGCTAGCTCCTTTATTGGAACCATTTGCCCGGCCAAACATGGCCCACTTATCACCCATATTCTGTTGCATATTGAACGACCAACCGTTTACATTTTCCGGCTGGGCCGAAACGGACGGTTGATAATAATACAGCACGCTGTATTGACCGGCCCCCATCTCAAATGACGGATTCCAACCGATATACCCAAAAAGAGTATACGCACCGCGGAAAGCATCATCTAGGCGAATATCCTTCCCGCTGATGTTGGTAGCGTCCTGATAGCCGGCGGCAAACGTCCAATGTTTGAATTGGGCTTGCAAATAGCCCCCTAATGAAGCCGACGGATACACACTGGTTGCATTTTGCGAAAGCGCATAGTTCACAAGCGCCGTTTGTTGGTTGGCAATGTATTGCGTGCCGTCAAAGTTATACAACGGAAATTGGCCAACGGTAATACTTAGCCAATTCAAATCACCGGGCAAAGTGTGCGTATACGAAAATTGCGAAAAAATTTCCTGGTTGGACGGATAGTCGTTAAATGCTACTGCCGTACCTACCCGATTTTGCAACGTGGACGCCTGCGCTCCCCAATAACGCACCAACGTATAATTGACGTTTAATTGTCCGGAACCGATGGCGCTGTCTTTAAACAAATTCCAGGTAACATATGGATAATACACTCCCTGGATAGATGTTTGTTTACCACTGGGGGCTGCCCGCTGGGCCAAATAAGAAATATCTACCCCGACATCTAACCCCCATTTATGCAGTTCATCCTTTCCGGCGCGGACGAACTCTTCTATTGGCTCAAGGGCCGGCCCTTGCGCCGTTTGGTGTCGCTCATGCAAACGCTGTTCATGTTTCACGGGTGTAAGCCACACGATCTCATCTGTGCCTTCTTCAAAGTAACTTTGGGCACACGCCAAGCCCGGACAGAGAACGGCCAGTAACATGGCGGTACGAATTTTATAATTCATGGTTTCCTCCTGTACAGATAATGAGTTGATACATCTTATTTAAAGTATCAATCCGGCCACTCACACTCAACTTAAAAAACTAATTAGAAACCGATTATTCGTCGAAGAAAATAATAAAATAATCTTTTTTAAAGTGGGAAAAAAGACAAAAAAACGGTACAAGCAAGAGCTTGTACCGTATCATTAGAAGTATAATTTATTAAGACAATTCGTCTGTCTTTTTAGCTTTTAGACCATTGTAAACATACTCTGCGCGTTTGAGTAAACGGGTATTATCTTTGGTAAGAGGGACCTCGTAAATGTTTACAATGCGTTGAGCTACCGGTAGCAGGGCGCCTTTATTACCGTCAATATGTCCTCGGGCAATTTTCATACTCTCCGCGGCATTGCTCACCGCTTGTTCGGCCTTGGCAAAATTCACGAGAAAATCATTAAACTTTTCCATTAGTTTTAAAACATCTTCTTTCAAATCTTCCATGTACTCATGCTGCTTATCAATATCCCATAATTTGGAAATCATTTTAAGCGTACTCATTAAGGAGGTGGCTGATACGAGCGCGATATTATTTTTCCACGCTTCACTTAGCACATCCGGATCGGCTTCCACGGCCGCCAAGAGGGCACTTTCCGGATAGACAAACATAAGGGTATAATCCGGTTGTACTTGATCACCTTGTGCTTGGAATTTTTTGTAATATTTTTTGGAACTTAAATCCTTGATTGTTTTATTGACTTCTCTTACATGGTCGGCCAAGGCGGCTTGTTTTTCTTTAGCGTCTTGGGCATTGAAATAGTGCATATAATGATTAAACAAGGTTTTGGCATCTACCACAATCCAACGGTCTTTGGGCAAGGCAATTTGCACGTCTACTCTTTTTCCTTCCTCGGAAACTTGTTGGAAATAGTCCACTCCTTCCTTCATCCCTGCCGCATCTAAAATGCGTTTTAAAGTTTCTTCGCCCCAACTGCCGCGTACAATGGACTCGCCTTTAATAGCGTTCGTTAAATGCAACGCACTCTGGTCAACTTTTTCGGTAGACTTGATAACATCTCCCAGGCCTTTTTCCAACCGGGCTTGGGCAGCCGTATGTTGGCGTTCCATATCGTTCACTTTTTTCACAAAATTTTCCAAATCTTGCCGCAAAGGAGCCAAAACTTCGGCATTTTTCTTTTCCAATCCTTTCGTTTTATCTTCTAAGATTTTGGTAGCGAGTTCGCTAAATTGTGCTTTGTAAGTAGCAGATAGTTCTTTAAAATTTCTTTCAATTAACTCTTTTTCCCGTTTAAGGCTGCGGTTTTCTTCCGTCAAGCGGGTATTTTCTACCGTCAGTGAAGTAGTATGCAGGGCCAGTAAAGTTTTCAGACGGCTGGCCTGCCACAGGTATATAAACCCACCGCCCAAGACAAATCCAATAAATACAACTAAAATCATCATAAAATGATTCCTCCTATTGTTTCCATTGTACAAACTTTTAAGCTAAAAATTTTATAGAATAGGGGGGATAGTAAATATTACATTAAGGAGCCTTGTTTGTTATGAAAAAACTGTTATTACTCGTTGTAACCGCTGCGGCTTTTACCGGATGCGCCACCGCCGATACGGCAAACACTACTGCCACGACGACCGCCACGCAACCGATTACCTTAGATCAAGCCTTAGAAAAATCGGCTCAAGCCCGCCAACAAATTGAAACCGTCAAGCAACAATACCAACAAGCCAAAACGGCTGCCGAAGTAGCCACCGGCAAAAAAACGGCTGCACAAGCCGCCCAAGACGATATTCAGCGCAAATTGGATGAAACAAAAAAACAACTCCAAGACGAAAAAGACGCCTGGGCCAACTTGTTGAAATAAACCTTATAAATCCATTGCACCGCTGCCTACAAGCAGCGGTGTTTTTTGTGTAAAAAGAACCCCCGGGTTAACCGGGGGTTGTATACAAGCAAACTACTTTTAGATTATTTTTCTTCTACCGGAGGCGGAGGAGGGGGAAGAATACCTACCTCTCCCGGTTTCGGGCCGTGTTTTCTCATACCTTTGAAACCTTTGTGAAAGCGTTTCCCGTCTTGTCCGGGGCCGAACGCTCCGCGTTTGGGGCCTTCAAAAAGGACTTTCAAATCGCCACCGGCCTCAATAAGTTCATCCGTCTTTTTTTCCGCCCAAGCTTTTTTAGCTTCAGCGGTTTGTTCTTCTTGGACGTGTTTTTTCATTTCCGCCAAGCGTTTTTCAAATTTCTCCAATTGCGCTTGTTTAAATTTGAGCTGTTCCTCATGGATAGTGGCAATTTCCGCGACAATTTCCGCTTTTTTAGTTTCCTGTTTTTTACCTTTTAGTTTTTTATATTCTTTAACTAATTTCTCCATTTTTTCTTCGGTAGCTTTCATCTTAGCCCGGTGTTCTTTCTGGGCCTTTTTGAACTCACCCTTTTTAACTCCATCCATGTAGGGGCATTTATGCATTTCTACTGCCGGTTTCTCCGCCGCTGCAGCGGCCTTTTCCGGTTCGGCAGCGAAAGCCGGCAAACATATTACACAAGCCAATAAGGCAATCATCCATCTGTTTTTCATAAGTTCCTCCTATAAATAATCTTCCATATCGGTTAATTCATCAGCAAAAATGCTGTATTCGTCTTCCACACTCTCACTCATATACGCTACAAGTTCCTGTGCGTCAAAGGCTTGACGGACGGGGGAAAACGTCATTAAAAACACTCCCGCGCAAACGGCCAATACTCCGGCCGTCCAAGCCCATTTAAACTGCGCCCAAACGGATTTTTTGCGCGTCGTGCGGGCAAATAGTTGATCTACTACCCGTTGGGGAGCAGCCGGAGGCGTTAAACTTTCATCCAATTTGGCCAAAAATTTAAGTTCCGCTTGGCACGACGGGCACGTTTTGAGGTGTGCCTCAAATGCCATTTTTTGGACAGCGGACAAATCACCTTGCGCATACAATAACACATCTTTACACGGTTTCATACGTTTCCTCTTGGGCAGGTTGTTGCTGCGCCAATAATTGTTTAATTTTACTGATCCCCCGGTGGCAATCCGCCAGTACAGTCCCCAACGGTCGGCCTACCGTATCGGCAATCTCTTGAAACGACAGGTACTGCCGTAAATAAATCATTTCGCGCTGGCGCGGAGGCAACTTCTCTATGGCCTGGCGGACGGTTTCTTGTAATTCCAGCCAACTCAGTTCATCCAGTGCGTGGCGGGAATTATCAGGTAGCGTTTCTTGTAAAAACGCGTTCCCTTCATCATCCGTTTGGTCCAGCGAGGTTGTATTTTTATGATCGCGGAAATAGTTAAATACTTTATTGCGCGCCGTTAAAAACAACCACGCTTTTAACTTGCCTTGCCGCTTGTATGTTTTGGCGTGTTTGAAAAGTGAAATAAACACGTCCTGAAACAAATCATCGGCGGCACCTTCATCCTTCACCAGCGAGAGGATATATTGGTATAGCGGGTTCTTATACCGCAATACTAATTCCTCAAATGCTTCATTGTTTCCCTGGCAAAACGAATCTACTAATTCGTCATCGCTTCGGTTTGAAAGTATCGGATCCATGAATATATAACCCACGAGTCTTAAATTTTATTGCACTCTTATTGTATCAAGTTTTTCCAAAAGACCTATATAGCTTTTGGGTCTTTTGACCCTTTCGCTCCGTATAAAATTTGTTTTAGAATTTTAGTATGAAACATTCTCCTGCCAAGCGTTTAATTGCCAGTTTATTGGCCGTTACTTTGTTGTTAGGCCCGCTGCAAGCGCAAGTACCCAGTTCGGCCAGGCGGTTTCGTTCGCTCCGCCGGGTAGGAAATCCTGTTTCATTTGGAAACCCGCGTGTTTATAAGCCAGTAAAACAAATCCCTTCACCGGTACGGGTTTCAAATTCTTTCCAAGCAGGCCTAACACACACAAATCTAAAGACATCACAAGCAAAAAAATTACACCAACGAGTTCTCGCCAGGGTACAGCATGTTCAATTAACGAATCAACAAAATGAATTATTATTCCGCCGGGCCAACGTATCTTCTTTACAAGATTTACCGAAAGCGCAACTCTTTTGGCGTGAAGATGCGCAAAAAATAGCGACCCAAATCCTATCCCAACCCCAGGCAATTTCTATACAGAAATTAAACTACTTAATCGCGGACGTATCAGCCATTGGAATTTTTGGCAGTCAAAAAAACGATATCGATTTCTTATTAAATTTACATCAACAACTCGCTTCCACCCCAATCGCTCCGTATTTAACCACAGGTGTAGCACGGGCCCTGCTTAGACGGCGCGCTTATGACGCCGTTAAACAGCTGTCCCACAACACGCTAGATGAAACAAAATTATGGCATGAAATAGCCGCTTATATCCGGCACCACAAATTACCTTGCCGCCTACCTAACCTCGGGGCCGGACACCCGGCAAAAGCTCCGACCAAACAATCTTTTGACGAAGAAATAGTTTTCCGGGCCGATGATCCGTCTGTAGCGGCTACTTCTTGGTATATGCAATTAGCCCTTGGCCCCCTTGCCGAGTAACGGGCCGGGCGTGCTTTAACGTCTAGGCTTCCTGCACCCAACGCACCGGTTTTTCCGTCCTCTGCACCGAATTTTTACGAACAGTCCTCCCTGGCTTTGTCTCCCGCCAATATATCCTTTACAGGATTTACGTATTCAACCTTTATACCGGCTGACCGCACAAAAATCGCTCACGCGCCTTTGGCCCGACACCGCCAGGAAGTATCCCATTTTGCTAAGCAAAAGGCTACCCAATCCGGACCCGATGCTACTTGGTGGCAACGTACCGGTTTATATATGTCTTCTTTTATCGTCGGGCTTGAAGTCGGCCAACCCATTATTGCTACGATGGGGGAAACTTTTGAACTTTCTTTATCTAAAAATATTTTGGTCTCTGCCGCTACGTTTTTACCCTATTCTTTGGGGGCATTTGGAGCAGATTGGATTAAAAATAAAATCGGCAAAAAAGCCTGTTTAAATACGGGGTTAGCATTGGCGGGAGGAAGCTTTTTGGCGGGGGCACAATTTCTGGGCCTAAACGGACACTTTGCTCTTTGGAATAACCCCAATGCTCAATTCTATTCCATTTTGGGCGCGATTGCACTAGCCAGTTGGGGGGGAACACTTATTCACTCCTCACTAGGCCCCATCATTAGCGACATCAGCCGCAACACCACCGAATTGCGCCGAGATAAACGCATTGCATTTACCGAGTTAGGAGAAGCTACCGGCTTGCTAGCTTCCTACTTCTTTCCGCTCCTTTCCACCGAAGTGTTGGGGTTGGATTGGAGTGCCCCGTTTCTTTTTTCTTGGCCGTTAGTAGCGATGGCTGCTATCGGCGTGAATACCAGCCGGTTACGCAATTTTAGAACGCCCACGCAAGCGGTTCCCCCGATAAATTCCCAACAGACCTGGAAGCAAAAGATTCTGGCAAATCCTTACGTACAGTTGATTAAAACGGACAAAGCGGCTTCTTATTTATTGAAGGGACTTTTGCTACTGAACGGGATTGAATTATCTTTAAATAGCGGATTTTTACTAAAACTGCCTTCCTTAACGCAAAGTACGTCCTCGCAGTATGTATTAGGACTCGCACAATTTGCGGCGCCGTATGTAATGGGAAGTTATTTAGGCAATAAGTTTTTAAAATGGTTTCCAAATAGAAACATGACGGCTTCCGCCGTTTTGGCCGCGGTGGGGGGGATAGGAGCCATTTTCTGCACACACAATGTATATGCTTTAACCGCCGCGTTGGCCACCGCCGAGTTGGGGCTTTCCGCTGCGTATACACTTTCCTTCACAAAAGCCGCCAAAAAACCGCAAACACAAGACCGCATGACATCTTTGATTTTAGCTAGCGTGGTTACAGCTGCAGCCGGTCCGTATCTATTAACCCAATTAGCGCAAGTTTTGATAGATTGGAATGTAGTCAGTGCGGCAACCGCTTCTTCCATATCACTCATTGCTATTCCCGGATTGCTTTCATTATGGTTATTACGCACTTTTAAAAAATTGGAAACTAAAAATCCGATTTCCACACGGGAAAAATTACAAACATGGTTTAAAAAGCGATCACACCGTTAATTTTTTAAAAAATAATAACCCCCGGGATGCCCGGGGGTTATTCCAGTAAAGATACCTTTTATTCGTATCGTAAAGCATCAATGGGGGTAAGTTTGGAAGCTTTATACGCCGGATAGAAGCCAAAAAACACACCCGTTGCCGCGGAAAACCCGGCCGAAACCAACACGGCCCAAACGCTCAAATGTGCCTGCAAAGACATATATTTGGACACAAACAAAGTAAATACAATCCCTAAAATAATGCCTATGAGTCCGCCCAAGCAGGAAAGCGTTACCGCTTCTCCTAAAAATTGCATGCGGATATTCCAACTGGTAGCTCCTATGGCCATGCGAATACCGATTTCACGCGTACGCTCGGTAACCGATACAAGCATAATATTCATAACGCCAATACCGCCTACAATGAGTGAAATGGCACCAATAATCCCTAAAAAAAGACTCATGGTCGTAGCCGTACTTTTGGCCTGTTCAACGAAAGAAGCGAAATCATCTAACTGGAAATCATCTTTTCCCAGCGGATGAATCCGGTGCGTATTGCGCACCACATTTTGAATATCTACTTTGGTATTTTCAATTTGATTAAAATCGGCCGCCTTAATTACTACCCGGTCCAGCGCACGGCGGTTTGTGCTACCCCAACCGGCATTCAATTTTACTTTCCCGGTAGTATACGGAATAAGAGCCCCTTCGTCTATATTAAAACCGAACCCGCTGGAACCGGTCTTTTTGGTAACTCCCACCACAGTAAAAGGGATATTAGCCAGCACAACCGTTTTATTTAAAGGGTCTACATCTCCAAAAATCGTTTGCGCGGCCGTCGCCCCCAACACCATGACTTGGGCATAATCCGCAATTTCCCGTTCGGTAAATTCACGTCCTCGCTCTACCGACCAATCATACGCTTTTAAAATATCTGTATCCGTAGCCAAGGCACTCAGCCCGACACTTGTATTTTTATACTTCACGTCAAAGCTGGTTTGAATATAAGGGGCCGCGGCAGCTACCCCGGGAATTTCACGGATAGCCAACACATCATCCATGGTTACATCTTTAGGGGAAGATATACTGGAATCCAAATCCCACGGCTGGCGTAAAAAAATAATGTTAGTGCCCATGTTGGAAAAACGATCCGAAATGTTTTTTTTAGTTGCCGCACCGACGGCCAACACCGTTATTACAGCCGCCACTCCGATAATAATACCCAAGCTGGTCAGAGCCGCACGCATTTTGTTGGCAAAAATGGCTTTGAGCGAAATTTTAAAAATGGCATAAAAAGAATCCCACATATTATTTCACCTCGTCGCTTATTTTTTGCCCGTCTTTAAATTTAATCAACCGCGAAGCATACTGGGCAATGTCCGGCTCGTGCGTAATTAGAATAATAGTCTTACCCATTTCCTTATTTAAACGGGTAAATAAATCCATCACTTCAATACTCATTTTGGTATCTAAGTTCCCGGTAGGCTCATCCGCAAAGATGATGGGAGCATCACATACCAAACTGCGGGCAATCGCCACGCGCTGCTGTTGCCCGCCGGAGAGTTGATTGGGCAAATGGAACGCCCGGCTTTCCAACCCCACAGCTTTTAACGCAGCCATGGCTTTTTCGCGCCGTTCACCGGCCGGAGTATGATTGTAAATCATAGGCAATTCCACATTTTCCACAGCCGTCGTACGTTTAATTAAATTGAATCCCTGAAACACAAAACCGATTTTGCGATTGCGTACCCCGGCCAATTTAGATAAATTGGTTTTGGTTACGTTGATACCGTCTAAAATATAGGAGCCGCTAGTGGGCTTATCTAGACATCCTAAGATATTCATGAACGTAGATTTTCCGGAACCGGAAGGCCCCATCACGGCTACAAATTCGCCCTTTTCAATAGACACGCTTACCCCGTTGAGGGCGCGGACTTCCACGTCCCCCAACTTGTAAATTTTATATAAATCACGCGTGTCAATTAACGCCATAAGTTACCTCCTAACGGCGCCGGCCACCGGGGCGGGGCGGATTACCGAAGCTGTTGCCGGGCATAGCTTTTAAATTATTTTCACCCACAATAATTTTGTCACCCTCTTGGATATCCCCCGAAATAATCTCCGTTTTTTTAGCGCCAATGATACCGATTGTAACATCTATACGACGGGGAGCTTGCCCCCGTTGCGCTTTCCACACGCCGGTACTTTCATACGTTCGTTTATTCGTGGACGGGGAAAACCGCAACGCCTCATTGGGCACCAATAAGACATCTTTTTTATCTTGCGTAAAGATACTCATAGTGGCTGTCATCCCCGGTTTAAGGCGCAAATCTTTGTTACTTACATCCACGATAACGGTATAAGAGGTGCTCCCGCTGGAAGAAGCATCCACATAGTTGGTGCGTACTTGGCGGACGGTCCCTTGAAATTTTTCGCCCACATAGCCATCTAGCGTAAATTCAGCGGATTGACCTTTCTTGATTTTTACAATATCGGCTTCGGAAACTTTTGCCTCAATTTGCATTTTGGTTAAATCCTGCGCAACCACAAAAAGTTCCGGCGTGGAAAACCCGGCCGTAATGGTCTGGCCTTCACTTACTTTACGGGTTAAGATCACACCGTCAATGGGGGAAACTATTTTCGTGTTGGACAAATTCTTTTCCGCCGTTTCCACGTTGGACTGGGCCCGCACCACACTGGCTTGCGCACTGTTCAAAGAGCTTTTAGCGTTCACATAAGCTAATTCATATTCCTCTAAATTAACTTGAGAAACATACTCTTTTTCATACAACGCTTGGTAACGTTCGTAATTTTTCTTGGCTAGGTTGTAGGACATTTCGGCCGAGCTCAAATTTTCCTTGGCCGAAGATAAGCTAGCTTTTGATTCGGCCAATTGCGCTAAAATCTGCGTTTGGTCAATTACCGCCAACAAATCGCCTTTTTTTACTTCGCTATTATAATCCACATAGATTTTTAAAATCTCGCCGGAAACGAGGGCTCCTACCTGCGTTGTATTTACCGGATTGATCGGCCCGGATGCTTCCACCACGTCAACAATATTTCCTCTCTCTACCGTGGCCATTTTAAATGTCGGCACGGGACGCGATTTAAAGAAACACCCTTTCAGTAACACGAGCACCACGACCAAGCCCAGCCCCACAGCAATTTTCTTCCATAGCGCCAGCCTTTTAAATATACCCCATATACGGGTAAAAAAACCTTTTATTCTAGTTGATAGTTTTTTCATAATCAGTTCGTTCCCATTGCTTGTTTTAAATCTGCCACAGCCGAAGCATAATCATACCGGGCCGTGAGCAAGCTCAGCTCTGCGTCGGTATAAGCCACTTCGGCATCTTTCAATTCAATTACATCTCCAATGCCCTCGTTATAACGCCCTTGGGCTAATCCTAAATTCTCTTTGGCCTTTTCCACATTCAGTTGTGCTATGGGGATACTTTCCGCCGCTTCTTGCAAATGGATGTAGGCACTTTGCACTTCTAAAAACACATCATTTGACATACTACGATTATTGTTGTTGATTCTATCTAAATTGATGCGAGCCTGTTTGACACCGTTGTACGTTTTGAAGGCATTGAAAATCGGCCAATCTAACGACACCATCAACCGTCCTTCCTCATTATCTAAATGGAAATCTTCATCATACTTACGGTATCCGGCTGATAATGAAAGTGTGGGTAGATAATTAAACTTAGCTTGATTCAACTTAATTTGGCCGATTTCGGCATTCGTTTGTGATGATAAAATATCGGGCCGGTTGGCATACGCGGTCTTAACGGCTTGATCAAACGGGATATCCATTTGTTCCAACTCATCTATGTCGGTCAGTTTCAGCAAACGGGGCGTAGTAATACCCATTGCATTCGCCAAATTGGCCGAAGCCGTTTTGACGGCATTTTCCGCACGGATTAAACGCAACCTCTCATTGTTTAAATTCACTTCCGCCGTGGTAACATCCACTTTGGGGCGCAAACCTTGTTTATAATACGCAGCGGAACGTTCGTATTGTTCCTGGTACAAGTCGCGCGATTTGGTGCGGATATTTACCGTACGTTGTGCAGAAAGCAACGCATAATATGCTTTTTTAACCGTACGAGAAATTTGGTTTGTTTGATTTTTCAACTCCAGCTCGGCTTGTTCCAACTGTAATTTTTGTATTTTAACCGCCCGCAATTTATCCGTTATGCCGGAAATAGCCAACTGTGCCTGAGCATATACGTTGGAATCATCCGAATCCGTATAGGAAGAAGCACCCGCCGGTTTGGAAACGGTATAACTTTGCGAAGCCCCTACTGACGCCGTCGGTAAAAATTCGCCTCGGGCCAAGTTGAGCCCCACGTGCGCCTCTTGCACACCTAATTGGGCACTAAGCGCTTTGGGACTTTGTGCTAAGGCAATGCGAATACACGTATCTAAAGTCAGCTCACCGGCAAGCAAGGAATCTATCTCTCGGGAGACTACCGGTTGAATCGCTAGGGCAGTTGCCGTCTCCAACGAGTTGGATTCGTTGGTTTCTGCCCAAACACAAGGCACAAAGCCTACACCCATTATAAGGAAAAAGAAAAAATATCTCATATACATATTATATTAAATCCGGCTTCAGATCCGGCCCCCAAATTTTTAGTCTTACTTCTTTAAAACCCGATAAAAATCTATTTTATTGCAAACCTTTCTTTACCGACGAAAAATGATATAATATGAAATATGTGGAAGCCTATTTTACTTCTTTGTGCCTCTAATTTATTTATGACGGTAGCTTGGTACGGGCATTTGAAATTTAAAAACAGTGCTTTGTGGCTCATGGTATTAGCCAGTTGGGGGATTGCATTTTTTGAGTATTGCCTGCAAGTACCAGCCAACCGCCTGGGAAATGTCTATTTTTCGGTTACACAATTAAAAGTAATGCAAGAAGTCATTACGTTGGTGGTTTTTGCCGGGTTTTCGGCTATTTACTTCAAAGAATCATTTAAATGGAATCACTTCGTTGGATTTCTCTGCCTGGTAGCTGCGGTATTCTTCGTATTTAAAAAGTGGTAATTTAAACATCTAGGTCTAAAAACCTATGTACAACTAGGTCCTTTGACCCTTGTGTCCCGTTTAGGCAGATGCCTATAATATAAGGAGGAGGCGTATATGAAAAATTTATATTTGTTGTTCCTTTCTCTTGTGGTGATTGCCATTCCGGCTACAGCCCAAGTATCCCCAAGTGCTCAATTTCTCCGCTCCCTTCGGGCCGGGGAAGAAACCGTTTTGTTATCACAAACATCCCGAGTAACCAACCCATCGCTCCAAAACGCCATGCAAAAGAGCTATCATACGAGTTGGAGCATTGTTGGCAAGGAGTTACAGACGGCTCAAGAACAACTGTGGAAACAGAAATCCCTTTCACTCAACAACAGTTCATCTGCCTCTTCTTCCGGCTTAACGGATAATGCAGACCTCATCGTTCAAAATCAACTACAAGTCATTCGTCTTAAACAGCACCTGAACGGCATTTTGTACCATTGGGGCGAAGCACTTGACCGGGCCCACCTCTTAGGTTATACCCTAAAGACCGAGGTAAACAGCCAGGGTACCCAAGCCGCCACCCTTTCCCTTAATGGACGAACCGTGCTCATCCAAGACATCCCCGGAAAAGAAACTACTGTTTCTCCGGAAGAAATATATACAAATGCTACTACGGTAAAAGCGCTTATGGAAGCCTATGACCATCTACCGGAAATTGTAAGCCAACAGAATCCGGAAAATATAGCGGGTTGGGTCTATTTGCGGACTAATTTTTCCAATGCCTTAGAAGAATTTGAAGCCGCCAAGGAGGCCTTTACGTCTTTGCAGAAGCACCACGGTTTATTTGCCGGCGTACAAAACTATCACGCCCGTCATACGGAAAAAGGAATTACTATCGTACGCAATTATAACTATGCAGCGGCTAATTTATCGCTGTACTCTGCTAAAATGTTGCAGTTCATATCCGCACATAAAGACATCTTTCCTCGTGCGATAGAGTCTTACAAACAAATTATGCAACTTCATAATGAAAATTCCGGCACGCCACAGCACTTCCAACAATTTTGGAGTCAGGCCCTCATCCCTGCCATTTAATGCTACAATAAAGTTACCCCATGAAAAACGAACATAAACTTTTTATTAAAATGGCAGATTTGGTGGCCGAACAGTCCACCTGTTGCCGCTTACACGTCGGCGCGGTACTGGTAAAAGACAGCCGCGTCATCAGTATCGGTTTTAACGGCACAGCCGCCGGGCAAACCCACTGTGAAGATTATTTCCGCAATCTTTACCAAGAACAATACAAAGATCATTTTTCTTCTTATGAAGAATTTGCAAGCAGTCGTACCTTTTACGATTTGCATGGTAAATTCTCCATTGATAATGAATTACACGCCGAACAAAATGCCATTGCCTTTGCGGCCAAAAACGGCATTAGCACCGAGGGAGGGACGATTTACGTAACGTGGTCTCCTTGCGTGCATTGTGCCAAAGTAATTATCAGCGCGGGCATCAAAAAAGTTTTCTTCAAAAACTTATATGACCGCAGCCAAGAAGGCATTTATTTCTTGCAACGCACCGGTATAGAATGCCGCCAATTGACTGAAGAAGATTGGGCCTAGTCGTGTATACCGCACTTAAATTTACTATAATGTGTATATGACTACACAAACTACCGCTGCGGCGGAAAACAATGACATCTTAGTTAATTTGTTAACCAAGACCGTCCGTTTTTATAAAAAACATCAAACCCGCGTACTCGTTACGCTTGTTATTTTAGCGTTGGCAACAACCGGTGTAATTCTCTACACCAACCACCTTAAAAAAGTAACCGAAAATTCCTGGGCTGCTTACTATCAGGCACAACTTACGTTTTTGCAAGAAGGTCAAGAAGTCGGATTTAAGCAATTAGATCAACTGTCCGCCGATTACCCAGGCACTCCGGCGGCTGCCTACGCGCAATTATTAAAGGGAGATTTCCTTTTCTCCACCGAAAACTTTGCGCAAGCCGCCAATGTATATAAGGAATTAACGGCAGATAAAAACGAAACCGTCCGCACGTTGGCGACGCTCTCGCAAGCGGCTTCTTTACAAGCGTCGCAAGATTATCAAGCTGCTATTGATATAATGAATAATTTTATTGCCAACAATTCCAAAAGCTTTGCTCTTCCGCAAGCCTATCTTACGTTGGCCCTGAGCCAAGAACTCGCCGGCAACAAAACCCAAGCGATAGAATCCTACAAATATCTCTTGGAAAACCACACCAAAACTTATTTTGGGACTATTGCCAAAGACAAACTCTCTGAACTGCAAAAATAAAAAATACCCGTCTGTTTTTCGGAATAGACGGGTATTTCATCTTAAATTATAAAAGGAAATATTATGAAAAAACTAGTTATATTGATGTGCTCTATCCTGCTAGCCGATATGTCTTTCGGTGCGGGATTTGCCCTGTATGAATACAGCGGCCGCTCTACCGCCATGGGTGGAGCCGTAATGGCAAATGATGCCGAACCTGCTTCTTTGGCCACGAACCCCTCGCTGATTACCGAACTAGATCGTGTGCAGGCACAAGTATCTGCTACATTCATACGCCCCGAAGCTACCACCACTATCGCGGGCAGTACCAGTTCTTTTGAAGACGAAACTTTCTTTTTACCCAGCGCCTATGCTACGGCCAAACTTAGCGACCAAATTAGTTTTGGTATTGGCGCATTTTCACGCTATGGTTTAGGCGGGAAATATAAAAACTACCAAACATGGCCCGGTAGCAATTTGGCCTATGAAGTAAATTTAGAAACCATTTCCATTACACCGACTATTGCCGTACACGCTAGTGATGAATGGTCGTTGGCTATGGGATTAGAGGCTATGACCATTGACTTTACTCAAAAGATGTATATGCAGGCCTTGTCCGATTCTATTAAAATCCACGGTACAGGTGTGGCTTGGGGGGGAAATTATTCCTTTACTTACCGGCCGAACTGGGCAGAACGTTGGTCTTTCGGTGGTATGTACCGCACGAAAGTCAAACAAGAACTTTCCGGTTATGTACGCACGGCCAGCGGTAATGACTACCCAGCCCCTTCGTACCCGGTAAATATGAAAAATGCAGATGCGTTGGGTTATATTACCTTACCGGACAGCATTTCATTCGGTACCACTTTTCGCGCAACCGATAACTGGACATTGGAAGCCGGCATTGTGGGAACTTTCTGGAGTTCCTATGATCAAATTTTGATTGAATATAAAAACGAATTTACCAGCCCGGATATTAAGAACCAAAAAAAATACAAAGACGTTATCCGCGTAAACTTCGGTACGGAATATAAGATCAACCAAAACTGGGCCGTTCGTGCAGGCTACACCTTTGACCAATCGCCTATCAACGATCGCTACATGGATACCTTGGTTCCCGCTGATGACAGACATCTCCTCAGCGCCGGTGTAGGGTACCGCACGAATACGTGGAGTGCTGACCTGGGTTATTCCCATATCTTCATTAAAGATTTAAGCGGTACTACTAGCGCCCAGTACAGCAACTTGCCCGCTAAATATACCGATGGATCCAGTGATATTCTTTCCTTGACCTTCGGTTATAAATTCTAGTACTGCCGTATAATACAAATACCCGCCCGCAAGGACGGGTATTTTTTTCATATAATAATCAAATATGGGGGAAATCTTATGACAAATTCTTGTGAAATCAATGATAGAAAAGTAGCCGTTATCGGTTGTGGGTTTGTGGGGGCGGCCAGTGCGTTTGCCCTCATGCAAAGCGGATTGTTTAGCGAAATGGTTTTAATAGATAGAGACCAAAGCAAAGCCGAAGGAGAAGCCATGGATATTTCTCACGGCAAGGCTTACGCCCGCCCCATGAAAATTTATGCCGGAAATTATGACGATATCACAGACGCCGCCATGGTAATTATCACAGCCGGAGCCAACCAAAAACCCGGCGAAACACGCTTGGACTTAGTACAAAAAAATGTCGGTATTTTTAAGCAAATTATCCCGGAAATAAAAAAACGCAACTATAAGGGCATTTTGCTCGTCGTAGCCAACCCGGTAGATATTTTAACGTATACGGCCCTAAAATTGAGTGGACTCCCTGAAAACCGGGTGTTGGGTTCCGGCACGGTATTGGACACGGCACGCTTTCGCGAGATTCTCGGCAATCACTTAAACGTAGACAGCCGCAGCATACATGCCTTTATTATCGGGGAACACGGGGATAGCGAAATTGCCGTGTGGAGCACGGCTAACGTAGCCGGCGTACCCATACAAAAATTTTGTACCATGCGCGGGGTACACAACCACGAAGAACATATGGAGCAAATTGCGAATGAAGTAAAACAAAGTGCATATGAAATTATCCAACGCAAAAAAGCCACGTATTACGGAATTGCCATGGCCGTCAAACGCATTTGTGAGGCCATTGTTCGCGATGAAAAATCGGTACTTCCTGTTTCTAATTTAATGCACGGCGCATATGGGATTAGCGACATTACATTAAGTATGCCGGCCATTGTAGGTAAAAACGGCATAGAATTGCAAATACCTATTTCATTGGACGGCCATGAAGCCCTGGCTCTTAAAAAATCCGCAGATATCCTCAAAGAAACAGCCCGGAAAGCCGGCGCGGAAGAATTATAAGATTTTTTCCAACAATTTCTGCACCAGACGAGGAATAGCGTATTTTTCCAATGCTTCCTTTTTAACACGCACAAACTCCGGCGGCACTTTGGCGGTGGGGGGGAGTTTTACCCGGTACAATTGCGCCCAAATAACACGGTGCGACAATACATGTTTAACAGGTTTGCCAAGAAATGATAATTTCGCGCAGCCGCACCAAGCCGGAGCTTTTTTCAGTTTAGCGCTATTAGCTGTTTCCACCAGGGGTAACTCATACAAATTTTGCCAAATATCACCCGCCCCACGTTTGTGCAACCACACAAAATTCCCTTGCTCTACATATATATAGTGGAAAAACCGCTCGGAAATTTTTGTCTTTTGCGCTTTGACGGGTAATTTCTCTATACAATTTTCCCGCTTGGCTATGCACATTTTAGCCAGCGGGCACGCCTTACACCCGGGAACTTGCGGCGTACAAACTATCGCTCCGAAGTCCATGATGGCCTGGTTATACTCCCCCGGATATTTTTTATCCAATAATTTTTGGGCTAAAACCGTAAATTCTCTCTTACCGGCAGGGCTATCTATGGGCGTCTTAATTCCAAATACCCGGGAAAGTACCCGATACACATTCCCATCTACCACCGCATAAGGCATATCGTACGCAATAGAGCAAATAGCCGCTGCCGTATAATCACCCACCCCTTTCAGGGAGCGCACCCCCTCATAGGTACGGGGGAAAACTCCGTTCATACTTTTGGCAGCCGCATGTAGGTTACGCGCGCGGGAGTAATACCCAAGCCCCTGCCACAGTTTCAGCACTTCATCTTCTTGGGCAGCCGCCAAGGCGCGGGGGGAGGGAAACCTTTTCGAAAATTTTTCATAATAGGAAAGCCCCTGGGAAATGCGGGTCTGCTGGAAAATAATTTCGGAAAGCCAAATTAGGTATGGGTTCTTGGTTTCCCTAAACGGCAAGTTACGCTTGTGGGCCTGATACCAACTTAATAAAATCGCGGAAAAATTTTTCATTACCTTATTTTACCACTTTTCCGCCCTTTACCGTTTACCGCAAAATCAAGGGCGATTTTGCAGTTTAGCATTTTTGGTACGCAGCTTTGGTTGTATCAATTTTGAATTTAGACTCCGTGAAAAATCTAATTCCTGGGATAACCGGTGCAAAAACCAAGCAAAAATGAATCTATTTTTGCATATACAAGCCATTTTTTGACTTAAAAACCGATTTTTTACCGTATTAGAATATGTGTTATTCACATTTTTTGACATTAAAAGACATAAAATAACATATATTGACATATGGCAATTAAAAAAATATTATATGTCTTATAGCTGTTCACAACTATTGTGAATAACCTTATTTTGAAATAGGAATCTATTATGCCAGATGAAAAATCATCCTCACAAAAAATCCGTATCAAATTCGCCAGCGGGGAAGAATTTGAAGCCGAGGGGCCATTGGAATTTATAGAAACTCAACGCGATTATTTTTTGGCCCTGGTCAAAAAGGAACCGCTTTCTCCGGCCCGCAACCGGGAGGACACTTCGGTTTCCGGCCCATTGACTCCCTATACAAGAAATTTTTCCGGTATGTATAGGGGAAATACCGCTATCCCAAGCGAGGTCAACCCCGCACCGCATACTATCCCCGGCGCAACGGACGCTTTCTCCAATACCCGCCCATGGGAACAACTCCTCAAACAAGAGGGGGAGCTTTTGTTTCTACGCCGAAAGCTCCGTCTAAGCACCGACGAGGCTGCCTTACTGATTTTGGGGGGGAGCAAAGCATTATTACACCAAGAAGAGTGCCGCGCCTTGCTATTGGCAAAAGCCGTAGCCCTATCCGGCTTCAAAATTCCCCGGTTAGATCGCCAGCTAACCCCTGCTATAAAATTGGGCTATATCATTTGTATAGGGAGCAAGCGAAGCCGGGCCTATTCCCTTACCCCGGCCGGTTTTGCCCATGCCTTCATGTTAGCCCAAAAGAAAGCGGCCGAACTCCCCTAACCCCTGGTCAAAACCTGGCCTTAACCCCCTTTTACCAAGAATTCTTTCCAATGCCACATATCCAAAAATCTAATATGCCGAATTAAATATTTGTACATTATTTTCAATTAGCACATCCCACATTATAACTTAGATAAAACCCAAGGTATATGGGGGGTTATTTGTCATATTTATTTTACTAACGATAATTTTTATTATGTTAATTTATATACGTTAAAACAAGAAAAATAAAAACATATAAATAGTATTATTTTTTATTATTATTTACTTAATATTTAATAATTTTTTAATTGAATATAATACTATTTATTATATTTTGTTTTTTAGCATTAGAATGTGGCGAAAGAGTTATACAAAAACGCCTGTTTTTCTGCAAAAATGATTTTTAAAAAACGCTCCTTTTTTGCAAATTTAAAAGTATAAATTTACCCCAATTTTTGCGTTTTTCCCCAAACCTCCTAAAACGCCCCAAAACGATTTGGGGGTACCTAGGGTATGGGGCAAAATAAAATGGGCGATTTTAAAAAGTATTATATTTTAAGTATTTTTCTCATTTATATAGAAAAGTTGGGTTTTTGAACAAAAAAGGAAGTTCTGGCAAGCTCAAAAAGATAAAACGGGCAACTACGCAAACCGGCATGTGCAAAAACTTATTAAATAAGAGGTGGGGGTGCACTTATCCGGAAAAACAGTAAAATACCCGTTTTTGTTATACAAAGGCTCGCCTTTATACAGATGATAAAGGGGGCATTGAATTTTTTAGCCGAAATTATATTTATAGCCCCCAAATAAAAAAGGGGGTATAACACCCCATAAAAAGGGGGAAAACGCTTCTTTTAGGGGTTATTCCCCCCACCATTTCTCTTTCCCCCACCACTTGTTTATAGCCATAAAAATACCCCGGGAACGCGCCCCGGGGTAAAACGTATATAACATATTGTTCCAGAAATCTATTTACAGTTTTTTCTCCACTTTTTTCTGCAAATTAGATACATCCGTATTGGACGCTTTGATCACATTCTCCAAGGAAACCTCTTCTCCTTTCGGAATGTTAAGCGAGGCGGCCGCGGCATCCTTTTCTGCTTGGTTTATTTTATTCCCTAATCCTTCGTCCCCGCCGCCAAGTTTAGCCGTTTTAAAGTCTTTGGCTTGAGGGGGCTGGTATGTACTTTTCATAGACGAAGTAGCCGCCGAAGCAGAAGAACTTGTTTTGAGCGGCTCGGGGGAACGGGAAGCCACCGTATGGCCGTACCCTTGCGAAGCCGCTTTCCAATCCGTCTCGCCCGGTTGACGAGCCTCCACAGCGGTGGACGGCTTTGTCACAACCACTGTCGTAGTAGGTTTCACTACCGTAACGGAGGTAGCCGGTTTGGAAACGGCCCCGGAAGCAACCGGATGGTTTACACCGACTGAAGATGAGGGATGTGTTACGTCCGCTTTTGTGGAGGGGCGAATCACTTCGGTTCGCGTGGTAGGGCGTTGGACCTCCACTCGGGTAGCCGGAGCCGCACTTAAACTGAGACCCAGCAAACATAATCCCCCCGACAAAACCAATTTATGATATAAAAAACGTTCCATAATTTGTACCGCCGTTTATTTTTTAGGTTGTTGAGCAGGTGCCCCGCCTCCCGCTGCATTCATCAGGGCGGACAAATCAGGCATCCCTCCGCCGGCAGCACCGCCGGGGATATTCCCCCCCAGGCCGGACATCATTTTCTGCAAACCTTGCAATTGTTCCATGGCCGCGGCCGAATTGCCCGGCTGAGCGGGATCTGCGGGTTGAGCAGCCGGCTTAGGTTCATCTTCTTTCTTAACAGTGGAAGATTTCTTGGTAAAATCACGCACTACCGGAGCAAAGGCCGATTTTTTGGTCGCCTCTGACTTAGATACCGCTTGTTCCGCCTCCACCTGCGGAATGGGCGCAAATTCTTTTTCTTGTTTTTTTACTTCCTGGGGTTCATCTTCTTTCACTTTAGCGGGCTTAGCTGACCGAGCCTGCACGCCTCCACGCCGCCAAACACCGACCCGAGATCCATAATTACTAAACGTGCGCGTCTGCACACCCGGTTGTTCCGGGGTAGTGGCAGGGGACTCTTGTTCCGCCGAGGGGGAAGATGAGAAATTAGGGCGCGTGGCCCCTTTGGTTTGATAAGCTTCGCTCATTAGGGCCAACCCCAAGACGCAAGTAAAAATAAAAACGAGATTTTTCATAATTATTCTCCTTAAACCCGACTCCCTTTATAGTATATTGTTATACAGAAAACTGTCAAGGGAATGCTCTACTTAACCGTAAAGGTAAGATCAGCCGGGATTTCCAATACTTCCGGATGATGCGAACGCACGGAAAAAGTACGGTCTTGGTATGAACGAAGTTGTTGAACTTGCCCTTCATTTAACCGTATTTGTAAAAACTTTTCCTCCATGAATGCACCTTTACAAAATACATTTTCCAATACCGGTTGTGTGTGTTGCAACACGTCTATCTCACAAGTATTTTTATAAAGCACCCAATATGGGATTTCTTTATCTGCTTTCAATATCAAATCATTCTCTCCCAAATATTTACGGTCATTGACAACCGGGGCATTTTTCCCCCAATACAATACAGTTATACGCAGAGGAAGCAAAGCTGGGTGAGCGGATGTATCCGTCGGTACAATAGGTTGCAAATGCCCACCGTTTATATGTTTTTTCAAAAATTCAATTTGGTCTTCCCATACAGCTTCATGCCCCAAATGTGGGTATGTGTGAAATTGGATATTAGGAGCAAGCGGCCCCAAAATTTCTTGCGCTTTGCGCCAAATTTTTTGCAAATTTACCTCGCCATATAGTTGTTTAAAAACGGCACGTTCTTCATCTCTATATACGTGGTCGTAAGGCAGGGGATCGTTATAATCGTCCCCTCCGCTAACAACAAACATCGGAATCTTTTGCCACGCTTTTCTATTAAAAGCCTTCCCTGTATATAATTCAAAATCATACGTACCTACGGGATAAATTAAAGGAATGTCTGTGTAAGTTGTGAGAGGTAACATCAAATGCTGGTGTCCCCCAATAACCGCCGCCAATACGTATTCGGGTTGCAACATAGTAAAATGCCACGCAAACACTCCCGGCGTAGAAAACCCGGCTAGCAAAAACTTTTTTTGTGTTAATATTCCACGTTTTTTAAGAACGGCCCGTGCGTCATGAAGCATTGCCAACATTTGCCTATCCAAATGTGCAAAGGGGCCTTCTTGCAATTTGAAAACGGCCCGATTGAGCTGGCGAGTGTGGAAAGGCTCTTTATCTTGCAAAAGTAACGGCACCAACATAGGAACTCCCACCCCGTCAGCAATTCCATATTGACTATAATTATGGCGTAAATCTTTTATTACTTTTTTAACTAATTCTTCTTCCGAGTCTTCTTCATCTTCATTGTTCATAGTAAATAAAATCGGTAATTTTTTAGATGTGTCCATTGTTTTCGGCAAATAAAGAACATAGCCCCAATTAAAACCCTTCCCGGGATTGGCCGGGAATGTTAAAATTTCACCGGTAGATTGAGCATATAACGAAGAGAAAACGCCTAACAAAGCAAGCAAAGTAAGTAAAATTTTTTTCATATTTTTAGTGTATCAAATTTTGCTACACTGTAAGTAATGACGGATACTACCTATGATGTGTTAATTATCGGCGGGGGAGCGAGCGGACTGCTTTGCGCACGGGAATGTGCGCGGTGCGGACTAAAAACGCTTGTGCTGGAAAAAGAACCTCTCGTCGGGCGTAAAATTTTGGCTAGCGGCAATGGGCGTTGTAATTTAACCAATACCCGCGTCAGCCCGGCCTATTATCACGCAGATCCGGCACTTATCTCCGCTGCCCTCTCCCAATTTTCATACGAGGACTGCCACAACTATTTTGAACAATTAGGAGTATTGCTTACCGAAGAAGAAAACGGACGCATCTTCCCCTCCACGGGCAAAGCAACCGCTGTTTTGGATGCACTCAAACTGGCCGCTGCGGAAAGCGGAGCCGAAATTTTAATAAATCAAACTGCCACGGACATTAAAAACGGTCCCTTCTTTACCATTAAAACAAAATCAGGCGAAACCTTTACCACAAAACATCTTGTGCTTGCTTGTGGTTCCTGCGCGTATCCGCAATTAAGCGGAACGGACAGCGGCTATAAACTGGCTCGCGCGTTTGGGCATCACATTACGCCGTTGCATCCTTCTTTGAGCGGGCTTTGTTTAAAAGAAAATTTCTCGCGCTTGTCCGGCATCCGCGCCCAAGTACGCTTATCCGCGGCTACAAACCCCAAAGTAGAAACCGAAGGCGAAATTATCTTTACGGCCTACGGTATCAACGGCCCGGCTGCCTTAAATGCAAGTGGAACTCTTGCCCGCGCGCTGGATAAAGGGCCGGTGTCCATTCATCTTAATTTCTTCCCCCAATTAGCGGATCCGCAGGCTTTTTTCGAAAAACGCTTACAGCTTTTTTCGGCCCGCAAACCCAAAGATTTTTTGGCCGGAATGTTACACGAATCTATCGCCAATTTATTAGTTGATTTTAAGGGACTTCGCAAAAATAAATCCATGAAAGAGCAATTTCCTTCCGTCGTAGAACAGGCTTTGCAAACGCTTTGTCATTGGCCGGCCACCGTAACATCCTTGCGCCCCTGGAATGAAGCCATGGTAACGGCAGGGGGTGTAAATTTGAAAGAAATTAACTATAATACATTTGAGTCCCTTTTGTGCCCGCGACTATATATTATTGGGGAATTATTGGATGTAGACGGACAGAGCGGTGGGTTTAATTTACATTTTGCGTGGGCCAGTGCCGTATGCGCCGCCAAACACCTTTCACAGGAGAACCGAGTATGACAGAAATCGTTCGGAAAACAACCAGTTTGCACAATTCCAAAGACGTCGGTTTTATGCGCACGTATTACGTAGACGGAAAGGAAGTATACAGCGAAACCTTGGATAAAAATTTAGATATTAAGTCTACTTCCGGCGAATTACCGGACGGAACCGTAAAAGAATTTTTTGAAAACGGCAAGCCGTATTTTACGTGTGAAGTTCAAAACGGACAACGCAACGGTACTTGCAAAATCTATTTTGAAAACGGCAAAGTAAATATTGAAAAAATTTACGAAAACGGCCTGTTGCAAGGCAAAGCCCGTGTATTCCATCCGACGGGAAAATTATATAAGGAATTCACTTACATAGACGACGTACAGAGCGGACGCCAAGTAAAATACTACCCGGACGGCAAAGTACTGGAAGTGGCCGAATTTCACAAAGGGTTTCTAAATGGAAAATGCAAAGTTTACACTCCTAATGGGGACTTACGCTCCGAATGCACGTATAAGGACGATAAACTGGTAGGCGATAAAATTATTTATCATCCTAACGGCACGATTGCGCTGATTTCCCCCCACAAAGACGGCAAGCCCAACGGTGTAACCAAGAAATTCAGCGATACGGGCGAGCTGATGGAAGAATGGTTTTTTGAAGACGGCGTATTAACCCTCAAAAAAACGAGATAAAAAATTACTTAAATAAAAAACCCCCGGTAAATCCGGGGGTTTTTAGGTAGATAACTAATCGGTTAGTTTTTTCCAGAAGGATTTTTTGTCTGTTTCCGGCGGGAGTTGCGCGCGCAACAAAATCCCTAAACAAATTTGTTGTTCGTTTACAACGGGCAACGCGTCCGTCTCTGCTTTTCCAAATACTTCCCGCGCGCGAGCCAACGTATCCGTGGGTAGTAAGGCAGCACTTTCACTCATCACGGAACCCACCACAGAGGTCGCCGGATAAAACGATAATTCCGCCGGGCGAATGACACCCTTTAGTACACCATCTTTATCCGTTACCAAACAAAGCGCAGGGATTTTCTTACGCGGTAAATTCTTAAGCCGCTCAATGAGCTGTGACAGTTTATCCCCTGTACGCACCGATACAAAATCGGTTTGGATAAGCCCCCCTACTACGTCCGGTGCGTAGCCTTGCGCCTCCTGTAAAAGGGCTAAGAAAGAGGGCTCTAACACCGTAGAAATACGCTCTCGGTACGGGGCGGAAAATTCTTTCATCAGTTTAGCCGCCTGCGGTACCTGTAAACGGGCCAGCACATACGACGCTTGCCGCAAAGGCAGCCGCCGCAACACCGCTGCGGCCTTTGGCGCCTCCATCGGGTTTAATACGGCAATAATCACTTGCGCCTTTAACGGGGATAGCAGTTGCAATACTTCATGCGTAGCAAGCGCAGAAAGTGCTTCTGCCGCCTCTTTGGGGGCGGCTAAAATAAATTTTTCCGTAATTACACTGGCTAGCGCTTGCATCGGATTATTCATATTCTATCCTACGGCTTGAACATAACCACAATTTTATTATAATAAAAAAGTAGGGAGGGCTTTTATGTTTTTTGAGAAACCTTTTCACGATTTGACGTTTGAAGATGTGGTCCAGTTTTGCAAGAGACGCGTCCCCGAGGGGAAACAATTGGACTATAAATATCTTATTCCCAAAAATCATGAGAAATTTGCCAAAGTAATTGCCTCATTTGCCAACGCCCTGGGCGGCATCTTAATTATTGGCGTACAAGACGATAAAAACGACCAACCTCGCCCCCCCTTTCTGGGTATTCCGTACCATGAAAAACTGCGCAACACCATTGAAGATATTATCCAGGTATACATTGATCCGATTGTATTTGTGGATATTAATATTTGTGTGGACAAAACAGGGGAACGGATGTTTGTGTTGGTGCAAATTCCGCAAAGCAATTTAACCCCGCATCTGGTAGGAAAGTCAAAACGTGCATATATCCGCACCGGCCAAAGCAGCCGCCCCGAAATGATTGTCCACCCGGAGAAACTGCCTTGGCTACTGGATCACCGCAAAAAATCCGAGCGGCTACGCCATATTTTATACGACAAAGCCGAAAGCCATTTTGAAAACTATTTAAAAACTCGTACCGTTTCGGCCGCGGGTGAAGTGGTATCTACCCTTGCCATTTTGCCTTTATATCCCGATGAACCACTAACCAATTATAAAAAGATCCCCCCGTTTATTGCCCAATCTTCCACGCACACTTCTTACGGAACGATGGCGGATCCGGAGCTTCCTTTGCAACCGGTGCAAGACGGCGCGGCAGTAATTTCTAACCGCCGCGGCATTTATAAGATGACGGAATTTAATGCCTACGGACTTGTGATGAATAAGCAAATTGCTTCTACGGAAGAACTTGTGAACGGGCACACAGCCAGCACGTTGCGACTGGAAGAATTAGCCCAAAATATGGTGCTCTTTTTTGCAACGGCCCGAAAATTTTTAGATAAATTAAATGCCGGCGGGCCCTTGTATTTTCGTCTAAAAATGAATAATACCCGTGCCCGGCGCGCCTTGTTTGCCACCCACCAAGCTACTGTGCTGGAAGATTACTTGCGTTTAGACCGTACGCTTTCTCTAAATGAATTGCAGACGGACTTGCCCCGCATAGTGGAAGATTTATTGCACGAAACGGCCTGGTCACTTGGTTTGCAAGTCCCGCCGGAAGAATTAGACCGCCTGCTGCGCCAACTGCTTGGGGAAATTAAACCATGAAGCAAGGTTTTACACTTTTGGAAATAGTAGTAGTCATACTGATTATCGGCATATTAAGTTCTATTGCACTCCCTTATTATCGTAATGCAGTAGAGGTCAGCCGCACAACAGAAGTAGTCATGTTATGGGGACGGCAAAAAAACTGGGCTACCGGAAAGACTTTATCCGCCCAGCAAGCTCAAAAAGCAACCGAACACTTGCAACAAGCAAAACTTAAATATTTTACCGGTCAAATAATCTGCCGGGAAAAAGAGAACCCCGACGAACTATGCTGGGAAGCAGCATTTACCCGTTTGGATGATAGTTCCTTACAATACAAACTTATTACCACACACAATTTCATGCACCTGGCTTGCGTGGGGCTTAATGAAGCCGGAAAAAACTTCTGCCAGAGTCAAAGCCAACAAGAAACCCCCGAAGTGATCGGGGGTGAAGAGACTTATTCATTCCGTTAAAAACTTATTTTAATTTTTCCAACCATGTGGGAATAACTTCATACAAATCCCCGACAACTGCGTAGTTGGCTATTTTCATGATAGGAGCATTTGGATCTTTGTTAATCGCCACAATCACATCGGTCCCATGCAACCCCGCCGTATGATGAAGTTGTCCGGAAATACCGCAAGCAATGTACAATTTGGGTTTAACCGTACGCCCCGTTACTCCTATTTGACAACGCGACTCCATCCAGCCGTTATCCACTGCCGGACGCGTGGCCGCTATTACCCCGCCCAACCGGTCCGCCAGTTTTTGCAAAAGGGCCACACCCTCTTTTTTTCCAAGACCGCGCCCACCGGCCACAATTACTTCGGCCTGTGAGAGGTCTTCTCTTTCTTTCCCGGTTGAGGTTGCCTGTTTTTGACAATAGCCGCGCAACACTTCTTCAAGCGGAATAGTTGCGGGCGTAGAAGGACGGTCCGCTGAAGTACCGCTAGTTGCGTATTCCTTAATCAAAGCAGTAATAATTTCATTTTTTTGAATATGGACGGTCCCCTCATAAATTTGGGTAATTTTGGCATCCCGCATATATTTTTCAAGCGGGAAATCACGCATATACCCGATCCCGCCGCAAAGCGTTACACACTCGTCGGCGACCTCCATGGCCACATTAGAGCAGAACAATTTGGCTTCCGCGCTGTATTTGGTCCAGCGGGCACCTTTTAATTTTTTAAGTTCATCATGAATCGTGGTCCCGTTCGCAATCGCATTTTGAACAGCCGGCAAAAATTCTTGATCCATGCGATGCGTTAGGCTGTACACAAGAGCCCGCCCGGCTTCCGTCTTGGCAGCGAGTCCAGCTACTTTGTGCCCAAGAGCCTGAAAAGTAATAATCGGCTGGCCAAATTGCTTACGGGCACGCAAATACGGAATCGTTACGTCTAACGCGCCTTGTGCAATACCCACCGCCTGAGCGGCTACCCCCGGGCGGGAATAATCCAAGGTTTCCTGCACATATAGAAGGCCGCGCCCCTCGCTACCCAATAAATTCTCTTTAGGCACGCGGACGTTGTCAAAAATCAGTTCGTACGTCGGGTTGGAACGAATCCCCATTTTGGATTCTTTCTTCCCAAACGAAAATCCCGGGGTGCCTTTTTCAATCACCAACAAGGAAATTCCGCGAGCCCCGCGGCTGGGGTTGGTATTAACGGCTACGGTATAGAAATCCGCTTCTTTACCGGTAGAAATAAAATGTTTAGCACCATTTACAATATAAAAATCGCCATCTTTAACAGCCGTTGTTTTTAAAGCGGTTGCGTCAGAACCGGCTTCCGCTTCGGTCAAGGCAAATGCCCACAATTTTTTTCCGCTGGCTAAATCCGGACACCATCTTTCGCGTTGCTCTTTGGTGGCGGCTAAATACATGGGAATAGCTCCCAACGCGGAAGTTCCCGGCGTAAGAGCTAACCCCGCACATCCGCGTGAGAGCTCTTCAAAAGACATGGCCAAACAGGTAATCCCCCCGCCGAGACCGCCGTATTCTTTAGCAATCCACAAACCAAACATCCCCGATTGGCGATACTCCTCCAACATTTCATAAGAAAACTGTTCTTTGGCATCCATTTCGGCACGTAACGGTTTGATTTTTTTTTCCACAAGCTCGCGGCTGATATGGAGCACCTTCCGCTCCAATTCATTAGTGGCGTAATCCATGTTTCTCCCCCCCGCTGTGTTTTCTAAAATAGCGCCGTCTGAAAAAGCGTCTTTTTCCCCCATTCTTTTTGGTAGGCGGTACTAAACTGCGATATAAACGCTCTTGCTTTTTAACCATGGTAGAAACCGTAAATTCGGAAAAATCACGATGGTCAATGGCCGCCTCAAACCGCTCCCGCAACGCAGTGTGGCGCAAAAGCACTTTCAGTTTTTCTGCAAAGGTATTAATATCGTTGGGCGGTATTAAAAAACCGGTTTTATTATTGGTAACCACTTCGCTAATGCCGTCTACATTATAGCAGACAGCCGGTATGCGCATGGCCATGGCTTCCAGTAAAGACATAGGCAATCCTTCGCGAAGGGACACACTCGCGTAAATATCGCTGATAGCTAATAATTCCAACGCGTCCGAACGCCAACCCGGGAATAAAACCTGTTTTTCAATACTTAAATTCTTAGCTAAATTGATAGCCGTTTCTTTTAAAGGGCCTTCTCCGGTAAAGATAAAATATACGTTCTTCATTTGGCTGAGCACCTTGTAAGCAGCTAACACAAAATGAACCGGATTTTTAAGCGGCTTAAAATTAGCCAATGCCAAAATCACTTTGGCGTTGGCCGGTATTTTAAGAGAAGCTTTTTTGGCTACCGGATCAAATTTAAGCGGCAAAATAGGGTTGAAATTAATACCGGCGCGAATCAGTTCCGTGCGCACATTTTTGCCAATGCCCAATTGCTTGGCCTCTAATGCATTTTTACGCGAAACAAACACAAGCACATCGGTTAATTTTGCACAAAATTTTTCCACCATGACAAAAAATTTAAACTGCCGTTCTCCATGTTCTTTAGCAAACCCGAGCCCGTGAAAAGTGTGTACCACTTTGGCTTTACGCCAAAAGATCCGTGCGGCGATACGTCCTAACACACCGGCTTTGGGGGCATTGGTGTGTACGATATCGGGTTTAACTTTGCGCAACACGCGCCCCATTTGTAAAATGGCCCAACAATCATGGAAGAAATATTTACCATGAATCGGATGACGCAACGCGGATATAATAAATACATGCTGGGCATCTTGTTTAATCCGGTTTTCCAAACGGCCGCCGGGCCCCGTGGCTAAAAAAGCTTCAAATTGTTGCTTATTTAAATTTTTAAGCGTCAAAAGCACACTGGCTTGGGCGCCGCCTTGATCCATACGGGTGATGAAATACAGAATTTTTGTTTTTTCCATTTAATTAACCGTTCCTGTGGAGGTATTTAAGATACGGGCTTGTGGAAAATAATATTTTATAATAGCCATATAGTCCGCACCTTGTTTAGCTAAACCATCCGCCCCACGCAAACACAATCCTTCTCCCAGGCCGGTATCATACCCGCGCACTAAAATGCGCTCAATATTTTTCCCTTTATAGATGGGTACAATATCAAACAGGTTGGAACGCATCGTCCCCGCGCTCAAAATAAACGCCAATTCTTGCGGGGTTTGTGCCTCGTACGAGCCTTTGCTTCCCTCAAAGCGCATCGCCAAGATGCGGCCTTGCGGCGTGTAACGCAACGGCGTAATAGCCCGTAGGCGGCCGATGTTGAGTTTGTAAGCCAGACGGTTTTCAATCTCTTTTCCTTCGTACAAATAAATCCACTTAATGCCCGACCACTGCGTCGGATCCTGCGGGCGAGAATACAAATCTGCCGGCGGATTGGAAAGGATATATTTGCTTACGTTGGCGGGCGAGAAAACATAACCCGGTTTAGATGCTGTATTCGCTAACGAATCGGCAGTCACAACGCCGCAATCGGTATAAAAACCGGCTTGCGCTTGGGTTAAGCGAATCGCGCCGGATTTTTTGGAAGCATCTAACAAATCTTTAAAAATTAAATTGATTCCGGAAAAATGGAAAGCCGGGTCGTTATCGGTAATGTGATAAGGGGTTGCCTTTGGTGTCTGTACCGCTTGCGATAAGGCCGAACGAAAGACCACCGCCAACGCCGTAAGGGCGGCTTCCTGTTTGATATTTTGGGCTTGTGTAGCCAGCAAAGCCGGAATTAAGTCTTCCGCATATACGTTGTTAATAAGTTTAAATCCCTGCGGAGTAGGAACCACCGTTAGAGAACCTTTCAATTCTTTATCATTCAAATCCGCAGCAAAAATATTTTCTGTTCGGGCATTTCGCACCAGCAACGTGTATTTTTCTTTTTCTAAGAAGATGGAAAAAGGGCGCTTGGCGGAAAACTCTACATGCCCGCGGGCATCTTTTAAATCTACTCCGCCTGTTTCTTTATTAAAAGAAATTGTTTTTTCAATATAAGAAGGCACCCGCAAAATTTCGCCCAATTTTTCGTCTTGTACCAACAAAGTACCGGACCCCATAACCGAGGCAGAAATTAACTCTTGCGGGATCTGTTCGCGGTTAGCGTACAAGGCTACTTTGACCAGTTCGGATGGGGTAGACGTCATAACGTGCACAATCGGTTGTTCCAAGCGCAAATAAAACAAATAATCCACGCTTTTATCGCCCAGTTCCCGGCCGTATTTTTCAATCTTTTGAGCCAGTTTTTTATTTTGAGGATCCAAATTATATAACGTAGCGTAATACTGCCAAGCATGCAAATGATTTTTTTCTTTCTCCGCTAATTGGGCAAACAATTCCGCCGCCGCATAATTTTTTTCATCATGAGAAAGGGCTTGTTGTAAGAATACGGGGGCTAACTTTTTTGCCGGTTTCATCTCGGAAGCAATTTTGCCCAACATAAAAGACACAAACGAAATCGCATACGGGTTGGACGTATACAAATATTGCAATTCCGAAGCGGCTTTTTCTTTATTGCCGCTAAAATACCAGGCCAAGGCATCGCCTAATTTTGCGGAAGAAACATATTCAAAATCAGCTGTCAGATAAAACAAATCTTCAAACGCTTTACGTGCTTTTTTATATTTACCGGCGCTAAACAGCAGCCATCCTTTCGTCAGTTGCGTAAAGGGATCATCCGGATTGAGAGAAACAGCCTTTTCAATATGGGCAAGACCTTGTTTAACAAGCCCGCGTTGGATAGAAAGCAAGGCCAGCTCCAAATGGGCTGCGGCCGCCAATTGTGTGTCAGGGGAGTTTTCCAAGGATTTAAATGAGAAATAGCACTCTTCCACGCCGTGTTGTGCACATTTCTGGGCTATGGCAGCTATTTCAGCCGGCAACGTGTAATTGAGTACGCTCTTATGCAGCACCGTTTCGCTTAATTGGTTATCCAAACGGGCAGCCGCCAAAGCCGGCTTAGCAGTAGCCGGAGCCGGGGCGGAAACCTGCGCAGTCGGCCCCAACTGCCCCGTTTCTTGGGCAATTGCGGGAAACGACCCCCACATAACAGCCAAAATACCTACCCAAATAGAAGATTTTCCCATATACAAGATTATAGCAAAATAAATTCATGATGATGGTACCCGGGAGCGCAAAAAGGACGGACCGATCGGTCCGTCCTTTTTGAAGGTTAAACTATGTATGGTGAATAATAGCTATTTATATTTGGCTTGAGCTTTTAAGAAATCAAACACTTTGCGTTCCGTAAGCGTAGCCAAAATATGGGCTTTACGCTCGTCAAAGAAAGCTCTGATTTTCTTTTCATCCGTTTTATTTTGGGAAGACGCAATGCTCTTATCCAATTCAGCTTGCCAATCCGTATCGGTAGCTTCCAAATTTTCTTTCTTCGCAATTGCGTGCACAATATATCCAATACGCAAATCCTTTTCCACCGTCGGGCGAATGCGATCTTCAAACGCTTTATGTTGTTCGGCAGTCAATTGTTCGGGCTTCATCTGCGTCATGTTATGTACAAAATTGTGCAACGAAGACTCCGTATATTCTTCCACCAAACTCTGCGGTAATTCAAAATTATTCATTTTTACCAAATGATTTTCAATTTGAGCAATTTCGTCCCGTTGGGCCGTTTGTTTAGCCTCGGCATCCAGGCTTTCTTTCACTTTTGCCTTTAAGGCATCCAGCGTATCAAACCCCATGTCTTTGGCAAAGTTATCATCCAACGTCGGTACAATCTTATTCTTGATATCATCTACCGTTACATGAAAGGAAATCGTATCGTTCCCTTCTTTGGTCTCAATATCTTTTACATCGCCTTTTTTAAGACCTTTTAATCCTTCGGCCAAACCGGGCATTGTTTGAGGAGCAGACATATCTACCAGTTCGGAATCGGCACTTAATTTATAATCGTCCGTTCCGTTGCGTTTGCCCGTGTAGTGAATAACGGCATAGCATTTATCGTCAATGGTAGCGCCTTCTGCCGCACTTTCCAAGCGGGCATTGGCTTCTTGTACCCGGTTCAAGTTTTCGGTAACATCGGCATCCGTAGCAGATTCGGCTTTTTTGTTAATTTCAATGCCTTTGTAATCTTTGACTTCAAATTCCGGCGCTACATCTACCGCAATTTCAAAAGTGAATGCTTTACCTTCTTCAAAATGGGCAAAATCGGCCTTGGTAAGCGTCGGCACCCCGACAGCGTCTAACTTAGCTTCCGTAACAGCAGCCCCGATGGCAGATTTAACCGTCAAATCCAAGGCGCGTTCCTTAATATGCCCGCCAAAATTTTGTTTTACTAAATCCAACGGCACCTTCCCCGCGCGAAACCCTTGCATTTGTGCACGAGATTGAACTTGAACAGCTGCATTTTGAAAGTTTTTTGTTACTAATGCCGCAGATGCTTCTACCGATAAAGTAACCCGGCAGCCCTCTTTATTAAGTTGTTTGGTTTTAACTTCCCCGCTTTGAGCAGTTTTAAAAATGGACATCATTACACTCCTCTGATCGGCCGAGGCCGAAAATATGGACGGAGAGGGACTCGAACCCTCACGGATCGCTCCATACGCTCCTAAGGCGTACGCGTCTACCGGTTCCGCCACCCGTCCGTTGTTTTATTATTTTGGATTCCCAAAAAGTGGGCCATGTGAGGCTCGAACTCACGACCTTACGCTTAAGAGGCGTCTGCTCTACCAACTGAGCTAATGGCCCTAAAAGGTTTACTGTTAAGATTATAGCAAAAAAATGACTCGTGGGTAAAACAATTCCGGATTTACTAACAAAAGTTTATTCCGTTTTTTCTGCCTGTCAATGTATCCCTATTTTCAAGTTAAATTTTAATTGACAATCCCCCACATAAACGAATACAATTTAAATATCTATATATCTTTTACGAAGAGGAAATACGCATGAAAAAAAACAAACTTTCTACTCTTCTTGTGTTGTGCACCGGGTTGTTATTCCCCGTATATGCCCAAGCCCAAGAAGCCTTTGCTATCGGCGATATTGAAACCATCTTGGAAGACAACATGCTTAACGAGGTTTCTAACCGCTATTCGTCTGTGATTTTGTCTTTCTTGCCGGAAGAAGCCACCCGCTTGGGATATAATTCGGTAGACGACAAACTCAATGTGCGGACCGCCCAACAAAACAAGCAAACGCTTGAAGCCTTCCGTTCCGTTGAAACGGCTTTAGATAAAATTAATGACAAAAAACTGTCCGCTTCCAGAAGAGTAGAACGGCTTATGTTGCAAAAGGCATTGCTATCTTCCATCAAACAAGAAGAACTGAAAAAAGACTCTCAAAATCCTTTGTTTTATACGCAGGCCTTAGATTCCGTACACGACTTGCTGGTCAAACAACTTGCTTCGCCGTTACGCCAAAAATTAGATTTGTTGTCCCGCTTAGCGGCCTTGCCTGCCGTGGCTGACTTGGCCGAACAAAACTTAACGACTGCAGATCCCGTGTTAATTGAACGGGGCATGGAAAAAGCGTATTATGCGTTTTTGTCTCTTAACGAGTGGAACCAAATTTTGTTAGATGGCGTGAGCGACAAAGAAGCCAAACGACAAATCATGCGTATTACCCAAGACGCCAAAGGGGCTTCCAAAAAATTATTTGAAGTGTTTAGACAACTTTCTCAAAAGCCCACCGACGAAGATTTTCGCTTGGGTGCGGATGAATACTTCCAATGGTTAAATACGCATTATCAATACCAAGATATCAAAAAGCCGATTCTATTTTTCCGGCGTTTAGATAAGAATCTGCAAGAAGCACAAGCTAACTTAACACAAGCCTTGGAACCTTTTGTGCAACCGGCTGTAGATACAGAAGAAGTCACCGTACTGGATGAAAATGGCCAACCTGTTACCGAAACCATTTTCACTAAAAGAACCAACGACAAAAATACGGTCTTGCCTACGCAAGTGCGTAACGCACAAGATTTTTATGCAGCGGCCAAAACCTTCATGAAAGCTCCGATTGATTCGGAACCGTTGGAGACGTTGCAAAACGATGCCCAAGAAGCTCTAAATTTCTTTGTTTCGCGAGGCGTATTGCCGGCCAAAGACATTACCTTCAACTTGGCTAAATTGCCGCAATATTATACGCTGGCCACTCCGTACTTATTTGTGCCGCCGTTTGCCAATCAGCTTTCACCGAAATCTGATTTCTACTTGCGCTTACCGGCGGGAAATGCGTTGAACCAGCAAACCTTGTTTGACCAGGATTTCAACATCCCCACCCGCAAGTTGATGATTAGCGGACAACTAGTCCCGGGACGCTATTATCAGGCCGAATCTACAATCAATAATTCCAACATTCGCCGCCTTTTCCCGTCCAAAAGCATGATCAACGGTTGGGAAGCCTATGCCAAGCGTTTGGCTCAAACACATGGGTATTTCAACACCAACGAAGATTTATTGGTATTGGCTTGGGATGAATACTTGCATGCGCTGGCGGCTTTTACGGACGCCTTGTTACACACGCAACAATTCTCTTATAAACGGGCCATGGACTTCTTAACACAAGAACACGGCTTGGAACAAACCCAAGCGGAAGCCATGGTTCGCGACATCGCCGAAAACCCCGGTGAAGCCGTCAGCTATATTATCGGGTTGGATGCGTTGGAACAAGCCTACAATAAGTACAGCAAAAAATTCGGAAAGAAATTTAACGAAGCGGAATTCCATTCCAAATTATTCCGCATCGGCAATGTTCCCCCTTCCTCTTTGGATAAGGAATTAACCCGTATATATAAACAGGATAAAAAGAAAAAATAAAAAGTATTTCTTCAATTCGTTTCCCCGGGATGCACTCCCGGGGATTTTTTAACTGGACGGCGCTCTATCCACCCGAAACATTTTTTTGCTACAATAATAATAAGAGGAATTTTTCCTTCATATCTATCCCCGCAAGGGACTTAAAAGGACAACCTAATGATTATCTTATTTTTAAATTGTGGCAGTTCTTCCGTAAAATATAGCGTATACGATTGGGATCAAAAGAAAAGTTTATGTGCCGGAGGGGTGGAACGCATCGGCATAGACGGCACCCGTTTAACGCAAGACCGCAACGGTTTTCCCCCTTTTGAAGTAAAACAAAATTGTAAAGACCACAAAGAAGCTATCAACCTCGTTATTAAAACACTAACCGATAAACAACACGGCGTCATTGAAAATATAAATGTTATCAGTGCCGTAGGACACCGTATCGTACATGGCGGCAAATTTGCCAAATCCGTTATTGTAGACGATAGTGTGGTAGCCGAGTTGCGTAATATCGCCGATTTAGCCCCACTACATAACCCAGCTCATATCATGGGTATTGAAGCCGCCCGCGCCTTACTGCCGAACGTTACTCACGTGTGTGTAATGGATACTGCTTTTCACCAAACCATGCCGCCGGAAGCATATATGTATGCCTTGCCACGCAAATGGTATACCGATTACGGCATCCGCAAATATGGCTTTCACGGTTCTTCCGTGTTATACACTTCCCGCCGCGCAGCCGTGTTAATGGATAAGCCGGTAGAAGAATTAAATACGATTGTTTGCCATTTAGGTGCCGGTGCCAGTTTAACAGCCGTACAAAACGGCCGCTGCGTAGATACCAGCATGGGGCTTACCCCCTTGGAAGGATTGGTTATGGGATCTCGCTCCGGCGATATTGATCCGTCAGCTTGCTTTCATATGATGAAAAAGCTGAATATGCCGCCGGAAGAAATGTACACGATTTTAAATAAAAAAAGCGGTATGTATGCCCTGACCGGGGACCGCTTTTCCGACCAACGCGATGTACGCAAAGGAATGGATGAAGGAGATGAACTTTGCAATTTGGCAGCCGATGTACAAGCGCACCGCATTAAAAAATACTTAGGTGCGTATATGGCTATCATGGGCCGGTTGGATTGTATCGTATTTACCGCCGGGATCGGTGAACGCGGACCGGACGTGCGCGAACACTCCTTAGAAGGACTTGAAAATTTCGGTATTGTATTAGACAAAGAACGCAACAATGTCGCCAGCACCAACAAAGCGGAATGCTGTATTTCCGCCGATAATTCAAAAGTGAAAATATTTGTTATCCCGACGGATGAAGAAATTGTAGGGGTGCAAGATATTGTAGCCTTGTTAGACGGCACTTACGACGTATATACTAAGTTCCGGTATATTTTCCAGGAGAAAGGATACCGCAATAAACTCAGGGATGCAGCATTCATAGAAGATGTAAAAAAGAATCCGGCGATCTTAAAAGCCGCCGTTAATCTGCCTGAGCAGTTAAAAAAGGAATTAAAGAAATAGTTTTTACGCGCCCGTTTGATTAAAAAACGGGCGTTTTGCAAGAATCAAATTAAATCAAATGGAGTACAAATCCTATGTTTTTACCGAAAGAAGATAAATTCTTTAATTTGTTTGACAAACAAGCCGAAAACTTAGTCCGCGCGGCAGAATACTACCGCAAGTTGGTAGACGAGGGAAATTTTTCCCCCGAAAATGTACGTAAAATGCATGAATTTGAACACTACGGGGATGAACTTACCCACACCACCATCAATCTCCTCAACGAAACATTCATTACGCCTTTTGACCGTGAAGATATTTTGGCCTTGGCCAACCGCATGGACGATATCATGGATAATATCTACCTGCTGACTAATCGGTTTTCCCTGTATAAAATTTCCAAGCCAACGTTATATAGTAAAAAAATGGCTGTTACCATTGAGCAAACGACCAAGGCGCTGCGCCATACGTTAGCCGCCTTACGCAACAAAAAACACATGAAAGAAACGCAAGAGTATTGTGTGGAAATCAACCGTTTGGAAAACGAAGGGGATGTGTTGCGTGACGAGGCAATTTCTGATTTGTTTACCAACGAAAAAGATCCTATTATGGTCATCAAGCAAAAAGAACTCTACGAAATTGCCGAAACAACAACCGACTTTTGCGAACACGTCGCTAATTTGGTAGAGTCCATTTTGGTCAAAAACAACTAAGGAAAGCCCAAACGTATGACATGGATTATCTTTTTAATTATCCTAGCCTTGTTTTTTGATTATCTCAACGGCTTTCACGACGCGGCTAATGCTGTCTCCACCGTTATTTCCACGCGGGTATTATCTCCCCGTTTTGCGGTTTGGTGGGCGGCATTTTTTAACTTCATTGCCTTTTTGATTTTCGGTACAGCCGTTGCCAAAACCATTGGGGCCGGCATCATCCATACCCAGTTCATAGACTCCAATTTGGTTTTTGGGGCGTTGATAGGGGCTTGTGGTTGGAACTTAATTACATGGTGGTTTGGTTTACCGTCCAGTTCTTCCCACGCGCTGATTGGCGGACTGATCGGGGCCGGATTTTTAAAAGGTGGCACCCAAGCACTTGTAGCGGGCGGTATTTTGAAAACTGTAATGTTTATTTTTATCTCTCCGCTCCTGGGGTTTTTACTCAGTTCTTTAATCGGGATTGTTGTATTCAATATTTGCAATCATTTTAAACCTGCTAAGGTGGACTGGTTTTTCCGCAAAGCAGAGCTTTTTTCCGCGGCGGCTTACTCACTGGGTTATGGCGGGAATGATGCGCAAAAAACCATGGGTATCATCAGCATGCTCTTAGTGGGTGGCCTGGCCGGGACGGAAATTGCCCCATTACAGGAGTTTTTCTACTCCCACCACGAACTGGCCGCCATCCAACACGGCGAGTTTGTAGTGCCGTTTTCAGTAGTTATTATTTGCCAAGCGGCTATTGCCATTGGTACGCTTTCGGGCGGGTGGCGCATTGTAAAAACCATGGGGCAAAAGATTACCCGCTTACGCCCCGTGGACGGCTTTTGCGCCGAATCTGCCGCCGGCACGTCTATTTTCATTGCGTCTTTTCTGGGTATTCCCGTTAGCACCACGCATACCATTACCGGCTCTATCGTCGGAATCGGTGCCTTGCGGCGTCTTTCCGGGGTGCATTGGGGCGTAGCCAGACGGATTATTTGGGCGTGGTTTATTACCATCCCCGCAGCGGCGCTTATTTCCGCCATTGCCTATGAATTAAAAGTATTATTGTTCTAGCCGGACGCTTTTTTTCCCTCAAAAAACAACCTCCCGAAGAGGTTGTTTTTTATGCCATTTTTATGGACGAAAAATAGCAGGTCCGTCTAACCAAGTGGGATTTTTCGGCCGGTATACAAAATTTCCTTTCCGGGCGACCAGTTTGGGCGGCAACTGCGGGGAAACGTTATTATCACTAAAACTCCACGCGTCTACGTAATCTTTGATAATATCGAAATTCCTTTCCCCATTCTTCATAGACAACACCACTTCCGGCGGGACATAGCGCCCATTAGGGGTATCCAAAAAGCGCATGAGTGCCCGTTTGGCCGCCACTTGCCTCGGCACAAACATATAATGGGCTTCCATCCGATAGCCGGCCGCGGAAAAGTACTGCATCCGACGTTCCAAATCGTACAAACCGTTCATCGTTCCGTCCAATACTACATTTACTTTTCTTTCTACGGCCAATTGTATAATATCCTCTATTATATCCGTTCCTTCCGAATGTACGTCATGATTCCAACCCGGATACTCCGGCAACATCTCTTTAATGCGGTCCGGGTCCAGTACCAAATAGGTATCTTCTTCGTATACCACCCCGTTAAACTTACTTTTCCCGCTAGCCGTGCGCCCGCCCAGCACAATGCAAGTAGGGTGCTTGTTTACTTTATTTTCCCATCCTTCAAATACTTTTTTCAGAATTTGATCGTGAATTTCTTGGCGAGTTGGCCTATAAATAGCGGTACTAAATTGCCCAAATGCCCGAAACTCATGCACAGTAGGTGAAATCCGCCCCTGAGCGGCCTTTTCCATACGTTGCCTGATTTGCTCACGCGTGTATATAGTACCATCCTGCGCATGATACTCATTAAAAACCGGATCTGCCAAAATATTTTCTACCGTTACGGTTCCATCGTCGTACTTAGCGGCATAATTTAAAATTTCAGAGCTATTCTCCCGGGCTTTATGTTCCAAAACGCGTATATCCCCATCCCATTTGACCTTAAAAATTGGTACAGAAACACGACCGATAAGCACATCCTCCACGTATTCCACATATTTTCACTTTTCCGGCACAATCTCCCCCGGCCAACCGTCCACTGTTGCCTTTTCCCCCTTTTTATCAAAGGAAACGACGTAAAAAGATTGGGTAGTGCTCTCGTAGAGGTATACAAAACCGAGGGGTTTGGCAATGCCCTTGTATAGTTCAAATAAATTCCAAGTTTTGGAAGCATGAGTAAGCGTGGCGCTATCCACCTGCGAAACGATTTTATTGAGAAGAGGATTATCCAACCGCGCATATAAACACAACAAAAGCCATAAACTGTAACGGGAGGCATTGTCTGCCGTACGAGCAGGTGCACCAAAAGCCCAAATGAGCGATTCTATATCCCCCTTGCGTATATCCGGCGGCATCCCCCATTCCAAGGCCTGCTTTCGCAATCCCTCAAAATTTTCAATTCTGTCCCCCCATATAGAAAATGAGGACGGAACTGCTTGCGGGACCCCAAAACCAAGCACGCGACTCACATCACCAGCATGAATGGGGCTAGAAGGAGAGAAGTTTCTATAGGGGGCGTGAAATCCGGCGCTACCGTGTTCGCGAATAATGCTTGCGGCTATTGTCCTTTCCAACGAACCGGTTACTTTTCCGGCGGATGGAAGCATTTTTTTGATAGCCGGGCCGACCCCACGGGGCTGCCCCCAACAGTAAGGATTTCCCACCAGAAAAATTGCCAAAAAAGAAATAAAACGATAAACTCGCATACTTTCATTATTCAAAATCCGTACCGGGGGCACAAGAGTCAAAAGACCTAAAAGGAAACTAGGCCCAAGTGGCCGCCGCTAACGGTAAAAAAATACCCCCGGTTAATAGGCCGAGGGTACTTAGCTCAAAAACATTTTTTATAGATTTTCTTTAATAGTTTGTGCCAACCGCTTTAAACCTTCTACAATTTGTTCTTTGGTGGAGTAAGAGAAGTTAAGGCGCATATCATTTTTGGCCCGGCCGTCGGGGTAGAAATCAACCCCTGCCACATAAGCCACTTTATTCTCAACGGCTTTATGCAACAGCTCTGTAGCATCCATGTGTTTGGGTAACGTCAACCACAGAAAAAGGCCTCCCTCCGGGTGCGTCCAAGAAACATCTTTGGGCATTACTTCCTGGAGCGTTTTAAGCATTAAATCGCGTTTATCACGATACGAAGCAATTAAGTCTTCTATGTGGGTTTTTAAATGACCACCTTGCAAGTACATAGCCGTAGCTAATTGCAAAATAGACGAAGTACACAAATCCATAGCCTGTTTTAAAATAACATATTTACGGATTACATCTTCCGGGCCGACGATAAAACCCAACCGGAATCCCGGCACAAACACTTTGGAAAAAGTAAACATGGTAATCACACGGCCTTTGCCTTGGTCAAGCGCGTAAAAAGTACGCGGAGACGTACCTTCAAAACGAATTTGACGATAGGGTGAATCTTCCAAAATGAATGTACCGTATTTTTCGGCCAATTTCAAAATTTCCACCCGGCGTTTTTCCGGAATTGTTGTCCCCGTCGGGTTTTGAAAATCAGGTACTAAATAGATAAATTTACACGGTTTTCCCAGTGCTTTCAATGCTTGTAATTTGGTCTCTAAATCTTGAGGCAAAATGCCACATTCATCACTGGCGGCACCAATAATATCTGCCCCCGCTACCTGAAACGCTTGCAGCGCGCCCAAATACGTAGGAGAAGCCGTGATAATGCAATCTCCCGGATTGACAAACACCCGGGCCGACATATCCAACGCCTGTTGGGAAGCCGAAACAACAAGCAGTTGTTCGGCACAGGCCGAAATGCCTTCCGTTTCTTTCAAGAGCTTAATTAACTCTTTTTTTAGCATTTCCTGCCCTTCGGTAGAGCCATATTGTAAAGAAGCTTGCGGATATTTTTCTACAACCTGATGCATAATACCGGCAATTTCATCTATCGGGAATAAAGCCGGGTCGGGCAGTCCCCCCGCAAACGAGATAATATCCGGTTGAGAAATAATTTTTAAAAGTTCGCGGATGGCGGAAGCCTTGGAACGGCTTACCACTTGCGAAAATAACGGCTTATAATCCATTTTACTTTGCCTCTCACACACGATCATATATATTTTACTATTTTAAGGCTTAAATCTTTGGCAGGAACGGAATGTGTGAGTGCCCCCATACTAATCACATCCACACCTGTTTTACAATAATTTTCTAAATTTTCTTTATTGACTCCGCCGGAAACCTCTATAATTGCCCGACCGGCAATTTCTTGTTTACAACGCACAATCTCTTCGGGCGTCATATTGTCTAACATGATGATATCCGCCCCCGCCGCAAGTGCCTCTTGTACTTCCGGCAAACTAGTTGTTTCTACCTCAATCTTAGGCGTGTGCCCAATAACGGATTTAATCTTTTGCACGGCTTTGGTAATAGAGCCGGCCGCCGCAATGTGATTATCCTTAATCATTACGCTATCGGCCAAACTAATACGATGGTTACGCGCTCCGCCGATACGCACAGCATATTTATCTAAGCGGCGCATGCCCGGTTGCGTCTTGCGTGTATCCACAATCATCACGCCATATTTTTGGCCGATTTGCGCATATTCACGCGCGGCCGTAGCAATACCGCTTAAACGTTGCAAAAAATTCAAGGCCGTACGCTCTGCTTTCAAAATAGATACTACAGGGCCTGTAAGTTCCAGTACATTTTCGCCTTTTTTTACAAAAGCGCCTTCAGTAACAAGCGGCTTGAATTTCACCGCCGGATCCACCGCAGCAAAAACTTCTTTCGCCGTAGGCAAACCGCAAAGAACTAAATCTTCTTTGGCGCGAATCACGGCTACCGCTTGATCCTGCGGTGAAAAAATCGTATCGGAGGTAATGTCCCCCAAGCTCAAATCTTCTTCTAAGGCCAGTTCAATAATTTTATCCAGTATCATTTTGCTAACTCAAACATTTTATCAATGGCTTTTTTAGCCTGCTCGGCCACCGTTGCATCCACTTCTACTATTTGCTCCGGACGAGGCTCCACCAATACTTCCAACGTATTGATAAGCGTATTTTTCTTCATGTAACTGCAAACGCCAAACGGCCACACAAATTGCTTATCCGGATGTTCCGCTTCCAACCGATTGACAAGCCCGAACTCCGTGAGCATACCAAACGTGTGATCCGGCGATTTCGCCACATAAGAAACCATCCCTTTGGTACTGCCCACATAATCACACAATCGGCATACTTCTATGGGGCATTCCGGATGAGCTAAAACCCGTATTCCCGGATATTGTGCACGCAGTTGTTCCACTTGTGCCGGCCGGTATTTATCGTGAACACAACACGAACCGCCGGATGAAATAACTTTTTTAGGGGTACCCCGGCGTTTTAGTTCAGCTTCTAAATTTTCCGCCATCAACATATCCGGCACAAAAATAAGTTCATCGCCGGGCATTCTCTGGGCGATATCAAATACATTACCGGAGGTTACGCACGCATCACACTCCGCTTTTACTTCGGCCGAGCTGTTAATATAGCAAAGAGCCGGTATTCCGGGATGTTTGGCCCGTAGGGTACGCACTTGCGCAGCCGTCATAGAATCAGCCAACGTACAACCGGCTTTCCCCGCCGGAATAAACACTTTTTTAGACGGGTTAATAATCTTGGCCGTTTCCGCCATAAACCACACACCCGCAAAAATAATTACGTCCGCGGTAGATTCGCGTGCTTTTAGCGCCAACTCGTACGAATCGCCCCGAAAATCCGCTACACCATACACCAGGTCGGGCGTCGTATAAGAATGCGCCAAGATTACCGCATTTCGCTCTTGCTTAAACCGATTGATACAAAGTGTATAAGGAGCCGCCACCAGACAATCTTCCAACGTCCATTTATCAGCTTTCGTCTTGGATACCGCATGCAATAACCCATATAAACGCTGGGCTTCTTGCATAAGAACGGCTTCATTTTCCAACGTTTTTAGCATACAGCTCTAGCACGTTAATAAGAAGTGTACGAGCCACCGCTATTGCTGGAATAGCTGCTGCCTGTACTGGAGTAACTGCTTCCGGTGCTGGAATAACTGCTACCGGTACCGGCATAGTTGGCAGCACCCGTATAGCTACCGGTTCCGCCGGTGTAGGAGCTGGAGTTGGAGGTGGTAGTAGTGGTCGTGCTGGACGAAGAAATCGTTCCCGCCGGCACCGGAGCCGGCCCGTCCACGTAGTGAACGGTTACGTTATTAACCACTTTTTTATTTTTCGTAACTTTAGAGGCCGCCTTTTTAGCCTTCTTTTTGGAAGAAGCGGTAGCCGTCTTTTTGGCTTTTTTCAATTCGGCCGGTGGCAAATAAGAATCGCCGCAAGCTTGTAATTCATACGCGGAAAGGGTTTCATAGTCGGAATCCGGCGCAAGCATGTCATCAAATTCCTGGTCAATGATGTTATATTTTACATCTCTGTTAGATTGGGTACCATCGGAAGACGTATAGTAAACGTTATCGCCCGTTTGGCTGTTTCTTGTATTACCGGTCTGGTTAGCACAGGCCGTGGTCAAAACCGCCATGGCTACTACAACAAAAAATTTTTTCATATAACCCTTTCTCCTTTAGATAAGCTACCCGTACTTCATCTTTTAAATTATATATCATATTGAGGAATTTTGAAAAGTATTTTAGCTCATAAAAAGATATTATCCACACGCAGTTTCTTAATTTTTGATAAAATTATTAAGTTGCACATTTTAGGAGGAAATATACTCTTATGCAAAGTTTTATCAATTTATATCACGTCGTGGCAGCGTTCGTATCGGCTCCCAGCGTACAGACCGGTTATGACGTGCTAAACGGATTTAATACTCTTATTTGGGGCCCCCCCATGATTTTTTTGTTACTGTTTTTGGGCATCTATTTTACAATCCGTCTGAACTTTTTGCAAAAATATACCTGGCCGGCCATGAAATTGTCCGTATCAAAAGTCGATTCGGAAGGGGTAGTGAGCAGTTTTGGCTCCTTAGCCGTAATGATTGGTGCCACCGTCGGTACCGGAAGCATTATCGGGGTTACAACGGCTGTAGCCGAAGGCGGCCCCGGGGCTTTATTCTGGATGATTGTAGCCGGTTTTTTTAATTTTGCCATAAAATATAGCGAGTGCTTGGTAGCATTTAAATACCGGGTACGCCTGGCAGACGGCGAATATGTGGGCGGTCCCATGTATTATTTGGCCAACGTCCTTAAAAACAAATGGATGGCTATTATCTTTGCCGTCGGAACCATGCTCATGGGTTTAACCGCCGGGAGTGCGTTACAAGCCAACTCTATTGCCGATGCCTTACGCGAAGGATATAATTTAAATCCCTGGTACGTGGGAGCAGTCATTGCCACTTTAACGGCAATCGTAGTGATTGGGGGCGTCAAACGAATCGCGGCTTATTCGGAGTGGTTAGTACCGATTATGGGCAGTTTGTATCTCTTGTTGGCCCTTATTGTAATCGCCATGAATTTTTCCCATCTACCGACTGCACTATTGGTTATTATAAAGGGGGCCTTCACGGGTAAAGCCGCCGCAGGTGGTGCCGTAGGCGTAGGGATTATGGCTTTGGTGCAAAGTCTTATTCCGGCCCTTACAGCAGGGGTAACACGGGCCGTTTTAGCTACCGAGGCGGGCCTGGGCAGTGCCTCAATGGCGGCGGCAGCAGCCAAAACCCGCAGTGCTACCCAAATGGCTATTGTGTCTGCCACTTCTGTGTTTTGGGCCATTTTCATTTGTACGTTGACCGGACTCGTAATTGTGCTGGCAGGCGATTATCAAAACCCCAATGTTTACGCAGCCAACTTGTGCAACAGCGCTTTCAAAACGGTGCCCTTTATCGGCACGCCGATTTTGATTTTTTCTCTTGTGGTTTTCTCTTTCACTACAATTATCGGCTGGGGATATTACACGGAAAAATCACTCCAATTTTTGTGCAAAGGCAGTAATAAACTGATTAAACCCACGCGGATTTTATTTATTGCCCTCGTGTTTATTGGCGGTTGGATAGGGACCAGTTTTTCCTGGGATTTGACGATTGCCGATTCTCTTACCCGAACGACTGAAGCCAATAATTCCACCCGTTTCATGTGGGCCTTGGCCATTTTAACCATGACCATGATGACGGTTCCCAACATTTGGGCGTTATGGTGCCTGCGCAACGTAATCAAGAAAAACACCCAACAGTATTTGCATGGAATTGTTGGAAGAGCCGCACAAAAAAAGAAGAAATAGAAAAACGTTTCATTCTTTTTACTACACAAATCAAAACCCCCGGCATAAAGCCGGGGGTTTTAAGCTGAGAATCTACTTACGGCATCTCATAAAACCGTGCTGACCATTTGGTATATTTTAAAGTCTTCGCCCCCCACAATCTAGGGCAAAAAGAACCGGCCGGGGTAATATGGTCGGTACGTTCTACGCAATATATTTTTTTGGCTAAAACATGTGTTTTATCCTCTTGCACAAACACAAAACCGCCCCCCTTGTAAGGCCCCGTTCTAAAAAAAGCGGTTGAAAATGAAAAATTGGCCGAACTATTATTAAGACTTAATTCCATCCATTCGTTCCCCCGTACGGATCCCGAAGAAGTAGTAGATACGGAAACAACCGGATGCGTAATTCTTTCCAAATTATCAAAACTAATATCCAATTCGTCAAACGAAGAGGCATAGCTACCGTTGGCTAAAAAATAAGCTTCTTGGGCGGTGGTTAAGCTTTTGGCTGACGTAAACAACTGAGAGGCCCTGCTTTTCCATACTGCTTTTTGGTATTGTGGTAAAGCTACACTGGCTAGTATACCTATAATTAATACGACTACAAGAAGTTCTATGAGGGTAAATCCTTTTTTACAACCAACTTTTCTTGCCATACGTACTCCCACACGAGACAAACTATAAAATTAGTGTATCAAAAAAAAAAAAATAGACAAGAGATTTCCGTTTTTCTTGTCTCACAAGATTAAAAAGAACCCCGGCATAAAGCCGGGGGTTATTATTAACAAACATTTATTTTCGTTTTTTCTTTTTAGCAGCCTTGCGGACCACGGCTTTGGCAGTTGCTTTTTTGCCCGGTTGTTTTTTATGTTTTTTCTTAACCGAAGCTTGTTTTGCTTTGGCATTAAACTCGTTCCACCCCTCTAATGCCAGGGGTAACACTTCATCCATGTGCTTAACGGGAATTAACGTCAATTCCTTGCGTACTCGCTCCGGAATTTCGGACACATCTTTTTCATTCGTGTGCGGATACAAAATAGTTTTAACTCCTTCGCGATAGGCAGCCAGAAATTTCTCTTTAATTCCCCCCACCGGAAGCACGCGCCCCGTAATGGTTACTTCGCCGGTCATGGCAAGATGCTTTTTAACCGGCAGCCCTGTGAGCAAACTGGTAAGCGCGGTTGTAATCACACTCCCGGCAGACGGACCGTCCTTCGGAACGGCTCCTTCGGGGAAGTGGATATGAAAATCGGTCTTATCAAAATCCACTTTCTTACCATATCCTCGGCTACGTGCATACGTCAGTGCCGCACGGACAGATTCTTTCATCACGTTGCCGAGCATACCTGTCAAAATCAACTGGCCTTTGCCCGGCAGTTGGGTAGCTTCAATAGAAAGCGTCTCTCCGCCTACACTTGTCCACGCCAGTCCCGTCGCAATACCCACACCGTTTTCTTCGGTTGCAAAGTTAGCGTAGCGTGGCACGCCCAAGAAATCATATAGATTTTCTTTCGTTACCGTAATTTTCTTTTTACCTTCTATAACCATTTTGGCAGCTTTGCGGCATAACGAGCCGATTTCCCGTTCCAAATTACGCACCCCGGCTTCGCGCACGTAATCGCGCATCAAACGCGCTACCGCGTCGTAGGTTACGTCCAATTGCCCCGGTTTCAATCCGTGCGCTTTCATTTGCTTGGGCAAGAGGTATCCTTTTACGATATCGTGTTTTTCGTATTCGGTATATCCGTCAAAATCAATAATTTCCAAACGGTCACGCAACGTGGAAGGTATCCCGGCGAGTGAATTGGCCGTTGTAATAAACATCACTTTTGAAACGTCAAACGGCACATCTAAAAAGTGGTCGGTAAATTCTTTGTTTTGTTCCGGGTCCAACAACTCTAACAAAGCGGCCGCCGGATCTCCACGCCAGTCAGAACCCATCTTATCAATCTCGTCAAGTAAGAATACCGGGTTCGCACTTTTGGCTTTGCTAATCCCCTGTATAATCCGCCCCGGCATGGAACCAATGTAGGTACGGCGGTGCCCGCGGATTTCACTTTCGTCCCGCACACCACCTAAAGACATCCGCACGAATTTGCGCCCAATCGCCCGCGCAATAGATTTAGCAAGCGACGTTTTCCCCACACCGGGCGCCCCCGCAAAACATAATACCGGCCCACGCAAACTGTTTGTTAATTTGCTGACGGCCAAATATTCCAAAATGCGGGTTTTAGGTTTTTCTAAACCAAAATGGTCTTCATCCAAAATCTTTTTGGCTTCTTTTAAATCCAACGTATCTACCGTAGTTTTATTCCACGGCATATTAAGCAGCCAATCCAAATAGGTGCGCGATACCGTCGCCTCCGGAGAAAAGGGCGCCATTTTGGCCAAACGTTCTATTTCTTTTTCGGCGGCTTCTTTGGCGTGCGGCGGCAAACCGTTCTTCTTAATTTTAGCGCGCATCGCATCCAATTCTTTTTGGAAATCGTCCTTTTGGCTCAATTCTTTTTGAATGGCTTTCATTTGCTCATTCAAATAATATTCTTTTTGGTTTTTTTCAATCTGAGCGCGAACCTTAGAGTGAATTTTTTCTTCCAAACCTAAAATTTCCACTTCGCTGGTAATCAGTTTTAGAATTTTTTCCAAGCGGTCTTTTACGTGTACTGCTTCCAAAATTTCTTGCCGTTGCGGTGTTTTAACCAGCATGTTAGAAGCCACCGTATCGGCTAATTTGGAAGCATCGTTAATTTGTCTCAAAAACGATACCCCTTCCACCGCAATACGATGGGAAACACGGGCATAGTGGTCAAATTCGTCCAGCACTTTACGCATGAGCGCCTGCACGACAGGGGAATTATCATCTTCTTCTTCAATATATTCCACATTGGCAAACCAAGCTCCCGTTACTTGGTTAATTTCTAACCGGTTTACCCGAGCCCGGGCCAGGCCCTGCAAAAAAATCTTCATAGAACCGTCGGGCATTTTCAAATTTTGTGTAATTTGCGCAATGACTCCAAAGTGGTAAATATCTTGTTCACGCGGATCATCTATTTCCGCATTTTTTTGAGAAACTGCCAAAAGATATTTTTCCGGTGTGTTAAGGGCCAGTTCTACCGCCGCGATAGATTTCTCGCGGTCTACGGAAAGCGGCAAACTCATCCCCGGAAACATAACTACATCCCGTATGGCTACCGCCGGTACTACCGTAGGCAAAGATAGCGTAGTTTTTCTAGATTCTTCCATAAAATTCTCCTAAAATTAAATCGGGCAAAAACGCTTTTACCCCCGTTCTTGCGTATGAGTATATTGTAACAAATTGGCGCAAAACTAGCAAGCATTTTAAAAGATTGCTAATTTTAATTTTTTCCCCACACTTCATCAAGAAAAGAATATAGTAGAATGAAACTGAACCCTTACATAACCGGAGGCAACCTTTTATGGAAATTTACGAAGCAATCAAAAAAAGAAAGACCTGCCGTGATTGGCAAAATAAAGACGTACCGTTAAACATGATTAAAAAAATCATGGAAGCCGGGTTAAAAGCCCCCACGCACAACCACTTACGCGAGTGGGAATTTATCGTATTACATACGCCGCAAGAAAAAGAAAAAGCCCTCCGTTTTACAAAGGCCGCCGTAGAAGAATTTGAACAAAACAATTCTTTGGATTCTCTGCCGGATAAAGTCCAACAAAAAATGTACCGATATGCCATGCCCCGGCAATATTCCATGCTATTTAACGCCCCGTATATCATTATTCCCTTATTCAAAGCATCCGGTTTGCGGGCAAAATCGGTGGATCAATTAAACGGTTTTGCTTCTATTTGGTGCGTAATTGAAAATATCTTCTTAGCTACCACAGCTGAGGGATTGGGGTATTCTTTGAGTGTACCAATCGGAGAAGAAGGAACAAAAGTTTGCAAAGAATTGGGTGTTCCGAGTGATTACCTGATGGCCGCTTACATTGGGATCGGATATCCGGATGCTACGGCCTCCCGGATAGAACAACACGCTTACACGGCAGATCAAAAAATACATTTCGGTAGCTGGTAGACAAAAAGAGCCGCTCGGTAAGCGGCTCTAAATTTTTGCACTAAACAACGAGCTGATTTATTTTTTCAGTTCCAAGACTTCGTCAATTAAACCATACGCCTTGGCTTCTTGCGCGGACATATAGTAATTGCGTTCGCTGTCTTGGCGGATTTTTTCTTTATCTTGCCCGGTGTGTTTGGCCAAAATGTCTAACAAATGCTCTTTGTTATCGCGTAGTTCGCGCGCTTCAATTTCAATATCCGTTACCTGCCCGGAAATACCGCCTCCCCAAATAAGCGGTTGGTGGATCATAATGCGAGCATGCGGCAAGGCATACCGTTTGCCCTTAGAACCTGCCGCCAATAGAACAGCGCCAAAGCTCATCGCTTGACCCATGCAAATGGTGGTGATAGGAGCTTTAATAAACTGCATAGTATCGTAAATAGCAAGTCCGGCCGTTACCAAGCCGCCGGGAGAATTGATGTAAAGGTTGATTTCCCGGCTGGAATCATCCGCGTCCAAATATAAGAGTTGGGCAATAATCATATTGGCGCTGGCGGTATCCACTTCGCCTTCGCGGCCGCCTACAAAGATAATACGATCTTTAAGCAGACGGGAAAAAATATCGTAACCGACGTTCTTCTCAATAATAGTAGGTATAATCATATGTTATATTTTAGTATATTTTTCTAAAAAAATTCTCATTTTTATAGGTCTTTTTATTCGGTACGAGTAGGTCCAAAGGCCCATGTTTTTCCTCACAAAATTCATTAGACTATTCGTAGAAACACTTATAAAAAGGAGACCGCCGTATGCACCTAAAAAAATGGTTATGTATGTTGGTGGCGTTAGTCGCCGCCAATGCCGTATTCGCCGGGAGCATGTTGCCTAAAAATTTAGCCAACCCCGCCCTCCCTGCCAAAACAATAAAAGTACTATCTGCACCGACTACCGTAAACGGGAAATATCCGGAAAGATCACAACTGGAATATATCATCAACAGCTCGTTCTTGCCTTACGAACTATTACCGCTGTTACAACCCGTAGGAGAAGACTTGGAACCGGTAGTAGATACTGCTACCGCCTTACGGGCCGGGCTTTTAGCTTATGAAGCCGATGTAAGATCCGGCAGACAACTTACCGGCAATAACAAATCTATTGATGGCCTTTTACAGCAAATCCCGGCTATTTTTAACAAAATTCAAAATTCTACAGACGAAATTACAGATGAAATTCTGCCTGTATTAGAAGCATTGACCGTCAATATTGTAGACAATCAACGCAAAATTAACGCCGGAGATATTGACCAAGAGTTGGCTTCCCAATTGCTTATGACTTTTGCCTATCAAAAGGCCGAACTGGAAGGAGATTTAACCGGACGCGTGAGCCGCATTTTCCAACAAGAAATTCAAGCCATCATGCAATCCATGTAAATAAATCTTTGTCAAAAAACCCCGGGGTTAAACCCGGGGGTTTTTATCGTAACGAATGTAAATCTTAACGGCCCGCCCACCGCCAGAAAGCATCTTCAAAATTCTCAATGGTATTGTACCGATACGCCCGGCCCAATGCCTTTTCTACGGAGTACGGTTCATAAACCGTTTTACCGCGGGAATCCTTCATCAAAAACCCGGTAGACGGATTACGCACGGCTTCTCCTTGGGCAATCAGGCGGGTAAATTGCTCAAATTGCATCCGGTTGGAAGGAGATACTCCCCCGGCAGGATTAAGCAAAAAGCGCACCACGGTATAAGCTTGAAAATACCAATCTTGCACCCGGTTAGAGCCTTCCGCATTCTGTAAGGAATTCTCGTCCATAAATTTGCCAAACGGAACAAAGAAAAGCGGTTTTCCTTTACGATTGGTGGAAAATTTCTTACCGGCGCCAGAACCGAACATGGACGAAGACGCAAAAGCCGGTTTATCCTGTGCCGGATCTCGCTGAAAATTAAGCGTTTTGAAATCTTGCGCCCATTCGCCGCCCTGGTTACTATGCGCTTGGTCTTCCATAAATACCGCAAGTCCCTCATCCAACCATAAAGGCGTCATAATACGTCCGGTTTGGTGGCTATCAAAAAATTGTTGGGTAAAAATGTGAGTTAACTCATGCGTAAATACTTCTTTGAGCTCGCGGGCCTTACCCGGTTCATCGTATACGACGATTTCTCCCCGGGTAGGATAAGCTACCGCACGCGTCCAAGCCTTAGCATTCGGTTCATAACGCAGGTACGAATCATGATCTTGATAGACGAATACGCGTACCCGTCCGGACATCATCCACGGAATAAACCGCCGAAGCGTTTGATAAGAAGCCTCAAAATTCATGGCCATATTGGAAGAAGGAACACCGGCCGTACGTTTTTGCGTGTAAATATCAAAATGATTACTTTTGGAAGCCAACCATTCTACTCCCGGACGAAAAGCATTGGGGTTAAATTTTTTGTTGGGAGCCGGCACTTTATTTGGACGGTTCTGTGCCGCCGGAGGCGGAATCGGCCGGCCGGCCGCTTGTGCTTGCGCCTTTGATTGTTCTAACATCTTAACCGCATATTCCAGTTCCGCATCGGCAGCGGCTTCTTCATCCGCTTCTTCCAATGTCTCCCCCGCCGTAACATCTTGCGCCACTTGTTTATCGGCCGGTAATAAAGCATTATTCTTTTCAATTTGTTGCTCTACCGAGCTAGCTGACGGACGCTGCGTTGTTTTTTTAACCCCGGTTTGGGTGGGTTTTCTTTTTTGTTTACCTAGCCTGTTTTTAGCCGAGATTTTATTTTTTTGAATAGTTTTGGCCGGTTTGACAACCGGGGCGACCGGTTGCGGCAAAAGCGTTCCAGTCGCATCGGCTTGTGGGGCCTTAGCAGGCGTGGTTTGTGGCGTAGCAACCGGGGTATTGGAATCAACTTTTACCGAAGCAGGTTGTGCCAGGAGTGTTTCCGCTGCGGAAGAATGCTGCGCGGTAGGTTGTGGGGCCGGAACAGGCGTTGTTTGCGGAACCGGTTTTGGTTGCTCGACGGTTTGTTGCTGGACTTGTTTTTGGGTTTTTTTGACAGGTTTCCCCACCGTAGCAATCGGACTACCGGATGAATGCAATGATTTTTTTAACAAATCAATATTGGACTCCGGCGCTTCCACGGCAGTAGAAACGCGAATAGACGAAGATGTAACGCCTTGCGCGTTCCCGGGCAAGGCGTATATACCTATTACACACAATAAAATGACTACTTTTTTCATGAAAGATTACAAGACGACTTCTACCCCAGGCAGATCATCGTCTAACGAATACGTTATTTGACACAGTTTCTCGCCGTTTACGGTAACGTCTTCCATTGTCGCTGTTACTGTATAGTTAATGTCGACTTGCGTATCGTTATCGCGGTCAAACGGATAAGGGCCACATGTAAGGACCGACTCCCTATCTGCCGTAGGGCAATCAGCACTATGGCTATTCCGACAATACATGATACAACGATTCAAATCATATGCAAAAGCCTGTGGCGTTTTGGCAGCCCATAACGCAGTCACTTCTCCTTGGCACCGTTTAATCAATGTCTCGGCTATAACAGGCCGGCGCGCATGGCGACTGGCACTTGTGCGCCCCAAGCTAGCCCGCAACAACATAGTAGCCATCCCCGCTAAAACCGCGGATACTAACAACACTTGTAATAAAGCTGCCCCTTTTTTATTATATATCATAAGTAAAATCCTTTTAATTAGAATAGAGGTACCCTGCGAACCCGTTACTCGTGGTAAAAATCTGTTCCGTTACGTCATTAACAACGGGGGAAGAGTTTGCTTCCACAATCAAATTGACGTAAAGCTGCGAACCCAAATCTTTTGCATAATCCGAATCGTTTTGCTTATGTACCCCGTCATGTTTTCTTACACGAAATAACGGAACCGGATAACTACTTGTTTTCGGGATGTACTTTACATTCCGTAACAAAATTTTAGAGCTATTATCATTGGCCGGATTAGACGGACAAATCGGTACACCGGAAGAATTGCGCGGATCAACGTTGTTCTGGACACGACGATAAATAGCTCCTCCATCGTAAGAACCGCCGGGACGTACCGATGTATTGCCATCCACTAATGTTTGCTGGTTTCCCCGCACAAAACAATAAGTAATATAGTTTTTGGGCTCTCCAGGTATAATTGTATTTCCGTCATAGTCCGAATTAGTGCGTAACAAAAGCAACGGCTCCGCGGCCGTTCCCGGTGTAGTATTAAATGCCCCACGCACATACAACACCTGGGTAGCGGACGCTACGTCTTGGCGCATTTGGCGCGTGGCCAAAGAAAGGTTATCCCGCAAAATCATTCGTGTTCGGCCAATACCGGATTCCCGCGTGGCAGACGTGGTAAGGGCCGCCAACGCAACCCCGACCAGTCCCACTATCATTACGGCTAATAAAATTTCAATAAGTGTAAAACCTTTTGTTTTTTTCATAACGTAAACCCATTACATTTAATTCTAAATTCAACATCCGCCACATCTACATACAGAGAAAACAAATCGTCTTCCACGGCATTATGCAAAGGCCCATCGATATCATGAGCATAGTAACTTCGAATCGGCTTATATCTAAAATAAGATTGATTCGGGTCCCTATCGCAAATAGGCGGCAATAGACAAGAAATATCGTGCCACACACTAGCATCCATGGGAGCATTATCAATAATATTATATTCACTACACACCCCATGAGGGTAACCCCCAGGTACCACGCCATCAAAGATAGAAGCCTGGCCCCAACCGATAATCCACGAGTATAACTGTAAAGCATCCGTTGCGCGGGAAACGGCCAGAACCATTTCTTCGCGAACATCCGTATCAGTAGATTTACGGGAAATAGACAACAGTACTCCAAAAATTCCCACCGAAACCATTGCCAATATACCAAGGGCAATGAGTCCCTCTAAGATGGTAACACCTTTCTTATTTTTAAAAATAAAATGCATCATATATACTCTCCCACCATGCTTTTATTGATACGTATCTTTTACCTTCATGGTAGCATCTACAAACATAAATCCGTGATGAGCCGTAAAATCGTACTTATCACCGGCTTCTGCCGTTCCCCGAGCCGTAGCATAAACCGGCAGAACAGGAGTTATTGCCCAAGGGAGATTCTGTGTACCTCCGGGACAAAAAGTATACGGCAATTTTGCAAAGTCTTTATAAGACAAATAACCACACGCAAACAATTGATTTGTAGGTCGGGTAAAGTGTCCACCCGGAATACCCGTAGCTGCCGGGGACGTTCCTCCCGTATCACATTGGGAAACGGGCGTCTTAATCAGTGCTTCACCCGCTGCGGTAGCCGGGTTAAAACAATCGCCGGCTGAAAATTTGCCGCCTCTACTCATGTTGTAATAAGTTTTGGTAGCCTCAGCCAGTTTGAGTAGAGCAGCCTGTGCTTTGGAGTTTTTGGCTTCAAAACGCACAGAACGCAACACCGGTGCCGCTAAAGAAAGAATTAACGCAAGCACCAATAAGACGGCCAAAATTTCCATTAATGTAAAACCTTTTTTCATATTGGTATCATCCTTGTACATATTACACGCCCGGCTCCTCCGGGGTGCCCGGCTGCACGCCAGTATTGCACGAGATGGAATCCGGATTACCCAGTTGCTCACCCGCACCAAGCGGGCCTACGCAATACAAATACCCACACGCACGACGATACTTCCGCGGCATCTTAGGCAAATCACTTCTCCCGGCCATACAAGCCAACGGCTTATCCACCACAGAAGCCTTGCATTCATCTGTATTTTTTCCGTCCCCACACAAAAAATATTGCACATAAGAATCCGTCCACCCGCCATTTTCCACATAACCGCACGTAATCAAGGTCTTGGGATTGTGAGAATACGGTTGGCACTGTATACTACTATCCGTCAAGTTACCCATCAAGGCAGCCCCACCGTTGTTATCTAGATGTACCGGCTGCTCTTGCAAAAAGCGTTGGTAACCGGTGGCCAACTGTTCGGTTTTAATTTTGGCAGCCTCCAGGCGGTTTTCTATTATGCTACTGCGATATGAAACGGCAGCTACCATGGCCAATAATCCCATAATCGTAGCGGCAATCAATAACTCCAATAAAGTAAACCCACGTTTATTTTTCATAAAAGCCTCTTCCTTGTAGTATTGCGCAAATTAGCCGAATTGTCAAGTCGTAAATATTTTTGTCTACTGGCAATTACCGCTATTATCAATCTGGTGCAACGTGCCATCTTCCCAAATGCGGGCCCCGTAATAAAGTCCCTTGGTAGGATAGGAACAGCTGTGGTTATGGGTATCATCCCACATACAGGCGACTACCCGTTTGTCCGCCCCGCAACAAACCTCTGCCACACCGTTTAGCGGACAAAGGAAAAATTCATACCGGCTAAAGGTGCTATTATTTCCAAAAGGAATCGGTTGTAAGTATTTTTTTGCAAATAGTGCATACGGAATAAGCGCAGGAGTTAGCTGATCCATATCCGCATTCACAGCACTGCTGTAATTGGAATCCGTCTCATCTTGCCAACCTGCGGATAATTTAGTAGCGTGATTGGGCTCAGGGGGAACCGTATGCGAGTTGTTGGCATTGTGCAAGTCCTGCCGCATGGAAAGCATAGCCGAGCGCAGTTCCACCAACACTCCTTGGGCGGCCGTATAAGCAGCCTTATCTTTGGACCGTTTATACGAAGGAACGGCAAAAAACAACACCGACGTGGCAATAATCACCACAACTAAAATTTCCAACAACGTAAAACCTTTTTTACCGTACATAACGCCTCCTTAGTTCCCGCCACCGATTTGGGATAGTTTGAATATAGGTAAGAAAATGGACGCCACAATAATACCAATCAGCGCACCGACACCGCAAATAAGAATCGGGTCAATAACCGCTGAAAAGCGGGCGATAAATTGTTCTACGTTATCGGCGTAGAACTTAGCCAACGTAGCAATAATGCTGGGTAGTTTACCAGATTCTTCACCCATGAGCATCATTTCCGTCATCAAGCCGGGGAATATCCCGGTTGCGCGGAAAGAATCCGAAATAGATTTACCGGCCGCTACTTCTACCCGTACGACCTTCAACGCATTTTGAATAATAACGTTGCTATCAAAGGCATCTTCCAATACCAAGATAGCGTTCAAAATGGTTACGCCGCTGCGTAGTAACGTGGAAAGCGTGGAAAGCATCCGGTCGTAATAAATATTTTTTAGGAAATTGCCGAAAAGCGGCATGGACAACAGAAACGAGTGCCACCGTTTCTTCCCTTCCACCGTTTTAATATAAAAGCGGAATGCCACAAAAGAAGCCACCATACAAACGATGATAAGTACCCCATGGTTTACAAGCACACTGGATACCCACAACACGCATTTAGTAAGCACCGGCAAGTCCAAGTTAAAGTCGGCAAAGATTTGCGCGAAGGTCGGCACAATGCCGATAATAAAGTAAATCAATACACCTACAGAAGCAAACATCAAGATGATAGGATACGTAACAGCCGTAATAATCTTGCTTTTCATAGCTTCTTGCGTTTTGGTGTACAACGCAATCTGCATGAGTGTATCGGCCAATTGACCACCCAATTCACCGGCTTCCACCAGGGACAACCAAATATGGCTAAACGTCTTGGGATGTTCGGCAAAAGCTTCATGCAACGATTTACCGCCGGAAATATCTTTGGCTACTTGCGTGAGCACGTAACCAAGTGTCGGGCTGGAGGAATATTCCCCTAACAAAGATACCGCACGCACGAGCGGCACGCCCCCCGCGATCAGCGTAGAGAGCTGCTCGGCGAAGAAGGCCATAATATGTCCGGATACTTTTTTTCCGCGACGGCGGGTTCCCGTGCTTTTTCCGAACAAGGCTCCTCCACCGCCTTCTTGCACATCCAACACCAGGTATCCCTTGTTTTGCAGGGCTACGATAACTCTTTCTCTATCGTCAGCGGTAACTGTTCCGCGCAGAGTTTTTCCGTTTGCATCCTTGACTGTGTATGTATATCTTTGCATAAATGCTTCTCACCGTTTTATTAGTTGAGTATGTAAAACACTATTTACTTCACACACTTGCGGCGTTTTATTCATCCGCCGTTGTAATACTTAAAATCTCATCCACGGTTGTTTGACCGCGAATTACTTTGCGCCAACCATTGGCACGTAAATTGAGCGAACCCGAGCGGATTGCCGCCTGTTTAAGGGCTACCAAATCCTGGGTTTTATAAATAATCGTACGCATTTCTTCCGTCATACGGAATACTTCATAAATGGCCCGCCGACCCATAAAGCCCGTACCAAAACATTTTGGACAGCCAACAGCTCTAAAAAACGTCCACGAGTTTTGATCCCGCGCATTCAAATGACCTTCTTGAATAATATAAGACAGCGTGGAAGAATCCGGCACGTGCGGCACCTTGCAGTATGGGCATAATACGCGCACCAAGCGCTGCGCCGCCACCAGGGCCAAAGAGCTAGCTAACAAAAAGGGTTCCATTCCCATATCAATTAAACGGGGAACCGCACCCAACGCTTCGTTGGTGTGCAAGGTGGAAAGCACTAAGTGACCTGTTAGGGCTGCTTTCAAACAAGACTCTGCCGTTTCGTTATCGCGCACCTCCCCCACCAGAATTACATCCGGGTCCTGACGTAAAAAGGAACGTAAACCGGCGGCAAAAGTAAGCCCGATGGCAGGTTTTACCTGCACCTGGCTGATACCGGCCAGTTTGTATTCTACCGGGTCTTCCAACGTCATGAAGTTTAGCTCCGGGGTGCGGATGGTAGTTAATACGGCGTTTAGGGTAGTAGATTTACCGGAACCGGTTGGACCCGTCAAGAAAATTAACCCGTGCGGCAAGTTAGCGGCTTCCAAGAAGGCCTTTTTCTGCTCCGGTTCAAACCCCAATTTATCAATATTCATTTCCCCCGTACCTTTATCCAAGATACGAAGCACGAGCTTTTCGCCGTATACGGCCGGACACACAGACACACGGACTTCAATAGAACGGTTTTGGTAACGGATCGTAAATGAACCGTCCTGCGGTAAACGTTTTTCGGCGATATCCAGTTTAGACAAAATTTTAATACGAGAAATAATAGCGTTGAAAGCATCGCGAGCCGGTGGTGTACGTTCATACAAAGAGCCGTCGATGCGGAAACGTAAGGACACCCGTTCATCAAATAGCTCCAAGTGAATATCGGACGTACGTTCCGAAATAGCTTGGCGTAAAATCGCGTTTACCTGTTTAACGTATTGGGAAATATTTTGGGACGGTTTATCCAAATCCAAAAAGTTGGATACATCTACATCATCATCCGAAGCAACTTCATCCTCTTCCACTTTGGAAGACTCATTCATCACTTCTTCCAACAAATTTTTGTTAGAATAGAACGCGTCCATCGCGTTTAACAACTGGCTTTTGCTGGTAATAAACGGTTGAACTTGCTTACCCGACATACGGGTAATGTTTTCCAACAAGAATAAATTGGTAGGGTCCAGCAAAGCAATGGCGAGCTCCCCTTCTTCTATAAACAAGGGAAGAACCATGTTATCGCGCGCAAATTTTTCGGTAATGATTTTTTGTAAGCCTTGTTCACGTTCCGGTACTAAAATACCATTTTCTTTAGAAGCGTAGGGAATGGAAAAATGTTTTGACAAGGCCATCATGACTTGGTCTTCCGTAGCCATGCCTAACTTTATCACCGCGTCAGAAAAAGGTACATTGTTTTGTTTTACGTACAATTGTACTTTTTTGACCTGTTCCGGGGTAAGTGCACCTTGGTCAACTAAAATCTCGTTTAACGCTTTTGCCATTTCCTAATCCTCTGAACTTACAAACAAACTTGTTTGTCCGCCCCCGAAAACCGGGGGCAGACAAACATAAAACCATACATCCTATTTATTCCGCCAAAATAGTAGGCGTAATAAAGATTACCAAGTCCGTCGTATTCTTAGAAGTAGTTTTGCTAGTAAACAACCAGCCGAGTATCGGGATATCACCCAAGAGCGGCACTTTGCGAACTGCTTCCATCTCACGAGAAGTAAGAATACCACCGATTACAACCGTTTGCCCGTTTTTCACGCGAACTAACGTAGAAGCCGAGCGGTTGGTCGGGTCCTTTTTATCAACGAAACCGGAATCAACCACGTCCGAATAAGAAGGTTCTACGAGTAACGTTACATATCCTTCGCGGTTTACCTGCGGAGTAACATTTAACGTCAAACCGACTTCCGCACGTTCGGCCGTTTCCGTTTGCATGGCGGTTGCTTCACTTGCACCGGAGGATTGTTGTTCAATACCGATCGTTGCGTTTGTAGTAGCCGTAATCGTAGCGGTTTGGTTATTTAAAGTAACGATTTTGGGTTTACCTAAATATTTAGCTTCCCCGCGGGTTAACAAACTTCTGAGTACGATATTGAAAGCAGAGAAGTCTAACAAGCCGGCTTCATCGCTGGCGGTATCGCCTTCACCGCTAGAGCTAGATCCACCGCCGCTTCCGCCCCCGCTGGAGTTTTCAAGTTGGCTGGCACTAGGGAAAATGAAGTTCCAACCGGAAACGCCTTTCCCTTTAATGTATTCCAAGTCCACTTTGCGCTTAGGACCGGTAGCACTGATTAAGGTACCACCTGAACCGCCGTATTCAAAACCCAAGCTCAAACCGCTAGTTTTGCTGACTTCTACAATTTGAGCTTCAATTAAAATCTGCGGAGGTTTGATATCCAATTCGGCCAAGATGTTTTCAATTTGCGGGAAAACTTCGGCCACATCCGTAATGATCAACTTGTTGGTACGTGCATCTACCGCAATGCGGCCGGCTGAGGTAAGCATGCTGCTGATGATGCCCGTAATATCGGAGGCATTGTTTCCGCCGCCAAAACCATTGCGGTTGGAGGTGTTATTGTTCGCCCCTTCCGTCATGCTTCCCGTGTTGGAAGAAGTATTATTGTTTGACGTAGAAGCTTTAGAACCACCATTAGCGGACGAGCCAACGTTTTGCAACGCGATATAGCTTAGCGTATAGATCTTAGTAATCGTATCCGGAGCATCGTTAGAGCGTTTGGTAACTACGTAGCTATCGCTCTTACCAATTCGTTGATACGCAAGACCATGCACACGCAAAAGAGTATCCAGCGCTTCCCGCACCGTAACCCGGGTCAACGAGGCCGTCACTTTCTTATTGGCGAACTCTTCGCTCATAATGAAGTTAATTTTGGCCTGCGTAGTAATACTGTTGAGGAACACCGGTATCGGTACGTTAGAGACGCGGATGGACACTTTTCTATCCAAGGGAGAAGGTCCCTCATCGTCTTTGTACAGATCCGTTTCGCCAGACAGTCTTACCGTTGTGTCTTCTGTAAGGGCAACGGGGCCATCACCGGGCAATACCTGGCGGCCTTGTTGAGCAAAAACCGTTCCGGTAAACCCGAGTGTTGCCACCCCTGCCAGTACAACTGTCAAACAATTTTTCATAATCCTCCTCTGAATTTTATTAAAAATGTACGACTAAATCCTTTTTGAGAACAAACGACCTTTATAAGAAAACACCACCGAGTCCGACTTGATTTTTACAATCTTAACTTGGCGGGTTTCCCCACTTAAGCCTTTCACAGAAAATGACTGCCCTGCCGTATACATTTTCTTTGTGTTATTTCCAAAGAATACTTCTTGTCCGATAACACCTCCGATTCTGAAACGACTTTTCACTTCCAGTTCCGGCTCTTTCAACAAACGAAGTTGCCACAAACGCTCTTCTTCTTTCTTTTTCTCTTCCAGAAGTCTTTTTCTTTCTTCTTCTTTTCTGCGTTTTTCTTCGGCAATCCGTCGTTTTTTAGCTATGTCTTCCAAAATTAATATATCATCCGGAGATAGCGTAGGATCCCGTCTTTTTCTGGGATTATACACCACTTTAGGGGCTTTTTTGGGGGCCGCTTGTGTCCCCTCCTGGGTTTGGGCAGCTTCCGGCCCGGTCGCTAAATTTTCCTCACCGGCAGCTAATACCCGTTGAGAGCACAGTAGCCCTAATATAAGTCCGGCCAGTAGAATGGTAAAATAATTTTTCATAATCGCCCCATTTTATTTATCAAGCTTGCAATTAAATTCTTTCATCGGTTTAGCGCGTTTGCAAATTGCTTTTTTTTTCTTCGCACCCACTTTTTTTGTGAACGTAGTCCCTTTGTAAGAAAACACAACCGACTCACTGGCGGGTTTAATGGCTACAATTTTGGCATTGAGATATGTACTCCCCACACCGTACACTTCGCCACCAATAAGGACTTCTTTTTCAATAATACCGTCCATCCAAATTTTATCCGCCACTTCTGCTTCGGGATGTTTTAATAAGCACAGTTGATATTTACGTTCCTGTTTCTCTTTTTCTTTTTCAGCCGCTTCTTTGTCAGCCACACATTTCTTGTATTTTGCCAAGGCCTCTTCCCGCAATTTACGTTGTTGGTCCAGTAACAATTCATCATCCGGAGATAGGGTAGGATCCCGTTTTTCCTTGGGATTATAAACTACCGTGGATGTCTTTTCGGAGGCTAACTTTTGATTCGCCTGCACTTCTTGCGCCAAATTCTCTTCCCCGGCAGCCAATAGCGGTTGGGAGCACAGCACCTCTAATATAAGTCCGGCCAGTACCAATATGAAGAGAGATTTCTTCATATTATTTGCCCCCCTTTTTCTTAGATTTTCCGGAGGAAGTTGCTTTTACTTTATCCGGAGAGACCAGTTTGTCATAATCTTTAAACAACTTTTTAGCAATTTTCTCTTTCGGAAAAGCCGTGTTAAATTTTAGCGAAATCTTGCTGGTTCCCAAACGGGCCATGTCGCTTTCTTTCTCTATACCGAGTGAAGATATTGCCAGGAATTCATCCCGACTCTCAATGGAAGCCAACAGGTCCGCGAATTGGTTGAACTCCATAGACACCGATACCGGCAACGAAGTAACCAAGTATGCCGCATTGGAAGAATCTTCTGCTTGGCTGCTGGAGACTTCCGGCGTAACACCGACTTCTTTAAAAATACTAAGAATTTGCATCAATAGCCAGTCGTCTTTAGATTCCACATCCGGGAAACGCGGCTCCAAATCAACCAGTTTTTTCTTATTGGCCTCATAGTCTTGAGCACTTGTTTGGGCGATTTCCACGGCGGCTACCTGGTCTTTATATTTACGAATCTTTTTCGCACACATACCGGACAATTGATGCCATATCAACAAAATCACCACTACCGTAATAAATTGTTTCATAAACAATTTAACGTTGCCCTCTTGCGCTACGGTTTGGATGTCTTGGAAACCGTCTTGTAAATCTTTTATATATTTATTTTCTTTCAGTTTCTTTAAATCCATATTAACGTCCTCCCGCAGGTGTCTTGGAACACGTCAAAGTAAAGCGGGTGTCTTTGGACCGGGAAGTCCCCCCAGCCATGGCCGTCGGGCGTCCTCCCATCGGCGTCCAAGAAGATCCTCCCATACCATCGCCTCCGCCGGTTCCGCCCGTACCGACTACATCCGAATAGCGAATGGATGCACTCGAACCGCAAATACGGCTGACCAAAGGTTGTTTGATAAGGTTTTCTCTAAATTTATTGCCTAAATTCAAATCGTCCCGTCCGTCTTTGGTACCCGATTGAATAAACCCCTCTAGGGTAAACGAACGGTTCTCGCCCCCACGGCCCGGGAATTCGTCATTATAAGACAGTTTACCTATCCACATTTTATCCGGGAGAGAATCCACAATTTCCACCAACAATGGAGTAATCGTATTACTCGCCCGTATTAACCCGTCTAAATTTTGATTTTGCGACTTAACTTTTTGCAAGTTGTTTTCAATTTCGTTGGAAGTGAGGTTGTTGAAATCTTCCACCTTCACCCGCTGGCTTCGTTTAGCGCGGGCCAAATTCATGGCATTAGCTGATACCATAAAATAATTTTTGACAATCAGCAGCAGGAAAAATGCTGCTATCAAAACTACCACTTTCCAAGCAGTCAAGCTGGCATTAAATTCATAACTGCTTAAACGGTTATCCTTTGTAAAATCTATATCCGGTGTTTTAGTATTAAAGAATTTAATACTGGCCCCAATGGCAGCCACTTCGCTGGCAGAACGGACCTCAATTCCATATACTTCCCCGATATTCCACTTGCGTACCGACTTCTTGGAATCGGCTTCCAACGTGGGAACCCATTGATCTATGTTTACCCCACCGGCCACGACTTCTTCAAACGGATCTCTTTCCAATTGCTGGGAAATAAAAGCCGTGCAGTTGGCAATCTCAAAACGGCGACGTTCCACCGGAATAGAACCGGAAATATCTGCTTCGCGCATGAGAACCGGCGCATTTTCATTGATGAATACAAAGCTGGCCAAATCGTTACCAAAGAACGAATAAAGACGTCCGCCATCTCCCACCGCTTCCTTATCACTTTCATTAAATGCCCGCGTAAGAGACAAGCTGGATGTTTCCACAGACACTAATTCCAAACCACAGGTTTTGAGTCCTTTGCGCAAGCGTTCAATAATTACCTTGGTAGTCATGGCAAAGACAACGCCTAAGCGTTTTTGCTTATTAATAGCCGTTTCCAATTCATACACGTGATACGCATATTCCGCTTTTTCGAAAGGGAAATGAATGTATTTACGAGCTTGCAAAGGAATAGAAGTTTTCCACATTTTGCGTTCAATAACAGCCGGAACCACAAAATGCCAGAGCGAACAAAAAGCCGGAGCCAAACTGACAACTACCCGGTTGGTTTTCCATTTTTTCTTCGTCATTACTTTGCCCAGAGAGTCTACCCAATTTTCCATGACAAAGAAACTTTCATTTAAATCCGCCGCGTTCAATTGAGATTTGTCAACCCCCTTAATCGGAACGCGCACCAAAGACTCCAACACAACCCCCCGGTCATTTTTGGTAGTTTGTGCAATATATATTTCATCCACCCCGATGTAAATACCCAAACAATCCGGGTGCATGTTCATATTCCGCCCAATCAATTTATCAAGTATATCCATAATACAAACACCCTTTTATCTTAATCCTTATAATCTTCGTATGGCATATCATACGGGTTATTCACAGGAAGTAACTCGTCGTCCGTTGCCGGGTAAGCGGCCGCTTGTGTAGTAGTGGTCGCCGTTGTGGTGGTATTCGCCCCCAACAAAGGATCTGTGTCATCATACTCTTGAATAATCGTTGTGTTATTAACTGTTTTAGTCGTAGTAGATACAGCCGTATCCTCGGCCGCCACAGTTGCTACCGCTTCTTCTTTGTGCACGGCGGCTTTCCGGGCATAGCCTCCCATTTTCCGTTTGGGCTTAGACCATAACCGAGCCGCTTTGTAATTCAAGGTGCTGTCATCAACCAAGGTATCTTTTTTGGTTAAACAAGCCGTTTTGCACGAAGTGCAAGCTTCCGTACAAGATGCCGCGCAAGCTTTGTCGCATTCAGCTTCTTGTTTTTCTTGAGCCGAGCATTTTACAATCACACGACGACGCAAAGTTTGTTTATTACCGGCCGTATCAATACCCGTCAAAACGAGAGTATATTTTCCGCAAGGAAGTTCCGGCCCAATAATTCCTTTGCGCCCATTCCATAAAATTTGGTGATATACCGGGCCAAACCCTTCCAGTTGGCGTACCACATAATATTTGCCGTCATGCCCATGCTGCACAACTTGCAACGTCCAATTTTCTAAGGGTTTAACCGTCTCCAATACGGAGAAATCAATGGCAAAAGCTTCGCCAAGGGAACGATCAATGGCGTGGCACAACGGAACAATTGCCATACTTAATAAAGGTGCCGTTTCGTTGTTTTCATTTTTCTCTAAAACGGTGGGCAATTTTTGGTCATAATCAAACACAATGGACAAACCGTTTAGATTTGCAAAACGGGCCGGAGGCTCTTCATCCACCAACCCCATGTTATAGTGGACCTTACCTTGCGAAATACCGCGGTTAACCAAGTAAGAATTTAAAGCCATGGCCTGGCGCATGCTGGGCAACGTAACGTCATCCGTATACGAACCGGGCGGAAGGATGACATAAGCAGAACCTTGCGTCAAAGCAAGGAGTTCGTAAATGTCGTTTAGTAAGGGCCGCGCTTCCGGACGGAATTTATTGTGGTCAAAAATCACATCCGGTTCAATATCCAACGCATCGGGGCGCTCATCGCGCATGTACAAGTGTACACCCTTAGTTTGATTAATCCGGTCGATTACCGCATCCGTCATGCTGGCCAGTTTTTGTTGGGTATAAATTTCTCTCACTTCTTGTGCTTGGGGAGAAGTTAAATCTGTAAATTCCGCTTGTCTTTCCTTTTGGCTATCGGTTAAATCTTCGCCATATTCCGGCTCCGTTTGGAAAGCACCTTCTTCCACCCAACCCGAGGCAACCGCGTCTTCTTTGCCCGCCACGCGTTGGTCATTTACCCAATTGTTGTACGATTCGTGTTCCGATTCTTGCGCATACCAAGGAGTTTCCGGCGCCAACAGTTCCCCATTAGAGCCATATCTTACCGGGACAGGTTGGGGCTTTTGGATACCGCCCAAACGTTCATGCATTAAATTTAAATACCGGTTAGCGGTGCTCATTTCTTCGCGGTTACCCGACATCATAACATCCACGAAGTAATCCAACGCCTCCTCATCCTGATGGCTGTTATAAAGTTCAATCCCTCTTTCTAATTTTTCTGCCGGAGTGGTGGGCACAAATTCCGTCGACCCCAACGCGCACAAAGCGAGTAAACAAACTAGCAAATAATTTAAAACTCTATTCATTTTTATCATTGCGCAATCCTGTTCAAATCACTTATCGCACTTAATACAGACGCAAGCCGATATTAGAATTATAGCAATTTAGCACGGTTTGTAAAGGATTTTTTTTATAAATTTTTTAAATTGCATTTATTTCCTTATTTTTCCAACACTTTTAGACGTGCTAATGCCACTTGATTCCCCGGGTAATAAAACAGCGCATCCTGCAAACAGCGTGCGGCTTCTTGTGGTTTTTCGGCTTTATACAACAACGTGGACAAAGCCAAATTAGCCCATAAATCGTCCGGATGGGCTTGCAAAATCTGCTCCAACATTTCTTTTGACTTGATATCATTTCCGCCTAAAGAAAGTACCCGCGCTAACAAAATCATTCCGTTAGTATCCTTCGGATATTTTTCTATATAAGCTTCTACGTCTGCCCGCAAACGCTGCTGATAATAGGGAGACATTTTTTCAAAACGGTTCGCTTTCTCTTGATATTTTTGCAACTGACGTGCTTGCTCAATTACCGTCGGTTTGTCGCGTTCGGTTGCATACATTTTTTCTAAACGAGCCAACAACTCTTTGTCTAACGTATCGACTGTGAGACCTCGTTTGTAAATATCTTTGGCATATTCGGTTTCACCCAACTTGCTATAAATTTCACCTGTCAAACGCCACAAGGCCGTTTCATACGGGAATAGATTTAATCCGCGCATCAGCATATTTAATTGTTCCGTCCCGGCGTAAATTACATCTTCATGCAACAACTGTGCCAACATGCCATATGCTTGCAAATGATACGGGTGTAATTTCAAATTTTCCATTAAGTATTGTACGGCTTTTTTATGATCATTTACCCCCAGCGCCGCCAAAGCCGCGCGGAAATAAATTTCTTCGTAATAATCCGCCGCGGAAATGGTTTTTTCAAATGCACGTAATGCGTCTTGGTATTTTCCTTGCGCCAGCAACACATTTCCCAACCGAAAGCCCGCTTCCGCATTGCCGGGGTATAATGATAAGGCCGTGGATAAATGTTTGGCAGCCTGATCATACCGACCGGCAGCTACCGCTTTTTGTCCGACGAAAAATTGATATTCGCTATTTAACCATAACCCTTGCCACAACAACACCGCCAAGCTACCCGCTACAATCATAAGAGCGATTGTTTTAGTAACCGGATTAGCCTTTACGATTGCCTTCAATTCTTCTTTACCTACGCCGCTTACTTCCGCGCCGACCATCCACCAAAAAATAAATGCCGGCACAACCGCATGTAAGGAAATGTTGAGCATATTATCTACTAACATACCCAAAATACCACAGAACAAAGCCTGTAACAATTGTTTTTTGTCGCCCTCTTTTTTGTGAACTGCAAAATCGCGCACTTCTAAGAAGAGCACCATAAACATAAATAAAAATAGTCCCAGGCCAACCATCCCCCCCTGCGCCAACTGAAAGAACAACTCATTATGCGGGGCGTTTGTCATGGTTTTTAATCCACGCAAATCCGGATAACGCAACAAAGCCGTCGGTTGGTTTTGTGCAAAAGCCATTTGGAAATTCCCCAACCCGATCCCTAGCACCGGGCGAACGAGGAAAATATCTTTGGATACGTCCCACATAAAAAGGCGTTGGTGCATGGATTGAAAAATTTTATCTTTGTCCACGTTGAGCGTAAAATTGGAAGGCGTTACTTGCGTTAGCTCCTGCATGCGGGCCGCTACCGGACTCGGGCCGCCCGATTTCCCATCCACATATACAGAACTCCAACCAACTCCCACGGCCAACAAGGCTAGCAAAAACACCCGGCCTTTGCGGCGCCAAATCAAAGAACGCAACGTTCCAAACATCCACATCATGATTAACGCGCTGGCCGCGCCTAACCAACAAGAACGGGCTAACCCAAACGATAAAAACAAAATATATACCAATACTAATAAACCGTAAACAAACAAATCTTTTTTGCTTTCGGTACGCATGTAATATACCAGCAAAGCCGGCAACAACATAACAACCGCAGAAGATAAAAAGTTAGGATTTCCAAAGGTAGAAAAAGCCCGCGTTGCAAACTGGTTTATTTCAAACGGCCACAAAAATTCAAGCCCCAACGCCTGTAAAACGCCGTAACAACAAGCCAAAAATACGGCCACAAAAAGCAATACTAAAATATTTTCCTGCACCAGTTTACGCAGCACCCGCACCGCCAACCACACTCCGACTACCCACATAGCCAAACCATACCAATCAAACAATTGCGCCACCAGTCCTTGAGAAGATAAATGTGTTTTCAGTAACGGAGAGAGAAACCATAATCCTCCCCAGCCCAAGAATAATAAAATGTAGTTTGTTTTACTTTCAATCGTGCCGGTGAAAACAATATTTTTGCTAATTACATACGCTCCCACGCAAACCAGCAACAACAAACTGCCGTTGTTGAGAAGTCCGTAAAACATAGTTTGACGCATAGCTTGCGGCGCCGATGACACGGCCGACAACCACCCCACTACGCAAGCCAACACATAAAGGAAGAAAGCCAAATCAAAAAAAGTTTTAGTAAAATCAATATTTTGCGAGCGCAAAAATTTAATGGCCAATGTTGCATAAATTAAAGCCAAGAGTACATAAAGCAAACTATTTTGAATAAAAAAAGGATTGGACGTTAAATCGGTAAAAAAAATCAAAGGCACAATTAAAAAGCACATGGCTAACAGCACACGCACTATTTTCATATAAATTGTTTCTTTCACGGATTTTGTTAAATTAAGCATAGTACCTTCCTAAAACTATTTCTTATATTGTAGTTTTTTAGAGGATATTGGCAAAGGGGAATTTAATTATTTAACCGGGGAAAACATCCCGTCCATATCATTGAGGGCACAAATACGCTCTTCCACCGGCGGATGGGAGTAAGCCAATCCGCTTAACATCTCAAACAAATTAGGTTTATCTTCCGGTACAACAATACATAAAGCTCCAAACAACATGGAGTTCTTCATGGCCGTCAAACGGCAATTGGCACTCATGTGCCACAATGCTCGCGCCAGTCCGCGCGGATAACGTGTAGTCAAGGCTGCCTCGGCATCGGCCAAGCGTTCGCGCGTGCGCGACAAACCTAAACGCAACAAAGGAGCCACCACATAGCCATAAATCATGAGCATCAACCCTACGTATGCCAACGGGCCCATAGGACGGATATCTCGCCAGTCTACACTGCTTTGTTCGTAGATGTCGTATTTTTCCATCCCGTAGAAAAAATACTCACCGGCAAAAGTAAAGAAAGCCAAACAAGTTACCATTACCGTCATTGTTCGCACATCATAGTTGCGAATGTGTGCCAATTCATGTGCAAACACACCTTCTAATTCCGTACGTGATAATTTTTCCAGCGCGGCAGAAGAAATGACAATGGCGGACTCTTCCGGGTTGGCCCCTACAGAAAAAACATTCAGGGCAGAATCTCTTATCTCATAGAGTTGCGGCAACGGATCCCCGGTACGTATGCACAAAGTCTCCAGTATGGTATACGCCTCGTAAGCGTCCCATTTCAGTAACGGCCGTACCCGACGAACCCGTGCTAAAACAAAATCCACGCCTTCTTTAATCGCGAGACGCGCCCAAAACACAGAAATCAACACACTCAGCGGCAATAACCACCGACAAGCATCAATTGATTTCATCATCGCCAATGAAAACGTACTCCCCCATGTTAGAAATCCGGTGGAGCGTGCATAAGCCAAGATACCAGCCAACACATAAAAGCCGAACGTCGATAAATAAATAAAAATCATGAGCGACAACGCAAATAGCACAATAAATACTTGGCTACGAAGTTGGTTCCGGCGAATATATGTATAAGCTACTGCCATTCACTCTCCTAATGATAAGCACGGTCCATATCCAACAAGGCCGCAATGCGTTTTTGGATAGGCGGATGCGTGGCCATTAAACCGGACAAGCTTGAAAAAAGCCCCATCTTGCCCAGCGGATTTACAATGCACATCGCGGCCATACTCTCCCGATAATCCAAAGCTTCTACCCGGCTATCGCCCGATATTTTTTGCAGTGCACTGGCCAAAGCGCGCGGATTGCGCGTCGTTAAAGCGGCCGTTGCGTCGGCTTGATATTCCCGTTGGCGGGAAACCGCCAAACGAATTAACGGAGCCAGTAAATATCCATAGACTAAAAATACCAATCCCAATACTACTAAAAAAGCGCCCCCATTATTTTTACCGCTGCGACGGCGAAGGCTGCTGCGTAACAACCACTCCCCGGCTAACGTACAAAACGAAATACCCGCCACGGTAATTAACATTAAACGAATATCCCGGTTTTCCACGTGCGCCAGTTCATGCGCAATAACGCCCTCCAACTCCGTACGCTCCAAGCGTTTTACAATTCCCTTTGTTAAAGCAATGGAGGCATGATCCGGGTCGCGCCCCGTCGCAAAAGCATTTAGCGATTCATCATCCATGATATAAATACGCGGTACGGGTAATCCGCGGGTAATGCACAAATTTTCCACTAAACGGTAAATTTCCGGTTGATCCCGGCGGGTTACAGCTATGGCCCCGGCACTGGATAACATCCATTTATCGCCGGAAAAATAGGAGAAACAAATCCACGCAATAGCCAACACCCAGCAAATCGGGATGACCAAAATAGCCGTCTGTACGAGGGAAGCTTGCGTTGCGGTAAGGGCTTGCCCGTAAAGAACGACAGAAGGGCCCTCCCCCGCTCCGCTAAACCATACCAACAAGCCCAAAGATAGAGCTGCCAGCAAAGCAAACACAAAGGGGAATAACAAAACAAGCAGCACAGTGCGCCGCTTGTTTTCTTCAATATGTTCGTAGATAGTAGCCATAAGGCCCCTACTTAAAATTTAACTTGTACCGGCTGACGCGCAGCAGCATCCGTCTCTTCAATTTCAAAGAATTCACCTTTTTCAATGTGAAACAAAGCGGCCACTAAGTTGCTGGGGAAAGTTTCAGCCTTGGTATTAAAAGATAACACATTTCCGTTATAAAAACGACGAGCTGCTTGCAGTTTATCTTCGGTATCACGCAATTCGCGTTGCAATTCCAAAAAGTTTTCGTTAGCTTGCAAGGTGGGATAATTTTCACTTAAGGCAAACAAGGATTTCAGCGCACCGGAAAGTACATTTTCGGAATTGGCTAATTTTTTCATATCGGAAGGATTCACGGCCATAGCCATGTTGCGGGCTTGAATTACTTTTTCCAACGTACCGCTTTCATGCGAGGCATACCCTTTTACCGTTTCTACTAAATTAGGAATCAAATCGTAGCGGCGTTTCATTTGCACTTCTATATCGCTCCACGCTTCCTTTACCCGGTTACGCAACGTAATAAATCCGTTATACGTTACCACGCCATATGCAACCAATATGCCAACCACTACCAACAGTATTACCATTCCGGTCATAAGCACCTCTTTTTAATTTACTAAATGAAGCCCAAACGGCAGGCTGTTACACAACTTTTTTCATTATAAAAATTTTCCGTTATGTTGTAAAGATTTTTTGCCTTAAAAATCCCGGTATTAAAACCGGGATTTAAAAAACTCATCTAGTTTTGGGCGGGTTCTTCGGGCTGCACCGGGGCAACGTCCACCCCCGGCGTACACCAAGCATTACCCGGCGTATCCGGCATACCATACGCTCCACAGCCATCTTGGTTGGCCGGCACATTGGCCCGGTTACACTGAACCACTTTATTTACGCCTACCAGACCGTACAAAATATTAACCCCTTCGTTATCCCCGCTGCGCCGCGCCGCACAAACGGAATTTTGCGCACCGTTAGGATTTAAAACATAAGTAAAGTCTTTCGTGGCGCATTTGACTACGTGCCCGTTGGAGGAAGATGTACCGCCAGAACACCTGAAGGTATAGTCCAAATTTTCAAACCCAAAGCGCGGGCGATTGCTACCATCCAAGTAATTAAATACTTCCATATCTTCCATAAGGCGCATTTTGGAGTCATAAATCCGTTTAAGCACCGTACGGACCTCTGCCATGCGGGACTTTTCAATCGTCTTTTCATACATAGGAACCGCCATGGCCACCAAAATAGCAACAATCATTACAGCAATTAAAATTTCCACTAGCGTAAAACCTTTTTTCATAAGTAAACTCCTTTAAAAAAACGGCGGAATCTCTACATTCGTCTTTTCTATGTTAAAGACGTCGCAAGCTTTTTCTGTCCCGATACAAGACATCTGCGCAGTGTTGCGATTTAATAACAAGTAAGTCCCTCGATACGTACCGGTCCACACTTTGGCTGCCACATACGGTTGCCCATCCGAGCCCTGAACTAACATTCTATACACAAAGCGCGTGCATTTTAATTCTACCGGAGGATTTCCCAACGTACACCCCGCCGGCAAATTGTTTCTGTCAAACATATCCGTACGAGGAAATGAATAGTCTGCTTCCGGTCTGGCCGGATCTTGTATCATTTTTTCGTACGAACGATATCCAAATTCCGCCGCCAAACGTTCGCTGGTATCGTAAATGGTACGCATGATGGATTGCGCCTCCGATATGCGTGAGCGCGCAATTACATTTTGATACTGCGGCAAGGCTACCGCCGTTAAAATGCCGATAATCAATACTACCGTTAATAACTCTATCAATGTGAATCCTTTTTTTAACATAATTAATTGCTCCTTGATGGATTACCAGGCCAGGCCACCACCCGGGTGAACTGCCATCGGGCAGCTGCCGTCTCTATCTACGTTAAAAAACTCGCAGACATGTTCCCCGCTTTGGCTATCGCAACAAGTTATCCTGGCCCCATCGTAATAGAAAACCGTGTCTGCAAACCGTCCTCTAAGCATAGTAGCCGAAACGCCTCTAGGATTGGTTGAAAAAGCATACCGAAAGGAATCCGTATCCCATTGCAAGTTGTTGGAGCCGGCCACTGCATGGCCTTTCATCGCGATATCCAACATAGGAAACGTTATGGTCGTAGGAAGCACGTTGTTTCCTGCATTAGTTAATTCCACTTCCACGCGTTCGCGAGAATCGTAAATAGCCGTCAAAAGCTGATACGCTTCCGTCGCGCGAGAGCGCTCCAAGCTCCGACGGTACTGGGGCAAAGCCACGCTTGTCAAAATCCCAATAATCAACACAACTGCCAACAATTCAATCAACGTAAAACCTCGTTTGCGCATAAAGCCTCCTTTAGGCATACTCCCAAACAACCACTTATTCTAAGTATAACGGTTTTATTTTCTTTTACAATATCCATTATAACTTAAAATTTTTTATATTAAAAGTTTTTTTACGTAATTGCAAAAAACTGTTACAATATATTTGTTGCCCCAGCCTGGGCCGAAGGAGAACATTATGATAAAAGAAGGTTCTAAAGTAAAATTTGATTACACCTTGACGGTTGACGGAAAAGTAGCAGATACCTCTGCCGGTCGCGGCCCATTGGAATACACCCATGGGGCCGGAAACATTATCCCGGGATTAGAAAAAGAATTATCGGGCATGAAAGTAGGCGATAAGAAAACCGTTACGGTGGCGCCGGAAGAAGGATACGGAAAGGTATTGGAAGAAGCCATCCGCCGCGTACCCAAAACCGCCATTGGCGGAGCCGAAAATCTAAAAGTAGGCGATATGGTGGGCGCCAGCAATGCCGGGCATACTTTCCGGGCAGTAGTCAAAGAGATTACCGATACGGAAGTGGTCCTGGATTTCAACCATCCCTTGGCCGGTAAAGAACTTACCTTTGATGTAGAAATTAAAGAAATTAACTAAATATACACCGGCAAGCAAAACCCCCAACTGAAAAGTTGGGGGTTTTTATTGGTAAAAATCATTTGCAGTGATACTCGTAAAAAGATCTTATTCCAGGTATTTTTTTTAATAAGTGTTTTAACTCGCTATACCGGGTACGCCACTTGCGGCAAAAAGTGACTCGCCGACATAAGGAAGAGGGTGCTTGGGCGAATTTAGCATAGTCTGACACGAACTTTTGCAACTCTGTGTGATTGGAAAAAGGTTGCATCAAATTTACATATTGCAAAAAGCCGCGAATGGGTTTATTACGGAAAACAAAACGGTTAATATCAATGAGTATAAATTTATAGCCCTTATCGTCATGAACATATAAAATATTATTTAAAATATAGTCTCGGTGCATTAAACCCCGGGCATGTAAGTCGGCCGTATAGTGGGCAAAAGCTTGCTGCAATTCTTCGTCGTGATGAGCGTCCTCAACCGATTGGACATTTTCTATAAATTCCCCCGCAGAAAAACTTTCCGCCAGCCAACCGTTTTTATACACCAAAATATAACCGTATTGACGCGGCGTACAAAAACCGCGTTCTAAAATTTTGGCGGCATTTTCATAAGTACGCTTGGCTTTTGGCGTGCGCAAACCGACGGAATATAAAAAACGGTTTAATAAGGGCGGAACCCCGTATTCTTTCACACTTATTTTGTGTCCGTTCAATTCAAAAAGTTTAATTTTATTCCGTTTTTGGTAGATAATGGCACCTTGTTCCTCAAAAATCCGCGGGAGTTCTGCCAAAAATCCTTTGGGTAGCGGGGAAGAAGGGTTCTCAACCATCTTGTAGGAAATTTTATTTTTCATCAGTATTTCCTTTATCTGATTACGTGTGGGAAAATCTTATTATATAAAATTTACTTGTCAAAAAGCCAAGCGCTTTTATAAATAAAATTGTAAGGTAGGCTCAATCCAATAGTCCACCCATTCTTTTTTTTGCACCGATTTTAGTGCTTTGAAACGTTTATATAAAGTGAGCCCATCCGATACATCCCGCCATAAATCTACAAACAAATAATCAAACAGACTCAGGTTCGTTTCCTGCGCAGCAAAATCAAAGGCATCCGCTTGCACTAAACGGATTTTTTGTGCCAAAGGGAAACGGGGCAAGAGATATTTACTGAAAAGCGCTATCGCTTCCGCACTCCGCTCCACCACCGTAACGGAATGCACCTCTTGCTTTTGGCTGGCATAGAAAGCAAAATATCCCATTCCTAACCCGCAAGTTAATACCCGGCCGTGTGCCCGCCTTAAGGGAGCCCGCATAGTTTCTATTTCATTAGGCGTAACACTCATCCAAATGCGATTATTTTCAAGTACAGCCGGATAAACAAACTCCTGTGAAAAAAAGCCAATTTGCGCCAAGGCCTCTCCGTTGGGGCCACGTTTTAAATCGTTCCACACAAAACATTCATACGGTTTATAAGAAAGAAGCTTGAGACAGAAGTTTCCTTCCTGCACAGGAGCTTTTTCCCAGCAAGTATAATATGCGTCTTGTTGATAAAACGAAGGATCTAACTCTTTAAATGCGGGAAGAAAATAGGTTTGAAATAACACCCGGTCCGCTGCGTTTTTTTCTACATCCAATCCACAGGAAGCCGCCACCAACTGCGCCATAGCAGCCGCTTTGGAAAGGCCCAGATCCGTTAGCACGGCGATCTCGCGCGCCTTCGCAAAATCGGCCCGTTCGTTGAGATAATTTCCCAACAAAGCCAGTGCACGTGTGTTTGGATAATTCATATTACGCTATTAACGGATAAAATTGGTTCGCACAATATCTTCCTTCTTAGGTAGGCCGTATTTTTCTTTGCCCAGTTGAATAGATCGTAACAAGAAAACCATATTCCGGGCCAGAGCACGCATGGTTTGCAATCCTTCTTCATCCCGGGCAGCCTCTCCGGGAGTGCGGCCGTGCACACTATTCCAATACTGGCTGGACACTACCGGCATACCGCTAATCGTAAAATATTTATTAAGTTGGTCAAACGTGGCAGATAATCCCCCCCGTCGGGCTACTACCACACTGGCGCCTGCCTTCATGGTTTTATCAAAGGGCGTACTTAAAAATAACCGATCTAACACCGCCGCAAGAGTGGCATTGGCCGAAGCATAATAGACCGGGCTGGCTACCACCAGTCCGTCGGCTTGTTCAAATTTAGGGGCCAACTCGTTCACTACATCTTCAAACACACACCTTCCTTTGGACGAGCACCCGTAGCAAGCCATACAACCACGTACGGGTTGGTTCCCGACGTGGACGATTTCTGTTTCTATATTTTCTTGATCAAAAATTTTTTTCATTTCCGCTAGTGCTAAGGCGGTATTTCCGTTAGCATGCGGACTTCCGTTTAACATTAGTATCTTCATAAACACTCCTTAAAATCTGTTTAGATTTTAGCAAGAAAATTTGTTTAAATGCAACACAAAACCCCCCTAAAAATAATTAATTTTTAAAGACTTTGGCAAATTTACTTTACTTTTTGCTTTAAAAATTATAGAACAAATTATAGAACAAATTAGAAAGTAAAGGAGGCGACATGAGAGTTCTTCATCCTAAACAAATGCAATTACTGGAAATTTTGAAAACAAATATTTCCGATCCGTTAACCATGGAAGAATTGGCAGACCGCCTCCGCGTAAGCAGCAAAAGCGTTGTATTCCACCATATTAAACAATTAGAAAAAAAGGGATACCTAAAACGAAATCCGGCTAATCCGCGCGATTATATCGTACTAAAAGATCCGGAACGCAACGTCATTTATTTAAACATGTACGGCATGGCCAAATGCGGCCCGGAAGGAACTATTTTAGACGGAACCCCCACCCGCATTGTACCGGTAGATCCAAGCATGATTTATTTTCCGGCGTGCAAGGGGTTTATGGTAGAAGCCAAGGGCGATTCCATGGAAAATTTGATTTCGCCCAAAGACTGGTTAATTGTGGAACAGAGCCGCCAGGCCAAAAATAAAGACGTAGTCGTATGTGTCAACAACGGGGAAGTAATGGTCAAACGGTTTACGCAAGACGGAGAAAACGTCATTTTACAATCGGAAAATCCATACTATAACCCGATTGTGGCCGATAAAACATCCTTCCACATAGAAGGCATTGTGCGCAGTATTATTAAACGCAACGTAACTTGCTAACCTTCTTCCTGAAACCCCGGGCGCACACCTGGGGCAACTGGTCGTAACCTCACCCGGGGCCCAAAAGGTCCCGGTTTTTTTAGGCAAAAAAATCCCCGGGGGTCTCCGGGGATTTATAGAAAATTTTTATTCCACCACTACTACGGAACGTCCGTCCTGTTCCGGGCTGTATGGATCGCGCCGATTTTTACCATCTATCACGTATAAGAATTTATAGGTACCGGGAGAAATGGAAAGCGTAATTTCCCAATACTCTGCCTTTTGGGTAAGGGCTTGCGGTTTACGGTTGGTAAACCCACTGACAAGAGCTACTTTTTCCCCTTCTCCATACCAACGGAAAGTTACTTTACGGTATTTGCTTTTAGGGTTTTTCTCTATAATGATACTTTCTTTAGTCGGCTCGGGAGTGGCAGATTGTTCTTGAGCCACAGCCTGGCTTTGTGCGGCTGCCGCGGCCTTTTCAGCGGCCTTGGCTTCTTGGGCCAACACTTGCGCTACCGAGATTTCTTGCACTTCCAACACGGGCACTTCAGGCGCGGGCTCTTCTTGCGGAGCGGGTGCTTGAGGAACAGAGATCACTTCCGGCGTTGCATTTCCATCGGAAACCGCCGCTGTCTCTTCGGCCGGGGCACGCAATTGGAACAAGCCCGCACAAAAATGATTGTAGATAAAGAACCCAAATACGCACAACAGCACGATATCTACAATAACCAAAAACAACCACAAATCTTTATTTCCTGCAGGTTTTACGTCTAAATCCGGAGTTTCATTTTCCATAAAAGTACCCTAAGATTAAAAAAGCGGGCGAAGGGAATCGAACCCTCGTCTAAAGCTTGGGAAGCTTCCATTCTACCATTGAACCACGCCCGCATAAACGTAAGCGTTTACCGCTTTTCTATTGTAGCAAAGTTTACAACTATGTACAACTGTTTTTTAAACGAGAAAACTAGCTATGATCCGGCTTCAGTTCTTTTAAAAAAGCGAGAGCACTTTCGCGATCCGTTACTTTTCCTTCCACTTGCGCTACCGCCACAGCTTCCAAAAGTTCACCAATTTGGGGGCTCGGCGGTAAATGTAATAAGTCCATCACATCCCGCCCGGTAATCAATCGGGGCGGCTGGATTTTCCTGGGATGTTCAAAATATTTTTTAAATAGCAACGAAAGTACTTGCATATGACGTAACGTCTTGCCCACATTGGCCGTTTTTTTAGCCTGTTCCAAATTCATCATAGGAGCGTGGCTTTTAGGCAAAATGCGTTTTAACTGGGCAGGCGTAATATAACTGGTATAGTCCGCCCAACAAAGCAGCAGCAGCGGCAAAGCTGCTTCACCCAAATCACGAAAAAAGTGATACGCCCCCCGGTCGGTAATCACATCATTACTCGCTAAATTACTGGGCCGCAAATGCTCGCCGATTATGGCTCCAATTAACCGTATATCTGCCCGGCTGTAATGCAAACGCTCCAAAATCGCTTTGGCCATTTTGGCTCCTTTTTGTTCGTGGTAAAAAAAGCGCAAACGCCCCTCTTTCATCTTGGCCGTAGCAGGCTTAGCCACATCATGCAACAAAGATGCCATTTTATAAAGTGGTTTTTGTTTCTCGGCAAACGACAATTTGCGAGCATATTTAGGGAAAGCTTTATCTAAATGGTCCAACAAATATTCCATCCGCTCAAATACCAATAAGGTATGCTTAAGCACGCCTCCTTTGCCGTAATATACCTCGGCACAAGTGCGTTGGGGTTCCAATTCCGGCAGTAACGCCGTCAGCAAACCGCATGCGTCCATCTGCACTAAATTTTCATATGCCTTAGAGGTATTGAACAAGCGGGATAATTCCTCATGCACGCGCTCTCCGGCAGGTTGCGTGATAAGCGGAGCATCTTTTTTAATTTGTCTAAGTGTAGAAGCGGAAATAACAAACCCCAATTCCGCTGCCGAACGAAAAGCCCGCAACATGCGTAACGGATCCTCTTTAAACACACGTGGGTTGGTCATGCGAATGAGTTTATGCTTAACATCTTCTAATCCGTTAGCATAATCTACAATTTGGTCGCGTTTGAGACGTTTTAACAGGATTTGCGCGGTTCCTTCTTTCTGCGCAACAACTTGAATTTGCGGGCACGCACTTACCGGATAAGCCAGTGCGTTAAAGGCAAAGTCCCGGCGCAACAAATCTTCTTTTAAATCGCGCCCCTGGAAAGCGGTTAAATCAATTTGTATTTTATCTCGGTGAGTTACCAATCGCCACACACCGTACTCGGCATCCATTTCAAACACCGCAGCACGCAGTTTTTTAGCCAGGGCAAAAGCAGCGTCTTTTACCTCTCGGGCAGGTAAGCATAAATCAATATCGGTAGAAAAACGTTTTAGCAAACTGCTACGCACAATGCCTCCCACGTAATACGCCTGGGGCACTGTCTCTTGCAAGATGCGCGCTAAATCTATGCGCGCTGTTTTAGTCAACGCTTTCCTCCGCTCCCGCCGCAACAGCCGTGCGGGCAGCTAATTTGGCTACTGCATCTTTGCGCAGTTCGCGTTTTAATACTTTTTGCAACGCATTTTTAGGAAGTTTTTCAACAAATTCAAAATCGCGCGGACGTTTGTAATTGTCCAAATGCGTCTTTAAGAACATGCGAAATTCTTTTTCGTTCAACTCTACGCCTTCCTTCTTCACCGCATAGAGCTTAATAAATTCTCCGCCACGTCCGTCCGGCACGCCGATAATAGCGCACTCGGCAATGGCGGGATATTCGCAAATAATAGCTTCTACTTGGGCAGAAAATACTTTAAGCCCTTTAATGATAATCATGTCTTTTTTGCGATCTTTAATGAAGATAAATCCGTCATCATCCACTTCCACAATGTCTCCTGTTTTAAACCAACCGTCGGCAGTAAAAGCGTCTTTGGAAGCTGCTTCATTTCCCCAATATCCGCGGAATACGTTGGGGCCTTTTACACACAATTCCCCCTCGTGCTTGCGGGGCACTTCTTTGCCGTCTTCATCCAACACGATGGTACTTACCGCCGGAATGGCCGGACCGACCGACTTGATTTTCTGTAATTCCTCGGTATTTACACTGACAACCGGACTGGTTTCGGTAAGACCGTAGCCTTCCAATATCGGCACATTAAATTTCTGTTCAAAACGGTCTTTAATTTCCTGCGTGAGCGGAGCGGCGCCGGACACACAAAAACGTATATTTTTAAACGGCCAGAAGCGCAAGTACAATTGTTTAAGTCCTTTTGCTTCTTTAGACAGGACCGCATAAATCTGCGGAACGGCTAACATGAGCGTTACGTTTTCCGAGCCCATAGCCCCCAACCATTTGCTGGCCGGCATCACGTTGGCTACCACCACTACCTTTAATCCCAAATAAAGCGGGATTACCACACAGGTCGTCCACGCAAAAGAGTGGAACATCGGCAGCAGACACAGGAATACATCGTTATCGTCAATGCGGAAAATCTGCGCACAGGAAATTACATTAGAGGCCAAATTCCCGTGAGAAAGCATCGCCCCCTTAGGAAGCCCGGTAGTACCGGACGTATATAAAATAAAAGCCAAATCTTCTAATTCGGCCTGCGGAGAAGCGGTCTCTTCATGGAAGGTAGACTTCTCAATTTCTTCCCAAAACTTTTGCACTTTATCACAACCGGCGGCAGAAGAAGGGATTTCATCCGTGGTAAAAATGTAATTAACCGTGGGTGTATCCGGAGCAGCTTTTACATAGTGGCGTAAGAATTCGGCTTGCGTTACAACAGCTTTGGCCCCGGCATTATTTAAAATAAATTGGATTTCTTCCTGCTTGGTAACCATAAAGTTTATGGGAATACTGACAGCACCCAATTTATAGAGACCGTAGTTGGCTACCACGGTATCAATCGCGTTACGGTGTACAATACCAACACGGTCCCCTTTGCGGATACCGTGTTCAAAAAACATATCGGCCGCGCGATCCACTTGCATTAAGAGTTCGTGATAAGAAACTTTTTTCCCGGTGCTGGTTTCTACCAGGGCCACCCGGTCAGGGAACCGGAAAGCGCTATCAGCTAAGGAAGTATATAAATCTTTGCGACGAATCATAAGCACCTCTTTTAAATTAGGACTTTCTATTATTGTATAAAAATCAAACCTGTCTGGGGTCTAAAATATCGCGGAAAGCATCCCCCAGTAAATTCCAACCGAGCACAAACAGGAAAATAGCCCCTCCCGGTATTGCGACGGTATACCAATACGCCAACGGGTTTTGTGATGTACCCAACACCCAATTACGGGCCATGGCTATCAGCTGACCCCAATCGGCCGTGCCCGGTTGTGCGCCCAGTCCCAAAAAGGAAAGGGAGGCCGCTGTTAATACTACGTAGCCAATATCCAAACTGGCCACCACTACAGACGGATAAATAGAATTAGGCAGAATGTGCCGTAATAAAATGCGTGGGCCGCGCGCGCCTAACGTGCGGGCCGCCGTCACATAATCACGCCGCTTAACAGATAAAATATCCCCGCGGATAAGCCGTGCATACGAAGGCCAGGCCACCGCCGTCAGTGCTATCATCATATTTTTAATATCCGGCCCCAACATAGCGGCAATTACCATAGCCAGTACTAAAGAAGGCACCGCAAAAACGATATCGGTTAACCGCATGAGTAGCTCATCTATCTTTCCGCCGAAATAAGCGGCTATTGTCCCCACACACAAACCAATCAAAAATGCAAAAAATGTAACCGTTACGCCTATTTCAAAAGCCAGCCGGGCTCCCCACACCACCCCGTAGTATAGATCATATTGTTGCTCGGTGGTACCGAACCAATTTTGGCCGGACGGCGGCTGCGGAGCAATCTCGTAGCTACGTTGGGGCATTTGATACGGATTGTTGGAATTGTGCACCGGAGCCAACCACGGGGCAAATAGCGCCACCAAAGCAAAAAACGCCACCAACATAAACCCCGCCAAGGAAGTTTTATTTGTATAAATACGTTTGAAAATACGGTTTTTAAACATACGTTAATCCAAGCGAATACGCGGATCTACCGCCGTATATAAAATATCAGACACTAAATTCCCTACCACAAACAGTACCGCTACCATGAGTGAAAACCCCAAAATGCCGGCAATATCCAACTGTTGGGCGGCCATTACCCCAAAACGGCCTATGCCGGGGTAATCAAAAATAGTTTCCACAATAACCGTTCCGCCCAGTAACCGGATAAATTGAATACTGGCTAAGGTGATCACCGGGATAATGGCATTTTTACCTGCGTGTTTATACACCACTTGCCATTCGGCAAGGCCTTTGGCCCGGGCCGTGCGGACGTAATCTTTACCCAATTCTTCCAACATACTGGACCGCATCACCCGCACCATCAAAGCAAACGATCCGATGCACAAGGTAACGGCCGGCAACACCAAGTGGGATAACACATCCATGAAGACGCGCATATTTCCGTTTAACAAAGCATCTATTAGCAAGAAACCCGTATACATTTTAAAGCTAGGCCCGTGAACAATCAAATCGGTTTGAAAGGAATATCCCCCCGGGGCAAACCAACCGAGTTTTCCGTAGAAAAGCATTAAAAGCAGTAACCCCAACACAAATATCGGTAACGAAAAGCCCCCCACGCTAACGAAGCGGGCAATCGTATCCGGCCATTTGTCTTTATGCACGGCTGAAAACACCCCAAACCATACGCCAAAAAGCACGACCAATATCATAGTAACCAACGCCAATTGAACTGTTGCCGGCAAGTATTCTTTGATCGCTTTGGCTACCGGCATATTGGCACTGGGACTATACCCCAAATCCCCCCGCACTACTTGCCCCAACCACCGGCCATATTGTTTAAACACATTATCTCGCAAACCATACTGGCGGATAACTTCTTCCAAGGCGCCCATTTGACGCGGATCTTTTACATATAAGGAAGCACGCATCTCCGGGCTAAGCCGCTGCGTTAAAAAGAAAAGCAAAAAGGTAACGCCCAGGATAACCAAAGGTAATAAAAGGAGCCTTCTAATAATGTAACGAACCATTTTTATTTATTTCTTCCTATATGCTGTAACCGTAGATAATACTAACTCAAAAGCAGCATAAAATTCTTTTAAAATTAATTTTTCTTTTACCGTGTGACAATCACGCACACCTACGCCCAAATTAGGTAATGTAAAACCGAGGCCGCTAAGTACGTTAGCATCACATCCTCCGCCGGAAGATGCCAAGCGCAACGGCAAATGCAAACGCTTCGCGGCCGCCAGTACGGAAGATACAATCGGGTGAGATTTAGACACACACACCGCCGCATACCGCGTAGAAACCGAGAAATTTATTTTAGGTTTGCAAACGCGCCCGTCAATGCGGCGCGTGAAATGTTTGACGGCTTGCTCAAACGCACGTTTCATTTGGGCGGTTTGAATATCTAATTTGCGGTCGCTTAAACTGCGGGCTTCCCCCAGCAACGTGCAACGGTCCATCACGATATTGGTTACTTGTCCGCCTTGTACCACACCGAAATTGGCAACCGTTTCTTTATCAATGCGCCCTAATTTTATGTGAGATAAAGCGTACGCGGCCACTTCCAACGCCGAAATTCCTTTCTCCGGGCAAACTCCGGCATGAGCCGCCAAACCGATTACCTCTACTTTAATATCGTTTACCCGGGGCCCTTGTATCAAAAGTTCCCCTACTTCTTCGTTATCTAAAATCAATCCTTCGCGCCCTTTGAGTTTCCGGTAATCTAAATTTTTAGAACCGTACATTCCGCGTTCTTCACAAAGTGTAAAAAGCACTTCAACCGGCGGATGGGGTATTTTTTGCTCTTGAAGCACGCGTAGCACTTCTAAAATAATGGCCACGCCGGCTTTATCATCCGCACCCAAAATGGTCGTACCGTCAGAAGTAACGCAATCTTTTTTAACTTGAGGCTTTACCCCGCGTCCGGGCCGAACGGTATCTAAGTGGGCTACCAATACAAAAGGTTGGCTGGCCACCGTGCCGGGCAAAAAACCCAACACATTTCCCCGGGCATTGGTATCAAATTTACTCCCGGCCTTGTCCACCATAACACGGCAACCGATTTTCTTCAGTTCTTTGCTGACAAATTCCTGTATCTTCTTTTCCGTGAAAGATTCACTGTCTATTTGTACCAACTGCACGAAAGTATCCAATAATCTTTTTGAATTGAGTTTCATTTATTTTCTCCTTCTGGCAAGTGTGAACAGGCACACCAGTGTTGTGGGGTAATTTCTTGTAATTGAGTCTGTCGGCAAGCGGAGCCGGCCTGGGGACACCGGGAAGCAAACGAACAAGCCCCTTCCGTATTCGGTCCACACGCGGCAGCAGGAGTGGAGGCCCCTCTCATTTTTTTACCCACTTGCGGCACGGCCGCCAGTAACATCCGGGTATAGGGGTGAAGCGGGTGGGTAAATAATTCTTGAGCGGGAGCTTTTTCCACAATGCGCCCTTGATACATCACGGCAATATCATCACACAAAAAACGTGCGACAGCAAAGTCATGAGTAACAAAAAGCATAGCTAACTTACGTGCCCGGCTGATATCCCGCAATAAATTTAAAATTTGCGCTTGGACGGACACGTCTAAGGCAGAAACCGGCTCGTCTGCAATTAAAATTTTAGGGTCCAGAGTCAAAGCACGGGCAATGCTGATACGTTGCCGTTGTCCGCCGGAAAACTCATGTGGATAACGCTCTAAATAATTAGGAGCTAACCCTACGGCACTAAGTAACTCTTTCAAAAATTTCGTACGGGCCGTTTTTTGCGGGTACAATCCGTGAATATCAAGCGGTTCGGAAAGAAGCTGGCGCACCGTCATGCGCGGATCTAAGCTGGAATACGGATCCTGGTATACTACTTGCATTACCCGACGTAAATTTTTAAACTGTGTCTTGGAAATTTTGGCTACATTTTGATTTTCTACCAACACCGTGCCACTCGTCGGTTTTTCTATCCCAAGCAGCACTTTACACAGGGTGCTTTTTCCACAACCGGATTCTCCCACTAACCCCAATACCCGGTTAGCCGGTAACACAAGAGAGACATCTTTTAAGACGGGGGTTTCGTGCCCGCCCCCAAACCACTGGCCGCGAGAATACGTTTTATACAAATGCTGTATCTCTATAGCCGCATTCATAGGGTTTTCTCCTCAAAACAACGCACCATCCGGATACCTTGTTGCGTAAGCGGCGGAAGTTGCTGACGGCACTTTTCTTGGGCTTGCGGACATCGGGATGCAAACGGGCAGCCTTTTGTAATCTCCCCCGCCATAGGCGGTTGTCCGGCAATGGCAGGCAAACGTTCTACGCGTCGGTCCATGCTGACCAAAGAGGCCAAAAGTCCCTTCGTATATGGGTGGTGAGGATCCTCAAACAAGTCCTTTGCCGGGGCTTGTTCCATGCACAGGCCGCCGTATAAAACGAGCACCTCATCCGCGATTTCGCTGGCTAAAGCCAAGTTATGCGTAATGAAAATGACTGCCATTTTTTCTTTTTGTTGCAATTCTCTTATTAAGTGTAAAATTTGGGCTTGAATCGTTACATCTAAAGCGGTCGTAGGCTCGTCTGCAATAAGGATATCCGGGGAAAGAGCTAATGCCATCGCAATCATCACCCGTTGGCACATTCCGCCGGAAAATTCAAACGGATAGGCGCTCAGGCGCGCAGGTGCATCCGCAATGCCAACTTTTTCCAATAAACGGACGGCTTCTTCCCGTGCTTGTTGTTTAGACATTGGCTTGTGGGCCCGCAACGTTTCTATGAGTTGTTCCCCCACCGTCAGTACGGGATTTAAGCTGGCTGACGGATCTTGGAAAATCATAGAAATTTTGCTGCCCCGCACGTCCCGCAACCGGGCCCGTGGCATCGTAAGCAAATCCGTGTCCCTGTACAAAATTTTCCCTCTGCTCACGTGAGCAGCCGGAGGTAATAAACCAAGTAAAGAAAGTGCGTGGACAGTCTTCCCGCTACCGGATTCTCCCACCACGGCTAAAATCCGCCCGGGCAGGAGGTTATAAGACAACTCCCGAAGCACAGGATAAGCGCGTTTTTGCATCATAAAACTAACTTGCAAATCGCAGACTTGTAATACAGGTGAAACAACCATATATTTATTATACTAATTTGGACTTATTTACTGAGTATAATTAACCGATACAAGCCTCTTTTAATTTAGTAAACTAATAGTATATGAAGCGTTTTTTCTTATTTTTTGCTATGGGATTTTTATTAGCGGCTTGTACACAAGAGACGACCGTATCTATTACATTGCCCGACGGATTTAAAGTATCGGCCGCTTTAGCAGATACACCGGAAAAACATGCCCGGGGGCTCATGTTTGTAAAACACCTGCCCGAAAACGAAGGTATGCTTTTTGTGTTTGACAATGAAGAACCCCTTTCTTTCTGGATGAAAAACACATTGATTGATTTAGATATGGTATTCATAGGGGCGGACAAACGGGTTACCTCGGTAGCTGCGGAGGTGCCGCACTCTTACACTTATACCCCCGATAGCGAAGTGGCTTTTGCTGACGGATATGGGAAATATGTGTTGGAAATTCCATCCAAATCGGCCGCACAACACGGATTAAAACCCGGTACCCTACTGGAATTTTCTGTACCGGAGGAAAAATGAGAAAAACTTTTTTCTTGGCCTCCTTATTGTTGCTACCGGGCTGGCTTTTGGCCCAAGTCGCTAATCCCGGCTGGGACGAACTCAACCGCGAAGCTAAACGCCATTTAATCAATTTAATTCAAATAGACACTTCTCAACCGGAACCGCAAGAATTGCAAGCTACCCGCTATCTTTATAAACAACTCAATAAGTATCATATTGATTGGGATATCTACCGTCCGGATAAGAACCACGCCAATTTGCTGGCCCGCTTGAAAGGAAGTGATCCCACCCAAAAGCCTATCCTCCTTATTTCTCATTTGGATACCGCCCCCATTGGAGAAGGATGGACCGTTCCTCCGCTTCGGGCAACGGAAAAGGACGGCCGCATTTATGGATTGGGTTCTACTGATGCGAAAAACTATACCGCTATTTATCTAGCGTTGCTTACGTGGTTGAAGCAACACAATTACACGCCAAAACGTGATATTATTTTCTTAGCTACTTCCGGGGAAGAAGTCGGCAGTATTACCGGGTTGCAATGGCTGGGGACCACCCACTGGGATAAAATCAACCCCGGCTACGCCCTAAATGAAGGGGGTGGCATTATCCAGGATGATTCCAATAACATCGTCTTTGCAGAAGCTTCCACCAAAATGTATATGGACATTAAAATAACGGCTTACGGCACCGGGGTTCACTCTTCTCTGCCGGTCAATGATAATGCCGTTTATTCACTCTCCCAGGCCCTAGCCAAAATAGAGGCACATCCGTTGCCCGCCCGCATTACACCGACGGTACGCACCTTTTTTAAAGCAATCCGTCCCTTACAAGATGAAGACGGCCAAACTACCATTGATTTTCTATTAAGCGGAACGCCGCAAAAACAACAAGCCGCGGCGGAAATTATGTCGCAAGATCCCTTTTTCCGCACCCAGCTTAAAGATACGTTAAACCCCACTATTTTATCCGCCAGTAAAGACACCGGCGTCGCCAGTGATGAAGCCTCCGCCATTATCAATGTGCGTCTGCTCCCCGATTCAGATCCGGATAAATTACTGGAACAACTCCGTTCCTTATTTAACGCCCAGGATAATATTTCGTTGGAAATTTTGGAACGCCCGCAACTACCCTTTCCTACGCCGATGGACGGCACAGACCCCTTATTTGCTTCCATCGAAAAAACTGCACAAAAATTATTACCCAATTCCATCACGGTACCGGGCTTAAGCCCGGCCTCGGGAGATAATGAATTTTTACGTAAATTGGGGGTTATCACGTACGGCTTGGGCCCGGAAATGAACCCGCTGGAAGAAAATACCGCACATACGGCTAACGAATTTATCAGCGAAGAAAGTTTTAATAACCAGTTAAAATTTGTAGCGGGAGTACTATTTGATTTTGCCTACGGCCAAGACCTGTTACCGTTGCAAACCGAAAACCCGGAGGAAAACACCCCTGCGAAGGAATCTTCCCCGGATGTTGAATCCTCCGCCAAATGATATAATGTAAAAACACCGTTTTCCCCTCAAATTTAAAAGTTAGGAGTTGTAGTATATGATTAAACAAGGAACTTGTTTTTTTACTTCCGAATCGGTCTCCAAAGGACACCCGGACAAAGTGTGTGACCAAATTTCCGATGCGATTTTAGATGAAATTTTACGCAAAGACAAAACCGCCCGCGTGGCATGTGAAACGTATATTACCCGCGGATTGGTAATTGTTGGCGGAGAAATCACCACCCGTACCTGGGTAGACGTGGAACAAATTGCCCGAGACGTTATTAAAGATATTGGCTATGACGACGCCAAATACGGTTTTAATTACCATACATGCGCAGTAATCAACGTAATCGGCAAACAATCGCCGGACATCAGCCAAGGAGTAGACGTAGGCGGTGCGGGCGACCAAGGGCTCATGGTGGGCTACGCCGTAGATGAAACACCGGAATACATGCCGCTATCCCTCGTGCTGTCCCACAAAATTTTGAAAAAATTAGAATCCGTACGCAAATCTAAAAAATTAGATTACTTAGGTCCGGACGCCAAAAGCCAAGTTACCGTGGAATATAAAAACGGTCGCCCGGTGCGTGTAGATACCGTCGTTTTATCCACCCAACATACCGAAAAAATTTTAGATAAATCGGGCAACCAAATTACCGAAAAATCCAAAAAAGAAATCGCCGCCGCGGCCATTTTACCCGTATTGGGCAAATGGATGGATAAAAATACCAAAATTTATATCAATCCGACAGGCAAATTTGTCATCGGCGGGCCGCAATCCGACACCGGACTCACCGGAAGGAAAATTATTGTAGATACCTATGGCGGACGCTGCCCGCACGGCGGCGGTGCTTTTTCCGGCAAGGACCCAACCAAAGTGGACCGCTCTGCTGCGTACATGGCCCGTTACATTGCCAAGAATATCGTAGCGGCCCAATTGGCCCGGGAGTGCACCGTACAAATTGCCTATGCGATCGGGCGTGAAGAACCCGTCGGTTTTTATGTAGATACGGACGGAACGGGAATTTTGCCCGATGAAAAATTAGCGCAAGTAGCACGCAAAATTTTCCCGATGACGCCGCGCGGCATTATAGAGCATTTTAAATTGCGCAATCCCATTTATTTGCAAACAGCCGCATTTGGGCACTTCGGTCGGGAGGGCTTTCCATGGGAAAAGACCGACAAAGTAGCCACCTTAAAGGCGTCTGTTAAGTAATTTAGACCCCGCCCAGAAGCGGGGCTTTTTTAGGAGAGAATATGAAAAAAGTAGCCTTACTTTTGGCAGACGGATTTGAAGAATTGGAAGCCGTGGGTACGTATGCCATGCTCAGCCGCGGTGGGTTGGATGTGGATATTTATGCACTTAGTGATAAAGACACTACCGGACGCTTTGGCTTAACGTGTAGCAAACTACACTCGTTCAGCGCCCTAAATGCCTCGTACTATGATGCACTTGTGTTGCCGGGCGGACCGGGATATGAACTCTTGGAAAAAAATGAACATGTGCAAAAAATTCTAGAACAATTCATGGATAGTGGACGCGTGGTAGCGGCTATTTGCGCCAGCCCCACCATTTTAGGCCGGGCCGGCTATTTGCAAGGCAAAAAATACACGTGTTTCACTTCTATGAATGACGATTTCGGCGGGGCATTTACCGGTGAATATGTGGCCGTGGACGGCAACATCATCACCGGGCAAAGTGCCGCGGCTACGGTGGACTTTGGACTGGCGATTATTGAAAAATTATTAGGCAAAGAAAAAGCCGATCAAGTCAAAAAGAGTATCTATTATAAAAAATAAAAATACTTCGTTTTATTTTAAATTAACCCCCAGCTTATCGCCGGGGGTTAATTTATTATTTTATTCTAAAACTTTTTACTAGAACCGTAAGGAAAGCGACGCTTCCGCGCCCATTCCGTAATGGGCATAATTGGCGGCTAAACTTAAATCCATATAAGATGGCAGTTTAAAATTAAAGCCGGCCGTTGCACGCGCCGTAGCCGCATATTCACGTTCCCCGCGAATAGCCGCACTGGCCACCCCATTACCGACGGTAACAGTGGTATAATCTACCCCACCGCCTACGTAGGGGACAAAGTATTTGAATTTCATAGACAGTACTAAACTGGCATTATAGTGCGTAGCAGAAAAATCCTTTGCGGTGGCGCTATGCGCAGCCACTACTAACATCGGTTGAAAAGATCCTAATACTTCACTCGGGCGCGTAACCCCCCAACGCAGTCCGCCCCCCGCTATCGTTAAGCCGTCATAACTGCTGGCGCGGATAAAACCGTCAATACGGAAAGGAAGCCCTATGTCCGCCTGTAGCCATGGACTGAATACTGCGCCGACTTCGTCCCGGTCCCCCAAGGCGGTATGATTTTTTTCATCTTCCGTTGATCCTAACCCCTGGCTCATTTTAAAAAGCATGCCGGCCCGCGGCCCAATCTGGAAACCGCCCCAACCTAAAATACGGCCCGTCGTGTACGTACCCGAACCGATAAGCCCCCCCAAATCTTTTGTAAAAGCACGCAAATTGTTTTCCGTTACGTTATCTCCAAACGTATCCCATGTCGGGGTAGCTACGGCCGGAAATGATGCTAACATACAAAAAATAAAAGCTATTGCTATTTTCCTAATGCTCATTTATTATTCTCCCCAGGTGTTAAATTATTAAAATGATCCGCAAACAGAAGTTCGTCTCCTGCTTGCACACGCCCGGCCAAACTGCCGCCGGGTAATTCCAACGTATAATATCCGCCGCGTACAAACCGGCCCAGTCGCCACGGCTCCATTTTTTCTTTTACATAAAGAACTCTACCGGTCTTGTCACAAAAGATAACGTCTATATTAAAACGCATAAAACAAGTGTGAATTTGCGGACAAGGCACCAACAAAAGCCCCTCCCCCGCCGGCAATTGTTTACGCCCCATCAGGCCGCGCAACCGCGCCCATAACGTATCGGCTACTTCTAGTTTTAAGGCAATTTTATCTCCGTTACGACGCAATGCACATTGCATACCTTATTCCTCTTGCGGGCCCGATATACGGCCTTGTAATTCCTTGTAAATCCGGTCGGTCCAAGCTTTATCCAGTATTTCCACCCCTTCGGGGTCAACTACATCTACTTGCTTTTCACGTTGAAAGACTAAAAATGAAAATAACCATTTTTGGTCTACAGCCACTTCACTTATCCACATGCCGGGGCGCGTCTTAGCCGCCCGAACGGACAATATACGTATCTTACCGGGTGCCTCTGTTTGTTTGCAAAACAAAGCACACCCTTTTAGCCATTCAAAGGTCTCTTTATCTAAAACACGCACATTGGCATATTTATTGCGGGAAAGGGGTAAGACAGGCAAACCGTTTTTTAGCTTAATCCCCTTTACCTTAAACAAAGAACCATATTGCACATCAAAAGCAAACCCGCCGCTTACACTTAACAAACACAAAATAACAACGGCGGCTTGGCGCAACCTAGCCATATTACGCGGTTACGCGTTCCACGTAAGAACCCGTGCGGGTATCCACCAACACCGTATCTCCTTCGTTGATAAAAAGCGGTACTTTGATAACAGCACCCGTTTCCAACGTGGCTTCTTTAGTCGTGTTGGCAACGGTATCGCCTTTTACACCCGGAACGGTAGACGCGATTTTGAGCGGTACTTTAATCGGGAGTTCCACATTAAAAAGCTTATCGTTAATATAAATACCGGTAGCATCCATATTATCTTTTAAATATTTAGCCAAATCTCCCAGTTTGCTGGTGGGAACTTCTATTTGGTCATAGGTTTCCGCATTCATAAAAGTGGCCATATCTCCCGACGTATATAAGTACGTAAACGGACGTTTTTCCACTTCTACTTCTTTAAATTTATCTTCCGGACGGTAAGAAGTTTCAATCATGGAACCCGTATTGATGTTGCGTAATTTTACGCGAACGACGGCACGGGCTTGGCTTTTGCGATGGTGTTGAAATTCAATAATTTCAACGAGTTGCCCGTTTTCATCTTCAAAAATAAGTCCTTCTCTAAATTCAGTGGTACTCAACATAACTTACTCCTTGTATTGCGGATTTTACCCGAAATTATTTTTGTGTCAATTTTTTGGAACCAGTTTTGGTTACTAAAAAGCTATCTTCCAACCGAATGCCCCATTTGCCGGCAAAATAAATACCCGGTTCTACCGTTACAACTGCGTTTGGCGGTAAAACGGCTTTGGAGCCGGAACGCAAAATCGGCGCATCGTGTACAACCAGCCCGATACCGTGCCCGGTGGTATGGAAAAATTCTTTTCCGTACCCGGCCGCCGCAATTACGTCCCGAGCGGCTTTATCCACGGCGCCGGCCGTTACACCGGCCCGCAAGACATTAATCCCGGCCCGACGGGCCTTATCTACTAAGTTCCAAATCTTTGTGTACTGCGCAGGTACAACAGGGCCATGCCACCAACTGCGCGTCATATCCGAGGTATATCCTTCATAAAAACAACCAAAATCCATCAGTACCGCTTCATTTTTTTTCAACTTACGCGTTTTAGAAGGCGTATGGTGGGCATCTGCGGTGTTCTCGCCAAAGCACACAATGTTAAACGGCACACTATCCGCCCCACGCTTATGCATAGCCACCGCCATCAAAATCCGGACTTCTTCTTCCGTCATGCCGGTTTTGATTTTCGGTTTTACTTCGTTAAAAGATTCCCAGGCGATTTTACATGCCTTGCGTAATTTAGCTACTTCATCCGCATCTTTTCCCATGCGAAGTTGGGTAACAAATCCTTCTTTGCGCTCAAAACCGGCTTTTAATAGCACTTCTCCGGCGGCTAAATCTACAAAAGACGGATCAAAAGCCACTTTCTTTAAGTTCAGTTTAGCGGCTTTTTCCACAGCCCCGGCCAGCATACTTCCAAAGGCTACGGCTTCCGTTTTTAAGAAGGTACGCGCCGGAGTCATTTTAGAAACAATCAATTCTTTGGTAATGCAGTAGGCTTTGCCGGGCGTAATTAAAAACACAGCTTCTCCGTCGGAGAGCTCAATGCCGGATAAATAACGCTGCTCCATAGCGCTAACGGTTAAATATCCATCTAACCCGGCCTTTTTAATCAGTTGCCGCACACGCGTCATACGAGCAGAAGATAAATTTTGTATTTTCATACTCATTTTCTCGTTAAAATATTAGCTTTTGTTTTGGTAACCACTACAGTGTCTTCCAAACGAACTCCAAATTTGCCCGGCAAATAAATACCCGGCTCCACCGTGACCACATTTCCTTCACGCAAAATAGCTTTGGAATCGGCACTGTTACACGGTTCTTCGTGGATTTCAATTCCTACTCCATGCCCCGTGCGATGCGTAAAATATTCTCCGTATCCGGCGCGGGCAATCACTTCCCGCGCTTGGGCATCTACGTTTCGGGTTGCAGTCCCTATGCGAACCGCATTGATCCCTGTACGACGGGCATTATCTACTAATTTCCAAATTTTCTTATATTCTTCCGGCTCCCGATTTCCGTGCCACCACGAGCGGGTAATATCCGAACAATACCCCCCGTACACACAACCGAAATCCATAAGTACCGCATCTTCTTTTTTGAGTTTGCGCGTACCGGTCACGTGATGCGGATTGGCCGCATTCTCGCCAAAAGCCACGATGGTATCAAACGAAGTAGCCGAGGCCCCGCGCGCCCGCATAAATTGCTCCAACATAGATGCCACTTCACATTCCATCATGCCGGTTCTAACACGGGGTTTTACATATTCATAGGCCAAATAAGCAATCCGGTTAGACTGACGCATCAATTTTAATTCACTTGCGTCTTTTGTCTGCCGCAAAGAAGAAACCAAACTGGGTAATTCCGCAAAACCGGCTTCTACCATCCGTTTACCGGCGATATATGCTTCTTTATCTGCGTCAAACCCCGGGCAGGGGAGTTTTTTTTCTGCCACATACGCCAACGCTTTCCCCAAGCGGTCCTCATCACAAGCAATGGCTTCTACTTTCGGAGCAAATCGGCGGAAAGGCTCTACATACAAGCTGCGCATGATCCCCACCATTCCTTTGGGGTGCAAAATAAAAACAGCTTCCCCGGCGTAAAAGGGGAATCCCGTTACAAAGAACTGATCGGCGGGGTTAGTAAGCACTAAAGTTTTAACGTGATATTTACGTAACAAATTGCGAACGGAGTCCAAGCGGACGTTCCTACTAGACATATCTCATACCCTCTATAATATACCAATATAGTATATGATAACAATTTTATTCCGCTGCTACAATGGAAATTCCCATTTTCCCCGCCACTTAATCGTTTTTTTAATGCATAATTTACTATAATAATAAAATATGGCGCGTACACATTTTAATACATTACTTGCTTGTGTAGGATTACTCTTTATTACCCCGGGGGTACAGGCTGAGTCCTTTATCTCCGCGGATAAGGCTTTCACGCTGGATATGCCCGCCGGATGGCACACCGCTGCCAAGCCCCAACCCAATAATGTGTTGGCTATTGAAAAAGGATCGTCCCGCATTGACATCCGGACAGCCGAATGTTCCACCGAGACGTGTATTGAAAATAAAATCAATAATGATCTGGCTGAAATTAAACGTAAAAAAATGCAGGTCGTCGGCAACTCTTACACAGGGGAAGATATTAAACGCATTGAATTTTCCACCGGGGAGCCTTTTTTCTATATCAGTTTTTTCTCGGCTAAAAATGATTTCGGCGCCGGATATTTTTTAATTAACGGACAATCTTATTCTATCTTAGCGCGCAACCTAACGTATGCGGAAACGGACCTCATTTTCTCTTTTATCTCGCCCGTTTCTTCCAAAGAGCCCCTCCCAACGGCCACTCCGGCTCTGGAAGTGAACTTGCAAGATCCGCGCGTCTATTCCATTGCCGCGCTTCCGCAAGTAGATGAAGAAATACTGCTTCCTGCTTTAGATGAAAACACACCCGCGCCGGCTCCGGAAACGGAAAAAGTAACCAAAGCCGTTCAACCCAAACCCGCCGTTTCTCATTTCAACCGCTACTGGACCTCTTTGAAAAAGCACTTGGCTCGTTTGCGGGTTAATACCCTGGTGGCACAACAAATGCCCCCTTACATCCGCCATTTAGGACATATTTTTGATTTGTTTATTTTATTAGCGGTTGTGTATTTATTCGTTATGGGCGGTGCTTTAGTGGTACGTTTATGCAAACGCCCCCAAGGGCAACCCGCTCCGGCCAACCCCAATTCTCTTTATCCGATACGCTTTACCCGGTTGTACGGCACGCCGTCTTTAATCTTCCGGGCTAAAGACAATCAGGGAAACACGTTGCTTTCTTTATCCAGTCGGTGGGATAGTCTGTTTATGTTTATGGGATGCTTGCTAGCCATTTTAACGGCTTTCTTATTAGCCGGTTTAGGATTTGTAGAACAAGCCCATCTAATATCTTTATCCACGTTCACATATAATACGGTTTATTCTATCTGCTCCTTACTGATCCCGCTTGGATTAATCCTTTTCTTCTGCGGTGTGTTATGGTCCCAGTTGGTATTACGGGAAGTAAGCCTTTTTGACCGCAAAGGCCAAAAAGTAGTCTTGGCGTTACAAAAAGGTTTCGGTTGGACGCATGAACGGTATGAGATTTTCTTTGCGCGCTCCCAGGAAACACTTTTTGTAACACGCAAACGTTTTTCGTGGCGGCGGGATTGGCATTTGTTTAATCAGGAACATTTGTTATTAGCCCACATATACGAAACATCCAGCTGGCATAAAATTTTGTTCCGCAAGCTATTCGGGCATTTATGGGGATTTTTACACACAGATTATGCGATTAGCGGACAAATGGATAGCACCGGTGCCATTTGCAATGAGCACGGAGCGTTCAATTCTTTTATATGCACGCTAGATAAACCGCAAGCCGTCAACGCCCGCGATTTGTTAGTAACAGCTCTGTTAATTAACATCCGCGACCGGGATAAATGGTATCCGTGGTTTAACTGATTTCTATTTCCGGATTAAAGAGTTTACAACATGATTTTTGCACGCTTTTTATTATTCATACTGGCTACCGGACTCTCTTTGTCAGTTTCAGCCCAACCGTTACAAGATTTTGTACAAGAAAAAATACACCACCCCGTGTTACAAGGTGCCTTGTGGGGCGGCGTTGCGTTGGATATCCAATCAAAACCGTTGTTTGCTATTAACGAAAACACCCGCCTTACTCCGGCCAGCACGCTCAAATTAGTTACCACAGCAGCCGCGTTGGAAGCTTTCGGCCCGCACCACCGATTTGAAACGAAACTCTACGCTCAAAACATCCCCGATGAAAAAGGTATTTTAACCGGTTCCCTTTACTTGCAAGGGGGCGGCGACATGACCTTGGGTTCCACCCGGGTAACAGGAGCCGAAACCTGGCAAACGGTCGTGAACAAGTGGGTACAAGCCGTCCAAAAAGCAGGCATTAAACAAATAAAAGGGAATTTATATGCGGATGTTTCTATTTTTGAAGGGCCGGCCGTTACCCCCAAAGTAAATTGGGAAAATATAGGCAATTATTACGCCGCGCCGGCAAGTCCGCTGTGTTTTAATGATAATCTGTTTGAAATTCACTTTAAACCGCAATTACGCGGGGACCAACCGGCCGAAGTAGATTACACCGTTCCGCAACTTTCGGGTTTACAGTTGCAAAGTTTTGTTACCACAGATGGCAAATCCAAAAAAGACAACGCTTATGTCTACGGAGCACCGGAACAATATGAATTAAAAATCTTCGGCACGATCCCGACTTCCCTACGCGGATTTATGATTAAAGGGGCCTTACCCGATCCCGCCCTTTTTGCACTACAAGCTTTACGCCAAGGGTTGCAAGACAAGGGCATTATCGTGGAAGGAAATTTAAAAAAACTTTCACAAAAGCCTGATTATTCCGCCATGTCTTTGTTGCATACGTATCAATCTCCCGAGTTAAAAGACATTGTGCTTATTGTAAATAAACGAAGTTTTAATTTATATGCCGACATGTTACTAAGGCATTTGGCTTTGCATGCCGGGCAAAAAGGCAGCGTGGAAAACGGAGTGCAACAATTGAAAAAATTTCTATTGGACCGCCATTTGGCCGGGCCCAATGATATCATTGTGTACGACGGAAGTGGCCTGGCACGTGATAATTTAATTACCCCCCTCACCCTGGCTAACGTGTTAAATTATATGACGCAAAGTCCACATTTTGACTACTATTATAAATCACTCGCTACGCCGGATGACCGGGGCGATTTGCTCCTCTTACGCAAATTTTTAAAACCGCTTAAAAAAGTGGAAGAAGTGCGCGTAAAAGGGGGCACCATTGATAACGTAAAGGCCGCCGCCGGCTATGTGCGCGGCGAAAACGGACAGTTAATTTCCTTTGTACTGATGGCTAACAATTTGGCCGGGAAAGATGAAGCCCTTTTCCGTATCCACGAAGATATTATTAAAGAGTTACTAAAAACGCCATAGGAAATGCCCAATTTTGTTGAACAAAAATCCCCGGGTTTGTACCCGGGGATTTCTTTGTATATTTTTTAGCCACGCACCATGCAACCACGGCCACGGCAAATAGGTCTCACAGGCACCGGATGCCCATGCTCCGGGACAAAATCTTCTTTGGGCTGTACTTGCGGCGTATCCGCGTAAGTGCGAATCAGCTGTACAAATTCCGCCCGGTCACCGCCGTCATCTTCGCCTTTGGCATGTGCGGCGATATCCGCAATTTGTTTAGCTGTAAAGCCGTTTAAGAATTTTCCGTCGCGTAAGAGCTGACCGAAAGCCGCAGCCGCCGTTGCAAAGCGGAAATCATTTGACATTTTTTCAAAGGGCTTCAGCTCCCTTTTGAAGAGCACCTTGTTGAGTAATTTGCTCTCGTCACCCTGCGGCTCTTTATAACGCATTTTAACGGTTAGCACTTCGTTGGTGTCGTCGTGTTCGGTCCGGGTATATTTCAGTGCATCTATATCCAAATGCGCTTTGCCTTCCGCTCCTTTGGGACGGATTTCATAAAATACCGTAACCGTATGACCGGAACCCATTTCGCCGGCGTCTTTGGTATCGTCGTTGAAATCCTCGTCGTTAAGTAGCCGTTTTTCATAACCGATTAGGCGATACTCTTCTACTAAGGTCGGGTTAAACTCCACCTGGAATTTAACGTCTTTGGCCACCGTAAACATGGTAGCTCCGAATTCCCGCACCAATGCCTTTTGAGCGGCTTTTAAGTCATTAATATAGGCATAGTTACCATTTCCTTTATCGGCAATCGTTTCCATCATGTGGTCGCGGTAGTTGCCCATTCCAAATCCCAACGCGCTGATAAACACACCGCTTTCTTTGGCCTCGCTCACTTGTTTTTCTAAGGCCGCAGCGGTAGAATTACCCACATTGAAATCTCCGTCACTGGCAATAATGATGCGGTTATTTCCTTTACGCAGAAAGTTCTTTTTGGCTATTTCATAGGCACGTTTGAGTCCTTCCTCTCCGGAAGTGGACCCGCCGGCCCGCAGCGCATCAATGGTCTCCACAATTTTCTTTTTATCTTTCACTTTTGTCCCGTCTAATTTTACCTCCACGCCCGAAGCATATGTAACAATGGATACCAGATCTTTTTCATCCAGTTGGTTTAACAGCATTTTAAATGCTTGCTTTACCAAAGGCAGACGGTTTTGCCCCGACATAGAACCGGATACGTCAATCAAAAATACCAAGTTGCTACGCGGTAATTGCGCACGGTCTAATTCCCGGGCCTTTACGCCAATCTTAACCAATTGGCTATGTTCATCCCACGGAGAATTGGCATATTCTATCACAATGTTCACGGGGTCTTTCCCTTGCGGGGCGGGATAATTGTACGCAAAGTTATTGATAAACGCTTCGGTACGCACCCCGTCCTTTTGAATCGGCCAACCGCGGGTAATTTGCTCTTTAACCATATTATAAGAAGCGGTATCCACATCCGCCGAGAAGGTAGACAACGGATCTAAAACGGCCTTTTTAAATCCGTTTTCTTCGTATCCTTTACTATCTTTGGATACCGAGCCGGCTTCTTGTATATAAACAGGTGCCACTACCCGGGTTCGGGTCGGGAAAGAGGATCCTCTCGCTAAACCCTTGTACGAATAACCGGCCGAGCCAGCCGCATTGGCTATCCTCATGGCTGAGGTGTTATAACCGCTTGCACGGGATGATCCATCCGCCAAAAATGCGCGGGATGCCCTTTTTTCAACCATAGCCGTAGGAACTACCGCATCAAACGGCACACTGGGTGTGATCGTGGTTTGGGTAGACAGCGAAGGCACTTTCGAAGGCAAGGAAGTTTCCTGCGTCACCGGAGCTTTTGTTTCTTCCTTTTTGCCGGAAGTTAACATGACGACCGGAATCACTACCAGCACGACAACGGCCGTTGCAACAATCGGACGATACTTTTTAAACATAATCGTTCTCCTTTGGGCGCATGCCTGGGTTATCCGGGTAAGGATAGCCTGCTTTTTAAGGCCGGTTTTGTCAAAATCCACCTTGGAAAATTTATCAATAATTTCTTGATCTGTGTATTTCATAAATCCTCCAATACGGCCCGTAATTTTTGCATAGCCCGGTAAAGTAGAGTACCGACGTTACTTTCACTCAGCGAAGTTGCAGCGGCAATTTCGCGGTTATTCAAAGAGGAAAAAAACTTAAGCGAAATTAAATCCCGCTCTTTACTGCTTAATACAGCCAGTGCCGCATGCAGTTGATTAATTTCCTCATCTTGTCCCAGTTTATCTAACGGTTTTTTCTCTGGCAAAGGAATGATTTCTTCTTTACCGCTAAACGAAAAGAAATTCCGTATATGGTAAAGGCGCAAATGACTGTTTACTTTGTTGCGAGCAATCGTAAAGAGCCACTGCTCTATATTGCCTTTTTTCGGGTCAAACGATTCGTGTTTTTCAAACACGGTTTGAAAGACTTCACAGCAAATATCATCGGCATGGGTTTCATTGTACACCCGGGACCGGATATATGCATACACCCGTGAGAAATAGTCGTTATAAACCTGTTCCACGTTCATAGTCGGCCTCCACCCAGTATACGCATGGGGAAGAAAAGTATCACAAAATTATACCAATTCTGTTGAGGGACCATGTCTTTTACAATAAAAAAGCCCCTTTCCGGGGCCTTTTTATTACAACCGATCCAACTAAAAATCAAGTTTAGTGGAGTGCTCGCAGGAACACGTATGTTCCATGGGGATTTTTTCAATCAGTTTGAAAAGCAGTGCCTTCATCTTTTCAATATTTTCATTAAATACTTTCAGCACTGTTTCGTGCGATACGGGCGGAACATCCCCCACCAGCCCGGCATCATAATCGGTAATAAGTGAAATATTCAGCGGGCACATGTTGAGTTCTTTTACCAAATACGCCTCCGGAAACGCCGTCATGCTGATAACATGCCACCCTTGACGGGTGAAGAAGGCAGACTCGGCCTTGGTGGAAAATCGCGGCCCGTTGATCACTACCACTGTGCCCGTTTTGTGAAACGGCAAATGGAGTTCTTGCGCGGTAGCGGTGGCCAACTCCCGCAGTTGCGGGCAATATGTTTCTGCCGGAGAAGGGTGTTGAACGGAAATTCCTTCAAAGACGGGCGAATTTTCAAAAAATGTATTTTTGCGGCCGTCTGTCCAATCTATAAATTGATCGCAAAACACAAAGTGCCCGGGTTCTACTTCTTTTTGTAAACTGCCCGCTGCACAAGGGGAAAGCACACGCGTGCAACCTAAATGTTTCATGGCCCACACGTTGGCGCGATAGTTGACTTGATGAGGAGGAATGGAATGGTCCCGACGGTGGCGCGGCATAAAAGCTACTTTGTGCGCTCCGATCGTGCCGATAAATACGCTATCACTCGTCGGGCCATACGGCGTATCTATTTTCACTTCTTTTACATCACTCAAAAAATTGTAAAAACCCGAGCCGCCAAAAACACCGATATCTGCTTGATTAAGTATTTCCATAAACCGCCTCCTTATAACGTACCAGTATTGTACAAATTCAACGTAAAATGTACAAACTTTTTGTACCGGAAGATGCAATATCAAGCCTTAGTAACTTCAAGTTTTTTCCACTTACCTTGCCAAAAACGCCAAAGCATTAAAACAGCCGTCAAGCCGGCATAGAACGTCAACCAACTCCACACCCAAAAAACCGATAAATGCAACCTATATACAATTACCCAGGTACCCGGAATTAGGAGTCCCCACGCACATATCATCATCACGTACATATAAAACTTGGTATCCCCTGCCCCGCGGATAGCATCCCCGAAGATTAAATACGTCGCATCCATAAGCACAAAACAACTTACCAGTTTCATAAGCGGCAAAGTTAACGCGGCGATTTCCGCCCCGTGTGGCGTATTCGCCGGAATAAATAAGTGTAAAAATAAAGGGGCTCCAAAGAAAAACAAAACCGATATTGTTGCCGCATACCCATACCCCAATTTGCAGGCATTTTTAACTACCTGCACCGTTAAGTCCGGCCGTTTAAGACCTTGGTATTTACTTACTAGAATTTGAATTCCGCCACCCAACCCCACTATAACCATAAACACTACCGGCTGCATAGACATCACAATGTTACTGGCCTGCAAGGAAAGCGTATCAATATTTCCGATCATAAAGGTAAATAAAGTAAAGGAAAGGACATCCATTAAAAACCCAAATCCGTTCGGTACGCCGAAACGTACCATCTGTACAAAAATAGGTTTATAAAAACCAGCCAAACGGGAAATTTTAAAAGTATACCGGTTCTTGCGCGTATAAATAAGCCCGCAAAACATAAGCGTGGTACACGCACAACTGATAACCGTTGCCCAAGCCGCGCCCTGAATCCCTAAACCGGGCATGCCTAATTTCCCAAAGATAAAAATATAGTCCAGCACAATGTTAATGACAATCCCTGTCAATGCGGTGTACATAGGCACTTTGGTATTGCCACGCCCGCTGAAAAAACTGCCCAGCGCGTTATTAGTTACCGCAAATCCGCCGAAGATATTTAAAATAGTGAAGTAAGAAAGTTCCAATTTCCGCACGGCCAGTTCGTGCCCGAAAGAAGTAATCAAGGCCCGTCCAAGCGGCGTCAAGGCCGCCAGTAAGGCAGCCGAAATAAGCGACAGCCAAACTCCTTGCCACAAAGAAAGTGTGACGGAAGCTGTTTTTTTCTTGGCATAAAATTGGGAGATAAATACACTGGTATATCCGGACAGTCCCATAAACAAACTACCAAAGGTAAACGCCAATAACCCGGCCGGAACACACGCGGCCAATGCCTCGGGCGAGTACCAAGCCAGAAACATACGGTCTATAAACTGCATGACCATCTGCGCCCCCATTAACACAATTAACGGGTAAGACAGTAACCACAATTCCTTTAAAGATGCTTGAGCAGGTGTTTGTTTTTTCTTCATTTTATTCCGCAAAAAAGAGCCCCTGTGACGGGGCCCTTTTGAAAGTCTTTCAAAACTTATAGTTTGACGACTTTTACGGCCTTCGGGCCTTTTTCAGATTCTACGACTTCAAATTCTACTTCTTGACCTTCGGCCAAGGTTTTGAAACCGTCACCCTGAATTTCTTGATAGTGAACAAAGAGATCTTTAGAACCATCTTCGGGGGTTACGAAACCGTAACCTTTTTGATCGTTAAACCACTTTACTTTTCCTTTAGGCATGTTACAAATACTTCCTTAATTAAATTAGGTATCCAAAACAACTGGGTTACCTATCATTATTATACTATAAATATTTAAAAATAACACAACTCTTTTTTATTTTTATGTAAATAAAAAGGTTATAATAAAAATATGCAAATTTTAGAGGCCGTTCCTAATGTATCCGAAGGGCGCCGCTCGGAAGTGATCCGCCGGGTGGTGCAGGCGGCTGCTTCGGTGCAAGGTGTACATGTTTTGCATATAGACAGCAACCCCGATGCCAACCGCTCCGTTATTACCTTGGCCGGGGAACCGCAAGCACTCATACGAAGCCTTTTTCTACTCTTTCAAGAAGCGGCCCGGCAAATAGACATGCGCCTACATCACGGAGTGCATCCGCGCCTGGGAGCGGTGGATGTATGCCCGCTGATACCGATACAAAATATTTCTTTGGAGGGGACCGCCCGTTATGCTCAAATGCTCGCCCAGCAAGTGGGACAAACCCTACAAATACCCGTTTATCTATATGAAGAAAATGCTTCCACCCCGTCACGCAAAAATTTAGCTTTTATCCGGCAAGGGGAATATGAAAGTTTGCCGCGAAAATTAGAAATTCTACCGCCGGATTTCGGGCCCATTCAATACAATAAACAGGTGGCCCAAACGGGCGCTACGGTAATAGGCGCACGCAAGATTTTAATAGCATTTAACCTATCCCTTAATACCCAAGACGTGCAAAAAGCACGTAAGATTGCTTCTCAATTACGTGAAAAAAACGGCGGTTTAAAAGCTGTTAAAGCCATCGGTTGGTACATGGAACATTACCGCTGTGCGCAAGTCTCCTGCAATCTAACCGATTATACCCAAACGGGACTGGCCGAAGTTTTTGAAACGTGCAAAAAATTAGCTGCCGAACAAAATGCATCCGTTACGGCCGGGGAACTTATTGGGTTACTTCCGCAAGACGCGCTGGTACAGGCGGGCCGTTTTTACACACCGAATGAAGAAAATACCGCAACCTTAATCAAAGTTGCGGTAGAAAAATTATTATTAAATAAGATCCGTCCGTTTGTTATCCAAGAAAGGATCTTAGAATCTCTCTTATCTCTTCAATAGTTCTGCCGTAAGAGAAACATACAACGTAGGCGTTACCTGCTCCGGACGGACAGTAGGCGACAATTTCAAACTCGTAAGTGCCGCCAACACTTTTTCCTTATCATATCCGGCCAGACAAAGGGCATTTAATAATGTTTTTCGGCGGTGTAAAAACGCAACCGATACCAATTTATGTATACTTTCCCACGGGATTTGAGGAAGGGCTCTTTTTTCAAAAGCCAACACCGCACTCTCCACCTTGGGAGGAGGCGCAAAAGCACTCCGGCCGACTTTGCAAATCAAACTCACCCGTGCTCGCAACTGGCTAAAAATACTCAGTGGCCCGTAAAATTCTTCTCCGGCTTGGGCCCGAATTTTTTGTGTATGTTCTTTTTGGAACATAAATACTGCCGTCTTAAAATGGGGCCACGCAAGGACTTTATCTAAAATATCCGCCGCATCTATATAGGGCAAATTGCTCACAAAGGTGGTGTTGGCCGCGGGGAAAGAGGTTAAATTAAAATCTAAAAAATTCGCTTGTATAATCTTTATTTGGGCCGCCGCGGGTAAGCGGGCAGACAAATAAGCAACCATTTCCGGATCAATCTCTATGACGGAAAAGTCCCTTTCCCCCCGCGCTATCAAAGCTTGAGTAAGGGCTCCTTTACCGGGGCCGATTTCTACCAACCGGTCCGCACGCAGGAGTAAGGCCGCATCCACAATTTGCGTGATGATATTATTATCGGTCAAAAAATGCTGCCCGTACTTTTGCATAGCTAATCATCTGCCAATACTTTTAAATTCCGCGCGGCTGTTTTGTTATGAGGATCTAATTCCAAGGCACGTAAATAATGTTCGCGCGCTTTTTCATCTTCCCCCTCTACCACGTACACCGTACCTAAGCCCAATTCAGCCAACTCGTCCGTAGATGAAATTTGTACTGCCCGTTCAAAATACGTTTGGGCGGCGGCGCCGTTTCCTTGTGCCAAACCGGCCAACCCCTTTAACAGCTCACACAAATTTCCATTTGAACACGTATATTCCTGCAATTCTTCCTGGGCATCTGTTACAAATTCCAACCAAGATCGCCCCATGACCCATAAGCCCATATCGTTACCCACGATACGCGGATCGTATACAGCCTTAGGTACCGTGCCGTTTTGGGTAAGCGCATGCGGAGCCGCATGATCCGCCGTGCGGCCTTGCAACGATAAATTCACTTTATATCCTTTTTCCCCTTGTGAAACAACTTCCCGCAACCCCTGCGCAAACCGATCAATCTGCTCCGCGCGCTCTTGCGCCGAGGCAGAAGGCAAAGTAAACATGCGTTTAAAGGTACGGCTATCCCCGGCCGTTTGCAGAGACTGGGCTGCCCGGAATTTTTGATATTCGCGCTCAAAAGAACCGCTTTTCTTATTGCCGGTTCTGGCGGTAGAGGGCGGCTCATACTGCACTTCCACTTCTATTTGCACCGGTTTGGACGGCGCCACCTTAGAGAGATTATCCGTAAATTTTTCAATTTGTTTTTCAAATGCTTGCGGGGTGGTGCCGCTGGCGCGATAGACCGCATTAAGTGCCAAACCGTCCGCTTTAAATTTAGAGATAGAAAATGCTTCTTCCAGAATTTCGCGCGCTTGTTTTTCTTGCCCTTGGCGCAAAAGCAAAAACGCATAACGCAGCCGCGCCACATAATCACCGGGTTTTGTTTTAACGGCTTTTTTATAAAATTTGAGTGCCTCTTGCGGCTGATTCATTTTTTCGTACAAAGCTCCCAAACTGAGCTGGGCATCTTCGTAGGCGGCAAAATAATGAAGTGCTTTTTTAAAAGATTCTTCGGCTTGTTCATCTCGTCCGAGGGCTTCGTACAAAGTGCCCAACTGATGATGATAAAGCGGTTCTCGCGGAGCAAGCTCAGTTGAGCGGCGGAAGTGCTCCAATGATTTTTCCAAATCATTTTGTACGGCATAAGTAGAGCCCAAGTTCATATGTGTATCGGCTTTATTCGGGTCCAAGCGGTTTGCTTCCAGGAAATTTTCTTGCGCAGTTTGAATATCGCCCTTCCACCCGGCGGCAATACCTAAGAGTTGATAGGCCATGGCGTTATTGGGGTCCAAGCGCAGGGCCTCCTTATATTCGCTGATAGCATCATCTACTTTGCCCTCCCAATATAACGATGCCCCCAACAGCAAATACCCCAACGGATCTTTTGCATTTTTGATAACGGCTTTGGCAAAACTGTTAGACGCTTCTTTATAGCGGGTTTGGCTCATTTCCCCCATACCACGGCGGATATCGGTGCGGGCTTGGTCTTGCATGATTTGATCCCACACGGTTTGGGAATAATCGGTTTTGATTTCTGCTTTGCGAAACGAAAACGGAAACCGCGCTTGTACAGGCACGGCCCCTACGCACAAAAAAAGAATAAAAAGTAAACCCCACTTACGCATATTTATATCATAAGAAAAAACCCCCGAAAGCTTCAAGCTTTCGGGGGTTAAATTACTGATTACTAGGGACAGTTCGGATAGCAATCTACACGTTTGCTATGGAAATTCCCATCAGAATACATCCTGTCACAGTTGTATTTACGAGTGGCTTTGGGCTTAATATGTTCGCCGTATTCGCAGAGGCGGGAAATGTATTCCAACACATCCGCACGGTTCAACTTTTGCCCGGCCGGATAATTACACGGATTTCTGTCCATAAGGTCCGCATACTCTTTGTGGAAGCGCTTACGGTTTTCTTTATCCGTTAAGCTCATATATCCGGTTCTCACTTGCGGCAACGGGTTGCGCATCAAACCACGGAGCGGGAATCCTCTCCACGGGCTATCAGCCGCACTGACTTGTTGCTCGTATTTCAAACGTTCCGTTTGGTTGACGTATCCGCCCCAGTAATACTGCGAGCTATATAACTTACAGGGGAAGCGTCTATCCGTGATGATGTGGCCGTCACAATCCGTCGTTTTCTGGCTGGGGAAAGATGCCGCATCATACCCAATGAACGCCAAGAACGCGCCGAACAAGTTATCAAAGTCCGACACTTGCGGGTCACGCGCGGCGGCGCCGATCGTCTTAGCTAACAAGCAGACGGTATTGGCCGGCACCGTTCCGTTTTGCGGATCCATGTGGATAGCATCCACCAAGTTGGCTACTGTCAACTCGTTCTCATTATATTCCAAGGTTTTATTTTCCGCTTTATGTTCAGCATCAAATTTAGCCTTGGCCGCAGCCACATATTCAAGTGTTTCTCTGTCTTTGGGCAGTAACAAGCGGTTATCTACCGTCAAGAGACAGTGATCCCAATTATGGCCGGGGATTCTGGATACACGGTCTTTAAAGTGCTCCACGCTGGACGGGGCATCGGGTTTGTCACAATCCGAATCGTCCGGGTTGTTTACCCAGTCCGTCCAAACGCCTTCTTTACATTCACGCACTTTTTGGCATTCTCCCGGTTTTTTGGGATCGGGTGAGAAACTCTTAGCGCCTTCTTCACAAGTTTCCACACCCGGTTGGTGGCCGATGGCATCTTCGCCGTTGGAGTAGACGCAGGTAGCTGTACTGACTACCACACCCGGTAAAGAGTGTCCTTTCCAGCCAGTGATGTTGCCGTCTCCGTCAAAGGTAGCAATCTTACCATTTGTACAACCGCCGTTTGTAATACTGGCACCGTTGATTTCCACGTCGGGGCACTGGCGCACTTCCCACGTGATAACCACCCGGGATTGGTTAGAGTTAATCTGGTTTACCACCGCCTTATTGGTAGCCAATACCTGGTATTGTTGTCCCGGCAGGTTGGCCCGTTCATCCATCAAGCGGTTCGTGGTAACCTTTACTTTACCCTGGCCCCGCACATACTCATTTTCGTTACGATATATATCATCTGCCGTTTTATCAAACGGTTTGATATCGTACAACGGCACTTGATACCATTGTCCCGTAGAAATATTGGAGTTGGACGACAACGCCGTAGGAGCACTATTATCATCTATACCTTGGATATGATAAGCAACGATAAACCGATGCTTCATCTGGTTGTAGATATTGTTCGCCTGCATAGCGTTGTAGAAGGACAAGTGGGCAAACGGAACCCCTTGCACCGTAGCTTCGCCTTCACCAAGGCTGACGGTAGCAAGCGTTTCGCAGCTGATGCGGGCGAGCGGGTAGTCGCAACGGCCGCCGATAATCCAGCTCTTGCCTTCTTTGCCTCTTCTCTTAATAAACATGTCGCTATACGGATCCGCGTCCGAACCATCACCGGCGATGATCACACCACGTTTACGCAAGTTTCCTACAAATTCGCGGTACGTGCTGCCAACACCGGCGCCGGATTCCAAGTCAAATCTAATCCGTTTATAATCAATTCCTTTTTTCCAGGCTCTGATAGCCAAGCTTTCCACGAATAACGGAATGCCTTTGATATTTCTGGCCGGATCGGAATCCAAGTTATAAACAGGGCCCTCTCCCACGTACAAGATTTCAAGTAAATCTTGTTGTTGGGAAGGAGAAGCTTTATAATACTTTTCTAAGTTTTTAGCTTCTACCCCTACTACATAGTGCCAAATATACCAAGATTTCCCTTTCGTGCTGGAGAAATTCGCCTCATAAATACCTTGAGAGGCAAACATTTCGCAGTTGGCGCCGTCCTCAAAGGAACCTCTTTCAGCACCCAGGACTAATCCGCCCAAACAATTCCAGCGAGTTCCGAAGAAACCTAAGCGAACTTCACCACCGCCATGACCGGCCTCCCAACCACTAGGACATTTTTCTTTATATTTCTCTCCAAACTGGCTAGTCATCCACCCCTTACAAGCATTTTCATTGAATCCAATCTCAGGATGAATAGCCTTCCATCGTTTTTCTTTCATACCACAACATTTGGGTTCTTTACCGCCGGCACCACCACCGGAACCCAAGAAGGTATCCGGGTCGCCATCGGAGTTACCGGTAATTAAACAGCGAGCCAAACCCAAGATGATATCATCCAACGCATCAATGTATTTCCATTTGCGGTTGAAGTGGCGTTCCCATTCCATTTGGGAGCGGGTTTTCATCAAATCCCACCACCAGGGTTCTTTACCGTTAAAAGCAAATTGACGCTGTAAACTGCCGTTTCCGCCCCCCGGGCCGCCAAAATTGCCGGAGCCGATACCGCCGATTTTATGCGGTTCAACCGGGCGCATTTGAGCGTCCATAAGAGCTTGAAGCGGGTTGTTTTTACCCATGGCGTCTTTGGAGCGGCGTGCTTCGGCCGCGGCGCCTTGACCAAAGGAGGAACGGGATGGTTTACCGGTAGCCGTTAACGGCTGCAAGGAAACCGGCTTAGGAGCCGTGCGCGGTCTGTCAGCCTTTACTTTCTGCGCGGCATTCTTTAAACCGCCACCCCAAGGTTGTATATTTACTCCCCCTTCGCGGCCTTTCAGCCCGGCGTTACCCAAGCGGTTAATTTTCGTAGCCGCCCGGCGGAATGCCGCCCGCGTTTGGCGCGGGGCGTTCTTGCGGTATTTATAGATGTTGGTATTGTTGATTTCCTCATCCATATCATCGCGCGAATAAGAGGAAGCCGCCGCAGCAGCCTCATCCGACAAGCCGCTACGGTAGAGTTCATCTAAAGATTCGTCGGATTCTTCGTCTTTCTTTTTCCCGAAGCCGACAATTAAATCCATGGAATCGCGTCCCGCAAGTTGGGAAATTTGCCCTTCCGCATCGCCGGTAAAATCAAAGCCGGAGCGATCCGGGTTCAAAATAGCATCTTCATAACCGGGCGTAACCATAGAGGCGTCTTCGTTCACTTGGCCGCTGTATTTATACAAGAACGGCAGTAACAAAAGCGCCACCAGCGCGGCAATAAAGAATGGTGCATCGCGTTTGGTACGCTCAAAAAGCGTTTGACGCGGCTTGCCATCGCTCCCGATTTTAGAAGAAAACCGTTTGGCGAAAGATTTAGAAGCCGTTTGCTTGCTATCTTTAATCTTATCGCTAAACGTAAAGTTCTCCTTCTTTTTTTCTTCTGGCATAAAAGCCTCCTCTTACTATAAAAACTGCTTTGGGGTTTCCCCCGGGGATAGCGGTTGTACGTCGGCCGCTTTCCCGCTTTACAACAATTACCACAATAATAAAATTCGGTTGTTCGGAGATGGTCCCCCACTCCGTAACAACTCACGCACCAACACTTCTTACTCTTATTATAACAATATATTTCATTTTTTCAAGGGGTAATTTATTCATATGCAAGCCCCCTAGTTACCGGCATCTTCATCCACCCATAAGCTGTGCGCCCAATCTACACCGGGGAAATAATCGGTGTTGAACCCCCCATTTCTAAAGAAAATAGAATTGGCCACCGACGGCAAATTAGCCGCACTGTAATAAGTATCAAAATTCTCATGTGTAGTATAGGCATTGACATGATTAATACAATTTTGCAAGGCCTCGGGATCATCGTGGTAGTTTGTTTCACATGTATTCAGTTCGTCCTGGCAAAAATTTTCAAAAGCATCTGCATACGCCGTTAGCGTTAGAGATTGACACTGACTATCACTCAAAACGATGGAAAGGGTTGCACAACCCTGTTGAATATGTTGGTATGCAGGAAGCATTAGAGAACATCTAGTCGCCATGGCCGTTAAATGATTTCTATACCCACCTAAACCACTTTGACAGGTGGCATTATCAAAAGACGATATAATAGAACCCTTTATTTGATTAATTTCATCAAACGTCGGCACCTCATTGGATCCGTTTTCAATAGCTTCCCGGCAATTTTTATCCAAATCTAAATATTTTTGCACACTGTCCATATCGGCCACTACATCATCCGGGTTGATCCCCACGCCGGAAAATCCCGTTGAGGTAAATACGCTGCGCGGCATTTCCGCCCCGTTAAAACCGGATGCGGCCAACGTTTTCTTTAATACAACTTGCGGGGTACGTCGGGCAGTACGGCCGGTAAGCCAAGCGTAATACATATCGCGTTTGGCACGCGAATCGCCAATGGAATCAATATCGCTGAATTTGGCCAGTGAACTGCTGCTTTTATCCACATTTTTCATGATATTTTCCAAATTGGAATCTGTGCGGACAGCTTTATCCACCAAACGGTCCATCCAACTATTAGAACCGCCGCTACCGCGGGCAATGTTCGGGTTTTTGATTTTTTTAAGGGAATTAACCGAGTTAAAACCGTCCGTTTTACCGCGGGCAATTTCCCCCGCGTCCGTACCGAAAAAGACTTCTCTTTGTTTGGCTTGATTGGCTTGTGTATTAACGGCAGCATCCGGGTTTCCTACCCGCACATTGGAAGCGCGGCGGTTTTCCCCTTCCGGGCGGCCGGAAGCATTCCGCACATTCTCCCCCCGTTGGCCTCTTTTAGCCAAAGAAGAATTGACCGAGCGTAAATCAAACAGTTTATTCTTTGCTTTTTCGGATTTACTATTTAAAAATCCACCCCCTTCTCCAAATACGGAAAGGCCATCCGGATCCGGCCGTTCTCCGCGCGCCATAGCGGCATGATCATTCCAAGAGAAAAGAGCTTTTAAAAGAGAAAGGTGTGAGGCTTCATCCCGTGAGTATCCCATCGCATAAACCAAATGACGTAGGAGCGGAATCTTCCCCACCGGCACCAACACACCAATACCAAACAAGAAAACCAGTGCAGCCAAAATTAACCAGGCCCGCTTGGAATAAAACAACCCCGCGATCCGATCCCCCATACTGGGGACCCGCGGTGTTATTATCGGTTTCTCGTTTTGTTCTTGTGGTGTTTGTTGCTCGCTCATAATGTACCTTTAGACGGAGGGGAGAAAGCAACCGGCCTCCCCTCCAAAAATATCTTTTAAGATTTACGGCCTTTCATATCCGACTTGGTCATAGAGTCTTGAATAGCGGTTTTTCCCATATTGGCCGCCTGCATACCTACCCAACTGGTTCCGCTTTTTAATTTACCGGTTAAGGATCCGGCCAAGTCCGATAAGGCCTTTTCGTTCGTTTCCGCACTGGTAAGCGCGTAGACCATCCACGTGATAAGTGTACCTAATCCGGCCCCTATCCACGAAGCAAGCGCCAAGCTGCTGATCTTATCAGCAAAGAATTTGTTGTTGTACCAAATGGCATATCCGGCTAACCCGGCCCACAACGCAGTCAACGCGATAGCAACGCCGAGGGCCAAGGCATTACTGGCCATACCGTAGTATGGTACGGTGCCCAGTTTGCGGGCGGTTTTGATAACACCCCACGCCCAAGCAGACACCCCGATTAAACCAAACAATAAGGCAAATAGAGCCGTCATATGTTTTTCCATGTTATCGGTTTTCTCGCTTGTTTGTTCGCCCCATTTCTTAATACCTTTCACGTGCCCGACTTCCGCCGCCGCGAAATCGGCAGAGCCGGTTTGCGTGGTTTCAACGCCGGAATTGATATCCATACCACCGGAGTTTCGGCCGCCGGCCAAGAAAGCGGTGGCGCCTTCGTTGCTGGCGCGGTTAGCGTTGCGGGCAACATCCGCCGAGCGTTTGGAAATATCTTTTAAATCATTACCGGTTCTTCCGGTTTGGCGGCCTCGCCCCACCGTGGCATTACGGCCGCCGGCCATAAAGGTAGAGTTCTGCCCATTGATATGGCGCATAGAAAGCGGATCTGTGCCCCCGGGCATAGAGCCGGAAAAGTGATACCCTTCCCCTTTGCCAACGCCCGTTTCGCTACCCGGTTGGGAATTCCCGTTATTGGCTCCCCCATAGGAAGCATTAATTCCCTTTCCCCCGGCATGGTTGGTGGCCACGGGTGCTAACGTATTAGATGAATTACCGCGACCCGTTGTCCCCCGGCGACCCAAAGCGCCTGTGTTTACACGAGATCCCCTCCCGTTCCCACGTCCGGTGCCGGTCCCTTCTTGCATGACCACCGCGTTACGGCCCATGCCTAACCCTTCCGTGGCCGTAGTTTCGGCCGCACGCCCGGTAAGAGAAGAAGAAACCGAACCGCCTAAATTATCGGCAGCGGACAGGCCAAAATCGCCGCCACCCATGCGGCCCTGCTCCAAGCGGGCACGTTCTTCGGCAGTGGCCACTTGGTTCAAACCGTCTTTCACGTTAATGGAGGTTAATCCGTCCCGGCCTACCTGGCGCATACCGTCGTAATTATAACCGTTTGTGATAGCAGAAAGAGAGCGCACCCGTTCTTCTTCGGCAACTTTTTTATCCGCCTGAAAAGCGGTAAAGGAAACCACTAACCCCACCCCGGCAATAGCCGCCATTTGCGGTAGGCCGAAGGTCAGTTTCCCGTTTTTATTTTTTAATAAGTCAAACCATTTCATAAGGTTCTCCTTTGTTACCTTTTAAATCCGTCCACTACGTTGCGCACCCCACGGCGAATGTTTTGTTCTTGCATCATCCGCTGTTTGTAAGCGGCCTCGCGGCGTTGTTGTTCTTCTACACGCATCTCTTGCTCTTGCCGATTGCGTATTTGCGCTTTTATTTGTTGGCCTTCATAGAAAATTACCAGGCCCCAAACAAGCCAACCAAACACAAGGACCAAAGCAAGCACACGCGGGATAAAATTCTTCCAACTCCAAGGTAAAATAACTAAGCTTCCGATTTGCATAGGCTATTTCCTCAAATCCATGCCTCCCCCTACGGCGGCTCCAACGCCTCCCGCTGCACTGGTTCCACCTAAGAGGATTGTTCCAATTTTTCCACCTAACCCAAACGCCTTGGCTACTTTCATAGCCATCTTAGAGAAGAAACTCTGCCCAAACGTCCAGGCGGCTACCGCTCCAAGCGCAAGGATTCCTGCAACCACCGTAGTGGCAATCGTCATACCTTCCCAGCCCCACGATTCCGCGTATTTGGCAATTTTTATGGCGAGCACAACCAACAACCCTGCTAATACAAGTGTAGCAGCAACGGCAGCAATCCAACCATAAGGAGCAATATTCTTAGTAAGCGAAATAGTAAGCATAAGCGCCAACGAGGCTACTACCGTTCCGACGGTAAACCATAACAAACCTTGTCTATCCGCATCGTGTTGGGCTTCGCGTGCCTCCACATCACCACCCCAAGTGCGCAGACCGCGCAACTGTACTTCGGTGTCGGTGTCAAAATCTTTAGAGCTTTGGCCTTGCCCCGTGGTAAAGTTTTCCGCCGCGATACGCATACCGCCGGATACTTGTGTGCTGGCCAAGAAAGCACGCGAACCTTCGTTGACAGAGCGGTGTCTATCGCCGGCAGCATCTGCCGAGCGCTTTTGGATAAATTCCAAATCACTATTGCCGTTACGACCGCGACGCCCTTTATCTACACTGGCGTCCCGGTTGGCCCCTAACGTATCCATAGAGCCAAAAGAGGAGCGTCCGCGAATGCGCTGGCCTTCCAACATTCCGGCCGCTTGCGTTTGCAAATTGTTTAAAGCATTCGGTCCGTCAGCCGCCATACCGCCACGGGTACGGCCTCCACGGGTTCTATTCTTTCCGCTATTTTGTAACGCAAAGGACGATCCGCCCCCATTACCGCCACCGGCAGAAATACCTGTTCCGCGGGACCAATTGTGCGCGGCACTTCCTAATGCGTTCGCTCCGTTTCCGGTCGGTTGCGTGCCATCGGTTACTTTGCCGGATACTTGTTGTTGCGCCTGGTTAATCATGGCTTGCATACCCGCCATAGATTGCTGCATAGCACCCATAGGGCTGCTATCCGAGTTCGCATTTTCAACATAATTGGCACCCATACCTAACCCTTCCGTACCGCCCATTTGATATGCTCCGGGGCCGGAATCACCGGAAGAATAAAACTGGGAGGATTCTTCTTCCATTTCACGCGCCGCCCGTTCCGCCTGTTCTTGGCGGTCTAAGCGTTTAAGATTTTGAGCAGATACACTCACGGAAGAATCCGGCACACCGCTTCCGTAGTTGGTGCTGGCATAACCACCCGTATTGGCACCCGATACATACACCACTTCCCCGGGGTTATATTGGGCCGGGTTAAAAGCGTTATTGTCATCCGCGGGACCGCTTAAATACTGCCACGCTCCCACGCCGGCCGCCCCCACCACGGCCGTTATGCCAACGGCTTGCATGGCGGAAAGTGCGACTTTGCCCGTTTTGTTCAAGAATTTAAAGATATTCATAATTCCCTCCCTTAAAAACCATTAACAATCATACTGCCCTGTTTGGGAATTGTAAGTTGCCGTTTGTCCGTTGCTACATTTTACCGGCACAACCCCACTGCTGCCGGAATGGTGTTCCACATAATTGGAATATCCTCTTCCGCGGGCTTCTTGATACGAATTTCCAAAATTGTTTTGCGGATCCGCCGGGGCACCGATATACATGATGTTGCCGTCAGTACCTCTGGTAGGAGAAATGCTGGACGGCATAGACCCACCGGCCTCATAAGCATTATGACGCATTTGATATTTAGTTATACCATTTGATTCCGTAAAATCTCCAAAGGAAGAATCCCCGCTGGCCCAGGCGTTATAATTATCTCCTAAAAATCCGCGCGCCATGGCCTGACAACCGGGATCGGTACATTGACTTGGGGTTACTCCATTCATGGATTCAATGACGTTGTTGGCATAGGCTTTTCCTTCTCGGTTAGCGGCAATGCCTTCCCACATGGCATCAATCCCTTTGTTCATCATATTGCCTAACCCTTGCATGCCTAAGTTAATTAAACCGCTATATAACTGTTCCAACAGTTTATCTTTTAAAGATTGATCTTCCTTATCTTTTTTGTCTTCCGCTTTTTTGGCCCCTTCCGCGACGTCTTTGTCCAGGTTGCTCAAATCGGAAGAGGTAATCGGAGCGTTGGTATCCAAGGTTAAACCACCTAATTTGGCTAAGTCTACCCCTTTATCACTAAACGCTTCGCTGCCTTGAATATTGCCCCCCATCATGGCTCTTTTGGCGTTAGCACTTTTGCCGTCTTTAAGTCCGGCGGCGGCTTGGCTTCCGCGAGCCATTTGATACAAAGCTTTGCGAGCATCTTGGTTTCTTAGTTGGGCGGGTGTTTCCTTCCCTTTTTCTTGGCTTTTATAAGGGGAGAAATCGCCCCGCGGAGCGCCGAACGTACTATTCACACCGCTTCCGTTGGCGCGCCCCATGTTAGCCGAGCTCAATTGATTCACTTGCGTGCGCCCGCCGGTTCCTCCCGTGCGCCCTCTTCCCCGGTTTCTGCTCCGGGAATAATTGGAGGAGTCGTTTTCCCCCGTACTACGCCGGGAACGCGCAGAAACATACGAACTCACATCCTCATCGGCTTCTTCGGCTTCGCGGGCAGCATCTTCTTCTTGTCGGGCTTCTTTCTCGGCCGCGGAATATAAAACCGTTGCGTTATTATTTTGCATGTCCGGATATTTAGCCGCTAACAAATACTGTTCGGCTTCGTCATTTACGAATGGCATTTGGGCTAAATCGTACCCGCGGGCATCCATTCCGTCAAAAGAGGCATCATCGGCATCTCCCATAAAGGATGCTAAAGTAATCAAAGCGATAAAACAAACTACAATGATACCGCCCCAAGTGTACGCTTGTTTGCGGTTCATAGTATTCATCTTTTGGAACACATTTCCCGGTTTTAATTTAAACATAAAAACCCCTTTACATCATAATAAAAATCACTCTTGTTGACCCATTCCCCTTTGGGAAACGCTCAAACACAGAGTTCATACACTTCCTCTTATCTACAAGTATAAGTGGAAAAACCCCATTTGTCAATAGGAATTTTTTCACTCTTTCAAAATTTATTTGTAAAGCGAGCCGCCCAAAAAGGGTAAATCTTATTTCCCTTCGGGGCGTTGGTACGGGTTGGGACGTTCGTTTTTGCCTACGTACTTAATGACGGATACTTCCCCCCCTGTTTCGCACAAGAAGGCATACCCCTTTAAGCACTTGGAATCGCGGTCACAAACGTGGTCCTTATTGTAGTTGCACAAAAAACGAATGTTTGGCGGTTTGGTGCGGGCAGTAAGTACAATCTTCGTCCAGGTACCGGAACGGGCAATATCCATTTTCAGTTCGTTAAGACTTAAAAATTTACGCATGCCCTGGTTATCAAAGCCCAAATAATTTTCCACCTTTTCTTGGATGTCTTTTTCCAAGAAACGCTTATCCCACGTGCGTTGGTAATAATCCGTTTCGTGCGATTGCAACTGGAAACGCCTCGCGGCATAATATCCGGCAATTTCCATTTTTTGGCTGAGTACCAAAAGCCCGAAAATTTTAATAATAAATAAAATAAAAATTACAATGAGCGGGAACAGCAATACCACTTCGGTAGTGGCTTGCCCACGGCGTGAATGAAAATAAAAAAAACGTTTATTCATTACGGATCCAATGAAACCGTATATTTAGGTAACGGATTAGGCCAAACGCAGTTATTGCTGGCACGCGGGCAAGACAAGATTACCCGGTTACGTACGTACGGTTTATATTTTTGCTCTAAATTAATATTAAAATGGTTACGGGGCAACTTAAACGGTTGTTTGAGCATTACCCCACGCGAAAACCCTTTCAACCGACTACGGCTGGCCGGTTCCAAAAATGCGAATTGGAAAAGTTTGTCCCCGTTCAATAATTCGGTCGCTTTAAACGGCAAATCATACGCGCCACCGTGATAGGTGCCCGTGGCATTTGATTCTGAGACATAAAATTTAATTGCGTCCAATTCAAAGGGTTTCGTCTTTAAATCTAAATACTGCCGCAGTTGGGAAGCACTTTGCCGCGCACATTCCGAACGTTTACAATCGTTTACGTTTAAATAATATGCCTCGCGGAACATGAAAGCATTTTTACTGACTTCTTTATACACATAATCCTGTGATTTATAAATAGAGCCCGTACGCGCATACGTTTCCAGATATTGCACGATGACCGGCACCCCGAGTTCTTTGGTCCCCGGGAAATAATAATTTTCCACCAGTTTTCTACTCATCACCGGGATTTCTTCGGTGGAATCGGGCAATTTGGGGTTTTCTTTTTCCCATTCTTCACGGGAAGCATCGTTATCCAACTCATCCCCCGTGTAATATTTTAATCCCCAATCCGTAGATTCGGCCACCGGGGGCTTGTTGATACCCGTTTCATAATCCGGGCCAATGCTGGGTACGCCGCCCCCTTTATAGAAAAGTTCAAATATACTTAACGGCGGATCCTGCGCGTTTCTGGGCCTTAACGGTTCGGTTTCCGTTCCGTACCATTGTAAAACACGGTAAGGGAGCGGCCCGTTTACCATGGCCACCGCGTTTAAATACGTACTGGCGGCGGAAACTTGCGAATAGGCAGCATTATCCAAGGCAAATTGTTGGCGCACTTTGGTCATGGATACTTTGGCCGTTTCAAACAGTAAGTAAATCACCAAAATAAAAATAGGCGCCAAAAGCACCGCCGGCAACAAAATCTGTGCCCGGCGGTCTTGCCATTTTCTAAAAAACCAATGGTGCGTAAACATAACTTAACTCATGAGCAACTGGCCAATAAATGTAAAGAAAAAACGTACAATATCGGTATGAAACGCCGTTAAAAAAGCCGACAACACCACTACTATCGTGGCCAACATTAAAATATATTCCACGGTAGCTTGGCCCTGCCGCTCACGCAGGCACTTCGCACCCCTCTTGTACATAGATATGTATTATTCCTCTTCTTCGTCAGGGATGGTAGACCCTTCGGAAGAAATAAGCCCTTTTTCAATCGCTTTTACCACCGCTTCCGTACGGCTGCTGACACCTAATTTGTGAAAAGCGCTGTTTAAGTGATTTTTAATTGTTTTAACACTGCAGTTAAGCTGTTTGGCAAGTTCCTTATTGCTAAGCCCTTTGCCCAAATAATCCATTACCTTAATTTCCATTTTCGTCAACGTAGATTGAGAAGGCGCATTCCCATCGCCCATCTTGCGTAAGCCGTGGAGCAATTTGCCCATAAGTTGTTGGGGAATCATCAGCCCTTCGTTGGTAAAGGTTTTAATGGAATTGACAAGTTCCGCTGCCGGAAGCATCTTGGACAAATAGCCGTTAGCCCCCGCTTGAATCGCATCCAACACATGGGCTTCATCTTCAAAGCTGGACAACATAAGCACATTGACGCTCGGGCAAGCTTCGCGGATTTGACGGGTAGCATTGATACCATCCAACTTAGGAAGCTTAATATCCATCAATACCACATCCGGTTTGAGTTTTTTGGCTTTAGCAACCGCTTCTATTCCGTCGGCCGCTTCGCCCACTACTTCCATCCATCTCTCACCAGACAGAACATCTTTAATTCCTTCCCGGAATAAAGTTTGATCATCTGCTATCAGTACAGTTATTTTTTTCTTAGTCATGTTTTACTCCATTGGTTTTTTAAATTCAGTTTGCAACCGGCAATGTAAAATTAAATGAGGCCCCTTTGCCGAGTCCTTCGCTGTGCGCCCAAATACGTCCGCCGTGATTGATAATAATATCTTTAGCAATGGACAACCCCAGCCCCAAACGACCTACACGGTCTTTGGCACCCACTTGGGTAAAGCTGGTAAACAACAACGGAGCTTGATCCGGCGCAATACCATCCCCAGAGTCCGTTACCGATACCTTAGCATTTTTTTCATCTATTTTGCTAACAACAATTGCAATATTTCCGTTTTCCGGCGTATGGCGGACGGCATTTTCCAACAAGTTAGAGATTACTTGCCGGATACGTTTTTCGTCGGCAAAGACAGGCACGGACCCGCAACTTTCAAACGTAACTTGAATATTTCGTTTGAGGGCTTTGGCCTTAAAAATTTCGGCGGTCTTTTTTAAACTTTCCGTTAATTCAAAGCGCGTTTTCTCAATGCGCAGTTTGCCTTTTTCAATCGCAGCCCAATCTACCAGGTCCTTAATTAAATGTTCGATTTGACTGATAGATTCATCCATAAACATGATTTTCTTTTGCTGTTCTTCATTTAATTCCATTTTTTTGCGCAACATGTCAAAACTCATTTTAAGTGTCATTAAGGAATTAGATAAATCGTGTGAAACGATAGAAAAGAACTTAGACTTCATGTTGTTAAGTCGGTCCAAGTCCGCATTGCGCGTTTTGAGCTGGGCCATAAGTTGCCGGTTGCTCTCTTCCAGGAAATATTTATCTAAGGCCCGGTTGATGGTGCGTTTTAAATAATCAAAATCAACCGGTTTAATTAAGAAATCGTATACAGATTCCTGCATTGCTTCCATGATAGCATTGAGCGAAGCATACGCCGTAATCATAATAATTTGGGAATCTTTGTTAAACGAACGGATTTTACGGATCAACTCCATGCCGTTTTCCCCCGGCAAGTTATAATCCATCAAAATGACGTTAAAAAATGTACTCGCGCAGATTTCTAAACATTCTGCGGAAGTAGCTGCCTGATAAACTTTATAACCTTCAATTTCCAGTAAATCAGCCAAGGTTTCACGCAAGTTATTATCATCGTCCACCACTAAGATTTTTATCGGTTGTTCCATATAGCGTATCTCCCTTTTTTTGATAAATCCTCAAATAAATTTGGAAACAAGAACCTTTACCGGGTTCGCTTGTGATAAACATTTTACCGCAATGGCGGGCAAGTGCTTTGCCCACTACCGCCAATCCCAACCCTGTACCGCGGGCTTTGGTGGTAAAAAACGGGGTAAACATTTTTTGGCGGATATCCTCCGGTATGCCGGGGCCGGTATCCGCTACATAAATACATACTACTTTACGCCCGACCTTCGTGCCTACCGTTATCGTCCCCTGTTGTTGCATGGATTCTACCGCGTTGGCAATCAAATTGCGCAAGGCCTGTTTCATTTCTTCCGTATCTATTTTGATACGTGCCGGTTGCGAAGCTAATTCTTCCTTGACCTTAATACCGCTACCAAACGGATACGAAGCCAAAATATCATGCACGTAGCTGCTAACATCCGTCAAACTTAAAATTAAATCACGCGAACGCGCATAACCCAAAACTTCACTGATAATACTGTTGGCCTGTTTAATTTCCGTTTCAATAATACTAAATTGCTTAACGACGCGCGGTTCGGGAGATTGCACCGACATTTTAATTAAGCGCGTAGCATTACTGATAACTGCCAACGGGTTGCGAATCTCGTGGCTGATAATAGCCGCCAGTTGCCCGATAGCGGCCAACCGTTCTTTTTTCACCAATTCGTTAGTTGTTTCTTTCAATTCGCGTGTTCGCTCTTCTACCCGTTTTTCCAAATCTAAATTGGACATAGAAAGCTGCTTTTGGGCATACAGAAGCTCCTGCCGACGAAAATGGAGCACTTCTGCCATTTCCACAAACACTTCTGCCAAATCGCCGATTTCATTTTGCGGAATTTCCACATCTTCCCGACGGATAATTGCATCTCCTTCACGCAAACGCAATGCCGCTTTGCGCAAACGTTCCAACGGGCGGGAAATAGGGACAATTACCCAATAACTTACCCCTAAAATAAATAATCCCATAATTAGGATAATGCGCAAAACACTCCCGACGGAATGAATAGTACTTTCAAAAAGTAATTTAGAAGCGAGGTTGGCCGGTTGCGCTATATATACTTTCCAATCCGGCACAGATACATCGGCCGTAGCCACCAACCACCGGCGTCCGTCAGAAAGTTTTGCCTCCCCCGTATTTTTACTTCCTAATTGCATCTGCAAATCATGTGCGGTTTGGGTTAGCTCTTGTGACGGGGCTTCCACCAGTCCTTCCGGCGCCCCGTTGTAAGCCACCACTTGATCCATAGCACTTGTAATAATGGCTTCCATTTCCAACGGATATGCCGAGGATAACAAGCGCCCTAAATCCGTCAAACTCAAATCTACCAGTAGCACCCCGGTAACTTGTTTCCTTTCCAACATTTCATAGATGGGGAAACCAAACCGGATAAACCAACCGCGCCCTTGCACAAAGTGGGCGTTGCCCATATAATCTTCACGTTGGCGCACGCAGGTATGCAAAATTTGCGGCAAAAAGGCTTTATCTCCATCCGGAAAAACCGATTCCCCCACGGAGAAAACAGGATCCCCCTGCGTATCCAAAACACCTAAATACACCGCCGCGGGCTCTTTTTGTTGTAAATAAATCAAATCCTGCTCATTGAGGGAAGCGTGTCCGCCAAAGTCGGTATGTAAATCTATAAAAACAGCAAAATATTGCGTAGTGTGTGTAAAATAGGAATGAACTAAGGAAGTTAACCGGCTGGCAATTGTTTGTTGTTTTTGGAAAATTTCATGTTGCAAAATCCGGCTGTTGACGCGTGTTAAATGAATGCCGATAAAAACAAGCGGCACCAACGAAATAAGCGTCAATACCAACACCGCATTGATAAATAACCCGCGAAAGCGTTTCTTTTTCATCCGATCCTTTCCTGCTTGATGTTTTTTGGGAAAGCGGGGGCCGGATCATTTTCCAGCCCCCGCCCATACATCTAAAAAATCAGCTGTTAGCAGCTACCAGCCGGGGCAGCAACACCGCTGGCTTGACCGGGGTTGAAAAACCCGAATCCTTCCAGCTTAGAGGCAGACCCTAAGTCCATCTGCACTTTGCCTTCCCAAATAATGGTAGGAGAAGCACTTACACCAAATTCCTTGGCGTAGGCCGCTTCTTTCTTTAACAATTCCAAGCCTTCCGTATCAAATTTGCTGAGAATTTTTTTCATATCCACACCGGCCTCTTCCATGGCTTTATCCCAGCGGCTGGAGCGGTAGTCTTTGTTGCGGATTTCCAAATATTTCCAGAATTTCCCCGGGTAATATTTGGCAATGAGCAATTGGCGAACGGCTTCTTCCCATTCACCGGAACCATGCATACTGTTAAAACCTTTGGCTTGGTTATAATCCACGATATAGTGCAAGTTTAAGGTTTTTCCGGAGGGGAATTTGCCTTCTTTTTTAGCTTGGATGACAAAATTTTCCGCCCGCACGCCGTAAGGGCATTGCGCCATGACAAACAAGTCCATGACGTTCTTTTTTGCCTTTTTATTCATATACACCCCTTGGCGGGTTTGGTGCGGCATAACTACATAGTCTTCCGTTTCTTGGAAGTAACCTTGTTTAATATATTGCTCCATTTTGCTATGAACAGCCGGTTTTTTTTCAACAAGGTAAAGCGGTAAGAAATCATATTTTATATCTTTCAATTTAACATTTTCTGCCGCTTCTGCCGGGGTTAGATGGGTTACATTTGGTTCCACTTCCAGGAATTTGGCCATACCCATTGTTAATTGGGGATCTTCCTTCCCGGCGGAATATTCATCGGATTCAATAATAATAAATTCCGCTTTTTCCATTTTCTCTACTTTTTTAGCAGTTGTATTTCCGGCCGGAGTCGGTGAACCGCAGGCGGCCGCCATCGCACAAGCTAACAACACACTTACAAGTTTTTTCATAAATTGCCTTTCTCCCTTATTATTTATCTTCCAATTCTACTTGTACGCCACGAATGCCTAATGCACACAATCCGTTATAAACAAGTAAAAACAATGCCGTAGAAACCAAGAACAAAATTGTCCCTTGGATAGAGCGCATAATCATAACCATCAAAGAAGTTAAATTAAAAGACACTTCCGGGCTAAACAACTCCGTCAATGCGCTTAACAACATTACCGCAAATACGGCAAGCGGAAATACTGAAAACAATACCTTTACGATACTTACTCTTTTGATTTCTACTTTCATATTTTCTCCTAATTGATGTGAGATTATTTTTCAGGTTCCAACACCAAGACGACGCGATTTTTACCGCCATCATCCGGTAATTGTACCGCTTTCACTATATATTTTACATCTTTATCTACTACGGAGCGGCGCACTATCTTTGCTGGGGTTTCCAAGGCCTCTCCCACAGCCTGAATAATTTCTTGTTGCCGGCTGTCAAATACATCTAACAAGTGTACTTTCTTTTTTGATTGATTCAATTCAAAATTAGCAAATAGAATGTTGTTTTCTTCATCCAACACCATACCTTTTCCGCCTTGCGGAGTCATGGCTTCTAATATGCACGCCCACCATTTCTGTTCCTTCTCTTCGGACATTGTTTCTTTTTGTTCCAACAGTTGGCGGTCTTCCCGAATTTTATCCAGCAACGCATTGATCGATTCCCCCACATCCCCGATCTCGTCATTTCGCGCAGGGAAAGAAAGTTTCGGATTATTAAAAGAAACGGCGTCAATACTGTCTTTTAAAGCTTCTAACGGGCGAATAATTTTAAGTAATAAGAATAGATATAACACGCCGCCAATCAACAAAATCATAACGATTACGCCAAACGCATAGCGTATCATAGATGAGTGGATAAGTTTTTTGGCACTTTCGCGCGATACCGTGATATTAACTACCCCGGCCACTACGTTGTCTTTAGCTAGCAGCGGAATAGCCATATCATAATAATTGCCGTTACCAAACATAATGGCACGGGGCAAACGATCCCGTATGGCTTGAACAGCCGCATTCGTATCAAAACCGACAGAGTTATCATAATCCGAATACGACATGCGCAAGAACTGTGCATTTTCATGCCAACGGATAGAACCGTCATAATTTAGATAAATGAGGCTGGTAATACGTTCATCATTGCGGGTAAGCCCTTTCATAATGTCCGCTTCGCGGAAGGTAGCCTCTCCTTTGGGACGGGAGGCCAGCCATTGCACCAAAGAAGGTGCCCGGTAACGTACCATTTCTACCATTTCATTTTGTAATTTTTTATCAAAAACAAATTTAAACAAATTGTAATAGAACAACCCGCCAATCATGGCCGCATATACGGTTACCAATACAAACCACAAAATCCATTTAGAAGTAAGTTTCATTGTTTTGTCCTCGTTATCTCATTAGCTCTTCCAATTTACGTAAACCCAAGTCCGCATCGCTGTTACCCGGATCCAACTGCTTGGCCACAATCCACGCTTGGCGGGCCCGTTCGTAATCGTCTTGGTTAAAAGCGTCTAAGCCTTCAATGTATTTGGTACGAGAAGCCGCACTGGCCTCAGCCGATACCCGCCCAATTGCCGGAGAAGTAATCCCGGGCAAGGGCTCGTTGGAGCCGGGGATTTCCGTGCCGGGCGTGGCCACAGGCAACACTGTGCCACCCGGAGTAACTCCCGGAGTAATCGGTTGGCCGGTAGCACCGGGCACATTGGTTTCTACCGTAACCGTTTCAATGGTTTCCGTATTTTCTTCTTGGGAAGTAGAAGTTTCCGTACCGGCTTGCTCGGCTTCCTGGGCTTGCTGTTCGCGTAACAAACGCAATTCACGTTGTCTGCGTAAATAGCTCTCTTTGGCGTTGCGTGCCTGTTTGATAAGTCCGTCTATCACAACAGGATCCGCTCCCCATTTTTTGGCATTATTCCAGTATGAAACGGCTTGGTCAAAACGGTTGGTATTATACGAGCGGGTTCCGGCCGTGTAATAACCGGCCGCAATTTCATTTTTAAGTTGCGACATATACTTCTGCACCCGCGGATCGCCGGGTTGAATTTTCATAATCCGTTCAAATACCGTGTACGATTCTATGTACTTGCCTTTGTTGTAGTAATCTAACGCTTGCCGCATAGAATCTTCCACTTGTTGTTTACGCAGTTTGTTTTCTACTTCGGAAATCTTAGCCACTAACCGCGGGTCATCTTTGCGCATCAAAAGAGCGTTATACCAAGCATCCAATGCTTTTTGATACTCCCCATTTTTTTCTGCCACATTCCCCCGGCGGGCGTATTCTCGCGCAATCTCGGAATCAATTTTCTGCTTCCAAGAATACGCCGTGGAATTACCGGGTTGAATGGTTAAAATTTCATTTAATTTATCATTCGCTTCCACCAAGCGCCCGCTGGCGTAAAGCCGCTCGGCCTCTTGGAATTTGGATTCAATGACTTGTTTTTCCGACGTAGTCCCGTACGCCCCCATGTTTTGGGCTTGCCAAGCCAATGTTTGGGCTTGTTTGAAATTGGGGTCAATACTTAAAATGGTTTGAGCCATTTCCTGCGCGCGTTGATAATCGCCCTGCTTATAAAGACGGTAGGCGTTTTCATACACCATGCGCAATGTATAGTTTTGGATACGTTGTTTTTCTAATTGTACGGTGGAAAGATATTGTTTTTTCTCTTCCACATCATTTAAGGTACCCATGGAAATCTTGCCCAGGTCCAGCAACATGCCTTCCTCTTTGCCATATTGCCGCACAGGGATTTCCCGGTGGAAGGAGGTAGTAGACGTAGCCGCAAACGCCACCGGCCATGCACTCAATAAAACAAACGCTAAGAATAAATATTTTTTCATAAGTTGTCCTCTAAAAACCCATACCGCCGTTGACAAGGCCCATAATCATTGGCGCTAAAATCAAAATAAAAATCGTTGGGAAGATGAACACAAAAAGCGGAAATAACATCTTCGTAGAAGCTTGGGCAGCCAACTTCTCGGCGCGGCTTAAACGACGCGAACGCAGATCCGTTGAAAAATTACGCAGTAAGTCCACCAAACTGGTACCCAATTCATCCGACTGAATAATTAATCCCACCAGAGAACGTACTTCCTGCACACCGGTACGGGCGGCAAAATGTTCCAAGGCTTCCCGGCGGGAGTAACCCAATTTAATTTCGTTAATGGTTTTTTCCAGTTCTTCTTCCAAAATGGTTTTTTCTTTAGCTATTTTAATAATTCTTTCAAAGGCCGTTAAATAATCCAACCCGGACTCAATAATAAGTGCCGCCAAGTCTACCGTAGTAGAAAAATTACCCAAAATTTCAGCTTGGCGCTTTTGTATTTTGCTTCTCAGCAGCACATCCGGTACGTAAAAGCACAACGGTACTAATATAACCGGCCAAAAAGCTTGGAACAATAGCATGATCGCCGCCGGAATAACAAGCGAACATAAGATTTTGGTATATAAAATATCTACAGGCTGGGGCTTATCCGGGCTTCCCAACTGCATATGAATTTCTTCAAGCGTATCTTCCACTTGGAAATTACGCAAGCAGAACATGGCCAATCTATCTAAAAATTTGTCTTCCGGTTGTAACTGGGCAAAGCTGGAGGCGGATTTAAACCGTTTAACCGCCACGTCCATCACTTCTTCTTTTTTCTCCTTAGGGGCCAGCAAAGCAAACACGGCCATAAAGGCAGCAAACATTCCTATAGCCAATAATAAATTAAGTCCTAAGGTAAATACCATGTTGTTCATAGTTTACACCCGCACCTCGCCCATCTTTTTGAGGACTTTTAAGCCAATTCCGATCCAGATGATACAGAATAAAAATACGCATATGCCTAACGGACTGAGATAGAACGAAATCATCTGTTCCGGATTGAAAATAAACATAACCAGCATCATCACAAACGGCATGATACTCACTACGATAGACTGAATCTTTTGTTGGGCCGTCATAGCTTGCAATTTTTCTTCCAATTTACTTTCTTCACGGATGTTTTCTACCAAACGCGAGAAAATAATGGTTAGGTTTCCCCCTACTTGCCGCTGGATAATAATAGCTTTGACAATGTACGAAAGCATCCGGCTTTCTACCCGCTCGGTAAGTCCGTCCAGGGCTTGTTCAAAAGGAGTACCCAATTGGTAGTTTTTAACTACCAAGCCAAATTCATCCGCAATGGGTGGTAGCATATCCTTGGAAACCAACTCAAATCCCTGCACGATATCCATACCGGAACGAAGTGAGTTAGATAACAAAATAAGTGAATCCATCAACTGGGCATTTACTTTACGCCCGCGGCTCTTTTTGAGGGAATCCAACACCGCTGCCGGCATCCGCACACTAATTACCGCCCCCATCAAGAGTACCAATAAAAAGACAAATACCCCGACAAATCCCCCCACCATAAATCCTAACAAAAGGCCGCCCAAGCCAAAAAGGGCAATGGTGCCAAACACAATGTATTTAATATCAATGGTAAGGAATTGACGGTTGAAATCTTCGGCCCAAACCAAACTCTTCTGCCGATAATCTTCCATTAAGGCGGAAATACTGTCGCGTTTGTTTTCCAGGAGCAGATACACGGCTAGTCCAGCCAAACAGGAGCCCAATACGATTAAAAATAGGCTGGCGGCCCGGTCCGCCCGGGTGGTACGGAAAATCTTCGGATCCGGCGGATAGGCAGGAATGGCCGAATTCATAAATTGCGAAAACAAATGGTTAGACAATATCACTACGGCCATGACCGATTGGCGATATTTATCTTCCCGTTTGGAAATAGGGCTGGAAAAGGATTCTATGGTACTAAAAAACTCATTGTTAATCAATTCAAAGGTGGATAACATAGACCGCGCACGTCCGTCCATACTATCCTTCATAATGAGCATCTGTTTCCCGCGCAGTAAGTCCTTATTCAAGCGGTCCAAAGTAGCCATCAAATTGATGCGGTTTCCCACATAACCGCGGGAGAGTTGATCTAATACAATCGGTTGGTTGGGATCTAACGATTTATCAGCCCGATCCAAGAATAGATATACGTTAGAAAACGCCTGACGCCACAAATCCACTTCGCTATACGTACCTTCATTGGGGATATAAACAACCTTATTGGAATTCATGCGGATTAGTTCATCCCCAAACCATTTAGGCATGGTTACTCTACGCACTTGCCCGCCTCCGCATTCGGCCGGCAATTCATACACTTTCTTATCATTAGGGACATTGACATCAAAAAACTCCGCCATGATACGCATTTTTTCCATCGAACAGCGAATACGAATCCGATCGCGGGAGGACAAAGCACGAGCCTGACTGTCCACTGCCGGCAGACAGACCACTGCCAATATCAATATCGTCCATATAAAGTGCAAATGTTTCTTCATATCCTCTTTTATGCTGCGGGTGAAACCGGCGGCGCGGGCGGAATCGTCGGAGAATCAAGCGACGGATCCGCCTCTTGATTTTGCTGTTGTTGCTGTTTTTCTTGTTGTTGTTTTTCTTGCAATTGTTTAACAGCATCCAGCGAAGGCTCGCCGTTTTCATCTAACGGCACCGCTCCTTCTTTAAAAATACTCTCATCTACCGCTTGCCCTTTGGCTGCAAATTCGTCAAAGAAAGTAGGCAAATTACCGGTGGGGGCAAACACCCCTCGTACTTTTCCGTTTTCGTCTACACCCGTTTGCACGTAGCGGAATAAGTCCGTAGATTGGATTTCTCCGTCTTTTTGGCCGTGCATTTCGGTAATATACGTAACTTTACGGGAACCGTCCGAAAAACGGGAAAGTTGTACAATCATGTTGACCGCCGAAGAAATCATCTCGCGAATAGCGAAAATCGGCAAATCGGCCCCCGTTTGCATACACATCGCTTCCAAGCGGGATAATCCGTCGCGCGGGGTGTTAGCGTGAATGGTCGTAAGTGAACCTTCGTGACCGGTGTTCATGGCTTGCAACATGTCTAACGCTTCGCCGCCGCGGCACTCCCCGACTACAATACGGTCCGGGCGCATACGCAAACAGTTTTTAACTAAATCTTGAATGGTTACCGCCCCTTTTCCTTCTACGTTTGGCGGACGGCTTTCCAGCGATACCCAGTGCGGTTGCTGCAACCGAAGTTCCGCCGTATCTTCTACGGTGATAATACGTTCATCATCCGCAATGTAACCGGAAATAGCATTTAAGAAAGTGGTTTTACCGGTACCGGTACCCCCGCAAACAATAATGTTTTTGCGGATTTTAACACACTTCTCAATAAAGGCCATACACGCCGGAGTAATCGTACCAAAGCGGTAATAATCTTCCGGGCCAAACGGCTTGGTAGAGAAGCGACGAATCGTCAGCGTCGGACCGGAAACGGCCAATGGGGAAATAATCGCGTTTACACGGGAACCGTCTTTCAAACGCGCGTCCACCAGCGGCACCGATTCATCAATACGGCGGCCTAACGGCGCTACGATACGTTTAATAACTTGCACCACTTGATCATTATTTCTAAATTTGTATTTCGTAAGCGTTAATTTACCTTTTTGTTCGATGAAGATCTTATCAAAGGCATTGACCATGATTTCGGTTACGGCCGGATCGCGCATCAAGACTTCCAGCGGCCCTAACCCTAAAATTTCGTCTAACAGTTCCGAAGAGAAGCGAGAACGTTGATCACGCGAGAATTGCAAGTTGGGTTGCTTTTGTAAAATATCATCCACAATGGCCGCCACCCGTTTGCGGGTTTGTTCGCTGGCGGTGCTTTCGTCGCTGATAACGATGTGCTCAATTTCCAGCGTATGCACCACTTCTTTGTGGATTTTTTGTTTCAAATCGTCCCAAAAGGATAGTTTCGTCTTGGTCCCTTCTTCTTCGGTTTGGATATGATCCACGGCGGAAGAAGATTGCCCGTCATCTAACAAAAGCGGCGACCAGATTTCCTGCGAAGCTTGGGCAAACTCTTCATCGGTAACGGAAGATGTCCAATCTTTAGGAGCCGGCTTTAAATCACGGATTTTGGCCAACACTAACCGGAGGCCCTTTACCCATTCCGCTTGCGGGTTGGAAATAATTTCCACTTCGCGGCGGTTGGAAGCTGCCATCACATCGGCGTCCCACGGCAAGAACACATCTACCTCACGCCCTAATTGCGAGTAGAAACGTTCCATTTCTTCGTAAGGAATAGATCCCGGCATATCAAACCCGTTGCAAATAATGCTGACGCGGTCCATCGGGTAATGTTGTTCTTTATAATCGTTAAACAACTGTACCGTAGAATTGATATGCGTACGGGTAGCATTCGTTACCCAAAACACTTTGTCTGCAATATCAAAGGCAAAGGCCTGCATCGGAAAGCTGGAATCTACGTCCAAAAAGATATCAAAAGTTTGAGATAAGCGGGACAAAATCGGAATTAAAATTTTAGGGCTGATAGCACCCACTTGCGCGCGGGTGTTCCCCAGCGGGAGCAATCCTACCCCCCATTGGGACATGGAAATTTTGCCGCGTAATAATCCACCCACTACTGCAATAGAGGTATTGCCCAACACCTTTAATAAGTCAGACACGCTGACCGGGTTAGCAATATCTAAATAAAAATTGTGTTCTTGGCGGGCCAAGGGGTCTAGCGGCACAATAAGCACCGGTCGTTTTTGAATACCGGCCCAACCCAAAGCCAAATTCAGTACCAGCGTAGTTTTGCCGGCGCCTTCTTTCGGCCCTGCAAAGGCAATAATTTTTGCATCACTTTGAAGAGATTCGTTTTCTTCTGCCATACTTTACTCTACGATTTCAACCGTAATAAACAGGAAGAGGGAGCGTTGTTCTTCCGTTACGTCTTTACTTTTAAATAAAAGTCCTAAAAGCGGCAAGCGCCCTAAGAACGGCACGCGGTCTTCGGACACGTTACGGGCACTGCTTTTTAAACCCCCGATTACAAGCGTTTCACCGCTGTTAAGTTCTACGTGGGTTTCCACGTCGCGGTTGGTAAAGGAAGGCGCCGTAGCCGTACCGATCACGACGGTACGGGAATAGTCCACCGTGGATACAGCTAATTGCACTTGCAAATCAATAATGTTGTTGCGTTCCGGGATGATGGTAGGAAGAACATTGAGCAAAATACCGTAATCTTCCATCTGAGAACCTACCCCTTGGTTGTTTACTACCGGTATCGGCACTTTACCACCGACGGAGATCTTAGCGCTGTTACCGGACGAAGTAACAATCTTAGGGTTGGAAAGCACCTGGGCGCGGCCTTCGGTTTCCATTAGACGAAGACGCGTAGTGACCGCTGTTTTACGTTGGAATTCGCCCAGCGATAAGATCCCCGGGATAGAAGCTTCCTCAAAGTCAAACAATTGGTTCCAGGCAAAACCTTTGACGTTTTGCATCGTTCCGCTAATTTCTACCACATCGGCACTCACGGCCACCAGCCGTGTTTTCTTGGCGTGTGCCGTTACCGGCAAAAGCGCGCCTGAAAGCAACACTAAAAAAGATATCCTTGCAATTAACTTTTTATTCATAAGTATCCTGTTAATTAAATAATTTTTCAAAGGTCGCAATTTCCATTAAGTAGTTATTTACGTCACCATGCGAACGCAAGATAACCGAAATATCTCCTTCCGCCTGGGCCAACGCCAAATACTGGGCATCCCGCGGGGAAAGAGCCAACGCCAAGGTGGAATTATCCGAGTAAGCGGCCGCATCTTCTTCTTTATTCTTCATAGCGTTAGCCGCGCGTATATCTAAGCCCTGGCCCAAGTCCGAACCGACACCCAGGACTTTAACATTTTGCAAGAGTGTTAAGGCTACTTTTTGGCGGCTGCCGCTTTTCATGACCGCTTCAAAAGTAAGCAGTACGTCCACGTTATCATCCGGCTTAATCATGCTGGCGGTAGATAACGGCACAGAAACCATGTATCCGCGCATTTGCACCGGGATTTTGCTGGACAATCCGGCTTCCGGAGATAAGGATGTAATAGCGTATTTGGAAATTTGGTTTCCTTTAGGGATTTGGACGCGCGCCACGGCGTTTTCAATAGCTTTAAAATCAGCATCCGTAGAATAGGTAAAAGCGTCTTTTTGCAGATAAGCCGCCGGAACAGGAACCGGTTTAATAAAGTCACGCTTAATAACTTCGCGCTCTTTAATATCGCGAATCGGAACAAAGACTTGTTTAATGTTCTTGGAAGCATTGAGCTTCTTTTCGGCGCTGCTTACAATCATCGCGTACACAATCGCCGCGGCAATCGCAATTACTAACGGCAGGAAAATCCCTCTTTTCATTTTATCTCCTTAAAACAACTTTAAAATTAATACCTTCAAATCTATTTCGTATCCGAACTTAAATACATTTTCTCAATCGGCATACGGGTAGTGGCACTGATCCGCCGGATTCCTTCGCGGCGCGGCTCACTGGCGAGTACATAACTCGTCCCCGGGAAAACCAAATGCACCGGGTATGTTACGGTTACAACCAAATCTTCGTGGCGGTGTTTTTTATACATCGGATCGGCCCCGGTGGTTTCCACCTTTACGTTTACGCCGATTCCCCCCGCCTTAGAGCCAAATACTTTTAATTTGGCTTGGTTAATCTTCTGCATGACGACCGTCCGATCCGGCCGTCCGCTGGGTTTTTTAACGGCCACCAGCGAGCCGATACGGGCAAATTCGTAAGAAGCATGGTTAGCAATAATCGTGTGGTAAGCGATGTTGCCGTATTCAAGTACGAAAAAAATCATTAACATGAATACCGGCAAAATCAGCATCAGTTCCGCAGTTACCTGCCCACCACGCTTCTTACCGAATTTCATAACTTAATAATTGGTCTCTGAGGCTTTATCCATACCGCCCAAGATTTTGGCTTTGACTTGGTCAAACAAATCCGGCATGAATCTTTTAATAAGCACGCCAGCCAAACCGGCCACACCTACCACTACTACGAGCATGAGCACGTATTCAATGGTGTTTTGGCCTTCTTTTTTCTTCAAACAACCCAAAGCTTGCGCTTTAAGGGCATTCATTCTGTTTTGTACTGCAACGATAAACTTCATAGTCCGTCCTCCTGATTTATAAAACTATTGTCCGGCTTCGTATTCCACTAAAATAACTTGTGCACCCTTATCAAACTGCTGGGGAACCAGGTGCGAGTACAACACATAAAAGGAAATAAACGCCGTAAATAAACTGGCCGCCACAATCATATATTCTACTGCGGTTTGTCCTCTTTTATTAAACAGGTTTTTCCCTTTTTTATACATACCTAAAATTGTATGGAAACCGCCACTTGGTGCGATGTTCCGAGCGCTCCAAACGGAGTTACCGCGTAATCTACCGAGGCCCCGTACCCAAACAGTTCCGAGCTATAAAGGCCGAAACCAAAAGATACCCGGGAGGTCTCTTCTAACCCTATATCCGATACCCAGGATTCTTCACTTACCCCTGTATTAGTGCGCGTGTAATAACCTACGCGCAAATCAAATCGGGCTACTTGCAGTAAATCTTCCGGGATGTGCACGGCTAAACCTACGCCGTAGCGTACATTATCGTCTTCATACTTCATATATTCGCCGGAAACGGTAAAATAGCGCGTATTCAAATCCGCACCTAAACGTAACCCTTTAGGCATTTCATCTCTATCGCCGATATTAACCAAAGCGCCGCCCAATCCCAACCATTTTACTAAGCGCAATTTGGCTCCCACATCAAAGCCCACATTATCGTAGTGATTATGGCCGGAACCATTATACAAACGTTCACTAATATACTTGGCGGTACCACCGATTTGTATTTTTTGGTTAAAAAGTCCGCGGGCGATGGATAAACTACCTACAAAATTCTGCACCGGCACGCCGATTTCCGGTTGTTGGTGTCCCCAATAGTCGCGGAAATCAAAATCATCCATGTCCATATAATTGAGTGAAACACCCAAAATAGTTTTACCAATGGGTTGCAAATACGCCAACGTACGGGCTTTATATCCTTGTAAATAACTCAAATACGAAAATTGCAGTTCACGCGTCGTTGCCGAAGCAGCCCCGGCCGGGTTCCAAAATAGGGCTTCCGGCCCCTCCGCAACAGACACATAGGCATTACCTAACGCCTGTGCGGTAGGAGTTCCGGCACCGATTTTCAAAAATGCACTCGCGCTGGTACCGGCATAATCGTTAATATCGGCCCAAGCGGGCAATCCACTCAAACCGACGGCTAAACAAACTGCTAAAACTTTCATTTTGATATTCATAAATCTCGTTCCGTTTCTCCGGAAAAGTTAATTTAACTTCACACAACATTTACTGCTACTGCTTGTTTTTCCGCCTGCCGGGGGCTTACGCCCCCGCGCAAGTTACGGAATCAAAATCTTTACAACTTTTTGGCAATGCTCGCGGCCCATTTTCGCTTTAAAATCTACCAAGGCGAAGTATACACCGCGCGCAACTTTCTTCTTGTGCTGGTTGTTCTTATCCCAGCGGCAGCGCATCGCCGCGTTGCGTACGTTGGGGAAGGCCAGTAAATCCGCTTCCGACATCTGTGTGGAGCCGTCCGGTGTGTTATCCGGGTTGAACGTTAAACTACTACCCATAGTTACTTGATAGTTATTGGCATCCACACAAGTGTATTCGCTATCACGCACTAAGTCGCCCGCCAGGTTATAGTATTTAATGGACATTTCACCCGGCACCGGCATCTTGGTAATTTCAAGCGTACCGTTGGTAGTATTAAACGGGTTGGGATAGAAGAATACCGTTTTCTCCCAGTCTTCGCAGACGAAGCGTCCGTCCCCGATAGCAATGGTGGCTTTGTGCAAGTTTTGATACTCATACGTATCAGCCACGCGGTTGACCTTCCAGTTGGCCGGGTTGGGGTCGCCATCCGTTTGGGCCCAATCCCCAATAATCTCACCCGTTACCGAGTCAATATCGGCCGAGTTCAAGGCCGTTACAAAGCGGAACGGATAGGTTCCGTCAGGCACTTCTTGGCCGGCGTAGTCCGTTCCGTCCCAGACTTCTTCAATCAGCGTAGTGCCGGGGCGGATACCGGTGATAGCCTTAACCAAAACTTCACGAATATCTTTCACTTCCGAACCCGTGGTGGGGTTACGCAAGGTGCCTTTTTGGTAATCGTAAATAGTGGTACCCGGTTTGAAAATTTGAATACCTACTTTCATCGGTACGGATAATTGATAGCTAATCTTCATATCGGTACCGCGTTGGGCAATAGCGTATCCATCGGCTTCCAACAAATCAAACACTTTTAAGAGGTCCGCATTGACGGTAATACTCTTAACGGTCGTTTGATACAGGCCGGGATCCGGGTAGTTTTTAGCGGTTAAGCGTACTTCATAAATACCCGGTTTAACGTAGTAACCGTTATTATCGGTACCGTCCCAATAAGCCTTGCGAACAATGGTCGGGTCAAAGTGGCCCGTATTGGCAATTGTCATGGTAGAGATAAACTTACAAATATCTCCGGCAATGTTGTTCTTCAAGTCTTGGTGGACGGTCGGGTCCGGGTTACAAACACCGGGCTGTAACGCCACAATCGCTACTTCCACCGTGGCCGCACGGGACACGGAGAAGTTAATTTCGTACGGCGGGATGAACACCGGGCCGGACGATACATTAAAGAGTTGCGGAGCATTGGGATACACAACCGTAGAGCCGTCCAAGAAATACACCGGGCCGCGGGTAATGTTCAGTTTGCTGACAGCTTTATCCGTGGCGTAGAGGTAGCTTTCTTGTTTGGTATCGGCCATGGTTCTAAACGGAGCCCCGTCCACATAGTTGGTACCGGTAGCAGGATCCGTCATGGGGCCGTCCGTCGCTTCATTATAATAGTAGCGGTCAAACGGTTCATTGGAGCGAGCCGATACAAAGAACGGATACGATCCATCCGGCACCATTTCATATAAGCAGTTCTTTAAGTTGGTAGAGTTAGCCGGGCACTTAAGCGGATTGTAGAAATAGAGCGCATCCCACTCTTCCATCAGTTGTAAACCATCCCCCGGTTTCAAAGCAGTGCGTTCAATGGTGTGGACTGGCTGCAAGCGCACATCTACCACACCGGAAGCAGCCTCTGCCGCATCCGCCGGGTAATTGGTGAAAGCCGTATCGTTTACATAAATACATTGCGGCCGGGTAGCGGGGTCTACATATCCGCCGACAAAGTTTGCCGCATCCGTCGTTTGGTCGCACAACCGCGGCGGCCAAGCAGCCACACTGGTGGCCGACGTTGTAAAGTATTCACGTAGGACAGAGATACGATACTGACACGTCATCGGATCCGTCGGATCACACGTAGTAGAGGTACCATCGTAGCTGGGGTTGTAGCGGGTCGTGATCGTATCGCGGTAAGTCGTAGCATAGATCGTTTCCGTACCTTCCGTTGCGGAAGTTCCCGTATACGTAGAACCGTCACTCAAAGTAAAGGTAAGCGAGGCCGGGAGCGCATCTGCATATCCCATACCCGTAGCACTGGACGTAATCGTGATATCGTTATAATCCCCGGTAGCAGAATTGTAATTGGGAATGACGATATCCTTATTATATATATTTACCTGCACGTTCATCGCTTTGGAAAGCGTGTAAGACAAAGTCGCTTTTGCATTGCTGTCGCCGTACACATCGGTAGTAGAGAGGTCCACCAAGCGGTACATATCCACCGGGAACACCACAGACGCACGATTCGTTACCGCCGGGAACATGGCATCTTTAGCTTCTACCACAAACATATAAGTACCGGGGTAAACCATACGGCCGGCGTCATCCCGTCCGTCCCAAGAGAGGGTATTCATCTGTTGGGCCACTTGGGTAATACCGGTTTCCGGCGTTAAGTACTTAACCGTAACGGTACCGGCGCTGTTGGTTACTTTGGCTACCACGGTAGCATCACGCGCAATAGAGTATTTGAAAATGAACGGATCCAAACCAAACGCCGTCGGGCTGGAACCCACGGTAGAGTAGCTGACCGGCTGCATGGTAATATCCACTACACCGCGTTCAATAGCCACTTGGCCGATATCATATTTTAAGGTTTTTACACCGCTAAAAGCTTGGCCATTCAAGGCCCCGTTAGGCAAAGTACCGTTAGCGCCGCACGCATTACCGGCATCAAAATACGGGGCTGTGTTCGTACCGTCCGTCCAACTACTGGATTTATTGTAGTAACAACCGTTATACGGGATTTCCGCCCACAAGGCATAGACGTAATTGCCGTCCGGTAACGGAGCCCCGTATTCAAATGTTTCTTGGCAGATATTGCCCGATACAAACGGGTGAAGCGTGTCTCCGCAGTAACCGCCGTCGGACATCTTTTCATGTTCGGCATAGGTGCGCACGCACTGGGGCATATAATAGGTACAACCATCCGCATTCGTACAGGTCCCGGTTAACGGTTGCGGGTTTTGCCCGGGCAAATTATCTACAGCCCCCGTAGGATACGCTTGGTTTTGGGCCAAGTGGAAAGGCACCGTGCCGTCCATACCGCATAATCCGTTCCATTTGCTGGTAAAATTCATACGTCCCACGCGGTCTTCCGTTAACACAAAAACAGGGCTCCCGGTCGCCCCGGTAACACTGGGTTCCGTACCTGTAGGAGCGGCCGAGTTGGTCAATACCGCATTGGGAGTGGAAACATCATTGCCAAAAGTTGTACCCGGCGTGTATATATACCAATATACTTTAGAAGATTCCGTCGGTGTATAAGCTATACTGGCATACGCCGTAGACTGTTTGGTTAAGCCGGTAGCTACCACGTCGGTCAGTTTCAAGGGGTCTAACGAAAGTTGACGCGTAACGGCACGGGAGAAGTCAATCCCCGGCCATTCGTCTTGTGATTTGGCTTGCAAGGCTACCACATAATTACCCGCCGGCAAGAAAAGCCCGTCGTCATTGCGGCCGTCCCAAGAGTCAAATTCCGTAATTTGCACGTCCGGGTCAATCCCTTTCATACCTTCGCCTAATCGCGGTTGCCAATCTACTAAGGTGCGGACAATATCGCGAGAAGCAACGTCCCAGATATAGGCTGGGTCTCCGGTTTGGCTTGATGTAGCTCCGTATTGCACATCGTCGTCCGTAGAGGCATCCATGACGGCAATGCGTACATCTGAATCCTTACTCAACCGATACGCATACGTATACGGCTGGGCGGAAACGGCAGTAATGTTACCCACCAAACTGGGCGTACTGCGCACGGTATGGATGTTGGTTACGTCTACCCGTATCGGTATTTGGTTCATACCCGGGTAGGCAATCGTAGAATTGAATTGGATTTTATCGGTAATGATATTATCGCCGGGCACGTCCGTGGCTACCGTCGCGCGGAAAGCAAATGTACCGTTTGTTTTACCAAATTCGCCCGCGATATCGTATGACCCATCCCACGCCGCACAGAACGGAATAGCTTGATTGGTTGGGGTACCATCGTTATTAAAAATCATGCAGTTTTCGCCATAATTACCACAAACATTGCTTGGGACATCGCAATCCGTACTATCGGAAATCCTACAACATTGAGCGCTATCGTTCCATTGATAGCCACCAGACTCCGTCCTCTTGTGGCACATATTTTTAAAATCTGACTCTTCACACCCAGAACCTGTACACCAATAGTTACAAATATTTCTATCGCAAACATATTCGGCTGATGTGCAAGGATTCCCGGCGACTGCACCGCCACAGGCATACGACCCACATTTAGCTTCTTCCAAGTCCGGGTACAAGTCAATGGTGCGAACTGCGGGAGTTTCTTCCGGGTTTTCTACGTTCTTGTTGTTATAGTATTTAACGATGTCAAACTTAATGTTTTGTAACGGAAACGCAATAGAATACGTACTTTGAGACATGGGCTTATTCGTACACACCACGTTCATACAAAGAGCTAAACAATGGTTAGGATACTCATTTTGCGACGGAACTGCCGACGGATAAGGTTGGTCATATTCAATAAGAGCAGAGCTGACCCACGGATCCGTCCCGTTTTGGGAACTACTAGGGGAAATACCATGCGTAAAACTGCGGTTGTCAACAGTTCCCGCGGCGATATTAATACCACTACTGGTTTGGGTAGCATTCGTAACTGTGAAATATCGTCTAATACCGGCAGAATCTTCCACCCAATAAGTATCTCCTACACCGTAGGGGGCCCCGGGAATGCGCTCGCTACCGGAACCGGAGGTAGAATAAGAAACCGTTAATGAACCATCTGTAATTGGCGTAGAAGGATAAGTAAAGCTTCCAAAAAGGGTTGCCATCAAAAACAACATTTGCGCATTGGTATTGTCGGATGTTGTACCGGCTTGGGTTACAGAAAATACTAAATAATTACCGTTGTATAATAAATAAAACTGATCTCCCAAACTGTACGCCGTATTTGTTTGGCGTTCCGAAATGGAAGTAGGGGCTGTCGTTGTATTGTGGTCAAACTGATACCGTATGGTTACCGGGCTTCCTTCCCCAAAAGTGTTTCCGGTAAAATTGAATTGCACAATATCGTTTAGAAATTGCACATTACTTTTATTACCGGCAGTTCCAAAAGTTTCTATGGCATAATCACAGTACATACCGTTAACAGTGGAAGGATTATCCTGATAAAACACACCGGCATAACGTACATCTGCTGTCTGCGCGAGGGCGGGCGTAGCCGCTGCAAATACTACCGCCGATAAAAGAGCCAATGCGGCCAATTTACCGAGTGAAACAGAAAGTAAATTCTTAATTTTATTCATGTATATAATCCCTATGTGGGGCACCCTTAATTTAAATTTAATAACAACAAATCCATGCGCCAAAATAAACGCGCAAAACGACGCGTTTAAGTTTCTTCAAAAACACGCCGATACAGTACCTTTACATTTTCGCAACTTTTGGGCGTGTTGTCAACTATTTTTTTTGATTTTTTTACGGCGGAGAAAAAGGATAGAAAAAATAATCGTTTTCAAGCGTTTTCCGGCTCTTAAAAAATATCATCCCCGTATGCTTATAGCGGGGATGATAATTCATTCAAGCTTTATGGGAGCTGTTTATCTTCTTGCGCGTCTTTGGGCTTATCCGCAACGGCGGGTTGTTCTTCCGGCTCGGGCTGGAGTTGATCAAGCACTTCGCGGTACACGGCAAAATCTCCGCGGCCGCGCTGTTTGACTACATAAAGCGCCTTATCAGCTTTTTCCAACAAAGCTTCTACCGTGGCTCCATCAGACGGGAAGGTGGCAATCCCTTGACTGATGCTCAAATGTACCGGTTCCAATGCATCCCGGTCCGGCAAAGTGATGGCGTGGATACGCTCTTTTAAACGGCGGGCAATGATTTTAGCTTCTTCGCTATTGGTGCGCGGAAGCATAATAACCATTTCGTCCCCCCCAAAGCGGCACGGCACATCCGTCTGCCGCAGGCAAGAACGAATAATTTTACTCACCGATTTTAACGCCCAATCACCAATTTGGTGTCCGTGGTTGTCATTGATTTGTTTGAACCAGTCAATGTCCATGATGATAAGCGAGAGCGACAACCCAAACCGTTTAGAGCGGTAAATTTCTTCGGCGAATTTTTCGTTGAAATAGCGACGCACGGGGAGCTTGGTCAGTTCGTCGTAATTAGATAATTCTTGCACGCGCTCAAACAGCCGTGCGTTGTCAATAGACAGTGCCATTTGAGACGCAAATTGCTGAAGCGAAATAAAATCCAAATACCCGATTTTCCGCCGCGAAAGAATATTATCAAACGTCAAAAAACCCACTTTGCTGCGCTGCAATTTAAGCGGAATATATACGATACTGCGCCGCGCGCGGTACGTGGCAGAAGATTCAAATACTTCTTTTAAAATTTGTTTTTCTTCTTCGCCCAAGGACGAGCCGGACTCTTGCGTGACCGTGCCCGATATATCTACCCCCCACACCGATTTAATGCGTGTTCCCTCGGAGTTGGTTAAATATAAGTGCACGCGGTCAAACTGAAAGAAACGTTGTACCCCCTTTAAAATGAGTTCCAAACCGTCGTTAAGACGCAAGGAAGAAGCAAAAATCGTGGATAAATCGTTCAGCGCGGTAGACATGCTTAATCGCTGGTTTTTGATTTGGTCAATTTCCGTGTTGTACAAGTTGTGGGAAATTTCTTTACCCAAATCTTTAATTAGATCAATTTCCGCCGGCGTAAAAACACGGTTTTTACGAAAACGTTCCAACCGGAGCACACCTACTTTTTCCCGCAAGACAGAACGAATCTCACCCGATTTTAATTCCACACTCGGCCGTTTCCAACGGATCAACACATACAACGCCGGATAGCTTAGATCCGTCGTTTCCGCTATACCTGTTTGTAATAACTGACGCAAGAAAGCAGGTTCGTTTGCCACGGAAATATCTTCCTGCATATCCATGCAGTATTCTTTTTTGCACATCATTTTAAGGGACAAAAGTGCCCACTCTTGTTGCCAGTTAAAAAAGTATACCCGATCCAATTTGAACAAATCGCGCAAAGCCGGCAACGCACATTCCAACAATTCGCGTTTGTTTTGAAAGGATTGGTTGATTTGTTTATGAAATTTGTAAAGTGTATAAGATTTTTTATCAAACATATCTTACCCCTTATAAATGGATAGCAGGTAATCAATTTCTTTGGCGGTCATTTCCAGTTCTCTATCCAATGAAGCTTGCGTAAAGCGGTTCTCTACAATTTGTTCCGCACATACCGCAAGCACTCGTTTTAAAATTTCCATCACCGTACCCATAATGACCATATTAGGCAACGTGCGGGCAGAAGATAGAATCCCCTTGTAAATCGGCAAGCGGGAAGAAGAGGCAATAAATTGCTCAAAGGGTTCCTCAAACGCAGGGAACGCTTCCACCATGTTAGCATACCTAAGTTGCATATCCGGCCGAGCGCAAAATTTAATAAATTTTAACGCATCTTGTTTATGCTGGGAAGCGGCATTGATAAACAAATTCATCCCCGATAGATACGCACAACTTTTCTCTCCGGTAGCCGGCACCGGCACGGTGCGGACCCGTCCGCCACGCCGCGCCCCAAACGTACTGATACCTTGTTTACGTGAAATCATCATGCTGGCTTTGCCGGAAACCATCGTACCCAGTGAACCGCGTTCACGCAAGATGGGCATATAATCATGCAACGCTAAATTGACATAATCGCGCAACGCTTCTTTAAACCCGCTTGTTCCTATCAGCGAGGAGGCCCTGTCCTCCGTAAAAAAACTGATTCCACGGCTCCACACACACGGGAGCGCGCTACGCATAGAGAGCGAACCGCGCCAATCACTATTTTGCATGGGATAATAGCCGGGGACATCGCGGAATTTTTCCCGCAGGGCCGCACAAATAGAAAGGAGCCCCTGCCACGTTTTTAAATCTTCTTCCGGGTGATCGGTTACCATTTTCAAGTGGTCCGCGCGGTAATGAAGCGCACTTAAATCAAACCACCACGGATAAGAATATAAATCTTTCGTGCCCGGTTGGTAGCAATTTTCTTTAAGCGGCAGTAAGCAACTGGCTAAGGAAAGCCCCGGGTCCAGTTGGGAGAGATTTTCTGCCACGCCGGCTTTAACGAGTAACGCCGTCCAATAGTGCGGAATTTGGATTAAATCCGGCATTTCCTCGCCGTGCATCGGGCCTTTCAATGTAAATATACGTCGCCACAAGATATTACGCGTAAATACCCGCACCGTTAAATCTACCGTAGGGTTCTCTTGTTTAAAAAGAGCTACCCAAGTGGCGTAATCTTCTTTTGTTTGGTCACCCGAATCGGGCATTGCCCATAAAATCATACCTGCTCCTTACTTACCCCAATTTTTAACTTTCATATTGGGATCAATGTTCACATTGGCCTTAATGGTTTGGCCGGTACGCTCTGCGTATTCTAACTTTTTGTACGCAGCTAATGCAATCATGGCCGCATTATCGGAGGATAATTTCCGATCCACAAAGTGTGTTTCTATTCCCCGTTGCGCTGCTAATGTCTGCATACGTTCACGCAGTAACGTGTTAGCGGCTACCCCTCCGCCAACCGCAATATGTTTTACTTTATATCGGACTGCGGCGTCCAGTGTTTTAGTGGTTAGCGTATCTACCATGGCCTGTTCAAAACTGGCACATACATCCGCTATATCAAATTGTTTATGGTCGCGCAAGTAGTAACTAACGGCCGTTTTGATACCGCTAAATGAAAACTCCCACGTTCCGGGCATAAGCGGCCGCGGGAAGTTAATGGCATCCCGTCGGCCGGCGAGAGCTTGCTTAGATACTTGCGGCCCACCCGGATAAGGTAATCCCAGTAATTTAGCCACTTTGTCAAAAGCTTCCCCGGCGGCGTCATCCCGGGTACGGCCCAATACTTTATATGCTCCGTATCCTTTTACATACCACAGTTCCGTATGTCCGCCGGAAACCACCAACGCTATTAGCGGAAATTGCAACCGGTTTTTAACCTCGTTTCCCTCAAAATCGCAAGCAAAAAGATGGCCTTCCAAATGGTTAACCCCAATCATAGGCACTTGTTTAAGGGTGGCCAAGGTTTCAGCGGCTACCCGTCCTACCACCAACCCGCCCGGAAGCCCCGGCCCGCTGGCAAAAGCCACATAATCAAGCGGGCTATCGCCCAAAGCTTGCGCGATTACACCGGCAATTTTGGCGGCATGCGCCCGGCTGGCCAGTTCCGGCACGACGCCGTGATATTTTTTATGCTCTTCAATTTGGGAATAAATCACATTGGTCACGAGCTCCCGCCCGCCCTTTAAAAGAGCCGCGGAGGTTTCATCGCAAGTGGATTCTATCCCTAAGATAAGAACATCTTTTTTCATCGTTTTATTATTCCGCTATTTCTTCCGGCGCCGATTCGTTCTTTTTTTCGGCTTTTTTAGCTTGAGCTGCTTTTTGGCTTTCGGCCATGGCTTCTTCCAACGTTATTTTACCGGTTAAAATTTCCACGGCTTTATCCAACACGGGATCTTTTTCTTTAAATTCCAATTTGGGCAAGGGCTTCCCGGGCGTATAAATAATTTCGCTATACGGTTTGAATAATTTATACTCGTCATTGGCTTTTATCGTTACCTCCACATCCGGGAAAATTCCGCCTTCTTCGGCTTTGGATTTATCGCGATAATCCCGTTGAATCAAGCGGCCCAGCGGCGTATAGTACCGGGCAATCGTTAAGCGCAAACCTCTCCCACCGGAAAGCGGTACCAGTTGCTGCACACTGGCTTTACCGAACGTTCGCTGGCCGACTACAAAAGCCCGTTTATGATCTTGCAGAGCACCCGCTACAATTTCACTGGCACTGGCAGAACCTTGGTTAACTAATACCGCCATCGGCACGTCCACATAAGCCCCGTTTGTTTTCGTTTTAAACTCTTGGTAATACGTCGGCTTGCGGCCCTGCGTATATACAATCATTTTATCTTCGGGCAAAAACATTTTTGAAATATCCACAGCCCCCATCAACAAGCCGCCGGGGTTAAAGCGCAAATCCAGCACCAGTTGTTTCATGCCCTGTTTAGTTAAATCTTGCAAAGCCGCTTCTACCGCTTCCAAACTATGCCCGGAGAAATCCACCATATATAAATAGCCGACGTGATCCGCTAACATCCGGTGATATACTACTTCCGGCACAATCTGTTCACGTTTAAAATGATAATCCGGCAGACGTTTGTATTTTCCGGTCTTTTCGTCCTTACGGCTGGTGGTAATTTTAACTTTGCTTCCTACCGGCCCGCGCATGAGCTCTACCGCTTCTTCCAAAGACATACCACTTAGGTCTTTATCATCTACAAACAAAATGCGCTCTCCCGGCATCATGCCTGCTTTAAAGGCCGGAGTACCCGGCATAGGCGTGATGACCGTAATAAAATCGTCTATTTTTTGCAAGCGGATACCCAACCCACCGAAATCACCGCGGGTATCATTCTTTAAACCTTTAAATTCTTTTTCGTTTAAATATTGGGAAAAATCATCCAGTTCTCCCACCATGCCGCGAATGGCACCTTCCAACAATTTATCGGAATCCGTCGGCTCCACATAATTTTCCCGCACAAATTCCAACACCTCTACCAGGGTGCGCAATTTTTTTAAACTGCGGTCCACTTCTCCGTACGCATAGGGAAAAAGCGTCCCAATGAAAAAAATGACGGCTGCTAACACAGCATAACGATTTAATTTTTTATCTTTCATAATGCCTCTTTTGTGAGCCAATTTTGCGGATCTACCGCCGTAGTTCCTTGGCGAATTTCAAAATATACAGCATATTGCCCCGTACCGGATGACGCCTGCGTATCCTGCCCGGCGGTACCTAATACCCCCGATTCGGACAATTTTGTTCCTACAGTAACTTTGATTTCATGTAGGAAGCCATAAATCGTAAAAAATCCTTTTCCGTGATCCATAATTACTACGTTCCCATACGAGCGGAAAGGCCCCGCATAAATGACGCTGCCATCGGCCACCGCACGTACCGATTCATCGCGGCGGGCGGCAATTTTAATTCCGTCGCGGAAAATCCATGTATTTAAATCGGCCCGGTATTCCTTGCCAAATTTACTCAACACTTTCCCCTTGACCGGCCACGGCAAACTATATGCCGAAACAGGAATTTGCGGCCCGCTTACTTGTTTATTAGTCCCCGAAACCGTCTTTTTGGCAGCGGCCTTGCGTTTACGTTCAAACGACGCCAATAAATTATTTAATTCTGCTGCTGATTTATTCAGCTCGTTAATTTCCTTGCGTATGGCATCCGCTTTACGTTTCGTAATATCTAAATCTTTCTTTTTCTTGTTAAACGAACGGGAAATAACCTGTTGTTCTTCCCGGATGCGGGAGCTTTGTGCCAAGAGCTTACGGTTGCGTTCCTCAAATGTTTGGATGCGCTCTTTGGCTTCCAGATTGGCCTTGTGCAGCTCCGCAGAGAAAGCAGCTTTATGCGTAATCATCCGGTTGATAAAAATTTCCTGTTCCAAACTATATCCGCCGGCACATAACGGGCAAGGCGGAGTAAAATAATAATCTTCCAGTTCTGCCCCCACGACGCCTTGCCACATAGGCATACTGCGCTCCAAAGCAATTCGTTTTTCTTCAGTGGAAAGTAAGTTTTGTTCTACGTAAGAAATGTCCGACTCTACTTTATTCTTCATCTGCTGCGTCCGCATTTTTTGGCTTTCTAAGGCTGACATTTCTTTAGAAATTTTCTTTTCTTCTTCCCTGTATTTTTTTAATTCGTTTTCTTTTTGGGCGGCCTCTTTTTTGAGCCGTTCAATTTCACGTTTGCGATCGGACGCCTCGTCGCAATAAAGCGGCGCGGCTCCCAGCAGCAACATGCAAAGAATCGCTAAAATTTTTGCCATTTAGATAACGTCCATCCTAAAAGTCCACAAAAAGCTATCAACAAAATCTGTCGTTCCGGTGTGGTAAACGCCCGAATCGCCGTATTTAGAAAACCCGTCGGGTAAATTAAGAGCACGAAAAACAACGCCGCTCCTACACCGGCTAGCACACCGGAAAGTACCGCGCTGGGAGCATGCGATTTTTTCTTGTCCGCCGGGTGCGCTTCTACCAAAAACATAAATATTAGAAACAACAGCCCCGCTCCCCACAAAGATAAGCGCAATAATTTTTTACACAACCCTAGCATAAAAACCAGCTGGGCATGGTCTGTATTGTAATGAGGCTTAACGCCCTTATACTCGGACGTTAAATTAGCCAACAGGGCATCCACATTCCGTACCGCTTCATCTGTCAACCGGATTTCAAAATAGGCGGGCATCTTGTTACGGCCCATCAGCAAAAGAGACTGCACCAACTGCGGATTTTGACGGCGGACAACTTCCAACCCGTCTTGAGCGGAAAACAATTTAACGGAAGCAATATCAGCCTTTTGGTTAAGTGTCTCGCCCATTTGTGCAAGCAAATCGTTGTCAACTTGTCCGTCCAAAGTCAAAATTACTTTAAACGAATTTTTCAATTCGTCGTAATATTGCCCCAACCGCATATCCATGAACAATAATCCTTGCCACAAAATAGCGATGGCAAATACCAACACAAACAGGTGCCGATATAAGCGAAAAACCTGTTTAGGTGCAGTTGTTTTTTTAGTTTGTGTTTCGTTTGGGAAATTCATAAAACCGCCCTCTATACAATTGTTTTCTCGTACAGTTCCAGATAGGAACGGGCCGATTTATCCCACGATACATCCTGGCGCATGGCATTGCGCATAAGGCGCAACCACCTTTTTTTATCTTCAAAAACGCGCAACGCTTTGTTAAGTGTTTGGCAAATACCGGCGGGTGTAAACGGTTCAATAAAAAATCCTGTAGCCGTCTCTTCATTTTCTCCGGTATATCCCTTTACAGTATCTACTAAGCCGCCCACGTGCGAAACTACCGGAATCGTGCCGTACTTCATGGCAATCATTTGAGAAAGCCCACACGGTTCAAAACGCGAGGGCATTAAGAACATATCCGCCCCGGCATAAATGCGGTGCGCGAGTTCTTCGTCTAAGCGACCTTGGAAATTGACACTGCCTGCATTGTTGCGTGCCAAACTGCGGAAAGCCTTTTCCAACATGGGGTCTCCCATGCCCAATATAACGAACTGGGCGCGGTTTTTAAACTTCTCAATAACGTCTACCACCATGTCCAACCCCTTTTGATAATCCAACCGGGAAACCATCCCAATTACCGGCTTTTCCAAATCCAAGGATAACTTACATTCTTGGCATAGCAAACGTTTAGCCGCCGCCTTACCGCCTATTACTTCGGATGCATCATATCCAATCGGCAAGGCCGGATCCAACTCCGGATCCCATACGTCGGTATCTATACCATTAACAATTCCGCAGAAGTTTTTATTGCGGTAGCGTAAAAGCCCTTCTAAGCCAAAACCCATGGCCGGATCACTTTGGATCTCGCGGGCATAATTGGGGCTAACGGTATTGATATTATCGGCGAACACAATTCCGCTTTTTAAAAAACTCACACCGCCGTAATATTCAAATTTATCCGGCGTATAATCCACCGGGTGAAATCCTGCCTTGCGGAAAGAGGAGTACGGATAATGTCCTTGATAAGCGATATTATGAATGGTATACACGCTGCGGGTACGGGTATAAAAAGCATCTAATTTATATACGGTTTTTAAATAAGCCGGAATCAAGCCCGTTTGCCAATCGTGGCAGTGAATAAGGTCCGGCCTGAACCCGATAAATTTACATCCTTCCAGCACGGCCCGAGAGAACAAAATAAACCGTTCGTCATTGTCCGTATATTCCCCCTCACGGGTGCGATACAGTTCGGGACGGTCAAAATATTTGCGATTTCCCACAAAGAAAACGAGCACGTTTCCCCAGTTGATATAGGAAAGAGAAACCTGCTCAATTTTATCTCCTATCGGGACTAAATATACGCCGGGAACCACTTTTAGCGAAGAAACCCGCACAATATTGCGGTAATGCGGCAAGAAAAGGAGCACTTTATTGCCTTTCCGGGCAGCGAATTGTTGACACAAAGCACCCACAACATCCGCTAGCCCGCCCGTTTTACAAAACGGAAAAGCCTCGCTGGCAGCTAATACGATATTCATGATTTAGATTCCTCCCGGGGCGTTTCCCCCGCGTTTTCAGACACAGCCGCTTCAACGTTTGAAGCGGTTTGATCCGGCGACGTTTCTTGCGTTTCCGGCTCTTGGGCGGGTTGCGTTTGAAAAAAATCCCCGCGGTTATAACTGTTCCGTTTAAAGAAAGGATCTGCTTCCCCATCTAATACTTCCAGCCGTTCTTCCGGTTCTAATTCTTCCAGCGGAATAATGGCCGGCTCATTAAGCGGCGGCAGCGGATCACCAAACGGTAAATCTTCCTGCTTCTCATGCAAATTTTTAGCAGCAAATACTTGCAAATCCGGTAATTCGGAAAGTTTATTTAAACCAAACATCCGTAAAAATTCATCCGTCGTACCATACACCATGGGGCGTCCAATCGTATCTTTTTTACCCACAACACGCACTAAGGAACGTTCCAATAACTTTTCAAGCGGGCCCGCTACATCCACCCCGCGAATGGCTTCCATTTCCGCCCGGGTAATAGGTTGTTTATAGGCAATAATTGCCAATGTTTCTAAGGCGGCTGTAGAAAGTTTAGTGGTCATTTTTTCGTTATAAAGCTTACGGACCCAACGGCCGTATTCGGGTTTCGTAGCCATTTGGAAACCGCCGCCGATTTCTACAATTTGCACCGCGCGTCCTTGGGCCACATATTCATCTTGCAAGGTTTGAATCACCTCGCGCACCTGTTTAGTGTTGGTCCCGTCAATGACATCTGCCAAACGGTTGGGTTTGACGGGCCGATCCGTAATAAACAAAAGGGTTTCTACTATTTTTTTCAAATCGTCCGTCTGCAACAAGGGCGTTGTTTCGGGAGCTTGCTGCTCAACCGGGGCTTCGGCCGGTTGTTGCGGCAATGATTGATTTTGAATTTGTTCATCTGTATTCATACATTCTCCGACTTATGCAGCAACGGCTGTTTCTTCGCCATGCATCAAAGTTTTAAAATCTTTGTCTTTGTTATCCGGGTTTAAATAAATACGGATTTGCCCTTCCTTTTCATCTTGCCGGGCCAGTAACTTCTTGATTTTAATCAGTTCCAACAGGGCCATAAAGCAAGTAATCACACCGCGTTTTTTAGTCTCTCCTACAAAAATATCATCCAAGAGAACCCAGTTGCGGTTTTTAAGCATATCAACTACTTTTTGCATTTTCATTTCTATGGGGAATTCTTCAATTTTCAGTAGTTCAATACGCTTGCGCTCATCCAGCCGCTCAAAGGCACGTTTAACGGCACTGAGCAAGTCAAACATTTGCACATTGATAATTTTTTCGCCGTTATCAAAAATAGGAGCCGAACGATAAAATTTATCTTTATTTTCTTCCAACTTTTGATTTAAAAATTGGCTGGCTTCTTTATATTTTTGGTATTCTACCAACTTGGCAATCAATTCTTTCGCTGGGTCCGGCCCTTCATTTTCCGAAGTAGGCGCTTGGCTGGGCAGTAACGTTTTGGCCTTGATTTGCATCAGCGTACTGGCCATCACTAAAAACTCACCCGCAACCTCCAGGTTTAGCTCCTTCATCACGTTTAGGTAGTCCAAATACTGTTTCGTAATTTCCGCGATGTTAATATCACATACGTCCAAATTATCTTTTTTAATCAAATGCAAGAGCAGGTCCATCGGGCCTTCAAAGACATTGATGTGAATATTAAGAGGAGCTTGCGTGTTCATTATTGAATTACCCGCATTACTTTTTTTACTTTCAAAAGAGTTTGGGCCGCATTGGCACGGGCCCGTTCTTTACCGTCTTTAACAATTTGAGCCAAACGGCCTTTGTCGTTTTCAATCTCTTTACGCCGTTGAGCAAATTGAGTGAGTTCCGGCTCCATTAACGCAAAAAGTTCTTTCTTACAGGCCACACAACCCAAAGCCCCCGCCTTACATTCTTCGCAGCGTTTGGCAGCATTCGGGTTGTAAATACGGTGAAAAGCAAATACCACGCAGCCTTCCGGATTGGCCGGATCGGTAGCTTTTTTCTTATCCGGATCGGTAAACATAGCCATTACTTTTTTGCGCACTTCGTCCAAATTTTCTCCCAGTGAAATGGCGTTATTGTACGATTTGGACATCTTCCTCCCGTCAATACCCGGCACCCGCGCCACGGCCGTGTAAAGCGGTTGGGGCTCGGTAAACACTTGCTCGCCGTAGATTTCAGCAAAGCGGCGGGCCAAATCGCGTGCAATTTCCAAGTGAGCGGTTTGATCCTGCCCCACCGGCACATAAGAGGCTTGCTGAATGAGAATATCCGTTGCCATCAGCACCGGGTAACCCAAAAAGCCAAAACAGGAAATTTCATCGTCTCCGGCAATAGAAGATAACTTCTCTCCTAATGATTTTTCATCCAGTTGTCCGGCATATTTTTGTTTGAGTAATTCCTGCACTTGTTCTTTATACGTCGGATTTCTAAGTAGCCAACCCAAAGGCGTAATCATACCTAATAGGGTGTTCAGCTCACTTACCTCCGGCACGTCCGATTGAACAAAGATGGTACATTTATTGGGGTCTAAACCGGCCGTTAACCAATCCACCAACATAGCTTGGGAATTAGCCGCCAAGTCTTCCGTATGTTGGTAAGCCGTCGTTAAAGAATGTAAATCCGCTACGAAGAAAAAGCAGTTATATTGGTCTTGCAAGCGCACCCAGTTTTTAAGGGCGCCGTAAAAATTGCCTAAATGCAATTTCCCTGTTGGGCGCATGCCGGAAAGCACAATCTTGTTTTCTGCCATAAAAACCTCTTTTACTATAAAATTTTACTGATCAGCGTTAACACCAACGTCGCCGGCGGTAACAACAAGTACCGCACTGCTCCGGTAAGAATGAGCACAATTACCAACCACATTCCCCACCGGCTGAAAAAGCGGTCATATGCCAAAGCAGCCCGAACGGGAAGTAATGCCGTTACAATGCGGCCTCCATCCAACGGCACGATGGGAAGCAAATTAAACACAGCCAACATCACATTGACCAAAATACCGTATTGCAAAAACACCAACGCACTTTTAACAACTTCAGCACCCAAGAATCCCTGCCCAAGCAATACGGCTTTGAGCAGCAACGCAAAAAGCACCGCCAATATCAAATTGATCACCGGCCCCGCCAAGGCAACTTTCCCCATATCTTTGCGTGGCGAAGGCAGCCGCAACGGATTAACCGGCACCGGTTTGGCCCAACCGAAAAGCGGCAATCCCATTACATAGCATAAGAGCGGCACCCCTATCGTACCGACGGGATCAACGTGCCGGAGCGGGTTGAGCGTGAGCCGCCCGGCATAATAGGCCGTGTCATCTCCCAAACGGTAGGCCACGTACCCGTGCGCAAACTCATGCAGGATAATAGAAAAGAATAAAATCGGTATAAAAACAATCAATTCCATATACTCCATTATTCTACAAATTTATGAAGGATTGTGTATATCCCCTTACGCGTATAAAACAAAAAACCCGGGAGCCCCGGGTTTTTGCAAATTGGATGATCGTCCAAGCTAGTCGTTATTTTCTACACAAGCGGTATTCGTACCATTGCTGCAACAAGAGGCCACCGCCTGGTCAATTCCGCAAAAATCCGCGCACAAACCTTGCCCTCGTTCCTGGTCACTACTGCAAGTAGTATTGGGACTACCGTACAAACGGGTAAGGGTGTATTGATAGACAACCTCCCCATTATCTATGTAGCGCACTGCGTCTGCATAGCCGGTTGTAAAGGAATCTTCACTATGCAAGGTAACTTCAAAGCCGTTACAATGTTCGCCTGTAACAGGGTTACCTCTACTGTAAAACGTGTCTCCGGTGGCTCCTTCTATAGATACATCCAGCGAAGCAATATTATCAATAAAGTGATTAAATTGCATGTATTTACGTTGTTGCGCTTTGGCAATCGTATCCAATAAGCCGACCATTTCTATTAAGCGGGTTCTCTCCACCGCTTTCATGTACTCGGGAAGCGCCAAGGCTACCAAAATGCCAATGATGAGCACCACTACCAAAACTTCAACCAAGGTAAAACCTTTGTTAGAAACAGACATATAATGTCTCCTTAAAACTATATATTAAATGTATGCCGACACTACATACTAGCAAAAAAGAAGCAAGAAAAAAACCCCGGGTATAAACCCGGGGGATACAGACTCCGCTAAGTTACTTTTTAAGCTGTTTTAAAGCCTCAGCACGGGATTTAATTTTCCCCTCCCACTGGGCCCGGCGCAAACCGGTTAATTCCGTGGAAATATGACGGCCGGCAAACCCCATTTCTTTTAAATCGCGCCCGGTAACAAAACAAGGCTCTAACGCACTGGCCGGTATTTCCGGAAAAACCAAATGCAAGATGTTTTTCTTTACTAAAGACAACACTCCTAACGGGCTCAATTTTTCCTGTGCTACTTTCCAAGCATCCAAGGCTTCATGTGAAAAATTTACCGGCAAATGTAAACTGCGGATAAATTCTCCACCGCTATCACCCAACCGACACGCTAAAATGCCAATTCGCTCCTGCACGGAATTTGTCTTTAACAAAACATCATTCCACGCAAGCCCGGGCCAGGCAAATTTTAACAAATCATATTTTTCCATGAGCGCAAATATGTCTTTTACGCGCGGTTCTTCTAATATCTTTAAAAATTCGTGGCTGAACCTATCACGCGACACCAAAAGCGGATATTCTTCCTTCACGGCCGCGCGCAATAAGCGTTCCGTCTTGGGGGCCAATTTCCACCCAAAACGTCCGGCAAAGCGCACCGCCCGGTACAAGCGGGTAGGATCATCTAAAAAGCTTTTATCATGCAAAATGCGAACCAATCCATTTTGGATATCTTTTTGCGCCCCAAACGGGTCATACAATTGCCCAAACGTATCCGGATTGATGGAACAGCACCAGGCATTGGTCGTAAAATCCCGCCGGAAAAGATCATCTTTGATATTCGGGCTGGGCTCTACTTCCGGCAAACACCCCGGGCGAGGGTATTTCTCGCGGCGGGTACGGATCATATCCAATTTAAGTCCGTTAGCCAAATCTACCCGATACGTATAAAACCGCGAAAATTTATGCTTTCCGCCACCCCATTTTTTGACACAGAAACCCGCTACCGATTCTTGGTTTCCGCTGAAAGCCAAATCAATGTCCAACGTATCACGCTTTAAATAAAAATCCCGTACAGCTCCCCCCACGACCCAAGCCTTTAACCCCAGCTTGCTGGCGTATTCTCCTACGGTATACAGTTGTTCTCTATATTTTTCCGGTATCATAGTACTAGCGGCACGGAGGCCCCCTCCTGACTCATCTGATCCTTAAAGTTCATCAACAGAGGACTCTTCAAGCCGGATTTTAGCACTTTGCTAGCGGCTACAGCATAAGCATTGGGGGTGGCTTTCCCGGTCGGAGCCGGCACGTAATACGAAAAATGATGTTCCCGCGCATAAGACGGCTTCAACCGCACCACCTCAAACCCTTCTGCGGCCGAACAGGCGGCTACCGCTTCGGACTCAAACGAGTTCTCTTCTTCCTTCTGCAAGATGTTTTTCAAGGATTCTAATCCGAAGACAGACAGCGGGGGATAATCCATATGCAACTCTTTAAGCAGGGTTGTTTTAATGATTTGATAATCTTGTTGCATACGGGTAAGCAATTCTTTTTCCTGCGCACGACTTTTTTCAGCAAATACAAAAACGAGCAGCTCCAGCGGAGCGTCAAAATAGATCAAATCCCCATCGTGGTGGAAAAAAGAACCGCATTCCGGGCATTGTACCAAATTGAGCTCGCCCCCCAACGCCGCAGTTTTTAAGTCGGGGTCTTTATCGGCGCTGATTACGGACCAGTACTCTACATCAAATGCTTCACAATGGTTAGGGCAGTGGGCTGCCGCTTCGTTTTTGATTGATTTCATAAGTATATTATAGCTAAAACCATACCCTCTTTAATTATTTAGGGGTGGTTATTTTAGATTAGATTTTAATTTTTCACGTCGTTTGTGTATGGAATAGCCGATTGGGCCCCAAACCATAAAAAGGTTATTTGATTCTGTCCAACAGGCCATACCTAACCCAACAAAAGCGCCCCGTACAAGATTCGAACTCGTATCTTTGGTTCCGAAGACCAACGCTCTATCCAGTTGAACTAACGGGGCTATGTGTATTTATTGTATCAAATCAACCCCTTCTTTGGCGCGGGCTTTTTTATTTTATATCCGTTCGTTCTAAAATTTGCTAAAATAAATTTATCTTATTGTAGTAAGGAGTATACCCATGGGTGGACATTCGCACTGGGCCGGTATTAAACATAAAAAGGCCCTCGTAGATGCCAAAAAAGGCAAAGTATTCACTAAAATTTTACGGGAAATCACCATCGCCGCCAAAATGAGCGGCGGCAATCCCGACCAAAACCCGCGCTTACGCAAGGCCGTTGACGACGCCCGCGCCGCCAACATGCCCTCCGATAACGTAAAACGCGCCATTATGAAAGGAACCGGCCAACTACCCGGTGTATCGTATGAAGAAATTACGTATGAAGGATACGGCCCCGGTTCGGTAGCCATTATCGTGGAATGTACCACCGATAACAAAAACCGTACTTTTGCCGAAATCCGCAAAATTTTTACCAGCCATGGCGGATCTATCGGCACTGCCGGGTGTGTGTCTTATATGTTTAAAAGCAAAGGCATGATTGTGGTAAAAAAAGAAGACATCAGTGAAGACGATTTGATGAACTTAGCTTTGGAAGCCGGAGCCGAAGACGTCCGTACCGCCGGGGATGTATACGAAGTAATTACCAACCCGGACATGAATGAATTGGAAACGGTCAAAAAGGCCATTGAAGCCAAAGGAATTACTCCGGAATCGGCCGATTTAACCATGCTGCCGGATACGGAAGTAAGCGTAACGGATGAGCACACCGCCGAAACTTTAATGAAAATGTTAGAAGCTTTAGATGATCATGATGACACGAAAAATGTCTATGACAATTCTAACATTGACGAAGCTGTTGCCGCTAAACTTAACGCGTAGCAAGAGGGACCTTGACGGATACGACAACTACGGTTTTAGCGATAGACCCTGGTTTAGATAGAACGGGATGGGCTGTTTTAACACGAAACGCCCGTTCCGTTCTTACTTTGCGGGCCTGTGGTTTGCTCCACACCGAAGCCGGACAGGAACTTCCTAAACGGCTGGATTATATCTTCCGGGAGTTACAACAAATTTTGCACACCTACCGGCCGGACCAGATAGCCATGGAACAAAACTTTTTTTTAAAACGTGCCACTACCATGGCCAATACCGTTATGACGCGCGGAGTTATTATTCTGGCCTGTGAACAAGCCCAAAAACCTATTACTTTTTATCCTCCCCGCCGAGTAAAGATGATGATTTGCGGAACGGGAACCGCTGATAAAAAACAAGTTCAGCGCATGGTGCAACTCACACTTCGCTTAGATAAAGCCCCGTCGCCGGATGACACCGCAGATGCTGTGGCCATTGGCATTTGTCACCTCAAAACGGCTCCGCTGGCAAATCAAATTAACCTAAAAGCGGCTTTTTTAGCTAAGCTCAAAGAGGCTAAAGAAAAACAAATTAAAAAATAAGCTAAGATTTAAAAACCTTTACAAAAATAACCCCCGGGCAATAGTCGGGGGTTAAATTTATTTTGTACTTACCACTTTTATTTTAATGCGGGCAAGTGCACACGGTGGGGGTAACATGTGTAATCGCACATAATAACGTACCTTGATTTTGGTTACACAATGTTAAATCGTTGTATACATTTTCACCAACTTTGCATACCTGCGTACAATCCGTTATGTAATTATCGCAAATCGTTCCCTGGGTTTGCAGGCCGCACGTTCCGCAAGAGGCGCCGTCTTTCATTTTTTCGCACTGGGCGCACGTTCCAACCACCGTGGTGTAATGGTTTTCTGCATGCCCCGGTTGCCATTGGCAAGTACAAGGCAAAACACTGCATTCACCCCAGGAGCCCCATGTTCCGGTTTGCGTATTGCAAACGCGGGTTTGCGTCCCCACGTTAACAGCAGCTGTCTTGCTATAATCAATTTGATCGCCTACATTCCCATGGCAATCGCAAGCACGTTCTGCCTCTCCGGTACAGGTACATTCATCCGGCATGCTGCACGGGCCCCAATCGCTCCATACGCCCGTTGCCACGTTACAAGTACGGCTTTGCACGCCGCCCTCTTTGCAACCGCAGGATTGAGTAGCCGGGCCTAAGCAACCCGTAGGATCTTGGGGCTCTACAACAGGAGCCAAACAAGCATCATCTCCCCTCGTAGAAGCCGGTAAAGAAGAACAAGACGGATAGTCTTTATTTAAATCTTTGCAAGAATCTCCTTCGCAGCAAATCCGGCCGTCCGCATAGGACGGCATCTTTAAATCATAGGAATATTTTCCTTTACTGGAGGCAATAATTCCGCTGGCAGTTAAGCTATATTTGTAATATTCCGTTTCCTTAGCTCTTACCAAATCAGATAAATTTTCAAAGGAAGATAAATACGGTTTATCCAAAGAACAACGCCGTTCTTGTTCTGTACGGACGGCACGCATCATCTCTTCAGCTTCTGTTGTTTTACGGGTCTCCAGCACTTTACCAAACTTAGGCAAAGTAACTGTAGCCAGTATCCCTACTATAACCACTACCACCAACAACTCTGTTAAGGTAAATGCTTTCTTTTTATTGATCATTTACTAGCTCCTTAAACTTCCCTTCAGGCGGGAAAAGATTTGCAATCAAGTTCTTATACTTTCCACGTAAAAGCCCCGCTCCTGCGGGGCTTTATGTTCATTCAATCTAACTTAGTTGTTTTCCTCTTCATTTTCTGTTGAGAGAGAATCTTGTAACAACTGCCCTAAAGTCGGACGAGGGGCTTGCTTTAAATATTGCTCTACCACTTTACGGTTTTGCACCTGATCGTACTTCTTAACAGACAAGTTTACCGTGAAAGTTTCCGGATTGACGCCTACCACTAACGCACTGATGGTGTCTCCCTCTTTAGCATTAAAATCACGCCCCATTTCAAACGGGCTGATGTACGCTTTGGTATTATTCTTTCCGATAGTACATTCCACCCCTTCTTCTTCGGATACTTTAACTACCGTAGCTTTTACAGAGCTCTTATACGGGTAGCGGCGTTTAAGTGCATCGGCCGGATTTAAGAACAATTGTTTCAACCCAAATTCCAACCGGGGTGTTTCCTTATCCAAATTCAAGAGTTTTGCTTTCAAGCGTTGGCCGCGGCGGAAATTGGTAATGGCCGTTTCCGGTTCTTTCCATGCGACGTTTTCCAAAGTTACCACCCCTTCAATGCCGTGGAAACGCAAGAATAATTTTTCTTTGTCTACCTTAGAAACGACGACGCGCAAAATATCTCCGGCTTTAATTTCACCCAAGACCTGTTCACGGCGAACCGATTCGTCTTCTTCCAACACTTGTTTACGGGACACAATCAGTTTTTGTTTTTCTTTGGCAAATTCTACAATTTGCGCTTTAATTTTGGCCCCGACGGGTAAGTAATGTTTATAAGCGGTGTGTAATTCCGAAAGAGAAAGCGGCATAAAACCACTGACTCCAAACACTTCTACAATATAACCGCCTTTCACACATTGGGTAATCGTTCCTTTGACGCGTTCTTTGGCTTCATACGCTTTTTTGCAAACGTCCCAACCTAAAAATTCCAAAGCTTTTTTATGAGATAAAAGTGCCGGGCGTTCATCACTGCCACGTTTAACGAGTACCGCAGAAATCGTATCTCCCACGGCCGGCAGCGTTTTACCTTCAAATTCGCTGATGGCAATGGCTGCTTCTTTCTTGGCACCCACGTCCACTAAAATATAATCTTGGTTGATTTGTACAACCGGTACTTCTACAATTTCCTTCTTATACAACTTTTCCGATAAAGACTCTTGCTGCGCAATTAACTGGTCCATCGTCATTTCTGTTTCGTTAATTGTGTCTTCGGTTTGTTTAATTTCTTCGTTTGTCGTCATAAGTCCTTATTACAGATATCCACCGGGATACCTGCGTAACCTCCGTTAGATATGAATTGAATTTATTGAATCCATTATTTGTTTTGCAAATTCTTTATATTGGGCCTTGGGTTCTAAGGTTTCATCTTTTTGTAAATGCATAACCGTGCCGAACTTAACACGAATCTTGCGCACCCACGGCCAGCCGAATGTCCCTTCTATCTTTACGGGTAACACCGGAGCCCCCGTTTTATACACTAAAAAACCAATACCGCTTTTGGGCTTTTGCGGTTGACCGGTTTTACTGCGTGTCCCCTCGGGGAACATAACCACGCTTTCACCTTTTTCCAGCGCATGTACCACTTCTTTAAGCGCGCCGAAATCTCCTATCGTACGGGTGCGGTCTACCGAAATATACCCGCTGTGACGGAAAAACCACCCCAGTAGCGGAATAGCAAACAACTCCTTTTTGGCTACAAAGCGTGAATCACGCACGAGCCCGGCAAATCCTCCTACGGCAGGCGGATCGGCATTGGACAGGTGGTTACCCGCAATAATCAGCGCACCCGTTTTAGGAATATTTTCCAACCCTTCCACTTTAAAATCATGGAAAGTTTTAAAATAAAACCGTGCAGTTAATTTTACCAAATTAAGAAGCATGACGGGGTAATTTCTCCAAAACAGTATCTATCGTTTGTTGCAAAGTTAAATGTGAAGTATCAATTACAAGGGCATCTTTGGCCGGCTTTAAAGGAGCGGCCGCCCGGTTTTTATCTCGATAATCTCGCTCTTGGATGAGACGTAAGATCTCATCATAATTAGGTTTCTCACCCGCTTCTTGCAACTGTTTAAAACGACGGTTGGCACGTTCCTCGGCCGAAGCATCCAGATAAAACTTAAATTCCGCATCCGGGAAAACGACTGTACCGATATCGCGCCCTTCCATCACAATGGCCCCTTCTTCACCGACTTCGCGCATCTTTTCCGTTAGCACGCGGCGCGCTTCGGCATTCGTAGAAACACGGCTGGCCACGTTTCCGACTTCTTCCAAATGTAACTTGGGACCCAAAAATTCGCCATCTACAAACATCTTAAGGGAAGCATCTTCCTGACGGGCAAAAGTAAAACGTAAGGCACGAGCCGCGGCCAAAACGGCATCGTGATCTTCCGGGTTGATTTGCTTGGCAAATACGCTATAAGCCAATGCCCGATACATTTCACCGGTACTTAAAAAACCATACCCCAGCCGGGCAGCTACGGCTTTACCCACCGTAGACTTGCCCGTGCCGGCTGTTCCATCAATAGCAATTACAAACCCTTTGGCTCGCATGTATTATTGTTCCACTGCGTCCAAACTGTCCGTCACACCGCGGATAGCCAACATAATAGCATCCGGGCTGGTGGCAGCGTTTTGGGCCGTTTCCATATCAATATGACCATCTTTATAAAGTTTGGCCAAGGCTTGGTCAAACGTGTTCATACCGTAGAATTCACCTTGCTGCATTACTTTCAGTAAGTCGTTGGGTTTATTTTCCAAAATGAGTTTGCGCGCCTGCGGAGTAGCTACCAGCACTTCCAAGGCCGGGCGCATACCGGGTTTAATCGTAGGCAGCAAGCGCTGGCAGATGATACCGCGCACAAGTTCCGATAATTGCAACCGGATTTGGGGTTGTTGATCCACCGGGAAAGCATCCACTAAACGTGCCAAGGTCTGGGTAACGTTTACCGTGTGCATGGTACCCAACACCAACTGCCCGGTTTCCGCCGCACCGATAGCGGCTTTCATAACTTCCGGATCGCGCAACTCCCCGATGAGAATAACATCCGGGTCTTGACGCATGGCCGAACGCAACGCGCTGGTGTAAGAGGGTGTATCTACCCCTAATTCCAACTGGCTGACAATGCTGCGGCTTTCCGTGTGAATAAATTCCACCGGATCTTCAATCGTTAAAATATGGTTAGCACGCGTTTGGTTGATATAGTCAATCATGGCGGCCAGGGTAGAAGATTTACCAGAACCGGTCATCCCTGTTACCAAAATGAGTCCGCGGCGGTTATCTGCAATTTGACGCAAAATATCACCCGGCAAATTGAGGTCATCAAAAGAGGGAACTTTGTAAGGAATGTGCCGGATGGCCATACAAACTTTCCCCATTTGGCGGAAAATATTAAAGCGGAAACGTCCGTAAGACTTAGCATCCAAAGCAAAGTCTACAGCGTTATACTGTTCAAAAATTCTGCGTTCTCGATTTCCCATACAAGACAACGCCATCTTTTTAGCTTCTTCGTTAGATATAAAGCTGTCTTCAATCGGTTTCATTTGTCCGTACAAACGCACGTACGCATTGGAATTACCGCGAATGTGTAACCCCGTAGCCTTATTGTCTATTACAGTTCTAAGCAAACTTTGTAATCCTACCGCCATATTTTCTCCTATTTACGACCGGTTTTATTCCGGCGCATAAACGCCGGTATCATCATTTCATCTTCTTGTACAAAGGGGCGTTGTTGTTCCTCTTCCAAAGAGGCAAAAACACCCGTCGCCGAAGGTTTGGCCATCGGTGAAACCGCTTGGGCCGACAACGGACGGCGAGCATTAAACACATTGGCCTTCTCCGGGCTAAACCCGGTAGCAATGACCGTTACTTTAAAAGAACCCGCAAGCGACGAATCATACGTGTATCCAAACATGATGATGGAATCGTTGCTGGCATACTGCCGAATTAAATTCATTACTTCGCCCTGTTCAAGCAAAGTTAAATCTTCCTCAGCAGAAAAATGAACAATAAATCCCGTAGCTCCGCGGATATCCGCATTTTCCAAAAGCGGTGAAGAAATCGCTTTTTTCACAGCTTGCAAGTGCCGTCCCGGACCGCTTGCTTCGCCAATACCGATTAAGGATTTATTGGAATGGCACATCACTTTGCGGATATCATTGAAATCAATATTCACTTCTCCGGGTTGTGTAATAACTTCCGAAATTCCCTTTACCGCTTGCAATAATACTTCATCTACCATTTTAAAAGCTTCTTTGGAAGATGTCTCCGGATCAATATTCGCAAAAAGTTTTTCATTGGGTACGATAATCATGGAGTCTACATGCTTGGACATTTCTTTAATACCTTCGTCGGCTTGTCTTTCACGCACGTATCCTTCAAAGTTAAACGGACGCGTTACTACCCCGATAACCAATAAATCATCCCCGTACAACTCTTTGGCTAACTTGGCCAAATATGGGGCAACACCTGTTCCCGTACCGCCCCCCATTCCGGCCGTTATGAACAACAAATCGCATTGGCCGATAATGAGTTTCAATTTTTCTTTGGATTCTTCTGCCGCCAATTTACCGCGTTCCGGGTCCCCCCCGACTCCAAGCCCTTTGGTAATTTTTTCACCTACTTGTACCAAATAAGGGGCCCGGTTACGGCGCAAATCTTGCGCGTCTGTATTCACGGCAATAAAATCTACATTTTGCAGGCCGGAATTAACCATGTGGTTGATAGCATTTCCGCCACCACCGCCTACCCCTATTACTTTAATCTTGGCCTTTTTCGATTCAAACGAATTGGCCGGCATAAATAAATCGTTCATGCACTTCTCCGTAATCAACCGCCGAAAATGTCTACACCTTTAAGCCACTTACCTACTTTGCCGAACAAGGAAGAACCCTTTTCATAAGAGCCCCCCGCATACTCCTCGTAACCGGGATTGTCGGACGCATAAATTGCCAAAGACATAGCGGTGCTATATAGCGGATCGAAATAAACATCATCACTGGTTAACAAATCACGTTGGACGGTTCCGCGGCGAACTTCTTTGAGTCCTAAAATATTCACACAATGCTCGGTAATACCCGGCATGAGTGAACCGCCCCCCGTTACAACTCCCACCACCGGGAAATTCTTATAGCCGGAAGTTTTCACGCAATCAGCAACTAAATTCATCAATTCTTCTACGCGCGGCTGGATAATATCCAACACATAACTTTTCTTAATATTGTGCGTGCTGCGCCCGTCCAAAGAAGGAACCGGAATTTCCCCTTCCTCATCTAGGAAAGTAGGGAAGGAAACCCCGTATTTTTCTTTGATTTCTTTAGCGTGCTGGCGCGATGTATGTAACCCGCGGGAAAGATCACTGGTAATTAAATCACATCCGTACGGGATATCACGGGAAAATTTCAAAATTCCGTTGACATAAATACCTACGGACATAGTTTCCCCGCCTAAATCCAAAATGAGCGCACCGATTTCTTTTTCTTCCGGGGTTAACACACAATCAGCCAACGGCACCAAACTGTAAAAAGTTCCGTCAATCTTAAACCCGGGACGTTGAATAGCTTTTGCCAAATTGTTTAAATGCGTAGAAGAACCGGTCGTAATATGCACATCCACTTCCAGGCGGGAACCTTCCATCCCTTCCGGGTTGTTGATCCCGCGTTGCTTGTCCACCGAGTATCCTTGCGTAATTACATTGACGATTTCGCTATCATTTTTAAGAGGCATGGATTTGGCATTTTCCACCGCGCTGTCCATATCCGCCTGGGTAATTTCTTTATCCATGCGGGAAATGTTATACGTACCGTGGTTGCTAAACGATTCCAAATGAGATCCACGTACCCCTACAAACAAATTACCGATTTCCCGGTTGCATTCCCGTTCTATACTGCCTAAAATATGTGTAACCGCCGCCGATGTTTCCCGAATATCCGACACCATACCCCCGCGCAACCCCTTACAAGGAACGCTCTTACCGGCGAGAACTTTTAGGGTATTGGTTTCCGCATCGTGAGCGGCCGCAATACACGTCATCTTGCCGCTGCCGATGTCCAACCCCGCAATCAAATTTGTTTTTGCCATAAAAAAAACCGCCTACAAAAGTATGAATAAATTCTAGTATAAAAAATGCCACAGGTCCAGTAGTTTTAACAAACCTTTCTCTATTATAAAATTTAATGAGCCTTTTGTGCTAAAAAAACTTTCCCATTTTCAAAAAAGCGAAAATCCAATGTAAACGGTGCAGGATATTTTTCCCGTGCTAACGCTAAAATCTGCGCGGCACGGTCCGCTTTCTTTTTTAGTTGTCTAGCTTGCCCGAAATCAATTACCGATTCATCCGGCATATACATTTTGACGGTATTATCCGTCATATTCATCCGTAAAAAGGCAAAATTTAACTCTTTGCGCAATTTTAAAATACTCTCTACCAACTCTATAAATTCCGCGCTTAATTTTTCAGGCACTTTTCCTTCTAACTCAACCGGTAAAATGGATACATTACCTTTAGAGGTCGGATCCGCGTAGACGGTGCTATCGGCATCTATGTATTTAACGGAACCATCCGGCATTTTAAACTGAGCCAACGGCTCCCGGCGCAAAGCCGACACCGTGAGCGTACCGCTTAACAGCCCGCGTTTGACGCGCACCTGCTTTAACATGGGATACTTTTGAGAAATGTTTTGACGCAAAGAGAGACTTTGCTCGGCGGAAAAAGATTTTCCTTGATAAGGTTGAACCTGGGCTAAAACTTGGGCCTGTAAACCGTCCGTCAGGCCGGATACCACCACCTTTTTCACTTGCCATTGGGAAAGATTGGTTTGCACGAGCAATTGATAGCCCTTTGATACGATCAGCCACCCTCCGCCCACGCAGAGGAGCAAAAAGGAGAGGAGTATAAAAATCTTCAAAAAAAAGCGCGTTCCTGATCTACGCCGGGCGACACGCTTTTTCTTTCCTAAAGAAACAGTAGATGGCCGATAGTAGTTACGCGTTTTCATCATGGTATGTAACCAAAAAATAAATGGGCGGAAAGGGACTTGAACCCTTAAGGACTTTCGTCCATACGGTCCTGAGCCGTACGCGTCTGCCAATTCCGCCACCCGCCCAAGTAAGTATATTTTAGAATATTACAACACAAAAATCCAGCCGTTTTTAGAAGCGAATTTTGTTTTTAAAATTTTGTTCCATTTCCCGGTTTAAGTCCCGCTTTTTAAGAGATTCGCGCTTGTCTACCAGGTGTTTCCCTTTTGCTACCGCTACTTTCACTTTGGCCCAACCGTTTTTCAAATATACTTCCAGCGGCACCAACGCATAGCCTTTAATTTCCGCCTTGGCGGAAAGTTTGCGCAACTCTTTCTTATGCAAAAGTAGCCGACGGGACCGTGTAGGATCCAGCTCCGTAAGAGAATTAAAACGGTAGGGTTTGATGTGCATGTTATACACATACGCTTGCCCGTTTTCTATCCGCACGAAGCTCCCTTCTAAGCTGATCTCTTTTTGACGCACGGATTTTACTTCCGCGCCCAACAAACACAGACCGGCTTCATAATCGTCTTCTATAAAATAATCGTGATATGCTTTACGATTGGAGCACACCACCAAAACGGCTTGCTTCTTTGACATGGGTATATTATAGCAAATGGGCCCCTATTCCATCTCTTACAAAAAAGCTAAAATATATATATGCAATGGATAGATTCCCACGCTCATTTAGGTGATCCGGCTTTTGATGCAGACCGCGAAGAACTCATTACAACCCGCCTGCCGCAAGCCGGTATTTGCGCGGCCGTTGAAATTGGCTGCGCGCCACAGGAATGGACCGATACCTTATCCTTGACGGAAAAATATCCCGGATTTATCTTTGCCGTGCTGGGCGTGCACCCGGAATACGCCGCCTCATTCTCCGCCCAACATGCGGCCCGGTTAACAAAACTTTTACAAGATAAACGCGTATTAGCTGTAGGAGAAACCGGCTTAGATTATACCTGCTTAAACCAAGCCGATAAAGAAACGCAACACCAACTTTTTGTGCAATCTATCTTGCTGGCAAATCAAGTACAAAAGCCGCTTGTATTACATGTGCGGCGTGAAGCTGAAAATTATGAGGTTTATAACGACACGTTTACTTGTTTAAAACATCATTGGTCCGCGCATACGCACACCGGATATCCCGGCGTACTGCATTGTTTCTGCGCCCGGTACGAAGAAGCCAAACAAGCCTTGGATTTGGGCCTTTTGCTTGGAATTAACGGTTGTTTTACGTACAAAAAAAATGAATATATCCGCGAAGTAATAAAAAAAGTGGGTACGGATAAAATCATTTTAGAGACGGATTGTCCGTATTTATCCCCCCAAGGGAAACGGGGCACCCGTAATGATCCGTCTAATATTCCGCTTTTAGCGCAATTCATGGCTGATTATTTAGATATTCCGTTAGAATCTTTGTCCCAACAAACCGTCTTACAAACAAAGCGGTTGTACGGACTACCTTAAATTTGTTATAGTGCCTAAGAGAGGTTTTTATGAAAAAAATTACATCATTTATATTTTGTGCCGTTTTATTGGGAGCCGGGTGCACGAACCCCGAGCAAGACCAGAAAATTAAATCGTTTTGGATGCAACAATATCTAAATGTCATGATGAAAGTGTCTTCCATGTCATCCGGTAATCCGGCAGACGCCATGAGTAATCTAAGTGCGGACCGTGCGCAAAAACTTGAGCAACTGACTGCTTTATTGCAAGCCTCCCTAAACAAGGCAAACCCGCCTGAACAAACCCCGGTGGAAGTGGCGCAACCGGTTGAGGAAAAACCGGCACCGGTCCCGGCCCCCGTCAAGAAAAAAGCAGCAAAGGCAGCCGCGTTGCCCCAGGTGTTGGAAGTAACCATGGACGAAGCTTTTTTACCGGGTAAAGCCTCTGTAAAAGAACGCACCCTGATGAAAGAAGCTTTTGACGAAGTACAACTTGATAACCAAGAAATCTTACAGGATATTCAAACCACCTTTGGCGAGGACGTAAAAGTAAAGGCCTTTTTAATTACCACCCGTACCGAAACCGAACTTAAAAAAGCGGCGGCCGAAGCATCTAATTTTAAAGGGTATTTAAAACGTCAAAAGCAAATTGTGGACAAACAAAAAACGGCTTTACAGCAACTGATGCAACAAAATGCCGGTAGCATTAAACCGCTCAAACAATACAAATAGTAAAATCACTTATAGAAAAGCCCCCTTTTCGGGGGCTTTTTTAATGGAAATTTTACTTGCCGAAACATCTTCTCTTTTTCGCCGAAAAATGCTATGCTGAAATTCCGGGGGACACCCCGCGAAGGAGAAATGCTTATGAGAATGATTGATATTATTATCAAGAAACGAAACGGCAAGAAACTTTCGCAAGAGGAGTTGAATTTTGTTGCTAACGGCGCCGCACAAGAAACCGTACCCGATTATCAACTTTCCTCTTTTTTGATGGCCTGTTTTTTAAATCCGCTTGACGATAAAGAAACCGCTATGCTTACCAAAGCCATGGCATATTCCGGCAAGAGGCTTGATTTCTCGGCCGTTACCAAACTGCCCAAAGTAGACAAACATTCTACCGGTGGCGTAGGGGACGGCATTTCTATGGCGCTGGCTCCTTTGGTCGCCTGCGCGGGGGTAGCGGTACCGATGATGTCCGGCCGGGGACTCGGTCATACCGGCGGCACGTTGGATAAATTGGAATCCATGAAGAATTTTGAAGTACGCATGCCCGTTAACCTAATCTACCGCCAAATTAAAAAACTAAATGTATGTATGTTCGGTCAGACAAAAGATTTAGCTCCGGCCGATAAAAAACTTTATTCTTTGCGCGATGCTTCCGGCTCGGTAGAAAGCAGGCCGCTGATCGTGGCCAGCATTTTATCCAAAAAATATGCCGAGGGCGTAGATAGTTTACTGATGGACGTAAAATACGGTTCCGGGGCCTTTATGCAAAAACTGGAAGACAGCCGCAAGTTGGCCCGGGCCCTTGTAGGAACAGCCAAACTGTTGGGCCTTAAATGCCGTGCCCTTATTACATATATGGACCAACCCTTGGGCCGTGCTATCGGCAACGCTAACGAAATGCGCCAAACGATACTTATTTTAAAAGGGGACAAAAAACTCGCGCCCGATTTTTATGAACTGCTCCTGGAAGAAGCCGTAAATATGCTACTTATCAGCGGTGCACAAAAAGATGCCAAAAAGGCGCGCGCGTTACTGGAAGAAAAAATTAACAATGGGGAAGCCGCTGCCAAACTGCGTGAAATGCTCAAATGGCAAGGTGCCAGCCCCTTAGCTGTAGACGACCCCAAAGGATATTTTAAAGATGCCAAATTGAAATACCAGTTAAAGGCGGATAAAAACGGATACGTCCAACACATTGATGCCAAGACCGCCGGCATGGCTGCGGTGCTTTTGGGGGCGGGACGCAATACCATGGAAGATAAGATTGATTATGGGGCCGGTATTTGGCTAAACAAAAAAGGCGGCGAAACCGTTAAAAAAGGCGACGTAATTGCGACTCTCTACGCCTCGGATAAAAAGCGACTGGATGCAGGAGTCGCATTATTTAAAACGGCCGTTAAAGTGGGCGCTCAAAAACCGGTCGCTTACAAAATTGTAAAAGAAGTGATTAAATAAAATAATTGCGAAAGAAGAAAAAACCCCAACTTAACGTTGGGGTTTTTGTTTAGTGAAAAAACGCATTAAAAACCTGATCCAACATCTTGCCATTGGGTGGACTGACAAAGAAATCTACCTACGTCTTCCGTAGGGATCCCTTCTTCCCACCAACATGATCTATACCATGAATTGGCCCTAGGCCCCCAAATTTGATCGGAATTATATAAATATCCAAACATTTCAGAAAACTCTGTTTGATAGGAAGGATGTTCAGCATCTCTATACATATCCGCTCTCCACTCACAATGATCTGGCCTACATCGCACAGAATAACATACATGCTTGGAACAATAAGACGGGTTTCCAAACAAAGTAGCAACCCTCAAATTAGATAATGTATCTATATCTAAATCGTCCGGCCCTAGGTTTATTTGTGCGGACGGATATCCGTTTGATAACACGTATAACTGAATCGCTTTTTCAAGCGAGCTAGTTACCGTATAGACCTCCGCAAAGCGAGATTTCCACACCGCTCTTTCGTACTGTGGCAACGCGATACTGGCTAAAATTCCAATAATAAGCACGACTACAAGTAATTCTATGAGTGTAAAAGCTTGTCTACAACTGATTTTGTTTTTCATACGGGCTCCCACATGAGATAAACATCAAAGTCAGTTTATCAAAAAAAAAAATGATGACAACCTTTCCTGAGATATATCCACGAACTACAAAACCCATCATCTAAAATGATAAAATATAAGTATGATTTCCCCATTCCATATCTTATCCAAGGATCCGTCTTGCAAAGCCCGCACCGGCATTTTATATACGCGCCACGGGGCCGTGCATACGCCGGTATTTATGCCGGTAGCCACGCAGGCGTGCGTCAAAGCATTAACGGATGAAGATTTGAAAAATGCCGGGGCGGAATGTTTGCTTTCTAACACGTATCACTTGTATCTACGCCCGACTACTAAAATTTTGCAGCAAATGGGTGGAATCCATAAATTCATGCATTGGGACGGTAGCATCTTAACTGATTCGGGCGGGTTTCAAGTGTACAGTTTGCCCAAATTCCGCAAAATCAAGGAAGAAGGGGTAACCTTTCAATCGCACCATGACGGCAGCAAACACCTTTTCACCCCGGAAAACGTCATCCAATTTGAAAGTGAAATCGGCTCGGACATTTGGACCATGCTAGACGTATGTATCCACGCTAAAGATCCGTCCAAACACGACGCCCGCGAAGCATTGAATATTACCAAACGCTGGGCGGAACGTGCCGCCAAAGCGTATGAAAAAACCGTCCCCGAGCAACAAATCACCGCGCGGACGGATGGTTCTTTTACCGTAGGCAATTCGCTTTTATTCGGCATTATCCAGGGCTCCATTTTTCCGGATTTACGCAAAGAAGCAGCTTTGCATATGGCCTCTCTACCCACACATGGATATTGCTTGGGAGGTCTTTCTTTGGGAGAAACGTTGGAACAAATGAACGAATCTGTTTTGGCCGTAACGGAAAATCTACCCGAAGGAAAACCGCGTTATTTTATGGGGCTTGGCACGCCGGTAGAAATGCTTAATGCTATTGAACGCGGAGTAGACATGTTTGATTGCGTATGGCCCACCCGGGTAGCCCGTAACGGCATGGCCATGACAAGCACCGGACGTATTAACATTAAAAATGCCGAATATCGAACGCAAGATATTCCCTTGGACACAGAATGTGATTGTTACACCTGCCGTCGTTATTCGCGCGCGTATTTATGCCACTTATACCGCTCGGCCGAGCTTACCAGCCACCGGCTTATGAGCATCCATAACATCCGCTTTTTAATCCGCCTCATGGAACGGGCACGGAAAGCTATTGAAAGCGGTTCTTTCCTAAGCTTTAAGGAAGAAGTCATCCGCAAATACCAAAATTTTAAATAAAAACACCCCGGGCAATCCCCGGGGTGAGTATTTAAAAACAACATTGACTAATTTTCAGCCGGCTGTTTCGGCTCGTTTTTAGGTAGTAGCGTAAATAACGCAAACGCACTCAACATTTGTAACGTAAACGCCGCCGACACAACGACATATCGGTATTCTTTAAGATTTTCAAGTCCCACTTCCGGCGAAAGCAAATAAACACAGCGCCCGATCAGACGAACGATCGGCATAAAAGTAAAATCCGCGTTAATCAGCAAAGCCAATATCCCTTGCAAGGCAGCCAACACACACACCATTCGCTCCGGCACAAGAATAAAAATAGTTTGTGCCAAATACAACAACAAAAAGCCCGCATGAAGCCGCAACAAAACCCCCTCATGCAATAAATCCCGGCACACTAATACCGCATTGGCAAAAACCCCAAACAAACAAAACCCCAGAATTATTTTTACCCAAATATTTAATTCAGTAAAGTGTTGCATCCATTTTTTCATAAATCACCGATTGAGCGAAAGCTCTTTTTTACGTGCCCAGGTGGCACAGGCTTGTTCTATTAAACCGTCCAATAAACGGGGATAACTTTCTCCGCCGGCTTCAAACAATTGCGGATACAAACTCGTTTCACTCATGCCGGGCAGGGTGTTAATCTCGGAAAAATAATACTTTCCTTCTTTATCCATCAAGAAATCTACCCGCGCCAGCCCGCTACCGCGAAGAACCGTAAAAATGGCCGCGCTATCTTTACGCATTTGGGCCGCGGTTTCCGCCGGGATATCCGCCGGTACTTTTGTTTCACACCCGCCGGCTACAATATACTTAGCATTGTAATCAAAGAATTCCCCCGCCAACGCACGCAATTCCCCGCAAGCAGAAGTCTTTATGCTCGGGCTTTCCCCGTATAACGCACAGAAAATTTCCCGCGCACGGTCTACCCCTTTTTCAACCATTACTTCCTTATCAAATTGTAAAGCAAAATCTATGGCAGATTTTAATTCTTCCAGGTTTTTTACTTTCCTCACACCGACGGAAGAACCTAAACTGACCGGTTTAACAAAAACGGGCAATCCTTGCTTTTTTACCCAGGCCGCCAATAACTCCAAGGAATATTTTTCTCCCCGCCGTACGACTTCAAAAGGTAACACCGGCACCCCGGCATCCTGAGCAAGCTGCTTAGAAACGATTTTGTTCATGCCCATAGCACAAGCCAACACCCCACACCCCACGTAAGGGACATCTAAAGTTTCCAAAAAACCCTGCATGGTGCCGTCTTCACAATTCGTACCGTGCAATACCGGGAAAAACACATCTACTTTCAATTCCCACGAGCCGTCCAACGCTTGCAAGTGAACCCCCGGCTTAAGGACGGGCGAAATAGGTTTATCTTGAGCGGTTTTTTCCCCGCATTGTTTCTGTAGAAACCAATAGCCTTGTTTATCAATAAAAACCGGATATACGTGATAACGCCCGGATTGGGCCAGCAATTTACACACCGTTTGTGCACTATGCACGGAGACTTCATGCTCGGTAGATTTACCACCGTACAGAACCACCACTTGTAAATCTGACATGTTAAAATCCTTTTTAACCGTTAACGATCTTCGCGGAAAATAGACCACTTAATACGTCCTAAAAAGCTATCCGTTTTCTCTAAGAAATCGTCCCGGTCCAACGAAACTTCCGGTTGCGGAATCGGCTTGGCCGTTTTGATTTCCGGCAAATCCTCTTCTTTAGGAGCCTGTTTTTTCTTGTCTTTAACCGGAACAGCCACTACTTTTTCCAACGCGGCCAAATCTTCCGCCGATACCGGTTGGCTGGAAATATGTTCGGCCACTACTTTTTCAGTCAATTTATCGTCCAAATGAATAACCGGCGATTTTTTAGGCAAGAGTGGCGCCGTCGGCGTTTTGGTTACTTGGCGCAAAATAGGCGGCGGGGGCGTTTGACGCGGTTGCTGGGCCTGTTGCGCTTCCAAGCGTTGTTTTTCATCAGCCAGTGTATGGTTAGCATCCGCCAAAATGTGATTATCTTGCTCCAATTGCGTATTGCGCGCAACCAACTGATTATTGTGTTGCGACAGATGCGCATTATCCTGTACCAAGTGTTCATTATCTTGCGACAACTGCTCATTATCCTGGGCCAGTTGCTCATTATCTTGCAACAATTGTTCATTGTGATGAATTAACTCTTCATTCTGTTGCGTTAACACATCAATTTTTTGCTTCAGTTGTTCTAATACCGCATCGTTATTATTTATTTTCTGTACCAATTCGCGGAAATTCTTTTCCAACACTTCTTTTTCACTCCGTACAGATTGCAAATCATTCTGGGCTGCAGCAAACTGCGCCGCCAACTCGCCGCGTTTCGCTTCCAAACTGCGGATTTGTTCGGCAAAGAGTTTTTGTTGCTGTTGGCTCTGTTTGCGGCTTTGCTCTTTGACGGTAGCCATTTGCTCCTTGAGTGATTGCAGTTCCCGTTCTTTTTCTTCTAACAGCATGAGCACTTGCTCTTTTTCTACGGCTACTTGTTGGAGTTTGATATTCTCCGCACGCAAGGTTTCAATTTCTTCCACTTGTTTCATACAAGTATCGGAAATTTCTTTCAACTGCGTTTCCAAACTATTTACGCGTTGCTCATATTCCTGGCGCACCGATATGATACGTCCTTCAAAATCAAACGATTTAAAACGTTCCTCGGCCTGCGTTAATTGATCGCGCAAGGATAAAATTTCCTTGGCTTGCTCCGCAGATTTTTTAAGCGCTTCCATTTTCTCTTGCTGGACCTTTTTGATTTCTCGGTCCAACGCGCTGTTGACCGCCTTTAACTGGGAAGCTTTGTAATGTAAGCTGGAAATGATACGTTCCTTTTCTTCTTGTTCTTGGCGGCGGCGCTCTTCTTGGTAATAAGAAGCGTCATATGGGGCTCTATTAGAACGAGCCGGGGCTTGCGGGAAAGTATCAAACCCACGTTGCACCTGGTCATCGCGAAAAGCAAAAGACTGTTCTTGTTGGGCGCGAGAGAGCTTTTCTACACTGGCTTTTAGGTTGGCAATTGTTTCAGACAGATGCGCAATAAATTCATCTTTGCTTTGTTGGCGTTCAACGGATTGGCGTGTTTCGGAGAGTTCTTGCAAAATGCGTTCATTTTGTTCCGCAGAAGCTTCAAAGCGTCCTTCCAACTCTTGTATCTTGCGCTCTAGTTTTTCAAAAGAAGAGTCCTTTTGCAAAGGCTCTTTCGCCGGCAGATTCGTCTGCGCGGCCAATTCTTCCTCACTTAAAAAATCCGGCTCTTTGAATTTATCCAAAAAGCGGGCTAAATCCTCTCGGTCTTCAAAATTTTCACTATGTAACGCCATACGGGCTCTCCTAAAAACACTTTCTTAAATTTAACCACAATACGGGCTTTCCTGTCAACCGTATTTATGACGAAAAACCGGGCACTTACTCTCCCCGTTTATTTCCCCAGCCAACCCCGCACAGCCCCTACCAGATAAAACGAGCCCGTAACCAAAATAACATCCGCTTGTTGTTGGGCGGCAACAAAGGCTTCCCACACGGGGATTGTAAATTTCCACCCGGACGGCAAGAGAGGAGCCAGGTGTTCGCGGTCGGCTGCCCGCAAAGAAGGTGGAGAAGTAACAATTCCCTTTTTAAAATACGCCGATAAAGAAGCTATCATACGCGGATAATCTTTATCTTGCATAAAACCGCAAAGCACCGCAGCCGGTTGCGTGGCAAAAGGGGTATGACACCAAAAAGAGAGTAAATTCTCTATGGCTTGCGGGTTATGTGCACCATCTAAAATAATTGTTTTCCCTCCGTGGCGGAAAACTTCAAACCGCCCGGGCAATTTAACCGTTTCCAAAGCACCTCGCAGCACCCTTTCATCAATTCCCAACTTCTCCGCCGCGTGAGAGACAAGACGCACATTTTGCTCATACGCCTGCCCGGGTAATTCCCCGGTGTTTATCCAGGTGAGTCTCGCCTGTTTTTCTTGCGCGGTGGTGGCTATTATATGTTTGGCGGCAGATGAAACACCTCCCGCCAGCACCGGTACGCCGGGTTTAATAATACCGGCTTTTTCGGCGGCGATTTGCTCCAAGGTATTCCCCAGCAAACGGGTATGATCTAAACCGATAGAAGTAATAATGGATAAAACAGGCACACACACATTGGTAGGATCTTTACGGCCGCCAAGTCCCGTTTCCAACACTACAAATTGAACATTTTGCTCGGCAAAATACACAAACGCGGCCGCCGTCAAGATCTCAAACAAATTCAACGGTTCTTTCGCACATGATAAGACCGTCTCAACCACCCGCCGAAAATCGTCCGTTGTGATTTCCGTTCCGTTAATCTGCATCCGCTCGGTGGGCGAAATTAAATGCGGGGAAATAAATAACCCCGTTTTTGCTCCCGCACACGCTAATACATGTGCTAAAAGCGTACAAACGGTCCCTTTTCCGTTTGTACCGGCCACGTGAATAATTTGATACCGGCTTTGCGGATGGCCCAATCTTTCCAACAGGGCCTTAAAAGCAACCAAACCCGCACCGGAATTTTTAGCGGTACGGGTTTGCAATTCGTTAAACCAAGTATTAAAATTCATTTTTATCGGGGTTATACCGGCGGATATCCGCCCCCAATGCAGTTAATTTTTCTTCTAATTTTTCATATCCGCGGTCAATATGATAGACGCGTTCCACCTCTGTTTCACCTTCGGCACACAAACCGGCTATCACAAGGGCAAACCCACCCCGCAAATCAGATGATTGCACATGGGCCGCCGATAATTTTTTTACCCCCGTTACACGCGCCAAACTCTTTTCCGTAGAGATTTGTGCTCCCATACGCACCAACTCCGGGGCATGCATAAATCGGTTCTCAAATACGGCTTCATCTACTTCTGCCGTTCCGGTGCATAAGGTCATCAGCGTCATCCACGGGGCCTGCAAATCGGTGGCAAAACCCGGATAAGGGGCCGTACAAATGCGAAGCGGTTTGATTTCTCCGTCATAAGCATGAACACGTACCGAATCCTTTCCTACCGTCAAGGTAAATCCGGCTTCCTGTAAATCTTCCAACAAAATAGCGTTATGTTCCGGCACGCAATCGGCCACGGTTACGTCCCCTCGGGTAGCGGCGGCGGCTAACATAAAAGAACCGCTTTCAATGCGGTCCGCAACGACCGTATGTTCGGCCCCGTGTAATGTTTTGACACCTTGCACAATTAAATTCCCCTTTTCCCCAATGCGAATGCGCGCTCCCATTTTTGTTAAGAAGGAAATCACATCATCAATTTCCGGTTCTTTGGCTACATTTTCCAACACCGTTTCGCCTTCAATCAAACACGCGCACATGAGTAAATTTTGCGTGGCTCCTACGCTGGGGAAACGTAAAACAATTTTAGCCGGAACTAATTTTTCCGCCCGAATTAACACATTCCCGGCTTGTGTTTCGCAAGAGGCCCCTAATTTTTCAAACCCTTTCAAGTGAATATCTACCGGACGCACGCCGATAGCACACCCGCCGGGCAATGGAATTTGCGCTTCTTTAAAACGCGCCAACAAGGGCCCGGCCACCCAAAAGCTGGCCCGCATCTGCTTAACAAGTTCATACGGTAAATCGTTTTTCAGTTGACCGTTGGCCTCTATGGTAACGGTATTGTTTTGATACGTTATTTTTTTACCTAAATACTCTAAAATTTTAAGCGTGGTACGCACGTCCCGCAAATTGGGCACCCGGTGCAAAATACATTTTTCGTCGGTGAGTAGAGTGGCCACTAAAATCGGCAACGCCGCATTTTTACTGCCACTAATGTGTACTGTTCCGTGCAATTTTTTCCCGCCGCGAATTAAAAAGCGATCCATAACAACTCCCTAAAACATTAAATTTTTTGTGCTAATACAAAACGCTCTATTCCCACTATATCTTTTTTTACATCGGCTTTCCAGCCGAATTCACAAAGTCCGCGTGCTACGGCCGCAGCTTGGCCTTTGCATAATTCCAACGCTAACCAACCGCCGGGATTCAAATAATCCCCCGCCGCCGAACACAACGGGCGCACAACATCCAGCCCGTCCGCCCCTCCGTCAAGTGCCAACCGCGGCTCACGCAACACCTCTTTCGTGAGCGTATCCACGATGGACGAAGGAATATACGGCGGGTTGGAAATAATTAAATCAAACGTTCCCGTAACACCTTCCCACAAATTACTTTGCAGTAAATGCACCTGTTCATACAAACGAAATTTTTTTATATTTTTCTGCGCAACAAATAATGCTTTTTCGCTCACATCAACCGCCAAAATCTGCGCATGGGAAAAGCGCTTTGCCAGCGCACACGCGATACACCCGCTCCCCGTACACATGTCCAAAAAAGCGTACGGTTGTTTTTGATCGTATAATGCGGAAACCAAATCAACCAGTTCTTCGGTTTCCGGGCGTGGGGTAAGCACATCCGGCGACACCAGAATATCCAGCCCGCCAAACGGCTGGTATCCTACGATGTGTGAAAGCGGCTCTCCGGTGGCCTTGCGGGTAATATATTTTTCATACAAAGCAAGTTCTTCTTGTGTAGGAGTATAGTCCGGGTGAGATAAAATCCACGTGCGGGTAACACCCAACGTACATGCTAAAAGCCACTCGGCGTTGGCTTGCGGCTCATCGGATCCGGCCGCAGTTAAACGTTGAGTGGCTGAGGATAACAATTGGGTAATTGTCATTAGATTTGCAAATTTTTCAATTTTTGTTCTACGCGCCAGGCACGTAAATCTTCCAATACCGGCTCAATATTCCCGGCCATAATTTCCATGATGTTATGGTAAGAAATATCGGTGCGGTGATCGGTTACGCGGCTCTGCGGAAAGTTATACGTGCGGATTTTTTCCGAGCGGTCGCCCGTACCGACTTGGCTTTTGCGTTCGTCGTAAATTTCTTTATTACGTTTTTCTTCCTCTATTTGATAGAGCTTGGCACGCAACATAGCCATGGCTTTTTCGCGGTTGGCACCTTGGTGGCGTTCTTCCCGGCAAGAAACCACTATACCGGTAGGTTTATGCAAAATACGCACGGCGGTTTCTACTTTATTGACGTTCTGCCCGCCGGCTCCGCCGGATCGGCAGGTTTCCATTTCCAAATCTTCGGGACGTATTTGAATATCAATTTCTTCGGCTTCCGGCATAATGGCTACCGTAACCGTAGAAGTATGAACGCGGCCCGATGTTTCCGTATCCGGTACCCGTTGCACGCGGTGCGTACCCGCTTCCATGCGAAGCCACGAGTATGCCCCGTCCCCTTTAATAAACATACTAACGTATTTACAGCCTTTGAGCCCGGTAGGCGTGTATTCCAGCAACTCCGTCCCCCACCCTTTCGTTTGCGCGAAATGTTGGTACACACGCAAGAGCTCGGCCGCAAATAAAGCAGATTCTTCCCCCCCGGCTCCGGGACGGATTTCCAAGTAGATATTTTTAGAATCATTCGGATCGGGCGGAATAACTAAAATGCGGAGCTCTTTTTGCAAGCCGGGCAATTTTTCTTCCAGTTCGGCCAGTTCATCAGCTGCCATTTTGACGAGTTCCTTATCTTCCCCCGCTTCAATCATGGCGCGGTCATCTGCGATGGCTTTTTCCACTGCGTTGATTTCTTGTTCCTTTTCAATAATGGGTTTTAAAAAAGCGTGGCGTTTGGCCTTGGTGGCCAAATCCGCAGCGGATAAGTTCCCGCTGGAAAGTTCTTGTTCCAGCTGTTTAAACTCAGCAATATATTTAGAAGTATCCATACCTAATCCTATTTACATAGAAAAAGAGCAGACGCCCGAAGGTCATCTGCTCTTTTGAAAATCACTTGCTATTTGGCTTCTTTTTTTGCTTCTGCCTTGGTTTCTTTTTTAGCCGCGGCTTTTTTTGCCGGTTTTTTAGCAACTGCTTTTTTAACGGCAGCGGCCGGTTTGCGGGCTAATTTGGCTTTGGCTTTTACTTCCGTTTTCGGTTTGCGGACCAAAGTCTTACCTTCGGTCTTGGCATAGCGTTTATTAAATTTATCTACCATACCTTCCGTATCCAACAATTTTTGTTTGCCGGTAAAAAACGGGTGGCAAGCGGAGCAAATATCCAATTTTAAAGTTTTCGCAGTGGAACGGGTCATGAATTTATTTCCACACGCACAAGTAACTTCTACAAATTCATAAGTAGGATGTATTTTTTCTTTCATGTTTCTTCTTCCTTTCAAAAATCTATATGATTATTTTACCATATCTGGCAGATTTTGTGAAATAATTTTATTTTTCACTTCCTCAAAAGGTGCCCAGTTCCATTTGCTTAAAGAAATCCTGATTGGATTTAGTGGACGACAATTTCTCAAGCAACATAGTCATTGCATCTACCGGGCCCAAAGGCGCCAAGACTTTGCGCATGATCCATACTTTGTTGAGTTCGTCCTCACTTAAAAGCAGATTTTCTTTACGGGTAGAGCTGCGGTTAATATCTACCGCCGGGAAAATACGCCGTTCCGAAAGTTTGCGGTCTAAACACAATTCACTATTACCGGTACCTTTGAATTCCTCAAAGATAACTTCATCCATACGGCTGCCGGTATCAATCATAGCCGTCGCAATAATGGTAAGCGAACCGCCTTCTTCAATGTTACGCGCCGCCCCTAAAAAGCGTTTCGGTTTTTGCAAGGAAGTCGCTTCCAACCCCCCCGTAAGCACACGGCCGGATGACGGAGCTACGGTGTTGTAAGCCCGAGCCAGGCGGGTAATGGAGTCTAACAAAATAACCACATCCTTTCCTTGCTCGGCCAAGCGTTTGGCTTTTTCAATGACCATTTCCGCCACTTGTACGTGGCGGTCGGCCGGTTCGTCAAACGTAGAAGCTACGACTTCGCCCTTTACGCTGCGGCTCATGTCGGTTACTTCTTCGGGACGTTCATCAATCAAAAGCACCATCAACACGGCATCTTTGTAATTTTCGGCAATGGAGTGGGCAATGGCTTGCAAAATCATGGTTTTACCGCTTTTGGGAGGAGCCACGATGAGCGCACGCTGTCCTTTACCGATAGGAGCGATTAAATCAATGACGCGTTGCGTAAGGGCATTTTTGTCCAATTCCAAAGTATACCGTTCATTGGGGTGCAAGGGAGTCAAATTTTCAAAAAGCGGGCGATTGTAGATTTTATCGGAATCCGTGCCGTTGACTTTTTGAACTTGCAACATGGCAAAGAAACGTTCGTTATCTTTGGGAGGACGGATCAATCCTTCAATGGTATCCCCTTTGCGCAACCCAAAACGTTTGATTTGAGAAGGAGATACATAGATATCTTCTGCTCCGGCTAAGTAGTTGTTTTCTTCCGAACGTAAGAAACCGAAACCGTCCGGCAAAATTTCCAACACGCCTCCGCCATACACGGAACCGTTTTGTTTGGCTTGAACCGCGATAATACGGCCAATGAGCTCTTGTTTGCGAAGGCCGGAAATATCTTCAATGTTGTAATTGACCGCCAATTTAGTGAGTTCCGGCACGCTTAATTTGTTCAAGGCACGTGCGTCCATAGGTTTAGCCCCATTGGGTTGGCGCGGCGGAACGTTATTCGGCCGTCCCCCGTTGTTGTTGGGCCGCAAGGCCGGTCTTTTATCCGCTGCCGGGCGTCCGGTCCGTTCGGTCTTGGCAGCTTCCCCTGCGGGTTTGGCTGCTTTGGTTTCTTTTACTACTTTCTCAGTCTTTTCCTGAGCGGTATTTTCTTCCATGTTGTTGACTCCTTCTTTTATGCGTAAAAAGTTTCTAATGCTTGGTATAGGCGTTTTGTTTTAGCTGCTAGCGCTTGTTTAGAGCTATCATTAAAAAGAATTATATCCGCCAATTTCATTTTATCTTCTTGCGGCATTTGCGCATTCAAACGGCTTTGATAAGATTCCTTGGATAGCCCACGGGCCCGCAAACGTTTGGCCAACGTACGCTGAGAACCGGCCACCAAAACGGTCAAATCCATACGCGTGTACCAATCCGTTTCAAACAAAAGCGGCACTTCCAACACAAGCCAACCTTTGGAGCAAGACGCCAAAAATTGTTGCACGCGCTCCCATACCAACGGATGTAAAAACCGTTCTAATTTTCTCCGTGCGGAAGCTGAGGCAAAGACCTGCTGCGCTACTTCGGCCGGCTGCGCCGAAGAAAACCACTTTTGTAACTGTTGCCGTACACAGGGCTTTTGGTACAACTCCCGCACTAATGCATCACAAGACAAGGTTTGCGCGCCGCATTGAGCCAAATAAGTAAGCACGGCGCTTTTTCCGCTGGCTATATTTCCCGTGAGGCCTATCAGCCGGGTATGTGTGTGGCATTTTGTCATAGAGGGATCTTTTTCATTTCGTACCAGTTCGCACCGGCTTTGGCCGCCGCCACTAACGGTACCCGCAAAGTAACCGCTTGCTGCATTAAAGTTTTAATTTGGGTAGCCGTTTGGATTAAACTCTCTTGCGGCACTTCAAAAATCAGCTCATCATGGACCTGCATAGTCATTTGGACCGGGCTATTGCGGTAGGCACAAAAAACATCAATCATGGCCTTTTTAATAATATCGGCCGAACCGCCTTGCACAATGGTGTTAATAGCCGCGCGTTGCGCAAAAGAAGCCATGGCTCCCACACCCATATTAAATTCCGGCAAATACCGCACATGACCTAACATTGTTTTGACATATCCATTTTGACGGGCGGCGGCGATATTAGCATCAATCCACTCGCGCACTACGCGGAATTGGCGGAAGTAATTGTCTATGTATTCTTTAGCCTCGCGCATGGAAATCCCCAGCGCTTGGGAAAGCCCCAGAGGCCCCTGTCCATAAATGATACCAAAATTTATAGCCTTTGCACTAGAGCGCATTTGCTCCGTAACCATAAGCGGCATTACCCCAAACACCTGCGCAGCCGTTTGGGTATGAATATCTCCCCCGTCCAAAAATGCTTGGATAAGCACCGGATCTTGGCTTTCATGCGCTAGCACGCGTAAATCAATTTGAGAGTAATCCACACTGAGCATTTGGTGCCCCGGCGCGGCGCAAAACGCTTTACGCAGAAGTCGGCCTTTTTCCGTACGGACGGGAATGTTTTGTAAATTGGGGCTGGAACTGGAAAGACGCCCTGTTACCGTACCGGTTTGATCCAAATAAGAGTGGACCTTGTTTTCGTCATCTGCCATGAGAAGCAAATTATCCACATACGTTGACTTCAGTTTGGCATTGGTACGATATTCTAAAATATCATGTGCAATGGGATACGTCTGGGCGATTTCTTCCAGCACCTCTTCATCGGTGGAGTAACCGGTTTTGGTGCGTTTAACAGGCGGAATATGCATTTGTTCAAACAAAAGGGTACTCAGTTGCTTAGGAGAATTTATATTAACCGAATAGCCGGCGCGCGCATCAATGGCTTGTTGCAAGGTTTGAATTTCTTTTTCTAATAGCGCCCGGAAACTTTCCAACCACCCCGGATCGATACGCAAACCCGTAAATTCCATCGCACACAAGACCGCCATGAGCGGTAACTCCAAATTACAAAATAAATCATACTGTCCGCTTTCTTTTAATTTTTGGGTTAAAACATCTTGTAATTTCCACCCAAAACGGTTATAAGCCAAAAGGAGCTCGCGCGGATCTTCTTCATTGACTTGCACGGAGAAATAATCTGCGCAAGCCCCGGAAAAACTTAAATCTCCCGATGGATTTAACAAATAGCGAGCTAAGCGTCCATCAAAACAACGAATAAATTTTTCATGGGTGTTAATTCCCAATTCGCGTAGCGTCAGTTTTAAATCATAACCGGATTTTTCCACCGCATCATTTTCTACCAGTTTTGCTAAGTCCGCTAACTCCCACGGCTCAATATCAGCCAGTGGAGTAAGGGATAATTCCCGCTCACTCAGCCCCAAAAGCAAGAAATCTTCCTGCGCATGCAAGAAAATCCGTGGGGCAAGGGCCGCTTTTTTTAATGCCTGGGCTAGCGAAATTTCCTCCGCTTCGGGAACCGTTGTCGGTTCGGGAACGGATACGGTTACCGGGGGCGGCAATAAATCTAATAAATTCTTGAACTCATACTGGGCAAATAAATCGGCCAACACCTGCCGCTGGGGCATATGTACCCGGTAATCATCCAACACAAACGTCATATCTAAATTGGAATCAAAGCAAACCAATTGCTTGGAAAGCAAGGCTTCTCCTTCGTGTTCCAAAATCTTTTTGGCTAAAGCCGGTTTAATACCCGGGTTATCATTCCGGGCGGCCCGCAAAATATCTTCCAAGTGGCCGAATTTTTCAATAAGCTCTACAGCGCTCTTAGGCCCTACCCCGCGAACTCCGGGGATATTATCCGAGGCATCCCCTACGATAGAAAAATAATCCGGCAAGAAAGTGGCTTTTACCCCAAATTTCTCTACTGCCGCTTCGGGCCCTTTGAACCCATCTTTTCCACCCGCCGGCCAAATATGAATTTGTTCCGTTAAAAATTGGTAAACGTCTTTATCGGTAGTAGCCAATACACTGGGAACTTGCAAACGAGCCGCTTGTTGAGCTAAAAAGGCCATTAGGTCGTCCGCTTCAATGCCCGGGCGGGCCACCACCGTTAGCCCCAACCGTGCGACCATATCACGTGCTAAATTCAATTGGCTTATCAACGCTTCGTCCGGCTTTTTGCGTGTTCCTTTATAAGCCGGCCACAAAGTCTTGCGCCGAGCGCACCCCCCGGGAGAATCAAAACATACGGCAACATAGGCCGGATGATAATCCCGCAACATCTTAATCAGCCATCGCACAAAACCATACAACGCCCCCACCTCTTGACCGGAAGAGGTAGTTAATTTAGGAAGCGCATGATAATTACGATGTAAAAAATTATGCGCATCTACTAAAAAAAATTGGGGTGAAAAATCTGTCATACAATAGGTAAGAAAATAGGAACCCTTTTGTTTTCAAAAGGGTTCCTTAGGTGTTAAATAGCTTTTAATGCCTCATTTACGGCGTCGGCGATATCTTTAAGAACAGCGTCCGTTTCCTCTTTATCGAAGCCCTCCTGTCCCCACAACACCTGTCCGTCTTGTACTACAAAGAGCGTAGGGGTTACCTTGACTTCAAATACTCGTACGAATTCCCGTTCAAACGCATCCACTTCCCCTATATCCACCTTTACCACATGGACATGCTGATTTCCCTTGTACCTCTCCAACAACAGGGGAACTAAATATTTTTTGGCTACGAGGCAAGGCCGGCAACTATCCTTCCCCACCAACATGACAAACACATCTTTTTTACCAACGGCATTGTATCCTTTTTCCGTTAGCACAGGAAGATCCGGCAACTTTTCTTGGGCTGGCACCAAATAAAATGCTCCCACTAACAATAAGCCTGCTCCCGCTAAACCAAATATGTGTTTTTTCATAGGTTTTCCCTCACAACAGAGAATCTAATTTTTCCTGCAAAGCTGCTTTTGATTGCAAACCAACCGTCTGCGCTACCACCTGGCCGTTCTTAAAGAAAATAACCGTAGGAATAGAAGTGATACGGTATTTGGAACTTATATCCGGGCCTTCATCCGTATTAAGCTTACAAACTTTCACTTTGCCCGCATATTCTTTGGCTAATTCTTCAATCACCGGAGCCAACATACGGCACGGACCACACCATGTAGCCCAAAAATCTACCATTACCGGCCCTTGATACTTCAATACTTCTTCTTCAAAATTTGCATCTGTTACAACTACTTCACTCATACCGATCCCCCTATTCGTGTGAAACTCCTCTTCTTTTAAGATTAGCAACTACACCGCAAATTGTCAAGGGGGGCCCGTCTAAAAATCGTTCCCTGTTATGTACTAAAACGCCCGGGGCCTAAATGTGCTACAATTTTTTAGGTATATACTTTAATCCAGCAGGAGTTTTTTATGAAAGAGAAAATCATTTGCATCACCACCCCGGCCGATCGCACCTATTACTTAGCCAAACCGTTGGCAAAAGAATTTGTAGACCGGGAACAAAACGTGGTGCATACCATGGGAACGTTGCCCGAAGGCCAAGTAACCGAACTGACGGTTTCTTCGGCCACGCTAAAATCTTTTCATAACGGCAAACTGGATGGGAAATTAGAAGTTATAAACTTAACGGATGGGACAGTTTCGTTTAGTGAAGAATACAAAGAAGGGAATTTACAACAAATCCATGAATCGGCCCCCCAAACAGCCGAACCTGCCGAGCCGCAAGCGCCCCGCTACACCGGAACGACCTTAAAAACTTCCAAAGGGGCCCATTCTTTTTACAGCAACGGAAAAGAAGTGGCCGAAGAAACCATTGCTTCCAATGGAGCCACTTTGGAACTGCTTGGTAATATCCCGGACGGAGAAGTAAAAGAATTTGATGAAAACGATAAACTCATCACCTTAGCCCACTACAAAGACAATAAATTGAATGGAGAGCTGGTCCGCTACGCCCCGGATGGACGCGTGTTGGCACACGAATTGTATACGGATGGTTTTTTACAGGGAGAGGCGTCCTATTGTACCTATACGCAAAAAGATGTGTTAACGGCTATCTGCCACTATAAAAATTCCCGTTTACACGGAGAACGAACCCTTACCCAACAAAACGGAACTTTACGCTGCCGGGAATTTTATAAAAACGGTCATCTAAGCGGCCCGCGTCTATGTTACTACGAGAACGGAAATAAGGAACGGGAAGAAAACTATACAGACGGAAAATTGGACGGTAAACGTGAGTTGTTTTTTCCGGAAGGAACTTTGTGGTATCAAGAAAATTATTCCAATGGCCGTTTAAGCGGTGAACGAACCGGCTTTTTCCCCACCGGGAAACACTATTTAGAAGAATTCTATGCCGATGGGATGTTAGAAGGGCACCGGAATATCTATAAAGAAGACGGCTCCTTACTGGCCAGTGAGCAATATCACTGGGGCACCTTGGTCAACCATCCGGAACGGAGAGATAAATGAAAATCACCCGCTTTTGCCCCGCCAAGATCAACCTGTTTTTGGAAATTACCGGTAAAAGGCCCAACGGTTACCACGAACTGGCCACCCTTTTTGCCAAAATCAATGTAGGGGATCATTTAACGGTATGTGCCGAGCCGTCTTTGCAAACCCACATTTCTCTTACGCTTACCGGCCCCATAGGGAAAATGTTGCGGGCCGATGAATCCAACTTGGTTTGCCGGGCCGCCCGGGGGTTTTTAGAGCATTATGGTTTGACGGCGCGCGTGGATATGATATTGGATAAACACGTACCGACCGGGGCAGGCTTGGGAGGAGGATCTTCCGATGCAGCCGGGACCTTGCTCGCTTTGTGTGAAATTTTTAACAAAAACAAACAAGAATTGATGACACTTGCCGCTAAGTTAGGGGCCGATGTGCCGCTTTTCATGTTTGAGGATACATTTTTAAAAGGGGAAGGCATTGGGGAAAAACTGACTCCCGTAACCGCCGCAGGCCCCTTACCTTGGTTGGTGTTAGTCTACCCCAACACCGTAGTACCTACCTCGCAAATTTTCAACCGCGCTCATTTAGCCACCGCTGAAAAAATCAATATGCACGTTTCTCAATTAAATCAATTGATAACGGCTTTGTCACATTCCCAATCATTGACCGAGTGGAAACATTTGTTATTCAATCGCCTGGAAGAATACGTGGTCCCTTTTACCCCCTCTGTAGAAAAAGCCTTGGCTGATTTGTCCACATTTCCCGGAGCGGCGGTACGAATGTCCGGCTCGGGTTCTACGGTATTTGCCTTAGTAGACACCAAAGAAAATGCCCAAAAATTGGCCGACCGGGTACGTCACCCGCAACGACGTATTTTCTTAACTTCTTTTTACACAAAATAAGGTACCGCCCGCAACTCCTCCCCTTTACAAAAGGGTAGAAAGTGATGTAAAATAATAAAAGAAGTACAAAAGATTTTATTCCGGATGGTGAAATGGTATCACTACTGGTTTTGGTCCAGTCATTCTAGGTTCGAGTCCTAGTCCGGAAACCATATAGAAAAAGAAACTCCCATTCAGGAGTTTCTTTTTTTAATGTTCCAGGTTTGCTACAACAACGAAGTAGGAAATTTTAGAAGGGAATACCCCCGGCGGGAGTTGAACTCGCAACCTCTTCCTTAGGACGGAATCGCTCTATCCAATTGAGCTACGGGGGCGTAAATTATTTCCGGCGGGATGACCGGCGGCTCGTTTTTCTAGACATTTGTCTAGACGTTTTTTTAACGGATTTTTTAGCGGGCCGTTTATGAATTTTCTTAGCCACAACCTTTTTTATTTTTTTAACTGTTTTAGTTAAAATCTGCTTCTTTGTTTTTTTAGGCTGTACCTTTGAAGTCCGCTTGGCAGTTTTTTTGGCAGGCTTAGCCGGTTTCTTCTTGGCGGCGGCAAGGGCTTTCCGCGCGGCCGATTGGGCTTTATACAACAATTTGGCAAGTTTCCCTCGCGCCTGCTCTTCCCCTAAAATATTCGTTTTGGTACGCGGGCGCATCGCGCTGTGCAGCTTGCGGGTGCGAAAACTATTCCCGTTTTGTTCCAACATACCGGATCTCAACGCTTCGCGGCGCAAGGTATTAACGGCACGTTCCTCAATCTGGCGCACCCGTTCACGCGAAAGACCTAATTTCTCGGCTACTTCCCCAAGCGTTTTGGGTTCATTATCATCTAAACCGTAACGCATAATAACAATTTGCCGGTCACGTTCGTTTAAATCAGCCATGCTTTGTTTGATATTTTTTTGGTCTTCTTGTTTGGAAAATACATCATGGGGATTCCCCTTTCCGTCATCGCTGATTAAATCTTCCAACATCATCTCATCTTCTTCATGTACGATGGCGGTAAGTGAATCTACCCCTTTGGCAGCGTTTAACGTATCCACCACAGATTTTACTTGGCGGGCCGTCAAATCCAGTGCTTGGGCCATTTCGTTTAAAGAAGGATCCCGCCCATTGGCTTCCCGTAATTCGTTCCATACGCGGAACCAACGTTTTAAATTTCCCCAAGCATGAGATGGGATTTTAATCGGGCCGGATTGTTCTTCAATATATTTGCGAATATATTGCTCAATCCAATACACGGCATACGTGGAAAAACGGTACCCGCGGGCCGGCTCAAATTTTTCAATGGCTTGCAGTAACCCCAAATTGCCTTCTTCAATTAAATCCATAAGTTCCATCCCCGGTCGCAAAAAATGTTTTGCGCTGGGAATGACTAGCCGCAAGTTCATTTCCAAAATTTTATTTTTGGCTTGCTCATCACCCTTTTTGGCTAACTTCCACAACCGGGCCATCCGTTCTTCGTTGATTTCCCGGGTAATTTTTCCAAGATGTTTGAAATATTCATTAACAGTATCTAAAGAAGAGTCGTTTTCCATACCTCTATCATATCAAATTTTTCACGGTTCGTTACCTAATCAAAAAAATAAACAACAAAAAAGCGGTGCGTTATACAAACATACGCACCGCTTTAACTAAAATAAACTCCCTTTTACAACGGAATATTTCCCTTGTGGGGATTTCGTTTCGGATCGCGTTTCGTGCGCAGAACCTGGAACGCGCGAATAATTTTGGCGCGGGCTTCGGCCGGTTCAATAATTTCGTCTATAGAACCGTTCGTAGCGGCTTGGTACGGCGAAGCAAATTTATCCGAATATTCCTGCGTCATTTTTATTTTAAGAGCTTCTTGTTTGGCGGGATCTTTTTCTTCCTTAATGGCGCGCGAATATAAAATCTCAACGGCCCCGCGCGGCCCCATGACGGCAATTTCCGCACTGGGGAAAGCGAAGTTGAAATCCCCCCGCAAAATTTTGGAGCCCATAGCAATATATGCTCCCCCATACGCTTTACGCAGTACGAGCGTTACTTTGGGAATAGATGCTTCGGAATAGGCATAGAGCAACTTGGCTCCGTGACGGATAATTCCTCCGTGTTCTTGCTCTACTCCGGGCAAATATCCTCCCGTATCCACTAACGTCAAAAGCGGAATATTAAACGCATTCAAGAAGCGGATAAATCGGGCGGCTTTATCGCTGGCGTCACAATCCAACGCGCCTCCTAAATGGGCCGGGTTGTTGGCAACTACTCCTACCACTTGTCCCCCTAAGCGTATAAAACCAATCACAATATTCTTGGCAAAATTTTGATGGATTTCAAAGAAACCGAAATCATCCGCGAGCCGCCAAATCACGTGGTGAATACGGAACGCTTTTTTAGGATCCATTTCGCAAATACGTTCCAAAAGGGGAACACTGCGGTCAAACACATCACTGGTGGTTTCCGTAGGCGCCAATTCTTCACAGTTTTGCGGCAAGAAAGAAAGCAACTCACGTACTTGGCGGAAACAGTCTTGCTCGGACTTGGCAATAAATTGACATACACCGCTTTTCTCACTATGCGGGCGGCTGCCGCCCAAAGAATCAAAATCTACTTCTTCCCCGGTAGCGGCTTTAACGGCACCCGGGCCGGTAATAAACATATGGCTGATACCATCCACCATAAAAATAAAGTCTGTCAATGCCGGAGAATAAGCCGCCCCCCCTGCACACGGACCTAAAATAACGGAAATTTGCGGGATAACGCCGGAGGCCTTAACATTGCGGTAAAAAATCTCACCGAAGCCGTTTAAACTATCCACCCCTTCCTGAATACGCGCTCCGCCGGAGTCAAAAAGCCCGATAACCGGGATCTTGGCCTCAATGGCTTTGTCCATAATATCGGCAATCTTACGCGCGTGGGCCAAACCAAGTGAGCCACCCAGCTGGGTAAAATCCTGTGCAAAGAGGGCCACTTCGCGTCCGTTGATACGACCAAAACCGGTCACTACTCCGTCCCCTTTGATGTGTTTGTCTTTTACGCCGAAGTCGCTGCACGAACTCTCCAGCAAACTTTGGATTTCAAAAAAAGTGTCTTTATCTAATAAGTAAGAAATACGTTCGCGGGCGGTCATCTTACCTTTATCTTTCTGGGCTTTAATACGCGCCTCGCCGGCCCCTTTAAGAGCATCTTGGGAAATTTGTCTGAATTTTACAAGGCTGGCCGGGGCCGGGTCGTTAGACGGCTCGTCCTGCCGCGGGTCCTCAAAAAGTTCTTTCATAATGGCCTCCCAAATAGGTATATTTTTATTTTACTAAAAAAAGAGCCAATCTTTTAACAAGATTGGCTTTTTGAACTTTCATATAAAGGTTAGTTTTCAAAGGTATCCGGCTGAGTAAACAGGAATATACTGGCCACACTGATAGCAAGGTAGTATACACCTAAACAAAGAAATGTCAAGCCCAAGCATCCGTCGCTGTCCCCGCCGCCACCGTAAACATAAAACCGGGTATCAAAGCCGAGGTAGTTACCGTAAGGGCCGGGCTTCCCAATTCTTCATAAATTTTCAAAGCACGGCCCGCAAAACGCGGTGCACCGTTTATACAACATACTTCGTTACTGCGTAAGGATAGCCCGGTGCCGAGCAGTTTAACAAGGGCCTCTTTTTGCGTCCAAAGCGCAGTAAGAAATTCATCTCCGTCTTGTGTAAGCTCGTCCGGATGGAAAAAATCTTCTTTCCACGCCTCTATGCGGTGCGCTATCTTTTCTAAATCAATTCCCAAAAATTTCTCCGTTACGCTGGCAGCCGCTACCGCAAAACCGTTGCTGTGCGTAATACTATAAGATAAAGAGCCCTCTTGACCGCTTATTATGAGCTGCGGCCGGCCCGATTCCTGCGCCAATACTTCTATTTGTTTAAGATCTGTAAGGGAGCAAATTTCCCCCACCACTTGCTTTAATGCAAACCGGCCCCCGAGCCATTCGGTACGCCTCTTAGGAAATCGGAGCGTTTGATAAAACGCTTGTTCCCGCGAGCTTAAAATACCGTCTGCCGGGGGCAGGTGTGTTAAATCAACAATTTTTGTTTGATATGCCATGAGCCTTGTTATTGCCCAATTGCCTGATAGCCGTGGAATTCTATCCACACGTTACCCGCTTCATCAAATACATAAGCATCGTGTAATGTTTTGCCATCAGCCGTATGTCCGCGGTTTACACCATATAAATACAATTGAGCCGGCGGTAGTTGTTTATTCAGTACCGCAATAGCCGCAATTCCGTCCGGAAGCGTCATTTTGCGCTCAATGGTCATATCTTGGAAACCGCAACATTGGAAAGCTGCCTCAATTAACATCGGATTGGCTAACAATGTCTTGGGGCCATCGGGCCATTGCGGGCGCGGAGTTGTGTTATACACCGCCACGCAAACATCTTTATCCACACTTAAAATCCCGCCTAACACTTGGAAAGAAGGTCCATGAAAATATTTTTTATAGATTTCTTCTTTTGTAACGGTTATCGGGTGGTTAATGGAGGCCAACGCAGCAGCTTTGACCGTGCCCCAAGTAGACACAAATCCATCTAACACTTTGGCTGTAAAATGGCGGCGGGTATTCCCCATTTTAATCCCTTTACTGTTGATAAAGTCCGACTCTATTTCCATAGTGGTTTCGGCCCCGTTCGTTTTACCGATGACGCGCACCGCTTGCGGCCGGTTGCGCAATAACTTAATCGGCAAATAAAAGTGAACATCTTGCAACCCTTGCGGGACAGTATCGGTTAATTCCGCCGCCGTTTCCATAAACGTTTCAATGCCCATTACGCCCGGCACATACGGCGTGCCTTCGATGGCATGGTCCGCCAAATAAGGGTCGGATTCCAAGTTAAACTCTTTTTCCAAGTGGATTTCTTCCCCTTTCACACAAGAGCTTACCTTACCCAAAAAGTGTTGCGCTTTAAAAGCAGGTTTTTCTACAGCCGGTGAAGCAGCCGGAGAAACAGGCGCGGGTGCCACGGCCGGCGTTGGGGTAGCCGCAGCAGGGGTTACCGGCGTGGGAGCCGGCGGATTAACAGGCGTGTTGGCGGAAGGAGTTTCTTCCGCCCCTTCCGGGATAATTTCATCCATTTCGGTACGTAACTGATGGTCCCAGTCCAAGCGGCCCAAAGAACCCGTTAAAATAATCTCCGGCACGGTGCCATAGACGATTTCATCTAAGAAAATTTGCATACCGTCCTCGGGATCCACAAAATCCACTCCGTTGGCACGCAAGAACGTTTCAACCCCGGCGCGCACACCCATCCCTACATTTTTGTAGGCGCTCATGGCAATTGCCACGGCACGATACCCTTGATTGGTAAGAGAGAATGCCGATTTGGCTAAATAATCGTTGGCGCTGGCGTAGTCGCATTGGCCCAGGTTTCCATATTTACCGGCAATGGAAGAAGCAAAAGCAAAGAAACCGCCCTCCCGTACAATATTATTAGCCAAGAAACTGGCAAAGCTGGTAGCTTTCACATCAAAGATACGGTAATATTCGGCAGGATCCTTATCATAAATCAGTTTGGAGCGCTCCAAACCCGCAAAGTGAATCAGCCCGTCTACACGGCCGTTTTTGGCCTTTATTTTGGTGCAGACTTCTTTTACCATAGAGCTGTTAAGCACGTCGCAATGGTAATATTCCACCTCGCTACCCAATTCACGTAACTTTTGCAAGTTATTGTACAGGGTAATGGAATCTTTCACACGGCCAAAAGCACGCTCCAACAGAACCGGCGTTGCTTTTTGTGTGGGATCGGCCTTCATTTCTTCCCACATTTGTTTCTTTAAAGCCGCCAATTCGGCTTCGTTCATGGTTGCCCATAACGGAGTTTTTTCTTGGATCTCAATAATATCCAATACAATTATTTTGCTATGGTATTGGGCGGCAATCTTTTGGGAAAGCATAGCTCCGATTCCGCGGCCGGAACCTGTAAAGATGACCGTTTTACCCGCCAAATTGACGTGTTTGACACGTCTGTCTAAGCGTGTGGGAATAGACAAAATCGTAGAACGCTCTCCACCCCGTGTACCAATCATCAGACGCATATCACCATGGAGAACTTCATCAATGGTCCGTTGGGCCATTTCGTCCGGTGTGGTGGTCGGTTCAAAGTCTAACAGTTTACCAAGAGCCCCGGTGCGTTCATAAACATCTTTACGGAAACACGTAGTTCCACCGCAAAGGGCCCCGGTAATGGGGTTAAATTCGTCCTTCGTAGTATAACCAAATGTACCGTCTATTTTTGTATTAACCGCAAAGAACGTATCCGCATCCGAACGGTTCGTTAATCCTTTTTCAAATACGCGCAAGGCAATAAACAACGGCATGACGTATTTGGTTAGTTCGTTATGTGGGCTGACTTTCTTATCAAATTTCTTTACATTGGCCCCCAACAAATACACAATACCTTGCACGTTGGGATCTTCCGCCGCGTAATCTTTAAGCGCGGCTTCCGTTTCTTCGTACGATTCCCAATTCACAATGGTTGTATTTTTGCTGCGAGTTTTAAGTGTAGTGAATACGTGGTATTTTACCCCCAACTCTTTGCATTCTTCCTGATATGCTTTAATAAGCTGGGCATTATCCGCAAAAATCAGTACCGTACGATCTTTGGATAAACGTCTGTTTTCTCTTTCCGCTAGCGGAGCCGGAGCCACCATCGTTACATGACGTAATTTCTTTTCATGGCAATGCTCACCGGCATACCCTTCACGTTCCGGGCGTTCGGCTAGCGACTCGTGCCGCTGAACGGGCGCCGTCGGATTGGTCTTAAGCATATCTTCAGACGGTTTTTCTACTTTGTCGGTTGCCATGATCCCTTCATGTCTAACCGCCGTTTGCGGCACAGGCGTTTCAAGAGCTGCCGGAGTTGTTGTCGGAGCAGGAGCCGGCGTAGCGGATACCGCAGGTGTTACAGCCGCCGGAGCCCCTGTATGTGATAGGGCAAACTGGATACAATGGCGAATGGTCGGGTAATCTTTCAGTTGGATACCTTCTTGTGCCACGATTCCGTAATGTTCGCGCATGGCCGCAAACAATTCAGCTTGTTTAACCGTATCAATGCCGAGATCAGCTTCCATGTCTAAATCTAAATCCAGCATATCTTCCGGATAGCCTGTTTTATCTGCTACCATTTTGACAATTTCTTTAGTGACCGTAGCTTCATCCAACGCAACAACTTTGGGTGTTGCAACAGGTGCCGGAGTTTCCACCGCCGGAGGCGGTGTTACGGGTGCGCTTGCTGCTACGGGTTGTGCCGGAGCAACGGACGGCACAGGAGCTACTTGCTGTTTAGCGCCCATAGCATGCGTTAATACAAACTGGATACAATGGCGAATGGTCGGGTAATCTTTCAATTGGATACCATCTTGCGCCACAATTCCGTAATGTTCGCGCATGGCCGCAAACAATTCGGCTTGTTTAACCGTATCAATGCCGAGGTCGGCTTCCATGTCTAAATCTAAATCCAGCATGTCTTCCGGATAGCCTGTCTTTTCCGCTACCATATTTACAACTTCT
>JAFXUJ010000006.1 GCA_017525025.1 Elusimicrobiaceae bacterium | reverse complement strand
GCACAAGGCATTAGCACCATTCTTGAATGGAATCCCGGCAATCACTTCCAACATTCCGACGAAAGAACTGCTAAGGGATTCGCATGGATTATGAATCACATCTAAAAAGTATATGAACATAGAATATTATCGCGAGTATTGCCTGTCATTAGGTGCAGACGTGGAAGAAAAACTGCCGTTTCAGAAGTTTAAAAGTGGTGAAGGAGTTTTAGTATTCTACGTTATGGGGCACATGTTCTCATTCTTCGACTGCAATGACTTTTCTGTTATTTCGCTGAAATGCCAACCCGAGCGTATTGAGGAATTAAAAGCCCAGCATGACTGTATCAGCAATCCATACAATGAATCACCCAAACACTGGATTGGCATCAATCCAAAGACCGCGCCTAATGACTTGCTGCAGGAGCTGACACGGAACTCATACGAAATAGTCAAGGCGAAATATACGAAGAAATGATATGAAAGTTTCTGTATATGCAACTTTTCGCATCGTTCTTACGTCTAATAGATAGAAACTTTTAAAAGATAACGATTATGATACTATCAACAACCCCAACAAGGTAAAACAAGGTAAAACAAAAGAAAATTAGATAAAACTAAAATTCTGATTACCAAACGTTTATAAAGCAATTTCAATTTTACTCTATTTTCCTTTGTTTTCCTTAAAATTACTTAATTTTGCCCATTTTTGTCCCTCGTTTGTCCCTCATTTCAATTATTATTTGTACCTTTGCACACGGACAATTTAAAGACATACCATTATGGCAAAACAAGTAAAAGACAGAAAAGTTAGCGGACAGGTTACGCTAAGAAGCCGTGAAACGGCAAAGGGTAAAAGCCTGTATCTTGACATCTACAAAGAGGGTGTTAGGAGTAAAGAGTATTTGAAAATGTATCTTATCCCTGTTAAGAAGCCAGAGGATAAAATCACTAATCAAACAACGTGGGAAGCAGCCGAAGCCATTGCGAGAGAACGCGCGCAGGCTATTGTAATGGGCAAAGCCGGAATCAAGAACAAGAAAAACAAAACCCTTTTGCTCGATTGGTTGGATATAAGAATTAACCATCTAACAGAACACGCAAAGGAAATGGGTAGAACCGACAATAATTCTGCAAAGCAAGCCAAAAAAGAAAAGCTGCATATTGAAGCCTACATTAACCAAAAATACAAAGGCAAGAAAATTACTTTGGGTGATGTTGACCACGATTTTTGCGTAGGATATGGCGAGTACCTTTGTAATGCTATGAGCCGCAAAAATAAGTATTGCCAGGCTAAGCCGTTATCATCAGGAACACGCACACTTTATTTCAAAGGTTTTTCGACAGCTTTGAACGCAGCCGTTAAAGCGGGACACTTGCAGGCTAATCCAATGGAGCATTTAGATATTACAAAGATTATAGGCAAAAACGCCCAAAACGAAAGAGTGTACCTAACAGCCGAAGAATTGCGCAAACTGATTAACACCCATTGCAAGCGCGAAGATGTGCGCAACGCTTTTTTGTTTTGTTGTATGTGCGGTTTGCGGTGGAGTGATGTTAGCACACTAAAATGGAGTGATATACACGCAGACGGAAACGAATGGAAGATAGAAAAAAGAATGATTAAGACGAGCGAATTATTATATTTGCCGTTGAGCAACGAAGCCAAGAACTATTTGCCCTCAAAGGAATTAAAAGAAAGTGACGAGTTAGTTTTTACTTTGCCTACACTTTGGGGAACAGAAAGAGTTATTGCGGATTGGGTAAAAGAAGCAAAGATAACAAAGCACGTTACTTTTCATTGCGCCCGACACACCTTTGCAACGCTTATGTTAACGCAGGGGGCAGACCTTTACACCACAAGCAAACTTTTAGGCCACACAAGCGTAAAGACAACAGAGATTTACGCAAAGATTGTGGATAAGAAGAAAGTGGAAGCCGTAAACTTGTTAAATGGAATCTTTTAACCCCAGTAGCCATGAATAGTTTGCAAGATATTATAAGTTGTTTTGCGCCCGCGCAAGCAGGCCAACGACAGATTGTGTTTAGAATCGAAAACGTTTCCAATTCCTTTATAAACAGCAGCGTCGTTAACGATAGTAAGGCGTTAAATAGCCTTATTGGACTATTGGAAGAAAAAGACAGGCAAATAAACCGCCTATTGGGTATTATAGAACATTTAACGCGCACAGAAGTATGATTATAGAAAAGCCAGAAGTTATAGCCGATGGACTTTACAACCAACGGCAAACAGCCGAAGCCCTCAAAGTGGATAGGCACACAATAGCCCGATACGAAGCCGATGGCCTGATTAAATTCAGGATAAGGAAAGCGGGTAAAAGCAAGGTCACGACAGGGGCCGAAATAGTGAAGTGTTGGAAAAGTACAATTTTTTAATTTTGAAGTTATGGAAAGAACATATAACGACATATTAGCCGAAAACAAGAGGTTACAAGACTCGCTCGATGTAATGATAGATAAAAACGCCGAATTGGTTTTTAGAGAAAAAGCCCTGAAAACCGAGAACGACTTTCTAAAAAAGGAAAACGCCTTTATAATAGGGCAGCTTGACTTTTTACGCGCAATGTATGGTTTGCCAACGTATGAAGAAGAAAAAGCAAACAAGACAAAAGCCCCGATTTGCAAAGTTATCAGTATGAACCAATAAACAAACAAGCGTTATGAGAATATACGACATACACAACCAACACCCGGAATGGGTAGCGGCGCCGACAGCGTACCGGGCAGAGATACGCGAAGCCGCACACGCTTATATTTGGGATTTCTTCAAAATGGGTGCAGACGTGAGAGACCGTGTATTATTGCGCGACCTAAACGCGATTGCAGACAACAGGAGCCAAATATTAGCTATAGGGGCAAATATTGGCGACCCCGATATTAGCGAAAAAGAGCAGAGAGATAATAAAACGAAAGCGCAAATATTGGAAAAGGTGTTTAGGTACATTATCCGCTATTTGGCATATTATGGGTATACGCTGCAATACGATGATGTAGAACACTTTTATTTAGTCCGCGATAATGATTTGTACTTTATCGACAGGGAGGAATGGCTAACAACTGATAAAGTACAGGCCAACGAAGATTTTACAGAGATAGCCGACATATTGCGGAATATTGAGCGAGACGAAGCCCAACAAATAAATTATATAGATTTAGGGGACGATAAGGCCAAAGCGTTATATAAGGAGTTGAACGAAAAGAAAACAATTATAGATTGTAACGAGGACGATTTTCTTTGGTATTTTGGGAGTGACAGAAACCGCACAGAGAAGAAACAGCCAGAGCGTATCAAATGGAATGATGATGCAAAGAAATTAGCGTACCTAACTTTACTTATAGAAACTTATAAGAATGAAACGTTAGTAGGAACGATAAAAAGGATTTTCCACAACTACAAAGGTACAAAACGCAAAGAAGAATGGGGGGAGTTATCCAATGACAAAAGCAAAATGAATAGTGGCAAAGCAGAGAAACCAAAGAATTTTGAGATAAAAGCATTTTGCGAATAAACCCCTACAAGAATAAGGAAGCACCCGGTATTTGATATTGTCAGTACCGGGCGTTTTGTTTTGATACAGCACCCGGAAACCCGTTGCGCCCTGTAGTCTGTCAAATGCAGCACGCGAAAAACCAACATAGGTTTTGGCATAGGTTAGGTTATTTTGTAATACTTAGAGTTTATTATCTATTTTTGCAACTAATTATTAAAAGGTATAGAATAATGGATGCAAAAGACAAAAAGTATTTATCAGTTAGGGAAGCAGCCGAATATATCGGTTATTCGGTAGGCTACATTTATAAACTTGTAGCCATTAACGCAATACCCTGTTATGTGCCAAATGGGGGCCGCATAATCTTTAACCGGGTAGAACTTGACGAATGGATTAAAAGCAAACGACAGGGAAAGCCCGAAAATGAATGTTTAGTTATCAGATAGGGACATTATGAAACTAAAAAACGATTTTCAATTAGACATTGCAACAGGCCACAGCCGATTATCTAAGAAGTGGAAAAACAAACAATGGGCGTGGAGTGAATTAGTAACCAGGTGCAGCGAGACGAAGCGCACAGGCGAAAGCGTAAAGGAGTACCAACGAATGAGCCGTGAAGAGCAAACCGACATTAAAGACGTTGGCGGTTTTGTTGGCGGTTATCTGTCAGGCAGCAGACGCAAAGGGGAAAACGTTTTATATCGGACTATTGCAACGCTCGATATTGATTACGGAACGGCAGACGTTTGGGAAGATTTTACAATGGCCTATAGCTTTGCCGCGATGCTATACAGCACCCATAAGCACACCCCGGAAAAACCGCGTTATCGGTTAGTGATACCATTTAACAGAGAGGTTAAGCCAAACGAGTACGAGCCAATTTGTAGAAAGATTGCCGAAACTATAGGTATAGACCTTTTCGACATTACAACGTATCAATTGCCCCGGCTTTTCTATTGGCCGAGTACAAGCAAAGACGGAGAGTTTATATTTGAGGTACAGGACGGAAAAGCCTGTAACGTTGACGAAATACTAAACACGTACCACGACTATAACGATATATCGGAGTGGCCCGTATCTGACAGGGAGGGCGATGTAATAGCCCACGAAGTACGCAAAGCGGGCGACCCCTTAGAGAAGCCCGGACTAATAGGAGCGTTTTGCAGGGCGTACACCATAGAGGAAGCAATAGAGAAGTTTTTGCCCGAAGCATACGAAAGAACCGCCACCGAAGGGCGTTATACCTACAAATTGGGTAGTGTTGCAGGCGGTTTGGTTTGCTATAGCGGAAAGTTTGCGTACAGCCACCACGAAACAGACCCAGCAAGTAGGCAGCTTTGCAACGCTTTCGACCTTTGCAGAATCCATTTGTTTGGGCTACAGGATGAGGGAGCGGAAACAAAGGACATTACCCGGCTACCCTCGTATCTGAAAATGCAGGATTTTGCAGCAGCCGACAAAGGCGTTAAATCCTTAATGGCAAAGGAACGCAGGGAAAGAGCCAATAACGATTTTGCCGATTTGGATTTGTCAGATACAGCCGATAGCACCGATTGGCAAAACGCTTTTGAGTACGACAGGAAAGGAGCAATTAAAGAGACCATAGAGAACAGGAAACTAATTGCAGCAAACGACCCGCATTTCAGAGCCGTTAAATACGATGTGTTTGCACAGCGTGATATTATCGACATAGAAGCAGACCCCGACAGCCCATTTACAGGCACGCACGGCGCAGACGTGGACGATACGGCATTAACGCGAATGGCCGGGTATGTAGAAACAACGTACCAACTGAAAACGAGCGTATCAGCGTTAACGGATAAAATGCTATTGCCGACAGCACCCGAAAGAGGTTTTAACCCTGTATTGGAGTTTATAGAATCAGAGCAATGGGATAACACGCCCCGGATAGAATCCGTACTAATCCGCTATTTGGGTGCAGAGGACACCCCACTAATTAGAACCATTACCCGCAAATGGTTTGTTGCAGCCGTTTCAAGGGCATATAATCCGGGCTGCAAATTCGATTATTGCTTAGTATTGCAGGGAGCGCAAGGCATAGGAAAAAGCACCGTACCCGAAGTTTTAGCGGGAAAGTGGTTAGGCTCGTTATCTTTGAGCGCAAGCGACAAAGAACAATGTGAGGTATTAACGGAATCGTGGATAGTTGAGATACCAGAATTAAAGGGTATGCGCAGAGCAGAAGCCGACAGGGTTAAAGACCTTATATCAAGACAGACAGACGATTTTAGGGCAGCTTATGCACGTAAGCGCACAAAGAACGCCCGGCATTGCGTTTTCATTGCGTCAACCAATGATAACAATTTCTTAAAGGACACCACAGGCAACAGGCGTTTTTGGATTGTGGAAGTTAAGGGCAACGGCCACGTTTACGACTGGAAGCCGCAACTAATTGCAGAAGTACCCCAATTGTGGGCTGAAGCCCTGTATTATTACAGGGAACAGGAACAGACCTATTTAACAGGCGAACACGAAAAGCAAATGGAAGCAATTAGGGAGCGTTTCACAGATACGGCAAACGACCCACTAAGAGAGTATTTGCAAAAGTGGTTAGATATTAAATTGCCTGTAGATTGGGCCAATTGGGGATGTGCCAACAAACGAGCGTTTTATAACAACAGACAGCCGAGCGACCCAACAGAGCAAGAGGGCATTATCAGACGTGACACCATTACGATTTGTGAGATACTAAACGAGTGCCCCTACAGGGGATTGAATAGTACCAAATACACCCCGGCCACAATTGGCGCAATACTTAAAAGTTTAGATTGGGAATATGTGGATAAGCCCCGAAGATTGCCCGGATATAAGAGAGAGGGCAAAAGCGGTAATATCTTATCCCGGTATTATCAGAGACCAATAACAGACATTGAAAACGAAGATGATAACGAGCCGATTTAATAAGGTAAAGGGGTGTTACACCCTGTTACACTTTGATGTTACACCCCGGCAAGGTGTAACAGGGTGTAACACCAAGCCGCCCTAAAGTGTTACACCCCTAAAAAGTGTAACACCCAAATGTAACAGGGTGTAACACCCCTCAAACGCTTATATACAAAGGGATTTAACCTAAGTGTTACACTTGTTACACCAAATTCCCTTTAAGGGAAAAATATTAAGGAAATGTAAGAAAATAAGAAATTGCAAAATGAATAACACGCTTTTTGGGTATATACGCAATATATGTGTAGCACCCGCAACAGATACCCAAAGCGGACAAAAACAGAATAACGGATTATGAAGAAAGAAGAACTAATAGAAGCGTTAGCAAACGCACCCAGTTTTACCGATGTAGAGGTAACGCTAAGAGACGGCAACGAAGCCAACGAATTAACCCGCGAAGTTATCCGCGTAGAACGTAGGCACGACAGCAAGACAGGAAACGAAGTTATAAAACTGATTTGCTTTAAGAGTCTGAAAGAGCAAAACCGATACGACAAAAGCGCGTTAGCAGAAGCGAAGCGGATAAAGGAGAGTAAGAGACAGGCAAAAGCCAAAGAAGCCGTTAAAGATACACCGGCCCCGGAACTGACAGACGCGCCCGCAATAACAGACGTACCCGATACAAGGCCAATGGAGTTAAAGCCGTTGGAACTGAAAGAAGCCCCGGACGTTAAGCCGATGAAGCTAAAGAAGCCAACGGCAACAATGGCAGATATGCCACGTATGGTTAAAGAACTATTGGCAAAGCCGGACACAGGCCGACAGGACAGCGACCAGGCATAAGAAACGCCCCGGCCCTCGACTGTCAGCAACCACAGGCGGGGAGGGTGTTTTTTAAGCGGGTATAGGGGCTATGAACCTCGCCCAAACCTTTCTCCACACGCAAGGCCATTTTTAGGGCCGTGGGGGTATAGGCGCAAGCCCGCCCGATTTGCCAAAAAAGCGGCATAATGCGCCCGCGTACACGCGCAAGAATCCGGGAACAGGGAAAAAACAGATGAAAACAGCGAAAATAATAGATGAAACGCAACAAAGCACTATTTACAGAAAACAACGATATGAAACAAAGTAAATATATGGTTAGCAGGGCCTCGACCACGAAGGCCGAAGCCCATTTGTTAGAATCGGAGTTTACGACACCCCGGCAATATATCGATATACGGATATTCCTATTTGAAAGAAACCGCCAAACGTGGGAGGATGAAGAAAGCAAGGGGATTGAAACGATAGAACCGCAGGCCCTAAACGATGTTGTTTTAGCCGATAGTGATTTTACCATAGATATAGTTTTTGAGGGCAAGCAACAGACGTTATTAAGATGCAGCAAAGACAATGGCGCAATATTAGACCTTTGCCCGGATTGGTTGAGGGTGTTGTTAGCAGTACCGAACACCACAGAGGGAACAAAAGCAGTTGAGATTATGAAAATAGGCAAAGCACAGGGATGCAGTTTTAGTTATAGGACAAACCCAAGTCACAGCGATTTTGTAGAATTGACAAAAACAACGGCAAGCCCTAAAGAGTTGTACCAATGCAGTATTAAGCGTATAGCGGAAATAACAGGCGTTACCCTGTTAATGGTATTGCGAGTTAACCCGGATAGATTGCGGGATTATTGCGAACAAAACACTCCAATTTGGCAATTAGACGTTTACAGCATAAAACATTGCGACAGAGTAGCCGATAACGGAAAACGCCTGTTTGTACCGGGCGCGAATCCAAACGTAATAATTGCTTTTGCCTATTTGCACGACATAGCCCGGAGTGACAGCAACAGCGACCCCGGACACGGCGAAAGAGCCGCCCAGATAATAGACGAAATCAGGCGCACCCATTTAGCCGACTTTTCAGATATAGAGATACGACTATTAAAGGACGCTTGCAGATTGCACGAAACGGCAGAGCGCACAGGCAATAAAACGATAGATATTTGCTTAGACGCTGACAGGCTCGATTTGCCGCGTTTGGGAATCATACCCACCCCGGAACAAATGGCAACGGAAAAAGGCGCACAATTGGCGGCAGAGTTAAACAGCCCGGCCCCGGCTTAGACTATCCAAATAGGCTTTGTTTTCCTCGTTAGATGAAACGAACAAAGACACGAAGCCAAAGACAACCCAGGCCCCGAAACTGACAACGCCCGCCCATAGCGTAACTTTGTTGTAGGTATGAGCAAACAGGCAAACGGCAAAGACCGCAAGGCCCATTATAGCAATAACGAGCGACCACGAAGCCAATATATTTCTAATTCGTTTCATACCCTCAAAATGTTTTGTCGCCACAAAGATAATAATAATTTTCCAAACATAGGCAGCTTTTAACGTTATTTCGTACAGATAAGACTATAGAAACGACCTATAAGGCGTTATTTGGGCTTTAGTGGGTAGTGAATAAGGCCACGAAGCGAAAAGCCCTTAAAAGCGATTTTTGGCAGTTTTTTAACAATTGGCCTGTAGCCTGTCAGATGCAGCCACGAAGCCCTACAGGGAATCAGAGCCGACACCCGGAACCATTACACCCTGTAGCCTGTAGATGCAGCACCACGAAGCCCTGTAGGGAATCAGAGACACGCCCGGAGCCATTGCACCCTGTAGCCTGTCAGAGCCGACACCACGAAGCCCTGTAGGGAATCAGAGACACGCCCGGAGCCATTGCACCCTGTAGCCTGTCAGAGCCGACACCACGAAGCCCTGTAGGGAATCAGAGCCAACACCCGGAACCATTGCACCCTGTAGCCTATATATCCCAATATAGGTTTTGGCATAGGTTAGGTTTTGGATTTAACTTTACTTTCTTTTCTCTAATTTTGCACCCGAAAGCCAAGCCCAACAAAAGGCAACGGCACAATTGCAGACAACAGAGATTTAAGATATAGTAATATGGTAGAGAACAATGAAAAGACCCAGACACAGGCCAAGCTATTAACACCAGCAGAAGCCGCAGACTTTTTAGGGCTAAAGGTTAGTTACGTTTACAAGCTAATCCACTTTAGGGATATACCCCACTTGAAATGTGGTGCAAGGTTTGTACGTTTCAGAGTAGAGGATTTGGAGGAATGGCAAAACGAGCGTTTAAGGGTAGTGCCCTCACGCGCACAGATGCAGGCCGAAGCCGCCCGGTATTGTGTAGAACACCCCAACAGGGTATAACAGAATTAAGGATTATGGATATAAGCAGGGAAACCCTACAAAAGAAATTGGGTATAGGATTTGGCGATGCCGGAAAACTTGCAAATAAGATTGAAAAGTTAAAGTACGCCAAGCCGCAGGCCAAATTAGAAATTGGCTACCTTGAATCAGACGACATCACTAAATTAGTATTGACGTTAGAATTTAAAAAGCGAAATAAATAATGGGAGTAGCAGTTACCAGGACAATAAGATATAACCGCAAAGGCGTAGGAATATCTTACACAGACGTTGAGTACGCGGATAGTACGAGTAATTCCGTAGCCCCTACGACGGGATGGCAGACAGCCGCCCCGGCATGGCAAAACGGGCATTACATTTGGACGCGAACCCATATAGTTTATACCGACGGCACAGACCAATACAGCAACCCGGTATGTATTCCGAGCGGCAAAGGTATTGCAAGTATAGTAGAACAATATTACCAGTCTACGAGTGCAACGGAATTGGTAGGCGGTCAGTGGGTAGACAATACGGCCCCCGCGTGGGTATCAGGCAAGTATATTTGGACGCGCTCAAAGATTACTTACACAGACGGCACGGTGCAGTACACGGACGCGATAAACCCAACAGGCCAAAAAGGCGACAAAGGCGATACAGGCGTAGGCATTTCGTCGGTGACAGAATACTACTTAGCGAGTTCGTCAAGTTCAGGCGTTACGACCTCTACGCCGGGATGGACTACAGACCCTACGGCAACAGCGGCCACAATGACCTCTACCAAAAAGTACCTTTGGAACTACGAGCGCATAAACTATACAGACGGTACACACGCGGACACAACGCCCGCAAGGATTGGCACTTACGGCGACAGAGGCGTAGGCATTACGTCTATTACTGAATACTACCTTGCTACGTCGGCGGTTACAGGCGTTACGCGCTCTACGTCGGGATGGACTACGAGTATTCAGACCGTCACAAGCACAAACAAATACCTTTGGAACTACGAGAAAGTGACCTATACCGATGGCACGACGGCCAACACAGACCCGGTTATTATAGGTACATACGGCGATAAAGGCGACCAAGGAGATAAGGGCGATAAAGGCGACAAAGGAGATAACGCCGTTACGTATAGTATTTCTTTGGCGGGCAGCGTTTTTTACCGTGACCCGAATACCGAAACTATTTACGTTGACATTAAGGGTAAGGTTTATCGTAACGCGGGCGGTAATACTTACGCTCAATCATTAAACCGTACCGACTTATCGCTTTATTTCCTGAAAGATGATGATACGCAGGACGCAGTACCCAACGTTAACAACATAGATAGCGGCTATACCGTTAGTGGCAGCACGTTTGCAACTAAGTTTTATAATGGCACAGGCTACGCGGGCGAAAAGGCTTTTGTGGCCGTTTTGTCGATAGACGGCGTAGAAAGAGTGCGCGAGAGCATACAGATAACAAAAAACGGCGAAAGAGGTAGTAACGGTGGCACGGGTAGCCAAGGCCCAAGAGGCTACAGAGGCCCCGGACTACGTGGCCCGCAGGATTGGAACCAGATGGAAGCAGGCTACCAATTCTACAAAGGCGATGAAAGTAACCAAGAGCCTTACGAAGATTTTGTAGTTTACAACGGTTATTACTATAAGTGTATCAAAACGCACACCAAGGCAGCAAGCAGATACCCGTATAGCGGTTCAGAATATTGGGTACTAAGCGATAAATTGGCAATGATTGCGGCCAACGTACTATTTGCCAAGCACGGTTATTTTGGTAGTGCCATTATTAGTGGTGATTGGCTGATAAGCACTAACGGCATGGTGGATAACACGGTTTACAATAACGGTGCAACTTATAATGGCATTATCGCTTATTCACTATTCAACGAAAACAACCCGTCAGGCGACCCCATTACAAAGTTTAGTGGTTCGGGCCCGTACACATTGGCCGCAAGTGATACGACAAAGAACATTGGCACGGTAACGTTAGAAGAGGGAAAAACTTATAAACTAACGGCAACGGGTAAGTGTGAAAGTTCAAGCGGTAGTTATTATATACGCCTACGTTACGGCTCTAATGGCGCAACCAATACGCCCGTAATGATTAACGGTACGTCAGACGTAACCCGTAGCGGCGTATTTACGGCTAATGCGTCAGGGACTTACTATATCGAGTTTTACAATACGTCAGGACTGACAGGTACGGTTACAAACGTCGTTTTGGATGAAATGAACTTTGCGCCCACGTTTGCACTCGATTTGTTGACAGGCACAACGTATCAGCGCGACGGTGTATTTACCGGCTTTATCCGTAAGGGAAAGACGAAGATAACCACAAGCAATATTAACAACTACAAGCGTAGCGATATTGCAACGGCAACCGTATTGGACTTTGACAAGTGCGGCTCTTTTATCGAATTGTCAACAGGCACGGCAAGTTATTTCTCTTTACCCCTGTTAAGTTCCGCTATTGCAAGCCGGTACACAGCCGCGCAAAAAGACCGCATACGCTCGTTTATTGGCACTAAATTATTGGTGTATAACAATTCAGGCGTTAATTTGTCGATAACGTATAAGTGGACTACATCGGGCGGCACGTATGGCTACACCCTGTATAACGGTAATTGCGTAGAATTGGAGTGCCTGATGGGTAAAGACGACGGCGATAACGGCACGGAGGTTATCTATTGGAACGTCAACAAAACAGCAGAACCAGTATAAAAATTTGAGAATATGGAAGAAGAAGTAGTAGTTCAAATGAACGAGTATTTAGAAGAGATTACAGGGAAAATAATCGCGGCGCGAATAACCCTTACAGACGCGGTAAGTGAAATGCAATCCGCAGAGTACAGCGACCCGGAATGCTCAAATCTTATGTTACCAATATTGGAGAAAACCAAAGTAATATGCGGTGATTTGAACGTTTTGCAAACAGAGATTAATAAACTGAAGGAATAGATTATGAAAGCAAATGAGATTGTAAAAAGAACCATACAGACACCCGGAGAGTTGTTTGTTAGGGAATCAGCACCAGGCGAAGCCCCAAGCCGTAAGATTTGCGGTTACGCTATTATGTTTAACACGCCCTCAGTAGTGTTAGAAAAAGACACAGATTATGAGGAGCGCGAAGTTATCGACCCCAAAGCAGTAACACAGGCTTTTTTGGATAGTTGCGACATTATAATGACAATGTACCACGACCGCCAAAAGGTATTGGCCCGGAGCAATAAGGGCAAAGGTACATTATCCTACAAAATCGATAGCAAAGGAGTTTTGTTTGAGTTTGAAGCACCTAAAAGCCCAAATGGTGACGAAGCGTTAGAATTGGTAAAGCGCGGAGATATTACCGGGTGCAGCTTTATTTTTACCACGTATTATTATAACGCTGATTATGTAAAGCGTACCACGAAAAAGGTTAATGGCATAGAGCAAGTAACTTGCAGAGTTGTTAAGATGACAGGTATTTACGACTTTACAATTACAACAAAGCCCGCATATCCTGATACGTCAGTAGAAGCCCGCGAGAGAGCAGAGCGCGAAGCAAAGCGCAAAGCGGAGCGCAAGGCCGAAGCGATACGCGAGATACGCGAGCGGATAGGCTATCAGCCAAAGCGAAACAAGCCAAAGAAGTCCAAGGCTGAATTTATCCGCGAACTAAGAGGAAAGGTAAAAGAAGCGGAAACAATTTTAATGTGATAGTTATGAAGAATCCATTTAAGAAAAACAAAACCACAACAAAGATTATGGAAAAAGTATTGTTGAATCGTGATTTGAGCGCGGAGATGTATTTTTACAATGGCAGACACTCAATGGCCGTTACAGCAGCTAATAAGTGGATTATTCCACTTATGCACAAATTTGAAATGCCTGTTAGTGTTAAGTCCATTGACGAAGTATTTGCCGGGAATGTCCGTGGCACTTTTTTAGATGCTATTATCCGTAAAAAGGTTAATGGCGTACTTTGGCCGTCAGAGTGGAAAAGATACCAGTCAGAAGCCGAACACGTATTGGATGCAGCTTTGTTAGAGATAATAGAACAAGGCGAGCGAATGAAAGCGTTTGAGACTGAATACAATGGTTATTTGTCGGAGTACCAAAACAAGATAAGGGAAATTGAACAGAAACTCGAAAGGGGCTACAACGTAGAACTGAATCAGAAGAAAACCGCCCTTTACACGTCTATTGCAAAAACAGAAGCAAGCAGAGACAGACAAAGGCACGAACACATTGAGGACGAAAAACGTGACTTTGAAAATATGGTAGAAGCAAAGTTAACATTGGGTATGGCGCGAGGTTTTGTAATACTCGATAACGACAGACTTGTTTATGACAAAGATGCGGTAGAAAAGCGATTTGCAGTATATGCAGATACGGAGCAGGAAATCAAATTGTTAGATAAAGTCAAACAGCTTGCAGCCCTTATTAACGAGGTGTACGGAACCCAATTTTTTGAGCCGGCAACAGCGTTTTACCATTTCTTCTCTATCAATAAAGACAATGGCCGAGTAGTTGTAAAGCCGGATTTGGAAAAAGAAACGCTTGTCAAATACGCAAAGGATATTTAGCAATACAAAATTCGTCTAATCGTTTTAGGTTTTTAGTATTCGTTTTGTTAATCAAGTCGTTAAGTGGGTGCAGTCCGAGAGGATGAAAGCCCACTTTTTAGCACTTGCAACAGGAAACATTATTTGTTTGCTTATATCTCTTTTTTGCGCAATTCCTATTAGTTGATTGTGGGGATTGCGCTTTTTTACACCCCTACAGGGAATCAGATGCAGACTAAAAATACTATTGGAATTTTGTCAATTGGAACTATTTTTGTACCTTTGCAAACACAGAGCCGCGACAAATTAGTAATGGTGTGTCAATTGTCCCTATTTTGTCCCTCGTTACATTTGAAGCGGCTTTCTATTTTACGATAAGTTATTGATTTTCAGTAATATAAACATATTTAAATTGAATTGTAAATGATACTATCAACAACCCCACAGATTGAAGGTCACACCATCCGCGAATATAAGGGTATTGTGACAGGTGAAACCATAATAGGTGCCAACATGTTCAAAGACCTCTTTGCCGGCATCCGAGACATCGTAGGCGGTCGTGCAGGTGCTTATGAGAAAGTACTTGCCGAGGCCAAGGACACCTCCATGCAGGAAATGATGCAGCGTGCTCAGGCAATGGGAGCCAATGCCATCGTAGGCATCGACATCGACTATGAGACTGTAGGAGCCAACGGCTCAATGCTCATGGTAGCCACCAGCGGAACGGCTGTTGTCATCTAAATCAGATCAATGAAGACGTTAGGAAACATCATCTGGGTCGTATTCGGAGGCTTGCATATAGCCTTGGAGTATTTCATCGCAGGACTGATACTGATGATCACCATCATCGGCATCCCCTTTGGCTTGCAGAGCCTGAAACTGGGTATGCTGGCCATCTGGCCGTTCGGCACGAAAGTGAAATGGAAACCATCACAACCAGGCTGTCTGAGCATCTTCATGAATGTGCTGTGGTTCTTCGTT
>JAFXUJ010000005.1 GCA_017525025.1 Elusimicrobiaceae bacterium | reverse complement strand
TGCGATTTCACGACAGGAGCCGCCCGCGTACCGCAAAAGAATCGCTTCTCCCGCTTTTGCGTGGGGCGATTCGCTTCCGTCGCGGAAACTGCTTGGCTTGTGGGCGGTCAGTCCAAAAGAAGACAGTTTCTCTTTGAGTTCCGGCGCGTTCGATGTAATTTTTGAGGCAAAAACCGGCGTCAGTTTCCCAATATCGTGGGACAACGCCAGAAAAACAACCAGTTTTTCCAACTCCTCCCGCCCCATCCGGCTTTCTAACGCGATTTTCACATTATCTGGAAGCCAATCGTTCAAGAGATGCCGCATAACGCCAGCGGTATCTGTGGAATGCGTTCCAAAAGGAAGCCATTTATGGAAAGCGGATTCAAATTTTCCTGGGTAATTACACAGAAGAAATTCAAGTGGGTTCATGTGGCGCAACCTCTTTCTCAAAAGCGGATTGCTGAGAAAGGAAATATTCACATATCTCAAAACTTTGGGGATTAGACCTGTTGCAAAACCTCAAAAATACAGCCAACGTCAAAGCCCTTGCATTATGCGCCTGAATGTGATATGAATATAATAGAGACCGCGTTGCGTTATGGCAACGACTTATCGCGGCGAAAACAGGAGGGCGTCTATGGAAAGCGTATATACCGAAGAATCGATTAAAAAACTGAGCGAAGCGGAGTTTTATGAGCGTTTCGGCGTTGGCTCCGTATTTTTTGAGGTGCTGCTTGACAGGCTGAAGCAATACCGCGAGGAAGAACACGCTAAAGGAGGACGGCCAAACCGCTTATCCGTATTCCAATGTCTTATCATCTTTTTCCTCTATGTGCGCCAATATATGACGCAGACGATTCTGGCGGATATGGCGGGCGTAAAAAAATGGGACGTGTCAAGGGCGTATCATTGGGTTTTGGATACTCTGATTCGGAAAGGCTGCTTTCATCTTGTCGGAAACCGGAAAACCGGTGCCGGAACTTTTGCGCTCATCGACGTGACGGAAATCTTCATTCAACGTCCGAAACGCAATCAAAAGAAGTATTATTCCGGCAAAAAGAAGCGTCACACGATGAAAGTTCAAATCATATATGACCTTACCGCCAATAAAATCGTCAGCTTTTACATTTCCGACGGGAGGACGCATGACTTCAAAATGTTCAAGGAATCCAGTCCGCGTTTCCGGGAATTTATCAAAGGTCTGGCGGATTCCGGCTATCAGGGAATCCTGAAAGTCTGGCATACCATTGAGACGCCTCATAAAAAGCCCCGCGGCGGAGAACTCTCCGATGAGGAAAAGGAGTTTAACGCTTTGCTTGGCAGTATCCGTGTTGCCATTGAGCATGTCAACGCATGGATAAAACGATTCCGCATGATTAAAAATTGCTATCGCGGGAATATCAGAGACCTATGGAAAATTATCCTTGCGGTTTGCTTCGCTTTTAATGTGGAATGCCCGGGCGTTTAATTCTCCATCTTTTAGACGTTAGAGTCAGATTTTTTGGAGTCTCTACAAGGTTTTGCAACAAGTCTA
>JAFXUJ010000004.1 GCA_017525025.1 Elusimicrobiaceae bacterium | reverse complement strand
GTGGTAATCAAAAATACAAAGCAGGCAAGCACGCAGGTGATTGCGATATTACCAGTAAGGTTTGCGCCGCCCGGGAAGATAGGAATCAATCCCAAAAGGTTGTTGATAAAGATAAAGAAGAACACCGTCATAAGGAACGGCATATAGCGGTCGGCGTGTTTTTTACCGATGGATGCAATGGCAATGTCGTCGCGGATAAAGAGCACAAGCGGTTCCACAAGGTTGTAGAATCCGTGCGGTGCCTTGCCCACGTTTTTGCGGTAGTTGCGAGCCATACCTATAAATATTATGCAGAGCAACACCATACTAAAAAGCATTGCAAACACATTCTTGGTAATGGAAAAATCCCACGGGCGAACCTCCTCGCCATTAATCATCTCCACAATTTTGCCTTTGTACTGCTCTGATTCGCTGATGCGGAATCCTTCGTACTCGGCGTGTCCGTGATGAAAATTTGACGACGAGAAGAAATGAAATCCCGATTTTTCGCTGTATAAGATACACGGCAGCGGCACGGAGATATGCGTGTCGTTGATAGTGGTGATGTGCCATTCGTAAGCGTCGCCGATATGGTTCATAATAAACGGGCCAGGTTGGAAACCGTTACCTTCCTCGGATTCTTGCGCCAAAAGTGGCATTGCCGCAAAAAATATAAGCAGAATTAATACCGCTCTTTTTAATAAATCCATAATTAACAGCAGTTTACCGTTATGTTTAAACAATTCATTAACTAATCCCTAAGTTACGGAATATTTTTTAACACTGAACTCTTTTTTTGAGTTTTTTTATTAAAAAAAACTTAATTTAATTTTAAACTACGGATTTTCAGTTAGTTGGATTGCGATTTTTTTTGTAATTCTTCTGCTTTGCGTTTTTGTTCGAGATAATTGGCGAGCGATTCGGGAGTGGTTTTCCAACGCTCGTGAAACCACACCCACTGATCGGGGTTATTATATATAATGTGCGACATTGCGTCGTTTTGCGCCTGAGTGTTGGCAATAATGTCGTAACGTCCCTCCGAATCGTAGATAGGCGGAATTTCGGGTTGTATTAAAAAGGTGTAAGTGTTGTCGGCATTGCGGAGGGTGCACATAGGCACAACGGCGGCACCTGTTTCGGCGGCAAGACGCGAGCAACCTATCGGAGTGTATGCGCTACTGCCCATAAAATCAACAAATTCGCCACGGATGTGCATACTATCTTGGTCGGTCATTATAATAAGGCACTCACCATTGCGGAGGAGTTCCACAAGTTGCTCGTAGCAGCGGTGACGGGTGATATTGCGCATTCCACGGGTTTCGCGGAGCATAATCATAAACTTGTTGAGGGCGGGATTTTTGATTGCGCTGCTCACACCTGCGCTCTTGTAGCCGAGTTGCGGAGGCATAAAAGCCGAAAATTCCCATCCGGGAGTGTGAGTTACCAAGCATAAAACGCCCTTGCCACGGTTGTAGGCTTTGCGAAGGTGCTCCTCCCCTTTTACGGTAAAATACTTGCTAAAAAATTTCCAATTGCGCTTAAAACCCCAAAGGGCATAGTCAGTAAAGGTTAAAGTAAGGTTTTGAAACACCCTGAGTCCCAACTGCTTATATTGGTCTTTATAACGTTCAGGACCAAACACCCGCGTAAAATTATCGTTCATAATGGCGGCGGTTTTCTTGCACATCAGATAGATATACTTGCACGCCCACTTGTGCCACGCAAGCAGTATACGACGCGACATAAGAGGACCCATCTTAAAAACCGAGTACACCATTATATATAGTATACGATTTCGCACAGGGCGTATAACCTTTCTTTTAAACCAAGTGGCCATTAATTTTGATGTTTGCGGTGCAAAGATAAAGAGATTTTTTAGTAT
>JAFXUJ010000017.1 GCA_017525025.1 Elusimicrobiaceae bacterium | reverse complement strand
TCTTACTCGTACAAAAGCAGTATTGGCTACGCCATTTTATCTGAGCAACAAGTAGTATATACCAAGCAGACATTTATTGTCTAGACCGCTGGCTCGTGACGAGTCGGCGGTTTTTCTTTGTCATCTACCTACGGTCTCCCTCTTTCTGAAGCCGTTTGTTCGCCCTGACCAAGCAGCTGCGCACTTCACTCTACCTGCCGGTGGCTGCAATTACCTCCGGTGGGTGACTACAGCCCTTTGCTGTACCGGCTGCACATACACCCTGCGGGCGTCCGGCTTTGCAGGGGTTCACAAGTTCCGCATTATTGCATAATACCGTAGCCCTTTCAATCCCTAACGCGGGGCAAAAGTGCTTTTTTACAGACCGATTTTCGCGTAAAACGACCCAAATCGTGAAAAAATTCACTTTTTTTGCATTTTTTTGAAATCTGTCCAAAGTAATTGGACACTTATTTTGTATCTTTGCACAAAATTTCAAAGATATGTTAATATACTTGATTATCGTAGCCGCAATCGTACTGACGATTTACATGACTTGGAAAACATACAAAGTTTCCGGTTCTATCGGTGGCGCATTCTTGATTTTCCTATTTTGCATAGGTGCAACACCTTTCATTGCGTGGATAATCTATGGAGAATATATAAGAGACTAAGATATGACCGCGCTTTATATTATATTGTTCATCGCTTACATAGCACTATGTGTTTATGCAGCCAAGAAGTTTGCCACAGCCACAGAATGCGGCTTAGGTCTTGGCATCATAATCTTTTTTGTATGCATTATTTTTACCCCCTTGATAGTTTGGATTATTGGATATTGATATGACAGCAGAAGAACTCGCACAACATCGCCAGGAGTACTGGGAAGCATTATCAAGCGGTCTTGATAATTGCAGGTATGGACTACCGTTCACGGAGGAAGAGAAACGTGAGGTGTTCTCGCACATAAAAGACAGTGAAATCATCCACAATGTGGAACATGGATACCCGCCCAGTTTTGTCCTTGATCATTATATATACATCGCGGCAATGGTGCATTAAGAAATGAGGAAGCTCCTTTACATACTCATAGCCATACTGCTCTGCGCCTGCGAACATACCGACGTTAGTCCGGGCGGCGGCAGTACTGCAAACACCAAGAAGATTTGCAGAGGCTATGGCTATGAAGTCGTTTATACTGTGCGCGGCGATAAGGTATGCAACGGCTACGGCTACAACGTAGCCTATACCATACGCGGCAATCAGATATGCGACGGCTATGGTTACAGCGTCGCTTACACCATACGCGATGACAAAGTTTGTAATGGCTACGGCTATAATGTAGCCTACACCATACGAGGCAACCAAGTGTGCCAAGGTTACGGCTACGCGGTTGCCTATACCATCCGGCAAAGCCTACCAACGATAATTCCAAACAGGCACTTGCAGTTACCGGGCCTCCCAAGCTTCAAAACTTGGGAGGTTTTTTGTCCAACGTAATTGGACAGGTGCAAGTGATTTTTTTTGACGCAAAAATTTGCGTATGTCAAAAAAAGCAGTACCTTTGCACCCGGATAACAAACAGAGTCGGCGAACTTGTGGCAATGTCCCTCGACCGAGCAGGCGTAATTGCCTGCTCTTTTTTTATTTTGGCTTGCTTTTTCATTTCATTTTTTGATTTTTGCTATCAAAATTCGTTTAATTTTGATTTCTAGTAAAAAAAACTTGCTCATATCAATTTTTTTTAGTAATTTTGCAGCCAAATTTGACGGCAAAATTCAAAGAGATATGGCTCAGAACAAAGGTGCAATAGTGCGCTACCGCGCAATCGACCGTTGCCTAAGGGCAAAACATGGGCGTTATGGCATAGAGGAACTTCAGCGTGCATGCGCTGACGCACTTTATGACGCATTTTCAGAACGCTTTTCGGTTAGCCGTCGTCAAATATATCTGGACTTGAATCATATGGAGTCCAATGCTGGCTACCGCGCCGACATTGAGCACTATAGAGATGGTAAAAAGGTGTAACGAGGAGGTATTAAAAGGTGCGTTTCGACAATGCATCTACTGTAGTATATTATTGCTTAATCCAAATGAATATTATAAATTTAGGAATTCTTGCTCACATTGATGCAGGAAAAACTTCCGTAACCGAGAATCTGCTGTTT
>JAFXUJ010000003.1 GCA_017525025.1 Elusimicrobiaceae bacterium | reverse complement strand
GTAACTATCTGTGCTTGTATTGGGCACGATATCACTTAAAGCCGACAGGTTCGTTACGTAGGGTTTATCTAACGCACAGCGACGTTCTTGTTCCGTGCGTATCGCGCGCATGATTTCTTCGGCTTCCGTTGTACGGCGGGTCATTAATACTTTATTGAATTTAGGCAATGCCACCGTAGCCAAAATGCCGATAATTACCACTACCACCAATAGCTCAGTGAGGGTAAAGGCTTTCTTTTTGTTTATTTTAAAAAACATACAATCTCCTCTTTAACAGAACACCCAATACCAAGTATACATGAGAAAAGGGAAAAAATCAAGCAAACCCAAATAAAATTTACTTGTAATATCACGCCAGAAAAAAATGAAAATTTGCTATCATTTTAGTATATGCAAAAAACTATTAAAATCGGCAAGTATTCCCTTTCCAATTCCCGGCCGTTGGCATTCATGGCCGGCACGTGCGTAATTGAAAGTGAAAAGCATTATTTGGCTACTGCGCAAGCCCTGAAGGCCCTCATAGCCAAGACCAAGCACCCCTTCATTTTAAAAGCTTCGTTTGACAAAGCTAACCGCACCTCGGTAAATGCTTACCGTGGCCCGGGGCTTGCCAAAGGGCTCTCCATTTTAGCCCGCGCCAAAGAAGCGACCAAACTACCGGTACTGGTAGATGTGCATGAGCCCTGGCAGGCAGAAGAAGCCGCCCAGGTAGCCGACGTGTTGCAAATTCCGGCGTTTTTATGCCGGCAAACAGATTTGTTACTGGCCTGTGCCGATACGGGCCGCGTGATCAATGTAAAAAAAGGACAGTTTTTATCGCCGGGAGCTATGGAACAAGTGATTAAAAAAATTGAATCCCGCGGTAACCATAAAATTTTATTAACCGAACGCGGCGCCAGTTTTGGCTACGGTGATTTAGTAGTAGACATGCGTGCGTTGGAAATCATGAAGCAATTTGGATATCCGGTTATCTTTGATGCTACCCATTCCGTACAACGCCCCGGCGCTTTGGGCACTTGTACGGGCGGAAACCGCGCCATGGCCCCGGTACTAGCCAAAGCGGCAGTAGCACTTGGAATTGCCGGTGTGTTTTTTGAGGCACACCCCAACCCGGATAAGGCCCTCTCGGATGGGCCGAACTCGTTGGACTTGCCGCTGGCCGCCCGCATGGTGCGTGAATTGTGCAAAATTGACGACGTAGTTAAAAAATTTAAATAAATATGACAAATACTCCGTGGACACCTTCTCTTTCTTGGCATGCCAAAGTTTTCGGCGTGTTGTTGGTGGTCTGCGCAGTTCTATTTGCAGTTGGCTGGTATGTAACGGCCCGCTTGCCGCAACCGTATCAACCCAAACGTCCGGCCCCACAAGTTACGGTGTGGAAAGGGCAACCACAGGAGAATTTATGAAAGATAATATGTCTGATGCTTTTATCAAAAGATGGGCCCGCCACGTCATTGATGTGGAACATGAAGCCTTGTTACTGAGCAAAAAAAGCATTGATGAAAATTTTTTAAAAGCCGTACGTACTATTGCTAAAAGCAAAGGACGCGTCGTCGTTGTGGGGATTGGTAAAAGTGGCCTCATTGGGCGCAAAATAGCCGCCACTCTCGCTTCTACCGGCACACCGGCCTTCTTTGTGCACCCCGTGGAAGCCCTCCACGGCGACTTGGGCATGATTACCCCCGGAGATGTTATTTTAGCCATTTCCTTTTCCGGCCAAACGGAAGAAATTAACCGCATTTTGCCTTCTTTGGAACGGCGCAAGTTAACCATTATTTCCATGACCGGGCACCAACACTCCAAATTAGCCATCATGTCGGACATTCACATCACCGTGCACATTGAACGTGAAGCCTGCCCTTACAATTTAGCACCCACCGCGTCCACTACCGCTACGCTGGCCGTGGGAGACGCGCTGGCCTTATGTTTAATGAAAATCAAGCATTTTGAAAAGCGTGATTTTGCCACTTTCCACCCCGGTGGATCACTAGGCAAGCTGCTTACTCAGCAGGTGAAAGATGTCATGCACACCGGAGCCAATAACCCCACCGTTCCGCTTACCGCTACCGTAGAAGATGCGTTGTTCGTTATGACCAAAACCGACGGGGCCGGTGCCACCAGCGTGGTAGATAAAAAAGGCAGATTGGCCGGTTATTTTACCGACGGCGATTTAAGACGTCTTATCCAGCAACATGGAGCCGATGTGCTCAACAAAAAAATTGCAGATGTGATGACTAAAAATCCCTATCACTTACGCGACACCATGCCCGCCATTGAAGCGGCTAAAATGATTCACGCAACGCGGGTGGACAACTTGCCGGTGCTTAACAAAGTCGGCAAAGTAGTAGGTATCATTGATGAGAAAGATTTAATTGAATTTTTGGCATTGATAGATAAAAAATGAGAAAATATACAGCTTTACTGGCCGGTTTACTACTCTTAAACGCTTGCGGAAAGAAAGAAACTTTTTCTCCCGAAGAGAATGCCGGCGTGCAAATGGCCACTAACGTATCTATTTTTGAATCCAAGGATAACCAAAAACAATGGATTCTTACCGCCGATGCCGTAGACTTTGCCGAACTGAGCAACGCAACACTTAAAAATCCGGTTCTGCTGCTTAAACAAGACGGTAAAGACAGCGCCCGCGTAAGCGGCAATACCGGCTCCTTTGACTACTTGAAAAAACAAGTTAGCATTTCCGGCAATGCGCAAATCCACTCCCTGTCCGAACGAGTGCTTATCACGACCGACCGTTTTTTTTACGACGTAAATGAAGATAAAATTTGGTCTGACACCAAAACTACCATTACCCGCGGTACGGCAAAATCGGTAGCGAAGGGCGGCGTAGTAACAGATTCTAAATTAAATAAAATTGAACTTAAACACCACGCTACCCGTGTGCCAAAAACCGCCAGTGAGCTAAAAAAATAATGAAAAACCGTGCTTCTGTTTATCTGTGTTTCCTTTTAACGGCCTGTTTAGGGTTGAGTGCTTGCGGTACGGTACGCGTGCAAGGCCCGGAAGTGCCGGTCCCTAATGCCAAGCCAAAATTACAAGAAGCCAAAAGAGCCTTCTCTCCCAAAAAATTATCTTCCGGAGACATCCCCGAAGCGTTAGGTGGAATCGTCCAAAGTGACAGTTGGGTCATCTATAAAGAAAAACAACAGGAAGAATTTACCGGGCACGTTTCGTACGATAACGGCGCTTATACCTTTCGGGCCGATTATGCCTTGTCCGACAGAGCCCACCATACTTTTTCCGCGCGCGGCCATGTATTTTTGCGCCAACAAAACAAGGACGGCTCTTATTATGAAGGCTCCGCCAACCAAGCCCGTTACAATTACCGCACCCAAAAAGGCGAGTTAACGGGCACAAACCGGGAGCCCGCCCGGCTTGTTTACCATAATGTAAAAGGGGAAACCCTTACGGCTACTGCCCAAAAAATCACTTTTGATTTAGAACAAAAAATTTATGTCTTGCAAAAAAATGTATATATAGAGCGCCCGGCGGCACAAGGCCCGCAAACGATTACCGCCCAAAAAGCAACTATTAAACAGTTGGAAGAATATGCGCTGTTGGAAGGAACCGTTACCGTCAAAGACGCACAACGCACGTTACAAGCCAAAACGATTACTTACGAAGGCAAAAATAACATTTCTTATGCGCAAGGGGAACGCGTATTGGCACAAGGCACCACCGAACAAGGTACATTTGCTATAATAGCGGATAAAGTACAAAGCGATAATGAAGGCAAGCAAATCCACTTAGACGGACAAGTGCAAGGGTGGTTGGTATCCCCGAAAATTAACGAGTCCAAGATAAACCAAAAATTTTAGGATAATTTATGCAACTTCGCAGCGAACAAATTAAAAAAGTATACAAAGACCGCATGGTAGTAAAAGGGGTGGATTTGCACGTCCGCTCCGGAGAGATTGTGGGATTACTGGGCCCCAACGGAGCCGGAAAAACCACTTCGTTTTACATGATGGTAGGTTTTATACGCCCTACGGAAGGACGCGTGTTTATTGATAATGACGACGTAACGGCTTTGCCTATGTACGAACGCGCCCGCCACGGGCTGGGTTATCTGGCACAAGAGCCGACTATTTTTAAAGGGCTTACCGTAGAAGAAAATTTGCTAGCCGTGTTAGAACGTATTTCCGACGATAAAAAACAACAAAAAAACCGCGTGGACGAATTGCTAAACGAATTTGGGTTAACCAAACTGGCTAAACAAAAAGCGTGGACACTTTCCGGCGGAGAAAAGCGCCGCATGGAAATTGCGCGCTGTATGATCAGCAACCCGCAAATTATTTTGTTAGACGAACCGTTTGTGGGTATTGACCCCATTACCGTAGCCGATTTGCGGCAAATGATTTTTAAATTAAAAGATAAAGGGATCGGGGTGCTTATTACCGACCACAACGTGCGCGAAACGCTACCCTTAACCGAGCGCGCCTACCTTATTTATGACGGAAAAATTTTGGTAGAAGGGGACCAAAACACCCTACTCAACGACCCCAATGCCCGCCGTTTATACTTAGGGCAAGACTTTAAAATGTAACGCTTATGGAAAAAGATCTATCCGCAGTTGCCCGTGAATTACAAAATACTTTTGATAGCCAATTTTATCAAAAAGCACCTTTTATTCCGTCTGCCAAAGAGACGATAGAAATTTTTTGCACGCTTAGGGACTTGCTGTATGCTTACCCGTACGCGTGCCAATCAACTCCGTGCGAAGAGGTACTAACCCAACTCGCCAAACGGTTGGAAGTACAATTAAAAAATTGCTTATGTTTTTTTTGTACGGAGAAAAAAGATTGTGCCGTTTGCGAACAACAATCTAAGCAATTAACACACGATTTTTTAGCCGCCCTACCCTCTATCCAAAAGTTATTACTTAGCGACGTTACCGCCGCTTACGAGGGCGACCCGGCGGCCATCCACCCATTAGAGCCGCTGCTTTGCTACCCGGGCATTACGGCTATTACGTTTCAACGTTTGGCGCACTTTTTGTATAAGCGCGGTGTACGGCTGTTGCCGCGTATTGTAACCGAATATGCCCACACGCTAACCGGAATTGATATTCATCCCGGGGCCGAAATCGGGCCGTCTTTCTTTATTGACCACGGCACCGGCGTAGTCATTGGAGAGACGTGTGTAATCGGTGCAAACGTAAAATTATACCAAGGGGTTACGTTAGGCGCAAAAAGTTTTCCGCTAGACGAAAACGGCAACCCCGTTAAAGGCATTAAACGCCACCCGAATATCGGCGATAATGTAACTATTTACGCCGAAGCCACTATTTTAGGGCCCGTTACCGTCGGGGACGGGTGCACCATCGGGGCCAATAAGTGGATCACCCAAGATGTTCCCCCCCACACCAAAATCAATTAAATAAAAGAGAATATGCTGAATCAAGTTCAGCATGACGTTGTTTTATGGTTCGGTATGACGTCTTTATTGAAGACTTTTTAACCGCGAAAAATCCCCGTACATTTTTGTACGGGGATCACTAAATCATTTACAAATTTTTTTCTTTCTCTTTTATATCATCATCTTGCTGGCCGGGAACTTCTCCACCGGTTCCACCCCCACCACCGCCTCCGCCGGGGCCGGTATAGCAAGGCCACCCTACAGTAGTGTGGCAAGCATTGCATAAACTCCAACTGGAATCACATCTTGTACAAACATACTTATGTATTTCAATATGGCTACTGTTGCATTCTTGACAGATATGCTCCTCTCCTTCCGTCGTACAAGGGCCATATTCATAACATTCCACCCAATTTTCATTATCACACCATTCACCCGTTTGGACAAATGAGCCGTTATCATCATCCCATACAAGTCCATTACAATGGCACGATTGTATGTCTCCGCAAGTCAAAAATGTACCCGACATTGGAGCTACATTTGTATTTGAAAGTTTCACTGTGGCAGTTCTCCAAGAAATCCGGTGTCTATCCCCCGAGGTTTCGGTATTATTACACGCTGGCATTTTCAAACCAAACAAATACAAATCTGGAACGTCGATCGTGTCGGCATTGATTGAATAGAAAACACGCGTCTTAGGTTGCTGCGTGACTTGTAGATTTTGTTTGAACCACACTTGACGCTGGTCCCCCGGGTTCGAGGTAGCCTCCCCATTAGAGCGAATGGTTTGCGTTGAACCGACTCGTACCAAATTACTCACAACCGTAAACGGGCTATCCGATGTCAATTCCAACCTCGTACGGTAACCTATCGTTCTATTCGGCTCTTGCAAAAGCAGGTTTTGGACATACAATGGGAGGTTAGGATACGCTAAATTTGGTGTTCCTACTCTCAAAAAATAATCATTGGGCCCGGCTACACTTAAACCACCCACCATGTGATTCCGCCCCAAACCACCCACCATGTTATTCGGCCCCAAACGGCTATACGCCACATAAGGCGCCGGGAAATACGTAACCATTTTGACCGGTGCCGCATGAATGATTCCCGGTAGCCCAAGTAATAAAATTCCAAAAATTCCTAATTTTTTCATAAAGTTGCTCCTTATCCACTCTTAATATTATAACTAAAAGCAGATAAAAATCAATACTGCTAGTCCCTTTCAGTCGTACCGGGTGTTGCCGGAGTCCCCGGAGTAGGGGTAATGCCACCGCCAATACCGGGTGTTATCCCTGCTTCATATAAGTTTAACGATTCGCAAATATCAATATCGATTTGGGCTGTCCCCGTGCAGGCTAACGAAGACGGGCGGCCGTCGCCATGGTGGATATACGGATTCCAAATGATGTAGTTATACCGGTTGCTCGCGTTGCGACGGGCCGTTACGCCGGCACAATCCGTACCCGGAACTAACGCATTGGAAGCTCCGTTTAATCTATAAATAAAATTTTTGGTTGTGCGAACCGTATCGTTTGCACTGGACGTTCCGGAAAGAGAAACGAGCAACTTACTAAACGAAGGCGGGCATTGTCCGTCCTTACCCATTGCGTAAGCATAAATAGCTTCGTTAATGGCCTTGATATCCGTCATGGCCTCTGTGGCCCGGGCACGCTCCAACGTGCGCATATACCGCGGCAGAGCAACGGTCGTCAATACTGCTATGATAACTACAACTACTAATACTTCTATCAATGTGAACCCTTTTTTCATATTCTACTCTCCTTTAAAAAGATAACTTAGCTATCCGCTGGGCCGCCTGCTGTGTAAGCGCAGCCGTATTAAAAGCCGTCAGCCGAAAATAACCTTCTCCACACGCGCCAAAACCAACGCCCGGAGTTCCTACTACTTGTGCCTCTTTTAATAGTTTATCAAAAAATGCCCAAGAATCCAGTCCTTTTGGTGTTTTAAGCCAAATGTAGGGAGCATTTCCGCCCCCGTAAGCCGTCAATCCGGCACAGCGTAACGCTGTTAAAATAGTAACGGCATTTTCCCGGTAACCGTTAATAACAGCTTGTGTCTGTGCACGACCTTCCGGGCTGTATACTGCTTCGGCCGCCCGTTGCACTATATACGGCACACCGTTAAATTTCGTGGTTTGCCGCCGCAACCATAACGCATGAAGCGGAACAGATTTACCCTCCCGCGTGGTTACTTGTACGCCTTTGGGCACCACGGTGTAAGCACAACGTGTACCCGTAAATCCTGCCGTCTTAGAAAACGAACGAAACTCCACCGCTACGCGCTCCGCGCCCGGGATTTCATAAATGGAGTGCGGTACATCATCACTGGTAATATAAGCTTCGTAGGCACTATCAAAAAGAATAATACTTTTATGCTCTTGAGCGTAATGCACCCACTTTTGAAGTTCCTGTTTAGTAAAAGCCGTACCGGTTGGATTATTGGGTGAACACAGATAAATAATGTCCGCATGTTCCCGCGGCAACGCCGGCACAAAACGGTTCGTTTCCGTACACGGTAAATAAATAATTCCGCCGTAACGTCCGTTTTGGTAAGATTGCGTGCGGCCGGCCATCACATTGGTATCCAAATACACCGGATAAACCGGATCTTGCAAAGCTACCCGCACGTCCAGGGCAAATAATTCTTGGAAGTTGGCCACATCACTTTTGGCTCCATCACTTACAAAAATTTCATCTGCCGAAAGTAAAATACCGCGCGATAAATAATCGCCTTGCAAAATAGCTTGCCGTAAAAACGGATATCCTTGTTCCGGGCCGTACCCGCGAAAAGTTTCGGCATGGCCCATTTCTTCACACGCTTTATGTAAAGCTTCTACCACGGCCGGCACTAATGGTTGCGACACGTCCCCGATACCTAAACTAATCACTTCGGCCGACGGATTTTCCTTTTTATAAGCAGCCACGCGTTGGGCTACTGTAGAAAATAAATAGCTGCCTTGAAGTTTTAAATAGTTCTCGTTCAAAGCGGTCATAAATCTAAATAATCCCCCGTAAAAACCTCTTGGGCCAGCCCCGTCATCAATACTCTTTTTTGTTCGGGCCATTCAATCTGCAAATCGCCGCCGTCCAACTTAACAGACACTTGCGCAGCGGTTTTGTTATTAAGCACACTGGCTACCGCAGCGGCACACGCCCCGGTTCCACATGCTTGCGTAATACCGGCTCCGCGCTCCCACACACGCATGCGTAGCGTATGTTCGTTGAGTACTTGTACAAATTCCACGTTGGTTTTGCGCGGAAAAAGCGGATTTTTTTCCAGCTCGGGCCCCCACTGTGCAAGCGGGACCTTTTCTACTTCATCCGTAAAAATAACAAAGTGAGGATTGCCCATGGAAACCGCCGTGCCGTAAAAAGTTTGTCCGCACGCTTCCACCGGCACGTTGATGGCGCGCTCGGTCGGGAAACCGTCCATCGGTATTTCCGCACGGGTTAAACGTGCCGGGCCCATATCCACCCGCACGAGCCCGCAACACTCGTCTACAATTTCGGTATGAATAATTCCGGCCAGCGTTTCCAGCGACACATCCCGCCGGTGGCTCAATCCGCGACGATACAAATGCAACGGCACACAACGCGACGCATTACCGCACATTTCGGCCTCGCTACCGTCGGAATTGATAATACGCATACGCACGTCTGCTTTTTGAGAAGGAAGCAACAAGACTAACCCGTCCGCACCTACTCCAAAGCGTCGGTCGCAAATTTTTTGGGCCAGTAACGACGGATTGGTAATATCCAACGCCGTTTGCCCATCTAAAAAAACAAAATCGTTCCCCAGTCCGGTATATTTTGTAAAGTACATAAATTTATTTTATAAAGAAATTGTAATTTTTGCTAATATATTTTTAACTTTAACCCGGGAGAAATAAAATTATGGAACTCATGCAAGCGATTCTTACGCGCCGAAGCGTGCGCAAATATCAAGAAAAGCCCGTCGAGCGTGAAAAAATTGAAAGCTGTTTGGAAGCCGCCCGGCTAGCGCCTTCGGCCTGCAATTCGCAACCGTGGGAATTTATTGTACTGGATGACCCGCACACAAAAGAATCCTTTTGTAGAGAAGTCTTTGGCGCGGTATATGCTATTAGCAAATGGGCCTCAGCCGCACCGGTCATTATCGCCGCGGTATCCGACAAGGGAAATTTTGTTTCACGCATGGGGAACTTTATCCGCCGAACAGAATTTTATTTGGTAGACCACGGCATTGCGTGCGAACATCTGATACTGCGCGCGTGGGACCAGGGACTTGGATCTTGTTGGATCGGATGGTTTAATGCGGATAAAGCCGCCCGATTTTTTAACTTACCCGCTAATAAGAAAGTAGAACATTTACTAGCTTTGGGATATCCGGCAGAAACACCTAACGCCCGCCCGCGCAAAAAAGCGGAAGAAATGGTGCATTATAATCAATATAAATAATTAACTCCCCGGGGATTTCCCGGGGAGTTAATAAATCTATCTAACAGATCGTATCCTGTTTAATCTTCACAACTTGAGTGTCTGGGGCGCGGTACCCCATAAGGATTGTTCGGATCTGTTACCATAACTGTCATGGGGGGAGTTGCCTGATAAGCCGCTTCCGGAAATGACCCAACCTGAGCCATTTCTAAACCGGGTGGCATTTGTCCCCGTCTATGCTGCACACATTGAGCAATTGCGCAAATCCTTCTCGTAAAGCCGGTCATGATTTCCCCATACTCATTTTGGTAACAATGCCAATAGCGTATTTTACGCCCGCCCGTAGATTCATTACATTCCTCTTTAATTCGGTTGCAATTTTCACACTGCCAAGCCGGACGTAGCGGCCATGAGGTATGGGCCCAAGCATCTCCCCAATCGCAATCTTCCGGTGCAGGATATATTTGCACGTTCATAACACCCGCTCCCACAAACCAGTGCCATTCAAATTCTTCGTTGCAAGCCGATTCGTCCCAGTTGTCTTCACATTCCACGTCATTAGGGGTAGATCCGCAATGAAATGTAACCTTACATTGTTTATATCTGTAGCCGGTCTTCGGAGCCGGGCACTTTTCCGACTTAGTATAAGTCATCGGTTCGTGGACGGGCGTACACGCACCTTGCCAAACACCGGGTTTCCAATCGCCTTCGTTCACATCACAATAATACTCCCGTGTTTTTTCCCCGTTTTTGCCTTCTTCCGCACAACAATCATACTTTTCCGACTCCGGTTGTGTGCCACCGCACTGAACCGGATCATCCGTTTCTTCCGGCAAGTCCGCCGCGCAAGCAGTATCCGGGGCTTCATAATCCGGCATACGACGTAATTCATCACACGTCGGATAATCTTTATTAAGTTGGGAACACCCTTCTCCTTCACAACAAATACGTCCGTCTACATAGGAAGGCATTCTCAACTCATACTTCAACTGTTTGCTTTGCGCATTCATCCCGGCAGCCAAAGCTACATAGTTATAACTGTCTGTACTCGTACGCGGCAAAACATCGGTCAAGGCCGCCAAATTCGTTGCATAAGGTTTGTCTAACGCACAACGGCGTTCCTGCTCCATTCGTACGGCCCGCATAACTTCTTCCGCTTCCGTTGTACGACGCGTAACTAATACTTTGTTAAATTTAGGCAATGCTACCGTAGCCAAAATACCAATAACCACTACCACGACCAATAGTTCGGTGAGGGTAAAAGCTTTCTTTTTATTTATTTGAAAGGACATACAGACTCCTGTTTATATAACACTGATACTATCAATTTACCAAAAAGATAAAGCGAGGTCAAGGTATTTGCGCGTCTTTACAAAATCACTTAAAATTCATACCATATGTAAGATTATTCGGGCTTTGCCGCATGGTTCCGAATTTAGGAGAGTACTATGGAACATTTAACCGTTAAAAATTTTGCTACCGAAAAAGGACAAAAAATGAGTTTGCCCGGGGCAGAGTTCACCGTCAAGGAAATAGTCCCCGGAAATGAAGTTACCAAACTACATGCCAACTTTGTGGAAATTCCCCCCGGTCAAGCGGCTTACAGCTACCATTGGCATGAAACAAACGAAGAGGTTTTCTACATTATTCAAGGGATCGCCTCTGTCCGTACGGCGGAAGGAAATAAAATTTTACACGCAGGAGATGCAATTACTTTTCCGGCCGGGCCGGAAGGCGCGCATCAAATTCGCAATGCCTCCGACACCGAAAAATTAATTTACTTAGACTGCGGTGCAGAAAGTGCCCTGGAGATTGCGCACATGCCGGATGTAGACAAAGTGCTTGTTTTGGGGCCACACATGCAGGGCATGACCAATGATGTAAACAACTAATTTGTTTAGGGGCCTGCAAAGGCCCCTCCTTTTTGTATTCTAATCTAAAAAAATCTCTTTTAAAAATCCTTTCCTGTTTTCTATAATATAAGGAAGATATCTTCGGCTACATAGCCACCGGGGAGGAAGTATGGATATTGCTACACTAAACAAACAAGTACAACAGGAAAGTCTTTTCCTGCAAGATTTAAAACGAGAAGTAAGCAAGGTAATTGTTGGGCAGGAAGATTTGTTAGATAAAATGCTTGTAGCCCTACTCGCCGACGGACACATGCTTATTGAAGGAGTGCCCGGACTAGCCAAAACGCTTGCTGTAAAAACATTGGCCCAAGCCATTCATGCTGCTTTCCAACGCATTCAATTTACCCCGGATTTATTGCCGGCCGATATCACGGGAACGTTGATTTTTAACCCCAAAGATGGTCTTTTCTATCCCAAACGCGGCCCTGTATTCGCCAATTTTGTGCTGGCCGATGAAATCAACCGCTCTCCGGCCAAAGTACAAAGCGCTTTGCTGGAAGCTATGCAAGAACGCCAAGTAACCATCGGCGAAAAATCGTACGCACTGCCTTCTCCTTTTTTAGTCATGGCCACACAAAACCCGGTAGAACAAGAGGGAACTTATCCGTTGCCTGAAGCGCAAGTAGACCGCTTCATGTTAAAAGTAGTTATTACATATCCGACGCGGGAAGAGGAAAAAGTAATTTTGGAGCGCATGTCCTCCCATGCCAAAATAGAACTCAATACCCAAGTAACCCCGGAAATGATTGTACGGGCCCGTGCGGTAACCGACCATATTTATGTGGACGACAAAATTAAAAATTATATCGTTAACCTCGTTTTCGCAACGCGCGATCCCAAATCCGCCGGACTGGAAAAATTAACCTCCTTCATTGCTTACGGAGCCAGCCCGCGTGCCACCATTTTCCTCACGCAAGCAGCAAAAGCCTATGCTTTCCTAAACGGACGCGGTTACGTTACGCCCGAAGATATTAAAGCGATCGGCTTAGATGTGCTGCGCCACCGCGTATTATTATCGTACGAAGCCGAAGCCGAAGGCATCACGGCCGAGCAAATTGTCAAACAAATTTTTGACACCGTAGATGTACCGTAGTTGTAAGGTTGGGGGCATACCGTGGATACTGCGGAAATTCTCAAAAAAGTCCGTCAAATTGAGATTAAAACCGGACGGCTCGTTTCGGAAACGTTTGCCGGGGAATATTTAAGCACTTTTAAAGGACAGGGAATTGAATTTTCCGAAGTGCGCGAATACACCCCGGGGGATGACGTCCGCTCTATTGATTGGAACGTTACCGCCCGCAGCAACACCCCTTACATCAAACAATACAACGAAGAACGCGAATTAACGCTCCTAATTGCCTGTGACGTATCCGGTTCGCAACGGTTCGGCTCGGCCGACAAACTCAAACAAGAGGCCGCCGCCGAACTAACCGCCCTGTTTGCCCTAAGTGCATTAACCAATAACGATAAAGTAGGATTATTGTTATTTTCCGATCAAATAGAGCTCTATGTTCCCCCTCGCAAAGGGAAAAAGCACATTTTACGCCTCATTCGCGAAGTCGTTGCTTTTGAACCCAAACGCACCGGTACCAATATAGGTCTTGGATTAGAAACGTTAAATAAAGTAATTAAGCGGCAAGGCATTTTGCTTTTAATCTCTGACTTTTTAGCCCCGCTGGCCTCCTTTGCCAAGCCCTTGCGTCTAGCAGCTAAAAAATTTGATTTGATTCCCATTATCTTGCAAGATAAGTTGGAGCGGCAATTGCCTAACCTGGGTGTTTGCGTGGACATCGTAGATCCGGAAACCGGGCAAACCGATTTAATCAGCCTCTCTTCCGGCGAGGCCAACCAAGCCCTATCAAAATTTCATCAGGAACATAGCACCCAATTACGCCGGTTATTTAACCCGTATAAAATAGAACCCATCCTGGTAGATACAGCCCAAAACACGGCGGATCCCGTTATCGCATTTTTTAAGCGGCGGGCGCGAAAATTGAGGAGATAACCATGAAAAAATTTTTCTTATTCTTTTTGTGTTTATCACTCGGCGGATTTGCCTACTCTCAAGAAATTCGCGTCACACAACGACATTCGGATAAATCCGTCAAGCTGGCTAAACCGTTTACTTTGCAGTACGACATTTCTTATACACCTCAACAAAGCCAGGTGGAACTTGATAAAGATTCGCTGTCACCGGATTTTGAAGTAACCCAAGCCACGTTTACTCCCCAAGCACCCGGTAGCGGAACGTACCGGCTAACGGCCATGCCTTTTGCACTCGGCAAATCTACTTTTACCGTTACTTTTTTGTTAACGCAAAACGGAAAAGCTATTGCCAAAACCCATGATGCGGCCCCTATTTCTATTGCACCGGCCAACGTGTTTCGCGATAAAAAACTACGCGAAATACGTCCCCCGCATTTACCGTCCGGTTGGTGGAAGTGGCTACTGGCGTTATTGCTTGCCACCATACTGCTATATGTTTTTTTGATACGACGTCAACGTAAAACGCTGGGAGCATTGACCGTGCGCGCGGAAGAAGATAAACGCCCTTGCGACCAAATCGCGCTGGCTAAAATAAAGGCTTTGCTAGCCAGCGGTCTATGGGAGCGGCAAGCCTACAAATTGTTCTACATTACGCTGGGAGATATCTTACGTGAATATTTGTGGAAGCGTTTTAGTACGGATGTATCCGCGGATACATCTACGGAGCTGGTGCGCCACGCTAAAAACATTCCGGCATTAGAACCGTTATTGTCCCCGCTAAAAGATTTTTTAAATTCGGGAGATTTAGTTAAATTTGCTAAAGCCCAACCGCAAGAAAGTACCCGTAACCGGGATGTTCAATTTTTGCGTACCTTGGTGCAAACGACAGCTCCGCAGGAAGCGGCTACTCAACCGGAGAAAAAAGTATGATTTATTTTTTTTGGATTTGTTTACTCGTATTACTGGGACTGTTAACAGTTACCCTATTTACCAACAAGCACTACCCGTGGATACCGGTGGCCATGGTGGTAGCCGGTTCAGGGGCGGTGATAGCCGTGGCCGGCTTACTACTGACTCACTTTTTTAAGCAAATTGAATTTTTACAACCTTGGGCCTTTCTACTCCTCATATTGCCCGTTTTATTTGTAGCCGTTCGGGTAACGGGGGACGCTCTCTTCACCCGGCAGATTCCCTATCCGCTGACCCATTTACAAATAGAACAAGCGTCGCTGCGTGCTTTACTGACCAAATGGCTTCCTTTGGCTCTTTACACACTATGTTTGGCAATATTGATAACCGCCTTGGCCCGCCCCGTACGGGTGGACCGCACAACGCTCCCCCCCACGGAAGGAATTGATATTTTGTTACTGATGGACGTGTCGGCCTCTATGCAAAAGCAGGATTTCTACCCCAGCCGTTTTGTGGCCGCACAAAAAACCGCGTTAGATTTCATTTCCAAACGTTTTACGGACCGCATTGGCGTAGTGGCTTTTGCTAAAGTCGCCCTGTTACAGGCACCGCTTACCTTGGATCACGAAGCCCTACAAGAATATATTTCTTCTCTCTACCTGGGAATGGTAGACCCCAATTTTACCGCTATTGGAGATGGCTTAGCCGTAGCCGCCAATCACTTAAAAGACAGTAAAGCCAAAAGCAAAGTAATTATTTTGCTGACGGACGGCGATTCCAACGCCGGTACGATTGAACCGCTAATGGCTGCCAAAGCCGCGGCCGCATACGGTATACGCGTTTATACAATCGGCACAGCTTCGCCACCCGGGCAAAATCCCTATGCTAACGCGGAAGATGAAATTAACGAAGGGCTCCTGTTGGAAATAGCTACCACAACCGGCGGCAAATTCTACCGCGCCAAAAACGAAGCCGAACTGACTCAAATTTACAACACTATCAATGAATTAGAAAAAACCGCATTTACCCCTACGGCCACTGTTCACCGGGCAGATGCGTATCAACCTTTATTGTTGCTGGCATTCCTTCTGTTAGCAGCCGGACTGGTTTTAGAAAAAATATTTTTAATCAAGGTGCCTTAACATGGAATTATTTGCCCACCCTATTTACTTGTTTTACTTAGTACCGGCCCTGTTGGGGGTAGGACTTATTTTGTGGATGGGGAAGAAACTAAAACGTCACGCCATAAAAGTACTATTTACCCGGCCCGCTTATGACAAGCTAACCGCCTCGCTATGTAAGCCATCCTTGTGGCCCGGTACCCTTTTGGCGGGAGCCGTTTGTTTTATATTTCTGGCTTTATCCGGCCCCCAATGGGGAATTGAAGTAATAGAGGCCCAGGGATCTTTTGCCCAAACGGTTATCGCGGTAGATGTATCGGCCTCCATGCGGGCACAAGATCTAAAACCGGACCGCTTGGACAATGCCAAAAATATGTTGCGCATGCTGATCAGTCAACTACGAGAAGAACGCATCGGCCTGATCGCTTTTACTTCTCAAGCGTACATTCAATGCCCCATCACAACCGATCAAGAAGCCCTGCGTTATTTTATTACCGCCTTAAAACCCGATATGCTCCCCGTTCCCGGCACTTCGCTCGCGGCCCCGGTGCAACTGGCTTCCCGCATGTTAGCCAAATATCCCGGACAAAAAGCTCTCATTTTACTTACGGACGGTGAAGACCATACCGAAAAAGAACTGGCCCAGGCCAAAGAAGCGGCCCTGAAAAGCGGAGTGCGCATTATCGCTATTGGAATCGGTACCAAAGAAGGGACGTTAATTCCGGAAAAAAGAGACGCCGCCGGTAAGATTGTGGAATATAAAAAAGACCGCCAAGGCAATACCGTCGTGTCCAAACTGGATGATAAACCGCTTTTGGAACTCGCCCAGGCGACTTCCGGCGCTTATTTACCCTACACGTCTCCGGCCCAGGTAGCCGCCGGGATAGAAAAATCCCTGCGTGGTCTGGACCGTACCCAATCCGGCTCCACCAAACATGCCGCCTATAAGACCCGGTATCAAATTCCCCTCTTTTTAGCCATATTGTGCTTGGCAGGATATCTGCTTTGGCCCAAACAGAAACGTGCGGAATTAAAAACACAAACGCTCCCTTCAAAAAAGGTAAAATAGAACTATGAAAAAAGGTCTTTTGGTTATTTTTCTTCTTTGCACTCTTCCGCTCCAAGCGGGCGTACGCGCAGATGTGCGCAAGGGCGGAAAGTTGTATAAACAGAAAAAATACGGTCAAGCCTTGGCCGCCTATAACCATGCCCTGCAACAAGAACCCGGCAAACAAGAAGCGGCTTTGGGAGCCGGCGCATCGGCCTATTACCTAAAAGATTACAAAACCGCCCAAGAAGCTTTTAAACAGGCGGCCAAACAACAGGGTCCTCTTCAAGAAGATGCCCTTTTTAACTTAGGGAATGCCTATTACCGCGCGAACCAAAATGAACAAGCCAAGCAGGCCTACCGGCATGCTATTTTGCAAAACCCAAACGATAAAGAGGCTATCCATAATTTGCAATTGGTACTGCAAAACCAACAAAATCAATCTAAACAAAATAATCAAAATAAGCAAAATAAAAACAAAGATTCTAAGAACCAACAACCGGACCAGCAACAAAATTCAGCCGGCAACGATCCGCAACAGCAGGAGCAGCGACAACCGACTACTGCACAACCCGATCAAGAGGCCGCCCAACGGGTCATGCAAATGGCCCAGGAAAATGAATTTAGACCACGTACCCGCTCCGGCAACGGAACCGTGGATTCCGACTTAGAAAAAGATTGGTAATATGCGAAAAACAGCTTTCCTTCTATTCGTTTTGATGAGTTTAACTATCGGGGCTTGGGCCCAAGTATCTTTTTCTGCCCAAACCGATAAAACCGCCCTGGCATTAGATGACGAACTTACATTGACCGTACATTTAAGCGGAGTAACGGGCAATATTGTAGCCCCCCAGTTACCCAGCTTACCGGCTTTCAATGTCTATTCCCGCGAAATGGAACAGGCCAGTATCAATGGCCGTACCTCTTTGCTGTTCCGCTACACTATGGTGCCACGGTTCGTGGGAAACGCTACAATCGGCCCCGTAACATTTACTTATAATGGGCAAACGTATAAAACGCAACCCATCGCCGTACAAATTTTCCGCGATACAAATGGCAACCATACACGCGGCGGTGCCAACACACAAGCGACATCAACGGGAGCGGGGGCCTCGTCCCGCAAGCAAAACTTTCAGCACTTACCTCCGTTGCAAGCAACTTTGGCCAAGTTGGCTGATGACCGGGCCGGTGAACCGTTTTTCTTGGTAGCGGCGGTTAACAATCGTTCCCCGTACGTTAACGAATCGGTTACCTTGGCTGTCCGCTTTTATTATTCCCGTAATTTCTACGATGCTCCTTATCAAAAACCGACCGTTTCCAATATCTTTATGGAAGAGGATGGTAAAAGCGAAGGCAGCCAAAATATAGGCGGTACACGCTACCAATACGAAGAGCAGCGTTATCAATTGGCCGCCGCCCAGCCCGGCAAAGCGACCATCGGCCCGGCTACGGTCCATTATAAAACGGGATCCTCGCCTTTTTCCGCCTTTGACCGCTTATTTGGGGGAGCAGCCGTCAGCGCGGAAAAAACGGCCCGTTCCAATCCGATTACGCTTTCCGTACGCCCCCTGCCCAAAGAAGGCCAACCTGCCTCTTTCTCCGGCGCCGTAGGCAATAATTTTTCTCTTAAAGCCCAGGCCTCGCCCGAGCAGGTAGAAGCCGGCGAAGCGGTCAATCTTTCCGTCACCGTACAGGGCCCCGGCAATTTAAAAGCCACCCGCGATTTAGATTTTCCTCCGGTAGATGGATTTAAAATTTATCCTGCGGCCGCTACTTCGGGCCTAGCCCAAGGCAAAAACGGTACGTCTATTGGATACAAAATATTTAAAGCCGTTTTCGTGCCGGCTGCCTCCGGTATCTACACCTTGCCTTCTTTCAAGTGGTCCTATTTTGATCCGACCAGCGCTACTTATAAAACTTTACAAAGCGACCCTATTTCGCTTACCGTTACCCCCACCAGCAAAAACGCAAGCGGCGTTAATTTTGCCGCAGAAGGCAACCCTACCGGTGGCTTCCAAGCTTTGTCTAACGATATTATGTATCTTAAAACGGATTTAGGAGAAAAAGAAACCTTCTTGGCGCAAATCTCCCGCTGGTGGCTACTCAACTGGCTATTGGCAGGGCTACTTATAGCAGGTGCCTTATTTACCACGTTAGGCAAAAAATCCCTTTCCAAGAAAAAAGCCTTCTTAACCGCCAAAACACATTTGAAGAAAGCCTCCGGCGGTCAGGAAGTAGCGGATGCTATATCCACCTATCTACAACAACGTTTTGATATCTCCACCGGCAGTTTGCCCTTGCGGGATATGGCCCTTTCCTTACACCGGAAAGGCGTCCGGGCCGAAACGGTTAAAATATTCGTCCGCTTATGGCAACGCTTGGAGGAAGAACGTTTTGCACCGGCTACTCTTACTTCCGCCAATACTGGAAAACTCGCGGCAAATGCCTTAGAAATATTGGCCCAAATGGAGAAGGAGATTAAATGAAACGATTCTTGTTTTTATTGGTAATTTTATGCACGGGCTCCATTAGTTTGGCCCAGCCGACACTTCCGCAAGCAGAAGAACTTTACCGCCAAGGGAAGTTCTCCGCTGCGTTACAAGCCTATGAAGAAATTTTAAAAAATCACCCCAAAGACCCTTTTGTTTACTACAATATAGGTAATTGCTATTTTAAAATGAACAGTAAAGGGTTAGCCGCGGCCAATTATTACCGGGCTTTTGAATTAGCCCCGCGGGATGCGGACATCCGGCACAATCTGACCCTGGCCCTGGCCAGTGGCGGAGAAAAATTTGTTCCCTCGGGCGTACCGGTCGTGTTACACCGGGCCTTTTTCAGTTTGTCGCTGCCGGAACTAAAAGGCTTGGTTTATCTGTTTGCTTGGGGTGTATGTTTGCTGTTATGGGTTTGCCTGGTGCGGCGAAAATGGAATTTATTTACTACCTTTACTTTAGTTGTTTTCCTTTTTGCAGCCGGTTGGCTATATGCACGGGGGCGCCTATCCCAAGAAGTGCGCGCGGTAATTGCCGCTCCGGTGGCGGAAATCCGCAGCGGACCCGGTAAAAATTTCCCGGCCAGTGCCAGTGCGGCGCAAGGCCACTTGCTAGGCATTGAGGACGAAAAAGATGCTTGGTATGAGGTTATTTTAAAATCCCAAGGGGTTAAAGGTTGGATTGAAAAAAACGCTGTAGAAAAAATTTAAAGGAGTACTACTCATGTTTGTACAAAACCAGGCGGATGAACTGATTGCTGCGATTTCTTATGTAAAAGAAAATCTGGCCGATAAAGTGGAAGAATTGGCCGCCCAAGTTTTAAAGGCGTTCCAAGCCGGGCATAAAGTGATTTTGATGGGAAACGGCGGTAGTGCCGGGGATGCCCAACACATTGCGGCTGAATTTGTCGGCCGGTTTAAAAAAGAACGCCCATCGCTCCCGGCTTTGGCCTTAAACACCAATACGTCCACGTTAACCGCTATCGGCAATGACTATTCGTACGACGTCGTGTTTTCCAGGCAAATAGACGGATTTGCCCAAAAGGGAGATGTCGTAATCGGCATTTCCACTTCCGGCAATAGCAAAAATGTTTATTTAGCCTTGGCATTAGCCAAACGAAAGGGATGTTTTACGGCCGCTTTTTTAGGTAAAGACGGCGGAACCATTAAAGATATTTGCGATTTACCGCTCGTTGTAGCTGTAAATAACACACCTCATGTGCAAGCGTGCCATATTTTTATGGGGCATTGTATGTGCGAGCTGGTGGACCAAGCATACTGATTTATGAAAATAGCCATTGGATGTGACCACGCAGGTTTCACCTTAAAAAATACCGTAGCCGAGCAAGTGCGCCGTTTAGGCCACGAAGTGCTGGACTGCGGCACGGATAGCCCCGAACGGGCCGATTATCCGGACTTTGCCGATAAAGTCGCCCAAGCGATTGCAACGAACCAAGCCCAACGCGGCATTTTAATTTGCGGCAGCGGGGTAGGCGTCTGCGTGGCGGCTAATAAGACCAAAGGGATTCGTGCCTGTGTCTGCCACGATGCCTATACGGCCAAACAAGCCGTAGAGCACGATGCCTTAAACGTGCTCTGTTTAGGCGCACGCATTATCGGACCCGCGTTGGCAGAAGAACTGGTTACCCAATTTTTAAATGCTTCTTTTTCCAATGAAGCGCGTCATCAAAGACGGTTGGAAAAAGTAGAAGCGATTGAAAATAAAAATTTTAAATAAAGCCCCTAACGGCTTTTAGAACGAGGATGAAAATACGTATGAAAACACATGATACCCCCTTATCCGAAGGCATTATCCGGGAGGGATTAATTAAATTAGACAGCTTATCTTTTAACACGAAATTTTGGGCTAAAGACCCTTCTTTGTGGAAAAAAGATAAAGAAAGCCAAGACTTTATCGTGAAATTTTTAGGCTGGCAGAAAGTATACGATTGGACCTTGGAACGTTTGGAAGAGGTAACCTCTTTTGCCAAAGATGTAAAAGCCAATTTTAAATATTGCGTCGTGATGGGAATGGGCGGCTCTTCGCTCGCACCGGAAGTATTCCGTACTGTATTTGGTAAACAGTCCGGCTGGCCGGAACTCATTGTATTGGATACCACCAACCCCGATTGGGTAGCCGCCGCACGCAACCGGATCAACCCGGCCGAAACGTTGTTCATCTTTGCCAGCAAATCCGGCGGCACGGTAGAGCCGTCTTCCCAATTTGCTTATTTCTTAGACGAAGTAAAAAAATCGGGCGTTAAAAACCCCGGCCAAAATTTTGCGGCTATTACCGACCCCGGAACCGGCTTAGAAGCCTTGGCTAAAAAACATAAATTCCGCCATACTTTCCTAAATCCGGCGGATATCGGCGGACGTTTTTCCGCCTTATCGTTTTTTGGTATTGTGCCGGCTGCCATCATGGGTGTAAATGTTGAAAAATTGTTAACCATTGCCCAACAACAAGCCGCCACCTTCGGGCCGGACGCCCCGGTAAAAGAAAATGCCGCTGTTAAATTGGGCGCTTTCATGGGTGCGTGCGTCGTTAACTACGGCCGCGATAAACTGACGTTGCTCACCCCCAAAGATTTATCTACTTTCGGTTTATGGGCGGAACAATTGGTAGCCGAATCTACCGGGAAGGAAGGCAAGGGGATTGTCCCTGTGGCGGGTGAATTATTGCACCGCAATTGTGATTACCGCGAGGACCGCTTCTTTGTGCATTTATCCACCGGTAGCGATGATGACAAACGCTTACAACCTTTAGCGGCCGAATTGGACGAACATGAACTGCCGGTATTTACCATTGATGTTCCGTCCGTTTATGACTTGGGTGCTTTGTTCTTATTGTGGGAAATTGCCACCGCCGCGGCGGGAGCCATCTTGGCGATTAACCCGTTTGACCAACCCAACGTTCAAGAAGCCAAAACCATGACGAAAGACGTGTTGGCAAAACTGGAAAAGGGAAACATACCGGATTCTATCTCGGCCCCGTTACTCGTTTCTAAAGATATTGCCGGCGAAGTTAAAATGGAATCTTTGGCACAAGATCTTTATTCATTGTTGGAAAGCAATGACTATATTGCTATTCTACCCTACGTGTATCCTTCTGCCGAGACGGAAAAAGCCCTCATGCAACTGCGCGATAAAATCATGCAACGCACCAAACGCGCCGTCTTGTTTGGCTACGGCCCGCGTTATTTACATTCCACCGGGCAATTACACAAAGGGGACGGTAACAACGGCGTGTTTGTTATCTTCTCCGCCGAACCGGAACAAGATATCCAAATTCCCGGGCAACAGTATACGTTTGGGCAATTGTGTAACGCCCAAGCCCTGGGAGACTTCCAGGCGTTGGAATCCAAAGGCCGCCGGGTAATCAAAATTCACTTGGCGCAACCGTTGGCCCAAAACATTAAAAAAATCAGTGACTTGTTCTAAATCTGTTTAGAGGCGGCTTCCAGCCGCCTCTTTTTTATCGCATGAAAAAAGTTTTTATTCAAACCTACGGCTGCCAAATGAATTTGGCCGATTCGGAAGAGATGTTCGTGCACCTCTCAGCACGGGGCTATGTACGCACGGACCAATTGGAAGAGGCTGACGCGGTGCTAATTAACACTTGCACCGTGCGTGACCATGCCGAGCATAAAGCCGTTTCTTTTTTAGGACGCTTGGCCGCTTGGAAAAAAGACCGCCCGACCCGGCGTATTATCTTTGCCGGGTGTGCCGCCCAACGTTTAGGTGCCAGCCTGCAAAAGAAATACCCTTTTTTAGATATTCTTTCCGGCGCCAAAAATATAGAACATTTTTCCGACTTGTTGGATAAAAGCGGGCTTTTCCCGGCGCAAACAGCCGAAGGCCAACGCCCGGCCCCCGGCTTGACCGGCTACGTAACCATCATGCGCGGTTGCAATTTTGCCTGTACGTATTGCATTGTCCCCAGCGTGCGCGGCCCTATTAAATGTTTACCGCATGCGGAAATCCTGGAAGAAATCCGCCACAAGGCCCAAGACGGGGCTAAAGAAATCATGTTACTCGGCCAAACCGTTAATGCCTATGCGGACGGCCCTGTGTCCTTTGCGGATTTACTCAATCAAGCCAGTCAAATCCCCGGGGTAGAACGGGTTTGTTTTACCAGCCCGCACCCCATTTATTTCACGCCCCAATTTCTAAATGCAATTAAAGATAATTTCAAAATCGCACGCCACATTCACTTGCCGGCCCAAAGCGGCTCTACTAAAGTCTTGCAAGAGATGAAACGCGGTTATACACGGGAAATTTTACTGGATAAAATCAAAGCTCTGCAAGCCCAAGGCTTTATGATTTCTACCGATTTGATTGTCGGTTTTCCGACGGAGACGCCGGAAGATTTTGAACAAACTCTTTCGCTTGTGGAGCAAGCTAATTTTATTACGGCCTACTGCTATAAATATTCCCCCCGGCAAGGGACCCCGGCCGCGGCCATGAAACAACTGCCGCAAGAGGTACTGGAAGAAAGGCTTGATATTTTGTTAAATAAAGTAAGAGGTTTGGCTCAAACGGCTTACCAGGCACAAGCGGGTACTACCCAAGAAGTGTTAATGGAAACACCGCATAAGGGCCGCTCTTCGGGTAGTTTTTGGGTAAAAACAAAATGTAGCTATCCGGTGGGAAGTTTGGTAAAATTAAGCATTGACAGAGCCGAAGGAACTTTATTACTTGCGAGGGACTAATTATGAAAAAAAAGAATGTTGCATCAGAAAGACGCCGCCATCCGCGTTTGCCGGTTATCAGCAATCTCATTGAACCGGTCAACTTGCGTTACCGCACCCAAGAAGGCAAAGAAGTAACCCTGGTAGCTATTTTAGCCGACTTATCTGCTTCCGGTATGCGCATGATTAGCTTTTTAGGGGCTCCGCTAGCGGATCATTTTTCAATCAGTTTGCAACTTCCCGGCACGGACAAAATGGAAGTAGAAGCCCGTTTGGCCTGGGTAAAAGAACGTGAAAACGTTTATACCATCGGTATTGAATTTACCAAATTGGCCGACAAACACGCTAAACTCATTAGCGAAATGGCCGACGATTTTAACGATTGCGACACCCGCATCTTGTTGAAATTGCCCGAACCGTGCGTCGGCACCTGCAAATGCAACAAAATCTGCAATAAAATTCAAAAAGACGAATCGTTATTTGAATAACTAAGTTATATCCTTCGCAAAATAATCCCCCAACAAAAGTTGGGGGGTTATTTTTACCATTCATTGTCGCTGTATGTAAATCCCTGCGACTCTAAATTTTTACAAATACTTCGTCCGATATCCGTGAAAAAAGTAACACAAAAGCAATTCCAAGTATTATTTCCACTTCTACGCTCACAAGAAAAACCATATAAAACAGGATCATCGTCACCACCATTTGTCCGAATTGCCATTATCTCACATCTATCGGGCTTACATTCTGCGCTTTCATAAAGAAAAAATTTAGTCCGAATACCATGGTATTGGTCTATCTCTCCGGGTATATCAACTGATGCAAAATCTTCATAATACGTCGTACTAGAAGGATGCCCCCCATTGGCTAGCAAAAATAAATCTATTTGTTTTTTCATGGTAGAAAAATGGCTTACGGCCTCAGCCGAGCGTGCTTTTTCCACTGCTTTTTGGTACTGCGGTAAAGCTATGCTGGCTAAAATACCTATAATTAGCACCACTACCAATAGTTCTATGAGGGTAAAACCTTCTATACAACTGTTTCTATTTTTCATATATGCTCCTATACGGGAAATTAACAAAAGTAGTGTATCAAAAAAAAAAAACGATTACAAGCGTTTCCACTTTTCTTTTTCTATTCGTAGAAAAAGAAACAAAAAGACTCGCGTCCACGGAACCCCAAAGGCCGCTAGTCAAATAAGGTAATACCGCTTTGTTGTTCGTGGTTATTCCGCCCAATAGCGAGCTGTTAAAAAGCGTTAAAACAGGTAGTAAATTTTGCGTGTTTGAACATAGTGAGTTCGCAAAATTTCCCTGTTTTAACTGCTTTTTATAAGCGTGGGCGGACGCCTTTTGGTGCTTTTCTGCGGCCCAGAAAAGCACATATTAAGGTGAGGTTTTGGGTACTCTTTGACGGCACAAAAAGTACAAGGATCGGCGGCATTTTTTTACTTTTCCCGTTCTCCAAAAAAAGCGGCAAACTTTTGGTCCTTTTCCGCTCCGGGAAAAGTAATATAATATACCTATGAAACCCATTGTACTTTGCGGCCCGACAGCATCAGGAAAAACGGAACTCGCGTTGGAACTCGCCCGGCAGACGGACGGTATTATCATTTCAGCCGATTCGCGCCAAGTGTACAAACATTTAACCATCGGTACCGCCAAACCGCAAGGCCAGTGGAAAAATGGCATATACCGGGCGGACGGCATACCCTATTATTTAGTGGATTTTTTAGATGTTGCGGACACGTTTAACGCCGGGGATTTTTGTTCGCACGCACGCCAAATTGTCGCCGAAAACCCAACTAAACCGCTCATTTTTGCAGGCGGCACGGGACTTTATTTGCAATCCTATTTTGTAGGCATGGATGATTTGCCTCGCAGCACCCCGCAAACGCGCGCGACGTTGGAAGATCTTTTAAAAAAAGAGGGCAAAGAGGGTTTGCACCGGGCCTTGCAAGCCAAAGATCCCGTCAGTGCCGCCCATATTCCCCCCGGCAATGTACAACGCACCATGCGCGCACTGGAATTGTGCTTACTGACAGGCAAACCGGCAAGTGAACTTAAAAGCGGAAAATTCTTTCAATTACCGGATAAAGAGCAATCACACTGGGTGTATTTACACTGGGATAAAGATGCGCTAAACGAGCGCATCCAGCTACGTACGGAGCAGATGTTTGACGGCATGGTAAAAGAAACAAAAGATTTACTACAAGCCGGTCATCCGGCGGATGTTCCGGCCCTAAAAAGTTTAGGTTACCCGCAAGTGATGTCTTATTTACAAGGTGCTCTTTCGCGTGAAAAAGCCATAGCGGAAATTGTCCTCAAAACGCGCCAATATGCCAAACGCCAACGCACCTGGTTTAACCGTTACACCAATGCCCAACGATTGGAACTGATGGGCATAGCAGATTTTGTCCCCACTCAATTAGTCCAACAAATCTTGAAAAACCTATAAAAATCCGGCGGGCTTTTAAGCGCGCCGGACGTAATTTCAAAAGTTTCGTGTTACTCAAATTTCATAGGCAATCCGCTAACAATTTTGATAATAGATGAAAATTTCTTTTGCGTAGGTGCAACAAACCCGTTATCCGCCCCTATCACACGTAAACCGTCTACATGGTTGCGAATAAAATTAAGCGTAGAGCCGTTAAACCCGGTAAAGAAAAATAAATCATTCGCATTTTGCAAAGTAACAATTGTTCTTCCTTCATCATTTTTGAATGCGGCACTTCCATCCGGATTGTACACCAAAGAAGAAACCAGCCCCACCAAATCACCTTGCGTAGTAAATACCCCCCCGCCGGAATTACCGCGCCGCACGCCAAAACCCGGGGAAATAAAATGTTGCAACTCTTGTACAAAAAATACGTCCCTAGACGGGGAAACTAAATAAGACAAACTCCCCTCCGTCATACGCGGGACGGCTAACTGCGGCAAGAAACGAGAGGTAGAGAGATTGGCCGCCCCCACCAACCGTACCCCGGCTGCGTTCAACTGTGCTTTTGTTTCGGGGCTGTAAGGCAGTAATTTATTAAATTCTTGTTGGGTAATGGTATGCCAGCTGCCATCTTGCCCGATGGCCGCATAAGAATATTGGGCACGCGTCGGATCAAATTTAATAAGCGCTACGTCCACACTACTGATTCGGTTTTGACCGGGGAAAAATCCTTCGTAAATAAACACCCGTTGTGCTGATGTTGAATGGAAAATACGCACCGTTTGGCTAAGCTCACCTTTGGCTAGGGTTACTTGCACCGTACAGGGCAACGAACCTTTACACGCCGGATACACGCAGTGGGCAGAAGTTAAAAACCATTTGGGAGAAATCCGTATCGCTTGGCACGAGTAAACAGGCACCAAACTATCTTCCGTTTTGTCGGTACGCCATACGGAAATTTCTTTTTGGGCCAAAAAGTTATCCTCGCGCACCTTAACCGGTTCTTCCTGGGCATACAGAATCCCGGACGCGCATAAAAAGAATAGAAATAAAAACGGGCTCTTTTTCATATTATAAGTGTATATAAAATTTCTCTAAAAAACCACTTTTTAATGAAACGCTGTCCCAGTTGGGGCAAATTTAATATAATTTATTATATGATTATTACTATTACCCTGCTCGTTTTATTTAGTTATCTCCTGGGGTCTATTCCCTCCGGCTACCTAATTGCTAAACATGCCATGGGCATAGATATACGCCAGCACGGTTCGGGCAATCCCGGCGCCGCTAATGTGTACCGCATCGTTGGTAAGTGGGCGGGCATTTCCACGTTTTTAATAGATGCCTGTAAAGGATTCATCCCGGTCTGCTTGGCCCGGCATTATTGCCCGGATTCTTACTGGATTGCCATCGCCTGCGGGGTAATTGCCATTTTAGGCCATATGTGGACTATTTTCTTGAAATTCCGGGGAGGGAAAGGCGTCGCTACTTCCGCGGGAGTGTTTGCTGCTTTATTGCCGATTCCTACCGCCATCGCATTTGCCGCCTTTGTGGTTTGCGTGGCCCTGTGGGGACGCATTTCTATTGGCTCCATTTGTGCGTGTATTGTACTGCCGGTATGTAGCTTTTTTATCGGCAATCACCCTATGTCTGTCAATTTAATGGTAACCGCCATTGGTCTATTGGTTATTTACAAACATGTCCCCAACATTAAGCGGTTACTCCAACAAAAAGAACTAAAATTTGAAGACGGGGCTAAAAAGAGAGAACACCATGAACATAAATAAGGTTACCGTTTTAGGAGCCGGCATTTGGGGCAGCGTGATTGCCCAGCATTTAGCCAAAAAAGGGTTGGATGTCCGTCTGTGGGAATACAACGAGCAACTTTTAAATGTGCTCAAAACCATGGGCCGCCACCCCAATATTCCAAACTTTAAAATACACGATAATATCCATTTAACCGGCAACGTAGCAGAAGCCATTAAGGATACGGATTTAATCATTTTCGTATTCTCTTCTAAAGCCATCCGCACCTTTTGCCGCACGCAACTTAAACCGCTGTTGGGAAACCGCATCGTGCCGATCGTAAACGCGTCCAAAGGCATTGAGGATAAAACATTTAAAACAATCTGCGAAATTATTGAAGAGGAACTCCCTCATCTAAAAGATAAAGTATTGGCTTTTTCCGGCCCGAGTTTTGCCTTGGAAGTCGCTCAAAACGTGCCCACCAAAATTATGTTGGCCGGGGCCGATCAAACCTTGGTACACGAAGTAGCCGACGTCATCAATGCAGATCCGATTATCGTTGTGCCGTCTACCGATCGCCGCGGCGTAGAGTATGGCGGCGGGATTAAAAACGTATTGGCTATCGGATGTGGGGTGATTGACGGCATTGGCGACGGTGCCAACGCAAAAGCCGCGCTTATCACCCAGGCCATGCAAGAGATGAGCGACATTACCATCAGCCAAGGCGGGCAAGCCGGTACCGTGTACAGTTTGGCCGGTTTTGGGGATGCCATTTTAACCGGTATGTCAGCCATTTCCCGTAACCGCCGGTTGGGAGAGAAACTCGGTTCCGGCTTATCCCTGGAGGAAGCCCAAAAAGAAGTAGGCACTATTGCAGAAGGTGTCAATTCTGTGCAGAGCGTATACGATATTGCTCGCCGAAACCATTTAAATACCCCTATTATTGATGCTATTTGGCAGATCGTTTGCCAAGGACAAAAGCCCCACGTGCTGTTACAAGCTATGGGTTTTATCAACCGGGGAAACAAATAAGGAAATTTTATGAATAAAGACGACGTAATCCGACATTTAACCCGCAAAGTAGTAGATAAAAAATTAGCGAAAAACGCAGTAAACAGCGTATTTGAGATTATTAAACACGGTTTGAAACGCGATGGCAAAGTGGTTATTAGCAATTTTGGTTCATTCCAATTAAAAATGGCCCGTCCTGTTACTCGCCACAATCCCAAAACACGGGAAAAAGTACAAGTTCCTGCCAAGCCCAAAATACGGTTTAAACCGTCGGCCAACTTGTTAAAAAAATAATCTTTCTAACACCCGTACGTAACGACGTTTATGAAATTAACCTTACGACATTTGGTCCTTTTGTGTATGGCGGTAGGCCTGGGGTGTCTGGCCGGTTGGCTTACCCGAGAGGAAGAACCTGTTCCTTCCGCTGAGCCACAACAACCGGTCGTGACCGTCGCGGAAAAACCGACCCCGCGTCCGGCGCCCCGTGTCCAAAAAAATGTTTCTTTGGAGCCGGCCGAACCTAAAAAACCGGAAATTGCAGAGGAGATACCGGCCCCTGTAGAAATCCAAACCGAAAAATCCCAACCGCCCGCTCCTGTTGAAGAAACACCCGTGCTTGTAACCCAAACGCCGGCTGATAACACCTCTGCTACCGAAGTAGCCGGGATAGAAACGTACATCCCGCAAGACGTAAATGATTTGCATAATGCGGTTTTGGAAAACAATTTACAAAAAGCACAAGATCTCTTGGATAAAAACACTCCTATTACCGAGTTTATTTGGATAGGGGCTATCCGCCAAGGAAATACCGAAATTTTACAACGCTTGTTAGATAAACAACCCGGCGACGCTCAACAGACAGTAGGGTTAGCGATTGCATACAGCAACCAACCAGCCGTTTTGCAAGTGATTTTGGATAAGGGAGTCAACCTGGAGGCCCAAACCAATTTTGGCGGGACACCTCTTATGCAAGCAGCCTCTCAGGGAAATTTGCCCTTATTGCAAGTTCTGGTTGAAAAAGGAGCCGACGTAAATGCTAAAGATTCTCAAGGCAATACACCACTTATGTTTGCGGCACGCACTACCAATGAGTTAGCGGAGCTGGCTAAAAAAATTAGCCAAGAGCCAAATGAAGAAAATGCTCTTAAATTATCCCAACGGCAACAAGTATACGAAGAAATTATGGGAGTATTACTACATCACGGAGCCGTAATTGATGAGAAGAACGAATCGGGCCTAACAGCACTCATGTGGGCCTGCCTTGTTGGACAAGCGCGTTTAGCCGAAGTGCTTTTGAAAAACGGAGCCGATATAAACTTAAAATCAAAAGATGGGCATACGGCCTTGTCCATAGCGACCGAACAACAATATACCGAAATAGTTGATTTGTTGAAAAAAGCCGGAGCCAAATAACAGTTTTGATATGTAATAAAAAATCCCCGGGAGCTCCCCGGGGATTTTTATTTGAAACTCGTCTACTATAAGACCTGTTTCAGTTCAAGCGCGAGTTTGCTTTTTTCCAACACTTGCGCGCTGTGTGTATTTGTTTTTTTGTCCAACCCAAAAATATTTACCCGATACAAAACCAACCGTTTTCCGTCTTTTTCCTGCACGGATACGATCTCAAAAGCTTTATCCGGTAAATTACTGCCCGATTCCAGCACCAGCACTTGTTGTTTGTTAAAATCCGCCTGTGGATAATCTCCCCGGGCTTCGCGTTTAAATTCGCGGTATTCCTCTACCGAGCTAATGAGTTTAGCACTGACAGGAGCCTCAATCATAGAAATTTTACTTTCCGTTTCCTCTGCGGTTTCTTCCTTTACCGGAATGGTTTTATAAGATACATTCTGCAAATCCACCGCCCCCGCCTCCGGCTGGTCCTCTTCACCGGATTGAGGTGAAAACTCCGCTCCGGAACGTGAAATAACGGTTTGAACTCCCGGTAACTCTATTTTGGAAAGTTGTGAAGGGATGGTCACTTCTTGTGGGGTATCGGCCGCGGTTTTTACTTCTTGCATATCTTGCGGCGTGGACGCTTTTTCCATATCTAACAACCACACGGAAGACGTTTCTTCCCCTGCCAATACCGGTTGTGTCGCAGAGGGGTTGCGGTGCGTATCCCACCAATGCATCACGGCAGCACCGATTAGAAAAGATAAAACCAGCATGCAAGTTTTTTTAAGAAATTTCATTTTGTTTTCTTCTTTTCGTATTTAGCGGTAATCACAGAACGCAAGCCGCCCCGGGGTGTAAATACACCCGTTACCGTGGCGCGTTTCGGTTTGCAAGCCTTTACCACATCGTCTAAAATTTTATTGGCAATATTTTCCATAAAAATACCCATATCGCGGTATTCCAACAGATAATATTTCAAAGATTTTAGCTCTAAACATAGTTTTTCGGGCACATACTCAATCGTAATAGTACCGAAATCCGGCAACCCCGTCTTGGGGCAAACGGAAGTAAATTCCGGCAGTTCTATTTTAATATCATAATCCCGCTTATACTGGTTAGGCCAGCATTGAATCTCCGGCAAGACTGCATCCGCATTTTTACGTGCATGAGCAGATGTATAACCAAAATCAATATCTTGTTTTTTCATTTAATTTTTAATAACCTCATTGAATTTAATAAAATGACGAGCAAAATCACTAAGCATCCGCCCAACGTCCAACGCCAATCTGTTTGTTGACTAGACTGCCAAAGCAAATATTCCACCCAAATTATATTCAACAGACACACCGCCACGCCATTAAAACTGCTGGTACGCCCTATTCTTTTATTCATTGTAAATAAATCCATAAGCGGATACAAGTCCCGCCGGGAAAGCAAAATATCTACCCAGTTATAATACGTATTATTCCCGGACAAAAACACCACTCCCACGTCGGCACGCAAGAGCGCCACAATATCGTTAAACCCATCCCCCACCATGACTACTTTGCGTCCTAAAGCGCGCAAATTGCCAATAATTTCCGCCTTCGTTTTCGGCAAGACATTAAAATTCTGTTTTTCAATACCGACTTCTTTGGCAATTTCCGATACGGCCCCCTCATTATCGCCGGAAATTAACAACATTTCCTTGCCTTCTTTTTTCAGGAAAGAGATGGTTTCTATGGCGCCGGGGCGGATGGCATCTTCCAATACAAAATACCCTAAATAACGGTCATTTTGAGAGACACACACCACCACTTCTTTTTCACGGCAGGCGGCCCGCGGCAAGGACAGCCCTTGTTCCGTCAGCCACTGAATACGCCCGGCAAAAATAGTGTCTTTCCCGCACGTAGCCCGTACCCCAATACCGGGAATCACTTCAAACGTAGTAACCGGCCGAGGAACAATGTGTTTCTCTTTAGCATAACTCATCAGGGCTTTAGCAAACGGCCCATTGACCCGTTGTTCGGCGCAAGCAACTGCTTCCAAGAGTTCGCGTGCCGCTTGCGGCGTATCTTTTACCGGGTTCATACTGCGCACATTTAAAGCCCCGTAGGTAAGGGTACCGGTTTTATCAAAAAAAATGGTGTCGGCTTGTGTCAGGTGAGATAAGGCATAGCGGTTTTGAATACGAATTCCCGCCCGGTTTGCGGCGTGTAGCGCAAAGAAAAACGGAAGCCGTTGGGCAAACAACAAAGCCAGGGGAACCCCTAATGCCAACAGTTGCCAACAAAAGCTACTGTACTGCCAGGCATGGGAAAAACCATATCGGGTAACGATAAAACCGCTTTGTCCAGCCACCACCAGAATCAAGAAAAAAAGTGCCTTAGCCGCATACGCATCCAAATCATCTGTCCACAAACTACGACGCAACTCACTTTGTTGCACGGCCCGCACTACATTCATCAGCTCGGATGACGGCAACGCCCGCAATACTTCTACGTGAATAACTGCTGTTTTGTTAATAGTACCGGCATAGACGTTGTCCCCTTTTTGTTTATATACCGGCAAGGTATTCCCGGAAAGCAACTGTTCATCTATGGCCGTATTTCCCTCCGTAATGCGTCCGTCACAGGGGATTCGCTCGCCGGGGCGGACCAACACACTATCTCCGGCGGCCAACTCGTTGGCAAACACTTTACAAGTACGGTCGGCACGACACTTACGGGCGGATTTGGGTAAAAAATCATCTATTTTTTTGATGTATATCTGCGCCCGTTCTTGTTCTCGTACCCGGGCACTTTGTATCCATAAAGCACACGTTAGAAATAAGGCTACATAAATATAGGATTCTTTGATAGGAAAAACAAAAGAGGAAGCAAAGAATGTATGCAAGGCAGAATCTAATAACCCGAAGATTACACATACACTTACCAACAGGGCAAAACCGATTTGCCCTTCATTGAGATCTCTCCAAGCGCTGCGAATGAAGATATCCGCACAAAACACGGCATTGACCAATACCAAAATAAAGAAACTAACTTGCGAATAACGAAATGTTAGCGAAAAAACCATTACCAACCACAAAAACATGGAAAAGAGAAAACGAACCGTAAATTTCCACGACGGTTTTGTCAAAACCGCCGGAATAAAATCCGTAGTTGTTTGTTGGTCTAAGGTCATACGTCTGTTTACCGCGGGAAGAAGCGGGCTGCGTGCACGCGTTCGCGTCCTTTGTCAGTTTTCATGGAACGAATTTTAGCATCATACCGATTGGCATGGGCCGGATCCAGCTTGCGAGCGACCATATAATTGGAAGTAGCGGCTACCGGATCTTGCACGGCTAACATATCACCCATCAATTCATACGTGGGCGCGTATTGGTTGGCTAATTCTTTAGAACGCACTAAAAGCCCTAAAGCCATTTCGTTTTCTCCTTTGCGGAACATCAAATCGCCCATGTAGTAATAGGCTAAAGCATAGGTCGGTTTAATGGAGACCGCTTTTTCCAAATCGGCATATGCCTCGGAAGGATACCCCATTTTAATAAAAGCCCGTGCACGCTCCAAATAGGCCCGTGCGTTGTTGCGGTCGGCAGAAAGCAAGGCAGATAAATCTTTGGCGGCAGCTTCATATTGTTTCATATCATAAAAAGTAAGCGCCCGATTTAATAAAAGAATCGGATCTTTGGGGCGTTGCTTAACAGCTTGGTTAAAGTCAGCCAGTGCTTTGGAGGCGTTTCCGATTCGGTAATAGGCAATCGCGCGGTTCATGCGGGCTGTGAAATAATTAGGATCCAAAGTTAAAGCATCACTGAGTTGATACACCGCATCCAGGTACCGTCCCATGTCAATATACAAAGCCCCTAAGTTATTGCATGCTTCCGCCGAATAAGGGTTAATACTTAGCGCGCGTAAATAATCTTGCTCCGCTTTGCGCCGGTTTTGTTGGCGTTCTCCCGATTTTTTTACCGGCAAGCGTTCCCACAGGACGCCTCTGTTTAAAACAGCCGCAAAATTATCCGGGTTTTGTTTCAGAGCCCGGCTATATAATTCGATGGCTTGGCGGAAATCCCCCTTAGAAGTAGCTAAACGCGCTTTTTGGAAAAGGTCTTTATCCGAGCTACAAGCGGCCAAACACAAAATCGTTACCAGAAAAACAAATATCTTTTTCATCTTTCCTCCCGTTTTTGCTTCCAGTTAAAAAATAAAGAAATTATAAAACACCCCGCCCCTACCGTAATAGCACTATCCGCTACGTTAAAAACGGGCCACACCAAAAAATCCAAAAAATCTACTACATACCCCAAAACTATTCTATCATAAAGATTGCCAAAAGCCCCTGCCAAAATCAACACACTCCCCCACTTGGCCCAGGCCCCTTGCGCGCAAAGCTCTTTCCAACTAAACACCACATAGCCGATAATGCTTAACATCACAAAAATCAGCACCCAATTTCCGCCTTGCATCATACCAAAGGCTGCCCCTGTATTTTCCACATAGCGCAAATGAAAAAAAGAACATACTTCCAGGGCCCCTTTCGTCAAAACAGCTCGCGCCCATTCTTTAGTAAGGCGGTCTACGGCAAAAATCCCGGCCAACGCGGCCAAAACAGCTCCGTGAGCATATACCCAGGATTTTACTTGCATTCCCCGCTCATGCACGGACTTTTTCATCTGCGTTTACCGTAATTCCTTCTTTTTCCAGCACAGCGGCGCAACGTCCGCATACATCGTTATGTACCGGGTGAGAACCTACGTCCGTTTTCCATTGCCAGCAACGGGCACACTTCGTGCCTTTGGCGTGGGTTACTTCTATACTAAGCGGCTCTGTACCATCCGCAATTTCCACCGCAGACACAATGGCGATTTCCGGCCACAAATCAAGGGTTTGTTGCAAGAAAGCTTTTGTATCCTTATCAGCCGTTTTAAAAGTTACTTGTGCTTCCAAGGAAGAGCCAATCACACCCTTCTGGCGTGCTTCTTCCAAATTCTTCTGCACCCGTTCGCGTATTTCGCGAATGCGGTTCCATTTATTTTCCAACTTAATATCCGGCACGAGGCTTGCATTGGCCGGCATGTTGGAAAGAAAAATACTTTGCGGCAATTCACGCCCCAGAGCCGTCTTGCGTAGTTCCTGCCACGCTTCTTCGGCCGTAAAGGAAAGTACCGGGGCCATCAATTGCAAAAGCGTTACCGCGATTTCCGCCAGTACGGTTTGGGCACTGCGCCGTGCGGGAGAAGAAGCCCCCAAGGTATATAAACGGTCTTTGGAAGCATCCAACATAAACGAGGATAAATCCAAAATACAATAGTCCGTTAACGCCCGCATGGCCCGGCGGAAGTTAAATTCCTCGTAGCCTTTTTGTACCTCTTCTATCAAGGCATTGAGCCGCCCCAACATATACCGGTCCATTTCGGCTAATTCTTTGGTGGGCACCCGATGTAAAGCCGGGTCATAGTCGTGCAAGTTACCCAACGCATAACGCACCGTATTGCGAATTTTGCGGTACGTATCAATGGGCCCTTGCAAAATTTCATCCGAGATACGCACGTCGCCTTGATAATCGGAAAAGGACACCCACAACCGTAAAATATCCGCTCCGTACTTATTGATCACATCTTCCGGATCAACGGCATTCCCGGCCGATTTATGCATCGGGCGGCCGGCACCGTCCAGCACCATACCATGTGTCAAAATTGTTTTGAAGGGAGCTTTCCCTTCCAACGTATAAGAAGGAATATAGGAACTTTGGAACCAACCGCGGTGTTGGTCCGAGCCTTCCGAGTACACATCCGCCGGGAAATCTAACCCGCGGTCTTTGAGTACGGCCGCCCACGATACCCCGGAATCCAACCATACGTCCAAAATATCGGTTTCTTTTCTAAATTCACGGCCGCCGCAAGCACACGTATATCCCTCCGGCATGAGTTTTTCAACCGGATCGGTAAACCAAAAATCGGATCCTTCTTTCATCGCACGCGTTTTGATAAATTCAAAAAGTTGGTGATCCACTTGAGGTTTCCCGCATTTTTTACAATACACAACCGCTACCGGGGTACCCCAAAAGCGTTGGCGCGACAAACACCAATCCGGGCGCAAACCGATCATAGAGCGCATGCGCTCTTGGCCACCGGCCGGGTAAAAATTGACGTTGGACAAATTGTCCATGAGTTTTTGGCGTAAGCCGTCTTTATCAATGGACATAAACCATTGTTCCGTCGCGCGGAAAATGATGGGGTTATGGCAGCGCCAACAATGCGGGTAGCTGTGCACAATTTCTTGTTGTTTGATGAGCGCCCCCAATTCATCTAACTTTTTAACCATTAGCGGGTTCGCTTCAAACACGTGCATTCCTTCAAACACGCCCGCCTCTTTGGTATAACAACCTTTTTCATCTACCGGACAAAGCGTTTCTAATTTCCATTGTTTACCGGCTTGGGCGTCTTCTTCCCCGTGGCCGGGCGCGATATGTACCACCCCCACCCCGGTATCCATGGTTACAAAGTCCGTCCAAATAATGGGATTTTCGCGGTGGCTAAGCGGATGATAATATTTCATTCCAACCAGCTTGGATCCTTCCACTTGGCCGACTTGCGTGCAATCCAATCCCGTATTTTTCAAAAATTCTTCCGCTAATTTTTCCGCTACAAGGTAGTATTCACCGGTCCGGCTATCTTTCAAAATGGCGTAATCTTCCGTATTGGATACAGCCGCGGCGACGTTAGCGGGGATCGTCCACGGGGTAGTGGTCCATACAGCCAAATTAACAGGCTTTGTATAGTCTAACTCTCCTAAAATTTTAGGATTGGGATTGGCCAATTTAAAGCGCAAATAGATAGCCAGAGAAGAAACATCTTTATATTCCGTTTCGGCATCGGCCAAAGCGGTTTCACAATGCGGGCACCAGGTAATCGTTTTTTGCCCTTTATAGACGTATCCTTTTTCAATTAAATCTAAGAATGCCCCTACGGTAATGCCTTCGTAACGTTCGGACATTGTTAAATATGGGTTATCCCAATCGGCCTGTACACCCAAACGTTTGAATCCTTGCCGTTGTAAATCAATAAATTTAGCGGCAAATTCGCGCGCCCGTTTGCGAAAGGCCGGTACGTCCGTAATGTGTTTTTTGTTTTGTTTAAGCTCTTTGAGCAAAGCTTGCTCAATAGGAAGGCCGTGGCAATCCCACCCCGGCACATAGGGAGTATAATGGCCCGTTAGGGCGCGGGATTTTAAAATAATATCCTTAATGGTTTTATCCAAGGCATGACCGATATGAATTTTTCCATTGGCGTAAGGCGGCCCGTCGTGCAAAACAAAATGTTTGCCTTGCTCATTTTTTTTGAGCATAGCTTCATAGAGATTAATAGACTTCCAAAAATCTAAAATTTTAGGTTCTTTTTGCGCGAGGCCTGCCCTCATCGGAAAATCCGTTTTAGGTAACAAAACGGTATGGGAATACTTGTTTTTTGCCATGATTAAAACTCCAAAATAAGGATAAGTATATTATAGGAAAAATAGGGGCAAGCCGTATAGGAGAAATTATATCCCCACATAAAAAAGGCAACTATTTAGCCGGGTCGGTAATTTGGTGTAGATAGGCGTGCAGTTTATTCAACGTTTCTTTACTGACGGCGTGTTCCATTTTGCAAGCGTCCATATCGGCCGTTTTAGGGTTAACACCCAACACCTGCGTTAAGAACCGGCTTAGAATAGCGTGACGTTTTTTAACGTCTTCCGCCGCGCGGCGCCCTTTGGGCGTTAGCACAATGCCGCTATACGGTTCGTGCTTTACATAACCGGCCTGCATCAGTGCCTTCATAGCGCCCGTAACGCTGGGGGTTTTTACGCCCAACATATCGCGTACATCGCTTACACGCGCCATTCCCTTTTCGTCAGCACAAAAAGAAATTGCTTCCAAATAATCTTCCATGTTAGCGGACAGTTTCATCTTGCACTCCTATAAAATGCCTTGTATATAGTGTAACATATTTGCTTTTCAAAATCCGCAGCCCCTTGCGTTCTGTCCCGCATAAGTTTATAATGGAAGGTAACCAATTGCAACACATTAAGGAGTTACCATGGATATCAATACCTATACCGCAGATTTTTTGGCCGCGCAACAAAAAAGAGATCCCGCACAAAAAGTATTTCACCAAGCGGTAGCCGAAGTAGTGAGCACATTAAAGCCCGTACTGGAACAGAAACCCATTTACCTAAAAGAAAAAATTTTGGAACGCATTGTAGAGCCGGAACGTATTATCAGTTTCCGTGTTCCGTGGGCAGATGATAAAGGGGAAATCCACGTTAACCGCGGGTTTCGCGTGCAATTTAACAGCGCCTTGGGGCCGTACAAAGGCGGAATACGCTTCCACAGTTCGGTTACGCAGGACTCTTTAAAATTTTTGGCCTTTGAACAAACCTTTAAAAATAGCCTAACTACGCTTCCCTTAGGTGGCGGAAAAGGCGGCAGCGATTTTGATACACGCGGCAAGTCAGACGCTGAAGTCATGCGTTTTTGCCATTCGTTTATTAACGAACTGTATCATCATATCGGCTATCATACGGATATTCCCGCCGGAGATTTAGGTTGCGGTGCGCGGGAAATAGGCTACATGTTTGGGCAATATAAAAAACTAACAAACGATTTCACCGGAGCATTCACCGGCAAAAAACCTAACTGGGGCGGTAGTCTCTTGCGTCCGCAAGCTACCGGATACGGAGTAGCTTATTTTGCCCAAAATATGTTGGCTACCAAGAAAGACACTTTGCAAGGTAAAACAGCCATTATCTCCGGTACCGGGAATGTAGGCGTCCATGCCATTGAAAAATTAACCGAGTTAGGAGCCAAAGTCGTGGGTTTTATGGATTATGACGGCAGCATCTATGACGCCGATGGCGTAGATGCGGAAAAACTAGCTTTCTTAAAAGATTTGGTTTTTGTGCGGCGCGGGAGCCTGAAAGAATATAATAAAAAATTCAAAAAAGCGGTTTTCCGTCCCGGTCAAAAAACGTGGGACATTCCGTGCGATATCGCTTGCCCGACCGCTTGCGAAAACGAGCTGGATGAACACGATGCCAAAACACTCCTTAAAAATGGTTGCAAATGCATATGCGAGGGTTCCAATATGCCCTGCACCCCGCAAGCCATTGAGGCCTTTCAAAATGCCGGGATTTTGTATTCTCCCGGCAAAGCCTCTAATGCAGGTGGCGTAGCAGTGTCCGGCCTGGAAATGACACAGAACTCCATGCGTATTTATTGGACGCGCGAAGAGGTGGACCAATATTTGCGCCGTATCATGAACAGCATTCACACCAGTTGTCTATCTTACGCCGAAGAATACGGTATGAAAGGCAACTATATGGCAGGGGCCAACATCGCCGGATTTATTAAAGTAGCCGATGCCATGCTTGACCAAGGGTTAGTGTAAAAATCGATTCATAAAAAACCGGAGCGGAAATCAACCGCTCCGGTTTTTTTGCAATCGTGAAATCTATTGTTTATATATAACATTAAACCCATCATCTTCAAAGGCCTGGCAAATTTCAAACCCTCTATCGGTATAGGCCGCGCAATCTTTCCGTGAGTCCCAATTGCTGGAAAACGAATACGGAGTTTCCAAATAAAACATAAAACTGGCTTGTTCGGAATTGCCTTCTAAGAAACCAAAAGCAGAAACAGACCGTCCAGCCAAATGATAATCAAAGTACTGTGTTCTGCAATTTGTAATTTCCGGACCATCACCATGCCATTCACAACCGGGCAAATCCAAAATATCTTGAGGATTGGGCGGCACGGACGGATCAGCCATATAGGCTAATGAAAAAGCATCTTTTGCTCTTTTTAAAATTATAAATGCTTCCGAGGCACGCGACCTCATAACCGCTTTCTGATATTGCATCACAGCAACAGAAGCTAATATACCTATAATAAGCACTACTACCAGCAACTCAATAAGAGTAAAACCTTTTTTATGTATCATAAACACTCCCGGTATTTAACCAACTTGTCTTTATACCCGAAAAGTATACAAAAACAAGCCGCCGGATGACAACCCTCAACACAAAAGCACCGTACAAATTTGCTACAATAGTCTCATGCAAGTAAAAATTAATATAGACGGCGGTTCGCGCGGAAACCCCGGCCCCGGGGCGGCAGCGTACGTCATTTGTAATTTGGAAGGAAAAGTCCTCTCGCAAGAAGGCCATTTTATGGCGCATTGCACCAACAATCAGGCCGAATACACCGCCCTGAAATTAGCCCTTATTAAAGCCAAAGAGTTAAAAGCTACGGAACTCTTTATAGAATCCGACTCTTTACTGCTGGTAAAACAATTTTTAGGGGAATATAAAATCAAAAACCCGGACTTAGCCTCTCGCATGCAAATAATCCGCCGCCTGGCAGCTTCGTTTACAATTCATATTAAACATGTTTTACGGGAATTTAACAAAGCCCCCGACGCCTTGGCCAACAAGGCCATGGATGCCAAACAATCGTTGGGGTTCAACCCTATTGAACACTTGCCGGAAGATGAAGAAATTGTCTCCGCTCCCGCTACAACCAAGCAGGTTAATGGGGTGGAAATCAAGCCGGTGGTGCGTAAAACATCCTTACCTAAAAAACGAACCAACCAACCGGACTTATTTGGCGATTTTTAATTTGGTACAATTTAATAAGACGGCCCAGATAACCGCCTCCGGCTTGCCGGGGGAGGAACTTCCGGACTCCGCACGGCAATGCGCCACCCGAAAGAGTGGGCTGACGGGGCTAAAATCCCGCCGGACGGAAAGTGCCGCAGAAAATAAACCGCCCGCAAGGGTAAGGGTGAAAAGGTGCGGTAAGAGCGCACCGCGCGTTTGGCAACAAACGCGGCAAGGCAAACCCCGCATGGAGCAAGGCCAAGCCGGTTCATACGCTGCCCGCGTTCGTAACCAAGTAGGCCGCTTAGAGTAATGGTTATCCGGCCCGCAAGGGCTGACAGAATCTGGGGTATGGGCCGCTTATCAAAAAATATCCCCCGGCTTTTGCCGGGGGATATTTTATTTATTTTGTAAGACAGATGCGTCCGGGCGTTTAAGCGGAACAGCCGGGTGCTGCGGTAATTTAAACCAGAACATCGCCCCTTGACCGAGACCCGCACTCTCTACGCCGATTTCCCCCCCATGGGCCAGCACAATTTCTTGGGCAATAGCTAAACCTAATCCCCAACCTTGCTTTTTGAGATTGCGGTCGTTATCCGATTGGTGAAATTTTTGAAAAATCTTTTCTTTTTCTGTATGTAAAATGCCCGGACCATTATCGGCAATCTTACAGGTAACGTGATCCCCTTCTTTATAAAAACTGACTTCCACCCGCCCGCCTTGCGGAGCAAATTTAAGGGCATTACCGATTAAATTATTGATCACTTGTGAAATACGGAACCGATCTGCTAGCACCGTAATATCCGTCGGGCAATCATACTTTTGCAAGAAAATACCTTTCTTTTGAGCGTTCACCGCCTGCAAGGTAACGACATCGTTAACGAGCGCATTAAAACTAAATGGTTGACCATCCACTTTAAAACGGCCTGATTCAATCATGGATATATCCATCAGGTCCGCCATTAACATATTCATATTGTCCGTTGCTTTTAAAATATTGTTAAGGGCGATTTGGTCGTTATTACCGCCTCCTTGCGGGCTATCCATCATTAAAATGGAGGCAAAACCTTGAATGGAAGAAAGCGGTTGGCGCAGATCATGCGCGACCACGGACATAAATTTAGAACGGATTTCATTAAGGCGGGTAAGTTCCTGATTGGACAAACGCAATTTATTTACCATTCCTTCCAACATGTTCACTTTCCCGGAAAGTTGTTGTTGTAAAGAGGAAATTTGCTGCTGATAATTATGCTCCGCTTTCATGATGGTGCGGTTCATTTTTCTTAAAACAAATTTTTTAGTTATCCAATACGTTAGCAGCGAAAACCCCGCTGCCGCTACGATTGCGTATACCACAAATTGTTGCCACGGCATATATTACCTCTCTATTTAGTTTAATCCAACCGCTTGCCCAACAGTCCTTCCAAAGCAACGCGGGAAATAGCTTCTTCCCGCAGTAACCGCGGGCAACCCGTTAAATCTACCACGCTGGAAGCAACCGGACTAAGCGTACCGGTTTTTATCAAGTAATCCACTTGTCCGTTAAAAGTATCTAACAAAATTTCTTCTTGTGTTATCACTTTTTGTCCATGGACGTTAGCACTTGTACTGGCTAACACGCCGGACATTTCTTTCAACAGTCGCTGCAAAAATTGATATCCCGGCACCCGGATCCCCAATCCGGCAAACCCACGGGTAAGTGCCTGCCCCCGCACCGTAGGCGGAAGTACCATGGTTAGTGCCCCCGGCCAAAAACGGCGGGCTAACTTTTCAGCCTCCGGTGAAAACTGCGCGATTTCATGTGCCTGCTCCGTACTGGCCGCCAAAAGCTGTAACGGACTTGTAGCCGGGCGGTTCTTAAGGCGATAGATCCGTTGGATACCTTCTTCGCAATAAGCACCGGTAGCCAAACCGTAAACCGTGTCCGTAGGCAAGGCCGCCACAGCTCCTTTGTCTAGGGCATGCGCCAATTCGGTTAGTTCTTGCGCCGTGATATCGGCTAAATTAAAAATACGAGTTTGATTCATCTTCCTGCGCCGCTTGCGTATTAGGTCTATCTATAATTAAAACAAATTCGCCCTGTACTTTGGAACGGGCAGACAATATTCTCGCTACTTCTCCCACCGATCCGCGGAGCCATTCTTCATACACTTTGGAAAGTTCCCGCGCCACAACAACAGGGGTATCTTCCCCTAACGTTTTGGCAATCAATTCTAGCATTTTAAGCACTCGGTACGGGGATTCATATAACACAACCGGAATATTTTGCTCATACGCAGCGGCAATTACTTTGGCGGCTTTGCCCGGTTTGCGTGGCAAAAACCCTAAAAACGTAAAAGCCCCCCCCGTAATACCGGCGCCCGCCAAAGCACACGCTACCGCACTGGGCCCCGGCAGAGATGATGTTTTGATCCCGGCTTGTACAGCTTCGCGCACTAATTTCCACCCCGGGTCCGAAATACACGGCGTACCGCAATCGGACACCAGCGCAGCTGTTTTGCCGCTTTGTAATATTTCCAAGCAATGCTTAACGGATCGCTCATCATGCTCGTTGTAACGAATCGTCGGCTTGGAAATGCCGAAATGCGCCAACAACCCTTGTGTACGACGGGTATCCTCACACAAAATAACGTCCGCACTTTTGAGTACATCCAAAGCGCGTAACGTAATGTCTTGCAAATTGCCAAGCGGCGTAGGCACCATATAAAGCATAGTTAGAGTATATAAAATAATGCGTCCGGGCGGACAGTAAAAAAATATCGTTGTATTAAGTACGTATTTAGTACAATATATAGTTGTTGCAACTTATTTTATTAAGGAAAAAGGAATGTCTAGAATCTTATCAAAAATCAAACTAAACACCTTCGCCATTATTTTATCCATTTTGGCGATTGTAGCTGCACTTACCTGGATTGTCCCCGCCGGTTCTTATGACCGGGTAGAAGATAAAGACGGCCGCTTAGTGGTAGTCGCCGGCACGTATCACGCGGTAGAAGCTGCCCCGCAAGGAATCTTTGATCTTCTTAAAGCCCCTGTACATGGCATATCCAAAACGGCAGAAGTTATCATTTTCCTCTTAATTATCGGTGGCGTTTTAAACGTCATAGAAAAAACCGGAGCGATTGCCGCGGGTATTCACAGTGTCAGCAACTTCTTTAAACATAACCCGCATTTACGGTTCTTATTCATTCCATTGGGAATTATTGTATTTTCCCTTTGCGGGGCCACCTTTGGTATGTGCGAAGAAGCCTTAATATTCGTTCCGATCTTTATTCCGCTGGCTTTATCTCTGGGATATGATTCTGCTCTGGGAACGGCCATACCGTTTATTGGGGCGGGAGTCGGTTTTGCGGCTGCATTTACCAACCCGTTTACAGTCGGCATTGCGCAAACAATCGCAGAAGTACAACTTTATTCCGGCTTGGGCTACCGCCTCATCATTTGGGCCATCTGCACCACGGTTGTTATTACGTGGTTAGCCTTGTATGCCCGCCGGATTCGCAAAAATCCGGAAAAAAGCTTAACGTATGAATTTGACCTTGAAAAACGCAAAGAATTAAAACTCAACCAAGCCGAAACACACATGACGCGCCGGCAAAAATTAGTATTACTTGCCTTTGGTTTGGGAATGATTGGGCTTATTCTCGGCGTGTTAAAACCGCAATTGTGTGCCTTCATCAACCGCCGGTGGGGGTTGGATTTAATCACCATGCTCAAACTGGAAAATTCCGGCTGGTATATTACGGAAATTGCAGCGTTGTTTTTGGGTGTCGGGTTCGTATGCGGATTTTTAGGCAAGATGAAAATGCAACAATTTACAGATGCTTTCTTTGACGGGGTACGGAGCATGGCGGAAATTGCCATGTTATTGTGCTTTGCACAAGCCATTGTAATTGTAGCTAATAACGGGCACATCTTGGATACGCTATTGGAGTGGATGTCCAGCGCGATTAAACACTTGCATCCGGTTTGTGCTTCGTGGGCGGCCATGATGTTGCAAACGGTCATTGATTTCTTTATCCCGTCCGGTTCCAGTAAAGCCGTGCTGACGATGCCGATTTTGGCGCCTTTGGCTGACCTCATCGGCATTACGCGCCAAACCATGGTGCTCGCTTTCCAACTGGGCGGCAGCTGGATGAACATGGTCATCCCGACCGATCCGGTAACCATTGCCGCTATCGGTTTTGCGCGCATTGCGTATCCTAAATGGTTGAAATGGATGTTGCCGCTGTTAATTGTGATGTATTTGCTATCGTTTGCGCTACTGATTCCGCCGTATTTAATGAAGTGGCAATAACGGTGTCTCTCGTTATTTAGTAAAATAAAAACAGCCCTTGGAACATCCAAAGGGCTGTTTTCCTGTGAGTATGCAAACACAATTAAATGTATTTTCTTATTTAAAAGGATGGGATTGGTGCATATTTACCGTAATTTTGTTGTCTACGGTACTGGCCGCACTATATGGACATCTGCGTCTTAAAAACCGGGGGGCGCAAACATCCATGACGCCGCTGGACTATTTGCTCATGGGCCGACAACTGACCTTACCGTTATTTGTAGCCACATTAGTCGCCACGTGGTATGGGGGCATTTTCGGCATTAGTGAAATTACTTTTAATGATGGTATCTACAATTTTGTTACGCAAGGCGTTTTTTGGTATATTGCGTATCTTATTTTTGCCTTTTTTATCTCCAATAAAATTGCCCGATACCACTCCATGACGCTGCCGGATTTAACTTCTCAGATGTTTGGCCCTAAATCAGCCAAGGTAGCCGCTTTTTTTACATTTTTATATATCACTCCGGTCGCTTATGTGCTAAGCCTGGGAATGTTTTTACACATGGTCTTTGGTATGGACATATTGCTGGGCATGATCTGCGGGACTTTGCTTACGTGTTTGTATACAGCGTGGGGCGGGTTTCGCTCGGTGGTATTTTCGGACTTAGTGCAATTTTTTGTCATGTGCAGCGCGGTATTATTAGTGGTTATTTTTTCCGTGTATAATTTTGGCGGCCTGTCTTTTTTAAAAGCGCATTTGCCCGCCTCTCACTTTTCCGTAACGGGCGGAAATTCGTGGTTGAATACGTTGGTGTGGGGTTTTATTGCCCTGACTACGCTGATTGACCCCAGCTTCTACCAGCGTTGTTTTGCAGCCAAAAGCCCGCATGTCGTTAAAACCGGTATTTTAATTTCTACATTTATTTGGTTTTGTTTTGACATTTGCACCACAACCGGGGCCTTATACGCGCGCGCGGTACTCCCGAAGGCAGAACCGGGACAAGCGTATTTTTTCTATGCTATACAACTTTTACCGAATGGGTTACGCGGGTTTTTTGTGGCCGGTATTTTGGCAATTATTTTATCCACGCTTAATTCATTTTTATTTATTGCTTCCAACACCCTCAGTTTTGACATGCTGCGTACGCGCTTTCAAAACGTAGTACTTTCCAACCGGATAGCCATTTTTGCCGTAGGTGCAATTTCTATTCTACTGGCACAATTTTTTGACGAAAGTTTCAAAAGAATTTGGTTAGTGCTGGGATCATATTATTCAGCCTGTTTGCTGGTCCCTATTTTGTTAGGATACATCCGCCCCGGGCGTATCAGCGATAATCTATTTGTGATTTCTTCCCTCACCAGTGCCTTTGTTATGACAGCGTGGTGGAAATTCGCCCCCCACGGATTGATAGAACCTTTTTATATAGGGCTTATAACCAGTATAATTATTTTGTTAATCGGCAGGAGAAACCATGAAGCGCTTGAATCACACATTACTGATCGGTAATGGACAAACCCCCTCAGTGCCGGAATTAAAAGCCCTGGCCCTAAAAGCCGACTTTGTAGTAGCGGCTGATGGCGGGGCCGATAATGCTTTGCGCGCCGGCCTTGTGCCGGATGTAATTATCGGAGATTTGGATTCCGTCTCCCCCCGCGCACGAAAAAAATTTTCCTCCTGCCAATGGATTTTAGTAAACGACCAAGATAATACCGATTTACAAAAAGCGCTTGATTATTTAGTGGCGCAAAAACGCAAAAAATGTACGCTCGTCGGTTTTGACGGCGGACGAATGGATTTTACCCTGGGCAATTTGCTGGCTTTGTATCCGTATGCGCGCAAAATGGAATTATGCGTGGTTGGAAACAGATGGCGGATTTATCCGCTGGCAAAGAAAAAAACTTTTGATACGCGCCCCGGGGCACGCGTAAGTTTGCTTCCGTTTGTTCCATGCCGGGGTGTTACCTTGGACGGCTTAAAATTTCCGCTCCAAAACGCACGTTTAACGTTGGGGACCACCCAAACACTTAGCAATGTCACCCTCAAAAAACGTTTTACCGTCAACTTGCAAAAAGGATTTTTACTTGTATATTTGGAAAACTAATATTCCCCTCGGCCCAATTTCATCTAGGTCTTTTTTCTGCCCGCATCTAGGTCCTTTGACCCTGGCGGGTGGAGTCGCATATTTTTTACACTAGAATATATTACCTTGTAGGAGTTGAACACAAATGAAACAAACCAGCTTACTTCCCATTTTGGGAATTTTGGCCCTGCTTACTGTTCCGGCAGTAGCCCAGAACAGTAGAGGAGCCTTCACCGGTGCCCGTCAGACTGTCCAGGCATTTACCGGAAGCGAAATGACAAATTTAACAAGCCTCCACGATGTGGAACGCGCTGTTACTCAAGCCGCAGAAGCTTCCCGGCATGCTGTCATTGCATTGCCTATCATATCGTCGGTTACTCCCGCCGCGGCCGGTATTATCTACGCGGAGGATCGGGCCTCTTTCCAACAAGCACAAAAGGCCATGGCGTATAGCCTCCTCCTTAAACATAAGTATAAAGATAACTTGTCTTCCTTATCGGATGCCTTGCAAGGGACGCTTACCCAAACCGTTGAGAGACTTTATAAAGACCCCAAAAAGTTAATTGAATACCTCATTCAGCACGACGTTTCCGCAGATGCCTTATTGGAAGACGTAGCTATTCAATACACCGCTCAAAACTTCCCGGACAAAACCATTGCTTCCAAATACTTTGATGCGGCGGATGAACAGTTGTTGACGCTCTTGCTTACCAAATACAACGCAAACCCCAACCTTGTGTATAAGGACCCGTACACTTTGACGAAACAACCTCTATTTTTCAACTTTATAGAAGGTGCCGTGGCTGATGAGGCCCCCTCCAAAACCAGGGCCAATTTATTTGCTTTCCAGTTGTTTTATAACAACGGCGGTAACTTATCTTTACTGGGAGACCGCGGAACCGGTTACCACGTGTTGATTAAAAAATGGCCCGCGGATAAATATGCTCCATACTTTCAAAATGTAAAAAATATCAATTGGTTACGGGATCAAAAGGGGAATTCCTTGTTGCATGCCGTGGCGGACCTTCCCCGGCCCACGTGGGAGCAGTGCCGGTTCCTCATTGACTTGGGCATAAACCCGACCCTCACAAATAATGCCGGTTATACAGCAGCCCGTTTGGTAATGCCCGAAGAAGTACGTTCCTTACCCACAAGCGTAATCTTGGATCTTGCACCCCGGGCAACGGACCCTGTTTATTTCCGTGAACTCCATCAGCGCCTTACAACAGCGGAAACTGTATGGAAATATAACCACCCCTATTCCCAAAATTAACAGGATATTTCATTAAAGGAGCCCATATGAACAAATCTTGTAGAGACATCGCACTTATAGGATTACTGGCTATCTTACTTGTACCCGGGGTGTCTCGTGCCCAAATTGTAGAGGTTGCTACAAAAAGCGGAAAAGCCGCCGCGCGTATTGTTAAACCGGGGGAAATGGAATCTCTCTACGCACTTGAACATAGATTAGCCGCAGCGGTTAGACAAGCCGCTTTGGGACCGGGCATTTCAGCCATCCAATATGTGCCCAGATCTAGCGTAACATTCCCGGACTTACAATCCCGCCGGGACGTAAAACAGTTGCAATATTTGGCCAAGCTTGCTAACACGGATTTAAGTAAAATCACTCCGTTACAAATTGCTCAAAGTGCCCTGGAACTGCGCGATTTTTCCCAAGCGGAAAGATGGGTTGTTTTTGCACTCAATCACGGCGCAAACCCGACCGAAGTATTATTTTCCGCCCTTGACAGAACCTATTCCGGACGACGTTTTGCCAATATGTTGATTAATAGCTACGGCATAAACCCGAACGGTAAAATGAACAACGGCTTGCCATTGTTATATGAGCAAATGCAACAAGGTCCCATTGAATATGCGCTTGACTTACCGGACCAAGATGTGAACGTGCTGGTAAACGGGGAACCTTTAATTTTCAGCACGCCTAAGAGTATGAACTCCCAAAATGATTTTAGAGCGATTTTTAAACGCCTGGAAAATCCGTGGGCAGTAACGAATCTAATCCATGCGAACCCCATGCATATGGCAGCCGCTCATTTCGTATTACCCGTGGCCATGCCGGAAGGTTTTAAAATCCCCAAAGAAGAGATTAACAAACAAGATGACTTCGGCAATACGTATTTACACTACGCCGAGGCCGGCAAATATCCCGAGTATAACATCAAGTGGCTACTTGAACAAGGGGCCGACCCGACTATCCCCAATAAACGTGGCGAAACATTCTTAGGAAATCTAAACCGAAGAATAGCATCCTCCAACCCCAACGCACAAGGGCTCGGCAAACTGGTGGATCGAACGATTGTAACCAGACGCCTGCGCCGAAATTAAAAATTGTTCATACAAAAACCCCGGGAAATTATCCCGGGGTTTTTATTTTAAAGACAGCACTTATTTTGCTTTTATTAGCCGTTTGTAATACGTGGCAGCAGCCGGCCAATCTTTCTTTGCCATATCCAAATACTTCAGGGCTTCTTCCCGGCGGCCTTGCTTATCCCGCAGTACGCCCATATGATAGGCAACTTCCGCATTTTCTTCCACAAATTCCGGCGGGAAAGAAGTTAATAAATCTTCCGCTTCTTGCAATTTGCCTTGCCGAATATATATCCACGCTTGTGTATCCACATACGAATTATCCGCATCTATTACCAAAGCCCGCGCAATATATTCTTGGGCCTCTTCCAAGCGTTCGTTACGCTCGGCTAAACTGTACGCATACAAGTTTAACGCAGCGGCATGTTGCGGACGTTTGCTAAGTAACTGACTTAGTTGTTTTTCCATTTCTTTGTAGTTGCGCAAGCTTTCTAACGCATAAGCATAATGCAAACGGGCATCATCATAATCCGGATTGGTCTGCAAAATTTGTTTAAAAACACGAGCGGCTTTTTTATACGATTGAGCATCATTTAACAAAAGCCCGTAGAAAAACCCAATTTCTACATTTCCCGGGAAATTTTTATACGCTTCTTCTAACGTGCGCAAGCTTTCCTTGGGTTGATTAAGGCGTTGCTGAAAGAAACTTACCTGCAACCAATAGGAAGCTTTCGTCTTATATTCGGCCGATTCTTGCAGATAGTTGATGGCAGCCGTGTAATCGCCCTCTTGCTCGGCCAACAACGATAAAAAGTAATTGGCAGCGGAATCAGATTTATCATCTTCTTTGGCTTTTAGAAAATACTTTTTGGCTTGTGGGACGTCTTTTACCAGCAAAAACACCGCCCCCATACGCGAAAAAGTGCCGGCATTGGCATAGCCCATTTTCTCCAATTCTTCCAGTTCATGCAAGAGTAAGAAATACTGCGAAGTCTTTTCATAAATTTCACTCTTCGTGATGCGGGGGGCCGGGTCTGTAGGATCGGCCTGGGCGGCCTTTTCTAAATAGAGCAGGGCATTTTGAATATCTTGCTGCCGCAGATACACACGCCCAAGCGCTAAATATGCCGGAGCGGCCAACGCGGGATACTGTTTGACAAAATTTTTAAGCCCGGATATGGCTTCTTCTCCATTTAACGAAGTAAGCAACACCAAATACTGGTACAAAACAGTATTATTTTCCGGATCTAAAGCGAGGGCTTTTTCATACGCAAGCCGTGCTTCTTCTATATGTTCACATCGCCATTGATAGGCTGCATATACGGTAAAATCTTCTGCCTCATTTTCTCCCATATCAATAAAATCAATATAGGCACCGGCCCGTTGCGGCTCATTCATGGCTACCGACAACGAAACCAATAACCGCCGGATATATTTAGAATCCGGTTCCAACGCAAGCACACGTTCAAGCTCCGCAAAAGTGCGGGCCGAATTGTTAGGCGCAGTTGAAATGGCTTGTAAAAATGCGTTAAAAAGTTGTGCTTCCTTTTTCCCTTCCGCTCCGATAGGAAGAGAAAACACGGGCAAAACACTCAGCAGCATGACCAAATAGAGAAAATGTTTCATAATTGTAAGGCTAAAATCAAAGCGTCTTCGTTTCCATTATAAAAATTTTTACGCATTCCTACTTGTTTAAAACCCACTTTTTGGTATAAACCAATAGCCGGCCGGTTCGTCGCGCCCACTTCCAGGGTAATTTGTTCCCCCCGCTGGCTGATTACCCAATCCACCGCCTGACGAAGTAACGATTCGCCAATGCCTTGACGGGCATGCGAAGGGGCCACCGCTACATTTAAAATTTCACATATCCCCGCCGCCAAACGAAGGGCCACAAAACCCACCGTTTCCGCCTTGTCTTGCGCGCACAAAATATACGCGGAGCGTTCCGCCAGTTCGGTCTGCCAACCTGCCTCATCCCATTGAGCGGCACGAGGTTGCAAACTTTCTAAATGACACAAAGAAGGAACATCTGCCAATTGCGCCAAACGGTATTTCATCGGGGAGTTACCAATTCAAAACGGGCCGGCTTTAAATAAAGCGGCTCCAACGCTTGAGAGCTAAACGCATCTTCTTGAGAAATAGCCAGCAATACTTCCGGACGGACTTGGCAATCTTGATCTGCCGCTAAAGGATATTTTCCTTCCGTCAGCGAAGCTAAACTTGCCCCTTCTTTATCCGTTCCGGCTAAAAAGAGCGGGCATTTATAAGCCGCCAACCGCTGTAATAATTCCTCGCGGGATAGCCACATCGGTTTTGATTGAGGGCCATCAAAAATTTGTAAAAAATATTCTTCCCGGAACGCGTGTAACACAACGCCCAGGACCCCCTCGGGATGTTGGGCTTTCCACCGATGCCAAACAAGTGATTTTTCGGCTTGGCGGTACAATAACTCAAACAGGGTAATGCCGTATACACGGGCAGCGTTCAACGCTTGCAACATGGAGGCAAAAGTTAAGGCAATCCGGATTCCGGTAAAACGCCCCGGCCCGCGAACAATACAAATTTTTTCCACTTCCTGCAGTGTAGCTCCTACGGCCGCCAAAGTCGCCGTTACCGCCGGAAATAAGAGACGCTCTTGCTGCACACCCTTTCTGCGCCGCGTTACGCGCTTGCCGTTTTTCTGTGCCGTAACCAACAATACGGAACCGGATGTATCCAACCCTAACGTTACCGGCATAAAGCCTCCAAACAAATGTCCGAAACGGGACCGAGAGAAGAAAGCTCAATTTCCCGGTTATCCCCTTCCTTTAAAATAAAATTCATTTCCAGCCTGTCTTGCGGCAGCAGATGGCGGATGGGATCCGGCCACTCCGCTAAGATAATGGCTTTTTCGTCTTCCAGCATTTCTTCAAAACCCAAATTAAATACTTCGTTCTCTTCTAAACGAAATAGATCAATATGAAACAAACGAAATTTTTTGTTTTTGTATTCTTTCATTAAACTGAAGCTGGCACTGGTGGGAGAACCTTTCAGCCCAAGCGCTTTGGCAATTCCTTTTACAAACACCGTTTTTCCTGCGCCAATCGGTCCGCGTAAAAAAACAATTTCTCCTCCACGCAACGACTTCGCAAACCGGGCAGCAAGCGCCTGGGTTTGCTCACAAGAGGAAGTTTTTAGCAGGCCTTTTTTCATTACTTTACCGTTTTGATACAAATTTCGCGTCCGTCTACAAACTGGCGGTCTTTATTCAAAGGATCCAATACATCTTTACCGTCTACGGAAAAAACGTATTTATATTCTCCGGCCGTCAAAGCTACCGAGGTTTCAAAATACCCTTTGCGATAGGGTTTTAACTCCACCGGGTCTTTTCCCCAACGGTTAAAATCCGCCAACAATTCCACTTTTTGAGCTCCGGGAGCTGTAATAAAAAATTTACGATATTTCACCTCGGTATCGTAAGAAACACCGGTCGGCTTAGTGAGGGAAAGCAAACTCTCTTTATTCAAAGGGGAAATAGAGGCCGTATTCTCAATGGCCGCAGCAGAATAGGTGTAATAATCGGACGCGGCCACAAAGAAACCTACGAGTGATACCGCAATCAAAAATACAAATAACGGGAAAAGAGGCCCCGGGCGTTTAATGGGTGGCATCCAAAAAGCTCCTTAAATAAAAAACGGCACCGGCTTTCTCCGCTATTTGTTTAACGGCCGCCGGGTCCGCTCCCGTTTTGTCTACACAGCTGGCAACTACCCGCTCAAATCCGGCCTCTACACAACTGCGGATAAATTCTATCACGTCCTCATAACCGTTTTGATATTCCGGCTCCGGACGTACCAGTTTTTGCCAAGTTTGGGCATCGGCCGCATTTAAACTAACATTTACTTGATCCACCACTTTAACAAGCGACGGAACGATATTTTTATGATTGATTAAATTGCCAAGACCGTTTGTGTTAAGACGTATTTTAAACGGCGGATATTTAGCTTGCGCCATCCAGCCCTTGAGCGTCTGGGCGACAAATAAAAGCACATCCAACCGCATAGTCGGCTCTCCGTACCCGCAAAAAACAACTTCTTTAAAGGGGGCTTTGGACAGTTCTTTATCCAAGGCGGCCACCACGGCAGCGGCCGTGGGTTCATTGCCGGATAAATTTAAATTATTGCCATGAAAGTCCATTTTCCATTTTGTCTTAATACAAAATGCGCACAAGTTCGGGCAGCGGTTAGTGATATTGAGATATACCCCCTCCCCGAAACGGTACACAATTTTAGCAGGTGTATTTTCCATATTTGTATTATAGCAATTTAACACGTTAACAAACGGCCGGATCCGGCAAAATGCTAGTCAAGCGGCTATTAAAATATTAAAATAAAAAATAGGGAGAGGTGGCCGAGTGGTTTAAGGCGTCAGTCTTGAAAACTGATGTAGGGGCAACTCTACCGAGGGTTCGAATCCCTCCCTCTCCGAAAATTAGGTTCTTTGTTCTTTGGTATTACCTTCATTTCAAGGAGAAAAATATGGAAGCACTTGCTTTAATCTGTTTTGTTTGGTTAATTATCTTGCAAATTACAGTAAACCGTTTAGAAGATCAATTAAAGAATTTATCTTCTACCCAAAATAAAGACCTTTCTCCTCAAAAAGTGAAACCAACGCCTGCTCCTTTGCCACAAGAGTCCGCCCGCGAAGAAATACCCGTTGTTGCCGAAGCGTCTCACTCCACCCCCGTAAGCGAACCTGTTGTCCCGCCGGTGCAAACTCCAGCCGCGCCGAAACCGTCAAAACCCGCTTTTGAAATTACAGCCGCAAAATTATTCTCTTGGATTGGCGGATTTATGTTATTTTTGGGTTGTGTATGGGCAATTAAATATACCGTGGATAACAATTTGCTCAGCCCGGCCATGCGTATCATCGTGAGCTTGGGCGCCGGAATCCTTTTAGCCGCTTGGGGCTATGGGTTGAAAAATGAAAAATACCGTGTGCTATCCCATACCTTGTTGGGAAGCGGGTTAGCGATAGTCTATGCCTCCATTTATTGCGCACATGCTTTTTATCAGTTTATCTCTTTAAGCAGTGCTTTTATTTTACTGGCTATCACGTCCTTTGCAACATTCGGCCTTTCTCTTAAAAAAGAGGCCAAATATGTAGGATATTTGGGAGCTGTAATCGCCTTTTTAACCCCGTTTTTATTAAGCAGCGGGGAAGATTCCTGGGTTATATTCTTCTCCTATGTGTTTTGTATCAACGCGGCAACTGCGTACGGAGCCTTCAAAAAGGGGTGGAACGATTTATTTATCTGCACGCTTGGCTTTACGTGGCTATGTCAAGCCGGGTGGTTATCTCCGTTTGCCGGTTATAAATTGGTTGGGATAGCCTGTTTCTTCTCGCTCTATGCGTTAGCAAGTGCTTGGTTAATTCGTAAAGAACAACCTTCTTCCGTTATTTCTCACGCCACAGGAAGCTTTTTGTGTATGGGCCTCTTGCTCATGACAGCGGTGGCACCGGCCATTACCCATACGGTAACTAATTCGTTACTGTTTTTGACGTATGTGCTGATTGTTAATTTGCTTATTTTGCTATTGGCCGGCCGGGCCCATCTATCCGTTAATTTTGCCCGCGTGGGGAAATGTTTATCTTTTCTCGTCCTGTTTATTTGGTTGATCGTTCAAGCTAAAACGGCCCCGTTGTGGTTGACCTTGGGAGCTGCGTTAGTGTTTGCCGCGTTGAACAGTTCGGTAGAATTGTGGCCGGCCCTGCGCCAACAACCGGACCAATCTCCCGATTTGTTTTCTCTCTTATATCCGCTGGCCATGATGGGCGGCCTATTGATTGCGTTTATTTTGATGGGGAAAACGGTCGTTGTATCCTTCGTAGGTGTATTCATCACATTAAGTATATTTTTAGCAGGACTATTGGTATTAGCGGTATTGGCTCACCTAATATGGATTGGTTTTATAGCGGCCGGGTTGTTATTCTTATTTTTAATTGCCAGCCTAATTTTAGGTAGCGGCGGTGTAAGCTTCACGCCGTGTGTATTATTAAGCGGGTTAATACCCATGTTGCTTTGCGGAGGCGTACTGTTTACCTTGCGCCGCTTCCGCCACACGGACCAATTTGTAACGGGAGAAAAAATCTTGTCTGCCGGCACCGCTCTCATGCCGTTCTTCCTTATTTTGATTGTTACCCAACTGCAACGCTCTCTTTCTTTACATTGGATATTGGGTATTTCTTACGCCGTTTGTTTGCTCAATGTGCTTACCGCACGTTTATATAAAAACACCTTCACCTTGCCCGCTGCCGCCATAGGAGCCGGGCTGGTGCAACTGGCTATATGGCCTGCCATCTCTTTGCAAACGGCTCCTTTGTTTAGAAGTTGGGTAGTAGCTTTCTTCTTACTGTTTATAGCCGTTCCGTTTTTGTCCAAAGAATATTTTTGGAAGAAAGACGGCACCTGGATTGCCTGCGCCTTAAGTGGGGTAAGCACCTTCCTTTTTGGATGCGGACTCATCCACGAATACTGGTCGTTTGTACATACCGGTTGGGTGCCCGGGGTATTATTCGCCATATATCTATTGCTTTTATATAAATTATGGACACCCCAGACATTGCAAACACAACCGATCAGCATTGCGTTTATAAGCGGGGTTATGCTGTTTTTCTTAAGTATTATCTTCCCGTTGGAAATTCACAACCATTGGCTGGTAGTATGCTGGGCGGCGGAAGCCGTTGTGCTTGCGTATTTACACACTCGCCTGCCCTATCCGGGTTGGCAAATTGTATCGGCCGGGTTGGCCCTTATAGTAGCTTCGGGGTTGTTGTTCCCCGTAGACGGAATGATCCAACTGATAGATTTAAACAAACTTCCCTCTTTGCGTATTTGGAACTGGTATTTATGGGTATATGGCTTATGCGCCGGCGCGTTTTTCCTGCTAATCAAACTTTGGGAAAAGCCTTCTCAGTGGGTGCATGTTTTTAGCGCACTGTTTGGGTGTATGCTATTTTGGCTACTTAATATTGAAATTGCTCACTGGTTTCATACGGCCGGGCCACTGGAGTTTAATCCTATCGGCAAAGTAGCCGAAGCACTGACCTACACACTTGGTTGGGCCCTTTTTGGTATTACAACTATCAGCATTGGGTTACGAAATAAAAAATCGGTAGTAGCAAATGTGGGCATTGGAATTATGTCGCTGGCGCTACTTAAATTCTTCTTATCCGATATTTGGCAACTGGAGATTATATACCGTATTTTGGGTGCCTTTGGTTTGGCCATTTTGCTTATTACCGCTTCGTTTTGGTATCAAAAAAAACAAACCATCCGCTAATTGAAAATCTCTCACAAAACACCCCGGGCGTAAACCCGGGGTGTTTCTACTTAGAAATCATCTTGGTTACTTAGCCGCAGAAACTAAAAAGTTCGTTGTTTTGGTAAGTACGTTTTTTAGATAAGATCCGGAAAAAACGATGTTATATTTTTCTCCGTTATCCGTTAAGGAAATAACCATCTTGCCCCAATTTTTATAGGAATCTATCAGCTGTTTACGGTTCAGCAAGATATTCACGTAGTGCGCTTTGCCTAACGGGCCGGAAAGATCCTTTACCGCCACCGGCAAAGAATCTTCGTGCCAAGAAGCCGTTGTTTCCCCTTGCGCCAAGCCGGAAATTTCTACCACCGCCACGTAATACACTCCCTCATCCGTTGTGTAACCACCCGCATGATGATACACTAACTGATAAAAAGGGTATAGCATATCTTTAACGATAGGGAAATGTCTATCATACACAGAATCGGTCTCGTAATTTCGCGTGTCCGAACTAGGCACCAACATGGTAAATGTTTTACCCGTGTAGTTAGAAGTTTTATAGGCCACATGGGTAGCACACGCATAGCAGAGCATAGCACCTAAACATAACAAGAATAAACTTTTTTTCTTCAACATAATTCTTTCCTAATTTTTACTATTTATTAACCGCTTGTTCCAAGGCACGGGCCAATTGGTCGGCACACGAAGTACCCTTTCCGGCGCAATCGTTGCCTTTAAGCAAAGCCGCCACTTGTTTGGCGTCCGCTCCTTCCACCAGTTTGCTAATAGCCGTTAAATTGCCCGGGCAACCGCCGACAAATTGAACGTCATGCACTTTGCCTTGTCCATCTAACTCAAATGAAATTTCTTGCGAACACACCCCTTGGGTGCGAAACGAAAATGAAGCCATATACCTCTCCTTGCGATAATATACTATATTATAGCAAGTTCCCTTTTAACCTGTTTTTTGTATAATAAAGTTGGTAATTACGACAGGAGCTTTACTATGTTTTCCACTATTTTATCTAATGAAACGATTGACCCAAAAAAAGTAGAACGAGCTTCCCAAATTATACGGGATTTGCAAGAAGAATTAAAAGGGCATATTGTTAACGAATCCGGCCCGTTTTTGGCGGCTATTTACGACGACAAAGGAAATCTGATTGCCAAGGCCGCCAACTCCGTTGTAAGCGGATGTTGCAGCCATAACCACGCCGAAATGAACGCTATTAAACAGGCGGAAGAAAAACTAAATACGTTTGATTTGGCCCCGCATCATTTAAGCTTATATGTTACCGCAGAGCCGTGCTTAATGTGCCTGGGCGGAATTTTATGGTCGGGCATTCGGGCCGTTTATTACGGGGTACCTTCCGCGCGGGTAGAAGCCATTACCGGGTTTGATGAGGGGTTTAAACCGGACTGGCTAAACGAGTTTAAAAGACGCGGGATTACCGTCTACGGAAATATAGAAGTACAACTGGGCGAAGCCATTCTAAAGAGTTACGTGGAACAAGGCAAAAAAATTTACAAACCTTCCCGCTAAATCCAACCGGATTTAGTAAAATATAAAAAAGGGTTGCTATGCGTTACATTTTGTATTTATTTACCATGGTATTGTTGTTTGTGGGCGGCATGTTGGTAGGAAATAATTTTCTGCCCACACGCGACGCTTCTTTGGCGGCTGCCGTCGCCGTGCCCGAACTGCAAACCCAAAATCCTATTTTTCAAACGCTCACGCGCGAACAGGCCCAGCAAGATTTAGAAACCTTGGTGCAAGCTTTAAACAGTTGCCCGGCTGTGGTCAGCGCGGAAAAAGAGCGCCTCTTAAACCACATCCGTTTGCGTTTAGCCATGGAAGAATTTGAACTTAAAAAAACGGTCTTGGCGTTGGAAATGGCTAAAAATCACGAGGCCAACCGCCCTACCGCCCAACTTACCAAAGCCAGTACCGATTATACCCAAGCGCGCGAGCGGCTGGAAAAACTGGCGGAAGAACTTTTTCCCTCCCAGCCGTCTGCTGAACTGAGCGAGCTACTAAGTACCGAAGAACCGGCCGCTCCTACCGGAATACCCCCTGCCGAAAATACAACAAAATAAAACCTCTTTGCCCGTAAGCAAAGAGGTTTTTTAAACCAAGAATTACTTACAATCGGTTTGTCTCTTTTAGCAACTCGCGCAGCATTTCCCACTGTTTTTGATACACCTGAGCCGCTTGGGCAGGGGTGTATTCGCTGCGGTACGTCCAGTTATCGTCGCTGACGGTCCCCGGAGTGTTGACGCGGTCGGTCGTGCCGATTACATCTTGCCAAGAGAACATAACAAGCGCAGAGGCGGATCCCAACACCCGGTTGAAAATAGCCCGTTGGGTATCGTCGTTCCACGGCACGTTGCCATCGGTTTTTTGGGCGGAGATCATTTCCCAGATATTCGCCCGTTCATGTATATCCATGGTTTCCCACCAACCGCGGGCAGTTTCCGTATCGTGGGTAGAAGTGGTGGCCAACGATACCACCGGATAGTTACGCGGTTCGCGGTAATAGCCGTTGTCTTCCCGTTCCCAACGGATGACTTTGTAACCAGGGATTTTCAAATCTACTAACATCCGGCGCATATAATTAGGAATAACACCCAAATCTTCCCCCACGGCCAGTTTGCCATTGGCTTCATCTAGCACCATGCGCAAAAACGCATAGCCGCGGTCAATTTGGTTCTGCTCACCCTGGATATCAAAAGAGCCTACTGTATCGCCGGGAGCAAAAACATACGTGCGGAAAAATCCAACCAAGTGGTCCAAGCGGAAAATATCATATAGTTCCGTCATACGGCGGATTTTGCGCCGCCACAAATCTAAATTATGCGTATGTTGATACCCCCAATCATACGCCGGGAGTCCCCATTTCTGGCCCCCTTTTGAAAATTGATCGGCCGGAGCGCCGATTTCCCAACCTAAGCGGTAATTTTCCCGCTCGGCCCAAACTTCGGCACTATCCAAATTGGTACCAAAAGGGATATCGCCAAAAAGCAGAATGCCTTGCGCGGCCGCAGCGGCCTTGGCGCGGCGCAGTTGACCGTCTAAAATCCATTGAATATACGCATAGAAATTGACGTATTCCGCGTACGTTACTTCAAACTCATGCACCGCCAGCGGCTCATGGTTTTTGAGTTCTTCCGGCCAGTCCAACCAGGTTTGCCATTTGTAAAAATCTTTCAACGTGCGGAAAAGTGCGTAACTGCGCAGCCACCCCGCCTGGGCACTTTGGTACGCTTCAAACGCGCGGAAACGCGCGGTGCGGTTGGCTTGCTCGGCGGATAAAAAAGTCTGGTATCCGCGCCACAAAGCCCTTAGTTTGGCTTGTTTAACTTGTTCAAAAGGGGCTCTCTTGGCTTGGTGCCACGCGTCAATTTGCGGTTGCAAACTGCGGATATATTCTTGAGCTGCGGGGCTATGTTTGATATCTTCCACGGCGGAAATATCGGTATAGACCGGGTCCGTAGCGAAGGAAGAAAGCGCCGCATACGGGCAGGTAATACCGGGGGCCGTTTCTTGCAGAGGTAAAATTTGCAAAATTTTCACGCCTTGGGAAGCTAAAAACTCCGTCCACACAGATAGCGAACCCAAATCGCCCACGCCCCAATCCGTTTCCGTTTTCATGGCGCAAAGCGGTAATAATATTCCACACGAACGTGATGATAGCAATTGTTCTTGAATCGTCATAAAATTTATTTTTTAGCAATTACTTCTATTTCTACCGAACTGCCCTTGGCTAGCGCAGCCACTTGCACGGTGGTGCGGGCGGGCGGATTTTCTTTAAAAAAGGCGCTATATACACTGTTCATCTCGGCGAATTGGGTAAGGTCCGTCATAAAAACGGTTGTTTTCACTACGTTTTTAAGGGAACAACCGGCCTCTTTTAAAATATTTTCCAAATTACGCAAGATAAGCTCCGTTTGCACGCGGACATCTCCGTTAAAAATTTCCCCGGTTACCGGGTCCACCGGCAACATGCCCGACGTAAAAATAAATCCGCCGATTTCTACCGCATGCGAATAACAGCCAAAAACCTTTGGTGCTTGGGCAGAGCTGATTACTTTTTTCATCATAGGTATTCCCCTTTATGCAGGCCAATGCCTGTTTTTTATATGGTAGCAAGGGCGGCGGCCGGCTGTCAAACAGTTTGTATAAGTATCTTTTTTATTTTTGACGTTTGCGTTTAAAAAGTGATATAATAAATTACTGCCCGGAAGGTCCGGTTTGCCAACAAAAAACAGTTGTGCGCAGCAAGTGATTTTTGATATAATAATTATGTCGGGTTTGACCGATGGTTGATTAAACCCCTAAAAATTTTGCGCTCGTAGCTCAGTGGTAGAGCATCCGCCTTTTAAGCGGGGGGCCGTGAGTTCAAGTCTCACCGGGCGCACCATGAATGCCTTCTTCGTCTATCGGTTAGGACGTCGGATTTTCAATCCGAAAAGAGGAGTTCGATTCTCCTAGAAGGCGTTTTTTTATGCCTTTCTGGGAGGAAGCGAACTCCTCCCGTCCGTCAGGGCGGATAAAATAAGGGCAAAATCTGGGCCCTTTTTGCACGGAGTGCTTGTAGATTTTGCGTGCCTTGCAGGGGCAAGGCGCGATTCTCCTAGAAGGCGTTTTTTTATGCCTTTCTGGGATGAAGCGAACTCCTCTATTTATATAAATGTTACCCCAAACTTGCTTTGAGGTTTCCGCTTAGTGTAACATCTCTTTTTTAACCAATAAAAAACCCGCTTCGTAAGAAGCGGGTTTTGTTCTCGTAAGAACTAATAAAACTACGGATTGTTTCCACCAGCTGCTTCAGGAGCGCAGTCGCCAGCGTCTTGCGTAGCGTTACAGCAAGCAGCGTTTACGGCTAACGGTGCATCAATACCGCAGAAGTCGGCGCACAATTCCGCACCGGACGAGTTGGTACCCGTGCAGGCAGTACCGGTACCGGCATAGTAGCGGGTTAAGGTATATGCATATTGCAAAGTACCACCGTTAGGAGCGGTGCGTATAGCCGTTGCATTGGCAGCATTGAAGTCGCTCTGGTTCGCAGCATCCAAATCAATTTGGAAACCGTTTCCGTCAGCTTTGGTATTCCATTGACCGGTTGTTACACCGGCAGGAGCTACGTCCAACCCCGCAAAGGTGGTGGTATAGCGGTTGATTTGCAACCATTTGCGTTGTTGCGCTTGAGCAATGTTGCCGAGCAAGGTGACTGCTTCGGTCATGCGGGCGCGTTCTACCGCTTTGAAGTATTGCGGCAAGGCCATAGAAGCCAAGATCCCGATGATGAGTACCACCACCAAGAGTTCAATAAGGGTAAAACCCTTTACATTATTATTCATAAGACCTCCTGACTGTATTGTCATAATTTGTGGCTCATCCAACAAGCCACTAATTTAGTGTAGCACTAAAAAGAGAAAAAATCAAGCCCTTTTTAAAAAATAAAAAAGCGGGGAATTTTTCCCCCGCTTGTAAAACTAGTTTTACGTCTGTGATGGGCCTTTACGGCTTGGGCATGGCAACCGCCCCTACCGGCATGAGCGCTTGTATGGCCGCGGCAGTTCTGGCCTTGGCCTCCATCTCCCGGTAGGCCGTCCGCGGATCTTCCGGCAGTAAATCGGCCGAGTCTACCCCCATAAAGTCCGAGCAGAGAACCTCGCTTTTTAAATTACCGGCCGCCGGTATGCAGTAGATAGTAGTATCGTGAAACGGACGAATTAACGAATAGTCATACTCCTGGTCCCCCACGCGGTTGGCCGTCATAAACCATTCCGAGCCAAAATGTTCAAAAAATATTTCGTAACCGTTGCGGGGGTTGCCGTTTTCGTCTTTGCCGCGCGTGTAAAAAATAGTATTTTCCGCGCCGTTGGCATATTCGTTATCGGCCTTGGGTATACGCACGTAGCCGGGTTGCACGTCCAACTGGTGCCATTTATCCGTGTAGCGGCGGGACATTAAAAATCTTCGTTCTTGGGCACTTATTTCCGTACCGATCAGCGTAACCACCTCCGCCATGCGAAGCCGTTCCATCGCGCCGTAGTAGTAAAGAATAGCCATAGAGGCCAAAATACATACAATAATAACTGCCACCACTATTTCCAACAACGTAAAACCTTTTTTCGCAAGCGAGCTTTTCATAAACGCTCCGATATAGCTAACCTGTTATGTAGTTTTTATATATTTCCGCACAACAATATAAACAATACTAAAAACACTCCACAAAGCAGTAGCTTCATCATCCCTAAATGCTTTTTTAAGAAATCGTTAAACAATTTGGATTCGCACCCCAGTAACGCCAGCACAAACACCGTTACCAACGGTAAAATGAACATTAAATTGTATAAAACTAAATAGGAAACGGCTTGTACGCGGAAGGCAGGGTCCTTCATAATAAGCACACACGTCGGCACATAGACGGCCCCCGTACATACCGCTTCAATTAAAGAGACTCCAAATCCTACGGCCAACGCCGCCAACACCAAACGCCAAGTGCTTTTTTCTTTATCGCGCAGGAAAAAGCCCATAATCTTGTGGATGCGAGTTTTAAGTGAAAGCGGTAATTGCAGGAGCATACCATCCGATTTTTTCGTCTTGGTATATACCCAAAAATCGTACAACCCCAACACAAAAAATACCAAACATAACCCGGCCGTTAACACATAAAACGCTTTGGTAACATACGTAAAGCCACGCAAGGCATACAAAAATTTAAACAGGCCAAGCCCCAATAACAAGTAGGCGCAAAACACCGCTACACAATAGGCCGTGCCGACTAAAATAATTTCTTTTCGGCTGTATTTATATACCGTTAAGAACGAAATGAAAAATACGATAACGGCAAATGCGCACGGGTTAATGCCGTCCGCCAACCCACTTCCTACAATGGCCCAAAAGGTAAATTTCTTGAAAACTTCGTGTACGTTATCGGTGCTGCACGAAGCCGCTTTGACGATCGTTTTCTCATGCAAGAGGCGGGCTTTTTCAATAGCGGCCTCGGCATAGGTGCCGATTTGCGTGGGATACCCCATTAAAAAGGTGCTTCCCACCGCGGCGGCCGGATACCCCAACTGCTTAACCCCGTAGGCTTTGGCCGTATCGGAAAAAATCAAGTGGTTTCCTTCCTGCGTAATATCGTATTCCGTAAAGGTAACCGTATCTTTATATTTCTCTTTCAATTTGCCCCAATACTCTTGTTTGAGTCTGTTGCAGTGCACGCACGTCGGGCTGACGAACAACACGAAGTGTACTTTTTCCGCTTCGGTGTTTTGGGCATACAACGCAGAAATACCCGTCAAACAAAATAAAAAAATAGCCGATAATTTTAATATATTCTTCATAAATCTCACAGTTTGCTAAATACGGAAATACCGCTCATTACCATATCTACAGACATTAAAATTAAGATCATCCCCGTCAAGCGTTCAATAGCCGCCAACCCGCGTTTGCCCAGCCACTTACTCAGCGGGAAAGAGGACATCAAAATAACGGAGTTAATGACGGACGCCGTTACCACCGCGCCCAACGTTAACATTTTGGGTTGTTGGGCGGCAATAATCATTACCATAGAAAGCGCAGCCGGCCCCGCTACCAGCGGAATAGCCAACGGCACGATAAAAGGTTCGTCTTCCTTGGGATCGTTCTTGGGTTCTTCTTCGTTACCGAACACCAACTTGACCGAAATAATAAACAAAATAATCCCCCCGGCTATACTCATGGAATATTCCTGTATGCCAAACGCACGCAAGAACCATTTACCCAAAAATAAAAAGGTTACCATGATAAAAAGCGCGATGACTAACTCCCGGATTAACACGGTTTTGCGACGCTCCGGCGCAACTTTTTTAAGTGCGGCAATAAATAAAGGGATATTGCCAAATCCGTCCATAACTAATGCTAAAGTTATTACTGAAGAAATAAAGGAATCCATAAAACACCCCTATGCCCGTTTCCGGGCCATAAAATCTTTATTATAGTATACCAAAAAATGCCCCATACCGTCTGTTTAACTAATCCTTTTTAGGGACTTGTTTTTTGCCCGTTAAAAGCTAATTTTGGTAAGATATGTAATATGCTAGAAGAACCTAAAAATAACGTCATTCATATCATTAAATGGTTTTTACTGGGCACGTTTATCGGCGTAATCGTGGGCGGATTGGATGCGGTGTTTCTAAAAACGCTGGACTATTCCATCGCCTTGCGCAATAAAGTGCCGTATTTTTATTTAGGATTACCGCTAGCCTTATATATAGTAGCGTTACTTTCCCGCCGTACGGCCCCCCGCCATAAAGACTATTCTACCGACGCCGTTATCAATAAAATCAATTCTTACCGGCCGATTTCATTTATCTCTATTGCCAAGGGGTTTGTCCTTTCCATTGTGACCATGGTAACCGGCGGTTCCGTGGGGAAAGAGGCTCCGTGTGCTGACGTAGGAGCCGGGATTTCGTCTTTGCTTTCGCGCTGGTTTCACATGAATTTGGAAGACCAACGCAAGATGATGATTTGCGGCGTAAGCGCCGGGTTTGCCGGCGTGTTTGGCGTGCCGATATCGGGGGCATTGTTCGGGTTAGAAGTGTTGTGGGTGGGACATATTTTTTATGAAGTGATGTTTCCCGCACTTATCGCCGGGATTACCGCTTTCCAGGTAACCTCTTATTTGGGTGTTAATTATATTTACCACCCCCTGCACTTTGTGCCGGTATTCTCGGAGCAGTTCTTCCTAAAAATGATCATCGCCGGGATGTTCTTTGGGTTGATTTCGGTATTGTTTATTGAAATATCTAAATTTGCGCGGGTAATGTTCCGCTATATTGCCCAACGGACGAACTTATTTATGACATGCGTGTTGGGCGGACTTCTGCTAATAGCTATCGGCTATTTTACATCCCCCCTCTATTTAGGATTGGGAATGACCGGGATTAACGAAGCCTTAAGCGGAAGCGGCCTGCAATCCCATTTTGGCTTCTTGTATAAAATTTTGACAACTTCTATTACGTTCGCTGCCGGCGGAATCGGCGGGGTGGTAACCCCCATCTTCTTTGTAGGCGCACAAGCCGGCTCCATGCTGGCAGACTTTTTGAACGTAGATCCGGCCACCCTAGCTGCCTTGGGGTTGGTATCCGTACTAGCCGGAACCACCAACACACCTTTGGCCGCCAGTATTATGGCCATTGAACTATTCGGGGCGGATATTGCCCCCTATGCGGCCGTATCTTGTGTGATTAGTTTTTTAATTACCGGGCAACAAAGTATGTACCCCAGCCAACGAATTTCCTGGGATAGCGGCAAAACACCTAATGAACATCCGGCCGTACCTGTCAATTACGGACGGCGCGCTACGGATAAAATGCAACAGGTCCGCGCACGTAAATTGTTAGTTAAAAAAACATGGCGTGAACTAACCCAACACTTAATACCTCAACGAAAACCGGAAAGACAAAATAAAAAACATAACTAAAAAACCCCGGCGTTAATGCCGGGGTTTTTAATTTATGCGACTTACTAAAACAAAGGAATGCCGTACTCCCGCGCCAAAGAATTGTACCGGTCAATTACCTTACGTACGAATTGGCGTTTTTGGGTATAACTACCCGGAAAGAAACCGCTTTTAAACCCGGCAATAATAATATCTTTAAATTCTTTTGGCGAAAGCGGAATATTTTTTACCAGTAGCAACAACTCTTTTGTAACCGTTGTGTTGCAAACCAAGCGGTTATCTGTGCTAATACTAACCGGAAGTCCTCGTTTAATCATTTCTCTGATCGGATGATCTTTAACAGATTTTAAATGCGGAAGCGTTTGCAGATTACTCGTTAAGCACACCTCTACCCCAATACGTTCCCCGGCTAAATAGTCTGCCAAGGAATCAATGTAATCTTGTTTGTCGGCCACTTTGCGGTCCTTAATCATGTCGGCCGAAAACAAGTGTGTTCCGTGGCCGATACGGTTGGCATAACAATCGGTAATGGCTTGAAAGATAGATTCCGGACCATAGGCCTCACCGGAGTGAACCGTCTTGCGCAGAAAATGTTTGTGTACGTATTGATAAGCCGCTACATGGTCGGACGCGGGATAACCGGCTTCTTCCCCGGCCAGGTCAAACCCAACGACCGGCAAATGTTCTTCTTTTGCGAGTTTAACGATAATTTTGGCTAATTCCAAAGAAGCTAAACTGATAATTTCTCGTTTGCCGGATTGCGATAAGGCTTCAATCAGTTTGGCGTAATACGGAGACATTTTTTTATTGAAATTACGCATAGCACACGCGATAATGCCAAAATAAAATTCCAGGTCTTCCCCTTTGCGCACGCCTACGGACTGGTTGTGCTCCCGCTGGGCCCGCTCTAACCCGCGTACGGCTGCCCGGATAGACTCCTCGGCAGACATGTTTTCATTGGCGTGCAGTTGCGGGGAGAAACGAACTTCCAAATAACGTACACCTTCCGCAATGGCATCTTGTCCCAATTCATACGCGATGCGCTCAATAGCATCCGGATGGTGCATAACAGCATCGGTATATTCAAATCCTTTCAAATACTCAACCAACGATTTATATTTTTCTTTAAATACTTTTTTGCGCAGGCCCTTTTCCGTATAAGCCGGCAATTCAATGTGTTGTTGGCGGGCTAAATCAATCAGCGTCCCCATCCGCAACGATCCCCCCAAATGCACATGCAAATCTGCCTTGGGAATACGGCGTATAAATTCAGTCGGGAGATGAAAGGACATATTATTTTTTCTCTATTTGTTGGCCTTGCGGCGTATCTTTAACCACATACCCCGCTTGCAAAAGAGCATCCCGCAATTCGTCGGATTTTTTCCAATCTTTGGCCTTACGCGCAGCGGCCCGCTCCGTCAATAAAGCCTGCAAAGCGGCGGGTATTTCCGTTGTTACATTTTTTTCTACCGGTGCCGTGAACAAATCAAGCGCTAAAATGGTATCCGCAAATTGCAAGAAATCTCTTTTTTCCGCGACAGCTAACTCCGCACTGCGTAGTGCTTCCCACACAAGTGCCAACGCCTTAGGAGCATTTAAATCATCCTCCATCGCGGCGGTAAATTTATCTTTCCAAGACTGGCTTTTTTCCGTAGATTGGGCCGACGGCAGCTGCTGGGCTGCTTGGCGTAAATTCTTTAAACTTTTAGCCGCACTGTCCATACTCTCATACGAAAACTCCAACTGCGTGCGGTAGTGCGCCCCTAAGCATAAATACCGGTAAGCCAGCGGCTCGTATCCTTTTTCTTTCAGTACATCCACCGTTACAAAGGTACCGCCGGATTTGGACATTTTACCGGAGCGTAAGATCAAAAATTCTCCGTGCACCCAATAATTCACATATTTTTGCCCGGTAGCAGCTTCGCTTTGGGCAATTTCGTTGGTGTGGTGAATAGTTACGTGGTCAATACCGCCGCAATGGATATCCAAGGTGTGGCCCAAATATTTCATGGCCATCGCCGAACATTCAATGTGCCACCCCGGGAAACCAACCCCCCAGGGGCTATCCCATTCCATTTGGCGTTTTTTATCTTTGGGAGAGAATTTCCACAACGCAAAATCCGTCGGGTTGCGCTTTTCATCACTCATTTCCACACGGGCCCCGCCTTGTAAACCACTGATGCGCGCATGACCGACCAAGGCATCGTAACGGTCAAATTTGGAAGTATCGTAATAAATGCCGTCGCTGGTGCGGTAGGTATATCCTTTTTCTTCCAACGTTTTGACTAGCGCAATCATCTCCGGAATATGCGCGGTAGCGCGGCTAATAACGGTGGGACGGGTGCAGTGCAAGGCGTCATAATCTTGCCAAAATTTTTCTTCGTAAAATTTAGCAATATCCCACGCGCTTTTTCCTTCACGCGCAGCCCCCACCTCCATTTTATCTTCGCCGTCATCAGCGTCGGACACCAGGTGCCCCACATCCGTTACATTCATCACGTGTGTAAGCGGATAATGCAACCGAATGGTGCGGGAAAGTAAATCTTCAAAAATATAAGTGCGCAAATTGCCGATATGGGCAAAATTGTAGACCGTTGGCCCGCAACAGTACATAGTTACCTTAGACGGGTGTTGCGGAACAAATTCTTCTTTACGCCGGGAAGCTGTGTTGTAAAGATGAATCATGACTTAGCCCCTTGCAAACGCAAAAATTCCGAACGAATGGTCTGAAAAAACAAATTGCAAGCCGTCTGCCCGTTATCATTTGCCGAGCGTTCGCTCATACGGCAATGCACTTGCACGTCCGAAAGCGGATTAACGGCTCCCACACTACTCATGGCATAGGTAAACCCACTGGGGCGATACGTGCGTAGCGCACGCGCATAAGCCGCTTCTACCGATTTCATAAATAACGGCATTTTACCGTTGGGAGAATCACCCAACTGGAACTTGCGGGACGAGACTGTTACCACAACATCCCCGTAATGACCGTATGAATTGGATAAGTACTCGGAAGTAAAATCTTCATCTTCGCCAAGTGTGCCTTCTTCCTGCTCCTCTTGGACACTGGGAACCATATCGCCTTGGTTTGGGATAAGAGACGTAAATTCATAGCGGGCATCTTGATGACCTCTTTGCATGTAAGAAATACCTTGTGTCACTCTTTTGTTTCCACGATACGAAGTGCCGGTGCTACACGCCGCCAAAGAAAAAACTAACACAAAAAGTAATAATAAACGAATTTTCATACTGACTCCTATTTAGTAATTTTAACAGTTGCCATCGCGTGGCACATGGCTGCTTCGCCGCGGCCGATTTCTCCCACGTGTTCATGGCTTTTTGATTTGAAACTAATATTTTCCAAAGGCATTTCAAATACGCAAGCTAAACTCTTGCGGATGGCCTCATAGTGCGGTTTGATTTTCGGTTCTTCCGTAATAATGGTAGCATCTAAATGCACCAGTTGCGCTTGATGATCCCGAACGATTTCCAATACTTTTTTAACAATGGATACGCTGGAGATTCCTTTGATGGACGGATCCGTGGGCGGAAATAAAATACCGATTTCCCCCGCGCACAAGGCCCCTAAAATAGCATCACACAAGGCATGTAAAACAACATCCCCGTCGCTATGGCCCAAGAATCCTTTACCGTGAGGGATTTCCAACCCCCCGATAAAAAGTTTACGTCCCGGTTCTAAACGGTGCAAATCAAACCCAATTCCGCTGCGATATACTGCCTGTTTTTCCACCATTGCCTCCGCAAATACTAAATCTTCCGGGGTAGTAATTTTATTATTTTTATAATCCGAGGGGACCAAACGTACTTTCACCCCGGTCTTTTCTACCAGCTGTGATTCGTCCGTGGCGGCCTTGTCGTGACCGAACTTTTCCAGGGCCGTTAGCAATACTTCCCGCCGATATGCTTGGGGAGTTTGTGCGGCCCATAAAGAAGAACGGTCCAACGTATGCTGGACAAAATTATCTTCCCCGACTTTAACGGTATCTTTAACCGCAACGGCCAATACGGCTGCCCCGTATTTTTGCGCCGCGAGTACGCAATCTTCAATGTGCTGCGGGCTAACCAATGGGCGGGCTCCATCATGCACAGCCACTATTTCTGCGGCTGCACTTATGCACGCCACTCCGTTTTTAACCGATTCCATCCGCGTAGCCCCCGGCACAGTAAAGGTAAGGTCTGTAAAGTAACGGGACAATACCGTCTGGTTTTCTTCGGGAGTTACCACCACAATTTGATGAACTTGCGGCACTTGCTTAAATGCTTCTATCGTGCGCACCAGGACAGGTTTACCCGCCAGCGGCAACATCTGTTTCGGACGGCCCATGCGGCTGCCGGATCCTCCCGCTACAATGACTACAGATGTATAACCTGTCTTTTGGGGCATAAAATAATTTATTTCGTCCGGGCAAAAATCATACGGCCGGAAGACGTTTGCAAAATGGAATAAACGGATACTTCCGCCCGTTTACCGATGTATTTACGTCCATCTTCCACTACCACCATGGTACCGTCGTCCAAATAGCCGATGCCCTGTTCCTTTTCTTTACCATCTTTCATGATGAACAAAGACATACTTTCCCCCGGTAATACCACCGGTTTTAAAGCGGTAGCCAAATCGGCAATATTTAAAGCGGTTACATTTTGCAATACAGCGGCTTTATTGACGTTAAAATCAAGGGTAACCACTTCGGCATCTAAACTTTTAGCCAAGCGAACCACCCGTTCTTCCGGAGTGTTTCCTTTTGCGTTCTTGTTGGTAATACGCACCGTAATTTCACTCAATTCTTGTAAACGGACAGCCACATCCAGTCCGCGACGGCCTTTCGCCCGTTCCAACGGATCGCTGGAAGAGGCCATCTTATTCAGCTCATCCATCACAAATACCGGCAGCACAATGACTCCGGGCAAGAAATTAATCTCGCACAAATCCACAATGCGCCCGTCAACAAGAGCCGTCAAATCCGCCACTTTCAAGTGGTGCCCCTTGAGGGACAACCCTTCCAATTCGCGCGATTTTAAAATACTGGCCAATACGCCAAAGATAAGCAACCCGATTTTAACTTTAGAACCATAAATCAACCACCAGGCCAAAGCATCCGTGTGTTCAAAGCGGACAATGGTATAATCCAATAAGGCAAATAACATATACCCCATTAAAAACCCTGTACAAACAATCATGATTTTAATAAGGCGCAAACGCTTAAAAAGCACTTCTCCCGCCACCACAATAGCTCCGCACAGTACCCCTTCCAACACAGACATCCAGTCCTGTCTGATAAAATCGTACGTCAAGAACGGAAATGCCAGCAATGTAGCAAAACGAAAAATCCAAATCGGCATACAACCTCCTAGAAAATTTGGGGACAAAAAAGCCCCTTTATAAAGTCTTCTATATTTTAGCACTTTATAAAGGGGTTTTGCAGATTTTTTAGAACGCGTGCGCGGAAAGCCGATTCCCTAAGAAAAATAAGAAATCACAAATCCGAGTTCAAACGAAACCACATTGGCCACAATGGATAGCGCCCACGGACCGACTTTATCAAACCGCAGGAATTTTTGAAAGATAAGTCCTTCCGTATACGCGGCAGCCACTTCCAACACGGCCACGGCAAACCAAAAATAAGCGGGATAAAAAATCCCTACCATTTCCGTTACATATACGACGATAGGATTTGTAATAATGTTAGCGCAGCAAATTACTTGCAGATCTTTTTTATCCCGCACCCCAAGTAACACCAGTACCGCTAATTCCGTAACGAGAGTTAACCCCAAACAAATCAGTAGCGTGCGTATCATTTAACTTCCTCTTTTTTGTAACCCCACAAGGCCGGCAGCAACAAAGCGGCCGATACCACCGTCAAAAGCAGCAAACCGTAAGGCGAGGCAAAGTAATCATACCCGTAAAATACGGGCCACGCGCCCACAAACAGAGCCGCCGTCAATAAACCGAACGCCATACCTTTGTTGTTGGGCATTAAATTGGTTAGGGCGGTAAGCGTAAGCGGCATGGTCATGTTAAAACAAATAAGCGTGATAACACCCGCCCACACATTTTGGAAAGCAAATATAAACCCAATAGCGGCCACCGCAAGCGAAACTGCCGCCGTGCGGATAAACCCGGCTTTATCGCCAATTAGTCCGCCAAGTATTTTCCCCGCCACCACGGCACACACCGCTATAAGCGGCAACCATGCACCCGTTTTCCAACTAAACGCGGTTAAAAATCCTACATAACTGCGAAGGCATACCGTAAGCACCAGACCCGTAATAATGAGCAGTTGCACAAGAGAAAAAGTTGGGCAAATCATGGGCAGATTAGAAATCTTGCCTTGCGTTTTGGTGTGGAGCCAAAGGAGTAAAAAAATGCTGATAAGCAACATAACCAGTACCCCGGGCACTTGTTTTGCCATAGACGCACCCAAGAATAACCCCAATGCCCCGGTGGAAACGAAAATGCCCGGCAAAGTTGCTTTTTTGCCGCTGATATTGAGCACATCAATTCCGCCACCTAAGTGAAAAAGCGCGTTACCTATTCCGGCCACCACGCACGCGGCAAGCGGCTGCGCGGAAAAACAAAACGCCCCGGCTACGATAGCACAACCCGATGCGGCCACCAAGGCATTTTTATTGAGCCGGTCCGCAATGATTCCCAACGGCCATTGCATAAAGAAAGCAAAGAAGTTGTAAAAGACAACTGCCACAAATAAAGAACTCACGTGCAGAAATTCCAGCCGCGCAATGAGTGCCGCGCATGCAAAATCCACTACAAAATGAATAACGCTGTAAATAGTTACAAGTTGCCTGTGCATATTATTTGCCCGATGGATTTTGTTTGCGCGCACGGAGGAGTAACCACAGGGCAAATCCGCATAGGAGGAACACGCCCGCGCCCATCAAGCCGTAATACAAATAATCCTGTTGAGGTTGTTTTTCAATGGGGGTTGTAAGTAGTTCCGGGGGCTTTTGCGACGTTGTCTCTATCCGTTCTATCGTTTGCAGTTCAATAATATTTGTTTCTTGTTGTTCGGGGAAAACTTGAACCGGCTGTTTAAGGGATTGTGCTGATTGCTGCGCAGTTAAACTTTGCAATAATTTTTCACATTTTAGTAATTCCCACGCCGGTTGATACTGCTTCGGCCCCAAGTCCGTACATAAAGGAACAGGATGAGTGCTATCGTTGTGCGCAAGCCGGTATTTGAAATCCTCTACCCATTTGGGGTCTACATTATTGCCACCCATTATGTCTGAACATTTGGGGGCACGCATCCCGGTCCTCAGTTCTTTACACAATCCTATGCGTCCTTGATGTGACAAACTTGCCCCCAATTTATCACAACCAAATGCTTTCCATTTTGCATCATTTTTGTCCAACTTTATACACTCATCTGCATCCTGCATGTAACGTACCGATAAGGGTACTCCATTTGATCGGGCGACGCCGCACAAAACGGTCAATAAAACAACTACACAGAGAATTATTTTTTTCATAAGTTATCCTCTTTCAAACTCAATAACCATTTCTGTTTTCTCTGTTTCTTTAGGAGTCGCTCCCGTCGGTTTTGCTTCGGGCGTTTCCTTAGGAGTCGTTTTTTTCTTCTCAACCGTTTGGGGGGTGTCATCCGGGCAGGCTAGCGTAGAAAAATTGGAATGCTGGCGAGATAGTTCTTCACAATTTAAATTACTTGGCAAATAAACAAAAGGATCTCCGAAAACCCAATGCGGAAAATACGGAGCCGTTGGCGTTAACTCAAACATATTCCGGCGCCCGATGTATTTTACACTTATTTCAGGGCCATGTTTCTGTAAGCTTAAAAGTTTCCGGCAAGCACAGATTGATGTTTTGGTGGTAACGGGAAAATGGGCCGTAGCCTTTTTGATAACGGCATTGATTTTCTGTTTTTCTTCTTCTAATTTATCTTTGGCAATCGTATCGCAATCCAAAACTCTTTCCCGCTGATTATTCAAGGTGCTGTAATAGGACCGGATGAATTTACACCGCCACCAACGTTCCTCTTTCGGAAGATCCCGCAATTGTTTCAATTCTTCTTCGTTAGTGAGTTGATGAGCGTTTAAAAGTTGTTGGCAATTATATTTTTGAGACCATTTTTCTAAAGAAGAAAAATCTATTTTAGCCGGGATTCCCGGCATCCATTCTTTGGGGCTAGCGTTCATAAGGTCGGAAAGTGTACGACAAAAATATATTTTCCTCGATGTTGTTTTGGGTGGAAAAACAGCCGCCATTGTCTTAAGGCTCTTCTGAGCTTGGCGAAACGCATCTTCCTTTTCTGAACGAGTCGGCATTATTACATCCGCGCGGGCAACACCGCACAAAACGGTCAATAAAACAGCTACACAGAGAATTATTTTTTTCATAAGGGCTCCTAACGTAGTTTAACGGCTAAATCGTTTAGGTCAGTTAGTTCCAGCAAGGCTAAATCGCCCAGTTTCTTTTTTTCATCTTTATTGACGAGAGAAGTATACGCTTTTTTAAAACCCAAGCGGCGGGCTTCGTCCAGGCGTTTATCAATACGCGGCACCTTGGCTACTTGGCCCAAAATGCCGACCTCGGCCATAAAAACGCTATCGTGCGGGAGCGGAATATCCTTGCACGAACTGATTACCGCCGCGCAAATGGCTAAATCAAGGGCCGGGTCTTTTAATTTTACGCCACCGGCCAAACTGACAAAAATATCTTTGTTATCTAGTGATAGCCCAATATGTTTTTCAAGCGCGGCAAAAAGCATTAAGCAACGGTTCAAATCTACCCCGGTAGCCACGCGCCGCGGATACGGGAAACGCGTGGGCGAAACGAGGGCTTGCACTTCGGTCAGTAGCGGACGCGAACCCTCTAAAGAAAGTGAATACGCGCGGCCTTTTAACGCGCGTTCGCGCGACGTTTCGGCAAAAAATTCGTTGGCATTCTCCACCGACACAAGCCCTTGCTGCGTCATACGGAACAAACCGATTTCATCCGTAGAACCAAAGCGGTTTTTGTGCGGGCGCAAAAGGCGCAGGACGTTATCCTTTTCCGTATCAAAATAAAGCACACAATCTACCATGTGCTCTAAAATTTTCGGTCCGGCCAGTTCGCCGTCTTTCGTTACGTGCCCCAAAACAAACGTCATAATACCTTTAGGCTTGCACAGGCGCACAAGTTCGCTGGTACATTCGCGCACCTGCGCCACCGTGCCGGCAGAGGAAGTAAATTCCGGGTGATATACGGTTTGGATAGAATCCAAAATCAACACTTCGGGATTTACATTGGAAACCGATTCCACAATTTTTTGGATATCCGTCTCGCAATGCAAGAAAATATTATCACCTTTTACGCCCAAGCGTTGCGCGCGGCCGGAGATTTGGTTGACACTTTCTTCTCCCGAAATATAAAGCACTTTGTACGTTTTGGAAAGTTCCGCCGCTACTTGCAGCATAAGCGTAGACTTGCCGATACCGGGCGCCCCGGCCAATAAAGTGAGTTGCCCTTTAACAAGCCCGCCGCCGAGCAAACGGTCAAATTCTTCCACGTGGGTAGGAATACGGGTTTCTTTGACAGCTTGGCTTTCCGACAGTTTAACCACTTCCGAAGAGAAATCCGTAAAGCTGCGCGTACGTGCGGGAGCTTTTTTGCTCTCTTGTGCTTTTACTTCTTCCACAAGGGAGTTCCACTCCCCGCAATCCGGGCATTTGCCGGCCCATTTGAGAGATTCAAACCCACATTTTTGACATACGAAAACCGTTTTAAATTTCATATATTTCTCTTTTACCGGGAACCGGCCATCGCCGCCAGCCCAAAGAACGAAGAAATATCCTGGTCGTTAAACGAGATATTGGCTTTGACGGCTACGTCGTGAGTTTCCAGCACGTCGCGCGCCCAAGCCCCAACGGTAAAGTATTTGTTGAGACGCAAATCTACCCCGTAGTTCACATTAGGCTTGCTGAAATGACGCCCGTTGATTTCGCGGTCGCGTCCCCAATCGTAAAATTCTCCACCCACGGTCAAGCGGTCCAAGAATTTGGTTTTGTAGAAAGGTTTAAGCTCCAACGCAACCCCGCCGCCCCCGCGGATTAACCCGGCCGAGAATTTGGCCCATTCGTTATACAAACCCAAGCGGGCATCTATTTTGTTGCGCTCCAAATAGTCTTTGCTGTCCAGGCGGTCGTCTTCGTTACCCAAATTGGCCATCCCTACGCGGTAGAACGTATATCCGCTCCCGGGGAAGATTTCAAGGGCCAAATCACTGGAAGCTACACGCGGCTCGGGCGCGTAGAAGAAATCATAATCCCAGTACACTTGGAAACGGCTTGCTTTACCCACAAACGTTTTAACTTCCGCCATGGTATCTTTAAGATCGCTGACACTTGCTTTAACGTCTTGTTTCATTTCGGGATCTTTAATCAAACTGCCGATCACGCCTTCCCCCTGTTCCAAACTGGTAATAAGCGCATCCGCTTTAGCCATTAAATCATTCAAGCGGTAGCTGGCGGAATCTAAATTTTCCATGGTGCGCGTCATGTACGGGCGCATAGTGGCCACCATTTGATTAAGGTTTACGGACAGTTGGCGCACTTCGGCCATGGTTTCGTTTAAGCGTTCGCCAAAGGCCCCTTGGTTATTGACGCTATCCACAAACTGCTTAATACTCGTCATAGTTTGCGTCATCATAACGTCTAACGGCAATTCATTGAGTCCGTTTACATATTCCCCGGATTTATATACCGGAGCATTCGTATCCCCTTGTACGGCCTTTAAGTATTTAGAGCCGATAATGCCCGTCATCACTACGGAAAACTGCGCCCCGCGGTGGAAATCAATTCCTTTGTCAATTTGCGCCACAACGATTACTTCGCCGTTTTCAATTTTAATTTGTTTTACTTTTCCTACTTCCACCCCGGAAAGTTTTACCGGAGCTTTAACAGGCAAACCGGAAACATCATCAAATTTGATGTTCAAATCATACGTGCGCGTAACGGAAATTCCCCCTAAAAAATACAGAGAAAAACCAAACACGATCAACCCTAATACCGTAAAAATACCTAATTTCGTTTCTGCTTTCATGAGCTTTATCCTTTTATAATTACCAATATAAGCGGCTACTCCCGCATGAGTTTCATTTGAATCGGCCCGTGGCTCGATCCGTTTACAAATTGCTTTACGTACGGGTTATCCGTTTTGCGGAATTCTTCCGGCGTGCCGTAAAGTAAAATTTTTCCTTCGTACAAAAAAGCAATATAATCGGCAATTTTAAAAGCCGAGTGCATGTCGTGCGTGATCACTACCGAAGTTACGCCCAGCTTGGCTTTTAAATCCAATACCAAATCACTGATAATATCCGACATAATCGGGTCCAACCCGGTAGTAGGTTCGTCATACAAAATTACCTTGGGATTAACAGCTAATACCCGCGCGAGCGATACACGTTTTTTCATCCCGCCGGAAAGTTCACTTGGGTTTAAGTTGGCTACATCTTCTTTTAAACCGACCAGGGCCAGTTTCTCACGGACAATTCGGGGATATTCGCTTTCCGGAACGTCGGTTAAATATTTTAAACCAAACGATACATTTTCCCCCACCGTCATAGAATCGAACAACGCCCCTTCCTGAAACAAATACCCAAAATGCCGGCGAATAGCGGCCAATTTGATTTCGCTTTTAATTTGCGTAATATCCTTGCCATCCACCAAAATTTTCCCGCTCGTGGCATCTTCCAGCCGGATCATACACTTAATAAGGGTGCTTTTCCCGCAACCCGAACCGCCTAAAATACACGTAACCTTACCTTCTTCTATTTTGAGGTTTACGTTTTTAAGCACTTGCTTATCGCCAAATTGTTTTTGCAAGTTTTGTATTTCTATCATATTTAAATTCCAAAGGCAGTTAAAATTGCTGTTAAGAAATAGTCCATTACCAAAATCAGCACGATAGTCGTTACCACGGCCCCGGTGGTGGACTTACCGACTCCTTCCGCCCCGCCGCGCGTGCTGATACCTTTATAACAGCAGACAGTTCCGATCATAAACGCAAAAAGGAACGATTTAATAAATCCGTGCATAAAATCGGATACGCCCATAAAAGTAGTAATATCCGTAAAATAGACTTCTCCGGGCACTCCAAGCGCGTATACCGCTACTAAATAACCGCCCAAAATACCAAAGACGTTGGAAAATAGGGTAAGTATCGGCATGGTGAGAATAAAACCAAACATACGGGGAATAACCAAATACCGGATGGGATTTGTGCCTAACGTATAAAGGGCGTCAATTTGTTCAGTAACTGCCATGGTACCGATTTGCGCCGTAACAGCAGCTCCCGCCCGGCCCGATATAACAACCCCCGTAAGTACCGGCCCAAGCTCACGAATCAACGAAAACGCAACAATCGTTCCCACAAAAATAGGATCACCAAAAATATTGCCGATGGTATTTCCGGCCTGTAGGGCAAGCACCATACCGGTAAACAGGCTGGTCAGCGCCACCACGCCAAACGACTCCACCCCAATGGTAATACCTTGCTCCACAGACTGGTGGAACTCAAAACGGGAATGAAACAGCCAAAATACAGAGGAACGGACCATGGCCGTCGCTCCGCCCACCTGGCTAAACAAATTAGACATATATCTACCGATCGCGCTAAACATTATTTTTTATAAATCCTCGGCACACGCGCGGCAAGCAGCGTGCATAATTCATAATCTATCGTACCGGCTAAGGTAGCCAGTTCCGCCCAGGTAATTTCCTGCGCGCCCTGTTTACCCACTACTACCACTTCTTCTCCTACCGATACCGGAGCCACGGAAGTAATATCTACCATCATCATATCCATCGTTACGTTTCCAAGCACGCGACAACGTTGCCCTTTGATGAGCACGTCCGCCTTATTTGAAAACGCCCGCAAGTAACCGTCCCCGTAGCCGATAGGTAGGGTAGCCACTTTCATGGGTTTAGGAGCAATAAAACTGCGCCCATAACTAATGCTGGCCCCCGCCGGGACATCTTTCACATACACCACTTTGGTTTTTAATGATAATACCGGCTCGTATCCGTCTTCCAACCCGTAGGCGCTATGCCCGGGACGGACCATATCGTAATGGGCATCCGGCCGGGCGTGAATAGCCGCCGAAGCCGCCACGTGGCGATGATTGATAAAAATACCGTGTAGTTGTACGTTAGTAAGGGTATCGCGGTAATAACCGATTTGTTCTTCCGTAAAAGCCGGGTCTGTATCTACGCTGGATAAATGCGTATATAGGCCGTCTAAAATAACGTGTTGGTTTTTGGCAAGAAAATCTATCACATCCATGACTTTTCCGCGCCGGGTACCGATGCGCCCCATGCCGGTATCTTGCTTAACGTGGCAAAAGGCTTTTTTGCCTATCTTCTCGGCAATTTTACACACCGCTTGGGCAGCTTCCAAACTGGCAATCGTAACGGCCAAATCGTTTTTGATTGCATATTCAAAGGCCTCAAACGGATAAATACTGCCCAGTACCAAAATAGGGGTTTTGATACCGGCGTTGCGGAGTTGTAAGCCTTCTTCTACCGAAGCCACTCCTAAAAATTCACACAGTTTATTTTCTTCCAAAAAACGGCTTACCTCTACGGATCCGTGCCCGTACGCATTGGCTTTTACGAGCGTCAATAATTTTACCCCCGGTTTAACCAATCCGCGCACCTTGGCCAAGTTGTGGGATAACTTGGCTAGGTCCACTTCCGCAATGGTCGGGCGCAAAACAGGTATTTCCATAACTACTCCGGTAAATTAAGCATTGTATTCCCGCCGGCAGCCTGCGCGGTTTCTACCTGTTCGGGGGCCGGGTTGGTAAACAAGGCATACTTGCCAAAGAAAGCCAAATCAATTTCCCCCACCGGTCCGTTACGTTGTTTGGCAATAATGAGCGTTGCTTTATTTTCAAGCGACATATCATCACGCTTATAATACCAAGGCCGGTGAATCAGGGCCACAACGTCCGCATCTTGTTCAATAGAGCCGGATTCGCGCAAGTCGGACAACAACGGCTTATTATCCGTGCGGGATTTGTCCTCGTTTTTACGGCTTAATTGGGAAAGTGCCAAAACGGGCACGTTGAGGGTACGGGCCAAATCTTTGAGAAGGCGCGAAATTTCGGATACTTCCTGTTGGCGGCTTTCGCTGCGGCGTTCTCCGCCACGGATAAGCTGCAAATAGTCAATAACGATCAGCCCCAATTCCTTACCTTGCTTTTTAAGCTCGCTGGCCAAGCGGCGCGCGCGCATGCGCAATTCGGTAATGGAAATGCCGGACGTATCGTCAATGTAAAAAGGTGCCGCCGCTAAACGGCCGAGTTCGCGCATTAAATCACCCCATTTATTTTTTTCCATCCACCCGTTACGTAATTTTTGGATTTCTACCATGGCGGCCGCGCCGAGCATACGTTCAAAAATACTCTGTTTTCCCATTTCTAATGAGAAGAAAGCCACCGGAATACCACATTCCACGCATGCGTGGTGGGCAATGTTAAGTGCCAGGGCCGTTTTACCTTGGCTGGGGCGCGCCCCTAAAATAATCAAGTCGGACTTGCGAAGCCCCCCTGTACGGTGGTCAAACGCGTCCAGACCGGTGGGAACCCCTTGTATAGAATTTTTATTTTGGATAGCCTTTTCCAAAATATTCATAACTTCCGGGGCCAATTCCTTAGCAGATAGGAAGCCGGATAACTTTTGCTTTTGGCTAAGCTGGTAAATTTGGTCGGCTGCGGAGTCAATCAGCATTTGCGGATCGTCATCTTCTTCTTTATAGCAGCGTTGTACCAAGCCGGTAGCCGCTTTAATAAGGTCTCGCACGACGTATTTTTTATATACAATCTCGGCGTAATGTTTGACGTGAGCCGCGGTGGCTACTTTGTCCACCAGTTGTGTTAAATAGACCTCTCCCCCCAGCTGGGCTAATCTGTTATTCTTTTTCAGCTCTTCGCTTAGCGTAACAACGTCCACCGCCTGGCCGCGGTCCACCAACGCCTGCATAGCGGCAAAAATCTTCTGGTGTGCCTCTTTATAAAAGTGCTCCGGCTTTAAAATTTCCATTGCGTCATTGACGGCATCGGCACTTAATAACATAGCGCCTAAAACGGCCATTTCCGCATCAATGGCTTGGGGTGGAATACGTTCTTCTAACAAATGACTGGGCATAGCAAAACCTCTTTAAACTAACAAAAATCCGTCCTTTTGGATGCAAATTAGGTACAAAAGGGATTATAAGTATTGTACCAATTTAACGGGGAAAGGGAAAAGGCTTTTCGTAATCTTAATTAAGAAGAAAATTTCTATAAATACAGGTCCCTTTTTGTCTTTATTAAAAGAGGACCTTAAGACCTAGCCCTTTCTAGGACCAAAGGCCCTTTTTTTTTCAGCAAGCTTTACCTATAATGGAATTGAAAGGAGGATGTATATGAGGAAATTCTTGTTCTGCCTTCCGTTATTGTGTGCCTTATGTTGCTCGGCACAAAATAATTCTGCCCAAACCGCAGATATGCAACGTGAAGTAAGTACCCGGGCAACCCGTGCCCAATGGACACAAATACTTAAGAAGCTGCATGGGAACATAGATGAGGCCGTAAAAGCATACGGGAAAATCCCGAATTGGGGAGACCGCTTTAACAGCCTTAATGTCGTCAACAGTGTATCCGTTGACAAGGATGGGCTGTTGATAGATTTAATCACAATAGAGGCTTGGGTAGACCATCTGGAGAATTTTTCAAGAGTTCCGGATTTGGACTTTATTCACACGACGGTTGTATATCATAGGCAATTACATATTATTTATGAGCAAGGATACCGCGTAATGAAGGAAAGGACTATCGGGTTTCGGGTAGAAGGTGGCAAACCGCTTGAAACGTCTGCCTCTGGAAGAAACAAGTATTTCTTCCCTATTGACGAGGCAACCCTTTTATGGAAAGGAAATGATAAATCCTTATCTCAACAGCGTTTGGAAGCTCAAAAAAAATACCAAGCATGGCGGGAAAAAATGTCATCGCACTAAGAGACGATATATTCCAATATGAAACTCCCCGGGCTTACGCCCGGGGTTTTTCGTGAGCTATAGTTATAAAAAAGCCCGGGTTTTGCCCGGGCCTAAAAGTTCTAAGAAAACTTAGAATTTAATCAACATACCCACTTGACCTTTGTAGTTTTCGGAACCCAAGGACTCTTTGTAAGTCGACCCTGTGCCCAAATGTCCAGCAGTCCAAGCTCTATCCATTTCATCACCGCCATTTTTGGCATAGCCTACGCCACCGAAAAATTCTACATATTCATTGTGGGCATATTTGGCAGTTAAGTCCGCCTCCAACGTCGCGGAGTGGTCAGCCCCGCGCCCCTGGAAAGAAAACCCATCCAACGATACAGTCCACTTATCGGTCGGTTTATAATCAAAGCCGATGTTAAACATCCGCACGCCGTCCATTCCGTAATCAAACACACTGTCGGTTACACCAAAACTTAAGCGGTGGCCTATCAGTAAACCCGGAGCATAATTGCCCATTTGTATGAACGGAAGCGGGGTATCGATACCTATTTCATTGTGGAATTCTTTCACTGATTTGGCATACAAGAAAGTTCCGCGCGCGGTAATAGCGTTGATATCGGCCGCGATATCGGCCTTTATCATATAGGGAGAAGTTACTTCTTTTTTAAAGTAATGGTCCCCTACGAAGTTGCGGGCATATTCGGCACCAATGCGGAAACCATCCGTCGTCCAGCCGAGTTTGCCCCCATACACAGCCACGTGGTTAGATTCGCCGAGAGAGGCCATCGTTGGCGGCGAGGAACGATAGTCCCAAAAAACCACATTGGAAAGGTCGTACCCATACACATTAGCGGTTAAAGCATCGGTTACATCCAACTTCACATCAGCCCCCAATATATTGGCATGAGAATCCCCTTTGGATGGCTGACGAAACGTGTTGTATACGTCCGCCGCTTTACCGGCCAACAATGTAAGGGTTTTCCCTTCTCCGTTGTAACGCACGGTTACAGCATCCAACGCGGAAGCGTACCCACTTCCTTCGGCATTGTAATTGCGCGGACCAAAGTAAATAATCGCACTACCGTCTTCACCGTAAAATTGGCGGCCGACCGTTACGTCCAAGGCGTCAAACAAATCCGAAAATGCCAAGTTAGCAATGGCAAGTTTCACACCGTCGGCATTGGAAAAACCTTGGTTGGTGTAGTTGTTATCGCCCCAGGCATAAACATATTGGAACAACAAATTAGCCGTTACATTTTTTTGCAAATCAAACGAAAGACCGGCTAACGCTTGTGTCCGGGCACCACGATTATAGAAATCATAGGTCCAGCCATCGGCATGCGTCATCGTATCATTGTTCTTTACCGTAGAGGCGATGGTTTGGATTTCGCCAGTGAGTTTTACATTATCAAGTATATTTGCGTTGGCAGCCGCGGGGAACAAAACAACTGCCGCCAACAAACTTACTAATTTCTTCATGCAGATTTTCTCCTATCTAATATAAAAAAACACTACTTCACTATTAAAACTTTTTTGTATAAGTATTTCAAGAGATTATTAAATTTTTATTTGCCGAGCGCAAAAAACCCCCGCCACAAAGACGGGGGTTTATACAAAACGCAAGGGCTCGGTTATTTGGCTTCAGCCGTTTTTTCCGTTTTAGCGTCGCCGATTTTTTCTTCTACCGTGGTCAAGGGGTTGATTTGCACCTTGATGGTAGCGGTAACGGTCGGCTTCAAATAAATGCCAACTTCGGTTTCACCCAAAGCTTTAATAGGCATGTTGAGTTCAATAGAATCTTTGGCAATGTTGTGGCCCAAAGCGGTTAACGCTTTGTAAATATCGGCCTTGTTGACAGAACCAAACACTACGCCGTCAGCATTGACCGTTTTGGTAAACGGCAAAACTACACCGGTCAATTTTTCCGCAATGGCGCGGGCTTCGGCCAGTTCGGCATCAATGCGTTTTTGGCGGCGTTCGGCACCGAGTTGCCAATTCTTAATAGCACCTTCGGTGGCGATTTCCGCCAAGCGGTGCGGGACTAAAAAGTTACGGGCGTAACCGGGCTTTACATCTACAATAGAGCCCACCATGCCCAAATTTTTGACGTTTTCTTTCAAAATAACCTTCATATTCGTCTCCTACTTATTTTTTGGGCAAGGAATACGGCAAGATAGCCAAGTTGCGGTCACGTTTAATAGCTTTGGTGACTTGGCGTTGGTGCTTGGCGCAGGTGCCGGTAATTCGTCTGGAAAGGATTTTGCCGCTTTCCATGGTGAAGGACTTTACGAACTGGAAGTTCTTATAGTCTACATTGTCAATTTTTTCAGCGCATACTTTGCAGACTTTTCTTCTGCTTTCAAAGCGCTTTTTCCCAAACGGACGGGCCGGCCGTTCCGGGCGGGTAGCCGCGGTGGCAGGAGCCGTTTCGGCGGGAGTGTTCTTAATTTCTTCGGACATTTGATTCCTCTTTATTTATCTATTAGAAAGGCACGTCGTCTTCCATCACATCCGTGGTGGGAACGTCGTCCTTTGCGGCCGCTTGTGCGCCGTCATTGTAGGCGCCTCCGGCGGCTGCGGATTCCAATATTTGAATCCGCCGGGCCGTAACCTGCAACGATTTGCGGGTTTGACCCGTGGTCTTATCGGTGTATTCACTGCTGGTGAGGCGGCCCTCCACTTGTACGGGAGTACCCTTTTTCACCCGGTCTTTACACCGGTCAGCTGCCGCTCCCCAAACCACAACAGGCACAAAAACTGTGTCATCTTTCCACTCGTTTGTGGTAGCATCTAAATATCTGCGGTTGACCGCAATATCACAACGGCACACTGCCTGACCTTTCTGCGTAAAAGATACGTTAGGATCACGTGTTAACCGTCCGACTAGAAGGACTATGTTTTGTTCCGGTAATTTGATTTGTGCAGGCATACTTAACCTTTATTTCCCGGCGACAGGAGCCGGTTTGGCTTTTACTTCCACGGCGTTCATCGTCATGGAGCGAAGCACGTTATCGTTGAGCTTCAAGGCGTTATCCAATTCTTTTACAAAAGAAGGTTCGGCTTTGAATTTCAAGTAGAGATAGAAACCATCGCGAACGTGGTTTACTTCATGGGTAAACTTCCGTCTGCCCAATTTTTCTTCGCTGGTTACTTCTCCGCCTTTGTTTGCGATCAAAGTTTTAACTTTGTTCACAAATTCGCCCACTTCTCCGTCGGAGAGTTGGGGTTTAACAATAATTACGCTTTCGTACGTTTTCATACACTAATTTCTTTTTTGCGTTTTGTGGGGCAAAAAACACCGCAGGTAAAACTGCGGTTTTTTACCTTGTATATATTATAACAAAATTTGGCGAATTTGCGCGCTACTTGCGCAAAAGGAAGATTTTGGCCGGGCTGGTGGCCCCTTTGATGAGGGAAAGTTTGTTTTCGTTAATACCTAAGTGAGCGGCCAAAACGGCCCGCACGGCCTCGTTAGCGCGGCCTTGTTCGGCCGGGGCTTTTACCCAGATCTCATATGCATCCGCGGATTTTTCTACAAGTTTATTATGTTTTTCGCCCGCGTGAACTTTTACTTTAAGGTATTGCTCCATAGGGATATTATACAAAAACGGGCGCGGCCCAAAAGGGAGCGCCCCATTCAAACAGAGGTGAAGATTTTACACGTGTTCGGTTAAGTCTATGTTGAAAGTTTTACAATAAGATTTCACAAGAGAAACTATTTTCTCAAATTCCCTCTCTGAATCAAGCATATCTATCCGTTTAACTCCCGAAATGAACCCCAAAATAGATATTACGAGGATTATTATTGGGAAATTGTATGCTAAATCAATAAGAAAAACTTCCCTCTTTGACATGATATGATTGGAAACAATCATTCTTCTTGAAGATTTATATATCAAAATTTCTTTTATTTTAAACCATTCTATTTTTGAACGTCCTATTTTTATGTATGCCGGGTCAACAGCTAAAGAAACCCTATCCGTCCTAAAAGTTAAAAAGCAAAATAAAACAATAAAGGAATCTAATATTAACCAAGGGAGCAATTCCGCAAAAGAGGTATACCCCCTGGAAATAAGTACTATTTGAGCAACAAGAAAAATGCCGCCAAAGAAAGCAATAAGTGCCCAGGCAAAAGCCAACGTACAACCCGTGTTTTTTATTTCGTATGCTCTATCTTCTAAATCCGACATAAAATAAACCTCTTTTATTTAATCTTATCATAAAAAAGGCCGCATTAAGCGGCCCTTTTCATTTACATTTGTGGGTGTATTAGAAGTTAGTGCTTAATCAAACTACGAGCCGTCATGTCGGCGGGTTTTTCTAAGCCCATTACGTCTAGCACCGTAGCCGCCACGTCGCCCAGGTTGCCCGTGGGCTGCATTTTGGCAGATTTATTGTTTTTATCCACATAGATAAAATCCACCAAATTCGTAGTGTGCGCCGTTTTGGGCATATTGATTTTTTCATCCCACATTTCTTCAGCGTTTCCGTGATCGGCGGTAATTAGCACCACGTAGTCCTTGGCCAGTGCGGCCTCGGTTACGGCGCCGGTGCATTCGTCTACCACTTCAACGGCCTTGATAACGGATTTCAAATTACCCGTGTGGCCCACCATATCACAGTTAGCAAAGTTGATGACGATAAAATCATATTTGCCGGAGTTGATTTGGTTAATAGCTTCGTCCTTGACGATATACGCTTCCATTTCCGGATGGTCGGCAAAAGTGGCCGGGTCAAAGCGGCCTTTCTTTTCAATGCGGTCCTCTCCGGGGTACGGTTTTAAGAGTTTGCCGTTAAAGAAAGACGTTACGTGTTTAAATTTTTGCGTTTCGGCCAGGCGCAGTTGTTTTAAACCCGCTTTAGAAATCACTTCCCCCAGCAAATTATTCATCCCGCCGCCGTCCGTCATAGAGGGCAAGGCATTATATGGGAAGGAATCATAGTATTTGGTTAAGCCGCAAAACACACACGGCACACGCGTACCGCGGTCTTTACCCGGGTAATCGTCATCAATAAACGCGCGGGTAAGTTGGATGGCGCGGTCCTGCCGGAAGTTAAAGAAAATCACACTGGAATTTTCTTCCATGCCTTTGTAATCACCAATCACCGTAGGCGGGATATATTCGTCTACCATCGGGCCACCATCCGGAGTTTTTAAGGTTTTGTAATCTTCGCTCACAATTTCTTCGGCCGAGTTGCCGTGCAACCCCTGTGCGCGGACAATTAAGTTATACGCTTTATCAGTTAGACTCCAATCTTCGCCACGGTCCATGGCGTAGTAACGGCCTTGGATGGTGGCAATTTTACCTGCGCCGGCTTCTTTCATTTTTTCTTCCAAGGTGCGGATATAGCCGATAGAACTTTGCGGCGGCGTATCGCGTCCGTCCGCAAAGAAATGAACATAAATCTCTTTGATGCCTTTTTCGGCCGCGTATTTAATAATCGCGTGTAAATGATCGTGGTGAGCATGGACACCTTCATCTTGTACGAGGCCCATAATGTGTAGCGGTTTTTGATTTTTTAAGCAGTTATCTATACAAGCGGAAAAAGCGGACGATTTAAACAAAGAGCCGTCTTCAATGGTATCTTTGAGGCGTTTTAATTCTTGAATTACAATACGCCCCGCCCCCATATTCAGGTGTCCTACTTCACTGGATCCCATGTACCCGGCCGGCAAACCTACTTGCTCTCCGGATGCTTCTATTTCCGTATGCGGATAGTTAGCCAAATACTTGGTAATGTTTGGAATTTTTGCCAAACTCACGGCATTGTATTTTCCTGCTTTGGCATTCCCCCAACCGTCCCGAATTAACAAAACTACTTTTTTCATATCCCTCTCCTATTTGCAACCGATTAAATCCGGCCAGCGTTTACGTTGGAACTCATCCAACTGTTCCAACGTATGCACCCCGTGTTTATGTAAGGTCGCTACGAAATAATAAAAAATCTGTTCGGCCATTTTGGTATCGGCCATGGCGCGGTGCCAGCCTTCGCAATTGATCCCGAGTTGTTGGGCAATCAGCCCTAAACGGTTACGCTCAAATTTTCCGCTTTTGCGCGCCAATTTTAACGTATCAATAACCGGATACGGCGGGAAATTTACTCCGCAGGCTTCAAACTCAGCCCGCAAAAATGAAATATCAAAATCAGCATTATGGGCAACCAATACACAATTATCCAATACCCCCAACAACCGGGGCAAGATATCGGCAAACGTAGGGGCGTCTTTTACCATTTCATTTGTAATGCCGTGGATAGCAATTACTTCGGGGGACATGGGAATACCGGGGTTGACCAGGGTGGAAAACTCTTCTAAAACTTGGCCGCCTTGCGAAACGCTGACTGCCACTTCACAAATTTTACCGCCCCCTTGTGGGGATAATCCTGTCGTTTCCGTATCTAAACACGCAAATTTAATATTTTGAAGTTCCATACTACCCAATCAAATAAAACCGCAACCGCACTAAAAAGCCGATAAATGCCGCTCCAAACGTTCCGGCGTAAAATATCATATTGGATACATCCATAAGCCGGATGTTCCGCGCATACATACAAGCCCCCAGCCATACAACAAAAAGTACGATCCAACGCCAACCGGGTAACAGCATAATTAAAAAGAAAATTGCCCGAACGAGCATCAACAACCACCGTTCATCAAACGTTACGTAATCCACATTGTGACGATCTTGCTCCACGGAAGCAAGCAACCACCCCAACACCCGCGTAGCGCACACCATCCCCACACAAAAAATGATCCACGGTTCTGCAAAAAAACTACCCGTTTCATAAAGCGCATGGAACGGCACACATAAAAACAAAAACATCAGGTTGACACCGTTTTTAACAAAAAAAGTGATTACGTAGCCATGTTTTACTTTGCCACCGTATTGAAACAAATCGTCTGTTAACACATGGAAAGTTCCAAACAGTAAAATGCACAACCATCCCGGCAAGTCAACCAGATCCAAAAAGGGCCATTTCATCGTTAAATAGCCATAACACAAAGTGAAACTCCACCCCAAAAAGACCGCTGCTTGCAGAATCATTCCGCGGGTACGGTTGGCGGCACGTATTTGGTTAATCGTGCGGTGAAAAAACACAAAATCCGTCAAAAAATACGCTAAAAATAAACGCCAAAATACAATCATTTTTTCTCCTTGGGCAGTGAGATGGTAAAGGTGCTTCCTTGCCCGGCTTGGCTATCTACTTCCAACTTGCCGCCATGCGCTTCTACAATTTGACGGCTGATAAATAGCCCCAACCCAAAACCGGGCCGGTCTGTGTGCAATTGGCGGTATTTTTGGAATAATTCTTTCTTTTCCGCCTCGGTAATACCGATACCGCTATCGGCCACTGTAATAAAGTAGCATTTTTCAGCTTCGTTTGCACAAATACGTACAAATCCCTGATCCGTAAATTTAATGGCATTCGAAACTAAATTAGTAATAACCCGTTGCAATAACTTAGAATCCGCCGACAGGACCAACGAAGACACGTTGTTTTCCAACCGGATCTTCTTTTCCGCCGCTACAGGAGCCAACGTATCTACGACTTGACGGACGATTTCGGCTACGTCCACTTTTTGCTTTTGAGGTGCCAAAATACCCGCTTCCACACGCGATACATCCAACACATCCTCCAAGAGCGCCGATAAGTTACGCGCCGCTTGGCTCATGAGCTCCAAGTATTGTTTCTTTTCTCCTTCCGTAATTTTACCGCTTTTCAAAATATGCAAATACCCTTGCAAGCCCAACAAGGGCGCCCGTAAATCGTGCGCTACCGCCCGGAAAACCTGTTCTTTCATCTCGCTTACTTGCGTGCGCAATTGCAACGCTTGATAATCTTTTAAATCCTCCGTCATTTTGTTAAACGACGCAATCAGCCCTTTAAATTCCCCCCAACCGATATCCTCATCAATTTTATTATCCAAATTCCCGTGGCTGACCTCTTGCGCCGCATGCGAAAGCGCTTCAATAGGTTCGCCTAACCGTTCGGCAAATGTCAGCGCGCCGAAATAGGAAAGGGTAGCAATTGTCAGCAAGAATAAGGCCAAAATAATGTTGGTGTAATAAATGCTGCGGTAGGCCTCGCGTTTGAGTTGGAGCACCGCCACATACGCGCCCAAAATCGGGGTGGGTGCATACGCCCCCACGTACGTATCTTGCGGGGTTTTAAGTTGGGTAATTAGCCGATTGGAACGGGAAAAAGCCTTCTGTAAGGCAGCCGTGTCAAAATCGGGTTTGTATTGGTATTCGCTCGTGTAAATCTGCCCGGCTTGATCCATAATGTAAATATGCCCGGTCGACCCAATGCTCTGCTCCTGTACCCGCGCCAAAAAGCTAAAAAAGCTTAAAATTCCATATAAAAAATCACCGTTGGGAAGCGGATAAATAAATTCGCTGATCGGCCGTCCGGCCGTTACATCAAAGCTACTCACGGAAAGCTGTTTGGCTTTGGCCAGCAAGGGCAAAGTTTCGTCGGCAGTTAAATCAATTTTGGGAAGTTGGCGAAGAATATCGGGGTTACCCACCCGGTACAATTCTTTCCCCTCGCCGGAAAGCACCGCCAACATCAAAAAATCCGGGTTTGCCACCAGGGCCTCTTGCAACAAATTTTTGGGATCTTTTTTCTGTTGCAAATATTCCGATATATTCTGCGCAAAAGACAACCGCCAACTTAAGTCTTCTATATGTTGGTTCAACGAAGAAGAAACTATTTGCGCCAGATTGGCATGTGTTTCCAATATATTATCTTTCAAATGAATTTGGTAATAGGCAAGTAACAACACCAGCGGCACCATAGGGATCAGCACTACTGCCAAAAACAATTTAAAAAGTTTAGAAAATAAAGACATAATACCTCTTGTAAGTATTATATCAATTCAAGCGGCCTTACAACATACAAAAAAGACGACAGCGCAAACAATCCTGTCTGCGCCGTCGTATATATAAACTGAAATAACCTGTTTTTATTTTTTCAGTTGTTCCAATATCTTGGGGAGTATTTGTAACGCATCTCCCACAAAACCGTATTTGCACACGTTGAATATAGGAGCATTGGCATCTTTGTTGATCCCTACAATTACATCGCTATGTTCAATACCGCATACGTGTTGCACCGCACCGGAAATTCCACACGCCACGTAAAATTTAGCCGCAATCGTTACTCCGCTTTGGCCGATTTGGTCTTCTTTTTTCTTAAGACCCAAATCAATGGCCGCACGGGAAGCCCCTACCGTTCCGCCTAATTGTTGCGCGAGGTTTTCCAGTAGATCAAACCCGGCTTTATTTTTCATACCGCGGCCGCCGGCAATAACTACTTCGGCCTCGTCCAATTTTTGACCGGAAACAGGCGGATCCATGTGCGTATTGATCACGCGGACCCGGGCCGCTTCGGTGCAAACGGGTATCGTCTCTCTTAGCACTTGGGCCACTTTGCCGGGCGCAGCGGCCACTTTTTTAAACACATTGGGCCGCACCGTTGCCATTTGCGGACGATAATCCGGGCATTTAATATCCGCCAGGATGTTCCCGCCGAAAGCCGGACGGGTTTGTATGAGGTTTCCTTCTTTGATGGCCAGCCCCGTACAATCAGCCGTTAAACCCACAAACAACTCTGCCGCCAAACGGGGCGATAAATCCCGTCCGACATATGTAGACGGAAATAAAACCACGCTGGGGTTATACTTTTTGATAAGGGTAATCATGGCATGCGCATAGGCTGCCGTATTATACTGGGTATAGGCCGGGCTTTCCACTGCATAGATTTTGTCAGCTCCGTATTGGGAAATTTCGGCAAAGAACGGCTGAATATTATTCCCGATAATTACCGCGCACAATTCTTCCCCTACCTGATTGGCCAGTTCACGTCCTTTGGATAGTAGCTCGTATCCTACCGAACGTACATGACGGACGGAAGCATTATCGGCAATTTCCAAAAATACCCATATACCTTTGTATGCAGACAAGTCTTTTTTAGCCGCGCCGTTAATCGGCAAGGATAAGGCCCCCACCGGGCATTGGCTCACACACGCCCCGCACATAGTACACGCAGCCGAAGCAACCGCCTTGCGGTTTGCCAAAGAGAGCGCTCCAAACGGACATACGGTGGTGCACTTGCCGCACCCCACGCATTTTTGAGAAATTTGGATCATTTAATGACACGCTCCTTTTTCAAAATTTCCACAAACTTATTCGCCAGTTCCACAGACGTCCCGGAATACATTTCCCCCTTGGCCCGAGCCGGCGGCGGGAAAATGCGGTCCACCCGCGTAGGGGAGCCTTCCAACCCCAGTTTATGCGGATCGGCACCGATATCCGTTTCCGTCCAGGTGCGAATTAGCTTATCTTGTGCTTTATGTGCAGCCATAAAGGAAGGATATTTGGCTACATAATCGGCCGGCATCGTCATAGTAACGAGCAACGGTAAATCCGCTTCCAAAATTTGATGTCCGCCCTCTATTAGTTTTTTCACTACTGCGGTTTGTCCGTTGGCATCAATATGCTCACAGAAAGTAATCTGCGGGATGCCCAAATGATAAGCCATCTCCGGTCCGGTTTGAGCGGTATCGCCGTCAATGGCCATTTGACCGCACATGACCAAATCAAATGAGCCGATCTTTTTAACCGCCATGGCAAGCGCATATGCTGTTGCCCACGTATCCGAACCGGCAAACGCACGGCTGGAAAGTAGCACCCCCTCATCGGCGCCTAAAGCAAGGGCCAAACGCAAAACGGCCGTCGCTTGGGCCGGGCCCATAGATAAAACCGTTACTTTAGCCCCGGTTTTGGCCTTAATTTCAAGGGCTTTTTCCAACGCAAAATGGTCATACGGATTTAAAATACTGGGCACGCCCGCGCGGATCAGCGTACCGGTTTTCGGGTCCACTTTTACTTGGGTAGAATCGGGAACTTGTTTAATACATACAATAATGTTCATATCGTTTTCCTATTTCTTAAAGATGTCGCGCAATTTGGCGGATACTTGATCCATATCTTCAATGAGTCCGCGCATTTTGTCTTCAATGGCGGTTAAATTGACCGCTTGGCTTACCTCGGCAGTGTTAATGGTTGGGCAAGTACCCAAAATTAAGCGCAATCCCTCACTGGCCGTTTTGAAAGCACTTTGGCGGGCATTAACGCGCGCCATGGTGCAAAGACTTTCCAAATCAAAGCGGCTCCCTTCCGTTATCACCTTATTGGCACATTGGCGCGTGAATACAGCAGCTACTTCCATTTCGCTAATCAAATCGCCCAACATGAAGGTAACATATTGGTGGCGGGTTAATTTATTGGCGCGGCAATCTTCCAACACTCGGGCCAACGCTCTAAACCCTAAAGCCACACTATCGGCGCCTACTTGCGGATTTTGCGCGTGGAGGGCATCAAACTCCGCTGCCTGATTTAAGTAATATTGTCCGCGTGATTTCAAATGCTCTTGCCAACGTCCGCGGAAGATGGTCATTTCCAACACTTCGCTGGTGCCTTCGTAAATGCACGTAATCTTAACATCGCGTTTGATTTTTTCTACGGCAAATTCTTTGGTATAGCCAAACCCACCCATGGCCTGGATAGCGTCCTCGGCTGCTTTGTTACCCGATTCGGTTGCGTACAATTTGGCAATCGCCCCTTCCGTGGCCAAACCGTGGTTATTGACTTCCAGCTGTTTGGCCGTCCAATCAATATACGCACGCGCCGCTTCAAAACGGATGTAGTGCGGGGTGATCAGTTTTAACATAAATCCTTGTTTTTGGGCAAGCGGTCCGCCGGCTTGGATGCGCTGTTGGGCATATTCCAAAGCGGTTTCCACGGCTTCTTCTCCGCCGCCGAGCCCAAACGCCGCTACCATTAAGCGGGTATAGCCGAAAACAGCCTGTGCTTGTAAAAAGCCCTGTCCTTCTTTGAGTCCGATTAAATTCTCCGCAGGCACATAGACTTCATCAAACGCGAGCCCCGCCGTATTGGACAAACGGATACCGTGTTTATCTTCGTGCACGTCTTGTGTGAAACCGGGGGTACCTTTTTCCACAATAAACCAGCTTGGGCCACCGGGCGCAAGTGCCAAAACGGTGTAAATATCGGCCACGCCGCCGTTAGAAATCCACATTTTGCTGCCCGTGATTTTATACCCGACCACCTGGCCGTCTTTAATCACATGTTCGGCACGGGTACGCAAGGAAACCAAGTCGCTACCGGCATCGGCTTCCGTGGCGCCATACGCCACCAACTTATTTTCTTGGGCAATTTTTTTAAACCACTTGGCTTTTTGCTCCGGCGTCCCCCCCACGTTCAGCGGGTCACTCCCCAAAAAGGTGGCAAAAACCCCGGTAGCAATACCCAGGTCAATACGGGCAAGCTGTTCACAAATACGGTAAATTTCGGTCGTTTGGCCGCCGAGCCCACCATATTCTTCCGGAATGAGCAGCAAGTGCACCCCTAAAATATCGTGGTCGTACATTTCTTTTAAGATGTCTAAAGGGATTTCGTTCTTAGCGTCGTGCTCACGCAAGAGATTAAAGGATATGCGGTTTTTGGCATATTGCTTTAAGCTATCCAGCATGAGGTTGCGGGTAGTCAAATCATTTTTAGCCATGTATCTAAATCTCCCAAAAAGAGTATAGGTATATAATACCAAATTTTACTCTCGTACTTGCCACTTTCATCGGGGCGTGTTTGAAAACTAATCTTGTTTTTTCTTCTCAACGCACTTCTAAAAAAGTATAATATAAGTATGAAAGCTAAACATCTTTTCCCTTTTGTCTGCTTGCAATCACTCGTCTGGGGCCTGGCATCTTTGAGTTTCTTTCATATCAACGGTTTCTATCTTGATGTAGCCGGTATACTGTTTACCGTTACCTTTTTAATTGGGCATACATTTGTATTTGCTTTGTTGGTGGGGTTGTTGGCTTGGCCCTGGAGCCGGCTTGGTTCACGTTCCCTGCAGGTAGCCGGCGTTTGCTGGGGAAGTTTTTTTTCAACTTTACTGGTAATTGACTGGGTTGTTTTCTCCCAGTATCGTTTTCATGTAGGCGTAGCAATGTTACAACTCCTTTTGGGACCTGCCCGGTCGGATATCTTTGTGTTTTCTGCCGGCATGTGGCTGCTAGCGGGGTTGATTATACTGGCCATATTGGCATTGGAAACAGGTTTGGCTTACCTATCCAGATATATAGTTCTTTCCAAAAGAATAATCTTTGCTATCCTCGGCATTTGGCTAGTCTGTTTTTTAACTTATAATGCCATGTATGCTTGGGGCCAGTTTATGCAAATTCCGTCCATTGTTTCCCAACGCAAAGCATTGCCGTTAACCTTTCCGTTATCCGCCAATCGCCAACTGCGTAAATGGGGCTTTGAACCGAAAAGACAACCCTATGCGATCCCTCCAAAAGGGAACTTGCGCTATCCGCAAAGCCTTTCCTGTCCCACTATACAAAAACCACTTAACGTCTTACTCTTTTTGGTAGACTCTTGGCGGGCAGATATGCTAAACCCGGAAGTAATGCCCCGCTTGTCCGCTTGGGTAAAAAAACAGAACATGACCGTTTTTACCCGTCATCTTTCCGGCGGTAATTCTACGGCCGGAGGCGTGTTTTCCCTTTTCTATAGTTTGCCTCTCTCCTATTGGGATGATTTTACCGGTCTCAACTTACCGCCACTCCTGATCAGCCAGGCCTTACAAAATGGCTATGAACCTGCTATTTTTGCCAGCAGTAAATTAAACAGCCCCTCTTTTGACCGGAATATCTTTGCCTCTATTCCGCACTTGCGTATCGGTTCCAAACCCGGACTGTCTTGGAAACGTGACCGCGAAGCTGTAGAGGGATTTGAACATTTTTTACGCACGCGCAAAGCGGATGTGCCTTTTTTTGGATTTATCTTTTTAGACGCTCCGCACGGATATAGTTACCCCGAAGGGGACAAGCCTTTCACTCCGGCTAAGGAAATTAATTATATCTTACTTTCTAACCGCACAGATCCGACTCCCTATTTCAACCAATATAAAAATTCGGTTTATTTTATTGACAAACAGATAGACCAAATTCTATCGGATTTACAACAACGCCATTTGCTTGAAAACACCCTTGTTCTCATTACGGGAGATCACGGGCAAGAACTCAATGATTCCCACCAAAATTTTTGGGGGCATAACAGCAACTTTACCGATTACCAAACCAATGTGCCGTTGGTAGCACATTTCCCGGGGATTTCAGCCCCCGACCGCGTAGATTACCGTACAACGCATTACGACATTGCCCCGACCGTATTGCAAACCGTTTTTCAATGCAGCGATCCGACCTCCGATTATAGTATCGGCTATCACTTATTGGATTCTACTCCACGCCCCTTTATTATATTTGCCGGGTATGAAGAGCAAGCCTTACGCATGGAAGATACCATCCTAGTTTTTAGCCGCTTTAATACTTCCCGGCAATATGGCCCGCATTTAGAACCGGTTACGGTTACCCCACCCGCCACGCTGGTAAAGGAGGGCTTGAAAACATTTAGTCAGTTTTATAAATAGCAAGCCACCATCCCGGTATTTGCTATAATACTTGTATGAATTGTATTTTTTGCGGCATAGCCGATGGCTCTATTAAAAGCCAATTAGTGTACGAAGATGACCAAGTGGTAGCGTTTAAAGATTTAAATCCGCAAGCGCCTACCCATTTGCTCATTATCCCGCGCAAACACATTGCGCGCTTAAGCGAGGCGGACGAAAAAGACGCCGCCCTCCTGGGGCATATTTTGTTGGTAGCCCAAAAATTAGCCCGGGACCTCAACTTAAAGGATTTTCGCTTAATTACCAATAACGGCAAAGGGGCCGGGCAAAGTGTAGACCATTTACACTTTCACTTAATGGCCGGGCGCAGATTCTTGTGGCCTGCCGGGTAAAAATAATATATAATGTAAGTAAGTAATTTTGACCTACTGGCCGTAGAAGGTGGTGAAGAACGTAATGGTTTTTGTGAAAGTAAGAGATGCCGAACACTTGGAAGAAGCTCTCAAACGCTTCAAACGCGAGTGCGAAAAGAACGGCATTTTGCGCGAAATCAAAAGACGCGAAACGTATATGCCTCCGAGCGTAAAACGCAAAATCAAATCGCAGGAAGCTCAACGCCGCGCCAGACGTACCAAACGCAGACGTTTTTAATGTAAACTGCATAGCAGGCAATAGTCCTTTACATACGTATCGGGCTATTGCCTTGTTTGCCTTTTATAAAAGGCTCCTACGGGGTTGACGTGAATAATAACATCGTAGAACAAATTAAAGACAAGGTAGACATTGTAGAATTTATCCGGCAATACGTGCCAAGCTTAAAACGCGCGGGTAAAACCTACAAGGCTTGTTGTCCTTTTCATAAAGAGAAAACCCCCTCTTTTACGTGTAGCAGTGAAAAGGGTTTGTTTTATTGCTTCGGTTGCCAGGAAGGCGGAGACATTTTTGCTTTTTTGATGAAGATGGAAAATCTTTCTTTCAACGAAGCCTTGGAAAAACTGGCTGAATTGGCCGGGGTGGAGTATAAACCGGTTAGCCAATTAAGCGGGGAAGAAGAGCGCCGTGCAGCCGTACGTAAAACGTTGGATTTTGCCCGGACGTTTTACCACAAAAATTTATTTTCAGCTGCCGGGACTGACGCGCGCGCGTACGTAAAAAAACGCAACTTAACCAAAGAAACTTGTCAAAAGTTTGAGTTAGGATTAGCTTTTGGGGAAGGCGTCGGCTTGGCGCGGGCAGCCAAAGCGGCCGGATATAGCGACGAAGATTTGAAAGAAGCCGGGCTTTGTGCCACAACGGCTTACGGTATGCGGGATTATTTCCGCAACCGTTTGATGTTCCCGATTATTAACCAACGCGGAGACACGATTGGCTTTGGGGGGCGCATTTTAGGGGAAGGAGAGCCCAAATATCTCAATTCTCCGGAAACGATTTTATTTACAAAGTCCCATGTGCTATACGGGCTTAATTTCGCCGGACCGGAAATACGCAAGGCCGGGCGAGCGGTCTTGCTGGAAGGGTACATGGATGTTATCGGGTGCCATCAAGCCGGCGTGCCATATACCGTGGCACCGTTAGGCACCAGTTTAACCGAAGATCACGCCCGGTTACTCAAACGGTATACAGAAAATGTAATCGTGCTCTTTGACCCGGATGAAGCCGGTATTAAAGCTGCTTTGCGCGGAGCGTTAATACTCATTAACAAGGGCTTATTTGTAAAGGTAGCTTCTCTACCGGATGGATTGGATCCGGATGAATATATTGCCCAGTACGGCAAAGAAGCGTTTGAAAAAATTTTGGATCAGGCCCAGGATTTAGTTGCGTTTCATACCCAGTTGTTGTTAAGTCGTTATCCGCAACCGCTGGGAGCGCAAGATAAAACCCATATCATTACGGAACTGGCACAGACAATCAGCCAACAACCGGATGAAATCGTCCAACGGGAATGGGCCAAGTATGTAGCCGAGCACGTAGGCGTGGAAGAACAGCTGGTGATAGCGCGGTTTAAAAAATCCGCCCAAACACCCTTGGGGAAGAAAAAAACACCGCCCACGCCAACCAATACTATGCTCTTGCACCCGGCCGAAGAAGAATTGTTAGCGTGGCTATTGCGTGCCCCGCAGGAAATCGGCTTATGCGAAGAATTAACCCCGGGTTGTTTTTCTTCGCCTCAAGCATGGAATTTGTTTGAGATGGTACGCAAAGCTGCCATGGAAGAATTAACCGGGCAAGCTTTAGTAGAACGGGCGGCCGGACTATGCCCGCAACAGGCTAAGGAATTGATAAAACTGGCCATGTTGCAAACTCCGGAAGACTTTGAACCCAAACGTGACATTGCGGCATGTGCCGCCAAGCTTAAACAAACAGGCGTACAAAAAAGGCTCAAAGAAGTACAACAACGAATGAAACAACTCGGAGCAGGCAACGTGCCGCCGGATTTGATTAAAGAATATATGCTGTTGCAAACGAAATTAAAAAAGTAGTTGAGGGAGTTTATGGCAACCGGAAATAAAGCATTGAAAAATTTGTTAGCAGAAGGAAAAGAAAGTGGTTTTTTGGCGTTGGAAGATCTTAACCGCTCCTTCGCCGCGGCGGAGATGAGCGCGGAAGATATTGACGGCGTCATGGGTACGCTGGATGATTTGGGCATTCAAGTAGTAGAACAAAAGAGATTAAAATCCCTCGCCGCCCAAGAAAAAGAAACACTCAGCGAAGATTGGTCCTCTACTCCCGATATTTCCAACTCCATTCGCATGTACTTGTCTGAAATGGGAAAAGTGCCGCTTCTTTCCCGCGATGAAGAAATTACCCTCGCGCGCAACATCCGCGAACGGGAAAAAGAACTGCGTAAGCTTGTCTTGGAATCCCCGCTTACCATGCGCGAAATTTGTAACTGGGAAGAACTTGTTGACCAAGAAGAAATGACCACCAAAGAGCTCATGCCGCGCGGGAAACGTACCAACCGTGAACTCTCCAACATGCGCCGCAAACTCAAAGACGCTGCTACTTTCATTGGCAAACGCGAACAAGAAATTACCAAACTCATGAAAGAATTGCGTGAAGGTAATTTGTCCGAAAAAAAACGCAACAACGCCATTGAAAAACTGGAAGCCAAACAAAAAGAAGTGGTGGCGTGTATTACCAAGTTAAATTTGAACCAAAACAAAATCAAACGTTTAACTAATAAAATCAAAACGCTCGCAGACCGCCTGACCTCCTGCACCAACGACATGCAACGCTTTGATGAATATTTCGGCCCGTATAGCGAAGTAAAAAAATTGGTCAACGCCCTTAAAAACCACAAAATTACAGAAAGAGAATTTAAGAAAAAAACCAAATTCTCTTTGGAAGAACTGCAACGGGCCCTTACCAATATTGACGAAGTCCGCCGGCGCCACAGCCAACTGGTAGACATGCTGCCCATGACGGAAAAAGAATTTTTGGCCTTTAATAATCGTATCATCTTTTTTGAAGATATGATTTTGCAAGATAAACTAAAACTCATTAAAGCCAACTTACGTTTGGTAGTGTCCATTGCCAAAAAACACGTTAATTCCAATTTGGAACTTTCCGACTTAATTCAAGAAGGCGGCTTGGGGCTTATGAAAGCGGTGGAAAAATTTGAATACAAACGCGGATTTAAATTCTCCACTTATGCCACTTGGTGGATCCGCCAGAGCATTAACCGCGCCATTGCGGATCAAGCCAACACCATCCGTATTCCGGTGCACATGAAAGAATTGGTTTCTAAACTAACTAAAGTAACCAATAAGTTCCGCCAAGAACACGGACGGGAACCCACGCTGGAAGACTATTCCAAGACGTTACGCTTGTCTATGGAAAAGGTTAAAAGCGTACTTAAGATTATGCAAGATCCTATTTCTTTATCCACTCCTATCGGAGAAGATGAAGACTCTAACTTGGAAGATTTCATTGAAGATAAAAGCGGGCCGGATCCAACAAACGCGGCCGTAGATTTCTTGCGCAAGCAAGAAGTGGCGGACGTGCTTGCCACGCTTTCCGAGCGGGAATCTAAAATTATTAGCTTGCGTTTTGGGATTGATTCGGGCTATCCGCGCACGTTAGAAGAAGTAGGTAAAATGTTTAACGTCACGCGCGAGCGCGTACGACAGATTGAGGCCAAGGCCATCCGCAAATTGCGCCACCCCAGCCGTACGAAAATGCTAAAAGATTACCAAGAGTAGTTAGCTAAAAACCCCTGACAACCTGTCGGGGGTTTTTTAGGTAACACTTTTACGATAAAATAAACGGGGCAGTGTTTCGCTGCCTCGTTTGTAATCGTATAAACAACTTTTATTTAAACTTAGCGGTACCCAATTTTTGTTGCAGGTACGTTTTCAATCCGGAAGGATCTCCCGTATGGGATAACGCTTCCTGATAGCTAATTTTCTTTTGGATGTACAAATCTCCAAGAGCTTGGTTCATGGTGATCATACCCATGCTGGCGTTGGTCTGCATGGTAGAAACGATCTGTTCCGCTTTTGAATCACGAATCAAGCTGCGCACAGCCGAGTTGGCTAACAACACTTCGGCCGCCAACACGCGTCCGCCATTGACCGTCTGCAACAACTGCTGGGAAATAATTGCTTCCAACACGAAAGAGAGTTGCGTGCGGATTTGCGGTTGTTGGTTGGGTGGGAATACGTCAATGATACGGTTAATAGACTGTACGGCATCGTTTGTGTGCAAGGTGGCGAACACTAAGTGACCGGTTTCGGCCAAGGTTAAGCAGGCTTCCATGGTTTCAATATCGCGCAACTCACCTACCAAGATGATATCCGGGTCTTCGCGCAGGAAGTGTTTTAAGGCTGCGGCAAATGATTTGGTATCGGCACCCACTTCACGTTGGTTGACGATACTGCGTTTATGCTGGTGCACGAATTCGATCGGGTCTTCGACCGTCATGATGTGGTTACTTTCATTCATGTTCAGGTAGTTAATCATGCTAGCCAAAGACGTAGATTTACCGGAACCCGTGGCACCGGTTACAAGCACGAGCCCTTTGTTTAGCTTCATGATGTTGTACACAACAGCCGGCAAATTTAATTCTTCAAAAGACTTAAATTCGTTGGGAATGGAACGCAACGCCGCGGCAACACACCCTCTTTGTTTGTATACGTTTACGCGCAGACGCCCCAACGATTTCAAACCGATAGAGCAGTCCAACTCCAAGGTGTCTTCAAATACTTGCCGCTGATCGTCGTTTAAAATAGAATAAATCAACGTCTGGGCACTTTCCTTGGTGAGCACGGCAAACGGCGTTTGGTACAAACGCCCCTGAATACGAAGCACGGGCGGGACACCGACAGTCAAGTGAATATCGGAAGCGTTTTTCGCTTTCATCAGTTTGAACAAATCATCCATCGTAGCCTGAGGCAAGCTTTGCTGTTCGGCCATAAAGAACCTCTCTATTTATAATTTTCAATACTAACGAACTAAATTCTTCCAACTAAGTCTAATGCGGCATTGTTAAGAGCCCCGGTAAGTTGGTTTTTTTTGGCATCTGCCTGAAAAACATACACTATCGGTTCCGCACGCGTTTTAGCTACTCTGTATTTTACAATATATGTACTGTTATGCAAAGGCTCTGCAGACCACGAAGCCGTATACCCTTGTGCTAAACGCTCTTGATATAATCTAGCAAAATAAGAAGAAATTGTCCCGCGATTTGCTGGCAAAATATGATTTTGCACCGCTTTTAAGGCTTTTTCTTCGTCGGCAGATTTTACCGAAGCCGCTACCGGTGCCGGTTCGGCCGGCGGCGGAAGTAATTCGGTTTGCGGTTGGATCAACTCGGCGGCCACTTCTTTTTCCGGTGCGCCTAATACGGCCGCTTCGGCCGGAGTAGCAGTTGCTTTAAGCGAAAGGCAACCGGATTGCAACAAAAGAAAAATAATTCCAGGCACAAGTAACACCATCAAAAAAGCCAAGGCCAACTCCGGATGCCCTTTGCGTTGGGGGGCCATGCCAAAACGATGATCTGTTAAAAATTCTTCTATCTCCGGAGTAGGAACCAAACGCGCTTTTATTTGGCTGACTTTAGGTTCTATAAATTCTTCTTTTTCTTCCGGAATATCGTTTACTTGTTTTTTCTCGGCCGGCTCAGTCGCTAATACAACAGGCTGCACGGGCTCAGGTTGCGCGGGTAAAGGAGTAACGGCCTGTGTTTCCTGTTCACGCGGCTCGGCAACTTCCTCGTCCTCTTCCGGCCCGAAATCCGGTTCGGCAACAAACTCGGTGCAGGTGCCATCCCCTTCCGGTAAAAACGGCAAATTTTCTTCACTAATTCGTTCCGGCACTATCGGCAATACACACGAAGATTTATCTTCTTCCTCCGCAGCAGCTGGCGGCTGGGAAGCATTCTCCGTTTGCACGGGGGAGGGTTGCGCCGTTGGCGTAACCGCCGAATCGGTCGGGGCCGCTTGTTCGGTTGGTGTGTTATCCTCTTGAACAGACGGCTGTTCGGGCAACACTAAATCCACGCTTGCTCCTTTTGCCAAAACAATCGGAGTAGGAGCCGCTTCTTTTTTGTTAATCTTAGATAAACGAATAAACTCGGTAGCAATCGGCTTAGCCGGTTTTTTGGAGCGTTTGCGTAAGCGTTTTGCAGGTGTAGCAGCCGTTTCCGACGCGTTAACTAAAGCTAACTTACCGGTAATCTCATCAAAATGGAACTCCGCGAACTGATAGGCTGGCTGCCAGCTGTCTGCCTTGACACTGGCATGCTCCGGACAAATCAAACTGGTAGCCAAAAAATCTAACCGAGAAGCCAATTGCTGCGGCGACAAAGGCCCGATCACGTCTTCTCCGTTAAAAAACCAGTATTTCGTTACGGCTGTTTTTTCCATACGCTATTTGCAATATTGTAAGGCTTTATTTAAACGAGCCAATACGGTATCTTTCCCCATGTATTCCAACATTTTAAACAACGTGGGGCCATGTGTTCTACCGGATACCGCTACGCGCACCGGGTGGAAAATTTGGCCGGCTTTCAAACCGTTTTCCTTGGCCGTGGTGCGGGCGGCAGATTCCAAATTCGCTTCGGTAAAATCTGTGAGTTTGCCATAAGCTTCTATCATAAGTGTTAAAGCTTGCTTGGCTTCCGGTTTAGCAAATACTTTTTCTAATGCATCCTGCTCAAAAACAGGATCTTCAAAAAAGAAACGAATCAAATCCGGAATTTCCGTTAAAAGTTTATATTTTTCTTGTTCCAGCGAAATAATTCCCTCCAACTGCGCACGACTCACGCCGGAAACATCAATACCCGCCTTTTGGATAAAAGGCAAGGCTAAATCGGTCAAGCGGGAAATAGAAGTGGCACGAATGTATTCTCCGTTCATCCAGTTTAATTTTTCCGGGTCCATCACAGCGGGACTGGGTTGGCAGCCGGAAATATCAAATTTTTCTTCTAATTCGCCGGGAGCAAAGAGCTGTTGTGAATCGCTGGTTGCCCAACCTAACAAAGCCAAATAATTTTTAAGTGCTTCGGGTAAATAACCCATGTTGCGGAACTCCACCACGTTGGTAGCACCGTGGCGTTTGGATAATTTTTTGCCGTCCGGCCCGTGAATCATGGAAAGGTGAGCAAAAATCGGCTCTTTCCAGCCCAAGGCGCGGTAAATTTGGATCTGCGCCGGGGTATTGGAAATATGGTCATCTCCGCGGATTACATGCGTCATGCGCATTAAATGATCGTCCACCACCACGGCGAAATTATACGTCGGGTAACCGCTCGTTTTTTGGATGACCAAATCGTACAAATCTTTGCTGGCAAATTTTACATGCCCGCGAATCAAATCGTCCCATTCCACATCGCCTTCTTGCGGCATTTTAAAACGAATAACATATTTGCGGCCTTGGGCTTCCAATTCCTTTTGTTGCTCGGGCGTTAAGCGGCTGCATTTTCCGTCATATTTCGGCGGACGGTGCTCCGCCAAACATTTTTGGCGATTCGCTTCCAACTCCTCTTCCGTGCAATAACATTTATAAGCCTTCCCTTCGGCCAATAACTGGTCAATGTATTTTTTGTAAATCCCTTGGTCGGCGCGGATAGCTTGGTAATAAGGAGCATCGGGCCCTTTATCGGTGCCGTCCGGCATCGGGCCTTCGTCCCACATCAAATTCATCCATTGCATTCCTTCAAAAATAGCATCCGTAGACGCCTGGGTAGAACGCTCTTCATCCGTGTCTTCAATACGAAGTAAAAAGGTGCCTTTATTTTTTTTAGCAAACAAATAATTAAACAGTGCCGTGCGCACGCCCCCAATATGCAAAAATCCAGTAGGGGATGGGGCAAAACGAACTCTTACAGTCATACAAATTGGTTCCTCTTTTTTAAAATAATGAAATACGTATATAGGTATATTATACCTATTTATTGTGTAAAATATAAATATACCACACAAAAAACAAAGGAAAGAAATGCTCGCTTTTTTACTTTTGTCCACATTTGTCATTTGGGGGATGTTTGCCGCCACGGGGTTGTGGTGGTGGGTTTGTTTCCCGCTATTGGGGCGGTTTAGCCCGGCCGGGTGGATCCCCGTTTTAGGCACGGCCCTTATCTTGGCGGGAATAACGCTTACCCGAACCCATTATAATGTATTTACTACCGTACTCTATTATGTGGCCTACCTGTTGTTTGGGTTTGTATTTATTGCTTTTTGCATAACGGCTTTAAGTGCGGGCTTGTTTTTTCTGTTAAAACTTTTGGGCATAACGGCCCGCGTTTATTTAGGGTCTTTGAGCGTCGGGATCAGCCTGGTGTTATTTGCCTGCGGAGTGTGGGGCGGATTTAAAACTCCGCCGATCAAACATGTCGTCGTAAATTCTTCCGCCTTGCCGGCTCTCAAAATTGCCTTGATTTCCGACACACATTTAGGGATGGGCGTTTCATACGCCAGGTGGCACAAAGCCCTTAGCCGTTTGGAAAAAGAAAAACCCGATATACTGCTTGTGTTGGGAGATATTTTTGAATATGGCCCCCACGCAGACCAATATGCTGCACGGCTGGCTGCTTTTCAAACCCCTTTAGGCACCTACGGGGTATTGGGAAATCATGAATATTACAACGATTTTCAAAAATCCTTGGATTTTTATAAGAAAGCGCATATAACCCTTTTGCAAAATGAGGCGGTTTCTTTACCCAACGGACTACAAATTGCCGGATTAAAAGATATTAAGACTGTCGGTCTTAATGCCAAAGATATTACCGATTTTTTAACGCGTTTAGATAATAATAAACCGCTTATTTTACTGAGTCATACGCCCCTGTATGCCGAAGAAGCCGCGGCTTACGGAACCGATTTGATGTTAAGCGGGCACACCCATAACGGACAAATCTGGCCGTTTGGATACTTGGTCAAAGGGCAATTCCCGCGCGTTTATGGCTTGTTTAAAGTAGCAGAAATGTCTTTTTACATTACATCCGGAATGTTTTACTGGGGAATTCCGCTACGGTTATTTTCTCCGGCCGAATTGCCCATCTTAGAGGTTCGCCCATGAATAAACTTTTTGTTTGTTTGATAGCTTTGGTAACGGGTACGCTTACACTTTGCGCGCAACCTTCTTTTGAAGATTTATCTTTTGAAGAAAAATTAGGTCAAACCCTGGTTGCTTTTGTAGACGTAGACAGTGCCGAACTTGTGCGCCCGGCTATTGAAAGCGGTAAACTGGGCGGGGTACTTATCCAATGGGGAAATTATTCTCTGGAAGAAACCGAAAAACTAATTACCAAACTGCAAGGTTGGGCCGCCAACAGCCCACACAAAATTCCCCTTTTAATAGCCATTGACTATGAAAGCGGGACCGTTCACACGCCCATTACTTTGGGGTTTGACTATTTGCCAACCAACATGATGATTTCGGCTGCAGATGATGAAGAAAGTGCCGCCTCTATTGCTTACTTATCCGGCTTGGAATTAAAACGGGCCGGCATCCACATGAATTTTTCCCCCGTATTAGACGTAAACAGCAACCCGCATAATCCTATTATCGGCGTGCGTTCGTTTGGATCCGATCCGAATAAGGTAACCCGTATGGGTGGGGCCCTCATTCACGGATTTCAAGCAGCCGGAATTTTGAGCGTAGTAAAACACTTCCCGGGGCACGGGGATACTGCGCAAGATTCCCACTACAACGTCCCGGTTGTAAAGGCCACCTATGAGGACTTGCAACGCATTCACTTGGCGCCTTTCAATCAGGCCGTAAAGCAGGGCGTGGATGGAGTGATGACCGGGCACGTGCTCTATCCGGCGCTGGACAACAAAAATATTGCTACTTTTTCCAAACCGATTTTACAAGATTTGCTCCGCCACAAAATGGGTTTTAACGGGTTGCTAGTAACAGACAGCCTGGACATGAAAAGCGCCACTTCTTTCTGTACAATTGCCGAGTGTGCGGTGCGCTCTTTTGCCAGCGGAGAAGAGATGATTTTGCTGGGCCGCTATATCAAACCGCTTAACTTATTCAACCAAATTTTAGCCGGCGTAAACCGAGATAAACTGGCTCCGCAAGTAGAATCTTCCGCCCGAAAAATTTTTGATATTAAAAAGGTAATGGGGCTTTTAGAACACAAAACAGTATATATTCCGTCCTCTCAGCGGGCGTATTTAACGGAATTGGCTAAAATAAGTGATAAGGCCGTTACCCTCGTGCGGGACAGAAAAAGGCAACTCCCCTTTACCGCCAACCCGGCGGCCAGCCGTAAACCCATTGTTTGCGCCGTGTTTTTTGCGCCGCCGCGCTTTACGGACCAACTCATGAATTTTTCTCAACCGTTCTTGGAAAAAGGATGGGAGATCCGCACCTACAATGCAGCCCTCACCCCCCGCCAAAAAGACAGCGAACGCGCCGCGGCTTGTGCTAAAGGGGCCGATCTGCTGATCTTAACCAGCTTACAATGGGCGGATAAAACAAACATCAATCAAAAGAATACCATTAGCGGATTTATCCGTGAAAATAAAAATGTGGTATTTATTTCCACCATGAGTCCGTACGATATTCCCAGTTATCCGCAAGCCGATATTGTGTTGGCCACCTATGGGCTCAACAAGTACGTTCTCAAAACGGCTGCCAACATTATTCTGGGGAATTTAAAACCGCAGGGGAAACTTCCGGTAGATCTGAAGTAATACGTTATTTTTGGGCACGGCGGGCGGCCACGAACTCATACACGGCCGGTAACAAAGACAGCACAATGATTACCAGTATTACATAGTGAAAATGATGTTGTACGACAGGTAAATCCGCAAAGAAAAAGCCCCCTAACACAAATAAACACACCCACAAAAAAGCCCCTATCACATTATAAGAAGCAAAATGAAAATAAGTCATTTTACCAATCCCCGCCACAAACGGTGCAAAGGTGCGAATGATGGGAATAAAACGCGCCAAAATAATCGTTTTTCCGCCATATTTTTCGTAAAATGCGTGTGCTTTATTTAGATGGTCTTTATTGAGCAGTAAGCTTTTTTCCCGCGTAAACACTTTGGGACCTACCCATTTGCCAATTTCATAATTACAAAAATCGCCCAGCACAGCCGCCACAAACACCACCGGAATCAGAACCCAAAGCGAAATAGCACTGCCTTGCGTGGCGGCAAGGGCTCCACACGCAAATAAGAGAGAATCCCCCGGCAAAAACGGCGTGACCACCAGCCCAGTTTCGCAAAATACCACCGCAAAAATAACAACATACAACCAGATCCCCATCCAAGCGGCCCATGCGTTCAAATGCATATCTAAATGCAAAAAAATATCCAGTACTTGTGCTAAAAATTCCATCATAATTTATCTAAACAATGTAAGTAAAATGCCTTTAAGCGTAATTTTTGGATCACTGGCGGTGCCGGACTTAAGCCCCGCATCCGCCTCAATCATTCGGTTCATAGCGGCTAAAAATTGTTGCTGGCTGGGGTAATTGCGCGCGGCACTGACGAGCCGGCTTTCCCACGGGAAAAGCCCCGCCGCATGCACAATATCGCCAGCGGCCATGCCGCCTTCGCTCATGCGTTTAATGCGGGCCATTTTTTCAATGGGGTATGTCATTTTGGCTAAAATCGCCACCGGTTCTTCACCGTCGTCCAGTAATTTATCTACTAATTGGATTGCACGCGTTTTGTTGCACGCCAAAATAGCGTTTGCCAGTTCGTACGGGTTTTCTTCTTTACTAAATCCAATACATGCCAGCACATCTTCCTTCGTGATGGTCTTATTCTCGCGCGCAAGGGTGTAAAGATATAATTTTTCAATTTCGTTTTCCAAAGCGGCCAGCTCACTCCCCACACTTTGGCATAATAACTCTACGGCGTCAAAGTTTCCGGTTAGTCCCCGCGCACTCAATCGGTTTTTAATCCATATATTAAGCTCGGCCTGTTTAAGTTCCGCAAATTCCGTCACACAACCGGCAGCCCCGCAAGCAGCTGCTAAGGCTTTTTCTGTTTTCATTTTTTTGGAATCGTTATGTGTCAGTACGAGCGTAGTGGTAGAGAGCGGATTTTCTATATACCGCAGCAAAGCTTCTTTGGGTTCTTTGCGTAACTTCTCAATACCGGTAAGCACCAGCAAGCGCGAAACGGAAAATACCGGAGCGGTATTGGCCATGGCTAATACTTCCCCCAGATCGGCTTTGTCCGCCGAAGAAGTATAAAAATTGAAATCATCCGGTTGCAAAATCTCGCGGATTTGGTTAATGATTTCCTGCTTGCGATACGTATCTTCTCCTGTCAATAAATAGACAGAAGACATTTTTTTTTGGGCTAGTTCGGCCTGTAGTTTCTCCGCGGTAAGCTTGGGCATACTGTTAATCGGTAATCGTGGTGTATTCCGGATTATTCATAACTTTCTTTTTGTTTTCACTCCATACGGAGCCAAATCCGTCCACCGTGCGTTTGACGATATCGCGCGAAAGTTGTTGGAATACCATATCCCGTGCTTGGACTTCGGTCATCCCCCCCGGCAACGTAGAAGCCGCATAAATTTGCGTTCCCAAAAAAGCCGGTTCTCGCCAAACGGGAGTATTGGTGGTTTTATCCATCAGCACCACATCCAACCAAATATTCATCCGGTATACGGTCGGAATCAGCTGGCTATCGTATTGGATCGGCACGTTGAGATAACGCGAAATGGTCGTTACCACCACGCCTTCGGCGCCATCGTTTTCGGGGATGATTTGGTACGAGCCGTTGCGTAGAAATTCATCATACAATTCATTGTAAAATTTATCTTCCAGGGCAAATACTTCCGTTTTATTTAAAATTTGCCGTACGGCAATCTTTTTAATATGTTGGGGCATAATTTGAGCTTGCGGAGTATAGACGACATTTTCCCCGGCACAGGCAGCCAAACAAACCACCGCTCCCAGTAAGGATAGGACTTTTTTCATAAGTTCTCCGTTATTTTTGAGGTGCCGCCACGATACTGACCATACGGCCCGGCACCACAATGATTTTTTTGATCTCAAAACCTGTTAAACTGCGTTGCACTTTTTCACTGGCAAGGGCGGCCTTTTCTACTTCCTCGCGGGAAGCAGAAACCGCTACGGCAATGCGGTCGCGCACTTTACCATTCACTTGTACCCCCAGTTCAAGGGTATCTTCTTGCAAGAAATTTTTATCTGCTACCGGCCACGCGGTCTGCAAGAGAAAATCCGTATGCCCTTGTTGCTGCCAAATCTCGTCGGTGAGATGCGGGGCAAACGGGTGCAAGAGCTTTAAGAATGTTTCAAAAGTAGCGCGGCTGACTTGCGGCAATTTACTGATATCATTAAACAACACCATCAGCGCGGAAATAGCCGTATTGAAACGGAAATTTTCAATATCGTCGCTTACTTTTTCAATCGTTTTATTTTTCAAAATCTCACTCTTTTTAGGGTCTGGCCCGTCAGATAAGCGGACATTTTCACTCCAGCCGTACACCCGTTTTAAAAAGCGTGACACGCCCTCAATCCCTTTCATATCCCAAGGTTTACTGGCATCAAACGGCCCCATAAACATTTCGTACATACGGAAAGCGTCCGCGCCGTATTCTTTGAGGATATCGTCCGGATTGACAACATTTTTCTTAGATTTAGACATCTTTTCCACCATGGAAGATAATTCTTCTCCGGTGGTTTTTAAGAAAGCTTTTCCGTCTTTAAAATCAATCTCGTCATAGGCATGATAGTTGCCCATTTTATCCCGGTAAGAAAACGCCAAAATCATTCCTTGGTGGCGTAATTTTTTGAAGGGTTCCGGATGCGACACAATGCCCAAATCATATAATACCCGGTGCCAAAACCGTGCATACAAAAGGTGCAACACCGCGTGTTCCGCACCGCCGATATAGCAATCTACCGGGCCGTAGGCCTTTTCAATTTCCGGCGAAACAAGTTTGTCCGCGTTTTTCGGGTCCATGTAGCGCAAGTAGTACCAGCAGGAACCGGCCCATTGGGGCATGGTGTTCGTTTCGCGTTTGGCCGGGCCGCCGCAATGCGGACAAGTGGTATTAACCCACTTTTCTACGGTGGCGAGCGGGGATTCCCCGGTGCCGGAGGGTTCAAATTTTTCCACTTCGGGTAAACGCAAGGGAAGTTCACTTTCCGGCAGAGGCACTACGCCGCATTTTTCACAATGTACTACCGGGATCGGTTCCCCCCAATAGCGTTGGCGGGCAAATACCCAATCGCGCAATTTATAAGTGGTTTTGGCATTCCCGCAGTGATGTTCGGCAAGCCATTTAATCATAGCGGCCTTACTTTCTTTGACGTGTAAACCGTTTAAGAAACCGGAATTAACGAGTTCTCCATCCCCGGTGAAGGCTTCTTTTTCCACTCCTTGTTCGCTCTTAATAACTTCAATAATTTCAATACCGAATTTTTTGGCAAAAGCGTAGTCGCGCTCGTCGTGCGCGGGCACAGCCATAATAGCACCCGTGCCGTAGCCCATCAGCACGTAATCGCTCGTCCACACCGGAATTTTTTTGTTGTTTACCGGGTTAATAGCATAAGCCCCGGTAAAAACGCCCGTCTTTTCCTTATTCAGTTCCCCGCGTTCCAAGTCGCTCTTTTTAGCAGCTTCTTTTTGATAAGCGGCTACGGCTTCTTTCTGGGCCGGTGTAACAATTTTAGATAAAATCGGGTGTTCGGGTGAAACAACCATATACGTCGCACCAAAAAGTGTATCGGGCCGCGTGGTATAGACAGTTAATGTTTCATCACATCCGTCCACTTTAAATAAAACATTGGCCCCGTTGGATTTGCCAATCCAGTTTTTCTGCATGGTCAGCGTGCTTTCCGGCCAATCCAATTCATCTAACCCTTGCAACAGTTGCTCGGCATAATCGGTAATTTTTAAAATCCATTGACGTAAAGCACGGCGTTCAATCTCGTGGCCGCAACGTTCACACTTACCGTTGAAAACTTCCTCATTGGCAAGGCCCGTTTTGCACGAAGGGCACCAGTTTATCGGTACGGTAGACTCATAGGCCAAGCCTTTTTTGAATAATTGTAAGAAAATCCACTGAGTCCATTTGTAATAGTTCGGATCCGTAGTGTCTACTTCGCGGTCCCAATCGTACGCAAGGCCGATCGCTTTAATTTGCCGTCTAAAATTATCAATATTTTTTTGTGTAGTTACACGTGGGTGAACGCCGGTAGCGATGGCATAATTTTCCGCCGGTAAGCCAAACGCGTCCCAGCCCATGGGGTGGAGCACATCATACCCGTTCATGCGTTTGTAACGTGTTAAAATGTCAGAAGCCGTGTATCCTTCCGGGTGCCCTACGTGTAAACCCGCTCCCGACGGATACGGGAACATATCCAAACAATAAAACTTCTTGGAACCGGGTAAACGGGGGCTGGCAAAAAGGTGGGCTTCTTCCCAGCGGGCTTGCTGCTTTTTATCAATTTGCGGAAAATTATCAGTACTCATATACTCTTACATTTTAACATTTTACCGCAGAAGCCGTCTAAATCTTCCTAGCCTCTGGGGTGGTATTTCTTATGCTTGTTTTTCAGGTCGGATACGTCCAAATGCGTATAAATTTGGGTAGTAGTTAAATTGGCATGGCCGAGCATTTCTTGCAAACTGCGCAAATCTGCCCCGCCTTGCAGCAAGTGAGAAGCAAACGTATGGCGGAATAAGTGCGGATGGAGCGGCTGGGAGATGTTGGCTTTGCGCCCCAGAGCGGCCAAATCTTTCCATACGGTAACACGGCTTAATTTTTTGCCCCGGTTATTTAAAAACACTTCCGAATCTACCTCTCGGTTGGCAAAATGAGCCGCCCGCGTAGCCAAATATGTTTTTAACCGTTCTATACAGGCCGGGTGAATAGGCACAAAACGCTGTTTTCCCCCTTTGCCAAATGCTAATACCCATCCTTCTTCTATGTTGATATTTTCAAGCCGCAAGCCCAAGAGTTCGCTTACGCGTAACCCGGCCGCATACAAAAGTTCAATGATCGTAAGCGTTCGGATTTCGTCAAATTTTTCCGCTGGAAAAGAGAGCAGGCGCTGCATTTCTTCGCGCGAGAGTTGAGTGGGAATTTTTTGGGCCAGTTTTGGGGATTTAACAAAACGGGTGGGATCGTCTTGAATTTTCTCTTCAATCATCAAAAATTTATAGAAACTTTTGACCGCTTCCATTTTACGAAACGCACTGGTGGGAGCCAAATGTTCAATCCCCAGTAGTTGGTAGTTGTATTGTTCAATAAAGTGGGCGGAAGCGTCTTCCGGGCGGATTTCATTGGCAACGCAATATTCTAAAAAATGCGCCACATCCGCCGTGTAAGAAGCCACCGTATTGCGTGAGAGTTGCCGTTCAAAAGAAAGGTGGTTGGCAAAATCTTCCAATAATACACGGTCCATATAAGGGTATTATAGAAAAGTTTTCCAACCACCGGATAATATATCTTAATCAGTTAGTTTGTAGATTTGGCAACCGTCTCCCGTAGGGTTCGTACACACAGCTCCCCACACATAGGTTCCCCCTTCCAACTGGCAAAGACGGTTATATTTATCTTTTTTATCCTTTGTAAAAGCCCAACACGAACTCGTACCATAATTGTGTACAGCCGTTTTAGAAAAATACCGAACATAGGCATTCTTTAATGTCGTCGTATCTTGGCACGATACACGCGACTCATTTTTATCCGCCCGGCACATTCCCCACGGATAAGTACAAGTCCTTTTATCAGCAGAAAGCGTACACCCCGTAAGATTTATAGATAATTCTTCCATATCCGCTGTATAACTACCCGTGGTCATCTGGTGGACTTTTTCCGCTTCGTAAAGCGCATTTACATTGGATTTCAAAGTGGCATAGCGGCTACGCATCACAGCCATTTCATATTTAGGAAGCGCAATAGAAGCAAGTATACCAATAATCAATACTACTACGAGAAGCTCTATGAGGGTAAAACCTTTTTTATAACTGATTTTATTTAACACACGTACTCCCATACGATAGAAATTATAAGGCAAGTGTATCAAAAAAAAAAAAAATAAACAAGAGGTCTCCTTTTTTATTATTTCAAAAAGAAAAGCGGCACAAATATTTGCGCCGCTTTACATAAACAATCGCTATACTTATTTTTTGGCTTTCTTTTCTGCCGGCTTTTCTTCGGTAGCGGGTTTACCGTCGTAGTGATGACCGAGGTATTTTACATACAATTTATCCTCAATCTCGGCGGCCAGCTCCGGGTTGTCTTTTAAATACTGGCGGGCATTCTCGGCCCCTTGACCCAGTTTTTCATCCCCGTATAAAAACCAGCTTCCGCTTTTTTCCAAAATGCCGGACTCAACCCCTTTATCCAAAATACACGCTTCGCGCGAAATACCTTGGCCTAAAATCATGGTAAATTCGGCTTGGCGATACGGCGGGGCTACTTTGTTTTTGGTTACTTTAGCTCTCACGCGGGTGCCGATTACTTCGTCACCTTTTTTCAAGTTTTCAATGCGGCGTACATCTATACGTACGGAAGCATAAAATTTAAGTGCCAATCCACCGGGGGTGGTTTCCGGGTTGCCAAACATCACGCCGATTTTCTGGCGCAACTGGTTGATAAAAATAATGCTCGTTTTGGTTTTATTAAGCAGGCTCGTGAGTTTGCGCAAAGCTTGGCTCATGAGGCGCGCTTGCAAACCGACGTGAGCATCGCCCATTTCCCCTTCAATTTCCGCTTGTGGCACAAGGGCCGCCACGGAATCTACCACAATCAAATCAATCGCACCCGAACGCACTAATTTTTCGGCAATTTCCAAAGCTTGTTCGCCGGAGTCGGGTTGGGAAACGAGAAGTTCATCCACATTCACCCCTAAATGTTGCGCGTAAACAGGGTCCAAGGCATGTTCCGCATCAATAAACGCTACCGTTCCCCCCATCTTTTGAGTTTGCGCGGCTACATGCAAAGAAAGCGTTGTTTTACCGCCGGCTTCCGGCCCGTAAATTTCAATTACGCGCCCGCGGGGGAGTCCCCCCACGCCAAGGGCTAAGTCTAAGGATAATGCCCCGGTGGGGATGGCTTCTACTTTTTGCACCGATCCGCCACCTAATTTGCAAATGGCTTCTTTACCAAAGGCTTTTTCTATTTGCCCCAAAGCCAGTTCCAGGGCTTTCTGTTTATTTGCGTCCATGTATTCCTCCCAAATTAAACGGTTGCAGGTTCTTTATGTTCTGTTTTGTTCTTTGATTTTGCAAAAATCAATTTTTGCGCTTCTTTATCTAAGTCTACAATAATTTTAACTCCCGCAGGATAGCGGTTGACTAAAATATGTTCGGCTAACGGATCCTCCAACTCGCGTTGGATCGTGCGCAAGAGCGGCCGCGCGCCGAATTTAATATCAAACCCTTTCTCCACCAAGAAGTCCTTAGCGGCTTGGGTAAGTTCAATCGTCAGTTCTTTATCGGCCAGTTTCTCACTTACTTCTTGCAAGGCCAAATCTAAAATCTGGCCGATATTGTCCTTGGACAACGAATGGAATACCACAATTTCGTCAATACGGTTGATAAACTCCGGATTGAAAGTCTTTTTGACTTCTTCCATAACGTTTTGACGCATGTCTTGATATTCTTGTTCTTCGCTTTGATGTGCGGCAAAACCGAGCTGACTGCCTTTGTTGGTAATTTCCCGCGCGCCGACGTTGGACGTCATGATAATAACACAATTTTTGAAACTGACTTTGTGCCCCAAATTATCCGATAACGCTCCCTCATCCAACACCTGCAATAAAATGTTGTAAATATCCGGGTGGGCTTTTTCCAACTCGTCCAGCACCACTACACTATACGGCCGACGGCGGACAGCTTCCGTCAATTGGCCGCCTTCTTCATATCCCACATAGCCGGGCGGCGCCCCAATCAAGCGAGAAACCGCAAACTTTTCCATGTACTCCGACATGTCCATGCGGATCATGGCTTCTTCGTCGCCAAAGAGGAACGTAGCCAAGCTTTTGGCAAGCTCCGTCTTACCGACCCCGGTGGGACCTAGAAATAAAAATCCGCCAATCGGCCGGTTTGGATTTCCCAAGCCGGTACGGTTGCGACGAATAGCCTGCGACACCACCCGCACGGCATCATCCTGCCCGATAATTCGTTTATGCAGGTGTTCTTCCATGTGTAAAATTTTTTCCGTTTCGCTTTGCGTCATACGCGTAACCGGAATGCCCGTCCATTTAGAAGCAACTAAGGCAATATCCTCTTCCGTTACTTCCGGAGTATGCTTGCCTTGTTCTTTTTGCCATTCTTGCTTTAAGTGATCAATATAAGATTTCAGCCGGTCTTCCGTGTCTTTGGCAGCAGCGGCCTTTTCAAATTCCTTTTTAGAAAGGGCTTCGTCTTTTTCCAGCACGACCTGATTATACTCGGCTTGTTTTTGTTTAATTTCAGGCGGTAAAACGGCATTTTTTAACCGTGCGCGGGCACCGGCTTCATCAAATAAATCCAGGGCTTTATCCGGCAAGGCACGATCCGTAATATAACGATCTGCAATCATCGCTGCGGCGCGCACGGCACCATCCGTATAGGTAACTTTGTGATGTTGCTCATACTTGCTTCGCACGCCCGTTAAAATAGTAATTGTTTCTTCCGCTGAGGGCGGCTCTACCACCACCGGTTGAAAGCGACGCTCTAAGGCGGTATCCGTCTCTACATATTTACGGTATTCATCAAAGGTGGTCGCTCCGATGCACTGCACTTCCCCGCGGGCCAAAGCCGGTTTTAACATATTGGAAGCATCAATAGAGCCTTCTGCCGCGCCTGCGCCGATAATAGTGTGTAACTCATCAATAAAAATAACAGCATCTTGGGCTTCGGTTAATTCATCTATGATATTTTTAAGACGTTGCTCAAATTCCCCACGGTATTTCGTACCGGCAATCACAGAGGCCATATCCAAGGCAAGCAACCGTTTGCCGGCTAACACGTCGGAAATTTCCCCTTGTGCAATTTTTTGGGCTAACCCTTCTACAATGGCGGTCTTCCCGACGCCCGGTTCACCAATAAGCACCGGATTGTTTTTGGTACGGCGCGCTAAAATTTGTACAACGCGCTCAATCTCTTCCTCGCGCCCGATAACCGGATCCAATTTATGCTGCATGGCCAGACGTGTCAAATCACGCGCGTATTCGTCCAACGTAGGTGTTTTATTTCGTTTGCTCCCTTTGGCTTGTTCTTCTTGTTTAGAAAAAGACGGCATCGCCAAATCGGAAGGAGACTCCGTATTCTTTTCGGCTAAATCTTCCGGGGCGGCATTGCCCAAAAAGTTCAAAACCGCTTCGCGCACGACGTGTAAATTCAGTCCCAAATTTTCCAAAATTTTGCCGGCCATACCTTCTTCTTCATGGATAAGCCCCAGCAAAATATGTTCCGTGCCGATATGTTCCACCCCCAACATTTGGGATTCTTCTACTGAAAATTCCAATACCTTTTTGGCACGCGGGGTAAAAGGAATCTCACCGGAAAGCATAATAGCATCCCCGATTCCCACCATCTTTTCAATTTCTTGACGAACTTTACGAAAAGTAATCCCCAGTCCGGTTAAAATCTTGTGCGATACGGTACCATCCAACGCGCTTAGCCCCAGCAAAATATGTTCCGTACCTACGTAATCGTGATTGAGCCGTTTGGCTTCCTCTTGTGCAATTAAAATAATTTTTTGTGCATTTTCCGTAAAACGTTTAGCCATGGTATTTCTTACCCCTTTTAAAACAAGTATCTTTATTATATAAAAAATACACCCCGCGCGGCAGAAGCAATTATTCTCGTTAACGCCATTGGAAAAGCCCAAATGGCCTACCGCATGTCCACCGGAGAATACACGCCGGACCTAGCGGCCATTGTTTATTGCAACCGTGAACCCTGGGCCCAATTTTATGGCATAGGCCTCTTAGAAAACGGCCGATTATTCTGCCACGGATATAATGCGCTCGGCCGCCAGATCTGCCGGAGTTACGGCACCCAAACCGTACCCATAGGGTCAAACGCAACCGGATATCTATTCAATTAATGCCTCTTTTGGGCCTCTTTCCAATTTTGCTATAATACCTTATATGCAAAACACTTTGGAACGGGCTAAAAAAATAAAAGCTATTTTGACCGACGTAGACGGCATCTTAACGGACGGAAAAGTAAATTTTTTCCTTACGCCGGATGGCCGAGTTGACGAATTTAAATCTTTTCACACGCAAGATGGCATTGCCGCTCTTTTGGGGCGGAAAGCCGGCCTTATATTAGGCATTATTACCGGGCGCCGTCATGCCACTACCGTACGTCGGACAGAAATTTTGGGCTACCATTACATGTATCAAGGCTTTTTATCTAAATTGGGGCCGCTGCATGACATTTTAAAGCGGGAAAATCTAACCCCCGAGCAAATTGCTTACATTGGAGACGATATTACCGATTTGCCCTTGATGAAACAGGTTGGCTTCGCCGCCACCGTGCCCGGGGCCGTACCTTGCGTCAAACAAGCTGCTCACTTTATCTCCACCCGCGCAGGGGGAGATGGGGCCTACCGTGAAATTATTGATTTTATTTTGGAAGCACAAGGGAAACTCTCCCCGCTTATTGAGCAAACCTTAACCGGCTGGGAACTAACCAAAGCTCCCGCCCTGCAAATTATTACTTCTGATGAAGGATTGGCGTAACAAATGAAAAAAGGAAAATTTATTGTATTGGAAGGGCCGGATCGCTGCGGCAAATCCACCCAAGCCAAAATGCTTTTAAATTATTTAATTACCCAAGGTAATGATGTTATTTTAACGCGTGAGCCGGGAGGCACCCGCACAGCCGAACGCATCCGACAAATTGTACTGGAACCGGGTTTATCGGTAACAGCTATGACGGAGTTATTCTTGTATGAAGCTTCCCGTGCCCAACATACCGAAGAACTGATTTTGCCTGCCTTGGAGGCGGGTAAAACTGTCTTGTGCGAACGTTACACCATGTCTACTTGTGCGTACCAGGGATATGGACGCGGTATTCCGTTACGCATTATTCGCACCCTCAACCGTATTGCTACCCAAAATTTAGTGCCGGATTTGACACTCGTGTTTTTAATGTCGGATAAGTATTTCACCGAACGCGGCGAATACTTATATTCCGATCGGTTGGAACGGGAAGATATTGCTTTTCGTAAAAAAATGCGCCGGGGATATTTGAATATGATTAAACGAACTCCCAACGCTTATTTAGTTGATGCCGACAAAGACATCATGGACGTTCAAACCCGCGTGCAAGAAATTCTTAAAGAGCACGGAATTTAAATGCCTTTTAACTCCATTCTCGGTCAAGAAAAAGCCATTTCTTATTTAAAAACGCTCGTTCAGACGGGACGCGTGCCGGGGGCCTTTTTATTTTACGGGCCCGACGGAGTAGGCAAGGCAAAAACCGCCTTGGAATTTGCCAAAGCACTTAACTGCCAAGATCCCGTCTCCCATGCGCAAGGCCAAGCGTGCGGCCAATGCCCCAGTTGTCAAGCCATTACCCAGGGGACCCACCCGGACGTAGTATTCGTAGATTTTTTATACCAGGCGCGACTGGAGGTTAAAAAAGATTTTTCCAGCAAAGGATACGAGGAAGAATTAGCCAGTGTTCTAGCCAAGCAACAGCACATCAGCGTAGATACCATCCGCGAAGTAACTGCCAAATCCCAGCAGAAAGCCGTTGGAAACGGTTGGAAAGTACTGATCATTGATGAGGCCCAATCCATGCAAGGTGCGGCTGCAAATGCTCTTCTAAAATTCATCGAAGAACCACCGGCTAAAACCCTTTGGATTTTAATTACCAACAAGCGCTCTGCCATGCTACGCACCATTTTATCCCGTTGCCAACCGTTGGCATTTGCGCCGCTTTCCGGTAAACATATCCAGCAAATCTTGGAAAACAACCGCTTGGAAACCGAACACCCTTCTTTGTGTGCCCGTTACAGTGCGGGTTCCGTTTCCGGCGCACTTAAGGCCGACCAGGCCCTTACGCTTTTACAAGAAGCCGGCCTAGGTCCGTGCGGTTGTAGCCCACAAGGGCCCGCGGCCGTAGCAACCGGGCTTTCGCGTACACTCGTTACCGCCCGCCAAGAAGCGCAAAGCGTGCTGGATGTGCTTTTAATTGCTTTGCACCAGCAATGGGCCAACGCCCAAACCTCGCAAGAGGAACACCGATTGACCAAAACACTACAGCAGTTTGAGCGTTACAAACGCAGTTTAACCCGCAATGTATCGCCCGCACTTGTATTGGAAACAGCCTTGGCCAGCTTAGACGGTTTACCTTTACATATTTTTGATACGGAGAATACCCATGACTAAAAAATTCTATATTACCACCCCGCTTTACTATGTAAATTCCGTTCCACACATTGGACATGCGTATACTACTATTGCGCAAGATATTTTTGCCCGCTACAAACGCCAACAAGGTTTTGATGTCCACTTTTTAACGGGTACGGATGAACACGGTGCCAACATTGAAAAAACGGCCGCAGCCAACAACGTTACCCCCAAAGAATGGACGGACCAAGTAGCTGCCAAATATAAAGAAATGTGGAAAATTTTAAACATTTCCTATGACGATTTCATCCGTACGACGGATCCTCACCACGAACAGGTCGTGCAAGCTATTTTTGAGAAACTCTTAAAGACAGGAGATATTTATTTAGGTTCTTACTCCGGGAAATACTGCCTATCTTGCGAGCAGTATTACAACGATAGCGAAATTTTAGAAGGCGGCTTGTGCCCCGTTCACAAACGCCCTTTAACCGAAGTACACGAAGAAACGTATTTTTTTAAACTTTCCCGCTATGAAAAACCCCTCTTAAAATACTACGAGGAACATCCGGAATTCTTAAGTCCCAAAACACGCGCGAACGAAATTATAAATTTCGTCAAAAGCGGTTTACAAGATTTATCCGTTACCCGCACTAAAGTCGCCTGGGGAATTCCGGTCCCCAGCAACCCCAAACATACAATTTACGTATGGTTTGACGCGTTAATCAATTACATTTCTGCTGCCGGATTCGGCACGCAAATTTGTGCAGACAAAACGCTTCACGAAGCACAATTGAAAAAAATCGGAACAGAAAAATTTGAAGATGCATGGCCCGCCGATTTACATATGGTAGGAAAGGAAATATTCCGCTTCCACACCGTGATTTGGCCGGCTGTTTTGATGGCACTCAACTTGCCACTTCCCAAAAAAGTATTTGCCCATGGTTGGTGGACGGTAGAAGGGGAAAAAATGTCCAAGTCACTGGGGAACATTGTAAACCCGGCCGAGGTGGCTGAAAAATACGGGGTAGATCCCGTGCGCGCGTTTTTATTCCGCGAAGTGCCTTTCGGACAAGATGGGGATTTTTCCATGGCCAGTTTCAAAAACCGCTATAATTCAGACCTGGCCAACAATATCGGCAACCTGGTTTCCCGCACCCTCAACATGGCGGCCAAGAATATCGGCGAATTGCCGGAAAAAATTGAGGGCGATTACAAATTACTTGCTAAAACCGCCGAGGTGGAAAAAACCATTGATGTTGCTTATAACGACCTGGCCTTTGATAAAGTCTTAGAGCAAATTTATGCCTTTGCCAGCGAGTTAAATAAACTGGTAGATGAGAAAAAACCCTGGGAATTGGCCAAAACGGATGCAGCGGCCGCTAAAGAAGTGTTGCTGGAACTGGTAGCGTGTTTACGCTACGTAGCTAAGTGGCTGACCCCGTTTATGCCAACGGTCGGCCCGGAAATGGCCCGGCGTTTACAACCCGGGAAAATTGAAAAATACCCACCTCTTTTCCCGCGCTTAGAGGAAAAGAAATAATTTAAAAACGGCCTGTTAAAAGGCCGTTTTTTTATGCTAACTCAAATCAATCAAGTGCCAGTTTTGTTGGTATAACTCTTGGAGTTTTCGGCGAAAAAGCGCATGTTCGGGTTTGGTAAGCCCCGGATCATGGGATAAAATTTCATCCCGGTCTTCAATGGCCCAGCGCAACACTTCGCGGTCTTTAAAAATGTCCCCGGCCTTAAATTCCAGCTCCCCCGATTGGCGCGTACCTAAAATTTCTCCCGGGCCGCGCAGTTGCATATCACGCTCACCTATTTTAAATCCGTCGCGCGTAGAACATATAATATCCACCCGCTCCTTGGCAACACTCCCGGCATGTTGGGGCACTAAAATACAGTAACTCTCGTGCTCGCCGCGCCCCACGCGCCCGCGCAGTTGGTGCAAACTGGCCAATCCAAAACGCTCGGCATTTTCAATCACCATAACGGTTGCGTTTTTGACATCAATGCCCACTTCAATCACGGGGGTTGCCACTAGAATATCGGTTTTATGCTCGGCAAAATCGGCCATCACGCGTTCTTTTTCCGCTTGGCTCATCTGCCCATGCAGAACGGCCAAACGAAACTCCGGAAATACTGTTTTCAACTTCTCAAATTCGGCCGTTACGGCTTTGGCGGAAATCTTTTCGCTCTCTTCAATAAGCGGAAATACGATGTACGCCTGACGGCCTTGTTTAACTTGTTCGCGCACGCGGTCATAGGCCAGTTTAGAAGTGGCCGTTTCCGTTTGAATCGGCTGGCGGCCCGGCGGCAATTCACTTAACGTAGAAACATCCAAATCTCCGTAAAAGGCGAGTGCGAGCGTACGCGGAATAGGAGTGGCCGTCATCGTGAGCAAATCTAATTTAGCGGTTTTTTCCTTGAGGCGGCTTCGTTGTTTTACACCAAAGCGGTGTTGTTCGTCAATTACCGCTAAACGTAAATTATGAAATTTTACATCCTCCTGAATAACCGCATGTGTCCCCACCAAAATATGCAGTGTTCCGTCAGCGAGTTCTTTTAAAATTTTCTTACGCGCGGCAGCTTTGGTACTGCTGGTAAGGACGGCCACATTGACGGGAAGCCCTTTAAGCATATGTTTAAAAGTAAGATAATGCTGTTCGGCTAAGATTTCGGTCGGAGCCATCAGCGCGGCCTGATAACCGTTTTCCACCGCCAATAACATCGCGCACAAGGCCACCACCGTTTTACCGGAGCCGACGTCCCCCTGCAACAGGCGGTTCATGGGACGGGCAGAACATAAATCTTTAAAAATTTCGTTAATTACTTTACGCTGGCTATTTGTAAATTCAAAACCCAACTGCTCGCGAAACGGCGTCAGTAAATTCTTTTTAATTTCGTACGAATAATCTTTAGCCAACACTTTGGTTTGCGTACGTTTAATCCCCCACGCCGTAGCCAAAAGCAAAAATTCCTCATAGGCAAGGCGCGTGCGGGCACTTTCCAATTCCGGCAAAGAATTAGGAAAATGGATAGATTGAAGTGCTTGCGGAGCACTTAATAATTTGCGCTTGGCTAGTAACGCCGATGGCAAAATTTCCGGTTCGCGCGCCAATGATTCCGTTTGCAACGCTTCGTGCACAAAAAGCCGGAACTGTTTATTGGTAAGCCCTTCGGTTAGTGCATAGATAGGGGTTAGACGCCCGGCGTGCAAACCCGTCAGCACGTCTGCCGCCGGGTATTGTTCTTCCACGATAATTTTATTGCCGAAAAAATTATTTTTATCTTCCCGACGTCCAATTACCCACACCTCATTATTCAAGTGAAAATCTTTCTTAAGCTGCCCAAACGGATCAAACCGAAAATGTCCATACATCCGTTTTTTAAACCATGTACACTCAATTTGGTTGCCTTTTTCGTCTTCCAAAAATGCCTTAAAAATAAGCACACTGCGTGCCGGCACCGTTTGCGTGCGCAACACCCGCCCTTTGAAAACAACCAAAGATTCGGCATTGTACTCGTTCGGGGCGGCACCCGGCCGACGGTCTTGATACGTGCGCGGGTAGTAGTGGAGTAAATCTTCCACTGTTTGAATTTCCAACCGCTCAAAAAGTTTTGCTTTCGCCGGGCCAATCCCTTTTAAGTATTGAATTTGGGTAGACACACTCATAGTTATTTTATTTTACAAATAATATGCGTTACGATTTGCTACAATTTTAAAAAAGGAGGCCCGATCATGGAAACCTTGGAAATGATTTCACAAAAAATGAGTGAACAGTTATTACAATTGGGGCAGCAAAGTGCCAAAGTGCTGGTTGCTTTGGTCATTGCCATGCTCATCTTGGTGTTGGGACTATACATCTCACGGTTTGTCAGTTCTTTTGCTAAAAAACTACTTAACAAAATTGCCTTTGATGAAAAAACTTCTAAATTAGGTATCAATGAATTGTGCGTACGTTTTGGGTTAGGTAAATCTCCCACTTATATTATTGCGTTTGTACTCGCTTGGGCCGTTATCTTTTATGCGCTCATACTGGCAGCGGAAGTTTTACACTTAACTATCTTGCGTGATTTGTTCACCCAATTTTTAACGTTTATCCCAACGCTCTTCGTGTCCGTGCTCATCTTGTTTGCGGGCATGTTGTTCGGTAAGCTGATGGGAAACATCATTGAAAACTCTTCCCGGGCCAACAACCTAAAAGGCGGCGTATTGATTGCCAAAGCCGTTAACGTGTTTATTATATTTTTCGGCGCGTTAGTGGCGGTGGAAAATCTGGGCATTGCCACGCAACTGGTCAATAATATTGTAGTCATTGTGCTGGCTTCCTTGGGGTTGGCCTTTGCTATCGGCGTAGGGCTCGGCTCCAAAACCCTGGCCGAAGAATTTTTACGCGATTTATTTAAAAAAGAAGAGAAATAGGAGGAAACTACCGCTCCAAGCGGTAAATAAAATAATTTAATCTGTTTTTGGAACCGTGTGCAGAATACGGTGCGCTAGCCTCGGCTGGCACATCTCTACTCCAAAAGCAGTCGTGTTAAGCATAAGATCACGGGCTTTATAATCCCCTTGTTTTGTGCTAAGTGTTTGCCGTCCGCAAGGACGGCAAACCGCGGCTGTTGTACCTTGGGTTAGTAGAGATGGCTCGGGTATGACAGCCGTTTTTTATGCCCGGACCCGAAATAACTTAAAGGATCCCTGTATGAAAAGACAAAATATGGGTTTTACCCTAATAGAATTGTTAGTTGTTGTACTTATTATCGGTATATTAGCCAGTATCGCCCTGCCGCAGTATCAAAAAGCTGTGGCCAAAAGTCGCTTTGCCGAAGCTATTACCAACTTAAACAGTATCGCCCAGGCTCACCAAGTATGTTTTTTGGGAAAAGGGGAAGGTTGTACGTTTGAAGACTTGTCCATTGAAATAGGGGAACCAGGCGGCCCTAATCAAGGAGGCCGAGCGACACAACATTTCTGGTATAACGCTTGGACAAGCGACGCAGCCGGAGGCGTTCCCATTTGGGCGGCCGTACAATACCGTGATGAGGATGTGTGTCTGTGTTATTTACAAACGGGAGAAATTATTCTTTCGCAAGACCATGATGAGGCAGGATGTGTAGCCAAAGCCCCCTCTTTTGATTACGCTAAACTTCTACACGTACGGGATGTCGGATACACCGGTTGCGGTTGCTGCTAATTTACCGTCCGGCGGGATCTTGGCCGTCTAAAAGGCCCTCTTGTTTTTCGTGGCCGTGCAGTTCGGCCTTGTCGCGCAGTTTGCGGTGGTAGGTAACGGCAAAGCGGTGCACTTCGTCGCGGATTTCCATTAAAAGATTAAGGGCCGGGTCCCCGATGGGCAGTTTAATACTTTCCGCCGCACCGGGCAGATAAATGCCTTCGTGCGTTTCGGCAAGCGCGATAAACGGAATATACAAATCCGCGCGCTCAAACGCGTTAAGGGCCGCGGTAATTTGGCTTTTTCCTCCGTCCAGTAAAATCAAATCCGGCGCGTGGGCCGGGTCGCGCTTGATTTGGCGCAAACGGCGGTATACACTTTCTTCCATCATGGCAAAATCGCTTCCGCCGCGTGCAGGAAGCTTGGAACGGATTTTAAAGCGGCGGTAGTGCTCGTGGTTTTTCTCGCCGTTGATATAACATACCATACAACCCACCGCCTCGCGCCCGAACAAGTGCGAGTTATCAAACGCTTCAATGTGTGCAGGCAATTTTTTTAGACCGATTACCTCGGCCAACCGTTTTAATTTATCGGTATTTTGCATGGCGGTAGTGATTTTTTCTTCCTTAAATTTACCCACAATGACACGTTCTTTCATGTGTTCAAGTGCTTGCAAAAAATTGCGAAATACAGCCGCTTGCTCGTATTCCATTTTTTGTGAATGTGCGCGCATCAATGCACTCAACGTTGCGGTAATGTTACCGAAATTTCCATCCAAAAAATCAGCCATGCGCGTAGCAAGTACGCGGTAATCTTCATACGAAATTTTCCCCGCACACGGGGCCGGGCATTGGCCCGTATGGTAATAAATACAAGTATTAATCTTGATAGGCGCAAGCGGTTTGTGGCGGGAAAAACTCCATTTACACGGACGCAAGGGCGCATATTTACTTTTCCACAAAAAACGCATTAAACTGCGCACTATATAGGACTTGGGATACGGCCCGAAATACAAATCTTTCCCTTTTATCACGCGGCGGGTAAGCACCAGGCGCGGGTAATCTTCCCCCATGGTAATTTTAAGATACGGGTAGCTTTTGCCGTCTTTGCCCATGGAATTAAAAAACGGTTGATATTCCTTGATTAGTTTTTCTTCCAATACAAGCGCATCGCGCTCGCTATCGCACGTAACGTAATCAATTTTGGCAATAAGCGGCAGCAAACTGGGGAGTTTCCAGCCGCGAGAATAGAGGTTAGACTCTTGAAAATACTGTTTGACCCGATCGGCTAAGTTCTTGGCCTTGCCGATATAAATAATCGTGCCCGATTTATCGCGCATGATATACACGCCGGGGCTTTTGGGTAAAATGTCTATTCGCGGGTCCATGAGTACATTGTAACATACTTGACCGCGAGGGCGGAAATTGGATAAAATATGAATAACCCGATTTTTTGTATAGAGGAATTATAAATGGCAAAATTAAAAACTGGTAGACACACAAGCGCCATCAAAGCGCAACGCCAAGCCGTCAAAAGAACTTCCGCCAATAAAGGCTTAACCAAAAAAGTTCGCTTGGCCACTAAAACGGTAAAAGCTTCCGCTAGCACGAAAGCTGCTTCTTTAAAAGAAGATTTGAAAAAAGCAAATTCTTGCATTGACAAAGCCGCTAAAAAGAAAGTTATTCACTGGAAAACGGCCGCCCGCAAGAAATCTCGCTTAGCCAAAGCCGCTAACAAAGCCAAATAAATTTTGGAATAAAACAAACCCCCCGCTCCTATACGAGCGGGGGGTTTGTGTGTCTTCATTCCACTCAAGAAATACCTATAATACTCAACGTACACCAGCGGCCACGGGGACAAGGAGTAAAGTCCGGGAATACTTGTTTCATCAATTCCACCCCTTTACGGTGATTGCCGTTCGTCTGCAACGTGCAAGATGAATCCCCAACTATAAACCGGGTAAACCATTGGTTATTCCCTCCGTACGGGGCACGCATCAACATCCAACCGTTTCCCTCCTTATAAATAGCCCATTTATCATCCAGCATAATAGGTGACATATGATCGGCAGATTCCAAACGGCTGTTTGTAATCGGTTGCCCTTGGCTATCTTTCAAATCCATAGATAACGCATCTAGCGAACACTCCGTCACGGAGTGGGCCTCTACACAAGCTAAACGGGCCGCACATAATTCTTGTACCAACGGCATAATTCCGCTTACGTGCGCCACTTCATCCGCCATTTCTTCTTCGGAAATAATAGGAGTTTCTTCCAGCCAGGGATGTGGCCGAGGCATAGGCATACGGGACACGTGGGGCCCGGGGATTGGCACTATCGGCTTTTCCGGTCCGGCGGTTTTGGCTTTGGAAGAAGCATGATGCAGCGATATAACCATCGTGCTGGGTGTTTTGGTAATGGTTAATTCGTAACGGGAAAATGCATGCATTAAAATAGCAATCAGTAACACAATCCCTAAAAAAACAAATAACCAAAAAATGTTTTTATCTTTCATGTACACTCCTATACAACGGGGCATCCCTAAAAAGGATGCCCCGTTTCTTGTGAATACAAATACTTACGCTTGGGCTTTATGTTCGTACTTAAAGCACACCGCAAAGAGCAACGCCACAACCAACGCAAAGCCCGCAAACACGAACCAAGCATTGCTCCAACCCGTCATAATCGTTTGCGAAAGCGCCGGCGGATAGACTCCGTCTACCATTAGAGCCGGGTTCGTATGCGCATAAACAAGTGTATTAACTACCTTTTGCGCAGCCAAAGAACCAATGGCAGCCCCAAAACCGTTCGTCATCAGCATAAATACACCCTGTGCACTGGAACGAATGGAGGCATCTGTTTCCTGGTCTACAAACAACGAACCGGAAATATTAAAGAAATCAAACGCCACCCCATATACAATCATGGACGTTACCAACAGTACGATCCCCGTAGCCGTAGACGGGTTACCCAAACCTAAAAATCCAAAGCGCAATACCCAGGCAAACATACTGATGAGCATTACCTTTTTGATACCGTAGCGTTTTAAGAAGAACGGAATGAGTAAGATACAAAGCGTTTCGGAAATTTGGGAAAGAGAAATCAGCGCGTTGGCATTATTGGCTCCCCAAGAACCGGTAAAACCCGCTAAGTTATTAAACCCGGTAATGAACGGATTAGCAAACCCGTTGGTTACTTGCAAGCACATCCCGAGCATCATAGAGAAAATGAAGAAAATAGCCATTTTTTTCTCTTTAAATAAAGCAAACGCCTTGAGCCCCAAAGCATCGGCTAACGTCTTGGATTCCCCTTGCGCTACCGGGCAGGCGGGTAACGTTAAACAATAAACCGCCAAAACAATTCCCAATACCGCGGAAAAATACCACTGTACGTAGCTACCCTGGAAATGGGCAAAGTTGGTAGTTAACATCGCTACAATAAAACCGACTGTACCAAACACGCGAATCGGCGGGAAAACTTTTACCGTATCTAACCCTTTTTGGCGCAAAGCTGTATAAGCTACCGAGTTAGAAAGCGCCAACGTAGGCATATAGAATGCCACGCTAAGCGTGTAACAGGTAAACAAGCTGGCAAAGCAAATGGTCGTTTGAGAACCGTAATAAGCAGCCCCCGCCATAAATACGGCCGCCAAGAAATGGCACAAGGCCAACATTTTTTGAGCCGGCACCCAACGGTCCGCGATAATGCCGATTACCGCCGGCATAAACAAAGAAACAAACCCTTGCACGGCATAAAACCAACCGATTTGATGGGCCAATCCAGCCCCGGCCAAAAAGGCGCCCATGGACGTCAAATAAGCACCCCAGACGGCGAACTGGAAGAAGTTCATGACAGTTAAACGAGTTTTGATATACATAGGTTTTTTAAAGCCGGTTAACAACCCGGCCCCACAACAGTACAGGTGTAGCCTCCGTAGATTAACGCGTCCCGAACAAGCCGGCACGCTGTTAAATTTATTGTACAAAAAAAGCTATAATGTAGGAAATCAACCGGGCCCCACGCCCTATATCAGGAGGAAATTTAATATGGCAGATTACAGTTTTGACATTGTATCCAAAGTAGATTTAAATATAATTTCGGAAGCCGTCACCGCCGCCAATAAAGAGATTGCCAACCGTTATGATTTCAAAGGGACCAATTCTTCCATTGAGCTGAACCCAAAAGATAACGAGCTCAAGCTGGCCTCCAGTGATGAATTTAAAGTGAATACGCTACGGGATATTATTTTTACCCGTATTGCTAAGCGCGGAATCCCTCTTAAAAACATGATGCCGCAAAAAATAGAATCCGCATTGGGCGGAAATGCCAAGCAAAGCGTCAAAATTCAGCAAGGCATCCCGGCTGAAAAAGCTAAACAAATTTCAAAAGCTATTAAAGACGCCAAATTAAAAGTAAGTGCCTCTATTCAAGGGGATCAACTGCGGGTGTCTTCCAAGTCCAAAGATGAACTCCAAAACACCATGGCCCTGTTGCGTGGACAGGATTTTGGCGTAGAACTCCAATTCACGAACTATCGGTAACTAATATGCGCAAATTACTACTTCTATCATTGATAATGGCCTTTTCTCCGGCTTTGTATGCTGCCAGTGCGCAAGACGCACTTAATTTCTACAAACAAGAAATTAAATCCTTCCCCACGCAAAATAGCCGCATCAACCGCCTTTATGCCTCTGCTTTGGCAGACGGGCTTGAAACGTGGGCTTTACAAAACAGTACCCAACCTGCCGCCCAAGATGCCCTTTTTATGCAAGCCAAACTATTGCTCCGCGCCCAAGAAAACGGGCGGGCGGTGGTAACGCTCTTTAAATTGCACCGGTTGTTCCCGGGGTTAGATGTCAATGCACTTCTGCCATTGTTAACGGAAGCTTCGCCTTGTTTAAATGTAAACTCCCGTGAAGAAGCCACCCGTCTTTTTAAAACGGCCCCGGCCGGGGCAGCTACTTCTGCGGCCGAACAAGAAGCCCAAGCTTTGTATGACCTATCCAAATTAACGGGTTCTAATTTTTATCCGGCAGCTGTACGCGCTTTTGAAAATTTCTTTACGCGCTACCCGGATTACGAGGGCAATAATGAAGTAGAACTTTGGTACGGAGATTTGCACCGCTTAAATGACAATTATTTAGCGGCTATCTTGCAATATAAAAAAGCAGACGATCTTTATCCGCAATCGCCCTACAAAGCGGCCAGCATGCGTCTGATCGGGGATATCTACGCCGATAATTTGAAAGATAGCGAAAGGGCTTTGCAAATCTACACGCAAGTGTTACGCCAATTCCCCGACTCGTCCGAAACGGGTATCGTCTATAAACACATGGCTATTTTAGATGAAAACCGTAAACAGTATGACAGTGCACTTATCAACTACGATAAAGCCATTGAATTGTTAGCTACCTCGCCGGCGGCCTATGAAGCATACCGCGGCAAAGCCGATGTTTTTGTAAAAACGAAACGGTACGAAGACGCTTATAATTTATTGCATAAAACGTCCGCACTGTTCCAAAATGATAAAGAGGCGTCTTCCCAAGCAATATTAACTGCCGCCAAGATAGCCAAAAACCGACTACACGATCCGGCTAAATATGCCCAATCGATTGAAAAAGCGCTTGTGCTAAACCCAAACACGGAAAATGCACCGTCTCTCATGTATGAACTGGGCCAATCCTATGAGGAAACCCAACCGGCCAAGGCTAAAGAGGTGTATAGAAGGTTAATCCTCAAAGCCCCGACCGACCGTTACGCAACCCGGGCACAGAAACGGTTAAACCGATTGGCAAAATAAAAAATTTATCCCCCGGGTTACTCCGGGGGATTTAGCATCAGACTTAACAAATTATGCAACTCTATGATACAATCTAGAAAATCCACATAAAAGGAGCATCCAGCTTGGAATTTACACAATATGACTTTTAATCAACACAAATGGTTATATTTGGTGCTTATGGCGGCAGTCGCACTGGCAGCTTGCCGTAATCCGGCTTCCCCCCCTGCAGCAGAAACAGAAAACATTACTGATACTATGAATACAGAAAATACTACCCATGATGAAGAAGCTTTTACTCAAGCCATCCAAAACGGAGATTTGAAGCAAGTAAAAGCCCTTATTAAATCCGGCATCGATGTCAACCAACCGCAAGGGCAAGGATGTCTTCAAATAACACCGCTTATGCTAGCTATAGGCAGTGAGTATTTGCCTAACCCGAAAAGCAGGCATGAACATGTGCATTATATTCGTCGCTTTAATCACCACTATTTGGAAGTCATCAAACTCCTCATTGGTGCCGGAGCCAACGTAAATAATGTCCAAGACCCCAACGGACGCACACCTCTTCGTTACGCTACCGAAGAACATCAGTTAGAGGTCATGTATTTACTGGTGCAAGCCGGAGCAAATATAAAAAACGAAGACGGCGAAAAAGCTTTTGCAGAGGCAAGTTCCTGCGGAGATGTACGTCTAACGCGTGCTCTGATTAAGGGCGGAGTAAATGCACAAACTCGGGACGGAGAATACGCCCTGCGCCACGCCAGTGAATACGGGCAATTAGAACTCGTAAAATTACTTTTGCAAGCGGGGGTAGATGCCAACCCTGAAGGGTATAACTCCGGATCTTTACCTTTAAACTTGGCCAGCCAAAACGGCCATGTAGAGGTCGTGCAAGCGCTATTAGCGGCCGGAGTTAAAACAGACAAACAGGAGGAAATCCGCTTCATCAATGCCGCCATTAAAGGTGATACTGCTACGGTATCAAAACTGTTAGCGGCCGGAGTAAACCCCAATACCCAAGATTACGGCGGGCATACAGCTTTGTGGTGGGCCACACAGAACGGACATTTGAAAACACTGCAAACTCTGCTGGCCGCCAAGGCAAACGTCAACCTGCCGGATAATGAAAAGAGAACTCCCTTAATGCAAGCCTGTTATTACGGGCACTTGCCAGTGGTGCAGGCGTTACTTCAAGCCGGAGCCGATGTAAACGCTAAAGACTATCGCGAGAAAACCGCCCTTATTTTAACAAACCAACGCGAACAATTGCCGTTGGTGGACGCGCTGATTGCCGCCGGGGCGGATGTAAATGCCCAAACGGGTACTAAGCAGTCGGTATTAATGTGGGCGTTAAGTGATTACGGTTGTAAATCTCCCCAATTAGTACAAAAATTGTTGCAAGCGGGCGCCGATGTAAACACCCGAGACCAATCTAACGAGACGGCTTTGATGATGGTTTGTGAAAAAGCCCCCTCACCGGAGTTTTCGCAAATTGTATCCTTGTTACTTCAAGCCGGGGCAGATGTGAACGCCCAAGATGTTGAAGGGAAAACCGCTCTGATGCGTGCCGTTTGGCGGGAGAATCGGGAGGTAGTTAATCTCTTGCTGGAGGCCGGAGCGGATGTTTTACTAGAGAGTAGAAACGGACAAACAGCCATAAACATGACAAGCGGTGAAATGGAAAAATTACTGCGCGAAGCAGCTAAAAAAAGTAACTAATTCAACCTATACAATAAAAAACCCCGGGGAGTAACTCGGGGGTTTTTATTGTATAGGGTAGGAAAAACTAATCTTTTGGATGAGCTACCGATACTTTGACACGGATATCAAAACCCGCCAGCATCGCCGCAACAGGATTATCCCACCAAAGCACCCGTTGGGGAAAGTGCAACGTTGTTACATAGTCAAAATCGTCTACCGCAGCCGTTAAGCTACCTTCCAGGGTATACACGGTCCTTGGATAAATCAAAGCCACCTGCGTATGCTCCCCGGCCAGCTGCCGTCCAATAGAATGCGGCGATGTATATTTCATGTGACCGCCGCCCCCGTAAATGATAAATAAGGCATCCGGATGTTTGGCACGGTATTCCTGTATAACCTGCATCCAACGCTCGTTGCGTAAGCGAATCCCCTCTAACGTCATCCAAATGTTTCTTTCGGTTTGCCAACCAAAAGCGTTGATACATTTTACCGATATACATTCTGCATCTTTCACAAATCCCGGCTCCAATCCGATGACTGAGATATTCAGGGCCTCAGCTGTGCTAAAAACAGATAATTTGGGCTTAAACATATCTTCGGCAAAATCTTGGTGCCAAATTTGGCCTTCCGGCAGAAATTCCGTGAATAAAAAAATCTCCCGTCGTGGTTGTTGCGAACGAAGGATACGCAACCAAGTGGCTACCGCGTTTGTAATTTCAAAATGTCCGTGTCGTTCCCCGATTAGAAAATACTTCGTTTTTTCCGTTACCCGCTCCGCCAGCCACCGCATATCCTCATGAGCCGGTTGTTTAACTTCCCGCAAATGTTTTTTTAATTCGTCCCTGTACTTCAATAACATCTCTTCCCGGCTGCCCAATTTAGGCAGCCATTCTCGCAAACGCAAATTATGCTGAATTAAAAAATAAGAGGCAAGTTGCCTTAAAGATAATGCACGCTCCTGCGGATACATCTTTTTTAACCAGGTTATATCGGACGTAGCAGGAAAATTTTTACTGGGCCCATTCAAGGGTAAAACATCCGGGTATTGACGCTGTACCCGCTGGGCCTGCCGGTACGAACGCTGCACTTGTGCCTGCAACCGGGTTGTCAAATCCGACGCAACCACGGCCCCCCGGGGCGTCGCCTTGCTCCCGACGACGATTCGTCCGGTAGTTTGTGCGGTTTCGCCGGGCACTTGCCCTTGAACGATACCGCCTGCTGTTACACAGAGAATACAAATAATTGCCTTAATAACCCGCATGATTTTATTGTAAAACAAAATTCCTTCAAATGTCATGGGCCCTTTGGGTACTATCTTACGGTTTAAAGACCTAGGACTTTCACTCATAACATTCCCTTTTGATTTGGAAAATAAGTATAATAAAAGAAGCAAAACAAGGAGTAAATTTTGGGCGCGCAAGCCCACATAACTAAAAAATTTTAACTGTTTTTGGAACCATATGCAAATATGGTACGCTACCGGGATACCGGTGGCACATTCAGACTCCAAAAGCAGTCGTTTTAGGCACAAAGCAAACGGACTAATTACCCGTTCACTTTGTGCCGAGTGTTTGTCGTTCCTGCATGTCAGGGACGGCAAACCGCGGCTGTTACATGTGGGTTAGTCTGAATGGCTCAAGTGTAGCAGCCGTTTTTTTGCCATTTGAGCCCGGTTTAAAAGAAAAGGTATTTTATGAAAACAACTTTTCAAGGATTTACACTAATAGAATTACTAGTAGTAGTGCTAATTATTGGTATTCTGGCCAGCATTGCATTACCGCAATATCAAAAAGCAGTGGAAAAATCGCGCGCGGCAGAGGCAATATCCAATATGAATATCATTGTCCGAAATGTAGAAATGGCTGCGTTGGCCGGACACATAGATAGCGACCGAACCGACCATGCAAACTGGGACGTAGAACTAACGGGTGGCACTTGGACGGGTACTTTCTGTTATACTACTCGTTACTTTATATATAACTTCGGCGACGGATCTGGTGTAGATATATACCGCTGCAAAGGAGAATGCTACGACAAAGACTGCTATCCTCAAGATGACGAAAGAGAATATGAGATCTTTAAAGAATATCCAAGTTCAATGCCTTCTCCTACTACTTCCTGCGAAGGGTATACGCCATTAGGGGAATCTATATGCAGATCTCTGAATTTACATTAGTAATTTAACGAATCAAAACTCCCCCTCCGTTCAACGAGGGGGAGTTTTATATTTCAATGCTTTTTATTTACCGGCACCGCAGCACTTTTTGTATTTCTTGCCGCTGCCGCAAGGACACGGATCGTTACGGCCGATACGCGGGCCCTCATGCACCACGGTTTCCACTTTGGGCACGTTTGCCCCACCTTCGGCGCGCAATTCGGCCTCGTGGGCTTTCATCCATTTTTTCATTTGGCGAATACTCTTAAAATCTACGCCGTCTTTTTCCATACGTTTGGCAATATCCAAGAAACGTTTTTTAACTTCCGGATCTTTTAGTTTGCCTTTTAGCATAGCCGGCAAAGAATCAATTTCCCGCTCAATACGTTCTTCAATAGATTCTTTTTTAGCCGGTTTTTGTTCGGCACCTGCTTCTTCATTTTTCTTCTTAAACGGATTCCAAATCATAAATACACATCCCTCTTATTTAGAAATCATTTTTTCCACATAATTTTTGATGATTTCCGCTTTTTCAAAATAATGTTTTTCACGCGGAACAACCAAACGATTGGGATGTTTTTCCCAAATTTTTAAAATTTTATCATCAATTTCAAACGCCTGTTGCAAATTTTCCGTACGAACGTTCGTGGCTTGATAAAAATCTTTCTCCGGCGGCGGAGACAAGTGAATTACCGCATCATACCGGGCCAACTCCGCTTCTAACGAAGTGTGCATAGATTTAAAGAAATCCTCCGGCCCATGCGGCCAATATACCGCCCCGTCAATGGATCCACGGTCACACACCATGACGGAAGCGTCCGAAGTACGCCGGGCTAATTCTTCCAATTGGTGCACGGTGTAAAAAATAATATTCTGTGCGTGTTCAATATGCACAGGGCTATTATCTTTGCGTGGGAAGCCACCGCTGTATACAAGCGTAGCAGCTTCTTGCACGAGTGCTATTTTATTACCGAAGGTCTCTTTCAAAATAGAAAGAGCCGTTGTTTTGCCACCGCTGGGGCCACCGGTTAAAACGATTTTTTTCATAGTTTATCCTTTAATGATTTTTTCTACAAATTTTTTAATGGCTTCTGCCTTCTCTAAAAAATGTTCCGTTCCGCCAATAATCACACGGTTGGGGTGTTTTTCCCAAATTTTTAAAATTTTGCGGTCAATTTCAAACGCTTGATCCAAACTTTCGGTACGGACATGCGTGGACTGATAGAAAGCCGGGTTTGTGGGCGGGGACAAATGTAATACTGCGTCGTAGCGGGCCAGCTCTTTATCCAGCGTAGTGCCCATTTGATTAAAGAAATCTTCCACCCCGCCGGGCCAGTATACGGCCGCATCCACCGTACCGCGATCACACACAATCAGCGGAGCGTCCGAAGATTTTTCTGCCAAACTTTCCAATTGCTTGGTGGTAAAAAAGATGATACGCTGGGCCGCTTCAATATGGGGAATACTGTTATCTTGGCGGGGAAATCCGCCGCTAAATACGAGGGTGGCCGCTTCGCGTACGAGTTCCACTTGCGGGCCGAAAGTCTCTTTTAAAACCGATAATGCGGTGGTTTTACCGCTGTTAGGGCCGCCGGTTAAAGCTATTTTTTTACGCTTCATTTTTCCTCCTGCACTGCGGACGGTTGTTTCGGGCCTGCCGCCGCGTTCAATTCTTTTAAGTATAACACTTTTAACTCTTCAAATTCTTGTTTTTTTTCAGCCGGCACATCCCGCACGGCAGAATTGCGGTTTTTCATCCGCAGGAAATCTACAAATTTATCCCGCTCTTTAATGCGGAAATCCAAGTGCGGCCCGGTGGACAGCCCCGTACTGCCGATATATCCCACCGTTTGGCCTTGTTTGACCTTGGCCCCCTCTTTGATTCCCTTGCCAAAACTTTTTAAATGTCCGTACATGGTGGTATAACCGTTAGCATGTTTGATTTCTACAAAATTGCCGAATCCGCCTTTCCAACCGTTGAATTTAACCGTTCCGTCCGCTACGGCTTGCACGGGTGTACCCACGGGGGCGGCGTAGTCAATGCCCAAATGCGGGCGGCGGATTTTTAAAATAGGGTGCAAACGCCCGTAGGAGAAACGTGAAGAAATACGGTATCCGCGGAAGCTGATAGGCGATTTTAAGAACATTTTTTTACTAATTTTGCCGCTTTCATCATAAAACTCCCCATCAAAGTAAAAGGCATAGGTTGTAGTGCGATTTTCGGCACCCTTGTAATAAGCCGCCAGCAAATCCTGGCTGGTAATTTCCCCGGTGGATGTATAATTTTCCTCCCACAAGGCGGCGTATTCGTCCCCGTTGCGGGTATCGGTATTGAAATCAACCGTCCAGGAAAACGCATCCGTAAAATCTAAAATAAGCGGCACCTGTAAACCATCCGCCAACATAGAGTTAAAAAGCGAATTATGCACTTTCCCGGCTGCGGTTTTGATGCGCGTTTTAATTTCCACATCGCTCATTCCGGCTATCAACCCGCCATCCACATTGGCTACAAAAAAACGCTTGAACCCTTGCGTTAAAAGCAACATGACAAATTGTCCGTCCTCTACCGAAAGCGTATAGGTATCTTTCTTTTGCAATTTGCGGGTGTCTACTACAGAGTTCAATTTCTGTACGATATTGATAATTTCTTGTTTGGAAAGGTTGGCCTCCTGCAAGGCCACATAAATCGGTTTTTGTTCAACGGTAAATTCTTGCGTGGGGATATCCCGCGTGTGCAGGTTTTCGCGTTCCAACTCATTTTTTTGGTGTGCTACATTCATGGACAGCCAGGCACACCCGGCAATAATGGCAAGCGTGATGGTATAAAAAATCACGTCGTGATATCGCCGGTAATGAGAGGTGAAAAACAATAACAGTTTTCTCTTCATAGGATGCCTGTCGGGGGCGGCCGAAGCCGCCCCCTATATATTATTTAGCGTCTTTTAAGAAAGAGCACAAAGCAATCGCGTTGAGCTTAACTTTCGGATCATCTGCCCGGGAGGGCAAAATTACCGGGATTTTCGGCCCGACGAGCACCGCCGCCGCTTCCATATGGTCGCCAAAGAACGCAAGCGCTTTGTAAAGCGGGTTAGCTGCGTCCAAATCCGGCAACATTAAAATATCTGCATCGCCGGGAACGACTTTATCCTTAATGCCCTTTTCTGCGGCTTTTTCAGCGGATAGGGAAATATATAAATCGTACGGACCTTCCACTTTGCAGCCGGTAATTTTCCCTTCGGCGTTCATCTGCGCTAATGCGGCCGCTTCTACGGTGCTGGGGATTTTTTCGTTTACTTTTTCCACCGGGCACACACACGCTACTTTAGGAGTTTCAACCCCCAGTTTGTGCATGGTATTCACCGCATTTTGAACAATTTTTACTTTTTGTTCCAACGTCGGCGCAATCACCACTGCGGAATCCGTCACAGCAAACGGTTTTTTATATTTAGGGGTGCTGAAAAGCACAAAGTGGGAAAGCAAAGCTCCTTCCGGCACGAGGTGCGCTTCTTTATTTAAAATAGCTTTCATGTAATATTTCGTGTCTACCAAGCCCTTAATGAGGAAATCCCCTTTGCCGGCCAAAATTTGATCCACGGCCAATTTACACATCGTGGGGACGTCTTCACAATCAATAAATTCAAATTTCCCTTCGTTTAGACCGACCTTTTGTACCATTTCCTTTACAGCGGTGATCGGGCCGATTAAAATTCCATGGGAAATAAGGCCGTTTTCATCCGCCATTTTAATAGCTTCTAACGCTTCGCGATTATTCGCGCCTGGCACAACTACCCGGTTTGATTTACCTTTCACTTGGTTAATCAAATCAGCAAAACTCTTGAATTTCATACTTACATTCTCCTTCATTTAGAATAAAATAAAATCAACTGTATTGCCGGACAATTTCAGGATGTTGCAGGGCCCGGCAAGCGGCCACCCGCAAAGCATCTTTTTCCTCACTCCCCGGGAACACATAGATAGGTGCAATCCATCCCACATATTGGCTAATTCTTTGCGGAATGTATCGGCTATGCATGAGCCCGCCCGTTAGAGCGATAAAAAGAACCTCTCCTTTCAATACAACAGCCATCTCGCCAATGGCTTTTGACAACTGATAAATGAGGGCTTCTAAAGCTAATTTAGCTTCTTCCACCGAGCAGGTAATGACACTCCCCGGTTGTTTTTTACCGCTGGCAATAAATTCTTCCAACTCTTTTACATCAGACGTACCGGTATAGGCAACCAACCCCCCTTTGCCTTGCATTTTAAAGCGGATTTCGCGCTCTGTGTATTGGCCGGAAAAACACATATGCACCAACTTAGCACCGGGCGTACTGCCGCTGCGCTGAGGCGTCATGGGGCCGTCCCCTTCAAAACCGTTTGTTACGTCAATCACACGCCCTTTGTGGTGCGCCCCTACGGAAACACCCCCTCCGCCATGACAAACAATGCAGTCAATATCTTCGTAAGATTTGCCCAGTTTTTCCGCAATTAACCGAGCTACCCGTTTTTGGCTGAGGGCATGAAAAATGGAAATGCGCGGATTTTCCGGCATGCCGGAATAGCGTGCTACCGGCTCAAATTCATCTACAATTACAGGATCGGCAATAAAGCTGGGGCAATGGGCGCGGGCCGCAATATCCTGGGCCAAAATGCCGCCCAAGTTGCTGGCATGAATACCGTAATGTCCCGTTTCCAGATCACGAATCATAGCGTCATTAACGGCGTATACCCCGCCTTCTAACGCATGCAAAAGGCCCCCACGGCCGATGACGGCATCAATCTCTTCAAGTGGAATTTTATGGTTAGCTAAATAATCCAGAATCAACTGGCGGCGCAGGGGAAGTTGTTCGGTAACGTTTTTTCCTTCGTAAGGAGCCAAATCCTTTACCGAGTAACGGGCCGTTACTTCAAATACCGGTTTTTCCCCCCGGTAATAGCCGATATCATCCGATGTAGAACCCGGATTGATAACGAGTATATTGTAGTCCATGCGGCCCCCTTATGATTTCTTATATTTTAACAAAATATGAGACGTTTGACAGGGATTGCTTTAAGAAATACGTTGCGAAATACGCTGAGCCAAAGATTTGGCAAAAAACAGTTGTACTTCATTTAAAGATAAATTACTTACCATCCGTCGCAGGAAAGCTTTGCGTTGGTCCGGGGTAAGATCCGGGCGGAGATCCGCTTGTTCACACAAACGGTACAGGGCCTCTACTAAAATTTCTTTTTGGGAATCGGTTGGGGAAGGGGCCATTTTGCTTCCGCCGGAACGTAGCGGGGTAAAATCCGCACGGCGGGAAAGTTCATAACACGTCAAAATAACCGCCTGCGCTAAATTGATAGAGGGTTGCTTGGAAACCGTTGGGATGTTAAGTACCGATGTACAACGCTCAATATCTTCTCCGCTTAGGCCTGTTTTTTCATTACCAAAGACCAAAGCGATATTACCCGCCGGGACTGATTCTAAACGTTTGTTAAGGGCGGGTAACGTGACAATTTCTTGTTCCAAACGGCGGTTACGCAAGGCTGTAGCCGCCAGTGAAAAAACGGTATCTCCTAGCGCAGCATCCAGCGTATCGTACTGCCGGGCCTGTTGCATGATATCTTCGGCACCTACGGCACTAACGGCCTCGCGCCAAGCAACGGCAAAGGGCTCCACTACCCGCAAATCGGACAGGCCGAAATTGGCCATGGCCCGGGCCGCAGCCCCGATGTTATTAGGGTCACGCGGACGAACTAACACTACACAAAAAGACTTCATCGGTTTAACGCCTCTATGACACTTTCCGAAAAGGTCGGATGAGCAAAAATAACTTCCCGCAATTGGGCGACCGTCATTTCTCCGGCCAAGGCTACCGCCGCAATGTGGATAAGTTCCGCCGCTTGCGGACCTACCACCGTAGCTCCCAAAAGTTTACCCGAAGATGTGTCACTTACCCATTCCACATAGCCCTCGGTTTGATCTTGCGCCACGGCCCGGCCGTTAGCCAGAAAAAAGGATTTATGAACGGTTACTTCTATCCCCTGTACCTGCGCTTGTGATGGGGAAAATCCAACGGAAGCAACTTCCGGCGTGGTATAAATAACCCGCGGAACACGTTCGTTGTGATATCGGGCGGGGACGCCGCATAAATTACTGGCGGCCACTTCACCTTGCCGGGTTGCCGCATGGGCCAGTTGCCACTGCCCGGTTACATCTCCGGCTGCGTATATAGAATCTTTTACCTGCAAAGTAGCCGGGTTTACACGCAGGCCTTTAGCATCCCACTCCAAACCTAAACGTTCCACGTGGAGTGATGCTAAATCCACCCGGCGGCCGATAGCGGCCAAAATGGTTTGTACCTGCAAGGTTCTCCCATCGGATAATGTGATTTCAAAACCGGTTTCGGTTTTCCGCACTGCTTCTGTCCGAACACCGGTGTAAATATGAATGCCTTGTTTTACAAAAGTCTGATTTATAACCCGTGAAACGCCGGGTTGTTCTTGCGGTAAAAGGCGTGGTTGCATTTCTATTAAATGTACTTCTACTCCTAACCCCCGCATGGCATGGGCCATTTCACAACCGATAACTCCGCCTCCTACAATAGCTAAACGGGTAGGTAAGGCCGGCATGTCAAAAAAATTGGTATTATCGTAAATTTGTCCCCGCAGAATATCAAAAGGGGCCGGGTAAAAAGCTTCCGAACCGGTAGCGATGATAACCCCGTCAAATGAGAGGTTTTGTGTCCCTTGCGCCGTTCGTAATGCAAGCGTGTGTTCATCTATAAAAGAGGCTTCCGCTTCTACCACATGCACCTGGGCCTTTTTTAGTAAAAATGCAATCCCTTGTTTTAGTTTTTGCGTAGCTGCTTGTTGGCGGTTTTTTATTTTTTGAAAATCACACAAATTGGCCAAGTTATCGGCAACCGTCGCAGCCTCCGGACGGCACAAATCCACCACCGACAAAGCTGTTTGAAAACGGTGCGCTGCATCTAAAAAGGATTTAGAGGGGATACAACCGCAATTTAAACACACTCCTCCCAATTTGTTTTTTTCCACCAACGTAACCTGCGCCCCCAAGCCGGCAGCTTTCAACGCGGCGGGATATCCGGCCGGGCCTCCTCCAATCACTACTATTTGTTTCATATTTCCCCCTTACCGTTCATGCAGCAACTTATTACCATTGTACCATTAAAAACGGTATAATAAAAAAAGGAATTTAACTATGGAAAAACCCACCCCTTCTGCACATATCGGCCACCGCAAACGTTTAAAGCAACGTTTATCTAATGTTGGTATAGATTCCTTCTTGGATCATGAATTTTTAGAGCTTTTGCTTACTTATTCTATTGCGCGTAAAGATACAAAACCTTTGGCGTGGGCCTTGCTCAAACGGTTTGGTTCTGTTGCAGATGTTTTGGATGCAGACGAAAATGCGCTCATGGAGGTAGAGGGTATCGGCCCGGCCACCGCCCGTTTAATTATGCTGGTACGCAGTGCCTTTAAACGCTACACTCTTGCTAAAATGCACAAGCGCATAAAAATAGAAACCTTGCACGATGTGTTGGAATATTGCCGGGCCTCTTTAGCCGGCAAACACGAAGAATTTGTAGAAGTTATTTTCTTGTCCACCCGTTTTACTGTGATTAGTACGCGCGTGGTGGCCAAAGGTTCTATTTCCCACGCTGCGGTAGAACCCAGACAAATTGTAGAATATGCTTTACGCGAGAAAGCATCCGCCCTTATCATTGTGCATAACCACCCTTCCGGCGATCCGCCCCCTTCTCCGCAAGATATTGAATGGACACTCAAAACCCAACAAGCGGCTCACCTGCTCAACATTACGTTGTTTGATCATTTAATCATTGCAAAAAACGGATATTATAGTTTTAACGGGGCCGGATACTTGAATATTCCCAATGCCGGGCATTGAGTTGATTATCGGTTAGTTTTCCCGGGCATACGTATACGCCAATACTTGTTTAGCACCGGCCGCTTTTAAAGCAACGGCACAACCTTCCAAGGTGGCTCCCGTAGTTGCCACATCATCTATCAGTAGAATGACTTTCCCTTTGATTTCCGCAGCTTGTACACAAGTGAAAGCGCCCACCATATTTGTCAGCCGCCCTTTACGGTTTAGTTCCGTTTGGCTTATCGTATTGCGTGTACGTTTAAGTGCATTTGTTACTAATTTTAGCCCGGTATGCCGAGCAAAGTAATGTGCCAACCGTTCGCTTTGGTTGTAGCCGCGCGCACGCAACTTGGCCGGATAAAGCGGCACCGGAACCACCACTTCCGCAGCGACCAACTCCGGATAGCGGCAGAAATTACGAGCCATTTGTTTACCCATGGAAGCGGCCATATAATCCGCCCCGGCATATTTTAAACTATGTACGAGCGCGCGGGAAGGCGTATTAAATATCCACGCGGAGCGGATTACTTTACATTTATATTGCTTGGCTTTGCTGCCGCGGCAAGCATAACAATGGGCTCCGCCACCGGGAAGGTTTACCCCGCAACGACGGCAAATAAGCGGTCCCGGGTGCGCAAGCTCTTGTATGCAGGTACTACATAAAAATTCTTCTGCCCGCCATGATAAATCCCGCCCGCAAGATGCACAAACACGCGGGAAGCAAAAATGTAATAAATATTTTACGCAATCATTCCATCCGATTGACATATTAGAACTGTACCGTCATGTTAGCAGCTACGTTGTAAGAGGTATAATCTTCCGTTTCCACATAGGCATGATCCAACAAGGTAAATCCGCCGGAGAGTGTAAAACGCAAGTTTTGTGACACTTCGTAATCTAACGAAGTAGCCATATCAAACTTTTTGTAATTATCTTTCACTTCCACGTCAGAGTGTTTATCCGTATAACTGAAGTTGGTGTTCCAAATAACGCGGTTCGTGGCCGCATAGCGTCGGTCACTAAACGGTAATTTGATACCGTGGGGCAAGTTGAAGTCCCAACGCAAATTCAAGCTGGGAACAAGCTCCGTACTGCTTTTATTAATACGTCCGGTCGCTAGCCACTTATCATACGAGTTGTACATAATTTTAGGCGTCACGCGCATGGTTTTGACATAGAACGAGGTTTGGGCCGAAAGATTCCTTTCCCGCATACGGTCCAAGCTGGTGTGTTGGCGCAAGTCAGTCGTATCGGAATCTTTGCTGGTATAATTAAACACCGTATCAAAACGATTAAATAACATAAAGCGCAAGTCGCCGCCGTACTGAGTGGTATATTGTTCATCGGTCCCGATATTGGTTTGTTCCAACCAACTGTAACGCAATTTCAAATTCGTAGAGCTCAGCCAACGGCCGGCTGCAAAGAATTTTTCCAACTCGGAAATAGAGAATGTTAAGTCCGGCAGTGTCATACTGGTAGAATCATATTCCGTGCCGGTTTGGGCGTTTTTCTGCAAAGTTTTGCTGAAGTTGTTGATGATAGAAATTGTTTTTAACGGAGCGGCCGCACCGGAAAAAGAATATTTGGAAAGCGGATTCCAACGCTGGGTAGACGTAAACGTATCACGCAACGTCATACTGCGCCGATACCCATAAGCCCCTACATCTTTAAGGGAATGGCGGATCCACAATTCTTTGCGGGAATCAAAATCATTATCTACATCTGCCCACGCATCCGCGTCTTGAATGCGATAACCGGAAGAAATTACCAGCGTACTGAATAATTTACTCTTAGGGAATAAATCGTTCCCGTTTAAGGTAAGCGATACCCCCCCGTCCGCATTGCGGGTAATGGTTTTTACATCTCCTACCCCCACATCAACCGAGCTTCCTTCCGCCGTAATCGTTTTAGCAGTTAAGTTGTTATTTTCCACTGTACTGACGTTGTAGCTAAGAGACGGAGCCAACCAACGGTTAATTTTCCATGTACTATTAAAACCGGTACGCTGGGTAAGCGCTTTATCGTAATGCATCTTTTCGGCCGTGTAATAATTGGTGCGGTCTTCCGTACTTTTGCTTAAACTATAAGAAGGAATTACCGTAAATTTATTGTTCGGTTGGTATGTAAACTTTACATCCATTTTATGGGTGTTTTCGTCGGTATTGTAATAAGTATCCGAATGACGGACGGCGTCATAATCAACCGCTGAATCCGTGATGTGATACCCGGCCGATATATTTTTGAACGAGCCGACATTGTGTGTAAGCGTAGCGCCGTACGTGCGGCTGTCATCTTTGCGCTTCATAAGTTGGTAATCGGTTTGATCCAATACATATGCCAAACCGATTTTGGGCAGATTATCCTTGATAAAATCGCCCCGCACGACCGCATTTTGGCGCTCTACTTTTCCCTTATCAAGTAAGCTGACCGTGTTATAGTTGGAACTATCGGTAATCAAAGGAGTCGTTACGCTGCTGCGTAAAAGAGTAGCCGACATCGGGAACTCTTTAATGCGGTTTACCTTCACAAAATATTCTTCTTCCGTTGTTTCTTGGTTTTTGGCTACGGCCAAAGGCGTTTCAAAATTGCTGTCTTGATGTTTATATTTGGCGCCGGCACTGCCCCAACCGTCCCACTTGACGGTTACATTTCCTTTGTAAGCTTCGCCGGTAAGCGTGATAGCTTCGGCCAAGTGAATTACATTGAGCCAAACTGTTGTGCCGGCACCGGCCGTTTCTAAACCGGCCGTAATTAAACTGACTTCGCGGAAATTAAGCACCCCACCGTTACGTACATTTTCTACGGTAACGCCATAGGATTCGTCCGAATCGTTTATAAACGCATCGGCAATACCGTCTCCGTTGGTATCCGCCATTCTAACGCTAATAAGCCGCCATCCGGTAAAATCATCATTAAGCGGAACAATAATTTTATCGTAATTTGTTTCCGTACCTACTTTAAGGAAGAATTTATCCCCCGCCTGCCCGGCGTCTTTATAAACCAAGAAACGCATTTGCCTGTGTTGCGAAAAATCCATACTCTTAAAATTACGCGAAGCATAACAGACATCTTCGGTACAAGCCGCGTCTGATTTTAGTTGAAGGGATTGGTCCAATACATTAACGGAATTCATGGCCGATTGATAATTGCGCACGGAACCGTATAAATAACTAAATACCTGTTGGCCGTCACCGGGGGAATTGAAAATTGGTTCGTAGGTGGTATTATCTACGTTATTAATACCCGAGATTTCAAATGAACCGATAGAAGCATCATCGGTGTTCCAAGAAGTGCCGGAAAGCGCCACGTTGGCAATTTTAATTTGTCCTCTCAATCTACTTCCCTTTTTGAGGGTAATACGCAAATGGCGTACCGCCGTCCATTGGGATTTATCCGCAATGGAAAGGGGCATGGTGTACGTCTGCCACGAGGCCATGGTGCCCGGTTCTGCCTGCCCGGCGGCCAAATCAATCGCTGCGCCGGCGAAACCGAAATTTCCTTGATCGGGGATATCCTCATCGTCAAATTTTCCGTTCCCGTTTAAATCTTGTGTATCAATGCGTCCGTTGGGTTGCGATTCAGGGTTATAGAGGTTATGCACGAACGGATTATAGCGTTGCTCACTGTTATCCGGGTTGGTGTACAACCACCCGATATCTTCGTTGGGAGCCAGACTGTTGCGGCAGTTCACATCTTCCGTCTTGGGTACGTCCGTACCGCATTGCGTATCCATGCCGGCGGAATTATCGGAATATTCGGAAATGTTACCGAATGTAAAATTCATCTGCGGGCCACCTTCCTCGCCCAGCATAGTCAACTGAAAAGAGGTTTTGGAAGATAAATCCAATCCACTTGTACTCAGCGGATAAACGATAGATACTTCATCGCGGCCATCAAAATCTATACCTTGGGTAAAATCGTAGTTAATAACAAGCACTTGCTGTTTGTCATCCGCATTGGCAATGGAATGCGGGTTAATTTCCAACGAAGGTAAATCTTGCGTATCCCACGTAATAGCATTTAAAAAGTTCGGTTGTCCGCTGGGGTTGGCCGCAATCACCCAATCCTTAAATACCATGGATCCGCCTACCTGTTCATACGTATCGTTCATGCTATCTACCATGGCATAGCCAAACATATTTTGTTTCTTTTGGCTGCGGGCCGCTTCGGCACGGAAGTCCATGGAAACCGGGGCGGCCAATTTAATATCCCGTCCGTTTACATCCGCACCGTATACCAAAAGTTCCTTGCTGTACGCGCCAACTTGCGGAACGGTAGTGGGTTTTTCGCCCCCTTCCTGAATCATGGTGGCACCCATGATAATTTTGTCAAACAATTTGTAATCCAGCCGGCCGCCGAGCACTGAGTTATTGGAGTTGTTCCCGCCCACCGTATCATACGTAATATCAATGACGGAATTTTCGGTAATTTCATCCCCTTTGTAAAACGTAATAAAACCGGAAGTATAATCAATAAAGTAATCGTTATTACGGGTAAGCAAACGGCTGTTTAATTTGACCTTTTCCGACTGCACCACCATCCCCGATTCCACAAAATATGTTTTGACGGTAGATTCGTACTGGATTTTGAAAGTACGGTTTTTGGAAGAAACCGGCGTAGCGTTATATAACCCCGGATCGTCCTGCATGCGCTTTTGCAGTTCAAAAACACCGGCATCAAAATCCATTTCAATTTTGGTGGGATAAATCTGCTGCGGGACAGCGGTTTGCCCCACCTCTTGACCGTTGGCATCCAAAAGGGTGAGAATAAAATTACCTTTACCGTTGTCTTGGGTAATGTTTTGTGCCCCGACGCGATAAAATGTTTTCATTTCCAACTTATCAGCTGTTTCGATTGCACTTCCTTCCCACGGTTTTTCGTTTTCGGTTTTAATAAGTTTAATGGTGTTGGGAGTGGCCCCTTTGGTGTTTAACCATTCTCCCTGCATATTCCGGTAATCTACCGCAATCACACTGGCCGCCGTAATAGAACGTTTAAATGTGATAATTCCGCGTGCGTAATCTACGGTATAATCCACCCCGCGTGTTAAAAGCTCCCACTGTGTTTGGTAAGGCAGGGTGCCGCTGTAATCGGTAGCGGTTTTTTCAACCGGCACATACGTATACGAAGTGGAATTGCTATCCAAATAGATTTCTTCACTCCCCGGGGCGATGTTGCGCATATCCGCGCGCCAGTCATCATTTGCATCCGGCTGAAGTTGCGGATCATCGTGGATGTTGCCACCGAAAGTTAAATCATAATACGTCCGGCGGACGTAGTCCGTATCTTTTAAAGAAACAATTTCCGACACACTGCTGCCCACAAAGCGTTTTTGTTTGCTTGTACCTTTCGTCTGGGAACCGATTAAATACAAGTTGGCGTTCTTATGTTGCAAATGCATTTTAGCCCCAAACAGTTGTTTTTGATAGGCAATGAGTTCGGTTTGCGGCAAGGATAAATCAATATCGCCAAATTCAGCCAGTTGTACAATTTCGCCGGGTTTACCGCGGTAAGCTACGGAAAGGGTTTTTTCATCTTCTCGCTGGTCGTCGTAATCAATATCCACAAACACACGGTCCATAATCTTACCCTGCATTTTGAGTTGCATTTGTTGGTTCATTTCCACATTGTGTTGGTTCGTGTTGGCCCCGCTACCGCTTTTGGAAGCTTCTTTATATCGTTTGGCTGCCATTTTAAGCCCTACTACGTAGCGGCCGGTAAGCGCAATGCTGGTACCATAGAGCGGCAAGGAAAGGGTAGGATTGAGAAGCGTTAAATCCGGGATAGGTTCCGGCTCTTTATCCAAGGCATACGCCCCTTCAACCGAGGTAACGGCCTGGCGCCAAAACTCGGTAGAATAATGTAAAAGTTGTGCATCATCAGGCGGATCTTCCACGGTAAGGGCGGCTTCCCGTTTGGCGGCTTGTTCTTCCTCAAAAATAGCATACTGCTCTTTGTCTACCAAGCTGTACGGCAAGGTTTCGGCTCCAACCAATGGGGCCGAAAAGCATTGCAGCAGTATTGCCAGGGCAACAAGCAACCGCAGTATTTTCATAAGAAGAAAAAATACCTCATTATTCCATTCTATAATATTTCCGCTATTTGTTTATGTATTCCGGCCCGTATATTTTTAAAAAATTCCCCCCGAAGCATATATTTTGTTAAAATTGAAGTATGCGCGTCAGTATTTTCAGCCGTTATATTGCCAAAAGCTTACTTACCTTTTTTGCGGGGGTGGTAGGCATTTTGACGTTTGTTATATTCATGAACCACTTCATCAAAGTGTTGGATATGGCCATGACTTACGGCACCAGTTTCGGGTGGATTGTTTCGTCCCTACTCAATATCTTGCCGGATGTATTTTGTCTCAGCGCGCCGATGGCCTTTCAAATTGCCATTTTGTTAACGCTTACCAACATGAGCGAACAGGGCGAACTGATTGCGCTTCGGGCCGCCGGATTTTCATTTAAAGAGATGGTGCGACCGCTACTCATATGTGCGATTATCTTATCCATGTTACTGGTGGTAATGAACAATTGGCTCACCCCACGCAGTTACCGAAAGTTTATCAACCGCAAGGAAGAAGCTTACAGCAAGATTACCAAAGTTACCTTGGAACCTAAAACTTTCTTAAATCTGGGAGATTGGGATTTGTATTTGGATGAACTGGATAGTCATTCCGGCGCGGCACGCATGATTCATTTGGTTAATAAAAATGATTCCGGTGCATTAAGCACCAAAGTGAATGCTTCTTCCGGCAAGATTATTTTAACCGATACGGCCGTCGGCTTACAATTAAAAGACGGGCAAATGCAACGCGTGGCCGATAAAGACCCCGGCTCTATTATAGCCGCCAATTTTGATAACTACACCATGAGTATTTCCCTTCTTAAAGCGCGTAACCGGCGTCTGCGCGTAGGCGAAATGACCACCTCCAAGCTCCTACGCCGCCTACACAAAGATCCTTTGACCGACAAAGTAGCCAACGAATACCGTTCCGCTATCAGTATGCGCAACGTGTTGGCCCTTTCGCCGCTTATTTTACTTTTTGTCAGTTGCCCGATTGCGTTTTCTTTGGGTAAACGCACGAACAAAGGTTGGGGCATGTTGTGGAGCGTAATTATTATATTTTCTTTCTATTTACTTATGACGCTGGGCCTTTCTTTGGGTAAAAAATACGTTTGGATTTCGTACCCCGGGCCTTGGCTACCGCTGGCAGTAGGGTTGGTAATAGGACACTGGTTATGGAAAAAGAGACTAAACATTTAGTTAATTCCTCGCTGTTGTTTAAGTATATCGCCAAAAAATTTTGGGGACCGTTCTTTTTTGCGTTGGGCGTATTTGCCACGCTGGTGGTGCTGGGCGATACTTTTGAAAAGATGAAAAACCTCGGCAACGGGGTAACCACTATCTTGGATATCTTATACTATTCCGTAACAACTTTTCCTAATTGGTTGGCCACTATTATGCCGGTGGCCTGTTTATTGGGTGCTATTTCTGTCATTTCCGAGATGGTAGCCAACGGCGAATGGACGGCTTGTGTGGCGGGCGGTTTTGCCCCCCGACAACTTTTTAAACCGATTATCGCTTGTATTTTAATCGTAGCGACCGCCACCCTGCTTATGCAGGAATTTGTGGTACCTCCGCTAAATATCAAGGCCGATTACATTTATTACACCCGCCTTAAACCGCGGGAGAATTATAACGCTTTCCTGCAAAAAGATGTGCTGGTTAAAATATCGCCTTCTCAAATGCTTTACGCTAAGGAAGTAGATTTAACCGCCGGAACGATGACAAAAGTTTCTCTGGACACGTACGATGAAAAATGGAACATCGCCGAGCAAGTGGTGGCAGATCATATGAATTGGGATCCGGAGAACGCCCAATGGGTTTTCCAACAGGGGGTACACCGCCTATTTACAAACCCTATGGAAACCCAAGAAAAAGCCTTTGAATCCGCCCCTTCCCCGGTGCAAATCCGCCCGGATCAAATGTCCTTAGGGCGCGTGGACGAAGATATCATGAGTATACGGGATTTAACCAAGCGGATTAAATTTCACAAACTGACCGGGTTGTCTTCCTATTCGGCGGAAACTTTCCGGCAGAGCAAATTGGCCACTCCGTTGGCTACGCTGATCATGTGCCTTTTAGGTATGCCGTTTGCCATCAGCACGCGTCGCAAAAGTAAAATTTTAAATATTATTGCCTCCATGGTTATTGCCTTTACGTTCTGGTGGTTAATTTCCATGTGTACCTCTATCGGTGAGAACGGGTACATCAATCCTTTTTTGGCCGGGTGGGGCCCGGTGCTTGTGTTCGGCCCGCTGGTCTTTTTGGAATTTAAGTGGTTGAAGTTATAAATTTTTTTATACACTATACAAAACAGGATATATATGAAAAAAGGTTTTACTTTAATTGAATTATTGGTCGTGGTACTTATCATTGGTATTTTAGCCAGCATTGCTTTACCGCAATACCAAAAAGCTGTAGAAAAATCACGGGCGAGTGAAGCATATACGCTTTTATCTGCTATTGGAAAAGCACAAGAAGTTTATTATTTGACTAATGGTTCCTATACTCTAGATTTTGAAGAACTGGATATTCAGCTCCCGTATGACAGCCGGGGTGATGCTTTTTTCTTTAACGGTGGGAATTATACCTGGCGTAAATGTACAAACCGCGACTGTCTTTATGCCGTTAAAAAATTTCGAGATGGAGTTTATCAAATACAAATTAATTATAACCACACTAATATGGCAGCTGGCCCAGGTTTTATCTGCGCAGCGGATAAAACAACTAATGCTTATGGTTTATGCCAAGCCTTGGGTTTTAGCAACAACGTTATTGCTCAAAGCAACGTTACTTACCCTTTTGGTGGGCCATACACCATGCGTTATTACAAACAGGGACGTTAAAACAAATTCTTTGGTATACAAAAAAGCGGGCTAAACAGCCCGCTTTTTTATGTTTAAAATTTATTTTTTTATTCCCAATCGGGTAACGGCCCCCAACAGGTCATCCGTGTCAAACGGCTTATAAAGCACTCCGTCCGCTCCGCGCTTTTGTGCTTCTTCCAACACGGCATTTTGCTGTAAACCCGTTACCATGAGCACCTTAATTTTGGGGTAGCGCTTTTTTAATTCGGTCAAAATATCCAATCCGTTTTCCGTTGGGAAAAAGACATCCAGTAGGATAATCTCTACCGGATGTTGTTGCAAACGTTCAAAAAGCACCTGGGAACCGTCTGCTTCAAATGATACCTCAAAGCCGGACGACTCTAATACGTTTCGCAAGGCGGAACGTAAAATTCCCGAATCATCTACCAATGCAATTTTGACCATGTTCTATTTATTAATATGGGGCATGGCTAATTTTTCGCCAAAGTCCAACAACGCTTGGGTGTCTTTTTTAACAGCCGTCTCCGCATAAATACGCAGGACCGGCTCCGTGCCGGAAGGCCGGATGAGCAGCCATTCATCATTATCAAACAAAATTTTCAATCCATCAAAAGTAAGCAATTCCGCTACTTTACGGCCGTTAATTTTTTTCGGCAATTTACGGCGGATTTTATCGGTAAACATTTCTTTATCCAACGGTTTAAGTAAGGCCACATCACGCCGTTGGTAAAAAGAGGCTCCGTATTCTTTGGCCACTTCGGCACATAACTCGCTGGCTTTTTTACCGGTAACGGCCATGATTTCCAAGAAAGCGAGCGCTACCGTTAAACCGTCGCGGTCGGGCAGGTTACCTTTCCAGGCAAAACCACCGGATTCTTCCACCCCAAAAGCAATATCTTCCAATGCCATGAGCTCCGCCACGTTTTTAAAGCCCACGCCCACTTCTTCAAATAACATTTCATGTTGTCGTGCGATACGTTTAAGCAAATAACCCATGGAAATCGTTTGTACAATCTTACCTTTCAATTTTTTGTGCTTAATGAGGTAGTTGCACAATACCGCTGCGATTACGCACGGCGTAAGATAAGTGCCTTTTTCATCCACTAAGGCGACGCGGTCTCCATCTCCGTCAAAGGCCACCCCCAAGGCGGCCTTTTTGGCCACTACGGTCTTTTTAAGTTCACTTAAATTCTTTTCCACCGGTTCCGGTTGGCCTCCGCCAAAGGTAGGATCATGCTCGGGATGCAAAGCAATTACTTGCTTAGGCGACAATATTTTTTCCATGTATCCGGCGGAAGCTCCAAACATGTAATCTACGGCCACTTTGCCTTTGAAAGTTTTCAGTTTCTTCATGTTTACGTGAGAAGAAACATATTTAAAATACAAATCGGTCAAGTCTTTTTGCTCGGCCTTTTGCCCATACAAGAACAAAATAGAGCTTTTATCTACCAACTCTTCCACTTCTTTGGTAACTCTTTCTGCCGCGGCTCCGCCGCCGATTTTAATTTTAATACCATTATATTGGGCCGGGTTATGGCTTGCGGTAACCATAACGCTCATCCAAAATTTGTTCAAACTTAAGCAAGAAGCCACCGGGCTTGTAACGGGATGATCGGACAAAGTAACATCTAACTTATTTGAACGGAAGATGCTGGCGATGTCGGCGGCGAACAAATCGGACATAAAGCGGCGATCAAAACCTACAAAAATCTTGGGGCTTTTGCCTTCTCCGGGGGCATTCTCGTTGATATAATCCGCCAAAGCTTGTGCTGTGCGGCGGACGTTTGCAAATGTAAAATTCCACCCGATAATCCCTCTCCATCCGTCTGTGCCAAATCTAATTTCCGATGCCATATTTTCTCCCGTTTATATAGGTAAATCTTGTTCCAATTTCCGTATTCAAATCATTTCATACGCCATCTAAAAAGTGGAGGTGGGGGGATTCGCACCCCCGTCCGAACATCTTCTCCTCTCGGGCGCTACAAGTTTAGTCCTGCTGAGTAACCGCAGTCTAAGCGCAGGACGGCACGGCTGCGGTTTGGTTCGTATAGCTTAGGCAAAGGCGGACGAACCGCGCCTTCTTTGCCGCATCCCATGGTTTGACGGCGTTCCTTTCATGCATGGGAAACACAAAAGGCGCCGTGGACTAAGCGTTAGCCCAGGCAACTTGATTGTTGTTGCTTATTTTTTTGGCCCTATTTTAGCCGGCCTGGCCAACCGGCACCTGCTCCCGGGTGGCAACAGATACCCGTCGAATCTATTACACCCCCGTAAATACGGAAATTGTCAAAGACCGCTTTGAGTCTAATGGTATTATATTGTATCATTTTCTTATAACAATTTTTGGCGGTAAAGGCAACTTTAAATATGTATACCAGCACCAAACCTACTATTTATCTTATTGACGGCCTAAATTTAATACGGAGCTTTTTATATGAATTTACCCGCCCTGAAGAAGAAGTTACCGCCGATTTCCTGGATTTTTTAGAAGACATATCCCAAACCGAACGTTACTGTATGCACACATACGAAGTTATTTTTGACGGCACGTTCCGCCCCCTGGGGCCACTCTACCGCGGAGGTGTACATATATCCTTTGCCGAAGAAGACAGTGCCGACCAAATTATTTGCGAACGGGCCAACTTTTTAGCTCAAAGCGGGCAACGCGTCATAGCCGTAACGGATGACCGCCAATTGCAAGAAACTCTTAAAAGTTTGGGCGTGAAAAGTTTATTTTGTCGCAAGTTTTACCAGAGTTTAAAAATACCGGAAAAATAACTTCATTCTTTAAAAAATGTGCAAAAGCATACAATTTTTGTTAAAATAATTATAGAGGGCTGGTGGCGGAATGGCAGACGCGACAGACTTAAAATCTGTTGACCGCAAGGTCGTGGGGGTTCAAGTCCCCCCCTGCCCACTCTTTTAAATCTGCCATTCAAATTACCCCACCGGCGATATCCAATTATGCTAGAAGATATACAACGCACACTTGCTAAAAGTTTTAGTTGGGTTTCCACCGTTCTCCCTTTGGGGCTTAAATTTTTTGGGATCGGTGTTACGGTAGCTATCATCTGCCTGTTCTTCAATTGGCGGACGCTCAGTTTGCTATTTGTGGTGGCCAGTTGTTTTTGTGCGTTCTTCTTTCGCGATCCAAACCGAGAAGCCGCCTTTGCCGAAGACGAAATTGCCTGCCCGGCCGACGGCACCGTTCTTTCTATTAAAACCGAGGACGATCCCCACTCCGTGGTAGTGCGTATTTTCCTTTCTATTTTTGACGTGCACGTCCAACGGGCCACCGTGGCCGGAAAAATCGGTGAGATTTTTTATAATAAAGGAACATTCCTGTTTGCCAATAACCCGGATGCGAATAAAAACGAACGGAACCTTATCCAAATTTTCAAAAACGCAGACCCGGAACATTATGCCCACGTAGAGCAAATTACCGGAGCGATTGCCCGGCGCATTGAATCGTGGCGTCATCCGGGGCAAGAAGTAAAAATCGGCGAACGAATCGGTTTAGTACGGTTCGGTTCGCAAGTGGCCGTTTATTTACCGAAGGACAAAGTACGTGTAGTGGTAAAAGAAGGCCAAAAAGTACAAGGTGGTTTAACGGTTTTGGCTTTGTGGAAGTAATATGCAAGAAGAAAAAGAACAAACAAAAGTAGTGGCTAAGTTAAAACATACCGGGGCGGTTACAGTACCTTCCCTATTCACGCTGGGTAATTTAGCGTGCGGATTTTTTTCAATCTTGGCATCGGCCAAGGGAAATTTTGCCCAAGCCGGATGGCTTATTTTATTTGCCATGATATTTGATATGTTTGACGGACGCATGGCTCGGCTATTTGGCACAGAAAGTAATTTTGGCATAGAGATGGACTCGCTGGCGGACGCCGTATCGTTCTGTACTGCACCGGCCATGTTGATGTACTTCTTCGTGCTACATACCCAACCGGTATGGGGAGCCCCTATCGCTTGCGTATATGCGTGCTTTGGGGTGCTTCGCTTGGCTAAATTTAATGCCATGGCCTATGCCGGAGAAGGTTCCAAAAAATATTTTACCGGATTGCCTACTCCCACCGGAGCGGCCATCTTGGCTTCGTTTGCCGTTTCATATAGTATTATGGAAGGCAATAGCGGCGGACGAAACATCCATCTGCTTGCCAACTATTTGCCGCACCTATATAACTTTGTATGGTTTGCTATGTTGATTCTGTCGTTGTTAATGGTATCCAACATCCCGTATGCCACTTTCAAAACAAAAGACAACAAACGGCACAATAGCCCTTGGTTCCTTTTATTTATTGTTTTCTTAGTAGTCATGACCATCAAATTCCCGCAAGATGTGGTATTCATTGTGTTCTCGTTATATGTACTGTTTGGGTTACTGGCGGTACTGTACCGGGCTTTTCGCCGCATCAAAGTAGAAAAATAAATTTGCAATAAAAAAACGGGCGCAACTTGTATAAGTTGCGTCCGTTTTGTATTTATAAAAAGACTTACCAATTTTTATGGCGCCAATAGATCATGACCAACCACACCAAAATCAAACAAATTCCCATCAGCATCCAAAACGCTTCCGGATGGTCTGCCAACGGCAAGGCCACGTTCATCCCGTAGGCACTTACCACGAAAGTAGGCACCATCATCCAAATGGTAATTACGTTTAATTTTTTAATCAGTAAGTTTAAATTATTGCTAACGATAGAAGCGCGCGCCCCCAACAGTTGGGCCAAAATGTTGGAGTGAATATCGGCTTGCGTTTTGCACTGCATATTTTCCACAATCATATCATCCAGCATTTCTTCATCTTTTTCTTCAAAACCGATACGGGCCGATAAGTTACGCATTTTTTCAAACACAAAACCGTTAGAAGTAATGGCTTCGGCGTAGTAAACCAAGCTCTTTTCCAAGCTGAACAAATTAAGCAAGTAGGTATTATCCATAGATTCCGTCATTTTATCTTCAATTTCTTCGGAAATCATGTGAATAATACGCAAATGTTCTACGTAATGGGAAATGGCATTGTACATGAGTTTAAGGAAAATTTCTTTAATGGAGCTAACCGCTTGAAAACGTTTCCCCACAAACAGCGGGATATCTTCCGCCAACACCAAAATCAGCTTATCTTCAAACAAGAACATCCCGACAGAAGCTACTTTAAATTCCAACTGATCTTTGCCGGAATAATTTTTAGGCCGTTTGTAGATCATCACAATATGTTCCGGTTCAAACTCCAAGCGCGGGAGTTCATCCGGATCTAACGCGGAAGAAAGGGTGTGCTCGTCAATTTGGTAATGATCCACCAAAAACCGTTGTTCCTCTGCCGTCGGGTTGGTATAAACGTATACTTGGGCGCGTTCGGCATCGGTTTCCTGCAATTTTTTATTAGCAATTATATACTTTTTAAGCATTTTCTTATCCTATCCGCAGCACACTATAACCTAATCATAGCACCTGTATTTTGCCTTGTAAAGAGAAACTTAATAGTGTGTTTGCTCAAACTCGTCCGGCAACGGCTCAATGGCTTCTAAACGTTTCCAAAACTCTTCAATAGATTGGATACGCTCTTTGGGATCTTCCTTCAAAGCTTGCGCTAACAAAGCATCCACTTGTGGGGGCACGTGCGGAGCCAGCTGGGAGGCCGGCACAATCTGTTTGCGCGCAATGTCAAATCCTTTTACCGCCCACGGGACTTGCCCCACCAACGCTTCATATAAACAAAGGGCCAATGAGTATACATCCGACTGTTTGCGCATAAAACCTTTTTGTTGCTCGGGCGCCATATATGCGGGTGTACCGGCTACCGTCCGGGCACCGGTATCGTGGTCAATGGCCCGTTTGGCTACACCAAAATCCATGACCTTAGCTTTATCCTGTTTGGCTTTTTCATCCCAATAAATCATAATATTACCCGGTTTTAAATCGCAATGAATAATATCTTGCGAATGGGCGTATTGCAAACCGCGGCATACATAGTCAAAAATTTGTTTAACCTTGGAAAACGGTAACCGGCCGTCAATATCCAAACGCGTTTCCAACGTTTGGCCGTCCACATATTCAAACACCAGATAAAGGGAGCTTTCCGATTCTATGACGGTATAAATTTCTACAATGCACGGGTGGCGAAGCAACGCCACCATACGGGCCTCGGCCAAAAATTGTTCCCGCACGTAGGAACTTCGTACCAACTCCGGGCGTACCCGTTTAATGGCCACTTTGCGTTTGAGCACTTTATCATAAGCCTCGTATACTTTTCCCATACCGCCTTCGCCGATTTGGCGGATGAAATCATACTGTTCTTTCACTTCCACTTCCCGGCGGGCAAAGGAATTTTTCGGGCGGCGGAACACATCTTCATACCGCCAGTATACAAACAACAAAATAGCAATCAATACCGCCGCGAAATAAAGCACTAACCAAATAGAAGTACGTTGTTGGGGAACCGGTTGTTTTTGCGTGCGTTGCGGTTGTTTGGGGACAAAAGTTTTCTCATTGAGCTCCGCTTGAATGCGCTGGGCCAAGCGGGAAGACGGATTGAGCCGCAGGGCCATATCCAAATCAAGTTGGCACCGTTCGTATTGACCTTGTTGCAAATAAGCTCCGGCCCGCAGCAAGTAAGGGCGCGGATCTTGCGGAGCAACGGCCATTGCTTGCCCGGCCGAATAAATCACGTCATCATATTTCCCAAGGCCGTCATAGGCAATGGCGAGTAATAAGTAAAAACGATTATCGCGGAAATTTTGAGCCGTTAATTGATTAATACGGGTAATAACTTCCGAAAATTGTCTGTTTCTCAGTTGAGAATTAAGGGAAGCGACTTCGGCATTGCGGGCATCCCGATCAAAGACGGGCCGCGGAGTTGCTGTATTTGTCTGTGCGGAAAAGTTCCCTCCCACCAACAAGGGGGAGGAAGCATTTTCGGGCGCCGCATAACCTGCGACCCCTAATAAAAAAATCGCCACAAACAACACAAGCTTTTTACAATACATATACATATTTTAGCACAAAGAGACGGTTCCCGGGCATTTTTTTCAACTGCACGCGCCGCGCAATAATTCATATAATACCTTATATGACTAAAAAAGCTATCGGCGTTTTTGATTCTGGCCTGGGCGGCCTAACCATTTTAAAAGAATTACACCGCGTTTTGCCACATGAAAATTTAATCTATTTCGGCGATACGGCTAACGTGCCGTATGGTTCAAAATCCAAGCAAACCGTTACCCGTTTTTCATTAGACATTGCACGGTTTTTGGAAACACAAGGGATTAAAATGCTTGTTATTGCGTGCAATACGGCGTCCGCTTTGGCCTTGACCGAACTGCGCAAACAGTGTCAAATTCCCGTCTTGGGGGTTATTGAACCCGGCGCCCAAAAAGCAGTACAAACCACCCGCAACGGGCGTATCGCCGTGCTGGGCACGGAAGCTACCGTTAAAAGTAGAGCTTATCCCAAAGCCATTTTAAAACGCAATGCCCGTTTACACGTGGTGCAACAAGCTTGCCCGCTTTTTGTACCGCTCGTAGAAGAAAGCTGGACAAATACCCCCGCCGCGCGCCTAATTGCCAAAACCTACTTAGCTTCCGTTCGCCAAAGCAAAGCCGACACTGTCATTTTGGGCTGCACCCACTACCCGGTATTAAAACCGGTGCTCGCTTCTTTGCTGGGCAAGCGCATCCACTTGGTGGACTCTGCCGAAGTTTTGGCGCAAGCAGCTAAACATTTTTTACAACAACACAAACAATTGGAACAAACCGGTAGGGGTAAACTGACTGTTTATGCCAGTGATGATCCCGTCCGTTTCAAGCGGATGGCATCTTGTTTACTGGCGGACAAAATCAGTACCGTACACTTGAAAAAACTAAACGCATGAGCATTTATACAGATAACCGCATGTTGGCGGCCGGATTAATAGGCGGAACGGTATCGCGCCATCAGGGAGATATGAAAGAACCCGAGGCCCAAAAACCGGTTTACCAAAAATTGGATATTCCTCCGCAACGAATACTCCATTTTCACCAAACACATAGTGATACGTTGATTTCTATTTCCAATACGCAACAAGCTATCCAATTTCAACAAGCGCCCGTACCTGATGCTGACGGTTGGCTATTCTCTACCGAAGGGTGGGGAGGGGCCATCTTAACGGCTGACTGCGTACCGCTTTTTCTGTGGGACGAAAATGCCCACCTATTTGCGTTGTCCCACTGCGGATGGAAAGGGGTTGTAAAACGCTTGCCGTTTAAAACAGCACAAACCTTATATAAAGCCGGTGCCCGCGGACGCGTGCAAGGCTGGTTAGGACCGCATATTCAAGATTGTTGTTTTGAAGTGCAAGCCGACGTAGCTAATCAATTTTCCGCTGCCAGCGTGCGCGAAAAGAACGGAAGAATACTCGTCAATTTAAATATTGAAATTTTACACCAATTGCAAGAAGCCGGGGTAGAACCTACCCAAGTAAAAACCCCTTACCATTGCACTTGTTGCGATCCGGAAAATTTTTTTTCATGGCGGCGAGACCACGTACGGACACACTTGCTATCCTTTATTTACAAGCCGGACACCTTGCGCGAAAAACAAAATTAAAATAGAATATGCCTATGGAACCCTCTGCAAAAATTTTATTGGCGGACGATTCGCCTGCTATTTTGGCTCTCGTATCTGAAATATTACGGGATGCCGGATTCGGCGTTATTGAAGCGCACGATGGGCAGGAAGCCATTGAAAAAACCTACAAAGAAAATCCGGATCTGCTTATCTTGGATTATGAAATGCCGCAAAAATCCGGATTTGAAGTGGTAAGCGAAGTGCGCAGTCGCACCGGTTATTTGCATACCCCGATTATTATTTTTACCGCCAATACGGAAAAATCCACCAAGCTCCAAGGGTTGGGCCTGGACATTGATGACTATTTAACGAAACCGGCCGACGGGGATGAAATCGTCGCGCGCGTGAAGTTGCTCTTAAAACGCAACAAACAAAAAATGGACTGTAATCCGCTGACGCGTCTGCCGGGGAATCCGTCTATCCAAGCCCGGGTGGAGGCAGCTATCTCCGGCAACAAACCATTTGCCGTTTTATATTGTGATTTAAATAATTTCAAATCTTTTAACGATAAATACGGCTTTGAGGCCGGGGACCGCGTACTTAAACAAACCGCTGACGTCTTGGTACAAGCCGCCAGGCAAGATGAAAATTCCTTTGTAGGACATATTGGCGGGGATGATTTTATTATCGTCTGTGATTTTAACAAAGCGGAACCTATTGCTAAAGAAATCGTAACCCGCATAGATGAAATTGCTCCTTCTTTTTACGATGAACAAGACCGTACACAAGGTTTTATGTTAGCCAAAAACCGCAAAGGCGAAACCGAAAAATTTAATTTTTTGGCAATTGGCGTAGGAATCGTGCATAACACGAAACGCCCGATTACTTCTTTTGCGCAAGTCAGCCACATCGGAGCCGAACTTAAGTGTTTGGCCAAACAACATCCAACCGGTAGCTACTATGTGATAGACCGCCGCACGGAATAATCTTAACCACAACAAAATTCAATTCGCTTACGCATAAGGGCCTATTCCTTTTTTAGGTCCAAAGGCCCTTGTCCCCGTCAAATGGCAATTTATACAATTTTAGTATGATTACTAAAAAAATATCTATTCCTTGCTTAGTGCTTGCTTTAGGCCTTCTTATATCGGCAACACCTCTAAATGCCCAGCGAAATCCTGTTCGAGGCCCAAGATCCGCCCGTCACAGCATGAAAAGCGCCGCCAAAAAGGCATTCACACAGCAAGAGTTGCAGGAAAAAGTGGCCGCAGCTGCGCGCCCTTCTTTGTATAGTTTCCCAATGAAAATATCTCCTACTTCCACGCGATCTTCTATTTTCCCTCAAACCGATTTAATACCCGGCGCTACGTTCCGCCCTCATGCGAAATCTTTACGAGGGCCCGCTTCCACCCACACTTTTTGGGGGGCCGAAAATATCTTCGGTGATCAAGTTTTACAAGCCGCCCAACGTGTTACTTATACCGGAACTATTTTTAAAGACGGTGACGATATATTCGGGCTAGTCCCTACGCACGCTTTGCGTTGGCAAACCAACAATTCGCTTGAAGAACTTTTTGCCATGGCTTCCCTAAGTAAAAAGTTTGAACTGGAAGTTTACAACGAACTCGGCTCGGCTACTATCCTGCGGGGAGAAGTTGTCCAATTGGGGTCCATGCAAGACATATCACTCATTAAATTCCGCCCGGAAGATGAAAAGTTTCTGTCTCCTCTGTCTTTACGCCAAGAAGAAATTACCGCGGATACCCGTTTACACATTCAAGGTTTTAATAACCTGGAACCAAAACTTATACATTTAGCCGGTTTATCCGTCTTTCGCACTACACCGACTTTCATGCAAGTGCACTTGCCCGGAACGCTTGCCCAACATTCGGGTTTGTGCGGTTCCCCGGCTTTGGATAAAAATGGGCAATTGGCCGGGGTATTTATCGGGCCGAGAAGTACCGAAACACCGGGTGAATTAGATACCGGATATCTGGCACCGCTATCTTCTATAAAAACGGTGGTAGAAGCTTACCGAAACGGCGGCAAAGCCACTTTTCCGCTACAATTAAACAACCAAACTATTATGCAATTAGGCACAGATGAGTGGGTAAAACAGGTTTATCTGTTTGATGAGGAAGGAAATTTCTTGTGGGGGTCGGGGCCTATGAAAAAATTTTCTTATTCACAAATTGAGAAACAAATCAAAGAACTTTTCCCGACACATATAGGGCTGGACGTTTTTAAAGTCAGTTGGTCTCCCGCCGGGGAATTGGTAAGCCGACCGCTCAAACGGGTAACTTATAATTTCTGGGAACAACGGACAACCGAATACTACGGAGAATAAAAGAAAAACTTGTTTTCCCCTATAAAAAACCCGGCTAATGCCGGGTTTTTTATAAAGTCCTCATACATTAGGAAAGTTGGGCAAGTATTTCCTGCGCTTGGGCAATCAACTCTTGCAAATGTTTTTCACTCACGAAAGTTTCCGCATATATTTTTAAAATATTTTCCGTACCGCTCGGCCGTACCAAAAACCACGAATTTTCCAAGTAGACTTTTATACCATCCGTGTCGCGCACGCGCAAAACTTTTTCTCCCGCCACTTGCGTGAGGGTAGTAAAGTCTGTTGCTTTTAACGCTTTGACGCGTTTTTTGGTTTCGCTGTCCGTTGGGATGTCCACCCGCGTGTAGTAAGGCATACCGTGTTGCTTAGCCAGTTGCTCGTACAACGTGGCGATATCTCCTTCGCACGCTTGTATCTCCATAAGCAAACTTACGGCAAACATGCCATCTTTTTCCGTGGTCCAACCGCTGACGGACATTCCCGCGCTTTCCTCACCTGCCAGCACATATCGGCGCGCCACCAAACCGGGAACAAAATATTTAAAACCTACGTTTACCTCGTCCAGCTCTAAACCGTAAGAAGTAGCAATTTTATCCAATAAAAAGGTAGTCCCTAACGTACGCCCAAGTGCACTGGCCCCGGGAACACGCTGCTTTCTAATAAGATAATCGGTCATTACACACAAAGCATGGTTAGGAGATATGAGCCCCCCCGCTTGGGTAGCACAACCGAAACGGTCCGCATCCGGATCACTCGCTCCGGCAAAAGCATACGTTCCTTTTTGCACACACTCCACTAACGGTTTCATGGGATAAACAGAAGAGGGATCCATGCGAATTTTCCCATCGTGGTCCAGCGGAATGAAACAAAAAGTAGGATCTTGCACTTCACTGATAATATCCAAATTATGTAAACCGTATTTTTCTTTGATAGCGTGATAAAAAGGCAAGCTGGTACCGCCCAACGGGTGCACGGCAAACTTTAGGGGCGAAGAAGCAATTTTTTTAAAATCAATTTTCTGGCCCAACGCTTCCACATACGGCGTAACGATATCCGCCCCGCGCACGAGCCCTTGTTGACGGGCTTGTGCTAAATCAAGCGATTTGATCTCTTGCGGGCGAGCCATATATTCATTGGCATATTTTTCAATTTGAGCCGTCAGCGCGCTGTCGGCCGGACCGCCGTGGGAAGGATTGTACTTAAGGCCCATTTCCTGCGGTGGATTGTGGCTGGCTGTTCCGTTTAAACACGCCACGGCGCGGCCGTTTATAATCTCAAATGAAAAAATGGGCGTCGGCACCGGAATATCGGGCAAGATAACAGGTAGGCCGTTGCCGGCTAACACTTCGGCACAAAGGTTGGCCGTATCGCGAGACATTAAACGCGTGTCCCCCCCAACCAGTATCGGCCCGGAAATTTTTTGTTCTCGGTGAATACGCGCCACCGCTTGTGCAATGGCCCGTGCGTGCAACGCGCAAAAGCCGGCGCCCAAGGTTCCCCTATGCCCCGACGTACCGAACTTAACCGGTACCGGGTTTTCTTTGGGCTGGTAAAATGCTTGGCGTAAAGATTGCGTATCAATTTTTTGTGTTGAAAGTGTTCCGGCTAGTTCGCTTATCATAGTTTCCTCTTTATACAAAATTATGGGTAGGGGACAAGTTGCACTTCTGCCTTTCTTTTTCTATCATATTATATATCTTAAAATTACGCAAATGGAGAATCTATGAAAAAACTGTTTGTTGTACTCTTCAGCTCCCTCGTATTGGCGGTAAACGCGTCTGCTTCCACCAATATTTCCGACGACTTCCGCGATCACTATGATCCTACCAGTTTGTCTGCCTACAATAAAGATATCAGCGCGTTAATCGGTTTATCCGATTTTCATACCGGTAAAGCGACCACTTTCCCCGGCTTTGATATCGGCGGCAGTTTCAGTGCCGTAAAAGTAGGCCAAAATAATCACAACTCCGGCGAAGACTATTTAATGACCGGCTTCTTACGCGCGGAAACGTACATCCCCGTTGTGGGTGTAACCGTGGCCGTACGCGGAACGGATTTTAACGGATTTGAATCTATCGGCGGCGGATTAAAATATTCTTATGACTTTTTAGAAATCGCCCACTTGTCTGTGTCCGGTTTTTATGACCGTGCCAAAACGGATTATTACACGCTGGACCACTATTCCGCTTCTGCAGTCGTGTCTGCCTCTTTGCCGGTTGTAACGCCGTATGTAGGCGTGGGATATGACTACGGAGACTTTGCCGTACGCCGCATAGACACCCGTTCTACAAGCGACGGCAGCATGCGCTACACCGCCGGGGTAAACTTCCATCCGTTCCCCTTTATTTACGTGTTTGGCGCTTACACCAAAACCTCCGGCAGCGAAGGGTTTAACGCCGGGCTCGGACTTAATTTCTAAACGGACTAAACGGGCATGGATTACAAACAGGAACTTGCAAATTTCTTTGGCGAAAACTGCCGGCTCAATGAGCCGATGGCGTTACACACCACGTACCGCACCGGCGGGCCGGCAGAAGCCTATGTATACCCAGCTACGCCGGAGGAATGGAGTTTTGTATTAAAAATAGCCCGTTCGTTTGATATCCCGTTACATATTATTGGTTTTGGCTCTAACATCCTAGTAGGGGGCAAAGGCGTGGGCGGGATTGTCTGCTCCACAAAACGCATGCAAGGTTTAACCGTAGAGGACGGCCATATTAAAGCCCAAGCCGGCACCGCGTTGGATAAGGTATGTGAAGAAGCTTGTAATGCCGGCCTGGCCGGTATGGAAAAATTATCCGGCATACCGGGTAGCGTAGGCGGAGCCGTATATATGAATGCCGGGGCCTTCGGGCAAGAAACGTTTGATTGTTTAGAATATTTTGACGCGATTGATTTGGAAGGACGCCCCGTTACGTTTTTAAAACAAGATTTAAAATACGCTTACCGTCACGTGGAAGGAATACAAAATTACATTATACTTTCCGCCTCGTTTCAACTGGCTAAGGCCGATTTTACCCATTTGATACAAACCCGCAACACGATTTTGCACAAACGATTGGAAAAGCAACCGTTGGAATTCCCAAATGCGGGGAGCGTATTCAAACGACCGACAAACGACTATGCTTCGCGTCTCATTGACGATACAGGGTTGCGCGGCTTAACCGTGGGCGGGGCAAAAGTGTCCGAAAAACATGCCGGATTTATCGTTAATTTTAATCATGCCACGCCGGAAGATATCCGCCAACTCATGCAACAAGTACGTCAGAAAGTAAAAGAAAAACACGGAGTGGAACTGGAGTTGGAACAGATCCTCTGGGGCGAATTTAAGTAGACTTCTTGTAAACGGTTGACGCACATCTCCGTTTTAAGCTACAATATAAGTACAAAAGATTTTGTTTGGAGTCGTGGTGTAGCCTGGTTAACACGCTGCCCTGTCAAGGCAGAGACCGCGAGTTCGAATCTCGTCGACTCCGTATTCTAGTTTTGAATTTATAGCATAAATCCCCGTTCGAGTTTAACTCCGACGGGGATTTTTTTATGCACCACTCATAACATGGAAAATTTGGTGGTTTTTTTAGCTTTTGAGTAAATATTCTCATTTTATGCTGACCGGACCGAGCAGGAAGTCGTTCACTGAAGATTTATTTAATGAGAATTTGTTCTTGCTTGTGCCAATCAGATTCTTTGATAGCGAGCAATTTTTTGAGCGTGCAATCGGCGGGTTGAGTGCCGTTTAGGATGGAGCGTACAATTTTGGGCGATAAAAAACTTAAATTAAGGATCCTGCGGACATACTGCACACATACCTTCTCTCTATTGGCTATTTCTTGGGTAGTCTTACCGTCTAATATATCTTGGTGCCAAGCATATGCTTGATTTAAGATTTTGATAAGTTCAGTATTAGGCCTTTTGCTTGGTTCTACAAACCGCCCCACAATTATCTTTTCTCCGTTGGCTATTGTACCGATATGATACGGCTCCGTGTAGGGATTCTCTTGTTGCAATTCTTCGGGTTTGAGTTGGCGCATTTCCCGGTCTTCATAAATGGCATTTAATAATTCAGTCACTTGTTCTTGATATAACGTGACTTCTATCTTGTTTGGATTTAATTTCACACGTTTGATTAGTTCTTTTTCTATATTTCGGGTTATTAGATAGGATGATAGTTGTTTGATAATTTCCTTTTGCTTGCTTACCCCAAATTGCTGCATGTACGGATATATTTTTGTCTTGTCTTTCAAAAATACACTAAACCAATTATCTATAAACTGCTCCAACTTTGGGAGTGAAACTTTACTGACTTTCCCCACTTTGCCTGGCTCCTTGCGGATAATAGCTTGGCTTACATAATAGCGATATTTCTTACCGCCACTGCCTGTACTCCAACTCGGGCTCATGGCATTATCTTTATCGTCATACAACTTGCCGGCTAAGAGACTCTTGCTTGGATCATAATGTTGACGGTTGATACGGTTATCCGCCATCACTGTTTGGACTTGCTCAAATAACTCTTGGGAGATTATCCCTTGGTGTTCGCCCGGGTACCATGTCCCCTTATGCCCAACTAGGCCGATATATGCTTTATTACGTAGGATACAGTTTAAGTTCCCTACGGATATATTATGCCCTTGTTTATTTAACCACTCTTTTAGGAGTGTAGTGCTTTTTAGTTCTACGTATTTCTTAAAGATATTATTGATAAGTATGGATTTTTCTTCATCCGGATATATCTTTTTATCTTTGCGGTAATATCCTAATGGTGGTTTGCCACCCATCCACATACCTTTCTTTTTACTGGCACTAATCTTATCCCGGATGCGCTCTCCTGTTACTTCACGCTCAAACTGGGCAAATGAGAGTAACATATTAAGTGTTAATCTACCCATACTGGTAGTGGTATTAAAGTGCTGTGTTATAGATACAAACGAGGCATTATGCTTGTCTAATATCTCCACAATTTTGCTAAAGTCCATTAAACTACGGGTTAAGCGGTCTATCTTGTATACTACGATAATATCTATAAGTCCGTTTTGAACATCCAATAGTAGGCGTTTTAAGGCCGGGCGTTCCATATTACCACCAGAATATCCACCGTCATCGTATTCGGCAGATAAAAGTTGCCAATGTTCATGCTTTTGGCTTTTAATATAGGCCTCACACGCTTCCCGTTGGGCCTGCAGACTGTTAAACTCCTGCTCTAACCCTTCTTCGGTTGACTTGCGGGTATAGATAGCGCAACGTATTTTCTTATCACTCATTTTTTTACTCCAAAGAATACATTCCCATTCCAACTCTTGCCCGTAATGGCTTTGGCTACTCCAGATAAACTTTTATAGGTTTTATGTTTGTATAAATAGCCCTGTGGAATAATTTCTACTTCATACTTAACCCCGCAATACGACCGAATAAGTTTGGAACCGATTTCTAATGTAGCTTTGGGCCGTGTACTCGCATTGTGGGCGGCTTGTTTTACTTCATAGAAAAAGCCAAGTGGAGAAAGCTTCTCACGCTTGGCTTGTTCATACCATAACAGGTATTTGATAATTAGACTTCGCCCGATTGGCGGTATAGGCAGGCCTATAATTTCGGACCATTTTAAGCGTAATTCCCGTGCGGTTAATTGTGTGTAATCGGTCATATTTCTCTCCTATACACATTACCGCTTCTTCTAGGCCTAGAAGTCAAGTAGAATTAATACCCTTGCGATATCATTCGCTTATATTCTTTCTCTTCCCCTGCAGGAAAACACATTACAAGAATCTTTCCGCACAACGAAAATTATAAACAAATGTATTTTATAATTGTTTTGTATTATTAGCTACTTTGTTTGTGCCATATTCTGCACCATATAGAGAGTATCTTCATACTTAGGATCTAAAGAAACGGCCCGTTTTAACCACGACTGAGCTACATCCCTATTTTGCGGAATACCATATCCGTTCCAATACATATCAAAAACAGCATATTGAGCTTTTACATTTCCCTGCTCAGCCATCGATAAACATCTCTTAAAGTGCTCTTCCATTGTTTTTATATTGGTATCATAACACGCCAATTTAGCTTCGGCCGATGGGTTTCCCTGCAATGCCGCAGCCGAATATAACGTAAAAGCTTTTGGTAGATTTTGAGCGATACCTTTTCCCGTATAATACATATTTGCCAACGCGTTTTGTCCATCAGGTTCCTGTTGATCTGCTGCTTTTGAATACCAGAAAAATGCCTTCTGATAATCAACAGGGACAGATATGCCTCTCTCATATACTCTACCTAGCGAAAATTGCGCTCTTTTATGTCCCTGTTCTGCTGCTTTTGTAACCCAATATAATGCCTTAGTTTCATCTCGTACAACACCATCTCCAGTTAAATACCAGACACTCAAAACAAATTGGGCTTCAGCGTCTCCCTTACGAGCCATTTGTTCCAGCTCTTTGAAATCCTTCCATTGAACAAGGGCACATTGACCGTTGTAAATATTCTCTATATCCTTCTTGGTCAACTCAACGTAAGTGTCAAAATTTCTGAACATAAAGTGTCCCATAATACATTTGAATATAGGGAATAAATTTACAAATTTCTCATTAACATTCCCTGCATAAAATACGCTGATATTCCACATCTCATCTTTCGTATCCGAATCTTTAGCGCTCATAGAGAAGGTCGTGTACGACTTAGCTACATCGTATGTGTAAGTCCCAGTAATTCCATATGTAGGAGTATAAGTGGTATATGTGGAAGCCTGCCCGTGTCCAGACGAAGAAATATGTGCGTTAGTCCAAGAGGTTGAGCTATTTACTCCGGTTTGCCCCCAAGTATGACCAATTTGTTGTTCTTTCCCATACTCGGTAGAATGTGCAACGAGTATCGAACAATCCGTTTTTTCTTCATTGCTTGTAACCTGCAGGCCTTTGCTCCTCAGAAGGTCTTCTAACTGAGCGCTATAATTTTTTCCGTCGATTGTCTTTTCATCTTTATTAGTGTAATATACCCTACAATGATGTTTATTTGGCGAAACTGACTGCGCGGATACCTGAAACGAATAACGTTGTGTTGTAGAACAACCAATTAAAAATATTGAAAATATAGATAGAACTAACCATTTCTTCATGTTTCAAACATCTCCTCTTAATTTAGGTGCGACAACATAGCAATATCACCCTCTAAATTATAGCATAAAGCATTTATCGGAATTGTTCTTAAAATAGCAAACTCCCATCGCGTAATTGTAGACGTAATTAATTCCTTTGATCCCTTTGTGATGTTAAGGTTAATGGGCACAGTCTAGGAGAAGGTCTTATCAAGGCAGGGCACGCTATCTCCTATGATGGTGGCACAAAGAATCTTCGAATTTTAAGGAGTTTCATCGCCATCATTTCTTTTATAAAAATAAAAAGGAAGTAATATTAACACAAATGTAAATTTACAAAGCAATTCGTCAATTTTTTCATAATATCAGCATCGGAAAATCTGATTTCGACACAACTATTTTTTTCATATACGTAAACTTCTTTCTTGTGTAAATTTATACCCAAATGGAAATCTAATTTTCCTGTATAACCAATTTGTTCTATTTTGTGTTTAATCTGCTGGGAGTTAGTATCTAGCAAAATAGACAGATTCCGCAAATTTTCCAAGATTTGCACGCAACCTTTCCATGGAATTAAACGATTTATTCCCCCGTAAAAGCTTTTTCCACCAAGATCTAAAGCATATCCAATATTGTTGTTGCGTAAATTTTCAATCTCCTCTTCCTTGAAATGGCCTCCAGAAATGGACGAAAATCCAAAAAATTCAGGATAATTTTGATATAAAATTTCCAACAATTCTTTTTTCAAGAAACAATCATGAGTATCAACTTTCAAAAATAGAATATAATCTGAGATTTGTATTGCGTAAAGAAGGTCATTATCTCGGTGTTTTCTTCTCCCTGTTGGCCGTAAATGTATATGTACAACCCCCCAATCTTTTAGCAGATTGTCATGAAATAAAAAATCAGTAATATCGTTATGCAGATAATTCTCTATACCTTTTCCAGTTTCCAGTAACATCTTAATATGTAGAATTTGGTTTTTATACCTAGCATATTTAGAGGTTAGATACATACTCGCTGGAATATACACCTTATATTTTCCAATAGGATATCGTTGTCGAAAGTAAATAAATTGAGATAAAAGATCATCAATTTTCGCTGTATTGATGAATTTAATTGATTTCTGGCTCAACGCAATAGTTTTGGTTTGTTCTATTATGAAGGCACGAATATCTTCGTGAAATGTTGTCAATATATTTTGGCTTCCATGTGAATTGTGATTCATATAGCTTATTAATAGAACAGAGATTCATTGGTTGAACAAGGCATGTATTTATTTAAAATCCTTTTCATGTTTCAAACAATAATCTTCCACTTCTTTTACCCATTTTTCATACCAATACCAAGTGGTTTTTGCTATTTTTTCCCCATAATGGTATTTGGGATTTTTTGCATCGCGCATATGCCAGAAGTCTACAAAATGATGCATTTTGAATTTTTTAAAGCCTTTATCTTGCATTATTTGCACAATCTGCCCAGGTAAAAATTTCTTCCTCTCCGTTTCTTTTATCACAACATATTGTTTGTTAATGTCTTTAGTTAATTCCGAATCAGCAGGAATGAATTCAATAACTTGATCTGCTGTTCCCTTATGGTTATTTGTTTTTCGAACAAAAAAATAACGAACTGCAAATTCTTCACTTTCATATTCATTAGGAGACAAGCTATTGTCGAAGTCTTGAATATATTGTTTAATCACAGTTGGCAAGGTGTACTTATCCGTGAGCTTTCGTTGATTTTCGCTTATTTTATTAAATTGTAAAGAAAACATTAAATTCTTATCAATAGCATATTTAGGATTGAACAAAGAGACAATATATTTATTATAGTTCAACCCACAAGCATGTAGTCGCGCACTTATTATATCTTCAATAATTGGGACCATTTGATGTTCAATCCTATTTCGGAGACCAATTAGAAATTGTAGGTTTTGTTTGCACGCTGAACTAACAGGAGATTCCTCTTGTTCCAGACAAGTTGAAAGTTCCCACAACTTATAACGACCCTCAATTTTACAATATACCTTTCTTTGTTCTGTGCTTTTTTTCTTATCCACATACCGGTAGTCAATTTTCTTGCTCCTGTAAAATGCATGTAGTAAATAGGTCCAAGCAATAATCATCAACACTATAAAGGTTTCCGTTTTAAATTTTATTAATGGATTATTATAAATTTGAATTGCGGACAAAGCCGCCTCTCTTGATTTTGTCAATAGTATCTCTTTGATAGAAAATACTTCACGTTTTTTTCTCATATCTATACCATTATTTGATGAAGATTAGAACATCCTTCAACTCCTTAAATTCGTTTTTAATTATGCAATGTTTAATTAAACCAACTTCAGACTGCTAAACCTGACGTTGTGGCAGATGGTTAACCTCTGTTAAGCAACCATCTGCCACAACAATGGCTTTATTTCAAATACGGCTCAACATTTTTTTGCCAGTCCTGTGTATGGGGTATGCGAGTTATGTGCAAATGGCCGTCTAATACCTCCTTTTTTGTAAGTGAAAGTATTAACTCCGTATTTGCAGGGAATACATAAATGGCATTTCCGTACCATTTATTATCGAGTATCAAATACTGTTTATACTGAAAACCGACATAACCACGATATCCCCCGCAACCGATAACAATCGTTGTAGGATTGGCATTCTGAAAGAACTGAAAACGCTCTTCAAGGAGACAAATCTCCCTTTTCTTCCGTGGGTCATCCTCTATTAAGCGCTTAATCCGTTCAAAAGGATATTCCCCCGGTGGAAGTAACTCAAAATTCTTTTGTTTAATTTCTACGGGGACAGTAAAATCAGGTTGAACGAAATCGCACCCGCCAAATAACTCTAACATTAAGTTGATAACATGTTTGATATGCTCTTCATCTGCTTCATTTAATACATCGCTGTAGGCCCTGTTGTTTACTAAAATCAATTCTTCGGATGGCGGTAAAATTCGCCGGCGTTGGTAACAGTCTTTATAAACATCTTTTTCAGCTTCATAATGTTTTCCATGCCAATCTTTCCATTGCCAATGGGCAGTCATTACGTACCGATTTTCCTTGGGCTGATCTTTCAAAGGAAACCAACCCCCATCCGCATTAAATTTACTAACTGGACCTATGGCCAGCGGCAAAAATTTATCACCATCTGAATAGCCATCAATTCGTAATTTGGCTTTGACTTCGGGGGTTAATTCTGGGGAAACAAGCCGGAAGGATTTCAGGCCGGGAACAAGATACTGCTTTACATTTCTTACTTTACTCTTAGTAATCATTTTTGTTGATCACCTCTCTTTGTATGAATTTTGGGGCAAAAACAACTTGACACCCATTTCAACAAAAAGGTATACTAAGAGCAGAAAGGTTGTGCTTTGAACTCCATAGCATACCTTTTGTCTTGTTCCCTTTGGTAGTAGCTTCCATTCCACTGAGATCTACTACCAAAGGGATTTTATTCTCCCTATAATAGCATATTTTTTGGCAAAAGTCAAGCATGAGTGCTAATTTTGTTTTTCTTCGACGTTTGTAGCAAATCACAACCTGTCCACTTATGCAAACGCACTTATAACAACTTACTAACAACCCCTTGACATCCTCGTCATTTTAATGGCATAATAATGGCATATAGGAGCGCCAATATATATGCCAATAATATTTCATCCAAACTATCAAATTACAAAATCTATCCTTGAAAAGCTCTATAAAATAGACCAAATCAAAGAGCAGGTCAAGGATATGCCATTAACGCCGCGTGTGCTGGCCGGGCTTAAAGAAACATCCCGTATTGTCACCACGCACTATTCCACGGTTATTGAGGGCAACCGCTTAACAGAGCGGGAAGTGCGTGAGGTATTAAAAGGGCAAGCCATTCAAGGCCGGGAACGGGATGAAAAGGAAGTGAAAGGGTATTTTAATGCCTTGGATGAAGTGGCTGTATTGGCTAAAAAGCATATTGTTACGGAGTCTAATATCCAACTCCTACATGGCTTAATTATCGGCAGAAATACTCCTACTCCGTACCGCACGGAGCAAAACTCGGTAGTAGACGCCCAAACAGGTATCATTATCTACATGCCCCCAGAGGCCAAAGATGTTGGCCCCATGATGACTGGACTTGTAGAGTGGATTAACGAAAGTACACATACCTTGCCAATCCCAGTAGTAGCGGCTATTGCCCATTACCAATTTGTAACCATACACCCATATTATGACGGGAACGGAAGGACGGCGCGCATTTTAACCACATTACTATTACACCAAGGCGGGTATGACCTTAAAGGTATTTACAATTTGGAAGAGTATTATTGTCAGCATATCCAAGATTATTACAATGCCCTAGCCGTGGGGCCCTCTCATAATTATTACATAGGACGGGCTGAAGCCGATATAACAGGCTGGATTGAGTTCTTTGTGTCCGGGATGCTTTATTCGTTTCAAAGCGTGCAAAAGCATTTACAGTTACAAGGTGCCGAAAAGGACCAAAGCAAAGCGATTAACGCGCTGGATGCAAGGCAAAAACAGGCCCTTGTTTTGTTTGAAAAGAGCGAATTTATAACCGCCAAAGATGTGGAAGAACTGTTCCACTTTGCAGGCCGGACGGCTAGGCAGTTACTCCAAAAATGGGTACGACAAGGTTTTGTGGCAGTAGCGGATCCATCCAAAAAAGCGCGAAAGTATAAGTTAAACAAATAATTTCCCTGCTCGTTCTCTGCTTACATTTTAGGGAATTTTGAGTATTTGTACTAGGCAGTTTTATAAGAAATACTTAAAATTTAAAGATATTTTTATAATTTCCCTGTATTTTCCCTGTTTAGCAGGGAATAAAAATTCAAATTCTCGCCTGTTTGTCGCCTGTTTAAAAGCCATTTTCCTCGCTTTATCGTCGCTTTGGGAGTTAGCATTCTCGCCGCTTTCTCCCCGCTTCAAATTTATTAAAAAATGCTATTTTCAACCGCTTTTCTACCGCTTTGAGTTCCAAAAAAACTGCCATTTTTTACCGCTTTATTACCGCTTTGGCAAAACAAAAAAACTAGCACTTTTTGCCGCTTTATTGCCGCTTTGGAAAGAAAAAAGTGCCATTTTCTGCCTGTTTTCAGCCTGTTTTAAAATCAGCATAGTGCTAGGGAAACTAAAAGCACCGTATAAATTTAAAACCCGCCTCGTGCGGGTTTTCAAATTTATAGGAGTATCGAGCGGCATAAACTGCTTTATGCCGCGTCCAGATTCAAAGTCCGCAGCGATGCAAGGCAAAAACCGCGAGGGCGGTTCCGGACGCAATTTCCATCAGGAAATTTATGCAGGACGAACACTCGTCGACTCCGTATTTTAGTTTTGAATTTTCAGCATAAATCCCCGTTAGGGTTAAACCCCGACGGGGATTTTTTTATGAACGACTTTTAGCATGGAAAATTTGGTAGGTTTTCGTGCTTTTTGGTAAATATTCTCTTTTTATGCTGACAACACTAGGTAGGAGGTCGCGCAGTTGCCGTTAAAATGTTTTACAATGAGAATATATAGATTTTAGGAGAAATAGTATGCGCAAACTTTTATTAGGTAGTTTCATTTTACTGGCTTTATCTGCGTGTAACAAAGAATCTGCGGATATTGCCGAAAAGCCTTCTAATTATGATCTAAAATCAGCTATCAATGAATTGCCTACGGAAAGTAAGACAAATACAATAGATACTTCCTATGATAAAGAGCCAAAAGACCCTGTTTTAGAAAGATTAAACAAAGCATTTTCGTTTGCTATTGTAACAGGAGATGAAGAAAAAGCAGCGGAACTTCTCAAACAAGGGGCAAACCCGAATCAAGAAGTGGAAGGTTCTGCCTATCGTCCCGCTTTATGTCGTGCAGTCAATGAACATTCTGAAAATATTGTAAAACTATTATTACAAGCAGGTGCTAACGTGAATGAGAACTGTTCTTGTGGAACTACTCCTTTAATATTAGCGAGTTTATCGGGCAGTCCTCTTGCTATTGTTAATGGATTAATTGAAGCGGGAGCAGATGTTAATAAAACAGATGATAAGGGTGATACCGCACTGTACTATTCGGCGGGTTCCCCAGAAATTACAAAAGCATTACTTTCTGCTGGAGCTGATGTAAAGCAGGGTGGCAGGGAAGCATTTCTAGAGGCAAGTCATTTAGGCATTGGTGAAAATGTGCAACAGTTGCTAAATGCTGGTATAAATGTAAGTCAGGAAGATAAAGACGAAGCATTACGGTTAGCTTGTCCCGAGGCCAATATAGAAGTTGTAGAGGTCTTGTTAGCTGCCGGAGCCAATGTAAATGCTAAAGATAAAAATGGAAAGACGGCCCTAATGTACACTACACCGTATGGCTATTATGAAGAAAATCTGAGTAAAAAGGTAATGGAAAAGTTAATTGCTGCACGGGCAGATGTTAATGCAGCAAATAAAAACGGAAAAACTGTGCTAATGTATATTACAAATACATTCAATGATTATACTTCCGTTGTAACAAAATTATTAAAAGCAGGGTCGGATATTAATGCAACGGATAATAAAGGTAGAACCGTATTGTTAGATTTTATAGGGAAATTGGAAGAAAGGAAAGAAACTCTATCTGATGAAGCTCAGATGTTTGGCGATGAAAACTATCCAAATATAAAAGAGTTTATAGACTATTTGCAAACTTTGATTAAAGCAGGAGCGAATGTAAATGCCAAAGACAATAATGGTTCAACAGCACTAATTTACGCAACTAAGGCAAAAAGCGGGAATTACGAAGGAATTGTCAGCGTGTTATTAAAAGCAGGAGCAGATGTCAATGCAAAAGACAATGATGGCAAAACAGCCATCAAACTAGCCCAAGAAGCCGGAAATACCAAAATTGTGGAACTACTCAAAGCTGCCGGGGCAAAGGAATAAGCACTTTGCTACCCAAACTATAACCACCGTATTTTAGTTTTGAATTTTCAGCATAAATCCCCGTTAGAGTTTAACTCCGACGGGGATTTTTTTATGCGCCACACCACACTTATAATACCCAAAAAGTCAAGCTAATATTTTCTTCCTACAATTTATATCCAAATACTCGACGACACGTCGACACGCTATTTTTTCAGATATTTTTTCCGTTCTCCTTTTATCCTTCTCGCGTTGCGGCCTTTCTTCTTCCCTCTTCTTTTCTTGCCGTTTATATTCAGTTATAAATTTTTTATATTCTTCATTTGCCGGGGTTATTACTTGCATTTCTGAAGTTTCAGGTATATATTTTAAATAACTGTTTGGCGGAACATTAGTAACCTCATACGCCCAAAATCCGGCATAACCATCTATATGATGTATCTGTATATACTCCGCACATTCTCCGCTTACGACACCTCTTTTCGTAGTATATTTCTTACTTAATATGTATTTCGATGGTAATGTATCTTTATTCTTTTTACCTATTTCTACGACAGCGGCAGAATCAATGTAGTATTCCATACCGGTTGAGGTTGAAATATTTGCGACATCGAAATTACGAGGCATGGATTTTAATTTTAAATTGGGCCCTTCGTATTTTGCAGGTAATTTTTCCTTTTTTTCGTTAAGACAATTTAATTTTTCTTGGATTTGTTTTCTTACTTTTTGTTCTTCTTCGGGTGATAAAGTAATTTGAGTTGCCACAGCGAGTTGCAAAACGAAAGTTAAAAAAACAAATAATAACGTAAAAAACAAACTTTTCTTCGTCATATCATTTTTCCTCTTTGCCTATATAATCTCTACAAAAGCCCATTCCATTGTAGCAAAAAGGGGGCATGGAATCTACTATAAAAACCGGATCGTTTAGGTGAATTAAAGCCTTCTTTTTAAAGCCCGCCACGCGCGGGCTTTTTATTTCTAACCCTTTTTCTGTACGTGGAATTTCCGTGTGAATTGATATACTAACTCTGCGGTAGGGGTATCTATCGGCTTATTTAATTAGTAGGGGGTATATTATGGGAATGGAAGGAAGAAAAATTGTGGAAGAAGCAGGATTGGACGTAAAAAAATTACTTCAATTACTCAACCAAGCCTTTAGTGATGAGTGGTTGGCTTACTACCAGTATTGGGCAGGAGCGCAAATTGCCAGCGGTATTATGGCCCCAACGTTACGACCGGAGCTGGAAGAACACGCACAAGAAGAATTGGACCACGCTAAAAAATTATCCAAACGCATTATTGAGCTCGGCGGTACGCCGGTACTCAGTCCGGACGAGTGGTACAAACAAAGCACTTGCGGTTATTTAATACCCAAAAGTAACGACGCGGCCAACCTGCTCAAACAAAATTTGCAGGGAGAACGTTGCGCCATAGAAGTATATAACAAATTGCTTAAATACGTACTGAATAAAGATATGATTACTTCGCACATTATCCGCCAAATTTTGCAAGAAGAAATTGAGCACGAACAAGAACTGGAAGATTTGGGGAATGACTATAAACTGATGTTAAACGGTTTTGTCAGTTGCGAATGTAAGAAAAAATAATTAAAAAGCCCTTGGAAACAAGGGCTTTTAATTAAGGTAAAACGTCGTATGGAGTATAGACTTGCCCGTCTACTATCACCTTATCCCCCCGGCGGGCAGACGGCGTAACAATGGTTTTTTCCACCGTCTCACTGCGTTCAAACACATCTACTTGAAAATACGTTTTTAACGGCCGGAAATGCGATAGCCATTCGTCCAACAGCATCGGTTCCTCCCCAGCCAAGAAGGCGTCCGCCACAAAAGGTGTATAACGCCCGTTTAAATTTATGACAACCAATAAAGCGGTATGATAATACCAATCGGATGCTTGTTCGCCGCTTGCCAATCTAAAGCGTTCTCCTTGCGCGGGAACTAAAAATTGACCGTCTGTGGGATAGGCCGTTATTTTATACAAGCGCGAAATACCCCAATTCGTATGTCCGGCCGCTAGGCCTTCGCAAAATTGTTTCCCCAATAAATAGCTGCAATACGCACACTCATCATTTACGCAACGGTAAAGGCGAGCCATATTATTTCCGTGGGAAGCAAAAGGTGTATCCATATTTTCCCACTGCATCCGCGGGACTTTAAAAGTTACGACTTTATCTTGCCCTTCTGCCAAACCGCTACGAATCAGCTGTTGCAAAAAAGCTTGATCTTGTGGGCGGGCCGAAGCAGATAAACGGGTTTTTCCGTCCCACACATATCCCGGCAATTTATAACGAGAAGGAGCGTGTTTTAACAAACGCAAAAAGGCTCTTTCTCGTCTATCATCTGCCTGAGAATACGGCTCATAGGGAGCCAATCCCGCCCGCTTGAAATAATTTGCCAAACGCGCTTTAATGCCTGAAAAATGGTTAGTATAAAAAGTATCTACTTGGCCCAAAGGAAAGAGTTCCCGACATTTGGAAAATCCGTCCAACACGCCCAAATAGTCTACGGTAAGCTGCGAGGGCATATCTTCCTGATAAGCAGCCGTACTTACATACATATTAAACAGGAAAAAAGCCAACGCCTCTTCCTGCTGCTCCTCTATTTTTTTATGACCTAAGAGTCGCTCCCAAAAACCGGGGGCTTCTTCCACGTGATTATCGGGATAATAAAAACGCATCAGGCGCAAGCGATCCACCCCGGGCGAATCACTTTTCCTTAAATAGTTTTTTGCGCTTGCTTCCAACCGTACGGAAAAGGGCGTGCGATAAGACCACTGTGCCCTTGATACGGACGGAACAAGCATACATAAAACTACCAAAAAGGATCCTGCTCTGCATATCCTCATATTTTAAGTATAGGAAAGATACGTCCTCACAACAAGTGGCAAAAGGCCTATTTGCCACCGGGTCCTAAGACCCACGCGCATTTTTTCGGGGATTTTATTATAATAGTTAGGTAGCCGTTTGAATTATATTCAACAAGGAGAAAAAACATGTGGTACGGAATTTCGTCTCTGCGCCCGTTTGAACAATACGCGTTATTTGGCGTACTTTTCATTGCGGTGCTAGGGCTTTTGTATGCATTGTTCTTACGTAAACAAGTAATGAATGAAGACACCGGCACCCCGGAAATGTTAAAAGTTTGGGGAGCCATTCGGGAAGGCGCTAACGCCTACCTCAAAAGACAGCTCAAAACCATTTTGCCGCTCATTGGGTTATTGACCATTTGTTTATTTCTGTCTGTATACATCGTTCCGGTGTCGCAAGATTCCATGGAACGTTTCGTAGGATTATCTCCTGAAAAAGTAAAGCTCATCGCTGCTTTTGGACGGGCGGGTGCATTTATCTTGGGGGCGGTGTTCTCCCTTTTAGTAGGGCAGCTGGGCATGCGCATTGCCGTAGATGCTAACGTCCGCGTCGCCGCCGCTTCCAAACGTAGCTTTGGTGATGCTTTGCGCATTGCTTACCGCGCCGGCACCGTAACCGGTATGTTAACAGACGGTTTAGGCCTTTTTGGCGGTACGATTATTTTCATTATCTTCGGTATTGCTGCACCGGACGCCTTGCTCGGTTTCGGTTTCGGCGGTACGCTTCTCGCGCTTTTCATGCGCGTGGGCGGTGGTATTTACACCAAAGCCGCTGACGTGGGAGCCGACCTCGTGGGGAAAGTTGAAGCCGGTATCCCGGAAGATGATCCGCGCAACCCCGCCGTGGTAGCCGACTTGGTAGGCGATAACGTAGGCGACTGCGCCGGTATGGCGGCCGATATTTTTGAATCGTACGAAGTAACGATTGTATCGGGCTTGATTTTAGGTATTGCCTTGTGGCGCATTACCGGACACCACGAATGGATCGTCTATCCGCTTTTGGTGCGCGGGATCGGCGTATTGTGCTCTATTATCGGTACGTATGCCGTAAAAGATTCCAAACGCTCGGCCGGAAATGCTATGAAAGCGATTTTCAAAGGATACACCATTTCAGCCGTGATTTCCGTGGCCATTTTCGGTGCGCTCGCTTATTTCTATATGCAAGGCGTGCCCGGTGGTTGGTGGCGTCCGTTTGCGGCCACTACAATCGGTATTTTGCTGGCCATTTCCATTGACCGCTTGACCGAATATTTTACCGGCACGGATGGTAAACCCGTACAGGAAATTAAAAAAGCTACCGCTACGGGTTCCGCCACGACTATTTTATCCGGTATTGCCGTCGGGTTTGAAAGTGCCGTCTGGACCACTTTGGTAATTGCGGCTTCCATCTTCTTGTCCGTGGTTATCTTCGGTTCTATTGAAGGTTTATCACCCGTAGAAAAATTTAATTTTATTCTCTACGGTGTGGCTATGACGGGTATCGGCATGCTCACGCTGACCGGCAATAACGTAGCTATGGACTCCTTCGGCCCGATTGCCGACAATGCTAACGGAATCGGCGAGATGAGCTGGCACGGGCAAAACGACGATGAAACCAAAAAAGCCCGCCAAATTATGGCTGACTTAGATGGTGTAGGAAATACCACCAAAGCTATTACCAAAGGGGTAGCTATCGGCTCCGCCGTAATCGCAGCCGTATCGCTTTTCGCCTCATATATGGTGGACGTAAGCAACGTGCAACGCTTGTTGAATGAAGCTTGGGCTCAAGCAGGTTCCGACAAAGCGCTTACCTTACTTTCCGAAATAGGCATTGTGGTGTCTAACCCGGTTGTGTTTGTGGGGATGTTAATCGGTGGGGCCTTGCCGTGGTTATTCTCGTCCTTCGCTATTAACGCCGTCAGCCGTGCGGCCGCACTAATCGTACAAGAAGTGCGTCGCCAATTTAAAGGTGGCGTATTGGAAGGAAAAGCCCAACCCGATTATACCCGCGCAGTGGGAATTTCCACCATTGCAGCCCAAAAGGAACTCGTTATCTTGGCCCTGTTAGGGATCGTATCCCCGGTAATCGTAGGGTTGACTTTCGGCGTGGAAGCCTTAGGTGGTTTCTTGGCCGGGATTATCGTTTCCGGACAACTCTTGGCGGTGTTTATGTCCAACGCCGGCGGCAGCTGGGATAACGCCAAAAAAGTGGTAGAGGATGAACCGTCCGATATTGCAGCAAACACCGGTAAAGGATCTGAACGCCATAAAGCCAGTGTAGTGGGCGATACGGTAGGGGATCCGTTAAAAGATACGGCCGGGCCGGCTGTCAATCCGCTTATTAAAGTAGTGAACATGGTAGCCGTCATCGTGGCGCCTATCATTGTAAACTACCACAACGATTTTACCCCACTTGGTAAGATCGGCTGGGTGGTTGTCATTGCGTTGCTGGCCGTGTTGAGCTGGGCAATTTTAACCAGCAAAAAACCGGCGCAGGATGTAACCGCTCAAAAATAAAAGATATTCTTTTTAAACCCCCGCTTTGAAAGCGGGGGTTTTTTATTATAAGCTAAATGCTTTGTTTTTTGATATCATATTAAATATGATTTGGATTACTTTAACACTTATTACCACTTCCGGCGCGGTTGCGCTGATAGCTTCCACCCGCACCCGGACGGCCCAACTGGCGCGTTTGGCACGGGCAAACGGTTGCACGTTTGATAAACGCAAGTCGTCCGTTACTACACAATTAACGGCCGGGCGGTTGGAATTTTTTACCCAATTTTTTCACCAATACCGTAACGTGTTTACTTGTTCGGATAATTTAGCGTTTCTGCGTATCGCCGATGATGTAATCTACCTGGACGATAAACCCAATACCAAACCTACCACCATCACTATTTTTACCGCCGAACTAAAGAAACGCCACTTTCCTCTTTTAAAAATCGCGCCGTTGTCTTCTCCGTTTGCGCCGTCTCAATATGCGCTGATGAAAACCAACATCCCCGCCATTGACGGGCAATACCGTATCCACGCCCCTTCTCCGGCGGCGGGCTTATTTTTTACGCCGCAAATTACCAATATGCTTAAAACTCGCCCGCAAATCTATTTAGAACTTAACGAAAATGCCCTCATATACCACGAACATACCTTGGTACCGGTGCAAGATATGGAAATTTTCCGTTTCCGCGCCATGCAAATCTTGGGCGAGCTGGAAACCTTAATGGATAAGTTGGAACAAGTCAATCCGGATACCACTACCGTTTTCGCTTCTTCCGATCCTTCCAAGACGGAAAAACGGGTAGAAAACATGTTACGTTTTGCGTCGTCCGGCATGGATGCACAAACGTCAACCTCCAACTCGTCGGCTTGGCGGGCTATTGGTTTTTTTGTATTACTGCTTTTACTGTTGGGAATTAGTTTCCTATCGTGGTTTGCTTTACGTAATTGGGTTGGCCAATAAAAATCTCCAATCAATATTTGGGTAATTAAAAACCCCCGGGGCTTTCCCCGGGGGTTTTATATTGTAACCTATATCTTAATGGTCGCAATTTTGGTTTTGTGGGTTTTCCACCCCATGAGGGTTATCCAAATCGTAAGCAACGTGCCAACCCACTTCTTCCCACTCGGGAATGCTTTCCGCTTTCACGCAGCAAGCAAAATGGGCGTGACGTTGCCATGACCACAGGTTATGCCACGCGGGCGGGTTACATTGGAACCATTTTACCGTTTTATATCCCGTGTAAGAATTACATGCCCTATCTTCCTCCGGAATGCGGTTGCAGTGTTCGCATACCCAATTTAAGTTCCAAGTCCCCGTGAACACAATACCGCTGGAAAGATCTCCCCACGGAGCGTGCTCTGGTAAATTGAAGCTATAAACATAGCCAAAATTAGTAATGTCCGGTACTACCCACACCCACTCTTCTTGTTCTCCTGCGCAAGCAGAAGTGTCCCACTCCGTGCAGTGTTCACGCTCCACGTTTCCATCGCAATCATATATAGTGGTACAACGGCGCGTTTCTTGTGGGCGCGGACCCATAGGAAATATCCCCTGTTGGGAATCGGGACACGGACGTTGCTGGGTCACAGTTTTGATTTCTTTAGGGGTGCAAGTACCCACCCATTCACCGGGTTCCCATTGCAACGTATTTTGATTGCAAGAATAGGTATTGGTTTCTTGTCCGCAAGCGCCATCCGGGCAAGGACGTGTGTGAACAGGCGTAGTACCAATACAAGTCAAGGACGGATCATTTGTTTCCCCCGGCAAATTAGCCGTACAAGCCGTATTGGGGGCTTCATAATCCGGCATGCGCCGCAAAGCTTCACAAGTCGGGTAGTCTTTGTTGAGCTGGGAACACCCTGCCCCTTCGCAACAAATACGCCCATCCGTGTAAGACGGCATTTGTAATTGATAATCCAATTGTTTGCTCTGCGCATTTACACCGGCCGCTTGTGCTATATACTCGTAACTATCTGTGCTTGTATTGGGCACGATATCACTT
>JAFXUJ010000002.1 GCA_017525025.1 Elusimicrobiaceae bacterium | reverse complement strand
TATCTCGAAATATTCTATGCTATTAACACCGCTATTCTGCAAAGCGTTCATAGCGTTACCGTTGCCGGTACGCTTAATTTGGCGTTGACCTATTTCGCGTTCCGTGCTATATAATTTCTTCTTACCGCTTTCGTCGTAAATCAGGTTATGGGTTTCAGCCTCCTTTGCTGCAATCTGATTTGCAAGTGTACGGGTCTTGGCCTCCAAAACCATCTGCTTACAATAGTCCTCACTATTGGCTATCAGGGCTTCGTACCATGACGAAACGCTGGCAAAGTAGCCCATCGTATCGCCGTAGGTGTCGTTAAGTTCGCCGACAAGTTTCTTTTCTTCTTTGGTAATATCGGCCCCTGTAGCCTTTTTGTCTATCAGGTCTTTTAATTTCTTCTGATAGATATTAAGGGTAGATGCGGCGTTAGTATAAGCGTCTGCGGTTGCGTTTTCCAACTCGCTTAACCGGCCCGCCTCTTCCTCGGCCAAACGTGCCTCCCGATTAGCGGCTTTCATGCTATCGGTTGCATCGTCTGTATTGCTTGCAAACAGGGAAATAATACCGGCTACTGCTGCAATAGCAAGGCCAACACCTGTAACAGCCATCAGGCCCAAAATAGCGGCTCGCATTGCTATAGCCTGAACGGTGGCCAACTTCGCGCCAAACGTCCATGCGTACATAGCGACTTTGCCGTAATATAATTGTTTGGCCCAAAGGGCTTGCACGGCGGCGGCTACCTTACCGGCTGCGGACTGCGCCACCGTTACTACGGTCATACTCTTAATAGCACCTGTAGCCGCTACGACGGCTACGTAGATACCTTTGATACCCTGCACCGTAGTACCAATGGCCATCAAAGCCATACCCATTTCACCGATAGCGACAATAGTAGGCTCTACGCTCTTAAACAACGCGCCTACCTGTTCTTTTATATCGCCTATAGCGTTGGCGGCTTGTTTGGCCTTACCCGCGTCTGTCTTGGCTAACTCTTCATTCATGCCGCCTACGGCACTACTTACTACCTCTGCTAAAACGGCGGCGCGTTCTGATTCTGTGCCAAACTTTAGTATTTGCTCCTGGGCTTCGTCGAATTTGTAACCGTAGCGGGAAAGTGCGCCTACCTGTCCGTCCATCACCTTACCCAACATGGTAGCGATTTGCGCGGCTGCTTCGCTCGTAGCGTTCAAACCGTACTGCTGCGCTAACATATCGTTCATAACAGGTATGAGCGTTTCCAAACTTGTTTTCTTTTCAAGGTAGGTGGCTAATTCCTGTGCGCCCGCTAACTGCACTTCGTCACCGATAACGCCTAACTGCTGCTGCGCTGTACAAAGGTCTTTGATACTCTGTATTTCCTCTTCCCTCGCGCCCATCGTGTTACGCATATTGTTAGCCAACTTCGCTTCGGCCTCAACCTGCATAGCGTTAGCGGCGGTAAACGTGCGCATAAGCCCGGTAAGCTGCTGCACACCTGTCAAAGCGTTTTGAAAAGACGCGCCTACTTGGGTAATCTTTAACAAATCATCCCTAAGTTTCGTCGATTCGGTACGGGCAATCTCCAACTCTTGCGCAAATTGCTTTACGTTGGTAGACGCGGTAACGATTTGCTCCTTACCGTCAATCGTTAGTCGTATGTTAAATTTTACGTCTTTTGACATTTTTAACGCTTCGTTACTTACTTATATCGGTTTTTATTCTTATCTTTGCAGCATGAAAGGTATAAAAAGCATAATAGCCACCGGGTCGCTTCTGACTTTCGTAGTGTCCTTTGCTGTTTTCGTAATCAGCATCTTAGCCGGATTCTACGCTAACTTAGCGTTGTCAGGGCTTACCGCTGTTGTGGCTTTTATTTTCTATATCGCTTCGGGCAATCCTGATAATGCTACTTATCTTCGCCATTGTCAGCGTTCATAACCCTTGCTACCAACTTTTCAAACCTCGCTTTGCTTTCCTCTGCCGTTAGCGGCTTCGGGGCTTTCTTTTGTGGGGCCTTTGGTTTGTCCCACGGTAACGGGTAGACTTTTCGCGCTGTTGGCCGTCCTTTCAGGTGTGGCCGTAGGGTAGCAACTATTATCGCCCTTGCGCGTTCCCACCCGTCTTTGTAATCGGCTTCGCGTTGGTCGTGGTACGCCTCGCAAATGCTCTCAAATTCCTTTGGGGTACACCTGCAAAAATCGTCAAACGATAGGTGTATGCAGCCCAACGCAAAGCCTAAGTAGTCGTTAATCCCTAAGTTTTTTTTTCTTCGGGTGTCTCGCTGTTTTCTGTATTCTCACCGTCTGACTGCTCTTTGTTGGCCTCGGCCCACTCCGTAGCCTCTTCGGGTGTAACATTGTCGGCAAAGTCCATAAGCGACAAATTGAAATCTAAGCCGTCGGCCTTGGACGCTGATTTTACACAACACCAAAGGTACGTACAAAGGTCGCTGAAACTACCGGGGTCTATCTCTGTAACCTCCTTGCCGGTTTCCTGCTTGAAACGTAGCATAGCCCCCATAGTCTGCCTACAGGGGTACGCTACGCCATTGATAGTAACTTCTACTTTCGCCATGATTGTAGGAATTATTCGTTACCGCTTGCCTTACCGGGATAGGTAGTAGGCTCGCCGTCGCTCTCCAGACTGATAGAGAAAGTTGCATCGTCCTGCGCGGGGCTTGCTTCCTCCAAAGAGGTAATAACAAAGTTACCCTGCACGTAGGGGTTAGCGTCGCCCTCACGTTGGAAAGCCTTAACCTGAATAGAAGCACCTGCGCCCCACAAAGCGGACAACTCGGCATAGCCGTTTTCTGCCTCACCGTAATAACGCAAGCCCTCAGCACTAATTGAGATACTAAGGCCGGTAACGCCCTTGCCTTTCCACAAACCGGCTGAATAGCCTTGGTTTGCAGCGGGCTTTACGGCTCTGTCCTTAGTCTCGCTGTTGAAAGTAATCGTGTGGGTAGTGCAATGGCCAATAGCCTTGCCGCCAACGCTCAACAGAATGTCGCTACCGTTAATGTAGCCTGAACTTGGTACTGCCATAATCTCTTATACTTTAATGGTGAAATTTAACTCTTGTATATAAGCATCGTTTTCGTAGTATTCTTCGCCTCCGGCAATCGTACAACTCCGCATAATCAGGGTATCTTTTGTGGCTTGCTTACCGTCTAAAGCCTGTCTGACGGCTTCGGCCAACTGCACCCCGTCGCCGTATTTGGCGGCAAAGCAAAGTACATCTATTTGCACGGTGTCCGCTCCCTGCGTACCCTTGACCGGGTTATGCTCCAGGCGTGAACGGCGATACGCTACATACGGTAACGTGGCTTTGTCTGTGACAACGGGAAAAACCTTGTTTGCCCGTGCCATAACCTCCGCGTCGTTTGTCAGAACGTCGTAGATAATTTCGCCAACGCTTAACGATGTCTTATTTACTGCCATAACTTAATATTCTTAGCGTTAAACAAATCCGCATTTCTTAGCCACTTTCTCTACGGCTACCCCTACTTCCGTACCTAAGTCGTGTTCTACGGTTTGGAACATTTCGGGTGTCGCCCTTTCAAGAAATCCGTAAGCACCCATTTGGCCCGTCGGTATTCCATCCTTACGTATGGTTTCCGTCCAATATTGCGTTTTGCCGCTTCGGTGTGTGCCATAAATACCGTGCTTTATACGTATTTTCTTGCCGCCTCGCTGACGTTCCTTTGTACCCTCTTCAGCCCACATAAGTACAGGTTTCTTAAAGCCCTTACGGTTTTCGTGCATTGACTTTTCGCCCTGCCCTTTCAGGTTAGCCCGGTGGGCCTTAACGGTAATCATAAAGCCACCGCCTCGGCTGTAGATGTGGCTACGTATGCCCTTATCCCAATCGCTTTTGTTTCCCTGAACTTGCAGCCCGCTTGTACCTAAGTATTTCCGGGCTATGCCTAACGCCTTTTTTGCCTCGGCGCGGTATGAGCGTTTCAGGGCGTTACGTAGTTGGCGTGGTGTTAGTTCCTTGGCTAACTCTTTCCACTCGCTGCCTGTGTATTCGCTGGGTTGCATACGCTGTGCGGTTTATTCGTTGTTACTTTCGCTGTGCCATAACCCATCGTTTCCACTTGCCGGGCGCGTACATCTGATTATCGGTACTTTTGGCTTGGTCGGATAGTCGTAGGTAGCATCTTCGATTGTCGGGAAATAAGTAGGTGTTAGTCTGCCTAAATCGTTGGTGCGCCTGTGCGAAAGTCATTACATCTTTGCAAGCATCGGCAAAGCCTGATAACGTAAGGTTGTACGTATCGGCTACAAAGTCGGTGCGTAGTGTTACCTGATTAACAGGCATAACGAAATCTACGCCCTGTACTACGTCGTAGGTGGTAATCATGTACTCACCGGGTACGTCGAAAATAGGCTGCTGGGCCTTTTCGGTTACTACTACGTCGCCGTAGGTAGGCGGCTGCTCTACCGTTCCACCGGCAAACGCGCAAAGCGATACACTAAAGATTAGTGCCAACGCTGATAAAATAATTTTGGATTTCATACCTTTTTTGTTTTTGGGGTTGTTACTCGTTTACTCTCTCACAAATCAGGGTTTTATAGCCTCTATCAATATTCGGCTCAATGGCTACAACGGTATAGAGATACCCGCCCAACTGCTGTACGCGCCAATTCTCGGCTACCGTGTGTGCGTCGCGGATATTCCACGAAACGCGATAATCCGGGAAATGCTCGCCTACCTCTTCGCTACGGTTGCCCGTATGCTTTACGCGCTCGGCGTGTACGGTTACGGTGTCGGTATAGGTCGTAACCTCTTCGCCAAAGTCGTTAGTGGTCTGCGTAGGCTCTAACAGCGTAAGTTTGTATTTCATCCGTCCGGCTATCATCTTGCCAACTTTCTAAAGGGTTTCATTAAGGCTAATAGTGCGTTTGGAACACTATGGTACTGCACTTGTGCGTCGCTCTCACGTTGGTTATACCAATGTGCGCCAATGAGTAAGACGGCCTGTTTCAGTTCGTCGGGGAAATTCCCGGATTCGTCCATTTCGGCCAATTCCTCACGGGTACGACGGGTATAGCGGATAACGTGCTTTTCTGCTGCGTCCAAATACTGCTGCAAAAGCGTATCGTCTGCCGTAAACTCGTCGGCGTTGCACTGCTTCTTAAAGAGTTCCAAACTCACTACATTAGCCATAACTTAAAGCACTCCTGATTAGTTACACAATCGTTTAGCCTGCGGCCTGAACGGTCACGGCGCAAGTTGCGGTGTAGGTCTGACCGCCAAACGTGAACGATGCGGTTACGTTAGACGTACCGGCTGCAACGGCTGTTACCTTACCATTTGCGACGGTGGCCTTTGCGGTTGCGCTACTTGCCCACGTAACGGCTGTGCCTACGGGGAATACGGTAGCCGTCAGGTCGTAGGTGTCGCCAACGGTCAAAGTCAACTCGGACTTATCAAGGAAAACGCCAATCTGCGAAAGAACGGCGAAAGCCTCCTGACGCAATACGCTAATAGCGTAGTCCACGTTAAGCACAAAGTCGATAGCGTTCTTTCGTGCCTGGCTGTAGGGGTCTACGATAAACACCATGTCGCCAAACAGGCCCTGCGGTGCGTACTTAAACGCGCCGACGTAAATCTGGCCGTCGGGTACTTCGTTGGTGGTGAATACGGGTACACCGTTAATCTTACCGTTTTCGTCAACGATAGCGGTGTTAGCACCTGACCACTTCGGGGTAGCCTCCAAATTGCCCTTAGTTACCTCGCTCATAACGTAGCAAAGGCCCTCGCCCTTGATGTTGTGCGAAAGAATAGCGGTCTTAACGCCAACAAGTTCGGAAAGGGTAGGAGTTGCGCCGGTGTAGGTCTTTTTGTTCTTGGCCACCATGTTGGCGGGAATGAATGGGCCTACAAGGTCGGTAGAGCCGTTTACCTTGGTCTGACTGAACGTAATCTTGTTCATCAGTTCGGCAATGGCTACCGGCATATACTGCGTGGCCACCAACTGCACAAGGTTGTCGGTCTCATTCAGGGCCTCACGGGTGATAGGCACGGCGATACCCAAACGCTCCGGCTTCGCAATGAGTTTGTTAATAGGTATCTTGGTGTCGCCCAACTCTGCGCCCTCATCGTTAATTGTGGCGTGGAAAGCCTCAACGATAGGCCACTGGTGATTACCTTTCAGGCCGGTAAGCAACGGTGCGCCAATGGCCGAAAGAATAGTCTTGTTATAAAGTGGCTCTACGATGTCGTGCGTAGTCAGCCCGGCGGGGTTCGTACCTGCAAGGCCGCTGGCGTAAGTAGAGGTGTTGCCGCCGAAAGACTGTGCTACGGCACGGCTAATCTTCAACTCGAAACGCTGGCCCTTGTCTAAGCACTCGCGTACCTTGGCGTTTGCGTAGGGTATATCTTCCTCGCGCATTACCTCGATAGTCGGGGTGTTGGCCTTAATCTTCATTTCGAGAATATCCAACTCGCGGGAAAGCTGCTTAATTTCGCCCTGCTCGGCCTCGGTGTATGCCTCGCGCTCCTTATCACTTTCGAGATTCTCCGCCATCTCGTTAAGGCGGCCTTTGATTTGACTAATCCGCTCGTAGGCTTCGCGGAAATTGAACTTTGGCTTACTCATAACTTTTTTGCCTTGGTTAAATTAAACAATATGCGCCGCCTAAACGGTGCGGTTTATTCTCTCTTTCAATACCCGGATAGCCTCGCGTTTCTTTGCAAGGTCTATTGTCTTGGGCTGCTCAACCGTCGTAGTTTTCGGTTTGTCGAATACTACACCGGCTTCCTCGACTTCGCGCTTACTTACCGTTGTCTGCTCGTAAGCGGGCTTTGGTGTAATCGTAAAGTCGTACACCTTATCAATACGCTTAACGTGGCGCAACAGAATATCGTCGCCGTCCTCTGTCTTTTCGCCTGACAACTCGTAACTAACGGCGTTCTCGCTATCCCGTTCATCGGTAGAGTAGATAAACGAGCATCCCGAAATGTCGCCGCGTGAAATCAATTCCAACGCCTTATCGCCGTCGGCTGTCTTGGGTACTTCACACCAAAACTTAACACCTATTTCGTCGATTTCGTAGTGCAACGTGCCAACGCCCATCTTACTACGGCCTAAGATAAGTTGGCGGTCGTGGAACATCGTAAGCATGATGTCGCAAGCGTCCAACGTCTCACGGGTAATACAACCGGGTTCTAATACCTCGTAGTAGTTTTCCCACCAATCGCACAAAAGACGGCTGCGCACACCGAATTTAAGCGCGTAGCCCTCAATTATACGGCTCTCGCCGCCCTCGGCGGCTTCCCGGATTTGTAGCCTAACGTCAAATCCGATACTCCTTTTGTTAATCTTCGTCATCTTCTTCGCTTGGTTTTGTTTCTTCTATATTCGTTGTGCCGCCTCCGGGCTTGAACTTGTCGCCGTTCAACGGTATAAGATTTGCAGATACTAACGTAATATCGCCGCCCTCGACTGCGGGCTGGTTCTCGATGTGTCGCCAATCGTTTACGGTGTAGATGCCGCTTGCAATGGTCATTGTCTGGTACTTCGCCAACGAAAGCAAATCAAGGCTGTAGATGCCTTTACGGTCAAACTTGAAAATACGTTTGCAACAAAGCGACTGCGGTATAAGTTTGCGTGTAAACTCGGCCTCGATACGTTTCAGGATAGGGTCTAACGAAAACGACAAATACGTTATATTGGCCATTTCAGCCGATTTGTAGTTATTGCTCGTATCGTCAAACACAAACGACGGGTGTACGCCAAAGAAACGGCAAAGTTCCCGGACGGTAAACTTACGGGTTTCCAAAAACTGCATATCGGTAGAGGAAAGCGAAATTTGCTTAAAGTCGGACTGACCGGGCAAACTTACGATATGCTCACCGTTCATAAACCTTTCGTCTAAGTTGGCGGCTGTCTTTTCCAACTCTTCATCTGCATACTCGCCAAAGCCTACTACCGATTTGTCGTTGCTGACAATACCCCGGACGTTACCGCCATTGATAAAGCGGTTTGCCGTCTCAACGTCGCCCGCCTGTGCAATAGTAAGAGTATTGCGGGCGTGGCTTAGTACGCTCTCGCCTGTACGCCCATCTGACGAATGTAAGTACAGGTGTATAACTTCGGATTCCTTAAACGTACCGTAAACGCCGTTATATGCGTCGCAAATGGTGTACGTGCCATTCAAAGCGTCGTGGCCTACCGTATTGCGCCCGCAAAGCACTAAGTCGGTAATCTCTCCCCTGACTTTGCGCGGGTAGATGTAGGCGTTACCGTCTAAAAGCATCATCTTAACGGCCATACTCCAAAAGTCGAAAATTGACATTTCGGGTTGAGGCTGTACGGTAAGTAAATAATGTAGGTCGTTGTTTTTGTCCTCTTGGTAGCGGTCGCCCTTTAACTTCATGTACTGCAAATGCAAACCGGCTACGCTATCACTAAGCAACTGCACACAACGGTAAACGGTGGCTACGGCTGTCGCGGTGTCAGTAGAGGCGTAGAAAAATTGCAGCCCTGCACCTGTGCGCGGGGTTGTACGTTGCGTGGTTTTGGCTTGCGGCGCGGGTGCGGCCTGTTGCTCTACCACTTCATCGCGTTGTTTCCAAATACGGGAAATATCCCACCATTTAGCCATAAAAATAGATATATCTTTTCGGCAAAGATACACCTATTTTATGGGCGTTCAAAATCGGCTAAGGTGCATCGTGGTACACCTTGGCGCAACGTGGTAAAATTTTGAGTTTGTTAAGAATTTAATTTTTTCCGGCGGTCACAATTTCGTTAATTTTCTCTGCAAATGCTATCGTAAAATCTGCGCTCGTACCGTCGTAGTCGAAATCGTAAGGCACGTCGGCACTACCTATCTGTCCTTTGTCGTTTAGTGTCAGGATAGAGCAAACGCAATTCGTGGCCCAAAAATCGTCGGCGTTGTCGTAGAACTCCACAATAAAGAACTTTACCGTATCTTCGTCTACGCCGTAATCGTCGTAGTCGCTCTTAGGTATTGCCCGGCTCGTAGCCCTGACTTTCAGGCCCCGGACTTTGAACTTTTCCGTACCAAAGTCTACGGTCTTATTCAGGTAGGCGGCTTTCGCCTGGTCGCTGATTACCCGCTTAATCTCGTTCTCGCTCATAGCCTTATATCTTGTATGTAGTCTATTTCTCTGTTTAACTCCTGATAGCGACTAAGCGTATAGTGATTTTGGCACATACTACCAAACCAAACGTCACGTACTTTCAACTGACGCTTTTTGTTTGCTACGTAGGTTTCAAGTTCCCTGCGCTCTGCTGGCCGTCTTAACTTCACGTCGAAACATTCCACTAACCTTTCATCTTCATACAGGCTTACCCGATAATCATCAACGCCCAAAAGTTTGCTAACCCAAATCGCGTAGTCTCGTTCTTTATGCAACTCTTTTCTATACACAATTAACTTTGCCGCCATAATGTTACGTTTTTGTGGCGGGGCTTGCACCCCGCCGGGTTAATACTCAAATCTTGAAAATGCCAATACTCTTAATCAGGGCTATAACCTCTTTCTTAGTGTTGAGGCGGTTAGGTATCTCTACACCGTTACGGCTCTTACCGTACTGCTTACCGTTGCAAAGTTCGTAAGCCTTGCCGCCCAATGGGTCTTTTCTTACCGCCCATTGAACTGCACCGTAACGGATAGTCCAATACGTACCGCCGCCAAATGGCATATAGTTGCCTTTATCGTCGTTCCATGACTTGCAGCACCTCGCGGCCTCAATGTAGCGCGTACCGTCTGCGTTGTATAACTCTACCCGGTAGGCGGTGTTAATGCGCTTACCTGCTAACTCTGCCCTCTGTTGGGCTAACTGCTGCTGTACCTCTGCGGGTAATTCTTCAAACTTCATATCTCTTTAGGTTTTGTGGCCGGGGTACAGGCCCCGGCCCGGTTACTACTTGGATAACTCCTTAACTAACTCTATATTCTTTTCAAGGTCTGCGTATATCTTGGCAAAGTACGCGGATGCCTCTACTACTTTAAGTATCACAACGTCGCCCCGGCCATTCCTGTACGTACCGTTATTGGCTTCGTACTTCGCGGCTTTCTCGGTGTCGAATATTACAGGGTTGCCGCTTACAGGTGTCAGGGCTGCACCCTGAAAACCCTTACCCTCACCGACAAAAGCGTAGTAGGTATCGCCGCCGTAACCGGCTACTACGTAACCTTTGCTGCCTAACTTCTCGCCGATAGCGGCCTTTGCGCTCTCTAACTGCTCAACGATTGAGGTTCTTTTCTCTGTCATATCTACCGGCTTAACCGTGTTGCCGTAGGGCTTAATTGTTTAATCTGCTGCAAAGGTATAGTTTTTTCTGTACTCTGCCAAACTTTTAAGTAAGAAAATACTATCTATTAACATTATTTAGTATAGAAAACACTATACTTTGAGAAAAAAGCCGTATTTTTGCACCAAAATTCAAAAATTCGTAGATTTATGAGGATAAAAGCCGTATTGAAAGAAAAGCACCTGAAACAACAGGATTTGGCCGACAAAATGGGCGTAAGCCTGTCAGCGGTCAAACAAATGCTTAAAGCCGATTCCCTGACTACCGTAACACTCGAAAAAATGGCGGTAGCCTTGGACGTACCCGTTTGGCAATTACTCGTTAGCCCTGCCGACGTTATACCGGCTACGGGCGTTACTATAAGCTGCCCGCATTGTGGCAAACCACTTAAAATTACAGGCGTATGAAAAGGATAGACGAATTAAGGCAAAGATTAGATGCCGTGTTAGACGAATTTAGCGATGTACCTTTAGAGGAAATCGCCGACGAATTAGACTACCGGGCTTCGGAATATCAGCGCAAAGCAAATCTTAGCGACTGCCAACAATAAGCGCGTATGAGTAGTGAGTTACTGCAATATCGTTACGACGTGCTGGCCTCCCTGTATTGGATTCCCTGCACCCTGCAAGAATTAGCGCAAAGAGATTTTTGTAAGAACTTGCCAACTTGGTATATTGACCAAATACTACTAAAGTTGGAAAGCCTCGGACTTATCGTTAAACGCAAAGACGGCGTTTATAAGGCCATCAAGGGCAAAGCCAAAAAGGTACTAAACCAACGGGGCTACGAAATAGACGATTAGAGACGGCGGGTTAGATGCCCGCCGTTCCTGTTATCGCTCGTAAGAATAAAGTTGCCCTAAAGTCATTAGCATAGTTATTGTACCGTCTATTTTGCGGTACTGCGAAATCTTCAAAGGTTTTTTGTTTTCCAACCTATCTTCGTCTATAACGCAATTAGTCAGGCAATAGACGTTAATAGGATTGTTGTTAAAGACTATCTGCGCCGGTTCTGCGTAGGCTAACATTTCAAACGATTCTACGGGTAGGTTGAAATTGCCGTAGGTCTGGCCGTAAGGTATCAGCACCCCGGACGCTCCGGCGGTAGATAGGATATTAACTAAGTCCTTTGCCTTATATCCGTCGTAGCCTATGCGGATAATCTTAACCAACTTAGTGCGCCGTATAATATCGTCGGCAATACGTCTAACGTCTATGCGCTTTCCCTTGGTAAATATCAGGTGGCCCGCTTCGTGCCAAATACGGTATAGTTGTTCGTTGGGATGCCCCTTTAACGCGCCAATGGGAAAATAGTAGTCTGTGTGGCAATAGAAACGCTTTGTTTCCTTGGAATAGACGGTATAAGATACTGCGCTGAAATCATCATGCACGGATAGGTCAAAGGCTACGGCGCAATCAGGATGCCCGGTTACGTGGTCTATATCAAAGTCGCCCAACAGGTCGTTAGCATCTTCAAAGCCAAACCACGTTTTAACCTCGTTAATGGTAAATATGTTAAGCAACTTAGTACGGAAAACCAACATATTTTCGGCTGATAGTTGGGCGTTCTTCCATTCTATTTCGTAGTAATCATCTTGCACCGTAATACCCAAATGCGGCTGCACCTTTGACCATGTGGCCGGGTCGCCCTCTTCATCGTCTACATCAGGCATAAACAAGTCGGCAAACATATAGTCGTTTTCGCCCTCGCCTTCCAATATCTTCTTAACGCCCTCCAATTCATTGTAGCACGGCCCCTCTATTACGTCGCTTGCCGTCGTAATAATAACCGTTAGCGGGTTACGGCGTGGCCCCATAGAGGACGTAAGCGTATTCTTTAAGTCTGCGCCTGACTTGTTGGCCGTGTCTCTCGCCTGTGAATATTCATCTATAATGGCCAACGATGCAAACAGGCCGTCTTTGGTCTGCGCGTTGGACGTAAGGCACTGTGCTAAACTCTCCCGGCCCCGGTCTCTAAACGTCACCGTTTCACGGTTAATTCTGAAATGCCTTTGACGCGGGTCTAAATCAAACATTATATGCCTGACTTCGTTAAAGCATTTTTTCGCCTGGTCGTAAGAGTTGGCCCCTACGTAGGCTTCCGCGTTATAGTCACCAAACAGCATATCGTCAACGGCCAAAAACGCCGCAAAGGTCGTTTTACTGAACTTTCGCGGTACGAATATGTAGACGATACGGATAAGCCTACGGCCATCAGGACGGGCAAAGCCGAAAATATTAGCCATCTGAAAGACTTGCACCGGCGTTAGTTTGTAACGCCTACGCCCGGACGTTCCGCTAAACTTCAATTTCTCGTAAAGCCTGATTTTCTTCTTTACGCGCTTGGGTTTCCAAACCCACTTATCGAGCATTTGGAAAAACCGGCGTATCTTCAATAACTCGTAGAGGTTATGGCCGTCGGGATTATCTATAACGCTCAAAACGTAGTCTGTCATACGCTTGTCGGTCTCTGTAAGCGCATAACTATAGCGGGCAAGGTAATTGTCGCGGTTAGCCTGTAACTCGGCGGCTACTTCGTCTTTTAATTGCCTTTTCTTGGCTTTCTCTTCCTGTGTCATAATCTTATTTTCTTTCAGGTGTCAGTACGTGGGTAGGCGCGGGTACTTCGCCCTTTTCGCGCCGGGCTATCCACTTGGCCATTTTCAGGTCTACCGGCTTACGCTCCTTTTCAGTCAGGCGGTAAACGCCAATATGCCATGCAAAGAAACTTTCGATAGTTGCGCCCTTGCTGTCTTTCCAACCGGGCAAAAGGTAGATGTAATCGCAACGGGAAAGCTGCCAAAGGTCGTAGCATAATGCGACGTTGTAACCTACCAACCTGTAAAGCCATTGCCAACGGCAAATCAAAAACTTACAGGGATTCACTACCCGGTAGCCGTTATCGGCCAACAGGCTTTCGGCCTTGGCAAACCGTGCCAAATACTCGCTGCGTTCTAATCCGCTAATCGGGCCGCTGATATATATTTTCTTCATATTTAATCGTCGTTATCGTTAGAAAATTCTTCCATGAGTTTAGTAAGGCCGTCGCTCTCCGGGGTCTTACGGTCTTTGCTATCGGTATTCATACCTAAAGCCCTCAACGCCTTTTGTGTCTGCGTTGTCAGGTCTAAGTATAGTTTTTCCTTGGGGCTGATACTCTCGCGGTTGTTACCCTCGCGGGAAATCTCTACGTTTACGGCTTTGTGGCCACAACTAAAAATTTCCTCTGCAAGTATTTCAGTCCTTACCATGAGTTGCGCCGTAATGGTGGCTTGCAAAGCCATTTCAGACGTGTATTTGCCTTGCTTTTTGAGCAACTTAACAATATACTGCTTTTTGTACCCGATACGCTTCTGTATAGCCGCCGTAGCCTCTGCCGTTCCGCTGTCGTAGGCCAAATCTACGCTGCCGCTTTCCTTGGCTCTGTTTTGCTCTGAACGGTTATTTATGCGGTCTACCATCTTATCTACCGTCGTAGTGCGCCCGGCGTTCATATCGGCTACCATTGCGCGGGCGTAGGTCTTTACAAACATCGGTACTTCGGCGTTGCTCTCTAAGTCTTTCAGTTCGTCAATATTCAGGGCTAACAGGGTTTCGTACCACGAAAAATATTCATCGCGGCTAATACCCTGAAACGCCTTGGCCTTATCAGGCCCCATAAGTTTTTCCCGGTATTCGGGTACGCGGTTTCGGGGTCTGCCTTTCGGGTTGGTAATCTGGCCTTTCTGAAAAGGCTTACGCTTCTCCAAATTTGCCAAACTATTAGGGTTCATCTTACGTTTCGCCATATCAATTATATTTTGCTACTTATTCAACTATTAAGGGTGCGGGCGTATTAGGCCCGCTCCCCGGATTAAAACGGCACGTCGCCGCCTCCTGACGGCGCGGCAAACGGCATATCGTCGTAACGATTTGACGCTGCGCTGCCGCCACTCCCACCGCTGCCGGTGTGTCCGTTTCCTGCTTGGTTGCTCATAGCGTTTACGGATTTTTTTTGTTAGACTTTTCGCCTCCTATCTCCTGCCAAAGTTCCCGGCGATTAGAAACTTTATTAACGGTGGCATACCGCTCTATTATACCGTCGTAGATGCCTACGTAGAAATCGTATAACTCCGGGTTTTCTTCGATGGTGAAAGCCTCTACGTTACCGCTACTGCGCAAATTCGCGCTGCCGTGTATCACTATCTTACGGCCTCCGCGTGTCTCAAAGGCTATCACCTTGGTATGAACGAAAGCGACGGCCATTTGAAATTTATCGTCTATATCCAAACGCTTGTAGACGTAGGGTATTAACTTATATCTTTCGTGGCTATAGAAATAGTGGCTAATCACTAAGTCTAACCGCTCTATCCAACCTTTAGCCATCAGGTTATGAAAACTATCGACGTTGTTTTCTGATAGCGAAAGCGTAGATACTATCATGCGTTTGCAGACGGCTTTCTGTGCAATCAAATAGGCTTCTATAAAGTCGCCAAATATGAAACTGCCATTAACCACTACGTCGGCACGCTCTCCAAAGTCTAACCGCAATTCACGGGCAAGTTTAACCGCGTTTTCGTAGGCGTAAAACCCTTTGGGCTTAACGTACACTTTCGGTTTCAGGTAGCGGGTTTCCTCTGAATACTTTTGTTTCCCGTTCACGTCAAAGAAATTTAGGTTAAGGTCTTTCAACTCTAACCCAACGTCGCCAAAGTCCAGGCTTTGCAGTTGTATTTCTTCAACGGCCATAACCGAAACGTCGGCCTTGCTTTTTCTACGTCTTTTTTCCATAATTCAAAATCGTACTAACTAAAACCGGCTTACCCCCACAGCCCCAAAAAACCACTCACGCATGGAGAAAGGGATGGGCGAGGTTCAACCGGGGTAGGGAGTGTTAAAAAATGACCACCCCCTTTAACATTTTTAACAATATTAAACAAATGAGAAATTTTTTACAAAAACGCGCCATCTGCTCGGATGCCCGGCGTTTCGCGTGTGCCTTACCGCTACGGCCCATTTCAGTATGAGTAAGTACGTGGCAATCGTGGCACAAACTCCGCAAATTGTGAATATCGTACATAAGCGTTTCTTTCTCTCGCTGTGTCAATCCATCTTCTACGGGCGTTACGTGGTGTACTTCGGTAGCCTCTTTGGTTATGCCGTTTTCCTTACACCTCTCGCAAAGCGGGTCACTCGTAAGTTTGGCCTTACGCAATCGTAGCCACCTGTTTTTGTGTATCATGCTAACGTAGTCTTTATCTTTTGCCATCGTCGTATATTGTTTAGTTGTTACTTAACTGCTGCACTATGCTTTCTTATCAGGTAATTAAGACTATCCAACAAACTTTGTTGTACGCCTTTCTTAGTCTCCAAAGCGGCTACGGCTCTTTCGTCTACGGTATTGGCACAAACCAACTTGTAGACTTGTACCGGGTACTGCTGGCCCTGACGGTGTAGGCGGGCGTTGGCCTGTTGGAATAATTCTAAGTTCCAACCTGTACCGTACCAAACTATATAGTGGCCACCGGCTTGCATATTCAGGCCAAACGCCGTAGATGCCGGGTGCGCCAATAGTACGTCTATCTTTCCGGCGTTCCAATCTTTCAGGTCTTTTTCGTCTGAATATACCCTAACCTTATAGCCTCTCAGTTTCCAGGCGATACGCGATATGTCGTGTTTGAATTGGTAGAATACCAAAACGCTGTTACCGTTTGCAGCCTCTATAATCTCGGCCAACCTGTCTAACTTTTCGTCGTGTACCTCATGCACGTTTCTATCATCGTCGTATATTGCACCGTTGGCAAACTGACTTAACTTATTCATTAAGCCCGCTGCGCTGTTGGCTAAGATGTTTGCGGATTCCCCGGCGTGTTCGTCTTGAAACTCCAAAACCTTTTCCCGTTCAAACTTCGTGTACGCTGTCATAACAGACGGCGAAAGCTGCACCCGGATAGTATGCACTAACAGGTCGGGTAATTGCAGATAGTCTTTGGCCTGCATCGACAAACATATATCGGCAATCTTACGCCGTATAATATCGTCGCAACCTTTCTTAATGTCGCAACGTAGGGTAATGCCGTTGCGGTTATAGGTATCAAAGTAGGTTTCCCGGTACTTAGTTACTGACTTACCCAAACGCTCGCCCATATCCAAACAATACATCTGCGCCCAAAGGTCTATCAGGCCGTTAGGTGCTGGCGTACCTGTCAGTCCGATAACGCGGCTAACGGTAGGCGTGGCCATGCGCATAGCCTTAAAGCGATTCGACTTACTGCTTTTGAAACTCGTAAGTTCGTCTATAACCAAAACGTCAAAGGGTAGATTACCACCGTAGAGGCCAACCAACCAAACGAAACTATCACGGCCAATTACGTAAACGTCTGCCTTGGATGCCAACGCCATCTTACGTTGTTTCTCTGTACCCATCACCTTTGCAACCGTTAAGCCTTTCAGGTGTTCCCATTTCTCGGCCTCTGTAGTCCATGTGGTTTCGGCTACTTTCTTCGGTGCTACGACTAAGGTACGGCTAATCTCGCAATCGTCTATAAGTTCCTGAATAGCGGTTAGGGTGCTAACCGTCTTACCCAAACCCATATCAAGGAATAGGCCGCAACGCGGATTCTTCAAAATCCACTTTATCGCCGTTTGCTGATATTCGTAAGGTCTGAAAATCATAACTCTAATTTTGGGTTTGTATTTTTTTTGTCTCGTACTTTTCAAACTCGGCCTCGTTGTCGGCTAACCACTTCTTTAGTTCCTCTGTCAATTCATCGACTAAGGGCTTATTATCAATCACCCAAACAACGTGCTTTAGTTTCTGCAACTCTGCTATACGTAGTTCCTGAACTTTAGACGGCTTGCGCCCTTTGCTCTTCAACTCTACCCATATACATTGTGAGGCCGGTAACACTATCACCCTGTCCGGGTAGCCGGTTTCATTCGGGTTTGAATATTTGAGGCATAGCAAACCAATTTCTTTCATTCGCTTGCACAAATATTTCTCTATTTCCTTTTCCGATACCTCGGAATGTCTGACTATGTTTTCAATACCTTTTTTCATACTATAAACCGTAAACTTAAACTCTATAACATTATACGTAATATTAGTTTGGTCTCGCGCACGCGCTCGCGTTAATGCTCTTATTCCCGTTTAATACTATAATCACAAACTCTTTTATAAACTCTTGGTTTACTTGGTTTACTTTTACCAAACTGCCTTTATACAAAGGTGTTTCGCGGTAAACTAAACGGTAAACCAAAGGTAAACCGAAATTTTTTGGTTTACCGGCATTAACATTTTTTGGTAAACCGAAACTCAAAGGTAAACCAAAGTTCGGTTTACCGATTCCGGGGTTAAATATCGTCGTTTTCTTCATAATCAAATAACTTTCTAAATGACTTCTGTACTCCATAAATCGCGGCGGCGTGTTTCGATACGCCCATACGCTCCCATCCGGGTAAATCGTCTATGAGGCGGCAAACCCTACGGGCTAAGTATTTGTATTCCTTATCGCCCATATCGCGACCTAACCTCTCGCAAATGAACTCTGCGGCGCAAACTCTGGTACGCTCTTCCGTGCCGGTTTGGTCTAACGGGTCGGGGTCTGTAATGTAGGCGCGTCGGCGTTTCAAATCCCACGTCTGCCACTCTCCCGGTAACTTCATATCAAGGTAGGCCAAAAGCATATCTTTAACCGGGTCGTCTGCATCGTCGTTATACTCGGCTTGCCTGTGCCTTGCCTCCGTTTCCATGTCGGCGGGTAGGTAGAGTTTTTCGCCCTCTTTCCAACGCTCTACGGCCTCTGCCCAAACTTGGTCACGCTCTGCCATCAGGTCGGCTTTAACGTCGTTGTGCTTACGCCTGTCAGCATCAGCGGCCATAACCCAAAAGCGGCGGTTTCCCGTGTCGCCTTTCAGGAAATACGTTTCGTTGGTCGTACCGCAAAATATACATTGGCGCGGGTGCTTTTCCGTTACCGTACCGTAGGCGGGTCGGTAGGTATCATCCTGACGGCTTATATAGGCTTTCACCTGCTCTACGTCGCTTCGTTTGATACTACCCAATTCGGGCAACTCTATTACCCAACCGCCTCGCGCTTGCTCCATACCGCTTTTACCCTCCATCGTTACCAGGCTGTCGTTAAACCACTCACCACCCATCACGCTAAACAGGGTAGATTTGCCTATGCCCTCGGCCCCGGTCACAATCAGGCAATAGTCGTACTTACAACCGGGATTCATAACGCGGGCTACGGCGGCGGTAAAGTGCTTTCGGGTCATAGCCCTGTTAAGCGCGGTATCTTCAACGCCTAAGTAGTCTACTATAAGCGTATCAAGGCGCGGCGTGCCATCCCACGTTAGACTATTCAGGTAGTCGCGTATCGGATGCACCCGGCGGCGGGTAAATACCGCGTCCTTTGCGTCCTTAATCTTATCTTTGCCGGTTACGCCGTAGTTCTCTTCTAAGTAGATGCGTAAGTTAGCATCGTCGCGGTTTCCCCATTGGGTCGCTTTCTTATCCCACGGCAAACCGCCCTTAACCAAATCAAAGCCGCTAAACAGGTCGTGCCAAAGATGCCCTTTCAGGCGTGGGTCATTCTCGATAATGCAGATAATGTTTTTGGCCGTAGACTTAATCGCGCCCTTACGGTCGTATTCCAAATCTGCCATCCAATCCGTGTTAGCCTCTTCCGGGTTTTCCGCTTCGTCTAAATCCACGTCGGCAAAATCGCTTTCAGCATCGGCGCGGCGTTCCTTGGTAAGCAATACGCGCACGGTCTTATCTTTGGCCGCGAAATCCTGCATTTTCAGGTACGACGGCAAACGGGTTATGTCAGTTACCCGGCTACCCTCGTCGTGTACGCCGAAAAGGTGAATACGGCAAAGGTCGAAAGCGTTGCAAAGCTGCATACTCGCCGGGTCTGTCTCGTGGTGGCTGTAGGCAAACTTTCCCTCGTAGCAAACCAAACCGGCGGCAACGCTACCCAACTTATACGTATAGCGGCCATCTGTACCCGTCTTAACGTAAGCATCTTGCAGAAACGTATCTATAGCATCTTCTATGGTGTAGGCCCTGCAAAACGCCCCGATAAGTCCGGGCTTTTCCAACGGGTCGCCCGCCTTGCGTAGTTCGTGGGCTACGGCTTCGGTCTCACGGCTACCCATCGGCCATTCTGATACATCAAACGGGTTTACGTAGGTCTTTAGTATCGCGTCCACGTCGCAAGCGGGGCCGTCCTGATACTCAAATATAAACTCACCGTCTCGGCTCGTACTCGGCCAATAGAACAGGCGCGGTAACTGATACGTCGTAATGTCGAATAGGTCTATACCCAACGTGTCGGCTATCTTTCTGCAAAGCGGCTCGTATTCGTTTGGCTTTACATTCCGGGATAGAGGAAACACCAACCTTAGACGCGGCTTTTCCGGGGTGTGCTTGTGGGTGCTGTATAGCATAGCGGCAAAGCCAAACTGCATTGTGAAATCATCCCAAACGCTGGCCGTGCCGTAGTCTATATCAAGCGTGGCCACACTACGCCACATCACGTTAGCCGTTTTGCGTGTGCCGCCTGAAAGATAGCCGCCAACAAAGCCGCCCACGTCTTTAATGTCGGCTTGCTCCTGTTTTGTCATTTTCAGGTATTCACCTACGCTTTCGTCGGTGCGCTTCGTCTGGCTGCACCGGCGTACTAACTCGCTCCATTGCCACTTTTTGTTTTTCCACTTCTTAGATAGTCGGCTGTGCGCTGTCGCTATATCCAAAGCGAAATCGTGGCTAAGTTCAATCGTACCCATTACACTAACTCCTTTAACAAGTTCCTGAAATGTTGGTAGTTCTCGCCGTCGGTGTATATTTCCACTTCCCAAATACCGCTTACTATTCTGCGCATACGCATTTCAAACGGCCTTTCTTCGTTCATCAACTTATCTTGCAGTATCTTAACAAAACCGCTATTCATTGATTCACTTATTTTGTGGTTGTACGCTACTTCTTTCATATTATCTTCATTTCGTTTAATTCATCGTCGCTAAATAAGTTTCCCTGTAACTTATGGCTACAATACCATTTTTTCAGATTCTCTTTACTAATCCACCACTCGAAAATATCTTCGTCGGTAAGGTCTTTGTAAAGATTCATATAACCTATTTCGCGTAGTCTGTGAATTGTACGTACTATCAGGGCTTTGTATTTCGGGTAATCCCCCCCCTGCTTAACTATCTCTTTTTGGGATGCCATCGGGCAAAACAAACAGCCTATGCGTTTCCAACCTCTATCGTATAATACACAATGTTTAGCGTGTACTACTTCATTCAGGAAATACCAAACGTCGTTTTCAGTCCATTCTATAATAGGGTTAATAACTATCTTATCGTTTCCCCTAATACATTGCACGCCCTCAACTTCTTTGCTTCGTGTAAATTGGTCGAATTGCTCATAAGAGCCGCTAAACATATCGTCTTTGCGGCGGGTCACTATTTCGGCTTCGTTCCTGTGGCTACGCTGTACTGATTCCTGACGGCGTACCCCGGTAAGCGTTACCGTGTTAGCCCCTTTGGTCTCTTTGAGTTCCTGACAACAAAAGCGCATAAGCTGGGTAGGTAGGGCTTTTTTCTGTAGGCATAATTTCGCAAACGTCACCTTTGGCCGGTCTACGATTACGTCCGGGTATTCCCTACGGATAAAGTGTACTAACTCCGGCGGGTCTAACGTGGTTAGGCTGTAGTGAGTTTCAAACTTAACGCCCGCCAACTTTGCTACGTAATAAAGTGCCTGACTGTCTTTGCCACCGCTAAACGCAAGGTAAAACCCTTTGTCGTAGTAGCGCAAAGCCAACGCCTCGGACTTCTGTAGTAGTTCGATGCTGTGTTGTAACTTATCGTCAAAGTTGGCGGGCTTGGTCTTTACTTTCATACGCTCCGGGATTAGTCGTTAATTAACATCGGCATTATTAGCATGGTTATTTCTTCGCTATCTGGCTGCACTCCCGGCTCAATGATAAACGCCCGGCTTTGGTCTACGATTCTAAACGTAGCCTCTGTAGCCGCAACTATGCTTTTTAGCATCTTGATTAAACGGAAATCCTGCAAACCGAATTTGAACGGGTCGCCGTAGTAACTACAGGGCAAAACCTCGGTAGCCGAAAGCGAAAAATCGTAGTCGGCTGCATCCATCTTTACGCTGCCATTATTCAGGTGTATAGTTATTAGCCCTGAATTGTTTGTGAATTGGCTAAGTCGCTCTAACGACTTTATCAAGGCTACGCGGTCGGTAGTAAAACCTTTGCTAAATCGCGTAGGTATCACGCTGTCGTAGTTAGGGTAGCGGCCTTCTATTGGTCGGCCTACAATGGTTAAACCGTCTACGATTATCTGATATACCGGGGCGGGCTGTGGCTCTTTGCTGTCGGTTGGCCAATTCACATCGAAAGCGTTAAAGTCCATTTCGACAAAGCCGGTAGTCGGTAGTACCTTTTGCAAAATACCGATAATACGGCGCGGCAAAACAACGTCTGCCGGTTTCTCTGTCGTAATAGACTGCTTACGGATTTTCGCTAATACGTGGCCGTCGGATGCTACGAAATCGGTATGCTCCTTTTTCATGCTAATAACTACGCCATTCATTACCGGGCGTAAATCATCGTCGGCCATTGCAAACGCAAGGCGATTCAGGATAGAGCGTAACCCCGGTGCTTCTATTTCGATATGCTGCGCCGTATCGTAGTTAATGGCCGGTTTTCTTCGTGCGCTGTAGTCCTCGATGCCCTCAAATATAGGCAAGGCAAAACTACCTATTGAGTGCCTGACGATAACCTGATATTCCAATACGTCAAACTCTAAACTCTGGCCGTCTAACGACTTAATGGCCGATATAAGTTGTTTGGCATTAACGGCAAACGTCTTTTTATCCGCTGTCGGGTTTCCTATGCTTACCGTCTCGCGCATATAAATTTCGCTGTTGCTCGTTTCTATAGTGAGTTGGTCGCAATCAGCCGTAAATATATAGCACTTAAACACATCAAACCAACCGCCTTGCTTATAGGTTTCGCGGTATGTGATTACGGCGTTACGTGTCCGTTCCAACGCTCGTAATAGTGTATTCCTGTCTATCTGAAAATTCATAAATCTAACTGCTTTGTAAATAAATTAAGTTGTTTCGGGTACTCTACCGTTAGCGGGTAGGTGTAGGGTCTCTTTCCCGGCTTAGTGGCCATCATGCGGGCGCGGATAGCATCGGCGTTTTCCTTGCTACAGGCCCCGGATATGATTTCACGTTGGCCGGTTAGTCTGTTAATTGCCGTTACGCAATACTTTTTGTTCTCGTTCATAGTCAGGCCCTCCGTTACGCCAATCTATGCAACTTTGTTGGCACTCGCATACCTGACAACCTGATATTATGCACTCTCCTACGCCGGTTCTTGCCTTATCCGGCTCGTAAGATATACAAGTGCCGCAAAGTTCATTATCCATTGGCTGTTTTACTTTTGTTGGTTACTGACTGCTCCCCCCCCCCTGTGAGGCTTTCATTTCGGGGAATAATTCTAATTGCACCCACTCCGGGCGTTTCTTCTGCTTATCCATGTTCTTTGCCCTCCAAAATTCTGTGCAATCGGTTTGCACGTTTAACAATGTGTGGCCGCGTGTCGCCGTCGGTTATGTCGCAACTTTCAGCCCATACCGTAACCCAAACAAACGCTACCTTTACCTGAACTTTCACGGTTAAGTAAACCGGGTAGTCCGTATCTGTCTGCGGTACGTGGTATTCGGCTTCCTGTGCTGCCTGTAAATACCGGGTGTCGCAAACTTCCTCTACGATACGGGCTTTTCTTCTGAATTGGTCTATTATGTTCATACGATTTTGCTTTTTAGTGGCCCGGCTTTCGCCGGGCTAAGATTAAAGTGTAACAATTAAGAACTAACTAATAAATGCTGAGACGGGCCGAACTCTGTTCGGGCTCGATGCCTTAGTGCCGTAGTAGTAGGCGTAGCCGCTGGGGAGGTACAGACGCCAGGCGCGCGACGCGCTGCCCTCGGTCGAAGTCCAATACCAATCGTCTTTAATCGGGTCGCTGCCTATCAGTTCCAAAGCCTGATTAAGTGCCTTACGATTAAGATAGATAAGGTACATTTCGCCCAAACTTGGGATATACTCGCCGTCGGCCAAAACGATTTCCTTGTTAAGTCCAATGGCTTTTAGGTGTTCGGTGTTGGCCTTGCCGTTCCAATCGGCTACCGCGTCCAAATAGTTGTCTTTGTAACCGTCGTATTTGGTTGTGTCCTTACCTGACGTTAGCGTAATCTCTTCGCCATCCGCTGCGTCGTGCAAAGCCACTTTGAGGCTACGGCTACCCCACTTGATACCTACGTATCTTACTTGGCTACCGTCTAAGCTGCCATCTACGCCCATATCGGGAATGAACGGTACTACGCTGCCGTCGGCCAAAACGTAGTAGATGCCATCGGGTAACTCTTCCATGATACCGCAAGGGCCGTTGGCTATTCCATCCCTTACCGGGGCCTTTGGCTTTGCTATCGGCTCTTCGGTTATCCAATCGAAAGCGGCCTTACAAAAGTCTACCGTTTCCGGCTTTTCGATGTTTGCGAACTTATCCAAAAGTTGCAACTTTAATTCTTGGTTCTCTGTCATAATGCTTTATTCTTTATGGTTTTGTTTCTCTGCTGTCTCTTCCGCGTCTACCATTTTAGCCGCTGCACCGATAGCGATAGCCGCAAAGGTAAAGCGCATTTCCTTGCTCTTATCTTCATCGTCTATCATTTCTTCGTCTAAGACAATTTCGTTACCCATCTTTTCGAGCAACTTGTTAGCGGCCTTGGGGTCGGCGGCTGTAATGCCTACCGCTACCATGACTTCGCGGATAAACTGCTTATCAACTTCTACGCAAACTTTTACTTTTTCTTCCATATCTTCTAAATTTAGAGGGTTTCAAAAATCGCTTTCCGATAGATGCCTTACGGCCTTGCTTGGCGTGCCATCGTTCTTAACCGGGTGGCAAAAGATAACCACAAATCCGATAGCGTCAATACCGAAACTATCATAGTAGTACGCTTCGCCTTTCTTGGTTTGGATTCTGTCGCCTGACTTAACGCCGTGCTGTGCCTCAAACTCTACCTGCTTGGCCTCTTTGAGTTGGCGCAACAGGTCTGCTTTTTTGCCTCGCAAATCGTTAATCTGCGCGTTTGTCTGCTCAATTTGAGCCTCAATTTCCTTTGATTCCATTCTTTCAGGGTGTTTAATTGTTAATATTTCGTTAAATTCTCGCTCTAAGCGCGTTTCTCGCGTCGGGTGTGTAGTTTATCACCTCGCGGCTTTTCTCGCGTCCTACGTCGTTTATACCGTTTTACGTCTACAAATTCCAAAGCCATATAGCGGACTTGATACCCAAAACGATTAAGTCTACGACTATCAGGGTAGCGATAATAACGCCGAAACAGCCTAAACTACAACCGGCCAAATCTTTTGCATCTTCTTTCATATTTCCTAAGTTTTAATTGTTAGTCTTTGAGATAGTACGGCGTAGTGTACCCTGCACCTTTCAGGGGTAGGTCTCTGCACCATTCAATCGGTTTGCTAAACAGGGCCTCAACGTCGGCCAAAGTTTGGTCGGGCGTGGCCTCTACTATTATTTCATCGTGAATATGGAAAACGACGTTAAGCCCTGCGGCCTTTGCGCGTAGTATTACGATGCCTAAGATGTCACGGGCTACGGCCTGTACTATGTTCTCGGTAAGTTTACCGCCGTAGGTACGTACCTTGCCCCATTTCTTCGTAGTCTGGTTAAGGCCCTCGTACTCTATTATTTCGTGGTCGCCTCTCCATCCGTCGTTATACTCTGTGCCTATTTCGGCGCGTGGGTAACAGATAGTGCGCCCTGACGGTAGTGTAATAGTAAGCATACCCCAACGCTTGCCGATAACGATATTACGATATACCGTTACGCTCTCGCCGGTCTTAATGGCCGTCAAAGCCGCCCTTTCTATAACGCTCCACATCTTGACTATACGCGGGTTGCTGTCACGCCAAAGGGCTACAATCTGTTTTTCTTCGGCTTCGGTAAGTCCTAACCGGCTACCGCCCATTGCCTCCAAAGCCGAAACGCCGCCACCGTAGCCCAACGCCAAAGTAGCAATCTTTCCCTTTTGGCGTAGTTCCGCGTTTTGTCCGTGCTTCTCTACAGGTACTTTGAACATCTTAGAGGCGTTGGCGCAATAGATGTCGCCGTTAGTCCTGAATACGTCCAATACCCATTCTTCACCGGCCAACCATGCAATAACCCTGCACTCGATAGCCGAAAAGTCGCAAACGTGGAAAGTGTGGCCGGGCGCGGCAATAAACGCCGTGCGTATCAACTCGCTAAGTACGAAAGTGACGTTACCGTAGTTTAGTTCAAACTCTTCTAAGTCGCCCTGACGTACCAAACTGCGGGCGTAGTCCAAACTCTCCAAATGGTTTTGCGGTAGGTTCTGCACCTGCACCAACCTACCGGCCCATCGGCCTGTACGTGCTGCGCCGCAAAACTGCAAAAGTCCATGTATTCGGCCATCGTTACAGACGCATTTCTGCATAGCCTCGTATTTCTTGTTAGAGGTCTTACCCATTTCCCGGCGTATAGCCAAAACCTGCTGCGCCTTGGGCCAATAGATAAGTTTCTTATCCAAATCGTCTAAGTTGGCTTTGTTGAGACTTGCAACGGTAAAGCCCGTTACCTTGTGTAGCCAATCCTTAATCTGTGCCGGGCTGTTTGGGTTATCCATGCCGGTAAGCTGCTGCGCCTGTTTCAGTAGTTCGGCCTTATACTCTTCGTCAAACCGGGCGGCTGCATCTACCAAAACGCGGTCTATCATCACGCCCCGGTCGTTAATTTCTTGGTCGGCTACGTACAAATCTTCGTCAAAGGCGGCGGGCTTTAGACGCTGTACCTTTTTCTTAATGGCTTGTTCTACCTCAACGTCTCTAATATTGTACTCTTTGAATACCTGCCATTTGTCGGGCGCGTCGCTTGGTAGATGCCGTTTGCCTGTCTTTGGCGCGGGTACGCTAAAGTATCTAATCAGGGCCTTACCCTCTGTCATTTTGCCCTCTGCCAAACGTAGCACCTCGCCGCATTGTCCCAACGAAAGCGGTAAGCCCATCCGGGCGGCTAATACCATCGTACAACGCCATTGCGCCGGGTCTAAGAGTTTACCCCCAAAGAAATAGACGCTAATACAGATTCTTTCAAAGGCGGCGTTAAACGCGGTCTTGATAACGTCCGGGTCTGTCAGGGCTGCAAATACATCGTCGGGCAATTTCTCGCCCTGTGCTAAGTCAACGCAAAGCACCGGCCCGCCATCAACACTATACGCGAAAAGCAATATAGCAAAGTCCGGGGCCTCAACGTACTTGTAAACGCCGCAATTAACCAAATCGTTACTGCTGTACGTTTCTATGTCTATTCCTAATTCTCGCATTACTTCTTTGCTTTAGGGGTTGCTTTCTTGGTTCTCTTTTTCTTTTGGATTCCGGGCTTAACCTCTCCGGCCTTTCTCGCTTCGTCAATCTTACGGGCAAAGACGGTACGCATAGCCGTTTCTACGATGCTGCAAATAACCTCTCTCTCGGATGCCGACAAACGCGATTCCCGGTTTTGGATTCTTTGATATTCGTCGTACATCGTCTTAGGGTCTAAGTAGCCCTTTTCCTCGATAGCCTCAAATGGTGTGCGCTTTAGTCTACGGCCTTTCTCCAGTTTGTCGGATGCCGCCTTACGCTCCTTTTTCCATAACTCGACGGTAACGCCTATTTCCGCTTCTACGGCTTCGGTCGCAACGTCTATAGTCAACGGCTCGTTATTGTCTGTTTTCTGTGTCATAGTGCCTTATTTGTAAATGATGCCGTTAGCGTCCAATACTTTCTTATTGTAGTAGAAATGGGGCCTATTATTGCCGTTTTCGTCTATATCAATGTAACCGTTAAAGATTACCTGATTATCGTAGATAACTTCAATGTCTGCGCCCTCTGTCTGTACTAAGTCCATGACGATATTAACCGCCTTGATAAAGTTCTGCTGCGTAAGCCTGGTAATAATATACCGGCTTGTCAGTTCGTCGCCCTTGGGCTTCGTTTCCTTTACGGGCTGCTGCTTTTGCATTACTACGGTAACAAGTGCAACCGATAACAGGATAATGATACTTAATAGTACGATAGTCATACGCTTTGCTTTTTTACTACCCCGGCTACCACATCTTCCCGGTAGCCGGGGCGCGTCCTAAAATCTAAACCTTATGGCAAACAACTAAAAAGACTTACAAATCTTCGTCGTCCTCGTTGTCTAACTCTACGTCGCCAAAGTCGCTTTCGGCTGAAACTCTGCCGCCAAAGTGTTCATCGTCCTTAAACTTCATAATGTTGTTAAGGCCGCAAGCAACGCCCTTGTTACCGTTCTTATCATAGCCAAAGAACGTAACGGAAACGATAGCCCAAACGCCGCTGTAAACTTCTTCTTCGTCTACGATAGGCACTTTCTTACGGTCAACGATGCCGGGGCGCGTGTTGCTCTTCGCATTGACGAAAAGCATACCGTCGTAGTTTTCATCGTCTTTTTCGTCGCCATCGCGCAAAGGCATATCAAGTTTCTTTGGCTCTTTGCCTCCCCACTTGGAAACGATAGCGGCTTTCTTGGCCTCTTCGATAGCCTTTTTAATGGCCTCGATAGTTTCCTTTTCATCCTTGGGGATTAAGACGTTTGTCATAAACTTGCCCTCTTCCTGCGGGCCATCAGGGTTATACCTGTTGAAAACGTGAGTGTAGGAAAGACGGCACGGGCCGAAAATAACCTTACTCTCTTTAACTTGTGGTGTAATCATAATTACTTTGTTTTTGAATGTGAATAACTATTGTTAATACTCTCTTATTCCATTGGGTTTTCTCCGTAGCCCTGTAGCCATTCGATAGCGTTCTTTACGCCCTGCTCGTAGGTCATACCGGGGTACTTTGATTCTCCTAACTCTTCGCGCTCTGAACATTCATTAAGCACGTTGTCGATTTCTTCCTGACTTGGTTTTTGCATAATTAAAATCTTAGGGGCTATAAATCTTCGTCGTTTGTTTCCGATTCGTCTTTGCTGACGTACTCGTAAACGTCCATAATCTTAGTTTCTTCAATCTTAGCCGTAACGTAGTCTATCATCGTACCGCCCATAACCTCGTTTACGCTTTTCAGGGCGTTGTCGAAAGTACCGGCCTGAACTAAGTACGTTACTGCGCTGCGCTTTTCCTTTTCGGTCTTTTCGTCAATGGTGATAAACTCCAACTTAGCGTTATACCATCTGTCTGCGGTCTCTTCGTCGCTAAAGAAAATTTCCTTAAAGGCGGCGCGGCTAATATCCTGCACCTCAAATTCGCCGTTAATGTACGCGGCCATGTATTCCGTTATCCGGGTTTCGGCCTCTCCGAAACTAACAGCATCCACTACGTAGATTTCCGTTACTTTCTTCTGTAGCCCGTCCTCTCCCGTTTTCTCGTAACGGATTTTGACGATAAACCAATTTGCTGTCTTACTTCTCATATTACTTGTTTATAAGGGTTTTACTTTTCTTAGTATCTGGCGTAAGTCGTTGGTCGGTATGTCTGAAAGCATTTGGGCCAACGCCTCCGGCTCAACCTGTAGCGTGTAGTTATTGCAAACTACCTGCTCTACCTTACTAACTCGTAGCCTGACAATCATACATCAATACCGCTAAAATCGTCTGCCGCTGCATTGAAAGCCGGGCGTTTGTCGCTCTCCGGGGCTAACGTCGGTTTGCCCTGTGGCTTCTCTATGTAGTCGTTACACAACTCGCCAAAGCGTTTCTTACCAATCAACTTTTCAAGGTCGGTAATGGTACGTAGTTCCGTTGGCTTTACAAAGGTATCGCAGGCAAAACCGTTATCCTCTAAAAGTTTCATCACGGCTTCGGGGTCGGTAATCTTACGAATACTGCGCCCGGCCACAATCTTATAGCCCGGATAGTTCGTACCGTCTAAGGCTTGCTGTAGTGCGTATTCCTCGATACCTGTTAGCCATGTCTTAATAGTGGCTATCTGTGGCAAAATGATAGTAGCCATTTCCTCGATGCTGACTAACTTAGGGTCGGGGTGTTCGGTGGCTGTCTTGATACAGGTAGCGGCCAACGCCTTGCATTGTGCCTTAACCTTGCAGAATTGACACCATTCGCCGGGTAACTGCTTACCGTCGGGGCCAAAGGCTTCTTTCGCCTTGGGTGCAAGTTCGTTGGTAGCCCATGCCTCCAAATCTGCTACGGATAGTTCAAACTCTGAAAGATTATCTATACGCGGCTGTACGATAGTCATTTTAACCCGGTCTATGTTATATTCAAAGTTGTACGCCTCGTATGCTCCCAAAGCGTAAATCTTCATTTGCGGGTTTTCGACTGCGCTAACCTTAACGCCTTTGCCGTATTTGAAATCTATAATTTCCAAACAGCCATCGGCAATAATCATAGCGTCGCCTGTGCCAAAGCCATCGGGGATATACTTAGAAAAGTCCAAACGTACCTCTACCAATAACTGCGCGTCGCGGGTCTTTTGGCGGGCGGCGTTGTACTTTTCCATGACGATAGTAAAGTACGTATCTGTGTACTCGTCCATTTCGCCGGTGTGGTACTTCTCGTTAAGTTCGTCTATCTCGGCGTGTTCGCCTGACGTATCGCGGCCCAAAAACTCTTTCAGTTTCAGGGCGCAATAGGCGTGCGCTAACGTACCCTCTTCGGCGTAGGTGCTGCCCTTATCCTCGGCCTTTTCTTCCAACCGGGGCGCGGCGGTGCAATTCATCCACCTGTGGGCTGCACTTGGGCTTAATATAGCGTGTACTCCGGGCATATCAGTACGGTACTTTAGTGGTTATTTCTCCGTTCTCTACTATCAGTTCGTCGCATTGCTGAATGAATGAGGCGCGTTTGTCGGCGGGTAGGGTGCTGGGCTTATCGCTACCTAACAGGGCGGCGATATTCTTAAACGTGGCCGTAAGTTGCTTGTGATACTTCTTATAGCCCTCGCCGTCGGTGTTGTTCTTGTAGTCCTCGCCCTCGATGCGTCGGCGCGTCTTATCCATTGCGGCCCTTACGTCCTCTTCGGTAAGTTCCTTGCCCTCTGCCTGTGCTTCGGGCTGTGGCTCTTCGGTTTCCGGGGCTGCATCGGCGGCGGGCGCGGTCTCCTGTGCCTGTGCTGATTCCTCGGCGGGTGCTTCGGGCGCGTCGGCGGTCTTAGCCTTACCGCGTCCTTTCTTCGCCGGTGCGGGCGTTGGGGCCTCGGCTTCGGGCTGTGGTTGTTCACTTGACGGGGCCGGTATTACTACCGCCGTCGGTTGCTTGGTCAGGATAGCCGTAACAAGCTGCACGACTTCGGGCGTTACTCCGATATTGACCTGTACGCTAATACAAAAATCTGTTTTCATAACTAATAGTGCTTTAGTCGTTAATTGTATCGTCAAATCTCTTACTCTCGATTTCTCGCAAAGTGGGTTCAACGCCTTTGCCTATTTGCTGCAAACGCATTTGAACGATGCTACGTTTTAACTCATAGTTAAGTACGTTGCTTGCCTGACTTGCTAACTTGGCCTGTGCGCAAGCGGTGTTAGCGTCAATCTCTCCGACGTTAAGTCTTTCCATCTGATTAAAGATGAAAGCCAATAACGATTTTGTGTTTACGGGTGTACCCGTTTTTACTTCTGTACACATACTTTTAATTGTTTAATTTGGGTTATGTTTTCTGTATTTAATAAGTTCTGCAAAAGCATATTCAGCGGCGTTTAATGGGTCTTTTGCGCCTAAAAATATTTTCAATTTAGAGAATTGCCCGGCGTACCAATCAGCATCGTTTAGCGCGATTCTTCTTTTTAATGCTGTATCTTCCCAATGATTTTCGATAAGTGACTGAAAAGAAACGGTAAGATAAATTTCGTAACCGTAGCACTCATATACCTTAAATCTAAAATCTGTTTCGCCCGCGATTATTTTAATTAGGTCATTTCTCTTATTATACGCTCCTAATTCGTAATTTCCGGGTAACTTACTTTTGGCCGTTTCAAGGGCTTTTAATAATAGTGCAATCGGGTTTGGGCGGTCTAATTTAAGCGGGTCTGCCAACTCCATATATTGACCGTTAGCGTTAAATTGCCATATATTGTATAACTTTATGTCTGTTAATTCAGGTATTCCCAAAAAGTTTAAGGCGTTCAATTCCATATAAGGTTTTGCGGTAAAATCGGTATAGTCTTTTTCAGCGACGTTAAAAGCAACTGCGCCAACGCCTCTTAATATAGATTCGCCGTTTGCTACTACGCAATATATGTTATTGCGTAAATGCCTTATTTCTTGGTGTATTCCTAAAGCCATAATTGTTTATCTAATACGTTTGCAAATTCCCTCTTTTATCAAACCGCGTAAAGCCTCAACGCATATTTCATCGAATTTCTCTACGGGTAGTTTGTACAAACGGGCGTGTATCTGCCTTTTCTCGCATACCTTTTTGTAGGTATCGGGGTAAATCTTGGCCATGCGCTGCAACGCCATTGCCTGACTACCTAACCTTTCCGTATTGGGGTCGTACCTTGCCATATTACTTTACTCCCCCCCCCCCCATTTCTTCGGCAATCGCCTTAATGTCTTTTGCCACTATGATAAGCGAAACGATGCAAAGCGCGGATAGCGCAACGGTAATTACAATCTGTGCCATAATCTTAGTTATTTAATTGTGTACATTCCTTGCCAACACTTGATAATATCGGCCCCGGTAGTAACCTTTGCCTTACCTGCCTTACGGATGCGAAACTTAATAATTCCGTCGGCCTCGTAACGGGCTACGGTGTGCCGGTCTATGTGTAGAGCGGCGGCGGTCTGTTTTTGGTTATACAGGCCATCAGGGTTTACTATCGGTTTGTCTATTATCATAAAGCGTTCTTAGTGATAGTGAGTTTGTTTGCGGTGTAGTCAGTCGTTACACTAAACTTGCACCCCAAAAGATTCTGCATTTGGTAGGCAACGGCCTTGCCGTTGTCGCAAGCCTGGGCGTTTGGTAGTTCAAACGTCCGGCTCTCTCCCATTTCCATACTGCGCAATTCCTCGCGTGTTACCTTTTCTGTTTTCATTTGTGCTACTTGTTATTTTTGGGTGAATAATCAACGTGGAAAGAAAACTACCTGCATACCCTTACCTGCGCCCATGCTGAAACGTGGTGCGGTCTCTTTGCTGCTTAACGCTTTCTTGGCGTAGTGTTCGGCGTGTAGGTCGCCGATTATGAGGCAAAGGCGCGTAAAGCCTACCAACTGACTTTTACCCTCTTTGGGCTGTAGTCTAATCAGGAACTCCCGGTTAATCTTTGCACGTAAGGCGGGTAACTCCTTGACTGCATATTTTCCGTTTTTGATGCTCTTTTGTGCCATAATCGACAAATTTTAGTTAAAATTACTTATTTACTTACTTATACCTTTGGCGGAAAAGAAAAACTGCCGTATCTTTGCAGTTGAGTTATTTACGATAGTTGGGCTTAGATGTCCGACAGCCTTTCTTGTATCCGCTACTTAGTTACTTACTTATATCGGGTGCAAAGGTAAACAGAATAGTTTATACTTCCAAACAAAAGTGGATATTTCTTTCTGATATTAACATTATTTAATAAACACTACTGTTTATGAGTGGCAAAGAGTTAAAAGACAAATTGGAGGCTACCGGCATTTCAAAAGCCACAATAGCCGAAAAATTAGGCATAACGCCCCAGCACCTGAACCAACAATTAAACGTCGATGACGTTAAGAGTGGTTTTCTTGAAAGAGTTTGTAAGGCTCTTAATTGGACTATGGGCCAACTTTACGGCGACACCGTAGTATCTGTGCCATTAGACGTTAAAGAACTAATAGACGAAAATAAGTACCTACGCGCTAAAGTAGATGGCATGGTAGAAATGGCAAAGGCGTTTGGATTCAATGTACCTACGCCTGAACAAAAAAGAAATGTAGGATAATAAAAATGTACCCGCGTATATGAAGAAACTATATTTAGCCCTTACGTTGGCCTTGGTATGCCTGACGGCCAACGCCCAAAACTACATTTTCGGTTTAGACGAATTGGGGTTGTTAGGCACTTGGAATGTTACCGGCTCGTTTGGTACGTTCAACGGCCAAAGCCGGGGCGCAATGCAAAGCGTACAATTTGCCGACGGCAATTATACTAAGTTTACCTATCTCGACGGTACGGAAACGGTAGACGTGTTTTTCAAAGGCTATTGGGTAACGGTAGCCAAAACAGATAAATACTTTCTCCACCTGTTGCCTTGGAATGGAAACGAAAGTATAGTCAATTTCAGGATTAAGGAATTTGCCGACGGCTCAATGACGCTAACCACGTATGACGGTAACGGTACTATCATGCTCGCCAAAGATACGTCGGCGGGCGTTAATGCCGCCCGGATGGATGCCCCAAAGGGCAAAGCCTACGGCCTCAACGGTACGGAACTGCCAACGCCTGACGCTGCCACCGGGATAGTAATACGGGATGGCCGCAAGGTAGTACAATAATGCAAATTTTCAGCAAATCAAATTCACGAATATATAACTAAATGAAAATCAATAGAGTATGAACACAACAAAATTATTAGAAGGAAATAGCGGCCTAACCGCTAAAACCCCGCATATTCAGGCGGTTTGCGCTATTCCTGACGTTTCCCAAACCCTCAAAAAGCGGGCAAAATAGGGCGCGAAATGGCGTTATATGGTACATAATTCAGCAAATTTTCAGCAAATCTTATGGCAAAATCTACCTTACGACTTGATACCCGCCGCCCTTTGAAAGATGGTACTTACCCGGTGCAAATCGTTGTCGGCTACGGTACAAACATCTATCTTAGCACCGGGATATACGTAGCCCCTGACGAATGGGATAGCGTTACGAAACGCTGCACCGGCAAAGGCGCAAAGAAACTTAACGACGTGCTTACTACTCTGCTAACATCTGTTGGTAGCCGTATTTTTGATTTGATGGAAAACGGGCAATGGCGTAAACTCACGCGCCCGCAAATTAAGGAAATGCTTACCAACTTGGACTTAGATAAGCCCACTATTGGCGTACCGTCTATCTATGACCTTATACAGAAAACCTTAGATGGCCGGGCAAGCGGTACAAAGTACATAGCCAAAACCGCTATTATCAGGCTTAACAAATTCTGTGGGGATTCCACGAAACTATATTGCGAACAAATAACCCCGGTGTGGATAGACGATTATTATACGTCGCTCTCTGACTTGGCCGTTAATACCCGTGCCGCCTATATCAAAGTTCTACGCCGGGCGTTTAACTATGCCCTCGACCATGATATTACGACTAATAACCCATTTAGGCACTACAAAGTCAAAACAGAAGAAACGCGGATGCGCGTACTACCTGTAGAGAAAATGCGCCAACTCGTAAACCTCGAAACGCGCTACCATTATACAGAGTACCGCGATTTGTTCATGCTGTCTTTCTATCTTATCGGTATCAACTTGGCCGATTTGTCGAAACTAACCCCGGAAAGCATCGTAAACGGGCGTATAGAATACCGGCGGGCAAAGACGGGCAAACTCTATAGCATTAAGATAGAGCCGGAGGCGCAAGCCATTTTGGATAAGTACAAAGGCGAAAAATACCTGCTAAGTATGTTTGACCGCTGCACCAACGCCAAAGCCTATCAGGGTACGTTAGACAATGCGCTGGCACGTATCGGGCCACCGATAGACGAAAAGCATAAGAACGGCCAACCGAAACTAAAGCCGATAGACAAGAAACTAAGTTGGTATTGGGCGCGTTATTCGTGGGCTACCTATGCCGCTGAATTAGATATACCAAAGGACACTATCAGCGAAGCGTTAGGCCACTCTCACGGTGCAAAGGTAACGGGTATCTACATTAAGTACAACCGGGATAAGGTAGACGCGGCAAACCGCAAAGTCATAGACTACGTGTTAGGAAATGGCAAATAACTTACCATGTCCTGATAACGTGTTAAGAAATCGCGTTTTTCTTGTTATATTTGGCCGTCGGCGGCAAAAACGGGCGTTTGTCGCCGATTTAGGCGTTACTAAGTGTTAAAATTTCGCCGAAAATCGTTTTTAAGCGCGTTTCTCGCGCCGGGTGTATAGTTATAACCCCAACGGCCTTTAACGCGCTCTACGGCCATTTCTACCGTCTTAGGTTTGAAAAATGCCCGCTCTATCCTCTCGGACTGCGCGGGCAAAGCACTATATTACAGAAAACACTAATCATTAAAACTTTCTTTTCAGGTACAGGAACAAAAGCCAAAGCAAAGCCGCAATGCAGCATAGCCCGCCAATCTTTGCTAAGATAGTCTGATACCAAACGGGCTTTTCTGTCTTTGTCTCTTTTTCTGTGTGGCTCGCGTGGCTCTCGTTATTGGTTATTCCGTTTTGCGTATCGGTATGCGTCTGCGTTACTTCGTTGGTCTGACTGATTCCGTTTTGTTGGTTGGTGTTCGTTGTCAGGTTTCCCGTAATGCTCTGCACCCCGGTTAGCGTAATGTTACCTGCGCTGTCAATGCTTACCGTGCCGCCACCGTCCACAAAGTTTATTGTCGTGTTCTGCTCTGTGGTCGTAGTGGTCTGCGTCGTATCGGTAAACGTCTGCGTGGCTGTCAGGCTGTCCGTTTCCACTTGGGTAGTATCTATAATAGATACCGTGCTGCTTTCGTCTGTAACGGCCTTGTGCGTTCTGCACCCGGCTACTACCAGGCACAACAGGGCAAAGGCCATCAGGAACAAATACGTACTGCAACCGTTACTATTGTTTTGCCTGAATTGGTGATACCAATACCTGCTATACTCGTTTCTCATACGCCCGAAAATTTGATGTCGTTAAGACGGTTAAGCCACCCGGTACGATACTTATAGTTCTTTGGCCGGGCTTTGCAAATGCGCTCAATGTAGGCCAAACGCTCTTTCTTCAACAGGTCGAAAAGTTGGCGGGGGTCGCGGGCGTTAATGGCCGCTAACGTCTTGGGGCCTACTACGCCGTCGGCTGTCACGCCTATAGCCTTTTGCGGTACGGTTATCCCGTAACTACCGCTCGCCCAAACGAAATCTACGAGCATCAGAGCAATAGAGGCGTTAATAATCTGGTCGGCTTTCCATCTATCCCAAAACAGCGTTTTAAGCACCTCTAACCATTCCCTGTAGGTAATGGCCTTTAGCCGGGTGACGGTTGGGCGCGGGTAGCCTTTCCTGCGGCAATATTCCGTAAAGGTGGCTAACGTAACGCCGCACATCGTGGCCCCGCCCAAATCGTCGGGGTCGTTTGCAAATCCGCGTTTCTTCGCTTTCTCGAAAAGTTGCTCATTTGTCAGGCCGGGGCCTGTAGTGCCGGTTTCCCATTTCAGGATAAAAGGCACAATGCTTTCTACTTTTGCCATGATTCTTTATGTTTAGGGGTTAGTTAATATCCGTTTTGTGGTTCTCTTTGTGCGCACTTCGGGCGCACACATCGAAAACGCTGCAATTCCAAATCAACTTTAGCCTTTTCTTGCAACAGGGTAAAATAATCATCTTGCACCTTGCGCAAACGCTCGGTTTGGTTTGCAAACCGTTCTTCCTTTTCCTTTAGTTGCTGCTGCAAAAACTCTGTAGTTTCGCGTAGCACGTCAAAATCTGCGCTCTTTGCCTCTGCCTTGGCTTTGTCTGCCTCGTAGTGTTCTTTGCGCTTGTTGGTGCGGATATTAAGCATATACTTAATAAATTCCCAACCGCCAACGGCTGCGCCTGCCGATGCGACAATGCTAAAAATATCTGTGTACTCCATAACCTTACTTTTTATATAGTTCTATTACTATGTCGTTATCGCGTTGCTCAATCAAAACCACGTACCGGGTTTCTAACAGGTGCAAAAGGCCCATGTCTATTACATCAACGCGCAATGTAACCGGGTCTTTGGGCTGTACTTCAATAATCGCCATCACGTATTCTTTTATATGTCTGTATTCTCTTCTTATATTTGTTCTTTAACGCCACTATCTCATAGCGGCCTTTTATGTAGATGTATTCGTAGGCGTGTCGCTCTATCATACCTAAGACTTTCTTACGCGTACCGTATTCGTTGTGGTGTCGTAGCAAGCCCAAATAACTGTTTATAGAGCAAACGGCGTGCTCAACCTGCCGTAATGTCTTGGCGTTGTTTAACCGCCTGACGGCCGCAATAAAGTTGGTTATTGTGCGGTTGCAACAATACGACGTTTTGGGCTTTACGACTGCCCCGGTAAACTCTACGCCCTTGGTGTAATGCTGAAAGTAGAATTTCTTAGGATTCAGGGTTAGGCCAAATTCGGCCAACTTATCCCGTATCAATGGCACGGCGTTAAGTAGTACGGCCTTATCTTGGTGTATGCAATAGAAATCATCTACGTATCGGCCATGATACTTAATACCTATTTTCTCTAAAAACCAATCAAATTCATTTAACAGGAAATTGGCGAATAGTTGCGCAAACAGGTTTCCGATAGCAACGCCTTTGCCCTCGCCGTTAGTGAATAGCGATTTATTGGCGGGTAGGTAATCCCAATAATGCGCCGGGCTGTGTTTCTCGCAATTCTTTTCGGGGCAATGCAAAACGACTATCCGGCAAAGGTAGCGCAAATCGTCTATGTCGCTGCCGGTATAGTATTGGGTAATAAAGCGGTCTATCAGGTCGGCTAACAGGGCTTTGTCGATACTCATAAAAAAGCCCTGTAGGTCTAATTTCATAATCCAGCAAGTCCGGGTGTAGTTCTCGCTGCAATCCCTAATATCCTGCTTTAGAATATTGATACCGTAAAGCTGCCCTTTCTCCTTACGGCAATTAAAAGTACGCGGACTAAATACCAACTCAAAAAGCGGCTCTAACCGTAGGGCTATATAGTGGTGTACTATTCTATCTTCAAAGGAGGCGGCAAACACTTCACGATACCGGGGCCGCGTTACGACAAAGCAAATAGACTTTCCGGGCTGATAGACGCGGTTGTTAATCCTATCGCGTAAGGCGATAAGTTTAGTTTCGTAGTCCATTTCATAGACTATCGCGCTTGCCGTGTGGCGTTTGCTCCGTCGGCAATCGTAATACGCTTCTAAAAGTCCATCAGTCGTTACCATATCTGACAATGTTTATATACTACGTTTCTGCTTCCGTAAGAAGTGCTGAGACGGGCCGAACTCTGTTCGTGTTCGATGCCTTAGTGTTGTTGTTGGCGTTGCCGTTGTTGAGGTTCAGATTCCAGGCGTTCGTCGCGCTGTTCTCGGTCGGCTCGCAATCTGTGGCCTATTAACTTGCTCTTAACCGTAAATGACGGTATAAGCCCCATTTATTACGGAAACTTGCACTCTCGGTTAGTCTTAACTTTCCGATTCCGGCTTACTCGCTTTTGTAAGTGAGTTTTTCCACGCTGTACTTTGCTTTCCTATTGCGTCCATCAGTTCAATGATATGTGCGTGCCGCCCTATTCCCTTAATCCAACGTCTTTCGCCCGCTACCCTGATTAGGGTTTTAAGCGTCTCAAACTTGGCCTTGAAACTCATTAAGTTTTGTACCCTGCCCGTCTTATCCATGTAGGCCGCTGCGTCTAACTCTATCAGACTAACAGATAGTCTTTGCATTTCTGCGCCGATAGTAAACTTATAGTCACGCGGAAAGTTGGGCGTAACGTCTAATATCTCATTGAGTAACGCCCTGCAATCTAAGTATAGTTGCGTAGTAGATACTAACTTAATCGGTTTGTCTGCCATTTCTGAAAATTACGTTGTAATGTTCCCGGCTTTCGCCGGGAACTAAAGGTTAAAGAGTAAGAATTAAGCAATAAATGCTGAGACGGGCCGAACTCTGGTCGGGTACGATGCCTTAGTGAGGTTGCCGGCGATGCCGCTGTCGAGGCCCAGAATCCAGGCGTTCGGCGCGCTGCCCTCGGTCGAAGTCCAATACCAATTTTCGCTTAACTGCGTTGCACCACTAATCAGCGAAAGCGCGTAGTTAATCTTTGTCATGTTGGCGTAAATCATCATTATTTCGCCCAAAGATGGTAGCCACCACTTACCGGCTGTCAAGCCCTTAGAGTTGGCGTTTACGCGGCTGTAGTTTGCGCAATATCCGGGGGCGTAGGCGTTGCTACTACATTCGGCGTGCGTAATTTGCGCCGCCGTGTTCTGCTTACCGGCCCAATCGTTCAAAGCCGTAACGCGGTCTGACGTGGTTACGCCGCCACCGCTAACGGCTGCGCTACTCCATGTCATAGACGATTCGGTAGGTGCTACGACTAAGATTTTGCCGCCCTCTACGACTACTACGCCGTCGGCAATTTGCCCGGCACTCTGTAGGCTTGGCCACTTGTGTGGCTTAACCATTCGGGGCGCGTCGTTGCTGTTGTCATGGTACATAATGAAAACGCCGTCCATCTGTACGTTTTGGTCTACACCTCCCATCATAGCCGCTTTCAGGTTTGCAAGCGAAATGGGGATTAACTTACCGCTGCTATCCCGCATAAGGATTCGGTCGGTGCTGTTGACGGTCGTAACGTCTGTTACGCTGCTGTCATTCAATTTTTTTGTTTGCTTAACTGCCATAATACTTAAAATTTAATGGGGTTATTAAATGTGTAAATACTTAATCCATGCGAAACGCCTACGGTTGGTAAGGTAGGTTAAATCCTTTTCGTTGGCGTAGGCTTCCCGCTCTGTCGAAATGTTACGGTATGCCTTTTTGGTGTCGCGGTACTGACAAAGCCGGTACAGGTATTCGATACCGTACCACCAAAAGAACAAAGGCACAAAGAGCAACGCCCAAAGTCCGACAAAGACGTAGCCGATAGCGGCTAATACGATGCCAACTAAAAGCATTTCCTTTTGTTGCTCCGCGTGTATGTGTTCGTGGTTGTTTGCCACCGTGTTATAGTGGCTTGCCGCGTTATTCCTGACGAATATAAACGGCCACAAACACATAGCGATAAATCCCTTAAACGGGATGGTGTCGTTAAAGATTACTTTTGTTTTCATACGCTGTTGGTTTATAGGTAAATCCAATCGTTAAAGTTCATTAAGAAGAAATTAAACGCGCCGTCGTTTCGGCTATCATCGTCTGCCGTCTGAACGGTTATAGACGTTTTCGTTTGCGATTTTACAGACGCATATAGCGGATTACTACCGCTGTCAATTACGCCGTAGCCGCATACCATTACAAAAACGTGTCCTGCATCTGCATACCAATTATTATTACTCCACGATAAGGTATAGATACCCGTGCCGTCTCTTGTAACCGACATTGTGCTACCATCGAAAGTATGATAAGATACGCTTGCCCCGCTACTTGAACCTGTAACGCGGCCAACGGCTAACATCTTCATGTGGTGGCCGTAGCGGGATTCTGTGCCTAAGTCTATTCGCTTTAGCACAATCCAACCGTAGAAACTATTATTATCACCGTAACCTAACAACTCTACGGCCTCGCGGCTTAACTTGATAGTAGATTTCTGTATGCCATCTTCATAGAAATATTTACCCGTCGGGGCTGTTAGTTGAGCGTACCCGGATGCCGTCGAATAACTACCGTTCCAATAGTAGTTAGTGATAACTACCTTACGGCCTGACTGGTCGGTAGTCCACGGCAAAGCGTAATCGGATGCCGACGCGCTGTAAACGGCTATGTTATCCGAAAAGTCATTGCCAAACGTACCGCCACGTCCTAAGTACGTGAATGGGCTACGCACACCGCCTCTTACATAAACGTCGCCCTGATATGTTTTGCCGGTAAGCAAATCAAGCGCGTAGTACGGGGCAAAATTCTTTTCTTCTAAAGTAACGGTGTTAACCGTACCTGATAGTCCGTTAGGGTTGTATATCTCCAAATAATACGTACCGCTTTCCGTCGGCTTAATGTACCCTGCGCGTGTTACCGCTGACGTGCTGTTAATCAATATAGGCGAATAGGTAGTGCCGGTAGACGAGTTGCGTACTCTTATATAATAGCCTGTTGAACTACTGCCGTAGCCTTTGGCCGATAAGTAGTAAACTTTTCCGGCCTCCAAAGTTAGCGTAGTCCATGACTTAGTAGTGTTACTGCTTGTAAATGAGTAGTCGCTACCATAAGCGTACTTTGCTAAGTATTTGCCTAACGGGTTGTTTGGATTAAACAGGGAATAGGCGGTAATACCCTGATAGGTTGCGCCGTTATCGTAGGCCGTACCGTCTATAGTTCCGTTTGTGCTTATCATCCAATCGCCGCTAATTTTCGCACTACCAAAATAGCCGTGTTGAGCAAACAGGATATTAGCGGCTACTAATCCCATTTTCGTAGATAACTGCCAAAGGCCGTTATTGGTGTCGTAGGTGCTGCCCGGATAGTTTGAGGCGGTTTTTGTATGTGTCTTAATACATTTGTAGTAACTGCCGTTATATACTACAAAATCTTCGTAAGGCTCACCGTCTGCGCCTTTGTAAAATTGAAAATCCAACTCGGCTTGCGTCCAATCCTGCGGGCCGCGTAGTCCGGGGCCTCTATAACCTCGCGGGCCTTGGCTACCCGTGCCGCCTGTTGGCCCCTGCGGGCCTTGGGGGCCTGTGTTGCCCTGCTTCTTAACGATAATCTCACATTTGGCTAAGTACGCCTGTCCTGCGGGGCTTGTGCCGGTGTACGCGCTGCTAAACATGAAAATTACTACCGCGTCGTAGCCTGTATAGACGTTGGCCTTTATGTTTACGCCATCATCGTAGCCGTTATTTATGTAGGTACTATTATACATCGTTAAGAGCGCGTAAGTAGTACCCGTGCGGGAATAGACGGCAAAACGGCAAGTGTGGGCCTGACGTGCCGCCGTTCCCTCTTTACGATAAAAGCCCGCTGAACAATTAAGCGTGGCACTATCAGCGTCGGACGCTATAGTTACGTTGCCTACAGAACAAGCAATTTCGTAGGTTACGCCGTCGTTACCATTAGGCCCCTGTGGGCCTTCTGGCCCTGTATCTCCATAAACACCTATAATAACGGGGTCTGTGTTTGCCGTACTACCGTCTGTATAGGTTACGGTCTCATAGTTCCAAAGGTATTTCTTTGTTGCCGTAACGCTCTGAACGGTCGTAGTCCATCCCGACGTAGAGCGCGTAACG